>NZ_JBHVVB010000001.1:0-1372604 GCF_042883835.1 Paenibacillus sp. NPDC058177 | reverse complement strand
GCACAAATCTAAAGCACAAACTTTAAAGTCCAAACCTAAAGCACAAACCTAAGCACAAACCTAAGCACAAATCTAAAGCACAAATCTAAAGCACAAATCTAAAGCACAAACTTTAAAGTCCAAACCTAAAGCACAAACCTAAGCACAAACCTAAGCACAAATCTAAAGCACAAATCTAAAGCACAAACTTTAAAGTCCAAACCTAAAGCACAAACCTAAAGTGCAAACCCAAACCCAAACCCAAACCCAAACCCAAACCCAAACCCAAACCCAAACCCAAACCCAAACCCAAACCCAAACCCAAACCCAAACCCAAACCCAGACTTCAAACCTAAGACTCGGCTTCACTCCAGTGAAGCCTGGGGCTTTCGGCCGTATTCATCCTATGGCGCATACTTTTCAATAATGAAAATAGCTCTATATTCCCAATTAAGTGCAATTTTGTATCTTAATTTCCCCTTCAGAAGAGAAAAATGGAAAATAAGAGCATTTTTGTACCTTATTTTAGGAGGAATAAGCCCATAGAGCGTATTTCGAGGAATTTAACATACAAAAATGCACTTATTTAACTTATATCTTTAGTTGCAGCTGAATTAAGGTACAAAAATGCTGCTATGTACACTTTGGGCGCGGTTAAAGCAATGTTACTCTTCAATCGGCGTTGTTTGTTACTACATTCTATTACATCAAGCTATTGTTACTTATGATCTTAACGTTGGTGCCCCAACACAAAAATGCCCGGCCGCGAAGACCGCGTACCGGGCGCAAGTAAAGTTACTTGCCTGCAGATTGTAAGGCCGAATCCCCAATACCCTTTTCTAGAACAAATTCCTGCAGCATCGAGAGATACGCCTTTACCGGTTGGCTCAGGAACTTCCCGCGATTATGAATAATCGCTACCTGCCGGCTTAACACGGGATGAATGATAGGGATGGCGCGAATACTACCGTCATTGTACAGATGGATCAGCGATTTGGATAAGACACTAACGCCTGCTCCCGATTTGATGAGGCTGAAAATAGAGTCTATTGTGTTCGTCTCGATGAATGGCTCCAGCGAGAAGCCGGAGGTACTACAAGAGGCGTCTATTAACTGGCGGCACCGGTGCTCCTTAGGGAACATGATGATCGGCAGCTTCTGTACCTCAGCAAACTCAATAGAAGGCGAGTCGGCTAAAGGATGTCCGGCTGGCACGGTCAAATAAAATTGTTCCTCATAAAGCGGAATATGTTCTAACCGGTCGTCTTCGATGGGAAGAATGGTTACAGCGATATCCATCTCATTTTGCAGGATGGGGTCTACGACATTTTCAGCGGCTACGATTCTGATCTTGATCTTTGGAAATTGGCGATTGAACTCCACCAGTAGCAGTGATACGAGATGATTCAGTTCGCCTGGAAGGGAGCCGATCGTAATGGTGCCGCGTTCGCCATCCTGTAATTCTTCCAATTGTTCCTTGGCGCTATGCATTACATTGAAGATGGTGCACGCATGATTATAAAGTATAGATCCAGCTGCTGTGATGGCAATTTTCTTACCAATCCGGTCAAAAAGCGGTATGCCAAGCTCGTCCTCCAGCGCCTTGATCTGATGACTAAGTGTAGGCTGGGTAACACCCAGCTTGTCTGCCGCACGCGTAAAATGTAGCTCATCGCAGATGGCTTTAAAATATTCGAGTTGCCGTAGTTCCATGTGTCCGTCTCTCCCTGTTACATTATCGCTGCCTACTATAGCAGAAGCCCTCTTGACAGGCAAATGATTTAATACTTTATAGACACGATCCGTTATAATAAGCAATGCGGAATGTCAGCAAGGGAGAGGAAGAGATGAAGATTAAGCGGATAATTTGGAAATGGTTCAGTGGAATGACGTTCAAGAGCAAGCTGCTGACTGTCTTTATACCTTTAATTGTCGTGTCGCTTAGCATTTTGGGAGTGGTATCCAGTGAGATTTTTAGCCGTTCTCTCATCAATCGTAGCGTTAATGATGTAATTGATCAATCGAGTCTGATTATCAATAAGCTGGATTCCATTACGAAAAATATGGAGATTTGCTCCAATATGCTGGTCACGGATGTGAACCGGTTATACGATAACTTTCCCATTGAACGAACAGCTGTAGAGGAGAATCAATTCCGGTTGACGATGCAGAGCCGCTTGGCGATTGATCTGTCATTGTTCGCGGAAACAGATGCAGCCGTTTTCATTGACAGTAACGGTAAAATTTATACGTCCTATCCAGCACGAAATGATGAAAGCGAAGCCATTCGCAGTGGCGTTCCTGAGGAACTGCTGAAACAGGGCAACTATGGCTCAGCTTACTGGTTTCCTATGCAGAAAAGGAATTACATGACACCAAATCCTGATGTACCTGTTCTAACACTAGGAAAGGTAGTTATTAACATCAACACTGGGGAACGCTATGGCACGTTATTCCTAATTATTAAAGAGCCTACCCTGTCAGCTTCTCTTGTAAGCGGGAACAATATTAATCAAAAGAACTATTTTCTCGTGGACGAGCGCCGGATCATCGTGGCCAGCCCGGACAAGGAGCAAGTACTGACCCCAATTACGAATCCAACAGAGCTTGCGCTGCTCAAATCAACATCAGATCAAACAGAGACGGCTACCCGAAATACAGATGGCAAGAGACTAATTACGGTTACAGATTATCCGGGGATGCAGTGGAAGCTGCTTAATGTAGCGGACCTGGATGTTCTGACAAAGGATGTTGGAAAAAACACAAAGCTCACAATTCTGATCGGCTTCACCTGTCTTCTGTTGTCTTTGCTGGGGGCCCATTTTCTCTCCAAGGTGGTCCTGAATCCACTGCAGGATTTGACGAAAAGAATGCGCCGGGTCATGGACGGTAACCTGTATGTAGAAGCACCAGTTCACACCAATGACGAAATCGGTTTGATTTCCCGTGTGTTTAATTCCATGATCAAGCAGATTCAGGAGCTGCTGCAGAATAAGGAGAAGGAACAGAAGCGGAAGCGAGAATATGAGCTGGCATTGATTACTTCTCAGGTGAAGCCGCACTTTTTGTACAATACGCTGGATACGATTTATATTCTGAATGATATGGATCGTAATCAGGAGGCACGGGATACAACCAAGGCCTTGGCAGATTTTTATCGGGTGGTGCTTAGCAAGGGCCGTGAGCTCATTATTCTGGATCAGGAAATCAAGATGACTACCGACTATTTGTCCATCATGCAGATGAGATACCCCGATGTGTTCCAGTATGAGATTCGTATCCCGCAAGAACTGCGGAACACGCCGATTCCGAAGTTATCGCTCCAGCCGTTGGTGGAGAACGCTATCTATCATGGCCTGAAGACCAAAGGGGAGCGTGGACTCATTGTAATCTCCGCAGTGAAAGAGAAGGAGAAGATCATCCTCCGCGTGGAGGACGACGGAGTGGGAATGAGTGAGGAGCAGCTGAAAGAGGCTTGTTGCTTCCAAGAGGAGGACAAGGTGGTTAAATCCATCGGGGTTTATAGTGTTCAGGAGCGAATAAAATTGTATTTTGGAGCAAAATACGGTTTAACCATATTCAGTGAAGAGGGAAAAGGAACAAGGGTGGATATTACTGTTCCAGGCGGAAAAACAGGAGGGAAAGCGGATGTACCGGATTATGATCGTGGACGATGAACCCTTGTTTCGAGATTATTTACGGATGAAAATGGATTGGGAAGACTATGGCTACATGGTATGCTGCGAAGCCCGCAATGGCAAAGAAGCGCTGGAGGAAGCAGAGATTCATCGCCCTCATCTGGCCTTGATTGATATCAATATGCCGTTCATGAACGGCTTTGAGCTTGCAGAGCAACTGAAGATACGTTTCTCGGAGATGACGATTGTCTTCGTGACAGGCCACAATGAATTTGAGTATGTCCAGCAAGCGGTTCGTCTGGGCGTTCATGATTATTTGTTAAAACCATTTAATCGGGAGGAACTTGCGGCCATGCTGGAACGGATTCAGCCGAAGCTGCCGAAGCTCCAAGAATCGCCCGAAGAAGCACAGGCTGCTCTGCAGAGTGCTGATGTCAATAACAAGCAATACCCTGCAGCCGCGATTCAGGAGAGTATCCTGATCTCGTTGCGACTTAGTGACCAGGACACATTAAGTGAGGTAAAGCGCGCCATTCAATCGCTTCGCTCCCATGATTTGAACAGCGAATACGTCTACACGATGCTTATGGGGCTGGTCTCGATCGGACTGTCCTTTGCCGGAGAGCGGGGAGTAGCCTCAGAGCATCTGCTGGAGAATCTGACTGGGTCGTCTCCTGACAAGAATCTCCGCGGGTGTGTGACCTGGGATGAGATAGAGGTTTGGTTGCTGAGCTTTTTCGAACGGCTGATTGGCTTGACGGAGAGCACAAGACAAACCAAGTCTTATAAGCTTTACAGTGATGCAAAAGCATATATTGAACAACATTACACCGAAGAAGAGTTATCCGTTGAGGCTGTTGCTGCCATCTTATTCGTGGACCCCAGCTATTTGCGGCGCGTATTCCGCAAGGAATCCGGTTATTCGGTGCTGGATCACATCACCCATATCCGAATGAAGAAGGCTAAGGAACTGATCCATAAGGGGAATATGAAGCTATCGACGATTGCATACGAAGTTGGATACAGTGATCCGAATTATTTCAGCAAAAGCTTCAAAAAGAAATTTGGCATGACGCCTACAGAGTTTGAACAACTGAGGTAAAAGGGAGCCGGGTCTGCCCGGCTCTTTTGCATGAATATAGGAATTTATATGTTCTACGCTATAAATTATCCTTATATTTCTCGCTGAAACGGATACCTTCCCTTAGAGTCGGCATTGCTGATTCTACTTGTTGTCCCGTTTTTTACTTATCCGGCCCGTTTTGCTCATTCTGCAAAAGGCACAGATCATTTTATAATGAAAGCGCAAACAAGAAAGCGCTAACTAAATTAAGCTACAGGGGGAAATAAAGATGAAGAGCACATGGAATAAAACGTGGGCTGGAGTACTTGCATTGACACTGGTTGCGTCCCTGACCGCCTGTGGTGGCGGATCTTCTTCAAACAAACCGACTAACACAGGCACTTCAGGAGGAAGTGAAGCCGGAGCGAATGAGAAAGTCAAACTGAAAGTGTACGCACAACATTTTGATGATGATACCGCCAAGCCGTTTGATTACGCAGTTGAAGAACTGAAGAAGGAAATGCCAAATGTGGAGATTGAGCTTGATCCGGCAGTTCAAGACGGATTCCAGAAGCTGAAAACTTATGCGGCGACAGGAAATCTGCCTGATATCTATTATACAGATTGGAACACACTACAAACCTTCTCCAAATCCCAAAACGTACAGGTACTCGACGATTATGATACGACCAAAGAATACAAGGCAAATCTTAATCCAGGCGTCGAATCCCGGATGGTTGCTCCAGATGGTCACGTCTATGCCTTCCCGGATACAGGTGTAGAGTTCGAGCTTCTGTATTACAACAAGAAGATTTTCCAAGAAGCTGGCATTTCGGTCCCAATCAAAACGATTGACGAACTCGCAGAAGCAGCTCAGAAATTAAAGGCTAAGGGTTATGTACCACTCTCCATCTTTGCCAAAGAAAAATGGATCACTACAGCGTTCTACAATGCCTTCTTGACACGTGAGGATGGCATCGGAACAGGCGTATTTGAAAAAGGTGATCCGAAGGAAACTCCGCAAAGTGCAGTCACTGCCGCTGAGCAAGTGAAAAAGCTGCAACAAGTCGGATTGCTTGATGTCAATGCAACCAATACGAATTATGACCAGGCCTCTTCGATGTTCTATACCGGGAAATCCGCTATGATGATTAACGGCCAATGGGAAATTTACAGTGCGCAAGAAAAGATGGGCGACAATGTAGACTTCATGTACTGGCCGGCCAAAGACGAGCAAACCTATGAGAACATGAAATTCCAAATGAACGGCTCCGGTGGACCACAAGGATATGCTGTATCCTCCAAGAGCAAAAATATTGATGTGGCTGTTAAAGTAGCGGCTTTCATCGCCAAAAAATCGGCTGAGTACAAATTTACGGTACTAGGTAACCCAATCGTTGCACCGAAGATCGATAAGCCTGTTACGGCAACAGATATTCCGGCAATGATGAAGCGCCTGACTACGGATGTACTGCCTAACGCTAAGGGCTACGCTGTAGCGGTCAGCAAGTTGAGCATCAGCACAGCGATTGATGATAATACGCAAAACCTGCTGGTTGATGGATTTAGTGTAGATGATTTTGTTAAAAATATGAATCGCGCTTTGGCCAAATAAAGAGAGAGCTACAGAGAAACGTTTAAGAACCCTGGACTTCAAGCTTCGGCTTGGGGCTTCCGGGGTTCTAAACCAGAGAATATTTATTTTGGAAAGGAGCTGTGGAGGGTTATGAGACAGTATTTGGGCAATAAAAAAGCGATTCTATTCTTCCTTCTGCCCGCCATGCTAATCTACACCATAATTATCATTTATCCGGTGCTGCAAACCGTTTACCGCAGTTTTTACAACTGGGACGGTCTCAGTGATGCAACCTTCAACGGGCTGGGGAATTTCCGCGATTTATTCACGGACCCGCTCCTGAAGACATCGCTGAAAAACGGTGGGATTTTTGCTTTAGTGCTTGTTGTATTTCAAATCGGCTTGGGTACAATTCTGGCTTTAGTCTGTGCAGACGTTACGGTTAAGGGACGCAAGCTGCTCAAGACGGCTTACTTTATTCCGGTCGTATTGTCCGTGACGGTTGTCTGCCAGCTCTGGATCGCGATCTATGATCCGACTAACGGGCTTATCAATCGTCTGCTGCAAATGCTGGGTATTCCTTATCAGCAGCATTGGTTAACTTCACCGACCAAATCGATTATCGCAATTGCATTCGTCAATGCATGGCAGTTCATGGGTTATCAATTCGCACTTCTGTATGCAGGCGTCAAGTCTATTCCTGAACAGTATATGGAGGCCGCGACGATCGACGGCTGCAGCAAATGGAAGGCCCACTGGAAAGTGACACTACCGCTAATGAAAGAAACGTACAAGTTCTGCTTTACGATCGCTATCACCGGCGGAATTAGCGCCTTTACGCAAATGCTGATCATGACCAACGGTGGACCGGGAACGAGCAATTATACGATGACCTTCATGGTATACCGTTACGCTTTCCTCGAAAGCAACTATGGTTATGCTTGCGCCGTAGCGGTAGTTCTGGTAATCATTTCGCTCATTGCAACGGTGGTTATCAACAAAGTATTTGATCGTAACGAGGCGGTCTAGGCAGAAAGGGGAACGTGACATGAAAAAGGCGTTAGGCGTACTTTACCAGGTTCCGCTGTGGATCTATTTTATCGTTTCGGTATATCCGCTAGTCTGGATGATTTCATATTCATTGAAAAATAACGACGAAATTTTCTCGACCAATCCGTTTGGCTTACCGACACACTTCCGCTTTGAGAACTATGTGACTGCATGGTCACAATTCAATATTCCAAAATACTTTATTAACAGTATTGTAGTTTCATCCATTGCTACAGTCTTCATTCTGCTCTTTGCGTTGATGTTCGCCTTTGCTGTAGCCCGGCTGACCTGGAAGTTCAGAAATGCTGTTCGGATCTATATGCTGGTCGGGATGTTTATCCCGCTTCAGGTAATTATGATTCCGCTCGCGATTCTGGTTCGGGACTTCCATTTATCTAATACGTATGGAGCACTGATTGTTCCTTATATAGCCTTAGGGCTTCCGTTCTCAACCATGATATTCTACGGATTCATGCGTGGAATTCCAACGGAGATTGAAGAAGCGGCTTGTATGGATGGTGCGAATATCTACCGGATGTTTATGCAAGTGATCATGCCGATGGTTATGCCGGCTATTGCAACGGTTGCAATTTTCCAATTCCTTACGAACTGGAACGAATTCACCCTTGCATATATCCTGATCTCTAATGAAGCGATGAAAACTCTGCCGCTCGGTCTCTTGTTCTTCCAAGGACAATACAGCACGGACTGGGGCGGAATGGGTGCCGTAATGACGATGGCTTCGCTGCCGATGATCATCGTGTATCTGTTCTTCAGTGAGCAGGTGGAACGAGCAATGACGGTCGGCTCTGCGGTTAAGGGATAGGCGAAACAAGCTGAAACTTAGTAAGGCTAAAAACTTTCTGTCTTTCGAGACAGAGAGTTTTTTTATTGTTTTTTTGAAACGAAGCGCCCTCATGCTATAATGTTCAGAAAAACAAACGCAGGAGACTGAAATGACTACATTGATTGATAAAATAGCTTTGGTTCATATGGTTGAAGGTCGTGTGCTGGCTGCCCGCTCCACCGGAAAAGATACCTACTATCTGCCTGGAGGGAAACGTGAGCCCGGCGAGACCGATGAAGAAACGCTTGTTCGTGAGATAGAGGAGGAATTGTCCGTTCAGATTAAGCCAGAGACGATCTCGTTATTAGGGACCTTTGAAGCAGGGGCACATGGCAAAGCAGAAGGTGTGACTGTGCGAATGACCTGCTATACTGCGGAATTTGAAGGGGAGTTAACCGCCGCCTCGGAAATTGAGGAACTGGCATGGTTAACCTACAGCGATCGGGATCGCGTCTCCGCCGTCAGCCAATTGATTTTCGACAAGCTGCATGAGTTGAAGCAGCTATTCTAAATGAAGTCCTGAATGAAATTCCAAACGAAATTCTGAGTAAAAGTCCGTTTACAGCCTATAATAGGCGTGAAGCGGGCTTTTTTTGTTCAAATATAAGAATTTATATGTTTCACTTTATAAATCATCCTTATATTTCTCGCTGAAACGGATACCGTCCCTTAGAAGACGGAAAAGCTGTTTCTACTTGCTGAAAGCGGAATTTACGAATAAAGGACAGATGTCCTTCCCTGAATGGGCCGTAATGTCTTTTAATTAGTAGGAGAGTTAGATGAAGGAGAGAGACATGAGATGAGAGGAATTATTTTTGCATTTTTGGGTGGGGCCTGCATTACGCTGCAAGGTGTCGCTAACGCGAGAATTAGTCAGGATATTGGCACCTGGCAGGCTGCGACAATCACTCAGCTGACCGGATTTTTGATGGCATTGCTGATCCTGTTGTTCGTCCGGGACGGCAAGCGGCAGGGTTTTAAGAAAGTGAAGCCTTTATATTTGCTGGGAGGCTCCTTTGGTGCTGTTATTATTTTCACCGAGGTTACAGCGATTCGGATGATGGGTGTGACCTATACGATCTCTGCGCTGCTAATTGCCCAGTTATGCCTGACATTCTTAACTGATGTTCGTGGATGGTTTGGGGTCAAAAAACTGAAGCTGCGGGTACCGCATTTTATTGGCATCGGGATGATGATCGCTGGTGTCGTAATCATGAAATTTTAAAATTGTAATACACAAATGGGGGAAACACATATGCTAGCGGGAATACTACTGGCGCTTATCGCCGGTTCACTTGTCGGCCTGCAAAATATTTTTAACAGTAAAGTTAATGAACATACCGGTTCATGGTCAACGACTACATTGGTGCTCGGTATGGGCTTCATCGCTTCACTGACCATCAGCCTGATTGTTGAAGGAAAAAGCACCTTTGCGCTGCAAAATATGCAGCCATGGTATTGGATCAGCGGAATGATCGGCGTTGGCGTTGTGATCTGTCTCGTTCAGGGAGTGAAGCTGCTGGGACCTACCTACGCGATCTCCATCGTGATGACTTCACAACTCGCTTTTGCCCTGCTATGGGATTCTATGGGGTGGCTTGGACTAGAAAAGGTTCCGTTTAACTTTAATCAGTTTCTTGGAGTACTGGTCATTGTCGGCGGAATTATTGTGTTTAAATTTGGAGGTAAAGCGAAAGGGACAGAAGCAGCACAAGCACCTGTCCTTGGCAGAACGGGTACACAGGAGTAACGCAGACAAGAGGTTTGAGCACCACCTTAGACCCCGCACCGGCGCGCCGGGAGGCGCACACGTTGCGGGGGAACTCTTACAGTACTTCGTGCAAATTGTATCCATTGACTTTAACCGAACGATCATTTAAGGTGAGGTCATGAGACATAAAGACGAAAAAAAGAGTGAAGCCATCTTTGAAGCAACGATTAAACTATTGAATGAAATTGGATTTTCGGATATTTCCATGTCCAAAATTGCCAAGGTAGCGAACGTTTCCTCGGCAACCATCTATGTGTATTTTGAAAATAAGGAGGATATGTTAGCCAAGCTTTACGTTAAGGTTAAGGAAAAAATGAGTCAGCAGATGAGCAAGGGACTGGATGAATCCCTGTCTTCCCAAAAATTGTGCGAGCAGCTTATGCGAAATTCTCTGGATTTTATCATGAACAACAAGGATTACTTCCTGTTGCTGGAACAGTATCAGCACTCTCCCTATGTTGAACGGCTATGCCTGGATGATACGTCATCGATGTTTGTTGGGCTATATGAACTATTCGACAAAGGGAAGCAGAAGGGAGAGCTTAAAGCGCTGAACACTATGCTGCTCTTGTCCTACTGTTACCTGCCAGTCACGCATTTCGCCAAATCGGCATTCAAGGGGCAACTGGAGGGCAGCGAAGAGAATTTCCAGCAGATTATTCGTATGAGTTGGGATGCGGTTCGCTCCTAGATGGAGAAGCCGCTACTATATGTATGACCGAAGAAGTATTTAACTGGGGGAAGCTAGAGAATATTTAGCATACAACGGAAGACATCCAGACGCATATAGGCGGTAAAAGAGTCTGCAAATAAAAGAACCCTGTCGGTTAACGACAGGGTTCTTTTTGGTTATGGGGGGGACGCCAGCCATTAATTTGCACCATACCATTCCTTAGCCTCTGTCTTGCCGAGTCTCCAAACGACAAGGACCGGCAGGATGATGCCAACCAAGAATCCGAAGTTATGCCAGACAAAGTACTCCACGATCCGGAGAAGAATAAGAATGCTGGCGAGTACGATAGCATGGTTACGCCGGGAGGGAATGGGTTGTCCCAAGCGGCTTGCGACCCAAATGGCGACCAAGCCAAAGAGGATCATGATCGCCGCCAATGTCATTTTCAGAGAATTATTACTGCCAATGGAATAGAAACCGTTGAAAAGGTTAACAACCGCTGCGAGATATAAAAGAATTTGCGTCAGCATCACCGCCTGCGGCTTCTGACTGCTTGTCCGAAGATTGCTTGACATATGGATCACTCCTCTTCAATAGGTGAATGTGGGCGATTGGTTGGGCTCAGCGCCGTTTCAGCACGGTCGCACCATTGCAGAACGGTTTCTGAAAACTCTTTTCCATACTGCTGCAACAATAAGGGACCGGTGAGGGAGGCGGCGCTGCCAGGGATGTCCCAAGCGGCACCTGGCTGAATGCCTTGAGTGCTTCTTAAGAACCATTCAAAATGATTGCGTCGCTCTTTTATCAGGTTGAGCAGTAATTCAGGTTCTTCCTGACTGGCAAACAGAAATTTGACGAGATTCTCATCCCTGATCTGAATAGGAGCGGAGGGAGTGGACAACCATGTCCGCAGTGCGCAGCGGCCACAAGTGGTAAGCTTCCAACGCTGGCGTGATCTCGGGCCTTCGATGCCATTAAAGGCTTCAATCAGTTCTAAGCCCTCAAGCACCTTCAGTTGGGGGTAAAGCTGACCGTCACTGATTCCCCAGAAGAAGCCTACGGATCTTTTGGCAGCCTCGCGAATCTCGTATCCACTTCGTGGCTGAAGAGATAAGAATCCCAGTATCGTCCATGCAGTTGGCGTCAATTCTAATGGCTCCGGATGATCAGAGCTTGCTGAGAGCAAGTTTTCATCGTCGCTATTAGCCGTATGACTATTCATAAAGGAACTTCACCTCTTTCATATATCTCTCCCAGAGATATATTCTCATGGTGTAGCATCCTTGTCAACTCACCTCTTTTTAATTCCCTGAACCACGTTGTATTATTCCTCTGACTCGGCCACCGGTGAGGTTTGTTCCACGTACGCAATAAAGCGTTTGGTAGCTGGCGAGAGGTAACGGTCTTTGCGCCACTTCAGCCCGATCTCCCAGTACCAGCCCTCCTCCTGGATGGGAATCCAGGCCAAGCCATCGAGCATGAGGCCCAGCGTCTGAGGAAGAACAGACACCCCGAGTCCGGCTTTGATAAAGCCGGCAACCGTAGCCAAATCCTCAGCGTCATATGTGGAGGTCAGCATAAAGCCTGTATTTTGAAAACGAGAGGTTAGGGTAGCCTTCAGGCCACAGTTGTTCTTGAGTCCGACAAAGGGTTCCCCGGACAGCTCCAGCAGGCTCAGTGATTCACGTCCGGCAAAGGGGTGAGTGGAGGAGACAACGATATATAGGGGCGTTTTCTCGATGATGATCCATTCGTGATTGTCCATGATGGTTTCCCTGGAAGTGATCATCAGATCAGAGTGACCGGTCTCCAGATGCTCATCAATATCACCATTGTTGCCTTGCTTTAGTTCAAATCTCACTTCTGGATGGTCAACGCGGTAGTCCCTGATAAGAGAAGGAACTCGGTCTACACCTAAGATGTTCAAATAAGACATGGAGATGATACCTTGGTCGGGATGAATCCATTCCTCGATTTCCTGCATCCCGTTCTTGATGTCCTGCAAAGCTTGTTCCACCCATTTCACGAACATTTTCCCGTAACGATTCAGTTGTATATTGCGTCCATTACGCTCGAAGAGCGGAATACCTAACTCGCTCTCCAGCTTGGTGATCGAATGGCTTAATGCAGGCTGGGTGATGTTCAAAGCCTTGGCAGCCATGGTCATATGTTGCAGACGGGCAGCAGTCAGGAAATATTCTAGTTGGGTAAGCTCCAACTTCGGCACCTTCTTTTATATGAAATATATTAATGAATTTGATTATAACTATGAATTAGACAATATAACAAGTCGGAGGATAAGATTACAGTGAACTTGATGAACAAGTGCATTTGCCTAGTCGGCATAAATAAATAGCAGGAGGATGAATCATGAATATATTTTTGAAAAATCCGTTAAACGAGTTTGCAGGAAAAACGGCGCTGGTTACCGGTGGGACAAAGGGAATGGGTAAAGCGATCGCCAGCAGACTGGCTCAAGCCGGAGCCACGGTGATGACCAGCGCCCGCTCTGTCCCCGACGAGTTGGGTGACGCTAGCTTGTTCGTCCAAGCTGACTTGGCTACTCCTGAAGGGGTGGAGAAGGTCATTCAAGCGGTGAAAAGCCGTTTTGGCAGCATTGATATTGTGGTGCACTGTGTAGGTGGATCGACAACTCCCGCCGGGGGCGCGCTCGCCTTGACCGATGAAGATTGGTTGCATGAGCTGAGCTGGAATCTGCTGGCTGCTGTTCGCCTGGATCGGGGCCTGCTGCCGCTGATGGTAGAGAAGAAGGCCGGAGCCATCGTTCACATCTCGTCAATCCAGAGAGTTCTGCCGTTGCACGAGTCGACCTTAGCGTATGCTGCTGCCAAAGCTGCGCTTACGAACTACAGTAAAGGGTTGTCCAAGGAGTTTTCGCCCCGAGGCATTCGTGTAAATACGGTAGCTCCTGGTTTTATCCAGACGGAGGCTGCTGATGCTATGATAGACCGTCTTGCTATTCAGACAGGCAGCAGAGAAAGCGCACTGGAAGAATTGTTGCAATCCCTTGGTGGCATACCGCTTGGACGTCCGGGTACCCCGGCAGAGGTGGGTGAACTGGTTGCTTTCCTGGTATCGGATCGGGCAGCGTCAATCACGGGCAGCGAATTTGTTATTGACGGCGGAACGATTCCGACGGTCTAATATTTATCCGGGTGGGCATAACCATTCATGAAGTGTGATGGAGAAGGAATCCTCTCGGTCAACGGCACAGAATCTTAGGAAGAGAAGCACCGTCAGATTGTGCGAATACAGCAAGAAAAGGCGGGGCAAATGCCCCGCCTTTTTCATAGCGTTTAATCTATGCATCTACCGCGAAATAGTTCATACCCATCGCCTCGCGCACCTCGAGCATCGTTTCTTTGGCAGCCAGGCGCGCTGTTTCCGTACCTGATATCAGAATTTCATCCACACGCTTGGGATGATTCTGATAGGTTACACGTCGTTCCCGCATAGGCTCCAGCAGCTCATTAATGGTAGCGAAAATCTTTCTTTTACACTCCGAGCAGCCGATCTGCCCTTTAGTACAGTCTTCATGGATTTCCTGTGCTCCTTGCGGGCGGAAGGCCTGATGATATGCATAGATTGGACAGATATCAGGATGACCGGGGTCGGATTTGCGGATACGGGCAGGATCCGTAGTCGCTTTTTGAATCTGCAGACTGATTTCCTCCGGTGTGGAGTCCAAATAGATGGCATTTCCAAGACTTTTGCTCATTTTGCTGTTTCCATCCAGACCGATGAGACGAGGGATCTCGCCTACAAGGGCTCTAGGTTCGATTAATACGGGTTTATATAACTGATTGAAGCGGCGGACGATTTTGCGGGACTGCTCGATATGGGGAAGCTGGTCTTCACCCACCGGCACCAATGACGCTTTGCAAAAGGTAATATCTGCGGTCTGACTCACTGGATACCCAAGGAAGCCGTAATACATATCCTGAAAGCCGCGTTCTGCTGCTTCTGCCTTGATTGTGGGGTTATGGCGCAAAGCGTTCACCGTTACGAACATGGAGAAATAAGCTGTTAATTCGGCAATCTCCGGGATCAAGGACTGCACCAGAATAGTAGCCTTCTCAGGATCAATTCCCGCCGCCAAATAATCCATAGCCACCTGACGCAGATTGCGCTGAATCAGCTCCGGCTGTTCGAAGTGGGTCGTGAGGGCCTGCACATCTGCAAGCAGTAAAAAGGTGTCATATTGATGCTGCAATTCTACCCGGTTCTTCAGACTTCCGACGTAATGTCCAAGATGGAGCTTTCCTGTAATCCGGTCTCCGGTTAATATACGTTCTTTCATGAATAATCCTCCTCAATAATAGGCTTGTGCGACTGAAATTACGGAACCACCAACCATCGTCCATGGACATCACCCCCTTTAAAAAATACAAAAAAACCCCGTCCGCAAAGGACGAGGTTATCGTGGTACCACCTTTTTAACCGCTATATAAGCTGAACTTAAGAATTTGGCTCCGTTAGATTCTTAAATTCACTTTCTATACAAGCGGTTCACTAAAAGTACAGGAAGACGCCATGAATAGGCGGTCTTGCGATACTCCTCTCTTGGTAACGGGGAGAGACTCCCGGCAGCGCCTACTTTAAGGTTCAGCGTAGCGACTCAGAAGCCCATTCGGCATCAGGTGAGGATCGGTTCACAGCGGCCACCGACTCTCTGGACCTCAACATCTGATGCGTACTTACTCTTCTTCAACGTCGTTCATCCGTCTCACATTTCTGTTATTATAATCGACTTTATGTTAGAAATCAAAGCCTCAGGCTTTAAAATCTTCAATTCGTTCAGGACTGGCGTCTGCCAGGGCTTGGCGGAGACTATCTGCTCCATGCTCCCGGTAGCTCGGTGTACCCGGCTGCTGACGCCAGGACTCGTCCAGTCCGCCGGCATCTATAGCGTCAAAACCCAGCTCCTCGACAAGCTGAAGTACAATTGCCTTGGCAGCGGGATCATCCCCGGCTACCGGCAGGGCAATGCGGTTAGGTGAACCAGCGGGTACTCCGCGTTCAAGCAGATTAGCAGCGGTAATCCCATTGAATACTTTATTGACGGGGCGTTTCAAGTACTGCTCGACCCACCGGCTTTCCGGCAAGCCAGCCTCGATCTCCGCAATCAAACCGTCACGTTGACGGGGATAATAATTCCCGGTGTCAATAATGACAGCGTCTGGTGCAGTGTGATCTAAGATCCCCTCGGGAAGATCAGGAATATTCTTTTGCGGAATCGTGACAATGACTAACTCTGCTCCTCGGGCGACTTCTGTAACTTCTTGAGGCGTGGCGCCAGTCTCTGCTGCGAGCTCTGTCAAGGTGTGAGGTCCGCGGGAATTGGCAATTGAGACTTCATGTCCAAGCTTGGTAAGACGACGGGCAAGATTTCCACCGATATGTCCGGCTCCAATAATGGCAATTTTCATATATTCCGACTTCCTTTCCCGATTTAATATGGTATAACATCTTCACTGTAACAGAGAAGTATAGCACTGTAAACAACTTCTTGACTGAACGTTACAAATTATCTATACTGTGATTTATTATTGTTTGGAAAGGAGGACTATTGTCATGACCAGAGGTGGGCGCCCACGAGAATTTAAAGATACGGCGGTGATCGACGCAGCCATGGAAGCCTTTTGGATAAACGGATATGAAGGCTGCTCTACTGAGGATTTGTGCAAACAGACCGGCCTTGGAAAAGGCAGCTTGTATAATGCATTTGGCAGTAAGCATGAGTTATACGAACAAGCCCTTCAGCGGTATCATGAGCAGGGCATTCAGGAGCAGAGCGAGCTTTTGCAGCGTCCGTTGCCATTGAAAGAAAAGCTGCGGGGACTACTGGAATGGGCCGTTCAGGAGGATTTCTCTGAAACAGGGCGCCGGGGCTGTCTCTTGATTAACGCAGCCATGGAACGGGCAGGGGTTGATCCGATGGTGGAGCAGGTGGCAACGCGGCATATCGGGTTTTTAGAGGAGATGCTTTCTGGACTGATGGAGCAGGGGATTGAGACTGGTGAAATCACTTCAGGGAGAGCAGCCAAAGAACTAGCAGGTATGTTTCTCAGCAGCTATTACGGACTTCGTGTACTTAACAGTTCCGCACAGAATCGTGATTTGGCCAACACCATTGTGGAAGGCACATTGGCAGCCATTTACTAGCCGGGTATCCGGCACTTTTTTTTGCGCTAGAATTGTACCGATCATTACAATACTTAGATTTACAATAAATTATGAAAAGAGGAGATTGAAATGCCATTTGCAATCTATGTACTTAGCTTGGCTATTTTTTGTATGACCACCTCAGAATTTATGGTAGCCGGAATGATGAATACACTTGCCGCAGAATTCGGAGTAACCGTATCAGCAGTAGGGTATCTTATTACCGCCTTTTCGGCAGGGATGGTTGTGGGTGGACCGTTGCTGACCGCAGCTTTGCTAAATACACCAAGGAAAAAAGCATTTATTACCCTAATAGCAGTCTTCTTCGTCGGACAACTGCTTGGTGCTGTGGCGGGGAACTATGAGCTGATGATGGTCTCACGCATCATTACCGGTATAGCCTCATCGGCAGCCTTCGGTGTATCGATCTCGATCTCTGCTTCGCTCGTGGATGAGAATACCCGCGGACGTGCGGTGTCAATTATCTTCGGTGGTCTTATGATCGCTACGGTTCTCGGTACTCCTGCGGCAACATGGGCTGCGGAAGCTTATGGATGGCGATTCAGCTTCTGGGCAGTCGCGGTTCTTGTCTTGCTATCAGGAATGACCGCCTTGCGGTTGATTCCGGTATTGTCTACGCCCGAACCTACAAGTTTGCGGCATGAGCTGAAATCCTTTCGTAACCGTGGTCTCTGGGCAGCTTATCTGACCAGCTTTCTCATTATTGGGGCGACATTTGCAGCGTTCAGTTATTTTGCGCCTATTTTCACCGATTTGACAGGCTTTTCTGCAGCCTCGGTTCCACTGCTCTTTGTCGTTTATGGAGCTGCGACTGTGGTAGGGAATTTAATTACGGGCAGACTGGCCGATCGATATATGATGCCACTGCTGACCATAGGTCTGATACTCTTGTCGGTAGCGCTCCTTGCATTTGCCATTGGTGCACATGAACCGGCTGTGGTGATAGCGGCTGTTATCGTCATTGGACTTGCCGGGGTTCCCATGAACCCGCCTATGGTGACCAGGGTTATTCGAGCGGGAGGAAGTGGTCTTATGGTAAACACCATTCATACCGCGATCGTTACCTTTGGTGTAGTGGTAGGCTCGTCGGTTGGTGGCCTGGCCATTAGCGCCGGTTATGGATTGGTAGCTCCGCTCTGGATAGGGCTTATCCTCGCTCTGGCGGGTGTAATCTCCTTACTGCCATTTTTGCTCGGGTTCTCCCGTAGTAAAGTGGTGGAAATAAAGTGATCATTCACAGGCTATGCTAAGCCACAGGTATATTTTTTAAAAGCGGATGTCTTGACATGGAGTGAACTCCATGGGATAAGATGCAGAAGAAATGACAAGCTTGGGTGATAAGCTGCCCAGTTGAAAGGAGCGAAAGATGGAGTCTGTGTACAGTATTGCAGACATTGCCCGGGAGACGGGCCTGACTTATGATACGATCCGTTATTATGAGAAAATCGGGCTGGTGCCGCCTTCAGAGCGGACGGAGAATGGTCAACGCCAATACGGAAAATTGGATCTGGAACGGTTCATATTCATCGTGCGGCTAAGACGAACCCGTATGCCGATAAAATCGATTGAACGCTACATGCAACTGGCGATGGATCAGCAGTATGAGAGCTGTTATAACGTATTGCTTGAGCATAAGCAGCAGATTGACCAGCAACTGACAGAAATACAGTCTACGCTTGAGGTTATGAATTTCAAGCTGGAGCATTATCAGGATATGATGAGGCTCTCAGAATTAGGAGGAGAAAACTTTATGAACAATTATTCTTATTATACTGCTACACCGCAAGCACCGCTTCCTTCCGGATTTGGAGTGACTACTACAGCCGAAGAAGCACTTGGAGGCCGTGATCTGACCGGGAAAATCGCTATTGTCACTGGTGGTTATTCCGGTATCGGTCTGGAAACGACCCGAGTACTGGCAGAAGCCGGCGCTACAGTAATTGTGCCTGCAAGAACGCTAGGGAAAGCCCGGGAAGCACTGGCGGCCATTCCACGCGTAGAGTTGGAAGAACTGGATCTGATCAATCCGGCATCCATTGATGCCTTTGCCCAGCGGTTCATAGATTCCGGTCGTCCGCTGGATATCCTCATCAACAATGCAGGGATCATGGGACCTAAGGTCACTCACGATGCGAGAGGGTATGAGGCGCAGTTTGCCACTAATCACTTAGGTCACTTTCAATTGACGGCCCGCTTGTGGCCAGCGCTCAAGCAATCAGGCAGCGCCCGTGTAGTTTCGTTGTCTTCTATCGGGATCCATATTTCTGGTATCGACTTCGATGATCTGAACTTTGAGAACCGGCCGTATGACAAATACGTGGCTTATGGTCAATCCAAGACGGCGAATTCACTGTTTGCTGTTGGACTGGATCGTCGCGGGCAGCCGCATGGCATTCGTGCATTTGCCGTTCATCCCGGCTCGATTGAGACAGACTTGGCACGGGATGTCTCGGAGGAAGAGCTGACTGCTACTAGCAGTCAATATACCTTCATCACTACTGAACAGGGGGCCGCGACCAGTGTCTGGTGTGCTGCTAATCTACAGCTTGAGGGCAAAGGCGGAGTATATTGTGAGAGTGTGGATATCTCAACGCTTGTCCCGGACGATGCTCCCTTTGGTCCTGGAGTGCTTCAACGGGCCATTGATCCCGGTTTGGCGGAGCGTCTATGGCTGCTGAGTCAGAAAATGACTGGTGTGACCTTCGATAGCTAATGCTATTTTTGGAATGTGAATGGAATCATTCCTGATTGTAATATAAGGACAAAAACAGGCCGGAGGAAAGAATCTCTAGCCTGTTTTTTTGCTGTGAGCCTAAGTAGCAGATGGAACACTGTGGAAGTAGGACAGAAGCATCACATACAGGAAATTGGGCATGGCGTGAAATTCCGACTTTTGGATTATTTGCCTCAATTATCATGGAAACGCCTATATTTACCGTAGAATTGCCACTTATTTCTAGATCGATGATGCCTCTATAATGAGTGTGAATGTCATAGAAGGGAGGAGCGCCTGCGATAACAGATTGTTTAAGTAAGAGCGGGTTGGGCAAGAGGTGGTAAGCGCTTTAAAGAATGGATGCATTGTTTTGTAACCGCTAACAACTCGTCCATTGATGGGATTAAAGCTTTTTACGTACTTACACATCACCTGAGGAGGAATATAATGCGCAACAAGTATGTTGTATGGTCACTCGTATTAACAATGCTGATCTCGAACTTATTCCTGACCGTTGGATCTCCTGAACCTGTATCGGCTGCCGGTGGACCAAACCTGGCACTGGGCAAAAATGTTACTGCGAGCGGCTACACTCAAACTTACAGTCCGAACAATGTGAATGACAGCAATCAAGGGACTTATTGGGAGAGCACGAACAATGCATTCCCTCAATGGATTCAAGTGGATCTTGGTGCCAATACAAATATTGACCAAATCGTATTGAAGCTGCCAACGGCCTGGGGTACACGGACACAAACGCTAGCTGTGCAAGGCAGCACGAACGGTTCAACGTTCTCGGACATTGCCGGCTCTGCGGATTATGAATTCAATCCAGCCGTTGCTGGCAATTCAGTTACCATCAATTTTACTGCCACGAACACACGTTATGTTCGTTTGAACGTGACGGCCAACACCGGTTGGCCAGCAGCCCAATTTTCCGAATTTGAAGTGTACGGTGCCAGTGGCCCAACGCCGACTCCGTCGCCGTCCGCAACGGCAACTCCGGTGCCGACTGCATCGCCAACCGCTGTACCTACGGCGTCGCCAACAGCCACACCAATAGTAACTCCGTCGCCAACGACCGCACCTACGGTCGCTCCTACGCCAACACCGACCCCTACGCCAACACCGACTGCAACACCTGTACCTACAGCAACGGTGACCCCGTCGCCAACGGCTAGTCCGACCGCAACGCCTACGCCACCAACAGGCAGTAACATTGCAATCGGCAAAGCGATCACTGCCTCTTCCAGCACTTTGAACTTTGTAGCTGCGAACGCTAATGATAACAACACCAACACGTACTGGGAAGGCGGCAGCAACCCAAGTTCGCTGACGCTGGATCTCGGTGCGAATCATAACATCACTTCCATTGTGTTGAAGCTGAATCCTGGTTCTGCTTGGAGCACACGGACACAAACCATTCAAGTGTTAGGCCATAATCAAGATACAACCACCTTCAGCAATCTGGTTGCTGCACAAACCTACACATTCAATCCCGCTTCCGGTAATACAGTAACGATTCCAGTTACTGCAACGGTTAAACGTCTGCAATTGAACATTACAGCCAATTCCGGCGCGCCTGCCGGACAAATTGCTGAATTCCAGGTATTCGGAACACCGGCACCGAATCCCGATCTTACAGTTACTGGAATGTCTTGGACACCGACTTCTGTAGTTGAGAATAATGCAATCACATTGAATGCAACCGTCAAGAATATCGGTTCCGCAGGTTCTCCAGCTGCTAAGGTGAACTTCTATCTGAACAATGAGCTGGCCGGGTCTGCGACAGTAGGTGCTTTGACAACAGGGTCATCGGCCACAGTATCTGTGAATGCGGGTACCAAGACTGCGGGTACGTATACGGTCAGCGCCAAGGTAGACGAGAATAATGAGATCATTGAAGAAAATAAAGCAAATAACAGCTACACACATCCATCTTCACTGGTTGTTGCGCCAATTACAAGCTCTGATTTGGTCGGCACGGTCTCTTGGACCCCTAGTAATCCAACAGTCAACAATCCAGTAGCATTTACTGTTAACCTGAAGAATCAAGGGAATCTGGCTTCGGCCGGGGGAGCTCATGGTGTTACAGTCGTTCTGAAGAACGCCGCTGGAACAACTGTTCAGACTTACAATGGTACTTATAACGGTACACTTGCGCCGGGAGCATCAGTGAATGTCAGTGTAGGTTCCTGGACAGCAGCAATTGGGAACTATACGGTGACGACTACCGTTGAGGTAGACGCCAATGAAGCTCCGGTTAAACAAACCAACAACGTCAGCACAACTAATCTGACCGTATACTCGGCTCGTGGTGCAAGCATGCCTTATACCCGGTATGATACGGAAGATGCTACCCGAGGTGGGGGTGCAACACTCCAGACCGCTCCGACCTTCGATCAAGCACTAACCGCATCGGAAGCCTCCGGGCAGAGTTACATTGCTCTTCCTTCCAATGGTTCCTACGTACAATGGACTGTTAGACAAGGGGAAGGCGGCGCGGGTGTGACGATGCGCTTCACTATGCCGGATTCAGCCAATGGTATGGGCCTTAATGGAGCACTGGATGTGTACGTGAATGGTACTAAGGCCAAGACGGTTCCGTTGACTTCTTACTACAACTGGCAGTATTTCTCCAGTGACCAGCCAGGAGATACACCGGGTGCAGGACGTCCGCTGTTCCGTTTTGATGAGGTTCACTGGAAGCTTGATACAGCCCTTAAAGCCGGAGACACCATTCGTATTCAAAAGAACAATGGCGACAGCCTTGAATATGGTGTGGATTTCCTCGAAATCGAGCCTGTTCCTGCGGCCATCGCCCGTCCGGCCAACTCGGTATCCGTAACCGATTTCGGTGCGGTTGCGAATGATGGTCAGGATGATCTTGCAGCCTTTGAAGCAGCGGTTCAATCCGCGGTTGCAACCGGCAAGACATTGTACATTCCTGAAGGCACATTCCATCTAAGCAGCATGTGGAAGATCGGTACGCCAGCCAACAAGATTAATGATATTAAGATTCTGGGTGCAGGAATTTGGCACACGAATATCCAGTTCACTAACCCGAATATTTCAGGCGGCGGAATTTCCTTCCGTGTTCAAGGCAAGCTTGATTTCAGCAATATCTACATGAATTCCAATCTTCGTTCACGTTATCACGAAGGTGCGATCTACAAAGCGTTCATGGACAATTTCGGCAAGAACTCCATAGTCAGCAATGTCTGGGTAGAGCATTTTGAGTGCGGCTTCTGGGTGGGTGACTATGCCCATACACCAGCCATCATCGCTGATGGTCTGGTCATTGAGAACAGCCGGATTCGCAACAATCTTGCTGATGGTGTGAACTTTGCTCAAGGTACCAGCAACTCTACAGTTCGTAACAGCAGCATCCGTAATAACGGTGACGACGGTCTGGCGGTATGGACCAGTAACGTCAACGGTGCGCCGGCAGGCGTGAACAACACGTTCTCCTTCAATACGATTGAGAACAACTGGCGTGCAGCAGCGATTGCCTTCTTCGGCGGCAGTGGTCACAAAGCCACCAACAATCTGATCGTGGACACTGTTGGCGGGTCTGCAATCCGCATGAATACCGTATTCCCTGGATACCATTTCCAAAACAATACAGGTATTCTGTTCTCCGATACTACTATAATTAACAGTGGTACGAGTAAAGACCTATACAATGGTGAACGTGGAGCAATAGATCTTGAAGCCTCCAATGATCCCATCAAGAACGTAACATTCACCAACATTGATATTCAAAGAACACAGCGCAGTGCTATTCAGTTTGGATATGGCGGCGGGTTCCAGAATATCGTGTTCAATAACATCAATATTAATGGCACAGGTCTGGATGGCATTGAGACATCGCGATTCACATCGCCACATAAGGGTGCAGCAATTTACACCTATACCGGCAACGGCTCAGCCACATTCAACAACCTGACAACCAGCAACATTGCCAATCCTAATATCAACTTGATTCAAAATGGTTTTAACCTTACCATCAACAATTAATAGTAAAGTCCCAAGCAGGGTACTCTTCGGAGTATCCTGCTTTTTTTCACTGGTTTAATCCGTAGAAAAATATCGAAATTTGGAACGTAGAGTTAGGAGATATAAGAGTTAATTACTATTTATTACCTCTAATATCATTAGGATGCATACATTAATCGTAGAATTACCACTTATTTCATTGGCAATGATTCATCTATAATTGGAGTATATGTCATTGAAAGGAGGATCGACAGTAATTCCGATTTATAGACAGAGAGGCGGGCAAAAGAAGAAAATAGCGTTTTACTAGACAAAATGTAACCGTTATCAATTATTCGTTTTAGGATATCTATGCTTTATCGTACTTACATTTGCCTTAGGAGGAATAGAATGCGTAAAAAATATATCGCGTGGTCTCTAGTATTGACCATGCTAATCTCAAACTTATTTCTGACAGTTGAATCTCCTGCTCCAGTGGCTGCTGCCGGCGGACCGAATCTAGCGTTAGGGAAGAATGTAAGCGCTAGCAGTTATACCCAAACCTATGGACCGGGCAATGTGATTGATAACAATCAGGGAACATACTGGGAGAGCAATAACAATGCTTTTCCGCAATGGATTCAAGTGGATCTTGGCGCGAATACGAACATTGATCAAATCGTATTGAAACTTCCGTCATCCTGGGGAACACGGACACAGACTTTGGCTGTACAGGGAAGCACGAATGGTTCGACATTCAACAATATCGTAGGCTCTGCCAACTATGCGTTCAATCCTAACGTTGCTGGCAATTCCGTTACCATTAATTTCGCGGCTGTAAGCACTCGTTACGTTCGTCTGAACATAACGGCTAACACGGAATGGCCTGCAGGACAATTATCTGAATTTGAAATTTATGGTGCGGGCGGTACGACCCCTACACCAACGCCAACGCCAGCACCAACGTCAACACCAGCACCTACAGCCACTCCAGCTCCAACGCCACCTGTAAATTCTAACCGTGGAGCAACCATGCCGTATACGCGTTATAATACTGAAGATGCAACCCGTGGCGGCGGGGCAACGTTAAAATCGGCTCCGAATTTCGACCAATCACAGACAGCTTCGGAAGCTTCCGGTCAGCGTTATATCGCACTTCCTTCCAACGGTTCCTCCGTGCAATGGACGGTAAGACCAGGTGAAGGCGGCGCAGGTGTGACCATGCGCTTCACGATGCCAGACTCTGCTAACGGTATGGGTCTTAACGGAGCGCTGGATGTCTACGTGAACGGAACCAAAGCTAAGACCGTTCCATTGACTTCTTACTACAACTGGCAGTACTTCTCTAGCGATCATCCAGGAGACACGCCAGCCGACGGGCGTCCGTTGTTCCGCTTCGATGAAGTACACTGGAAGCTGGATACTCCGCTCAAAGCGGGCGATACCATCCGCATTCAGAAGAACAATGGCGACAACCTGGAATACGGTGTAGACTTCCTTGAAATCGAGCCTGTTCCGGCAGCCATTACCCGTCCGGCGAATTCCGTATCCGTAACGGATTTCGGCGCCGTAGCCAATGATGGGCAAGATGATATTGCTGCCTTCGAAGCAGCTGTTCAATCGGCAGTATCTACAGGCAGAACGCTCTATATTCCAGAAGGCACCTTCCATCTGAGCAGAATGTGGAAGATCGGAACAGAGAGCAATATGATTAACAATATTACCATCTTGGGTGCGGGCATCTGGCATACAAATATCCAGTTCACGAACCCTAACGTTGCAGGCGGAGGGATTTCCTTCCGCGTTTCAGGCAAACTTGATTTCAGCAACGTCTACATGAACTCCAATCTTCGTTCACGTTATGGTGAACAGGCCATCTACAAAGCTATGATGGATAATTTCGGCAAAAACTCCAGAGTCAGCAACGTTTGGGTAGAGCACTTTGAATGTGGTATCTGGGTGGGCGATTATGCTCATACACCTGCTATGATTGCCGATGGTCTGGTGGTTGAGAACAGCCGTATTCGCAACAACCTCGCAGACGGCGTTAACTTCGCTCAAGGTACAAGCAATTCTACTGTGCGCAACAGCAGCATTCGTAATAACGGTGACGATGGTCTGGCCGTATGGACCAGCAGTGTCAATGGTGCACCTCAAGGTGTGAACAACACCTTCTCCTTTAACACCATCGAGCATAACTGGCGTGCTGCGGGTATTGCCTTCTTCGGCGGCAGTGGTCACAAGGCCACTAACAACCTGATCGTTGATACAGTAGGCGGTTCCGGTATTCGGATGAATACGGTGTTCCCTGGATACCACTTCCAGAACAACACCGGAATTACTTTCTCTGATACTACCATTATCAACAGCGGTACAAGTAAGGATCTGTACAACGGTGAACGCGGAGCGATCGACCTGGAAGCATCGAGTGATTCGATTCGTAACGTAACGTTCACGAATATCGATATCATCAACACTCAGCGCAGTGCCATTCAGTTCGGATACGGCGGCGGATTCCAGAACATTGTATTCAACAACATCAACATTAATGGCACAGGTCGGGATGGTATTGAAACTTCGCGTTTCACTTCCCCGCACAAAGGGGCAGCAATCTATACCTACACCGGCAACGGTTCGGCAACCTTCAATAACTTGAATACCAGTAATATTGCCAATCCGAATACCAACTTTATTCAAAACGGCTTTAACTTGACTATCAACAATTAATGGTTAAAGTCCAAGACAAGGTGCTCTTCGGAGAGCACCTTGTTTTTTTATCAACCAACGGCTCTATCTCTATAGTATCTCTACGGTTAACGGACAATAGGAAATGATTTACTATATTGTGTAATCATGATACGATGGCAACTGGAGATGTTACGAAAGGAGCATGGACTGGAATGGGAGATATCCTTTAATGGCTAAGTGAATGGAATAGATGGGCTGATGCCTTCTTTTATGGAGGGTCAATTTTGTCTATTTTAAATTTAACCATTATAGGGATCGCTGGGTTCATGTGCTATAAATACGCCAAGCGAATGCCTAGTTTAGGGTATTCGTTTTTTATTGGGAAGCTTACATCTCCAAGTAGTGCATGATTTCAGCGTTTCCGCAAGGAGATGATCTCGGATGAAATCATTAATGAATAAGATTGCGATTGTTACTGGAGCTAGCCGGGCGCAAGGAATCGGCACTGCAATCTGTCTAGAGTTAGCTAGAGAAGGCGCTGATATCTTTTTCACACATTGGTCCGTATATGATCGCGGAATGAACTATTATATGAATGAAGATTTAGACTGGCCGCAGCAGTTGAGAGAGGAAATTGTCAGCTTGGGGGTACGCTGTGAGTCCATGGCGCTAGATTTGTCGCAGCCGGATGCACCAGGGATATTGTTGGGTGAAGTTCAAAAGCAGTTGGGTTCCCCGTCTATTCTAGTGAACAACGCAACCTATTCTGTGGATGTAGATTTTCGTTCCATAGATGCAGCGATCCTGGATGCTCATTATAACGTGAATGTTAGAGGTACATGCCTCTTAATGGTTGAGTTTGCCCGCCGGATAGAAGGACAACATAGTGGGCGTATTATTAATATGGTGTCAGGACAGGACAAGTCACCGGAGCCGGGGAATTTAGCCTATGTTGCAACCAAGGGGGCGGTTTCTACGTTTACAAAATCCATCGCACTTGAATTAGCCCCGTTGCAAATTACGGTTAATGCAGTAGATCCTGGACCTACAGATAGCGGATGGATGAACAGTGAAGTGAAGGAACACTTACTCCCTAAATTTCCGATGGGACGCATTGGTGAACCTAAGGATGCTGCGAAGCTAATCGTTTTTTTGGCAAGTGAAGAAGCAGGATGGATTACGGGGCAAATCATTCATTCAGATGGGGGCTTCTGGTGAAGTAACGATTCATATATTTACTAAGGGAAGGACATGATGTCCTTCCCTTTTTTTGCTCAACTATTCTCCAGGCTATTCATCGGCTATTGTAATACTCGGTTCCAGTTCCTTGAGCGTTAGCCATTTCATCCCTATTTCAAAATCTTCTTGGAATGTTGTTTCCAATAAAACTTCAGGTTCTACAGGCATGTTGTGTTTGGCCCTGTACTCCTTCCAGTATTGCGCCCAATCCGCCGGGTTCATCTGTTGCTGATAAATGACAATTTTATGCGGAGCGAGAATGGCATTGGTAATATGAATAGTTTGGCTAACAACCTCGGCAAACGCCTGAAAGTCCAGGGAGCTTCCCCAATCCACATGTAGTGGGAGGAATTTAATTTCACCGGCCATGCCGTCTTTTCCTTTGACAATTCTGCCATCCAGATAGATGCCCATACCAGGAGGGGTCTTGTCTGGAAAATAGATGCCGACAACCGTTTGTTCTTCTTCAGGCTCTCTCTCTACACAATATCCAACCACAGCAGCGTTGACGTCATTTTCAAGCACGACAGGAAGGCCAAACTCTTGCTGCAAATCTTCAATGATTCGAATCCCGTTGAGCCGTTCATGACTGCTTACGGTAATTTCACCATGAACAGATTGCCCTGGAATACCAAGCCCGATGACATTAATGGAAGGATACTGCACTAGAAATTGGTTAATAATTGCATAGAGACGTTCTTTTTCGAACAATGCCATTACATTGTCTTCCCGTGCCAATACATCACCTTGCAGATTGATTACTGTTGCAACAACAGTATCTTGACCCTGATATTCCCTCATATAGAGGACTAATGCCAAATGATAGTTGAAATTATAACGGTAATTTAAAGCGGGTCTTCCCCCGCTCGATGAGACTAACTCATCCTCCAATAACTCTCCATACTTCACAAGATCTTTAACGAGCGAATTAATAGTCACGACACTTAACTTCGTTAATGCTGATAGCTGAGGCTTTGTTGCTGTTTGCACTTGCTTCATTACTCTTCTTACGTGATTCAGGTTAATTTCTTTGATAAGGTTCTTACTAGGCTGATTCATTGGAAGCCTCCATTATTCCTTAATGAAGATTTTTATTCACTATGCAGCAAAATTGATTCTAAAGTCAAGTGTAGCTAGAGCTCACAAGTTAGTGAAGCTTATTGTAACGGTATTGCTAGAATTAATCTTGACAATAAAATCGTACTGAATTATAAGGTGTCTCGAACCCCGATGATACTCGATACGCTGGGTGCCTCTATGGAACAAATGGGGTGGATCATATTCGGGCTGGCCACAGGCTCGATCATCGGACTCTTGAGTGCCAGCCATTTGATTGCGCATAAGGCGGACGTTATGTCATGATGATGGGTCTGAACATTAGCTCAGCTGGATTGTAGTGTTAATAGCTGTAGGCATAGCGGGTTTATTTTCACATGCGGCAAAGCCAATAGGGGAAAAAGATAGCGAGTCATAAATGCTGTGAATGAATAGAAAATATGCAAGGCTTCCGAGTTGCTTTAGATTCGGTAGTCTTGTTTTTATAATTAGGAAGAAAAGCGTGATATCCCTTTCGTTTGGTTCTCCGGCAGATTGTCATAGTCTGGAATAAAGAGTAGGATAAGAAAGATGAACCAGACTGCTGCTGAAAGGGATGATTGTTTTGAGTGAAGTGCAGTTTAACCCCGTTACATCCTATGAACCATCCCGTAGAGGTGAGGGGGAGAGACACCAATGCAATCCGCAAAAATGAAACTAGAGGCTTATATTCGCAGCTATCTGGAATTGTGGGAATTCTATGGGGTTATTCAAGTAATCAGCAAAGGTGAAGTTTTATTTGAAAGCGCATACGGATACGCAAATCTTGAGTTTGGGATCAAAAATAATATCCATTCGTGCTTTTCTCTCGCTTCCGTGTCGAAGCAATTTACCGCTTCTGCAATTATGCTGTTGCATGATCAGAACAAGCTGAATATCGATCAGCCTGCGCAGGTTTACCTTCCTGAAGGCATGATGATTAATGAGTCTATCCGTGTACATCATTTACTGTCGCATTCTTCCGGGTTATATAATTTTCATAATTTTGAAAATGACTTTTTTGCTGGATACAACAGAAACGAGTATTCGCGGGACGACTTCTTTAAAAGATATATTAACAAACAGCCTACAACACCCCCAGGTACCACCTTTGACTACAATAATTCCAACTATAATTTACTGGCCTGGATCATCGAGAATGTCTCTGGAGAGCGTTATGAGGATTTTATCCGAAACAACATTTTTAAGCCTTTGAAAATGATGAACAGTGATGTAGATGATGGCTGCAAACCTATTAACAACAAATCTACTCCGTATACAAAAGATTTTAATACAATCATTAAGAGTTCTTATCATAATGAAAAATTCAGCATCGGTGCTGGCGCTATCGTTTCTAATTGCGAAGACTTGTTAAAATGGTATATTTGTTTGCGGGATCGGAAGCTCCTTTCCCCAGAAGCCTATTCCAGGTTCTTCAACGAAAACCAAAATAACTACTGCTACGGTCTGGAACATCATTATGTGTATGGGGCGCACAGATATACTCACGGGGGAGATCATCTAGGAGTAAGCACGTATATGCAGAATTACTTCGATGAGGATCTTTGTATCATCATTCTTTCGAATAACGAAGCCATCGACCAGTACAGACTGGGTCAAGCCATTGCAGATATACTGCATCATATAGAGGTCAAGGCTCCTACACAACATGATGAACAGATCATCAGCGAGGACATGCTTACAGAATTTTGCGGGACCTATCTGAAGGACAAGATCGAAATCGAACTTATTCAGGGGAAACTATACTTTACGAGATTTTCAGGGAATCTTCATATCGAGATTTACCCGGTAGGTGAAGGGAGATTTGTGCGTAGACATTCGGACCAGGTTGACCCCTATCGTATTGAAATGAACGAACATGGGAAGAGGACATTTTTCGGGTATCCGAAGAATGGATAGCCACTACCCGAATTGAAGTCCGCGACCGTCGCGGGCTTTTTTTCGTTAAAAGACAGTGATTACCAGCTGCGCTGCGTCAAACATATATAGACGCTAGGGAGGAGAGAACAAAGTGACTTTTAAAATACGAAAAACGGCCGTACAGTCCCTCTGGATGATGTGGGAAAAAGCGTTCGCGCTGCTGTCTCATTTTCGCGGTTCGCACAAATCTCGATTTGGCATATGTACAGTGTTGCTTAAAAAACACCGGGGGGAGTCCATAGTTTGTCAGGATGACACGGTTATTCAGCACGGGGAGTGGATAGGGGAAATCCATCTCGATAATGAAATGATCCTGAAGCTGATTCAAGCCGAAGGTTCGGACCGGGCCGCGCTGCAAACCGCCCGTATGCTACGTAAATCCATGCAGCAAATCAACGATGCTTTCGAATCGCATTCCGAGTTCAATCAGGCTAAAGCTTTGATGGGGATTACACTGCTTCACCGGGGACTAGTTCACGGTCTGGGTTTTGAACAACAAAGCCTTAAATCCGGATTTTTCGAGTGGTTCACAACGATCTATCTTCGACTGCTGCTCTCAGCTATGCACCCGGAGGGAAGACAGCGAATTCGCCGGAGGACAGAACTGCTGGTACCCATACGGCTCATTCATTCGCGGAATTCCTTGCAAAAACGTTTCTCCCCCTTACAGAAAACTACGGGTTAACATAGTTTATGATGAAATAGACAAACGAGCTATTCTCCCCTGACATTAAACGCATATATTTAATTTACCATCATTATTTTTCATATGGAGGAGAGTCATGCTCAAATACCTGGCAGGCGGAATATTGTGTGCAGCCTCTTGTTACATGTTTGTTCCCAGCTTGATCAGCCGAATGACCGGTTTTGGTGTTTTCCGCAAGGGAAGAGCTCAAAAGCAGGTGGCTTTTACTTTTGATGATGGCCCGCATCCGAAATATACTCCAGTATTATTAGATTTATTGGAATTGTATCAAGTTAAAGCAACCTTTTTTGTGCTTGGCGCGCAAGCAGAGCAGTATCCGGAGCTCATCCGCAGGATGGACCGGGAAGGCCATCAGATCGGCATTCATAATTATTATCATAAGACTAACTGGCTGATGCTGCCCGGTACGATCCGGCGTGAGCATCTGGAACGTTCTGCCGATATTATAGAATCGATTGTTGGAATTCGGCCGAACCATTACCGCCCGCCTTGGGGCTTGATCAACCTGTTTGATTTTTTCCATTACAGACATTACCGCATTGTTCTTTGGTCGCTAAAAGGCGGCGATTGGAGCAGCAGGGTCTGCCGCACCCGCTTACAGTCCACCCTCTTAGGCCGAATTACTGATGGTTCTGTTGTCCTGTTACACGACAGCGGAGAGACCATGGGTGCAGACCCGAATGCACCGTACTACATGATGCAAGCGCTGGAGGAGGTACTGGGAGAGCTGAAGACCAGGAACCTGCAATTCGTGCGTCTGGATGAGATGGCTTAGGAAAAAATGAGAGCTGGGATCCGGGTTACGGACCTCAGCTTTTTTGCCTTTTATCAAAAGAAATTCGGGCGATCGCATCATGCTGATGAATCGATTCCTCATTACGGCATTCCACTGTGAACTTCTCCACAAAGTCATATTCGTAGAGATCAGCGGCAATCAGCCGAGCGAGATCTTCGACAAATCGAGGATTCTCGTAGGCCCGCTCAGTGACCATTTTCTCATCCGTTCGTTTCAGCACGGGGTGAAGCGCAGCACTGGCATTCGACTCAGCCGCTTCCAGCAGCATTACCTTCCAATTGTCGTCCAGAAGCTGCGGGTCAACATTGACCCGAATCGAGACCAATCCCCGCTGATTGTGCGCGCTGTATTCACTGATTTCTTTGGAACACGGACAAAGTGTAGTTACAGCAACAGTAATACCCACCGTAATTTCAAACTTCCGGTACTTAGACTCGTCATACGCTATTTCAATATACAACTCGGAATGCCCTAACCCGATTAGATTAGAGGCAGGTGCTGAACGCTCATAGAACCAAGGGAACTCCATCAACAGCTTCGAACCAGTCTGATTCATAACTAAGGCTAGTTCTTTTGTCAATTTACATAATTGAGCAAGATCTGTAGACAACCCTTCCTGCCGATAGGATTCCAAAGTTTCTGTCAAGCGGCTCATATTGATTCCCTTACTCTTTTGACCCAGATTCGTAGTCAACTCTATGCTTGCTATGGTCGTCTGAACATGAGGTGCCATAGTTGAATGGATGGTGAGCGGATGCTTAACTCTTGTGATGCCGACCTCTTCAATTGCAAACAAATAATCTTCTCTATGATTCTGCAGGTCGGTCATCTGATCTTTAAGGGTGGGCTTGTTTCCGGTAACGGGCGGGACAGACCCGAACAGCACATGCCGTTCTTTTTTTGTTGGAAAAGAGGATCTGGTCATCTATAGTAACGCTCCTTATTGTAAAGTAAATGAATTGTTATATTAATAGTAAACATTACTAATAACAAGTCAATAGTTTTATGTGAGTAGGTCTTATATTTTCTCCCATAATTCGACAAAAAAGTTTGAATAGTTGGTTTATAATGGCTGAAGAGTTTCTGGGTAAAGGAAGTTAGTCATGCTTAGATAATGAAGGGGATTAGTCGATGAAAAAATGGCTGTATGTGTGTTTATGCTTTAGTTTGCTGATGAGTCTGGGTGTATCTAAGGGACCTGTAGCTTCTGCTGCAAAGGCGCAGCAGGTGTTTCGAATCGGGGTTGAACACCTGCCAGAATCGCTCGATCCAGCAGCGGCTGAGGTGGGTAGTTCTTATACGATCGTGAAAGGATTATTTGAGGGCTTGGTTCGTCTGAATAACGCGGGGCAAGCTGTTCCCGGCATGGCTGAAAAATGGACGCTTTCGGATGATGGCAGAACGTATACCTTTACCCTTCGATCTGGTGCCAAGTGGAGCAACCAGCAGCCGGTAAAGGCGTCAGACTTCGAGTACGCATGGAAACGGGTCCTTGCACCGAGTGCTAACACTCTTTATGCGTACAGCTTCTTTGTGATTGCTGGCGCAGAGGACTATAACAACGGGAATTTGAAAGATCCTGCGAAGATCGGTATCAAAGCAATAAATCAAAATACGCTGCAAGTGAAGTTGAAGCAAAAAACTCCTGAGTTCCTCCAAATTCTTGCACATCCAATCTATCTGCCGGTTCATGCAGACACGGTCAAGGGAAATAAGAATTGGGGTAATACGGACAAAACCATGGTCACTAATGGCCCATTCAAGCTTAAATCGTGGGATGACGATGAGGCCGTATTGGTCAAAAATCCCGACTACTACTTGGCGAAAGAGATTTCTTTCTCAGAGGTTCGTGTAGTGGTTCCAAGATTCAGTCTGGATGGGATCAACACCGTGACATCAGCTTATCTTATGAATAATGTAGATTGGGTAGGCGGAGAAGAGAATATTGATTATGAAGGTTTGGATGACAAAACTTTCGGTGATTTGATCCACTTGCCATACGGCAGCACGTATTTCTACCAATTTAATCTTAACAAAGCGCCGTTCAAAAATGTAAAGATACGTAAAGCGTTAGCGATGGCTATTGATCGGAAGGCCTTATCTTATGGCACGCCAGCGTATGGTTTTGTGGCTCGGGGGATTCGGGGGACGAAAACGGATTTTCGCTCGGAAATATCGGATACGGCATACTTTAAAGAGGATCTGAAACAGGCTGGGCAGCTGCTAAAAGAGGGTCTGAAGGAAGAGGGACTGAAGGCACTCCCAAGCTTCTCTATTATTATTAACGAAGGTGACGGTCATAAGACTATAGCACAAGCAGTGATTGGAGATTGGAAGAAGAACCTTGGAATTAATGCAAGTATTGAAGTGAAGAGCTTTGGAGAACTGATCGATAAACGGCATAAGGGGAGCTATAGCATAGCCAGAGCAGGATGGGGGGCGGACTTCAATGATCCAGTAACCTTTTTTGAGTATTTCACCTCTTGGAGTGGCACAAATGATTCAGGCTGGAGCAGCCCACAGTATGATAATTATATCAAACAAGCCCAGCAGACCTTTGATACTCGCAAGCGCATGCAGCTATTAGCCAATGCAGAAAAAGTTCTGATCGACCAAATGGTCATTATACCGTTGTATTATTATGTGGTTGATGTTTTACGTAAGCCCGATATCAGGAATGTGTATATTGATAACGATAGATCCGTTATATTCAGCAGAGGATATTTTCAGTGAAATTTAACGCGAAATTTTGAAGATCACCACATAAGGCCCGCGTTTGCGGGCTTTTTTAGCTGTCAGCCTGTGAAATATTAGGTAGATGTATCCGTTTCTAGGGAAACATAACTTTATAGTGGGAGTGTGAAATATGAAAAAAATATTAGGGGTTTGTATTATGATAATGTTGATACTAGCATCGGCTTGTGGAAATGTTGAAATGACATCAAATCCAAATAATTCCAGTGAGCTTAAACCTGCAACGGATGAGTCTATTATTCCAAAAAACACATCCGAATATTGTGATATAGAAAGTATAAATTTGGATAGTGAAGCTGAAAAATATTTCTATGGAACTTGGAAAGTTGAGAAGCATTTAGGATTTGCAAATTCATATAATGATGCTTCTGAATATCCAACAGGGCAAAAATTTATTGGAGATGAAATTATCATCAAACAAGACTTTTTTTCATCAAAAGGACTTAAAAACTATAGTGTTTATCAATATGAACTAAAAAAACCATTATATGAGATTACAGCGACATGCTATAACTCTGACTCTTTTTATAGATTATATAAAATAGATATCCCAGATTTAAATATAAATGATGTAGTAAAAGTAATAAATATAAGTGACCCTTCTACAAAAATTAGAGTACCTTTAAGTTTTTTTGTTGTTAATACCGATAGGCTTATCTTGTTATCAGAGGCAACTATTTTTGAGCTTAAAAAAATTACTGATTAAATGAATTAAGGTTATGTAATAATAATGGATGCCGCTCTTCCGACTCCAGGTGTCGAGGATTTGGAAGCCGCCGTGGAGTCGATCCATCTGAGACGTAATTAGTTGACGCATATTGTGCAGCAAAGTAGGTAAGAGAATTGAGGAAGTTAGGCCGTTCCACTTCCCGAGAGAGGAGAGCGGCACATCCGCGCGTTCTATAAAGATCCGTGTATTTATGAAAGGCAGTTCAAGTAATTGCTACTGATTTGCAGCTAAATTTTGTAGCAACAGATTATTATATTTAGCCGCATGTTTTTGCTCATCGAGAATAATTCCATACAAAGTATCCTTGTAAATACCGTACGGAAGACCGAACCATATCTTTCGATATTTTTCAACTGCAGATAATTCACCTTGGAAGGCTTTTTGCAACCCGGCAATATAAGAATTAACATTCTCTGGAACTTCATTGCTAACTCCCATCACTTTATGTCCTGTTAATTCCCAATACATTTGGTGAAACATTTGATTATGTCCTCTTTCATCGTTCCGAATAGAGGTGATAACTTCAGCTTGTTCTTGGTTCGGAGCAAGTTTGATGAGCTGGTCATAAAAAAGCTCATCATTTCGTTCACCTTGTACGGAATTCCTCATTAATTCAAGTGCATCTTGTGTTGAAGTGGCCCAAACGGGAACGAATTGTGATCTAGACCAATGCGGATAAATCATATGCATGAGCGTAGCCTCCAGAAATATAAGTATTTATATCCTCAATTATATGCACATGAGCCTAGTGTGTGATTAATTCTGAGTTTTGGTTGAACCATACAGAGGTTGCTTATATGGGGCTACAGGGTGCCAAGTAAATGAGCAGTATACACAAGTGAGAGGTAGTAGATGTATCCGTTTCTAGTGACTTGTATTGAAACAGCAACTTACCCTAATTAGAGCGTCTCAACCAATTTCTGAATCTTTGAGTGGGAAATTAAATATACAGGACCCATTATTTCTATTTTGCCATCCTTTACACGTATAGCGCTCTTCTGTTCTGCAGCATAAACATCAATCTCTTCAGACAAGGGGAATAGGTAGCCTTGAACAAACGTGGCGTAGTCGCGTTGAGAGTGAGATTCATAGGCAAAATGATCAAAGCCAATACTATCATAAATACTACTTGTTTCAACTTCATCAGTGTTATTCAAGCTTAACCATTTTGCAGCCATGTTTAACGCACCGGCGCTGGCACCCATTATAACGGCATTGCTGTTCTTAATAACATCCGATAATTCATATTCCGCCAAAAAATCGTTCTGCAGAACAGGATCTCCACCGCATAAAAAAATGACAGAAGCGTTTTGAATTAATCGCTGGGCATCTTCCTTCTGCATCCGGTAATCAATGAAATGATATTCATTAAAAATAATGTTAGCCTGATTCAACCATGTCCATTCAGAAACATCATCAAAGTTAATTTTCTCATCTGTATAACCAGACGGTGTAGCACTAATCATAACAAGCGATTTTCTGTCTAGTATATCCTCATGCAAACATTGGACCAGCTGCTCTGGAAAAAAATCATTAAACCAACTGAAATAATAGTGAGTACTCAAACTTAATTACCTCCATATGTATTATTTACATGGAGGCCGCCGGTATTCGGCAGCCTCGTTTTTGAGCCAGGTATCCGCTAGTTGAGTGACGATCTCTTTTCTGACTTTTTTCGCATTTCAAATGCTGATAATGGTTATTGGATTGATTTCAACAACTTTATCTCGGAGGAGGGTAAAACTAAACGCTCAACCTCCACATCAAGTGGCATGAATCCTAAATTATAATAAAGGGATTCGGCATATGTTCCTTGCAACACACCAATCCTTAATATTGGATAATCCCCGTACAAATGTGTTAATGCTCTCTTTAGCATTTTGGAAGCTAATCCCTTGTTCCTGTATGTGGGGAGGACACCGATGTTAAATACACCAGGAGAAAATATTCGCTGGTGCTGGTAGTTACACAAGAATAACAAACATGCTCCGACTAATTGATTAGTATTATTATCATATACCAGCGTAGATGCATTAAGCATTGAACTGGTAAAATGATTTAAATTCAAGTTAAACATAAAGCTTTCATTCGAGGAATGACCTCTTCGAGCTGCATTAATTCCCCCTTTAAAGCTCTCAAATAACAATTCTGCTATTTCTAATTCGTTTGCATACTTTCCGTTCTCGATAACAGGCGTTTCAATTCTAACACAGTCATCCCATATGATATCGAGGACTTCGGTTGGCCGTTGCATCCAACGGGAACGATTAATGTCTACCCAAAAGCCTGCTCTGGAAAATAAATCAACTTGATGCGGAAGTACATCAATCACCGTTATATCCTTAGAGCCGTCAGAAAAATCCACAAGGAGTTGCTTTATTAATTTCACTACATTTAATTCATCATTAAAAGGCGGAATAAAAAACAAGTTATACATACTACTTGCGGATAGAATTACCCCGCCAATTTTTGCCTCATCTTTAAAAACCCAAAATGAATTATCGCCATCATATACATCAAAGGCAGATTCTTTAAAAAATCCGTTATGCGCTTGATTATAATAAACACTGTAATAAATACTCCAGGCTTTAGCATCAGCTTTGCGTAAAGAGAATTGATCTGACAATGCATAGAAAGTCAGATCCGTCGACCATGTTCGGGTGTTTGTGCACATCTAATTTCCTCCGTTTTAATTGATTTGACTTGCAAAGATTAGATAATTGATAGCTGTTCGTCTTTACCATTTCACATCACCCTTTCAAAACATTATAATTACATTTTAATCCAACAATAAGTCGAAATTGTGATAAAAAACAAATAAAATAAAAAAATATTTTGTGGTGTCCTTTGTGCTTAGAACCACTACGGTGACCGTACTATAGGTCGATGAAAGTCCTTGATTGCGTTATTCTGCCCGTATAGATGATGCACAGTACGAATATTCTTGCCAGTGCCTGTGAAATATTAGGTGGATGTGTCCGTTTCTAGTGACTTGCATTGTTATATAAGTATTCATAAAGAGAGAGGGGGACTACATATCGACACCACAGGGATCGAAGATTATATTCAACAGGTGCAGCAGGGCGCGGCGGAAGCATTCATCCCGATTGTAGAGGCGTACCAGCCCAAGAGAGGACAGAGGCGGTGTATCTGACGTTCAGCAGTATTAAAGAGCAGTTGACGCAAACTGTGCAGTAAGAAAAAGTTGCTGTTACAATTACAATAGATCAAAATATAGTAAAGGTTGTGGTCAATATGAAAGATATTCTTGAGAGAAAAATTAAATATAATTCTGAAATAGTGGACTATAGATGTAATTTATTGGAAATTAAAGATCAAGGGATAAAGCTGTTTCATGTTATAGAAACCCCCTTTACTATGATCGCTGGAAATGCTGAATTAACTATTCCTAAAGGAAGCTATACTGTTGCGTACTTCTGGGAAGATCGACCATATAATTTGTATTTTTGGAGAAATAGCGAAGGAGAGTTCATAGGTGCTTATTTTAACCTTGTAAAAAATACAAAAATTAGTTCAGACATGGTTTCTTTTGAAGACTTAATTTTGGATATTTTAGTCTTTCCTGATGGTAGATATTACATTTTAGATGAAGATGAACTACCTGTTTCTATTGAACATTTTGAAGAAGGGAAAGTTAAATGTGCATTAAATATGCTGACCTCTACATTGTTTGAAATCCTCGAAGAGGTTAAGAAAGAAGCTGCTAGTACGTATAATCATGAGTTACTTTCGAATTATCTATTTTAATTTATTTTTTGATGTTGCACAGTACGAAGATTCTTGACATTGCCTGTGAAATACTATGTGGATGTGTCCGTTTCTAGTGACTTGCATTGTTATATAAGTATTCATAAAGAGAGAGGGGGACTACATATCGACACCACAAGGATCGAAGAGTATATTCAACAGGTGCAGCAGGGCGCGGCGGAAGCATTCATCCCGATTGTAGAGGCGTACCAGCGGCAATTATTTATCTACTGCTGTCGTCTGCTGGGTGACGAGCAGGATGCTGAGGATGCAGTGCAGGATATTTTTCTGAAAGCCTATAAGTCAATTTATAGCTATGCGCAAGCCGTCAGCTTCAGTGCCTGGCTATACAAGATTGCTTACCATCATTGTCTGAATTTGATTCGTAAGCGTCAATTGTACGATAAGCTGAGCCGACTATGGAAAGGGCATTTTGTTGCAGAGAGCGCCGAACAGGAGTATTTAAGAGGGGTTTTCAATGAGCCACTTTCTAAAGCACTGACCAAACTTTCTGCGGAGGAAAGAAGCTTGCTGATTCTGTATGTTTTTCATGAGAAGAGCTATACAGAGATTGGGGAAATTGCAGGCAAAAGCCCGGAAGCTGTTCGTAAAAAAATAACCCGGGTTCGCAATAAGGTGAAAGATAATATCAATTCATGTCAGGAGGAAGGTCAATGGGAGCATTCATGGATTCAGACAAAGAGTTAAGGAGATATTCCGTGTCCGACGATCATTTTCGAGAGATAGACCTCACGTCCAGCATCAGACAGGAAATTGCGAAGATGGGGCATACCAATGCTACAAGATCCCGGCCTGTTAAAAGAAAAACGATTCTATCCATTGCTGTAAGCTGTGTTTTTCTGCTCTCATTTACCGCTTATGCCGCCTCTGGACACCTGCAAATCTTTAATAGTAAAGGAGAAGTTGTGGTTAAAACAACCGATCCATCGCCTTCGTTGCCTGATAAGCTGAGCAATGAATTGGAGATATACCGTAAACAAGTATTAAGTCTTTTACAACCCGGCGAAGTGGCGGCTTATTACATCAAGGATGATTATATTAACAAGCTGAACGGCTATGACACGGTAAATGAACTTAAATTCGAACAGCTTCCCATAGATTATCGTTCCTACAAAGATTTCTTGGCTGAGCAGGCACGGACTTCGGCACCGAGACTTCAGCAGCCCGGATATATTCCCCAAGGGTTGAGCTTCTCTTACGGAAAAGTTTTTCTTGAGGTACCTCTTGGTAAGGAGCGCGAACCGTTAAAACAAAAGCTAATCGATCGGGCGAATGCTTCCAAGAACACCGACAAATTATTTATCGAAAAATTGCAGGCGGCCAAAGCTTATTCGTCAGTCCTCCATTTAACAGATGGGAAGAACGATACCGCTGTGGGAATCATGGCCAGTTATGGCCAGGGAATCAGCTTGACCAAAACACCGGATGCTACGTCCGAGATCATACAGCTAAAGCAAGTGGAGGCGATGTATCTCAAGCAGCCTACCCATGGCGAAACGATCACCTGGTATGACAGCAAGCAAGGCATTGTATACACGATAATGGTGAATAAAGAGGGGCTAATGAGTAAGACGGAGCTTATAAAGATGGCGGAAAGTTTGGTTTCTGAGTGATATCTGCGTTGCGTTAGCAACGGCTGATTAAGAAGGAAGCCGGCCATGTGACCATGGGCTCATGAAGTGAAGCACAACAAAGGAGGCTGATCCCAAAGATATATCTTCCTATGGGACAGCCCCTTCTTTTTGTAACAAATCTAATTTGTTGTGATTCTAAGCGAGATATGTAGCTGTTAATTCATCTGCATGAGTGCCTTCTTGTTCTGAAGCTTGAAATTGAATGTTATATAACTGTGCGTAAAGCCCATTTCTTTCTAATAAAGAATCATGTGTGCCTTCCTCAACAATAGTACCTTGATCTAAGACAATAATTCTAGACGCTTCTCGCACGGTTGAGAGTCTGTGCGCAATCACTAGTGTTGTTCGATCCTTCATTAACAGATCAAGTGATTCCTGAACCATTCGCTCGGACTCGTTATCGAGAGCGGAGGTAGCTTCATCCAGAAGAAGGAGTGGAGCATCCCGAAGGAAAGCTCTGGCTATGGCTATACGTTGTCTTTGACCACCGGATAAAGTTGATCCATGTTCACCTAGCAAAGTGTCATAACCATTAGGCAGCTTCGATATAAATTCCTCTGCACCTGCGAGACGGGCGGCGTGCTCTATTTCTTCATCCGTTGCTGTACTAGAGCTGTAAGCAATATTATCCCGTATACTCCCTGAGAACAAATAAGGGGATTGTGGGACATAGGTGATCATTGCCCGGGCTTCTTCAAGCTGATCAGGAATAGATCTTCCATAAACAGAGATGCTACCTGCATTTGGCTCATACAGTCCACAGCATAAGCGAACGAGTGTCGTTTTCCCCGACCCGCTTGGTCCTACAACAGCGATGGTTTCACCGTGCTGAATGTGGACATTAATACCAGTAAAAAGCGGGGATTCATTACTCTTGTTAGATGAATAGCTGTAATGGACATTCTGTATTTGTAGTGCAGCCACGTCATCAGAAATTACAGGTAATACGCCTGGTTTTGGTGACGCGTGATCGTTTCCTTCATCAGGTGAATCTAATATAGCGAATACGCGGTCTGATGCACCTAAAGCTTCCTGTACACTGCCCCATGTTTGGGACATATGGACAAATGGCCATTGAACCCTTCCCATCAGAATAATAAAGGCGAGTACTCCACCTGCAGTCGTCCCACCTTTTAAAGCAGATAAAGCTATTAAAGCCGCACATGTTATCATAATGATATTGTTGATAAAAGCAGAAGATTGCCATAGGAGTCCATTAAGAAGGGATCTTCTCAGCTGCATTCTTCGTAACTTCTCACGTTCTAACGCATATTTGTCTAAGAGAATTTCTTCTAGTGAGAAAGCTCTGACGACTGCCATGCCTTGCAGTGTTTCTTGTAGAATCCCACGCAATTCTGCCTCTTTCGCATATATTTCAGTAGATAATTTACGTAGCCTCCGATCAAAGAAGCGGCCAGAAAGAAATACAAGGGGTCCCGATCCGAGCGCAAGCAGGGCGAGCCAGACATCCGTTTTGGCCAAGTATAGAAAGGAAATACAACATAAGAGAAGGTTATAGCCTAAATCATATACAATACTGTTAATCATACCAATGGCTGCACCTGCATCCTGATTATTACGTGAAGTCAAATCACCGGAATGCATGGATTGTACTTGCTGGAAAGGGATTCGGTTACTCTTGCCAAATAGCTTACCACGGATATCCCAGGCCATCCGGCTTTGAATGACAAAGCGGAAGTAATGCTGCAGCATAAGACAGCAAATGATAATCACACAGACAATGGCACAAATAACGGTTATCCGCGTAAGCGCATCCATATTAGAGCCGTTGATCGTATCAATAAACACCTGCTGTACAGCTGCAATTCCTACATCCATTACTAACCTGGCGGAGAGGAGGAGTAGAGCAACAATAAAGCCAATACGATAAGGCCTAGCATAAGACATTAATCGACGCAGCACATATCCTAGTTTAAGATTTTTGGATTCTTGTATATTCATTACGCTTCCTCCATGACTGCAGCAGAAATATCATTCTTCTTCAATGTTGTCTCCACCATGGCGTAATACTTTCCTTTCAAATCCATTAGCTCCAGATGGGTCCCCTCTTCGACAATAGAGCCTGCTTCCATATAATAAATATGATCTGCATTTCTGATGGTAGAGAGTCTGTGGGCAACAACAACGGTTGTGCGATCATGCATGAGTTCCTGCAGTGCTTGCCCGACAATTTCTTCATTATGACTGTCGAGCGCTGCAGTGGGTTCATCAAGTAGTAGAAGCTTAGGCTTTCGCACAAACGCCCTGGCAATGGATAGTCGCTGTCGTTCGCCTCCAGATAATGTAAGCCCCCGTTCACCGATAAAAGTCTCATATTGATGAGGGGTTTTCATAATGAATTCATGGATACCAGCGTGTTGTGCAGCTGAAATAATCTCTTCAAAAGTAGCATCAGGTCTTCCCCATGCAATATTCTCATAAAGTGTTCCGGAGAATAGATAGGATTCCTGAGATACATAAGCCAAATTGCTACGCCAGGATCGAGGAGGAATGCTACTTAACAGTACATTACCGGAGTGAATTGTACCTTCATTAGGCTCATAAGATGACAGTATCAATTGAAGGAGGGTACTTTTTCCGCTTCCGCTAGGACCGGCAAGCGCGGTTACCTTACCAGGTTGAATCGTCAGATTGACATTAGTTAAGACTTGATCATCACCATAGCCGAAACCGACGTTGTTAAAAGAAATGGGATATAATCCGCTAACCGCCTGATTGGTGTTCATCGAGACTCCCGAATGAAGATTTTTATCATTGGAATCACGGTGTACACCTTCTTCTTGTAAATCCAGGACCTCAAATAACCGCTTACCTTGCGCCAAAGAGCCTTGTAATTCAGTCCATAGATTCGCAAGCTTCGACACTGGGTTTGCAATTTGCTCGAAGCATACAAGAAAGGCTGCCACGGCGCCCACATCCAAACGCCCTTGAATAACCAGATATCCACCATAGGAGAGAACATAGAGCAAACCACCAAGAATAACCGCAAGAGGCATATTATAAGCTACAGCTTCTAAGCGTGAGACCGGTAAATGAATTTTCAAATATTTCATAACCCGCCCTGTGAATTGCTGCTGAAGCTTGGGCGCAAGTGAGAAGGTACGAACAACCTCTGCACCCTGTACCGTATCCTGTATAAACATTTGTTGAGTAGTTTCAATGTGCTGTCTTTGCTCATGCATGGAACGCAGGCGAGAAGTGAAGGGCAGCATCACCAGAGGTACTAATGAGCAAATCAATAACATTCCCAAGGTTAAGGCATATTGGAGAGAGAGTAGATAGGTCAGAAGAAATGTAATTTGCATCAGATTACTGAAGAGATCAATCGTCTTCTGGTTGATACCTTGCTGGGCAGCAGTCGCAGAATCGTTAATACGGCTGATGAGATCACCAGAATGATAACGGTCTAAATCTTTCATTCGAACATTTAATAATCGGGATAGAACAGATACTTGCAGCTTGGAGGTAGATTTGAACTCAAGTACACCTGATAAGTAAGTTTTTAGAAAATTAGCCGCAGCATCCACAATTACGATGATTAGGGCAATAATTGCGCCGGACATCAAACTAGACATATCTTTATTCGTAGCAGCATTAATCATACGCCGTAAGGATTCAGCGATCCCAACCGATGCCAGAGAAATGATTGCTGCCAAGACACACAATAGGAGATACCACCCTAAATAGGGTCTTCCAAGCTTCAGTAAACGCATAAATGTATTCGAAATCGCTCGTGATTTCATTGTTGGCTCCGCTTGAGCATTCATAGATTCATTCAAATTAAACCCTCCCTGGTTCCTCGTCGAGCATGACCTTCGTAGTGATAGCAAGCAGCTCCCGCAATTTATCCACTTGAAGATGGTAATATAAGCGATGATCCTCTCTTTTGAGCTGGATGAGGTCTAAGAAGAATAAGAAGTTGGCATGATAAGTTACCGCAGCTGGTGTGATGCCAAGAGCTGTTGCAATTTCTTGCCCATAGTGCGGGCGTTTCCGTAATAGTAATAAGAAGTCTAAACGTCTTTTATCCGAAAATGCCTTCAAGAATAGCTCTGTCTTTTCCCGCTCAGCAGCAGGGCCAAATGCAAGATCATTATGTACCCCGAAGATTACCGTTCCCACACGTTCGGATTCTGCTGTGTTAAAAAAGAGACAATGGTTCCCGAATTGAGTCATGAAGCTAACATGAAAATTAGTAGGAACGTCATATAACGCAGGTTCATTTTTGTTAACCTCACGAATAAATCTTTCGGGATTACCTAGGAACATTTCTTCATACCACCGGGAGGCGTCTTGGGATGCTTTTCTTAACGGCTCTTTCCAACGCGAAAACACATCCCGATAGAACTGTTTGAAGAGATGCGTATAACGTTGCTTCGTGTCCTCCGGATGTTTGAGGCATTCGAGCAATGGCCCATGGGCATTAATAACCTCTGGATGTGGTTTTGTTCTAGTTACAAGCTCAGTCATTAAGCGAATATCCTTTTTAACGACCTCCCAATCGTTTCCTTCGAGTAGTTCTTCTAATTTATCGCAATACACGCCATATACCATCTCAGCAACTACCTTCTCGGCCGGACTTTTCTCCAAACGAATGATCCATGCTTCGGCCGTTAGTGGTTCTGCACAGGTACAGATGGATTCATAGAAAGCAAAGTCCAGTGCTTTATGAAAAAAGTTATATTGAAAGAAAAACAGAAGTTCTCGGATGGAATGAGGCGACAAAAGCGACCGTGCTTCATCATGATAGGATAAGGCATGGGGGTCCAGCTCCATCTTATAATCCGCTGCCCATGTGCGTATCTGCTCTTCATTAGCAATCATCCCCATGGATACAATTAATTCTAAAGCCTCATTGTAAGCAAATTTAATATTCTTTAGTAAGGTATTCTTCATCGTATCTGCCATCTCAGCCTCCAGTTTGAATATAATATTAATTAAATGTTATGCGTGGTTAGTTAATGTTTAGTCATCACTTAATGTTAAAATAAACCATATCCTATTTTTTGTAAAGATAAATATTTTGTTTTTATTTGGCAGTGTAATCCAATTCGAACAATTGTGAGGAACTGAAAATGTTATTTACAGATAACAGACCGATTTTAGATTTAATTCAAAGTGATAATGATTCACAAGCTGTCTTTAAAATCAGAAGAAGTTAAGGTAGGAGATATTAGTGATGAGGGGGAATATGGGGAATTTTTTGTGCTTGAGAATTTGGACGGCAATTTATTTGATGTATGGCGACATCATGATTGCGAGCTGGTTTACTAGATCTTTTTCATGTAAAAACACTGCAATCACCAAGAAGCCACTGAAATTTTTAATGGAGACTTTTTCAGCGGCCTCATCACTAACAGTGTGGCTTTTTAGTTCTTTTGACGCGACTCGTTAAACCTTGCAAGTGCAAGCTGTTCCATATCTCTTACAAATCCTTTTTTAGCCGAGCTATATTCGCTTGTGTTTTCATATTTTGTAGCTAATTCTTCTTCCTGCAATGCCCCATTCTCCTGCAACATCATATCCGAGTGAGTTCATCTTATCGTTAAATAAATCGACTTTTTATTTCATCTCCAAATATTGCTTTTAAAAATTCGGCTTCATCTTGAAATTGTCTAACCCAGTTTTCATTATAATCAGCTAGTCTTACTTTCACAGAATGCCCTCCTAAACAGTCTTGAGGATTACGTCGCAGAACGCCGAGAGATAAATGGATTTCCGGCTTGAAAAAAGAGCAGCTCAGAAACTAGTAAATAGTTCTGGACTGCTCTTATGTGTTTGAAGTGTCGCCCCGGTTCACTTCTTCTTGGTGAGTAGTTGACGCTTCATTAAGACCGCTGCGGATGCGGAGGGTTCTTCCGATCCTCCGCTCTAATGGTTCCGTATTTTCAACCTCTGATTTTTAGATAGAGCCATAAAATCATTCCAAAAAAACTATTCCGCAGTAATAAATCTTCTGCCAAGCCACCACATTACACTGCTGATCGCCAGGAAATATAAAGGCATCGTCAGCAATGAACCATTATGGAGAAGACTCATTCCCCATGTAGTCAGACTTACCAGCAAGTAGTATCCCAAGCTGAATATCGCACCTGCGGTGCCAATCACGTCATGAAATTGAACCAGTGCGAGACTCAAGCTATTAGGCAAAGCCATACCGGCACCAATCAACATCACGAACATAGCCATTAACATGCAGATGACGACCAGGATGTCCGGCACCCCGGACAGGCTGCTTCCCACAGTTAAGAGTAACGCCCCACTGGCCATGACTAGACAGCCACGGTGAATGATTTTTTCAGGTGCATACAGGGGTAATAATCTTCTGGAGATCATAGCCCCGACAACGGAGGCCAGAGCTACGATAATGCCCATAAAACCATAGACTCCCGGGGACAGCTTAAAGTGTTCGATGAAAATGAAGGGCGCTTCGGCATAATAACTGAATAATACCCCGTTAATTCCACCGATTATACCTCCGAATACCAGCACACGTGGCATTGCAAGCATTCTTCGAACTACCGGCAGTATCCCTACCTTTGATCTCTGAGAGACGTTAGTTGTCTCTGGCAGTTTCAAAAAGGCATACACAAACAACAACACACTCATCACTACAAGGACAAAGAACACCGCCCTGAAGCCGTAGACCTGGTCAACCCAGCCGCCAATAAGCGGTCCAACTGCCGGGGTAAACGCAATAACCGCTGATATTTGGGCAAACATGACATGTCTTCGCTCTCCTGAGACACTTTCGCGGAGCATCGTTTGGGTGACGACCGAGCCTGTTGCAGCACCAAAAGCCTGGATGAAACGGCTCACCAGAAGCCAATCGATGGAATTCGCATACAAACACATTAAGCTTCCGATGCCATAGACGATGAGACCGCCCAGCATCGCAGGCCTGCGTCCGATCAGGTCAGACAACCAGCCCCAGCAGAAGACGCCCAGAGCAAATCCGATAAAATAGATACTTAATGTAAACTGTACGGAACTATTAGATACACCCAGTGCCGCTGCCAGATCCGGTAGAGATGGGGTATAGATGGTCTCACTGATTTGTGGAAAACCCACAAGAACAATCATTAATAGTAAAGATGGTACTGCATATTTCTTCATTATAGTTTAGCCCTCCTACAAGCTGAGACTCCGTTATGACAACAAGAATATGAGCCTAGCTAGGGAAAGGGGGGCATCATGATGGCGAGACGACTATAAATCATCATTTGTTGAATTACCTTTCATTGTTATAAGTGTAGGAGGGTTTGTAAATCATTGTTAATGCTCGGCCTAGGTTAACATGCTTGATATGGCAAGTCAACCATCCCAGGCCAATATTACTATGAGCCCATGCTGTCTACAATTTCTTTAGTCGTCCGTGTTCGGCCTATACGTGGGAAAATGTAATCGCAAACATGGTTATGTTCAGCTTCACTGAACCCCGTCATGGCGTCCTCTGCGAAAATGAGATTGTAGCCATGCATGAACGCTTCGCGCGCGGTCGTATCAACACCGAGTCCAGTAGCAATTCCGCATAGAACAATGGTATCAATTCCCCGTCGGCGTAATTGGAGATCAAGATCTGTTCCATAGAAAGCTCCCCATTGCTTCTTGGTCACAATATGATCGCTTTCCGTCACACCCAACTCTGGCAGAAGTTCATCCCACCCTGCAGATAAATTCATTGGAGGAGGGCTTTGGTCCAGTGTTGGACGAGGAAGATCCATCATATCTTTGCTGGATACATGTACAAGAACGACAAAGGATTCTTGCTGACGAAATGCCTGGGCTAACGAAGCGGCATTGGCTACAACCTGCTGGGAAGTATAGGGAGCATACTGGTTGCCCAGCCACTGTTGAAGATCAATGACAACCAATGCTGCTGTTGCGGGGTTAAATAAAGAATTCATATCTTATCCACTCCTCGATTAATTTATTGACTTGGTGTTCGTAATTATGTACGATGGGTCAAGAGAAGTCAAGAAGGGGTGTTATATATGGCGGTAACTAAGCAGGAGGTCTTGCGTTCGGCTTGCAGGTTATTTAAGGAACGAGGATTTCTGACTACGTCCATACAAGATATTGCCGACGATTGCCAAATCGCCAAAGGTTCTGTATACAAGTATTTCTCTTCCAAAGAGGACCTATTCAGTGAAGTGTTCGATGCATGCCAGAATGATTATTTTGATATGGTGGAGAATTTACAATCCATTCGAGAACTCTCGCCTAAAGAAAAGCTTCTTCAGCAAATCGTCTTGCGATTTAGATGCTTTATCGAATACAAACGTATCCTTGTAGATTTCACTGAGTTGCCCATCCAGCAAGACCCTACATTTGCTCCGCTTCGGGAACGGGTTCGGGGCCGGCTGATGATGCTGCATCGAGATTGTCTGCTGGCTGTTTACGGTGAGCCAATAACACCTTTCCTAACGGATCTGGTTTTTATCTATAAAGCGATTCTTAAAGAATATTTATACTGGCTGATTGATGGATTTGAAGTTGCATCTATCGAAGAGACAGCCCAGTTTATTGTGCAAAAAGTAGACGTGCTTGCGGATTCCATGCTGAATACCAAAGCAGCACCATTAATGCCGGCTTCTATGCTTCAATCCCATCCTCATTGGGGATTCCAGGGGAAAGAAGAAAATAGGCAAGAGGCCATCCAAGACCTGATTGCACAGATTGGGCTTCTTATTGAGAAGATCCCTGCAGGCAATACGACTCGAAAGGAACTGCAGGAATTGCTGCATTTATTTGGCGAGGAAATGAGCAAAGCCGAGCCTTCCGTAGCTTTAGGAGTGGCCATCTTAACCTATTTAGAGAAAGAGAATGAAATTAAGAGCCGGGCGGTGCAGCTGAAGAATATGATTCAGGGAGCATTTTATTCGTAATAGCCCTCAGTAGATTTACGAAGTTGCTTGAATTGATCCCCATCATGGCCAAACCACACTTGCGAATTCGTACGTGTAGCCAGGGTGCGGATCCTTTCTACTGTCTCCCGGTACCCAAGCAGATCATAAATAATGCCTGGCGGCCGGACGGGTGGTCCGTAGCTTTCTGCTGAATAGATCGCATCCGAAGCCAGAATAATTCCTCCTGTCTCCGGCAGTTCAATGTGCAAGCCAATCATGCCCCAAGCATGTCCGCTGCCAAAATTGAGGATCTTAATGCCCTCAGCAAGCTCCAGATTATCCTCTTGGCGTTTGATGGTTTTCCATTGCAGATGATTCTTGATCCAGGCATCAATGTCGCCCCAGACATAAGCACCGTCCTTGATATTACGGGCATAGCTCTGCAGCGCACCGTTCAACTCATCTTCATGTACGATAATAGTCGCGTTTGTGAACATCTCCAGGCATCCCGCATGATCCAAATGCAAATGGGAAGCAATGACGTACCGAATGTCTTCGGGTCGTACGTTCAGCTGTTCCAGCCGGTTATGCAGATAACATTCCTCACTGGCGACCCATGGAGAGGACAATTGGGTAGATTCAGCCCAACGTCCTTCAGGGCCCATTGAACTCGGATTACATGCAGTATCGAATAAAATCTTTCCCTCAGGGTGGTCAATCAACACGGTATAGATCGGAAATTCAACGAATTGCGTTGCCGCATTAGGGTTATTAATCGTAGCCGGATTATGCATGGCGATGATCCAGTTCTTGTCCATACTCATTACTCCGTTATCCATTACATACAGTTTGGGCCGTGGTTTAATTATATTTGACATACTCATTTCCTCCTGATAAAGAGTTATTTTCATTCCATTGCACACTCCACTCGTAACCGTTACGGTAGTGTGGCGGCAGCTATAGACATACCTTAATCTAAAATCTAAAATTACATAAGGAGGCACTTTAAAGTGCCCAGGTTACTTACAAGTTCATAAGGAGGAGAAGGTATGACATCTTCCAATAGAAAAAAACAACCCGACTTTACGCTGGCAGGCTGTGGCTATAGCAGGGTCCTTGATATTATTTCCAACAAATGGACGGGGCTCGTCATTTATGCATTAGAGAACGGCCAGATCAGGTATGGGGAAATTTCCAGAAAAGTCGATGGCATTTCCAAAAAAATGCTGACAGAAACGCTGCGAAAGCTGGAGCGAGATGGAATCGTAAAACGCCATATCACACCGGTGGTGCCACCAATCGTGGACTATTCGCTAACTGCATTAGGTGAAACCTTACTTGAACCGATGAAGGAGCTAAGGCAGTGGGGCAGAACGAATTATTCAGAAGTCGAAGAGGCAAGGGCCAACTATGATCGGACATTACCAGAACGAGGCTAAGCAAGTAATAGCCTCTTTTTTTGGCGATGCGAGAGTTATGTATGAATTAAGAATTCCTTAAGAATTGTTTCATAACCAGTTTATACTTGGACATTACATTGGTTTAGACGAATTCTTGAATTGAAACGGAGTGAATATTCGTGCACCAATTATTATCCTGGATATCTGAAACAGCCCTGCATCTGGTAAACACAATGGGAGTATGGGGGATATGGATAGGCATGATTCTGGAAAGCGCCTGCATTCCGATTCCAAGCGAGGTAATTATGCTCAGCGGTGGCTGGCTGGTTGCTCAAGGCTCACTTTCATTTGTGGACGTAGCTGTAGCCGGAATCATCGGGAATCTCTTGGGTTCGATCCTTGCATATTATGTAGGCCGGGCCGGGGGACGGCGCCTGCTCCAGAAGTATGGCAAATATATTTTGCTGAATGAGCATCATCTGGAGCAAGCGGAACGCTGGTTCGAGCGTTTTGGGGAGAGTACTGTATTTTTCACCCGTATGCTGCCCTTTGTCCGTACCTTTATCTCTTTACCGGCAGGGATTGCAGGCATGAAGACCTGGAAGTTTGCAGTATTTACCTTGCTCGGCAGTATTCCCTGGAATTTGGCCCTGCTGTATCTAGGGTATCGTTTAGGTGGAAACTGGAGTATTGTGGAACAGTATTTACGCCCGGTTAGTTATGCCATTTGTGGTGTGGTGCTACTGCTTTTGGTATGGTGGTTATTGCGCAGAAGAAAGGATCGAACAGTCTGACTTTACAACAACGGATGTTGTACTTTTAGTTCTCATGTGAAATGACGTATGATAAGTGCATCCTGAAACAAATAGAGGTAGGGTGATTGGCCGATATGTCCATTCGAATGAAATTTCTGCTGTCGTACGCGGCAATGCTTGTGGTACCGCTGCTTCTGATTCTGATAACAGCTATACTGCTAACTATCGTCTATCATGGGGATGTGCAAAGTCTTGAAAGTGCCTATGGGAGTAAATTTGATGGTATGGAAGAGAGAGATACCCGCGATCTGATCAAGCACACCTTTATGCAGAATAAAGAATTACTAACAGACCCTGTTTTTTTGAATGATTTATCCGCAGATATGCTCAAGAAGAACACTTATATTTATATTCGTGCTGACCATAAGGCTTTGTATGCATCAGACGATTTCCTCCTTAAGAAAGGGCTGATCGACAGCCTGCCGGATTTCAAACAAGCTGGAACTCATAATGAGCCCTATCGGGAGAAATATAACAATGACTCGTATCAGATTGCTCAGTTTGATCTATTATCCAAGGATGCAGAACCGGTAAGTATTTTTTTGGTGAGTAAAATCGACCCTTTAGTTCAATTCGTGCGAACGTTTTTTCCGATTTTATTCCTCTCCACCGTCGTAGTCCTCTTGCTGACACATACCTTGCTGACAACCTATATGTCGCGACGAATTATCCGTCCCTTGCTTGAACTGCGTAAAGCTGCGCGAATGGTGACCGACGGTGATCTTGATTTCAAGGTGGAGATCCGCGGCAAGGATGAGCTCGGACAGTTAGGCATGGCCTTTGAAGAGATGAGGTCACGGCTTCAGGAGTCTATTCAAGTCCAGCAGCAATATGAGAACAACCGCAAAGAATTGATTACGAATATTTCCCATGATTTAAAAACGCCGATAACTGCTATAAAAGGCTATGTGGACGGAATCTTGGAAGGTGTTGCAGACTCACCCGAAAAAACTGAAAAGTACATGCGCACCATCGCCGCCAAAGCCGGTGAAATGGATCATCTGATTGATGAATTATTTTTGTACTCCAAGCTGGATATGCAGAAGCTGCCGTTTTCCTTTGAATCCGTACCGATTCTTCCTTTTCTAAATGACTGGGCGGACGAGCTGAAGGTGGAACTGGAAAAACAAAAGGTAGATTTGCAAATTGATATGGGCGGCGGGGAAGCAGCCAAGGTTGCTGTAGACCGTGACTCGTTTAAGAGAGTGCTCGGCAACATCATTCAGAACAGTCTGAAATATATGGATAAGCCGAATAAGAAGATCACCGTTAGCACCCGGATAGAAAATCACGCCCTAACACTGGCTATTGGAGACAATGGTCCTGGTGTTCCTTCGGAAGCCGCTGAGCATATATTCGAACGGTTTTATCGTGCGGAGCAGTCCAGAAATACGAAAACAGGCGGGAGTGGTCTTGGTCTTGCCATCGCTAAGCAGATCATAGTAGAGCATGGGGGAGGCATTTATGCGGACAGCCAGGAAGGTGAGGGAATGGTGATTCGAATTGTATTACCGATAGAAGAGGAGGCGCTGGTCCATGCAGAGAACGATACTGATCGTAGAAGATGAGCCTTCCATTGCTGAGCTTCAGCGGGATTATTTGGAGATGAACGGATATCGAACGGAGATTGCTGTTGATGGAGAACAGGGGCTGGAGCTAAGTCTTAGCGGCAAATTTGAATTAATCGTGCTGGATGTGATGCTGCCCAAGCTGAGTGGCTTTGAGGTGTGCAAAAAAATCCGTGACGTGCTGGATATTCCTATCCTAATGGTCACTGCACGACGGGAGGATATAGATATTGTGCGCGGTCTTGGGCTTGGCGCGGATGACTATATGACCAAGCCCTTCAAGCCTGCTGAACTGGTCGCCAGAGTAAAAGCCCATTTGTCACGTTATGACCGTCTGAAGGGGAGCGGGAGTGGATTTTCCACGACAGAGCTTGAAATCAGGGGGCTGCGTTTGAACCCCGACTCTCGCCGTGCTTTTGTCAGAGATGAGGAGGTCACGCTGACGACCAAGGAATTTGATCTGCTCTATTTTCTTGCCCAGCACCCCAATCATGTATTCAGTAAAGACCAGCTCTTCGAGCGGTTATGGGGCATTGACTCGCTTGGCGATACCCAGACGGTGACCGTGCATATCCGTAAACTGCGGGAGAAAATCGAAGAGGACTCCGCCAATCCAGTGTATATTGAGACGTTATGGGGAGCGGGCTATCGATTCCGTCCTTAAAATGAATATGGCAAAGCCAAAGCTAATCTGCGGATGATGCTTTGGCTTTTTTTGTTGTCAGGGGAGTTAATAATTATTTAAGAGTCTGTTCACAGCCATTTTAGATTTACCCAGTAGTCTAATGTTGCGGGAAAGCTTACGGGAACTAGACATTATTGCTAAGGGGGAGTAGACATGGAGGATATAGCGAAGCTAACAGAAGTAAGCAAGGAATTCCGTAACGGCAGAGGCATTAGCGGTGTGAATCTGTCGCTGCAAAAAGGTGATATCTACGGATTGCTCGGACCTAATGGTGCCGGCAAAACGACCCTTCTAAAAATGCTGACAGGACTCATTTCTCCAAGCTTCGGAAGCATTTCATTGTTCGGACAAGATTTGGAGCATTCCTTCGCATCAGGGATGCGGAAGGTGGGTTGTATGATTGAATCCGCTGATTTTTATGATTATGTCACCGCGATTCAATATTTGAAGCTGAATGCCAGCTTTTATCCGAATATCCGAGTGCAGCGGATTGATGAAGTACTTGAGGCTGTGGGTTTAGCCGCTTTTGGCAAAGAAAAAATAAGACACTTCTCCACCGGCATGAAACAGAAGCTTGCTATGGCCTCGTCGATTCTGCACTCCCCCGAACTTGTCATCTGGGATGAGCCGACGAATGGACTGGATATTGAAGGGGTGATTCACTTCCGCGCGCTAGTACAACAACTATCTGCTGAACAGGGGATTACCTTCCTGATTTCCAGTCATATGATTCATGAATTGGAGCAGCTCTGCAACAGAGTAGGGATCTTGAATCAAGGCGTTCTGATCCGTGAAGGCAACGTTCAGGAGCTGCTGACGGATAATCATTCTCTGGAGCAGTATTATATCGCGGAACTTCAAAAAGGAAAGGAGCTGATGAACCATGGACGGCTTGACAGCAGGATTTAAAAACGAACTCCAGCTCATGATCTATCGTAAAAAGACAATCTTCTTCTTCGCAATATCCGTATTCATTCCGTTGCTGCTGATTGCACTATTTCATTCGCTGCAGCCTGTTCTGGGACTGTTTACAGTCAGTCCAACCTATCCAGTCCAGATGCTGGAGATCTATACAATCTTCTTGATTCCGCTGTTTCTGTTTCTGGAGATTGCTGATTTATTTCCACAGGAAGTCTCCTCTAGGACCTTGAAACTGGCCCTGCTGCGGCCCATTACGAGATTAGGTGCTTATATGGCTAAGTTTCTTGCGCTGGGGGTAGCGATCGGAGCATTGCTGCTTCTTCTTGGAACCGTGAGCACCTTGTGTAATCTAATGTTTGGAACCTCAGGCACCGGAAGTATCGACGCTTTCGGATTACTAAAAGCTTACGTAGCAGCGTTCCTGTCCATGTGGTCCCTTGCAGCCTTGTTTGTATGCATGGCCCAATTTTTCCGGAGTGCTGGCGGCTTTCTTGTGTTTTCAATTCTATTATACGCAGGGACCAAAGCCGCTCCTTACTTTCTGCAAGGCTTCTCCTCCTTCTCCATAACTTCATATACAGGCTGGTATTCCTTATGGCTAGGACATTCCATCTCCGTTACCAAGCTGGCAACGGGTTCGGTATTTGTGTTATCCAGCCTGGTTATGTTTTTGGCCCTAGGCTACATCTTCTTCGAGAGGAAGGAGGTCTAGCCTGGAATTTTGGTGGTAAGCAAATCATTCATGCTGTTATATGGAAGGGGAATGGGTCGATGAATAGCACAAGCACTTTAGTAGAGAGAGAACTCCAATTATGGAACAAGGTTCCGCAGGTCACGATCTTTTTCTGGATGATTAAAATCATGGCTACGACTGTGGGGGAAACGGCAGCAGATTATCTCAATTTCAATTTGAATTGGGGATTAACAATCACCACTCTCGCAATAACGGGTCTGCTGATTGTCGCGCTGTTTTTTCAAATGTCGGCCAATAGATATATTCCTTCGTTGTATTGGCTGGCAGTCGTACTGATTAGCGTTGTAGGGACGCTAATTACTGACAATCTCGTTGACAATCTCGGAGTTCCGCTGGAATCAACCACTCTTTATTTCTCTCTGGCCCTGCTGGTCACCTTTGTGGCTTGGTATGCAAGCGAGAAGACGTTGTCGATCCATTCCATTACCACAAGAAAGCGGGAAGCGTTCTACTGGCTGGCGATTCTCTTCACCTTTGCATTGGGAACAGCAGCCGGTGATCTTGTCGCCGAAAGTATGAACCTGGGGTACCTGGTCTCTGCAGTGATCTTTGCCGCTATTATTGGATTGATTACCTTGGCACACTTCCGCCTAAAGCTGAATGCTGTTGTGGCGTTTTGGCTAGCGTATATTCTGACCCGCCCTATGGGGGCGTCACTGGGAGATTACTTATCACAGCCCCGTAGTGAAGGCGGACTTGAGCTGGGGACGACTGGTACCAGCATTATTTTTATCGTTATTATTCTGGGACTGGTTCTGTATTTGACCAAAACCAAGAAAGATCAGGTTTCTCTGTAGTCTCTTTCATTCTCTGAAATCAATGCTGAACTAGAAGGCAAGCGAAACGAGGAGTTTTTCTATGAAACAGAATCCAGTAGTACTTATTGTAACCTCCAAATTCGGAGACGGTCATGTGAAAGTCGCTGAGGCCATCGAACTCGCTTTTAATAACAGAGGCTTTCGCCGTGTCCACACCATAGACATGCTTGCTGAAGTATACCCTCGTGTGAATGAGTTCTTCCGCAGATTCTATTTGAGTGGCTCCGTCCTTTCACAAGAAATCTACGGATTGGTGTATTCACTGACGAGCAAGATGAATCCGGGACACCCCTTGGGGAGCTGGGTTCATTCCATGGGCAAGCGGCAGGTGCAGGAGATCCTTGATAAGATACGACCGGATATCATTATTCATACCTTTCCGTATTTAGCTGCCGCTCAGCTTATCAAGGAGACGGGGCGTCCCGTCCCGTCATTCACAATCCTGAAGGATTATGTATTGCATGGAAGATGGCTGCATCCCCATACCACCAAGTATTTTCTCGCCGCCGAAAGTGTGAAGCCAGCCTTCCTGGAAGCGGGAATATCGGAAGAAGCACTCATGGTTAGCGGTATTCCCATTCGTTCAGATTTTGAACAGCTTCAGGATCGTGAGGACCTCTTCGATAAATATGGACTAAGCATTAACAGGCGTTATCTTCTTCTAGCGGCAGGTGCATACGGTGTGTTGTCTAATATTAGAGGTTTGATCCAGAGTGTGGTCGATAAATCCGATTTTGATGTCATCGTCGTGTGTGGGAATAATCACAAGCTTCGAACGGCGACTGAGGATTTATTTGGTCAGAACAATCGTGTCCATGTGCTGGGCTATACGGATAAAATGCACGAGTGGATGTCTATCGCATCTTGTCTGCTGACCAAGGCGGGCGGGATCACTTTGACGGAAGCGATTGCTCAATCCCTCCCGGTTCTAGTCTATCGCCCGCTTCCGGGACAGGAAGTAGGCAATGCAGAGTCGTTAGCAAGCCAAGGAATCATTGATGTTGTTAACAATGAAGATCAGTTCATCCGTAAGCTTCAGCAGTTGGAACAAAGAAGCTATAGAGAAGTGAAGCAACAATTAATGAAGAGTTTTTCGCGAAAATCCTCTTCGGAGCTTATTGTCTCGGAAGTGCTGCAAGTGATAGAGGCTCGGCAACCGGTGGCTCGGCACACTAAACCCAGAATCACCGAAGGGCAGGCGACCACCATCCAGGGTCTCTAAAAGAAAGAGTAAGCAGCAGATCTTTACCCGACTGGCCTTGGTTCTCTTCTTTAAAGAATGGATTGCACAATCATGATTTAAGATTTATTTAATAGTCTCTTCACGATGAGTTTAGGATTATCACTTAGGATTAGCATTGTGCAAGATAAAAACTAGCAATGAAGGGAAGGAAGAAACATGAAGAAGAAATGGCTTTTAACCGGAAGTGCAGTTGGAATTAGTGGTGCGCTGATGTTGGCCACTGGCTTTACGGCGTTTGCAGGAACCTCGGGGTATGAAGATTACAAGGCTGCGCTGAAGAATACGGTGCAGAATCTGCAAAGCGTGACTGTTCAGGCAGATGCAGTTCTTAAGGATAACGGTTCCCTGCTTAGTGGGGCACAAAGTACATTGAAGGCTAACCTGAAGAATGAAGCGGTGAGTGGAACCGTTAAGATTAGCGGAAAAGCAGGTTCTCAGAACCTCAATCTTTATAGTCAGCCTGATGGGCAAGTCTGGAAAAGTGATGCCTCCGACACCTACTATGTGAAGCAAGACAAAGCAGAGAAGGATGAGCAGAAACAAGGTAAAGAGCACAAGGATGGAGCTTGGTTCAACAGTCAGGAAGAGACGGTCATTGATGCACTGATCGGTAACTTGAAGAATGAAATCACCTCTACCACGGCAAACGACGGGTCCAAGAATATTTCCCTGCAGCTGGATAGTGCGCAAATTCCGGCGGTTGTTCAAGCGCTCGCACCGGTTGCTTTCAAGCATTTGTCGGATCAATCACAGCGTGAGGACCTGAAGGACAGCGGGGCGAAAGTGCAGCTGAACGATCCGGAGAATCTATTTAAGCACAGTCTGTTTAACGCCAAGGATATCGTGTTGACCGAGGGTGTGCAAATTCAAAGCATCCATCTGAACGCAGTGGTCAATCCTGCCAATGAAATTCAGCGCCAGCAATTCGACATTACATTTACCGGTAAGGATGCACAAGGTGTGTCCCATACATTAACTGCAAGTCTGGATGTTCAATTGTCGGCTTTGAACACTACAACTCCTGATACCATTGATTTGAATGGGAAAAAGGTGCAGCAAGTACAGGATCATCATGAGGGTAGACATCACGACTAAACGGAGCTAGAAATAGCAATTGTACGGAATTTAGAACGGATAAGAACCTTGAGTTCATATCCGTTCTTTTTTGAAGTCACGATAAGGATGAGGAGCGCACGATAATTGTGGAAGGCGTTAAGGCGGCTGAAGCTTTCACCCTTTGCCTATTAACGGTTTAGACGTGCAGCGGTATTTGCAATCTACCTGTGGGTTCGTTAATTCCGCAGAGGACAACTTTAGCTTGATTAAAATGCAAATGAATCCGTATCATAGAGAGGAGCTATACAATGAACGAGAAGTAAAAACAAGGATTTATTAGTCCTACCTTTGGAGGAATCGACGTGAGTGCAATTTTTCAAATTCATAACTTGGCTAAATTGAATTGGTCGACAGATGCCAACGCTCTGAACAAGTATTTATTCTCACAGATCTCTGCGGAGATCGCCGAGCCGACCAGGATTGCATTGATTGGGGCTTCTGGTCAAGGGAAAAGTACGCTGCTGCGAATCATGGCGCTGCTGGACACGCCGGATGAAGGGGAACTGCTGGTCAACGGTAAGTCTTTTCAACATATTCCTGCCCGGCAATGGCGAATGACTGTTACCTATGTGGCTCAGCAAGCGGTCATGCTTCCGGGGAGTATAGAGGATAATTTACGCACGGTAAGCAAGCTGCATGGCCAGCCGTACGATTTTTCCCTTGCCGCCGAGCTGCTAGAGCAGCTTGGACTTGATTATCTGGATCTTACTAAAGTGGCGGAAGATTGTTCAGGCGGAGAGAAGCAGCGGATTTCCCTGATTCGTTCGTTGCTGCTTCGGCCTGAGATTTTTTTGCTGGATGAAATCACAGCTTCGCTGGATATCAACAGCACGCAGAAGGTAGAAGCGTTGCTGCTGAAATGGCACGAGGAGAAAGGCACAACCTTCATCTGGGTCACTCATGATCTGGAGCAAGCTCGTAGAATCAGTAACCGGACATGGATGATGGACAAGGGCGGGTTACAGGAATACAGCAGTGACTCTTTCTTTAATGAACCTGTGGCGGACTTAGCTAGGAGATTTGGGCATACGGAAGGAACCTTACAGTCATGACATTAACCGCACTCAGCTTCACACTGCTCTTTGTGATGGGCACGATGATGGTCTCGATCTGGCAGAAGCTAGGCCTGGAAAAGGACATTGCTGTTGGAACTGTACGGTCCGCGGTTCAGCTTCTGGTCGTTGGTTATGTGCTACAGTTTATTTTTAATGCCGAGCATATCATATACATAATTCTGATTATTCTCTTTATGATTGCTGTTGCCTCTTGGAATGCCGCCAAGCGGGGAAAGGGCTTGCCTGGACTATTTTGGAGGATTGCTCTGGCAATTTCGGCTTCGGAGCTGCTGATGATGGGAATTCTTCTGGGTCTACATATTATCAAGGCTACCCCGCAATATATTATTCCGATCAGCGGAATGACGATTGGGAGTGCTATGATTGTCTCCGGACTGTTCATTAATCATATCAAGCAGGAGGTTCAGTCGAATAAGGGAGAGATCGAGACACTGCTATCTCTTGGCGCAACCGCTCAGCAGGCGATGCAGAAAGTTCGGGCAAGCTCCGTGAAATTCAGTATGATTCCAACGATTGATGGAATGAAGACGGTAGGCCTTGTACAGCTGCCCGGAATGATGACCGGAATGATTATTGCCGGAGCCGATCCTATCATAGCTGTCCGTTATCAGATTCTAATTGTATTTTCCTTTACTGCTTCTGCTGCGATTACGAGCATGCTGCTTAGTGTGCTGATTTATCGGCTCTTTTTTACGGCTGGTTTGCAATTGAAGCACCCGCAATGAATCTAGGTTTCTGATGACGCTAGACAGGCAAGTAGACATTGATTATAATTGATACTGATTATCATTATCTTTGTGAAATATCTATTACACAAACACTGCCCAATTGGGTAGTGTTTTTTTCTAGAGAGATGGGAGGAGGCTGTCCATGCTAACACCGGTCAAGGCAAATCATTTTCTTAAAGGTGTACTCTATGAAATCGTGGAGGCGCGCCAAGATTCTTCAGTACCGGCCTGGGCGAAAAGCGAACCTTTGGCTCATCATATGCTTTTATACATCGCACGCGGTAAAGGACAATTGTACGTTGATGGGCAGCAGCACCAGTTGGAACGGAACACTCTGCACATGCATCGGCCGGGAACCCGATTACAGCTTACGGCCAGCAACGCAGGGGATGAGCTGCAGTTCTACTGGATTGCTTTTGATATCTATCGATTGATGGAAAAGAACTTGAGCCGCAGAGAATATATGCGAGAGCTTGAATTCCCCCTCCAAGGCCAGATCGCAGTTGGTGGCAGCCAGTTCAAGAGACTCTTTTATCTCATGGTGGCCGAAGGTAAGACTGTAAACGACCGAAATCCGTTCATAAGTCAACAGTATCTGCACGATATGCTGGATGGAATATTACGTTATGCTGAGCCTCAAGCTCCCAATGATATGGATATTCGGCTGAAGCTGACGCTCGATTATTTGCAGAATCATTACCGTGAGGATATTCGGATTGATAAGCTGGCAGAGATGGCGGAGCTGCATCCGTCTTATTATTCCCAGGTATTCAAGCAGGCGATGGATAAATCCCCGGTAGTTTTCCTTACGCATCTGCGGATGAATAAAGCCAAAGAAATGCTGCTTCAATCTGACAAGGCGATTAGGGATATCGCTGCGGATGTCGGGTATAAGGATGAATTCTATTTCAGTAGACGATTCAAAGAGTCCAGCGGCTATTCTCCAAGGGTTTTCACGAAGAACAAGGACAAAAAAATCATTTCGCTCTCATCGCCTTATACAGATCATTTATTTACGCTCGGCTTAATTCCTAGTGCAGCTCAATTGCATCGTCACATTCCCTTGATTACGAAAGGTCTCACACTTCCTGAGCATGCCAGAGATCCATGGGGGATTAGCCGGGAAGTCTTTCTGTCTGAACAGCCGGATCTGATTTTGTGCAAGGATAATGTACTCTCCAAAGCCCGTGAGCACATCAATGATGTCGCCCCGATTATAGCCATTCCGTGGGTAAGCCAGGATATGTACGCTCATCTAATGACCATTGCGGAGTTGGTCAACAGGAAGGATGAGGCTGTACGGTGGCTGCATAATCATGAACAGAAGGCTGAAAAAATCCGCAAATCGCTTCGCTCTACTGTCGGTCAGGGCACTGTAGCCATATGCGTATGTCGTGAGTCTGAATTGCGTATGTACGGGGCAAGGAATATCGGACATGTCTTCTACCGCTCATTGCAGCTAGCTCCTCCTGAGAAAATGCAGAAAGAGATGGATAGACATCCGATCGGCACAGTACATAACTGGACGGCGATAACTCCAGATGAGCTGGGGGAGTATGAATCTGATTTTCTATTTTTTGCAGTGGAGACAGAAGGGGACAAGCGCCGGGTCCTTGATTTGCAGAAAAACAACCCTGTCTGGAGACGGCATGCCGCGGTCAGAAATAGACGGGTCTATTTTATCGACTGGGAGAAGTGGATGATCTATGCTCCTTTTGTCATTAACCAGCAGTTGGAGGAAGCCGCTTCATTACTTACCCAATCTGCAAGTCTTGCAGAAATCTAAAAAAAGTCCATGTTCCGATCTTGGATATTGGCATGTACCTATCCGGGAAGTCAGATATAATTAGAAAATGATAATGATTCTCATGATCATTAAGTGAGGGGGAGGCTTTCAAAGCGCAGTTCTATGAGATTAAATCGAAGAATCTGTACGTATCTATGGTTTATCACCGCGATAGCAGGATTATTGCTGACGATTTTCCTGGCGATTTCCTTTGGCGCCAAAGGAATGACGCTGGGCACCGTATGGTTGGCTGTCTTTCAATATGATCCTTCGCTAACCAACCACCAAATTGTGCATGAACTGCGGCTTCCCCGGGTCCTTGGAGCAGCCGTAACAGGAATGGCTTTTGCCGTGGCGGGCGCCATAATGCAGGGCGTGACGCGCAATCCGCTGGCAGACAGCGGCATCCTCGGAGTCAACGCAGGCTCTGCCTTTGCGGTATGTCTATGTTTTGCTTTTATGCCGGGGCTCTCCTATTGGGGACTCATTATCTTTTCATTCATGGGCGCAGCTTTAACGACTTCATTTATCGTGCTGCTCGGTTCCTCCACCCGGGGTGGACTGACTTCCATAAGATTAACTATTGCCGGGGCTGTCGTTGCAGCGATCCTTCATTCACTCAGCACAGGCGTTGCGATTTATTTCGAATTAAGCCAGGATTTAGCCTTTTGGTATGCGGGTGGCGTGGCGGGAGTGAATTGGGAGCATTTGCGGATTCTGACACCGATAGTCCTGATCACGATCCTATGGGCGATTAGTATGGGGCGGCCAATTACCTTTATGTCGCTTGGAGACGAAACCGCCGCTAATCTCGGAATACATACGAACAAAATCCGTATCCTGGGGCTGATTGCAGCAGTAATTCTTGCCGGTTCGTCCGTAGCTGTAGCAGGTTCTATAAGCTTCGTAGGCTTGGTTGTGCCGCATATCGCCCGGCGTGCACTCGGAGTGGATTATCGGCTATTGATTCCGTTCTCCGCCTTACTCGGAGGGACATTGCTTGTCTGGGCTGATTTTGCCTCACGAATGGTCAATCCGCCGCAAGAGTTTGCAATTGGTGCAATGGTAGCGATGGTTGGGGTCCCGTTCTTCCTTTACCTGGCCCGTAAAGAAAGGAGAGATCTCTAACATGAAACCCAATATGGCGTCAGTGGAGGCACAAAGGAACAGACGCGCGCTCATAGTGAGCAGCATCCTGATACTGCTTGCTGTAACCGTAATTATGATTAGTCTCAATACCGGAACTGTTTCTTTAACCCCGCTGACAGTGTGGAAGACGCTGCTAGGGTATGGCACCAGCGATGAACAGATGATTTTATTTGACTACCGCATGCCGCGGATTATCATAACGATGCTGGCCGGAATCGGACTGGGAATAGCGGGTGCGGTATTTCAGGGAACGACACGGAATACGCTTGCCGATCCAGGCATTCTCGGAATTAATACCGGGGCGGCGCTGGGACTTATCATCTTCGTCTCCTTTTTTCGGACAATGGAAGGTCCTGTTGCCCTTCTGATTCCGCTGTTTACCTTTGTTGGGGGGACGCTGAGCGCACTAATTATCTTCATGTTCGCGTATGACCGCCACAGGGGGTTAATGCCGATTCGTTTAATCTTGGTTGGGATTGCCGTTGCTGCCGGGATTAGTGCGGTTACCCTTTTACTATCCTTGAAGTTGGACGAGAAGACCTATGCCTTCACAGCGCGCTGGTTAGCAGGAAGTGTCTGGGGAAGGGATTGGATACATGTAGGTGCGCTTTTGCCATGGATTGTGGTACTTGTTCCATTGATCTATAGCCGCTCTAAAGCGCTGGATCTCTTTGTACTGGGCGATGAGACCGCCTACAGTGTGGGCAGTCATGTTACCCGGGAACGTCTATCTTTACTGGGCATGGCTGTTGCACTCTCTTGCGCCAGTGTGTCGGTTGCAGGCGGGATTGGATTTATTGGTCTGGTCGCACCCCATATCGCCAAACGTCTGGCCGGCCCGCAGCACCGTTATTTTCTACCGGTAGCTGCGCTTATCGGTCTGGTTATTCTGGTCACAGCGGATACAATCGGCCGATCGATCTTTCGCCCCAATGCCATTCCGGCAGGTGTGGTGGTTGCTGCAATTGGCGGTCCTTATTTTCTATATTTATTGTTTAAGACAAAATAAAAGATTGAACATTCTGGAGGAAATGAATCATCATGAAAAAAATCACCTTAGCTATAATCTCAATGATGCTGCTCGCAATATTGGCTGCCTGCGGGAAGTCTAACGAATCGACAAGCTCCACAACAGCAAATTCTGCAGCTGCTTCGGATTCAACGCAATCGGAATCGGCTTCACCGACCCATAGTGCGGACGCCAAAATCGCCTCTATGTCCATTCATATCACCAACAATCTGCTGGCGCTGGGCATTACTCCTGCTGGTTCTGTAATCGGCGGTGATCTGAAAGATTTCCTGCCTCATGTGGCTGACCGATTGGAAGGTGTGACCAAGCTCGGGGTGGTAACAGATCCGGATATGGAAGCGGTTCTAGGGTTAAAGCCGGATGTAATCTATATTGATAAGGTCTATTCCGGCGAGGATTTGCCCAAGTTCGAGAAAATCGCTCCAACCCTGACCATTGATATGGATAGCGGAACCTGGCGCGATCATCTCACACGGATTGCTGAGCATGTCGGACGCGAAAAGGAAGCCCAGGATTTCATTCAGGATTACGATACCAAGGCCGAGCGGGTCAGTGGCTTGATTAAGGAACAGTTGGGTGAGAATGCGAAGGTTATGGCCATCCGAATGACGGCGAAAGAACTTCGTGTAATGGGAACAAAACGCCCGCTGGGACCGATCATGTTCGAGGATTTGAAGCTGAACATGGCTGATGGAGTAGAGAAAATTCCAGCCAGTGATCCATACCAGGTGATTTCCAAGGAAGTACTGCCAGACTTTGATGCTGATGCGATCTTTGTGATCATTAGTAAAGGCAATGAGGCGAAGAGCAATTTTGAAGAGCTGGAGAAGAACCCGGTCTGGAAAAATTTAAAAGCAGTCAAAAACAATCATATCTATATGCTGGATGGGCAAAAGTGGCTGGATTATTCCTCCATCGGCCAAAGTATGGCACTAGATGATGCTGAGCAGCTGTTTCAAAAGTAATTTTTGAAAAAGAAAAGAAGAGACTGTCCTTTCAATTCATTGAAGGGGCAGTTTCTTTTGCATTGAGGAGAAAAGGTATAATTGAGAAAAAATAAATCGTTTTTCGACAGAACTGCGTCTTACTTTTAGAACGAGGGGGAGTGATGGTGGAAAATACAATAGATGAGATCAGACGAACAGATTTTGCACTGTCAGAAGAAGAAGCTTTTTTTAAACGTTTGTATGTTGAACATCGTAAACTTTATGCGATTGCCTACAGCTACCTTGGAAATGAAGCGGATGCGCTCGAAGTCGTACAGGAGGCCTCTTGCCGGGCCTGGATGAAGCGTAAGAAGCTGAAGGATGAGCAGGCTTTTACACCTTGGGTGATTCGGATTACCATCAATTGCTGTATGGACGAGCTCCGGCGTAAGAAACGCGTATTCCCAGCTGAGCAGCTGATAGAGAAGGCAGCGCAGGAAATGCAGAGCAACGAACGAATTGATCTGGAGCGAGCGATGAATCGGATGAAGCCCAAATACCGGCATGCCGTGATCCTGAAATACTACCAGGACATGACTACTGTAGAAATTGCCAAGGTGCTTAAAAAACCCGAAGGTACCATCAAGACCTGGGTACGCGAAGGCCTCAAGCAGCTTCGGAGATATCTTTAGAGATGCAGGAGGTGAATGATAATGATCGATAAAGAGAAAGACATTCTGCTCCGGAATGCTCATGAGGTGAACCAGCATGCCGAAGCGTTCGAGGAAAAGCATCTATACAATGCCATGCGAGGTGGAATCATGACAGGGAGAAAACGAGAGCGAAGACGCAAGTATTCATTGGGTATCGGGATGGCGGCTGCGGCCGTAGCGGTTATACTAATCCTTTCAATCGTGAAAGCCCCGGTGAAAGAGGTTGTTCAGGCTACGGTACGGAGTGAAGTGAACAAGCCCTGGAGCGATTCTGAATTGTTCAGATCATCCAGCGTAAGAGATCAATCCTTTGAAAGCTTGCTGGATCGGAATCTTATAGCCCCTGTATACCATAGCGTAGAAAAAAATGGTTTTCGGGCAGAGGTGATGGGAGCTGTTACGGATGGTCGGAAAGTGTACGTCTTGTACAATGTACAGAATGATTCCGTTCACCCGGTAGTTCATGCCGGTTTTACTCTGGATTATGGTACTGTTAAAGCGCCTTCCATAGGAACTTCACTGGACATAACTAAAGGTACGAGCGAAATTAAGCCGGGCCAAACTAAAAATTTTATATATTCAGCTAATCTATTACCATCAGTGTCCTATCCAAGAGAGGTGAAACTCAGTATTATTCTTACCGAGACTTCAGAGAAGGCCCTTCTATCCAGCAGCAAGAAATATCGAACCGAGCTTGATATCCCGTTCGAGCTTGACTCGGATATGCTCAAAGAGCAATCGCATACAGTCACTGCTAACCGCACTTTGATAGTGGATGGACAAAAAATTAATGTGCAGAAGGTACTCTATACGCCACTCGGGACCTATGTTGATATCGAATACGATAAGAATAATGAGAAGCAAATTTTTCAATTGATAAATCCTGTACTGATGGTTGAAAAAGGTGGAAAAACCGAAAAAACGTATTACCCCTCGCTGATTACATCTTACAACTCTGAAATTTACAAGGATAGTTCCAAGGCTACGCTGGTGTTCAAAAGCAGTGAGTATAATGATCCGGACTCCATCTCGTTGAAGGCTTTTGGGATTTCTGCTGTGGAGAAGGATCAGATGAAGATTGTCGTTGATCTTAATAAGAATCAGATTATTGAAGCCCCGGGAAGTAATCTTGAACTTGTCGAGCCTAAGCCAGAAGATTATGCAGAGCCCGGAGAGATCCTGTTGCGGCATAAGTTTGATAATGCGCATTACCTAAGCACAGATAACGCCTTGTCGGAAACGTTCACTGACGCGGAAGGTCAAGTGCATAAAAAAGTCAGTGTGAATAAAACCACTCCAGGAGGGAGTTGGGCTGGCTCTAGTGTGTCTAGGGATGGTACGGCAGAAGATCAGCTTCGTTATCGGTTCGGAGAGAACGCTAAGGATTATCCGCAACCGCTGACAATAACCATTGAGAGATATAAGAATCCGATTATGGATACACAGGCTGTAGAGTTGTACTCGAAAAAGTAAGAGAGGGCCTGCCTTTGAACGGCCTCTAAAATGCTAACAAGCTGCTACGGAACCAGCAGTTCCGAGCAGCTTTTTAATTTACGCTTATGCTGATCATAGCGGAGCGTAGCTACCTATGGAAGAACTGCAATCAAGCGATTTTACCCCAAGATTTGCCAGTTCTAGACTTGGTATTATGAAATTTAATGAAGCTAGCCATTCGCCAAATGGCAATATAGGTTAGGGTGAATACATTGTTCAGGAAACCAAGTGTCTTCGGATCAATGCCGGAAATGAACAAGAAGTCAAGTAAGCGGAGCGAGAAGATAACAATAATTAAAACATAAAGAGACACGTTTCTTTTATAATACATCTTGCCATCCGATTTCCGCTCAAATTGTGTCACCAGAATTAATGGGATCGACAGAATCGCACCTATAGCAATTGAGCTAATAATTCTGCCAGAAGTAAGCACTAACGTAGGGTCGAATAATTCAAACAAAGATGAAGAGATATAGAGAACCGGGATCAAAAGTCTCCGACCAGATTCGTGCAATGGCTTCTTACTGCCCTGGATAACGCCCCTCAAAATAAGTACGATAATTAGGAATGAGATTGTTAAAGATAATGGATTCATGGTAGCACCTCGTCTGTTTTTTGTGTAACCTAAGTATCGCGGATATTTAAAATTTTTATAAGTGTACAAAGTAATTCGTTAAGGTGACTTTTGTCATCTGTTGGCCTGTTGTATAATCGCATTGACCCGTATTAATTTCCAGGAGGATTGTAATGGAACAATACATAGCTGGTATTGATCTAGGTGGAACCAACATCAAGGCAGGAATATTTGATACTGATTATCATGTAATAAAAGAAATATCGATACCCACCGAAGCAGCTAAAGGCCCGCAGCATGTCTTGAGCCGTATTAGGGATACGCTTACAATTCTAACCAACGATAATGGAGAGAGGATCGATTCAATCCAATGCCTGGGAATAGGCATCCCCGGCCTTTTGGACCCGCAGGAGGGACTCTCGATTTTCTCACCGAATTTTCCGGATTGGGAACAGATTCACATTGTGAATGAACTAAAATCTTTTTATGATTTTCCTATTTATATTGACAACGATGTGCGCATGAATCTTTATGGAGAATGGCGACTAGGCAGTGGAAGAGGGTTTCATAATGTAGTCTTGCTTACACTGGGAACGGGACTTGGCTCGGGAATTGTAAACGACGGAAGGGTTGTGTACGGTACAAGCTATAGCGCAGGAGAGATCGGCCATATGAACATGTACCGGAATGGGCGTCCATGCAAATGCGGAAGCTCCGGTTGCCTAGGCAGATATGTGTCTGCAGTAGGCATGGTAAACACATTCAAAGAGAAGTTGGACAAAGGCGCAACTAGTATCCTTCAGAAATGGGTTCGAAATGAATACGGGAGTCTAACGGCGTTAATGATCTCGGAGGCATATGATCTTGGTGATCCTTTGGCAATAGAAGTGATGCATGAAACCGGAACCTTGCTCGGCTATGGGCTAGCGAATGTTGTGAATTTGTTGAATCCTGAGATTATTATCGTCGGCGGAGGCATGGCAGCTGCTGGAGACCGATTGTTAAATAGCGTTCGAGAGACTGTAAATTCACACGCTCTTAAACTTTCCGGAAGCAGATGCAGGATTGTGCAGGCCGAGCTAGGGGACAGGGCAGGTACGGTTGGTGCAGCGCTCTATGCTCAAGAGAAATTTGCTGCGAACAAGCCATAGGATTATGGAGCACCACGTTCTACCAAAGATAACACTATAATCTATCCGAAAAAGGGCAGATACGGAATAATCCGGATCTGCCCTTTTTAAATAAAATATCGATTACCACACAAAAATGAACAGCAGATTTGCCAGTGAAAAGGTAAAGACGGCATAATCACTGAGCCGGAATCGATAGATACGGATCGGTGTACGGCCTTCGTCACCCTGGTAACAGCGGGATTCCATCGCTACTGCCAGGTCTTTGGCACGGAGAATGGACATCACGAACAATGGCATCAGCATTGGCATTACGCCGCTGAAGCGGGAGGTGATCCCCTTTCGGTGGAAACCGCCTCCGCGAGCCAGCTGTGCCTTGCGAATTTTATCGAATTCCTCCATAAGGATGGGCAGGAAACGCAGAGCGATGGAGAACATCATCACGGCTTCATGTACGGGGAGCCGCCATTTTTTTAAAGGCTTCAGCAAGATCTCCAGCCCCTCTGCGAGCAGAATGGGGGAGGTCGTCCGCACCAGCAGAGAGAGCAGCAGCACGATTCCGGCAATCTGCTCACACATCATGATTCCTTTGATGGCCCCTGGCCTAGAGAAATGAAGCGGTCCCCAGGTGATCATTACATCCCCTGCGCTCGTCACCAGTAAAGCTTGATAAATCATTGTCGAAGCGAAGAAGAGTGACAACGACAAGAGGGTAAAGACCAATACCCGCCAGGATAACTTAGCAACTCCCCACAGTGCAATAAGAATCAGAAGCTGAGCCGTCTTCAGCTCCGGGCTATGGGTCAACAGAAGCGCAGCCCCGAACAACAGCACAGCTAATATTTTCATCCGCGGGTCCCAGCGCTCCAGCCAGGAATTGCGTTTCTGATAAAGTAAGAAGCTTTTTCCGGACATCCTATTCCCTCATTTTCATTAGACTGATATTTGCCGGCTGCTTAGCAGCTTGGTGATGGTATCTGCTGCTTCCTGCGGGGAGAGGATTTCATTGCTGGGAACGGATCCCAGCTCCCGCAGCAACCGCGTTACAGCTAAAGCGGGCGGTTCTTCCCATCCAAAGGCTTCTAGTAATAACGGATCTGACAAAAGGGCTGTGGGGTGCCCGTCGGCCAGGAATTGTCCTTCCTTCAGGGCGATGAGACGTGAGGCATGCTCCAGAATTTCCTCCAGCTGATGGCTGACCCACATCACAGTCATTCCCCGTTGCCGGTTCATGGAATGCAATAGATCGAAGAGGGCGGTCCGGGACTGAAGATCCAGTCCAGCTGTTGGCTCATCAAGGATCAACACTTCTGGCTCTAACACGACTACACCGGCGATGGCGACCCGACGTTTTTCACCACCGCTCAGCTCGAACGGACTGCGGTCCTTGAATTGCTTGTAATCTAGCTGCACGGCCTCCATGGCTGCGCGTACTTTGACTTCTTTCTCTTCCGCTGTGAGCTTAGCGCTCTGGAGGCCAAAGGCGATGTCCTCGAACACGGTGGTAGAGAAGAGTTGATGCTCTGGATATTGAAAAATAAATCCGACCCTGTCAAACACCTCAGGTCGGCGGCTAAGATGCGGATCTGTGGCGTCCAGTTCTACCGTACCCTCTGAAGGAGCCAGGAATCCTTTTAGAAGCTGGAGAAAGGTAGACTTGCCGGATCCGGATTTCCCGGCGATGGCAAGCATCTCGCCGCTTTCCACGCTCAGACCTAGATGCTGCAGTACGAACGGACCGGCCAGAGGTTTATTCCTACGGCGTTTGCTGTACGAAAAGGTAACGTCATTCAGCTTTATCTGCATAATAAATCCCTCAAATTCTGTTCATTCATATCTGCCGGAACAGAGATGCCTTGCTGACGAAGCAGCCCGGCAAGCCTGTGGTAATAAGGCAGCTCCAATCCGCAATTCTCCAGTAACACGGTATCCTGTTCCAGTTGGGCAGGGGTACCTTCGGCTACGATCTCGCCGCTGCGGAACAGCACCCAACGGTCCGCACCAGTAACCTCTTCCAGATGGTGTGTAATGTAAATAAGGGTGAAGGGCACCTGTTTCCTGACTTCGTGCAGAGTCTCAACGAACTGCCGGCGGGCTACAGGATCAAGCATAGAAGTGGCTTCATCCAGGATGAGGCAACATGGGGCCAGAGCGAGAACCGAGGCTAGAGCCAGTTTCTGCTTTTCGCCACCAGACAAGTTGCTGACAGGACGTTCTTCATCTGCTTCCAGCCCAACCAATTGAATGGCCCAGGCGATACGGCTTGCGATTTCCTCCTGTGGCCAGCCGATATTAGAGAGCCCAAAGGCGATGTCTTCTCCGACAGTGATGCCCACCTGCTGGTTCTCAGGATTCTGGAACACGATCTGGACGGCCCGGCGGATCGCTGGAAGGGAGGAACGCTCAGACGTATTATGTCCCTCTACCAGAACCGTTCCTTCGGTTGGTAACTCTATGCCATTTAACAGCCGGGACAAGGAAGATTTGCCGGAGCCATTGCGCCCCAGAAACGCAACAAATTCACCGAAGGGAATGTTAAGGGATACATGAGATAATGCCGGCTTGTGACCGGCATCCTCATCTTCTTCATCAGGTTCATTGTAATAGAAGGTGGCGTTCCGGATATCAATCATTGATGGTCGCCGCCTTCCCTTCGGGTTTGTCTTGATTTACTGGGCCGAAGACGCTTTTGGCATCATCAGGATTGAAGGTGCCGTCAGCCGTATTGGGGATTTGCCAGAAGAAATCAATATCCACACCGCCCTCGGCGGCTAGCTCCAGAAAGTCGCGCATGAACACGCCTTTTCCGGGATCGCAGGAAGGACTGCCTGAAATACCAAGGCCGCCTACAATCGTATATCCGTGATCCTGATAAGTCTTGAGCTGCTCGACCACAGGCAGCAGAATTTTGCGGTTGTGTGCGCGAAACTCCGGTGTATCATATTCTTCTACGGTCATTGGAGGCCGTTCAGGCCCCAGAAATGTGAATTCGGGACAAGGCAATTGGAACATCCCGTATCCTTGCTCGTAGGTCCAGTCGACTGCCGCTTTCATGACGCCTGGACTCCGGGCTTCGCCTTCCACAACGGCATTTTGGTTAATGACGCAGTGGGAGGCGACAACGATACGTTTACTACGCTGCACGGGAAGCCTTCTTTTTCAGGGATGGACGTTTGATCAGGGATTGCGGCAGATTTTTAACTACATAGTAGACAAGAAGTGCAGACAGAATTTTATCGATCAGATTCTCGCCAAGCCGTGGCAGGAAAGCAGCCGCGAAGAGACTAGAACCCGCTTGTTTCAACCAAAGTACAGCAACATCCTGCACGCCTCCGGTCAAACCGCCGAACAAACCAATGGCGATCACGGAGCCGACTGCAGGGCAGAGAACGCCAAGTAAGATACCGGAAATTAATGCGGAAGAGAAACGGAAGCCGTTCTTACGCGCCGCGTAACCAACGACAAGTCCCACAATTACGTTAACTAGTGCAAACGGGATAGCGGTGTAGCCGGAGGTTACACCGAGTACAAGGTTGGTCAGCAGACCGACCAGCGCACCCCATAATGGTCCGAATACAGCAGCAATAAAGATGGTACCAACAGTGTCGAGGAAAAGAAAAGGGATTTTCAGATTACTGACGACGGTGCCTGCGATGACGTTGATCGCAATCGCGAGCGCGCCCAGTGTGATTACAAGTGTCTTTTGATTCATGTACTTGTTCCTCCTAGGGATTCATAATTTGTCTTATGACTTTACAAATAGATGTGCAATGTAAATATGAACCCTACTCCCCCTTTGTACATAGCGAGCTGTTGAAGGAAAGACCTCTAAGCAGAAACAACAGCTACAGACGAATCAATAAATCCAAGTGTATATATAGGATTAATAAATTATATTCTAAGTCGAATTCCCTAGATGTCAATGGTATTTTTATTCATTTTTAAGAGAGAAATCGTTTTATTCGCATATAATCCGATAATAATACTAGTTGTTAATATTAGGGTGTCATGATATTATCGTGAAAAAATAAAGACTTCTCTAATAATGAGAACAAAGGAGATGAATCTTTTTAAACAGATCGAACTGTAATTTTTCCGGAAAATAGGCTAAAATCACAATATTACAAGTCTTCTATTGGATAAAAGAGGAGTCGTTGGCTAGTGCAAAAAATGAACGGAACGCAGACGTTAAGCCGTGCGCTGGATATCTTATTCGCTTTGTCGGAAGAGAGCGGGACGCTGACGGTGAGTGAAATCGCGCAGAAAGTGTCCATTCCGGAGAGTACGACCTATCGTTTTCTGCAGACCTTAGAACAGAATGGAATTATCGAAAGGAGGGGGAAGAACCAGATTGGCCTTGGCCTGCGCATTCTTGATTTGGCGCGTAGTCTGAACATGCAGTTCCAACGTGATTTACTGCCGCTGGCCCTCCCCATTATGGAAGAATTGACGGAGAAGGTACAGGAAACTTCAATTCTGTTTGTCCGAACGGGCAACAATGCGGTATGCATTCAGAATGTGAAGAGCCGTGGCCTGATTCAATTCTCCATCGACAATGGACGGATTCTGCCACTACATATGGGGGCTTCGGGCAAATGCATTCTTGCTTTCGAAAGCGCCAAGGTAACGGAGAGAATCTTGCAGCTGCTTAGCAGTGACAAGGAGAGGGAAGGGCTCATAGCTGAACTTGCGACCATTCGTGAGCAGAACTACAGCATTACCAAGGGTGAGGTTGACCCTGATGTGTATGCCATAGCGGCACCAATCACGGACGGTCAAGGTCCTGTAATTGCAAGCCTCGCCGTGGCTGGACCCAGCTTCCGCTGCAGCAACGAGCAGGACAAGACAAACATTGAAGCAGTAACCAAAGCGGCAGCGGAGCTGTCACGACGGATGGGTGGCGGGAATTAGTTTTTAATTCCGATTAGAATAGTTTAATTTATGATTGACAAAAGTGTATCTCACCAATATTATTGTCTTACGGTATCTAATTATCACATGACAATAATATGACTGACCATACCTATGGAGGTCTTGTTTTTCGCTCAGACGAAGAATAAGGCCTCTTTTGCTATTTGGAGGTAAGTTTTTGCACCAAAACCAAGTTTACAAATAAGAATAATACATTTTGAAGGGAGAGGGGCAGTATGGCTGAAGCAGTAGCGGTTGAGTTCAGGAATGTAAGCAAGGATTACGGTTCAGGTACAGTGCTGCGTGATTTTAACCTCACGGTACCAAAAGGGCAGATAGTAACGATTATCGGACCTTCCGGCTGCGGTAAGACTACACTGCTTAAAATGATCAACCGGCTAGAGGAGCCCAGTGAGGGACAGGTTCTTGTTGAAGGAAGGGATATCGGCTCTGTGGACGCTGTGAGTCTGAGACGGGATATTGGATATGTCATTCAGCAGATCGGTCTCTTTCCCCATATGACCATCGAAGAGAATATCGGGATTGTTCCGAGACTCAAAGGTGCAGGCAAGGGGGAGCGCAGAGAGCAGGTAACCAAGCTTCTTCAGTTGATTGGTCTTTCGCCGGAGCAGTACCGCAAACGTTATCCCCATGAGTTAAGCGGAGGACAGCAACAGCGAATAGGGGTGGCCCGTGCTCTGGCATCCGACCCTTCAATCATCCTGATGGATGAACCATTCAGTGCGCTTGATCCGATCAGCCGGGTCCAGCTCCAGAAAGAACTGATCAACCTCAACCAGCGCCTGCACAAGACGATTGTCTTCGTGACACATGACATTGATGAAGCGCTGAAAATCGCTGACCGGGTTATTCTGCTGAGCGAAGGTGAAGTGGTGCAGAGCAGTACGCCCGCTGAACTACTGGCTCACCCGGCCAATGAATTTGTGGTTGAATTTCTGGGCCCGGAACGTTTCCAGAACGACTTGTCGCCAGGGACGGCTCACCATATCATGATCGATGGTCTGTCTATTGATCATCAGGCTCCAATTGATGAAGCCCTTGAACTTCTGAGAGCAAACAGCGCAGAAGCTTTGGCTGTAACCGGGGCATGGGGTGAGCTACTGGGGATTGTCGGAATTGAAGAAATCAGCCAGCATCTTCTGCATGGCAGCACCCTAAAGGTTGGCGCTATCGTCCAAAGTGATACAAGCTCCCTTTTGGCACACACACCGTTGTCCGAGGTCTTCGAGCAGATTCGCAGTCACCGGATCCTGCCTGTTGTGGATGACAGCAACCGGCTGATTGGCACCGTCACCCGGTCCAGCGTTATAGAAGCACTGGGACGACATCTTCACAGGGAGGAGCATAGCGCATGAATCATGTATGGGATACGTTAGCCGCCGACTGGCCGATGATACTGAGCAAAACGGGAGAGCACATGTATCTATCTCTGATTTCCGTTCTCATTGCTGGATTTATCGCGGTTCCCCTCGGGATTTTTCTGACCAGCCACAAGCGGATGGCGAACACGATCATTACCGTTGTCTCAGCCATCCAGACCATTCCGAGCCTGGCGCTGTTCGGGTTCATGATTCCGCTGGTAGGTATCGGTACTACCCCAGCCATTATCGCGTTGACCTTATATGCTGTACTTCCAATGCTTCAGAACACCTACGTTGGCATCAATGGGGTTCAGCCTTCTCTCCTTGAGGCGGGTACCGGAATGGGCATGACCAAATGGCAGATGATGAGTATGGTTCAGCTCCCCATTGCACGCAGTGTCATCATGGCAGGTGTAAGGCTGGTCGCTGTACAGACCATCAGTCTTGCTACGATTGCTACTTACATTGCTGCCGGAGGGCTTGGAGACATCATCACCAGAGGAATTGCCATGATCAACACAGTTACCATTATGGAAGGAGCCATTCCGGTCTCACTATTGGTAATCTCCGTTAACTTCATATTGCTGCTGCTGAACCGGGCACTTACCCCTAAAGGCCTGCGGCACTTGAATAAATTTTAAGAATTTACCCAGGGAGAGTGGTATGGATCATGACAACTGTAAACCCAACAAGATGGACGGCAACAAAAGGAAGTAAGCTGCTTATCACCCTAGGGTTAGTACTCACCACTGTGTTTACTGCGGCGGGCTGCTCCGATTCCAAGGCTTCTGAGGGCAAGGATACGATTGTTCTGGCTACCAAAGGATTTGCTGAGTCGGATATTTTGGCAAATGCTTTGAAACTTCTGGTTGAGAATGACACGAAGCTGAAGACAGAGATCAAGAAGCTGGACAACACGTTGCTCTGGAATGCCATTGGCTCAGGAGATGTGGATGCATATGTGGAGTACAGCGGGACGGCACTGATCAATATTTTAAAGCTAGAGCCCGAATTTGATCCGGACAAAGCATTTAAGACCGTTGTCACCCAGCTAAAGGAAAAAAACAAGCTGATCGCGCTTGATCCGCTTGGCTTTAATAATACCTATGTCTTTGCTGTACGTAGGGAAACCGCTGAAAAGTATGACTTGAAGACAGCATCACAGCTTGCTGAGAAATCGGGCGAATTGGTCTTTGGGGCAAGTGAGGAGTTCCTGAACCGTGCGGATGCCTGGCCATACGTAGAAAGTATTTATAAGCCAAAGTTCAAGGAAACGAAGTCCATTCAAGACAGTTCCTTGCGGTACCAAGCGATCAAGCAGAAGCTGATTGATGTGATGCTTCCGTATTCGACAGACAGCCAAATCTTGGCGAACGATCTCGTGGCGCTCGAAGACGACAAGCATGTGTTTGTGCCTTATGACGCTTTCCCGGTTGTACGCGAGCAGACGCTGGATGAGCATCCTGAGTTGAAAGAAACGCTCAACAAACTGGCAGGCAAATTGGACGAAACCGCTATGCAGAAGCTGAATGCCGAGGTGGAGCAGGAACAGAAGCCCGCTATCGATGTCGCCCGTGAATGGCTGAAGTCACAAGGACTGATTAAGTAGGCTTTCTCATTACCGATTGAGGCCTGACAATGACATGACCCAACAATTAACGGATGAGAGGGGATAACACGTTATGAGCAACAGTACACGGCAGCTCGCCCTGGGAGCGATGATGTTTTTTCCGGCGGGTGAGCATATTTCAAGCTGGAGACATCCCAGGTCTGAGGCCGAGGGGCTTCTGAGTTTCGATTATTACAAAAGAATTGTACAAACGGCGGAGCGTGGGCGATTCGACATGTTCTTCTATGCGGATGAGCTCTATGTCTGGGACCGTTTTGAATCGGGGGTTAGCCATTCTAACCATATTCGGCCGGAGCCGTTCACCCTGCTGTCTGCACTGGCGGCGGTAACTAGCCATATTGGGCTGGCTGCAACCATCTCCACAACATATAACGATCCGTATCATATTGCGCGCAAGCTCGCAACGCTGGATCATTTCAGCGGCGGGCGGGCCGCGTGGAATATTGTGACCTCTCAAACGGACGAGGAGGCCCGGAATTTCGGAAAGGAAAGTCATTTGCAGCATGAGCTGCGATATGAGCGGGCCAAGGAGTTTGTCGATGTTACTCAGGGACTTTGGGATAGTTGGGATGAGGATGCGCTGCTGTTTGACAAGGAAACTGGCTTTTTCGCAGATAAAGATAAGCTTCATAATCTGGATCATGAGGGCAAGCACTTTAAAGTCAAAGGCCCGTTGAATGTTTCTCGTCCGCCGCAAGGCTATCCGGTATTGATTCAGGCTGGAGCTTCTGAGGCGGGAAAAGAAGTGGCTGCCGCTACAGCTGAAGTTGTGTTCGCTCCTGGCGGCACGCTGGCTGAAGGCCAGGCGTTGTACGCAGATATCAAGGGCAGATTGGCTAAATACGGCCGTTCTCCGGATGATCTCAAAATCATGCCGGCTCTGATGCCAATTCTTGGAGATACCGAAGAGGAGGCAGCGGAACGCCTCGCTGAAGTGGAGAACCAGACCCCTGACCGGCTAGCATTGGATCTGTTGTCCCATTACATTGGGGTGGACGTATCGGGTTATCCACTGGATGAACCACTGCCTTTTCTGCCGGAGGAAGAGGGGTTCAACCAGAGCAAATCTAGACTGCAAAGCATCCGCGAGCTTCTGATTAATGAGGATCTAACACTCATACAAGTCGCAAAAAGGGTCACTACGAAACGGGTTTTCGCCGGCACGCCGGAACAGGTTGCCGATTACATTGAAGCCTGGTTCACCGGTGGAGCTGCCGACGGCTTCAATATCGCTTTCCCGTATTTGCCGGGAGCGCTCGACGATTTCGTGGAGAAAGTCGTACCAATTCTTCAGCAGAGAGGTCTGCTACGCCAGGAATATGAAGGTACTACACTACGGGAACACCTAGGCTTCAGCAAGCCGGAAAGCCGGTATGTTAAAACGCCGGAAGCCGTTACACCACAATGACAGAACAGCGAACTGAAAGCGGGGGATGGCAGTGACAAGAATTACTGCGAAGAGAGGCGGAACACTGCGCTGCAAGGGCTGGAGGCAGGAAGCACTCTTGCGCATGTTAGAGAACGTGCTTGAGAACGGTGAGAACCAGAAGGAACTAATTGTGTATGCTTCACTGGGAAAAGCGGCGCGGAACTGGCCCTCGTACAGGGCAATCGTGGAGACACTGAAGCAGTTGGAAGAGGATGAGACACTCGTCATCCAGTCCGGCAAACCGATCGGTATCTTCAAAACGCACCGCCAGGCACCGCTGGTTGTTATGGCGAACTGCAATCTCGTGGGACGCTGGGCGACCAGTGAGAACTTCTACGAGCTGCAGGACAAAGGGCTGATCATTTGGGGCGGGCTCACCGCAGCCGCCTGGCAGTACATAGGTTCACAGGGGGTTATCCAGGGAACCTATGAGATCTTTCAAAGTATTGCCCGATTGCATTTTGGCGGCGATCTGCGTGGACGCTTCATTCTGACCGCTGGGCTCGGCGGCATGGGTGGTGCGCAGCCGTTGGCTGGCCATATGGCGAATGCCGCTATTCTTTGTGTGGAGGTGGCGGAGGAGCGGATCGACAAGCGGATCGCTGCCGGTTACCTGCAGCGGAAGACAGACAGCCTCGATGAGGCGCTGTCCTGGATTAAGGAGGCGGTAACGAATGGCACGAGTGTATCGGTCGGCCTGCTGGGCAATGCCGCCGATGTCTATCCGGAGCTGCTGCGACGGGGCGTACAGCCTGATGTTGTGACGGACCAGACGTCCGCACATGACCTGCTGTACGGATATATTCCGAGCGGCTATACACCAGCTTCAGCTGCCGCGGCCCGCAAGGACCGGCCGGCTGAGCTGCAAGCCGCTGCCGGAGCCTCCATCGCCAAGGAGGTCCAGGCGATGCTGGCGTTCAAGGAACGGGGGGCGGTTGTCTTCGACAATGGCAACAACATCCGTTCCCAGGCGGTGCAATACGGCGTAGATAACGCGTTTGATATTGATATTTTTACAGAGGCTTTTCTGCGTCCGCTGTTTGCAAGAGCAATTGGGCCTTTCCGCTGGGTAGCACTTAGCGGTGAAGCTGAGGATATTCGCATCATCGATGATTATATCTTGAAGGAATTCAGCGACAATGAGATCGTCTCTAATTGGATCAAGCTTGCCAATACGTACGTTCCATTCGAAGGCCTGCCAGCCCGGATCGGCTGGTTCGGCCACCAGGATCGCAGCAAGCTGGCGCTCGCGGTTAACCAGTTAGTACGCGAAGGTAAGCTTGCTGGTCCAGTAGCCTTCTCGCGTGACCATCTGGATGCCGGAGCTATGACGCATCCCAACATCATGACGGAGCGGATGAAGGATGGTAGCGATGCTATCTCTGATTGGCCGCTATTGAACGCGATGCTGAACTGTTCGTCGATGGCTGATCTGGTGGCCATTCATTCCGGTGGGGGAGGATACTCCGGCTATATGACCAGCGCAGGGGTTACGATTGTAGCTGACGGTACGGAGGCAAGCGATCTGCGTCTTCGTACTGCACTTGACAACGATACAGGGATTGGCGTTCTTCGCTATGCAGATGCCGGTTACGACGAATCACTGGAAGAAGTGCAAGACAAAGGCATCGCCCGGATTGATACGACGCGCTATGAGACCATTCCAGCGGAATAACGCAATGCGTAGTCTAATGTCCCAGCGCAGAAATTGCATAATTGACATAAGGGGGAAATACACATGCGTGAACTGACAAGAGATGATGTGGAAGCAGCGGTTAAAGGGGGCTCCGTATTCGCCAGCGGCGGCGGCGGTTGGGTCGATCATGGACTGGAGATCGGCCATGCCGCTCTTGGTCTTGGCCGGCCCAAGCTTTTGTCCATAGATGAACTGCCGGATGATGCGATCATTCTGACCTGTACGGCCATAGGTGCTCCGGCAGGCCGGGACTGGCAGATGCTCGGCAAAGATTACATCAAAGCGGTACAGCTTGTGATTGATAAATATGACGGTAAGATTGCCGGAGTCATGACACCGCAAAATGGTATGTCCAGTACGATTAACGGCTGGCTGCCTGCGGCTGCGCTTGGTTTAGCAGTCATTGATGCCACTGGAGACATCCGCGCGCATCCTACTGGCAAAATGGGCTCGCTCGGCCTTGCGTCTTCCATTGATTACGAGACTATACAGGCTGTGGCCGGGGGCAATCCGGAGAACGGCAGCTACATTGAACTGGTGGTCAAAGGGACGCCAGCTCGAACTTCTAATATTCTGCGGACGGCCTCGGACATGGCGGGTGGATTCATTGCCGCTGCACGTCATCCACTACCAGCCAAGTATATCAAGGAGCATGCCGCAATCGGGGGCATTTCCATTGCTCTGGAGCTAGGCAGAGCGATTTTGAAGGCTGAACCGGATGGACCGGAGGCTGTGCTGAAGGCGGTTGTTCGCAAGACGAAGGGCAAAATTCTTGGCAGAGGCACGGTGACTGCGAAGAACGTGCGCTATTCGGGCGCTTTTGACATCGGCACGATTGAAGTCGAAATTCCCAAGAAAACGCTGGTCCTTCATGTCATGAATGAATATATGGCTGTGGACGATCAGAAGGGCAAGCGTCTGACAACCTTCCCGGATGTTATTACTACGTTCGATTTGCAGACGGGATTGCCGGTCAGTGTAGGTGACATAAGAGAGGGGATGGAGGTTGCTGTATTCTCCATCGATAAATCCAAGATTCCACTTAGTTCCAGTGTAAAAGACCCTAGCGTGTATCCTGAGGTTGAAGAAGCACTCGGTATTGATCTACAAAGCTATGCCTTCGACAAAGAGAAAAAGGAAAGTAAAGTGAAGAAGGAGAGTAAGGAGATAGAGGTTTATGCCTGAGGACACAGCAGTCTTTGGAACAGTAGCTACGGGCGATCATGGAGTGGGCAGTCATTCAGTTAATGGGATTAATTACTTGATTCTTGATGGAGACAGCTTGAGTATTGAAGATGTTGACGGTGTAGCACGACAGCGTAGGCCTGTAGTGATTGCAGCAGAGGCCCGGGAGCGGCTGGAAGCAGCCCGTAAAGTGATTTTCGAGCTCGCAGCCGAAGGCGTGCCAGTCTATGGATTGAATCGGGGAGTGGGCTGGAACAAGGACAAGATCATTGACTCTGGTTATTTTGAAGCCTATAACCGCAACTTGCTGCTATCGCACAGTGCTGGCGTGCAGCCGGACGCGCCGGAGGAAGTGGTCCGGGCAGTCATGCTGGTCCGGCTCAACGGCCTGCTGGCGGGCGCGACAGGCGCTCAGCCGGAAATTGCCGAGCGTTATGCTGAATTTCTGAACCTGGGGATTCATCCGGTTCTGCCACTGCGTGGTTCTGTGGGCGCAGCCGATATCACGACCATTTCGCATATTGGCCTGGCCATGATTGGCGAAGGGGAAGTCGATGTCGCCGGCCGCCGGTTACCTGCTCTTGAAGCACTTGCAGCAGCAGGTCTGGCACCGCTAAGTCTCGGTCCAAAGGATGGGCTGGCCATTGTCAGCTCCAATGCACTCTCTGCAGGCAATGGAGCCTTGGCATTGGTCGAAATCCGTGATCTATTGGAGGCTGCAGATTACGTCTACGCGTTGTCTCTGGAAGCCATTCGCGGGAATATCAGTCCGCTGGATGAATCAGTGCACCGCAAGCGGCCGTTCCCAGGTCAGCTAGGCAGTCTGTCTCAGGTCCGGTCAGCGCTAAAGAACAGCGATCTGTGGAGCGGATTCAATCCGGAATCACTGCAAGACCCGCTGAGCTTCCGGGATGCCTGCCAGATTCACGGAGCCGCCAGGGATGCTTTGGGTTACACACGTCAGCAATTGGAGATTCATTTGAATAGCTCTGACGATAATCCTTGTGTCCTGACGGAAGAACGGCGCATCTTGTCTTGCGCCAACTATGATCCGGTGACATGGACGTTAGGGTTTGAGATGCTCGGCAGTGCCCTGCATCATGTGTCCAAAAGTTCCTGCTACCGGATGATCAAGCTTGGCGATCCTGGCTTTACTGGCTTGAGCCGGTTTCTGACTGCTGACCCAAGCCGCTCGATCGGCTTTTGCACAGTACAGAAAACTGCCGCCTCCCTGGATGCGGAGATTCGTCATCTCAGCAACCCGGTCTCTGCCGATTATATGTCGCTTGCAGGAGACATTGAAGATCACGCAGCTAACTCCCCTTATGTCGTCTCCAAGCTTCGGGAGATCGCTGACCGTTTAGCTTACATTCTGGCGATTGAAGCTCTTCATGCAGCTCAAGCTATTGACCTTCGTGGCAATCTGCGCTTGGGTGAGGGTACTGGAGCTGGATATGAACTGCTGCGTTCTGAAATACCTTTTCTGTCTGAGGACCGCAATCAGACTGTGGATATCGAACGGGCTTACCGTTTGTTTAAGGAAGGTAAATGGCTCAATGCAGTGAGATATAAGTTAGGTAATCATATTAATAATTAACTATATAAATAGATTGATTATGGTTTTGATCTATATTTTTCAAAATGATGATTCAAGGAGAATGGAGTCTTTCTAAATGAATGGCATCAAATGCTCACTTGAGGCAGGCCGGAGCGCCTGCTACACCATCAATCAGCGCTGAAGAATAGAACAACGCCATTTTTCAGGGAAAAAGAATTGTAGGACTGACAGCCGGGCTGCCCTTTTCGGGGAAGTTCCGGTTTTTTGTGTTTATTCTCGTAAACTTAAGAATTTCCCGAATGTTTTGATCGTAACTTTCTTATTTGCTTCTACTAAGATCACTCCGTAACTCTTTATGTCTGTGATATAATCTCAATTCAGAAAATTAGATTTGGAGTTAGAAGAGGCACGTCTCTCAAGCGTTTGGGCTGGGAAAGAAAAATCACTTGGAGTAAGTATCTTCAAACGGGAAGTTTGTCAAAACCGTATAAGCTTCTCGTCATAGGAGATAATAATAAAATTATACAGGGAGCAATCGCGTATAAATACGAAGAGGGATTTGTTTATGGCGAACTTCCTGGAAGCGCTCCTGTCAATCGTCACAACAATCCTTTGAGAGCGCGTTTACTAATATATTATTAGATAAAGCTTGCCGGAAAAGTTTCGAAGTTGGGTTTGATGGTTTTATTTGTTTTAGCTAAGAGGTCCCTCCCTAATTAACAGCATTTTTGCACCTTATTTTTCTTGAAAATAATCAAATAAGGTAAATAAGGGCATTTTTGTATCTTTCTTTTCGAAAAATCACGCCGGATGGGGTATTATGGAGGATTTAAGGTACAATATTGCACTTAATCTCCATTACCCCTTAGTTGCGGCGAATTTAAGGTACGAAAATGCCGTTAGTTACACTTCTATCCTTCTTGTATAAGCTCTCTTTTTTTCTGGCTATGTTTGGTTTTTAAATACGTTCTATGATAAACTTAACCTGAAGCGGATGTTTCCATGGATGAAGTTGGAAATGGCATCCACGCTTTTATCCAGAACTTCAACAATCAAATGCTGGTGAAGTAAATATATAGGGATGCGATAAACGCATTCCTTTTTGTTTGGAACAAGAATGATTCATACTTTCATATCTCCATAACTACAAGAAACAGGAGGTAAATGATGACAAGAAATATTGTTCACGTCCCTTACGGCTATGAGCCGCCCGTCGAGCAGCGTAAAGGCACTTTGATTTTCTATGATTCATTTGAGCATATCCAAAGTTCTGAGCTTGCGGCAGCAGCCAAGACCGCTACGGATCGCAAGTTCACTAAATTGGTGCTCTATCCGCTGCATGAAGAGACCGTGCGCCGTTTGTCCAAAGAACCAGTCCAAGCTTTTTACAAGCGGGAGGATCGTCTGCATGAATGGAAAAGAGAACAGGGTGTGTCCTTCATAACGGTTGAAGGCTGGGAAGGAAAGAGGAAGAAATATACGCCGCTAGATTCTGCGCTTCGTCATCTGACGGAGAGATATCCGGCTCCGCATTTTTTATATCTGACACCGGATATGGCGAACCAATTCGCTTCCTTTTCCTCTTTTGAAGAGTGGATTGTGAAAATTCGCTTGCTCTTGTCGGAAGCGCCGGCATTTCTCCATCCGCGACTGGAGAAGTATCGCCACCGCTGGGACGCAGCCGAATAATAATACTGAAGTTATATCAAATAAACCCCGGTCAGAATTATGGAATCGTGTCCATAACTCCGTCCGGGGTTTCTGTTATGACTTAATGCGTGCTGCTTTGCTTGCGACGGTAGGTATACATTCTCCATTGATAATGGATGAAGCAGCCGATGCAGAAGCCGAGAATGGCTACAGTTGCAGCAACGGCAACCAGTGCAGTGAATATGTAGGCGGCAACGGTCCAGCCTACTAAGAAGCTGAGCAATCCGGCAGCAAGGCAGCCCACAGCGATGCTTTGGTTGAACTGCTGCTGATCCCAATCCTCAAGGACATACGCAGAGCGTTCTTTTCTAAGAAAAGTGGCAGCCAGCTTGATGACAGGATTATATCCGAAGATCAGGCCCGATAATCCGGCTGCGAGCGGCAGTGCAAGAATCCAGTATTGCCCGGTAAACCAGGTTATCAGGACAGAAAGAACTATAAAGCTCTGGTTGGTTTTCACAAGTGGGCGCGGAATGCCTTTGGTACCATTGCTCACATTAATCACACCTAACATATTGGAATAATTATAGTATAACGGTGGCTTAGACGTTTGGGAAGACATCATTTGTTTTTATATAGGTTAAACAATCGTATTCAATGAGATTGCAAGCAGCATAGGGTTCGCCTGACCTGCCGAAAATTGAAAGTCTGTAAATCAAATTCATGTATTGCGCTTCAACCTAAACATAAGATAGGATAGAAATTAGAAAAAAAGAATATAACGTTATAATGTTTAAAATGCAAATTCGGCATAGCGTAGAGGGCACAGGGAAGGTTATTAGTGGGAATATTGAGGAGGATGAGAAGATGAAGTTGTGGTTTGAGGGTGACATATTGGCTCTGCTGCCTGGAATCGAGATTCTGGCTGATGAGTTAGGGATTCAGCTTGAGGAAGACGGAATGCCTGTCCGGGTAGAGAGTTCCAGTGAAGGCATAGAGGTCGGCTGTGAGGATGGCCAAGGGTATATTAGGTATGAACATATCCACCAGTTTTTCCGCGGACTTGGTCTACTGGTCCAACACGCTCGAAAGAGCGCGGTATTCCATATTACTGAACAGCAGCAATTTGATCTCGTCGGCCCGATGTTCGACCTATCCCGCAACGCGGTGCTGACCACGGAGAGCTTCAAAGATATGCTGAACAAGATGGCCTTGATGGGACTGAATACGGTCATGCTCTATATGGAGGATACATACGAAATCGAGGGCGAACCTTATTTCGGGTATATGCGGGGCCGTTATTCGCAGCAGGAACTTCGCGAGATCGACGATTATGCGGCTCAGTTCGGCATCGAGGCCTTCCCAAGCATTCAGACGTTGGCGCATCTGGAGGAATTTCTGAAGTGGGAGCCGGTGTCCCATTATAAGGATACAAAAGGTGCGCTGCTGGTAGGTGAGGATCGTACGCTGAGTTTGGTCGAACGCATGATTGAGTCGGCTAGTGCACCGTTCCGCAGCCGCAAAATCCATATCGGAATGGATGAGGCTGAGGAGCTGGGCCGGGGCAAATATCTCGACCGAAACGGATACAGTAGCCGATTCGACATCATGACTTCACATCTTGAAAAGGTGCTGGACATTGTACGCGGGCGCGGACTTGAACCGATGATGTGGAGCGACATGTTCCTGAAGCTCGCTTCCGGGAACGGCAGTGAATACTATGACGCGGAAACGTCGATACCAGAAGAGATGCAGCGCCGCATTCCTAAAGATGTAGACATGGTGTATTGGGATTACGTGCACACGGAAGCCGAGGAGTATGAGCAATTAGTCGCGAAGCACCGACCTCTCGGGTCAAAGCTGGCTTTTGCCGGAGCTGTGTGGATCTTTAATACATTCGGGGTTAACTACGGCTTGTCTCTCAAGGCGTCAGATACGGCACTGCAGGTGTGTAAAAGAGAAGGCATCAACGAGGTGTATGCTACAATGTGGGGGGATGACGGCAACGAAGGTAATCCGTTCGCTGCGCTGCTTGGCCTGCAGTTGTATGCAGAGCATGCTTACTCACCGGAACGTCCAGAGTGGGGGCATCTTGCGGAGCGTGTAAAATTCTGCACCGGGATTGAGGCAGATAGCTACCTTCTGATGAAGGATCTGGACGAGACGCCCGGGGCTGAACCGGACAACCGTGTGCAGAGCAACCCTTCGAAGTTTTTGCTGTATCAGGATGTATTGCTTGGACTGTTCGACCATCAGATTGAGGGTCTGGAGCTGACCGCCCATTACGAAGCACTTGAGCGGACCCTGGCGGAGCGCCGTGCTACCGATCCTGCCGCAGCCCAGATGCTGGAGGTTCCGGAAAAGTTGTGCGCAGTGCTGAAACGCAAAAGTCTAATCGGCATCGAATTAAAGCGGGCATATGACGCCGGCGATAAGGCTGCGCTGGTCCTGATTGCAGAGCGGGAGTTACCGGAGATTGCAAGAGCGGTTAAGGAGCTTCGGGCAGCGCACCGCACCGCATGGCACCACATGTTCAAGCCATTTGGCTGGGAGGTGCTGGACATCCGGTACGGAGGTCTTGTGAACCGTCTTGATTCCGCTGCCTTGCGGCTGCTGGATTACGCAGAGGGGCGAATCGCCAGAATCGAAGAGCTGGAGCAGGAACGGCTGCCGTACAGCTCGGCGAACCGGTTCAATAATAGAGGGGCTGGATGGTGCAGCTATTATTACCGCATGGCAACGCCAAATGTATTTTTTCACGTCTTAAATCCCTTTTAATCTTCTAATATAAGGCGGCATTTCAAGCTGTTCCGACCGGTTAGACCGGATAACCGGAGCAGCTTCTTTACTACTATTCGCAAGAAATTGGAGTATGACGAGAACTTTTTTTTGATAAATAGGAGACCCGGATGGCGCATGGTGTTGTACAATGATGAGCAATCGAAACAAGGAAAGGGGGAGAGGGAAATGTGGTTCAAGCGTTCTTTGAAAAGGAAGCTATCGCTGCTGCTCCTCATAGCGATCGTATTCCCGCTGCTTGGCGCCGGAGTCGTCACTTACCGGATCGCCTCTAATCTGACAGAAAAAATCGAAAAGCAGTCCGGGATGAATACGCTCCGGCAGCTTTCGGACAAATTGGATTTTATAATCAACGACATCGAGACCATGTCAGTGTTCATTATTGGACAGCGTAATATACAATCCTATCTCGGCAGCGATAGGGAGGACATTTCCCTATACTCGCAAAGTGTGGCCTTTTTGCTGAATCTGGCTTCTTCCAAACCTTACATTTCAAATATCACTATCACCTCTGGCAACGGATATCCGGCGCTATCTAACACGACAATACTGCACTCCGGGTTGCACAATTTATTGGAGAACTCAGCTGATTATAATCCCACTCAAAAGTGGTGGACTCCGCTCTATGAGAACCAGACGACTGACGACGGCATCAAGCGCGTATTCTCACTGGTTCGTCCGATTCGCAGTACAGATAAGTTCCAGCTGCTGGGAGAAATGTCGATCAGTGTGGATGTAGACGAAATACAAGAAATGCTGGGGGACGCAGCCTGGAATGAAACAGGTCGGCTGTGGCTCATTAATCAGGATAACCGGATCATGTCTTCCCAGACAGGTGAAGGGCTGAATCGGCCGCTTGCACAGTTGCTTCCGGGGATGGGCGATCTGAGAGGAACCGATGGTGTCCTTAAACTGGATCAGGGTGGGGAGAGTAATACGCTGCTCTATTACACATTGCCGAGTCTGAACTGGAAGCTGGTCGGCGTCATCCCGACCACAATGTATACTGCGCAGAATGAATACGTGCTTACACTTACAGCGGTCGCCATTGGCGTTGCGGCAGTGCTCGCAGGAGGACTGGTATTGTATTTTACCGCATGGGTTACACGGCCATTGACCAAGCTAGCCAGAAAGCTGAAATCTTTAAGTCCTGGTGATCCGGTCAAACAATTCGAGGTCCGCTCCACAGACGAAATCGGGATGGTTCTGCATAGTTATAATAAGCTCGGCCAGCGGATCGAGCGCCTGAAAAGTCAATTGCAGTTGGAAGAAGCGAAGAAGAAAGAGGTGGATATCCAGGCTCTCCAGGCTCAGATTCATCCGCATTTTCTATATAACACGCTGTCATCAATTCACTGGATTGCACTCATGAACAAGGACACGCAGGTAGCAGAGATGGTCGGGGCACTCGGCGACTTTCTGCGGTTCAGCCTTAACGACGGCAAGGAGTTCTGTTCCGTAGGACAGGAGGTATCGCATGCACAGAACTATGTCCATATTATGTCAAAGCGGTTCCAGGATAAATTCGATTGCACCTTCCTGATTGATCCGGAAATACAAGGGAGGACGATGCTGAAGCTACTGCTGCAGCCGCTGATCGAGAACAGCATCATGCACGGATTGAAGAAAAAACAGGGCAAGGGCACGATCTTCGTCCATGCCGAGCCGCGGGGAGAAGGCATGTCCTTTGTTGTTGAGGACACGGGGGTTGGCATGGATGAGGAGAAGCTGATACAGCTGCGCAGCATGCTGTTAATTGGGGAGACCAATGAACAGTCGCGATCCAACTCCTTGAACTCAGGATATGGTCTGAGCAGTGTACACCGCCGCCTGAAGCTGCATTACGGCAACGGAGCAGGTCTTCATATCGAGAGTACGCCGGGAGGCGGCACTCGAATCTCGTTTACTATACCTGTATTGGAGGGCTAGCTGTGAATATATTGATCGTTGATGACGAGGCCATCATTCGCATGGGACTCTGTACGGTTATTAATTGGGAGGCGCTTGGCATGACGCTGCTTCCACCGGCGGAATCGGCGGAGGAGGTATTGGAGCGTATTCCCGGTGAACGACCTGATGTCGTCTTAACTGACATAAGAATGTCAGGAATGAACGGGATTGAGCTTGCTAAAGAGATCAAGGAGCAGCTGCCGGATGTTGAGATTATTATCTTGACCGGCTACGATGATTTTCGTTACGCCCAGCAGGCGCTGCGTGAGGGAGTGACTGACTATCTGCTGAAGACCAGCGGTCCGGAGGAAGTCATCAAAGCGGTAATGAAGGCTCAGCAGAATTTGAGTATGAAGCGGGAAGCGGCAGAGCATGGAGCGGTTTCAGCAGCAGCGCTGCGAAGTCGTCTGCTTGAAGAATGGTTGACGGGCGGGGGCAGGCGATCCTCGGACACGGCAGGCTTTAAGCCGGTAACAGACTGGCTCCAGCAGAATGGTGTCCTCTCAAAGGATGAGGTCTGCGGCGCTCAGCCGATGCGGGTACTGCTGGTCGGCGCTTCTGGCTGGGGAGATGAACGGTTCAGTGAGCTGATTTTGGGAAGCGCGGAGAACCGTCTACAAGAGCTTTTGCCGTGCGTTACGTTGGTTCGTAACCATACAATCATCGTTGCACTCCGTGCTGAAGAAGGCTGGCCCTGTATGCGAATGTTAGAGAAAGCGCTATACCAGGTGCGGGAAATGCTCAAATGCGATCTCTTTGCCGCAGCGGGAGAAATCGTTCATTCGCTCAGCGAGCTGCCACAGTCCTACGAGGAAGCAACTAAGATTTATGCCTATCGGGTCTTGTTCGGAGATCAAGGTGTGTACAGAATGAAGGATATTGAGCGGCGCCGGGGAGGTCGAACAGTCTGTTCGGAGAAGGAGGAGCGAGAGCTTCTAGGGCTGCTGATTCAGAATTATGCGACTCAGCTGCATGCCTGGACTCACCGGATCATAGAGGAGCAACTTCAGGACCCTGATGCAACCCCGACAGCGCTGCAGGCTTATCTACAGTCGATCATTATCGTTGCGCACCGCTGGCTGGACCGGAACCGGGAGATTGGCGCTAGCGAGCCAACGGCGGTTCCGATCTTCACCTTTGAGGCCGGCGTACGGCTGGAAGATGAGCTTTTCCGTCAACTGCTGAATGTCATGAACGAGTTTCACCAGGGGGCTAGCGACAGCCGCTACGCTTACATCCAGCGTGCCATCGCATATATACGAAATCACCTCAACCAACAACTGAGCCTGCAGCAGGTCGCCGGAGTCGTCCATTTGACCCCCAACCACTTCAGTGAGGTCTTCAAGCGGGAGACCGGTCAGGGCTATATAGAATTCGTGACCAGAGAAAGGATGCTCCGGGCGGGCCGCTTGCTTCTCACGACACAGAAGAAAATCGGCGAGATCGCGGGTGAGGTCGGTTATGAGGATATGAAATATTTTAGCCAGCAGTTCAAAAAAATAATGGGCAGCACACCATCTGAATACCGATTGTCTAATGTTAACTAATATCACTCAATTGTGTTATGTATAAGGTTATTTTACAACGATTTCTGAAAATCATGTCCGTTTTCATGCCATAAACCGAATTTTGTCTACCCTGTTCCTGTAGAATGTCTCCTGTTGGCTCCGCCCTCGCACACCTATACTAAATGTATAAATAGAACTTAAGGAGGGCATGGCAATGAAAAAGAAAACACTCGCCATTACGGCCTGTACAACAGCAATGACGTTACTGCTTGCAGCATGCGGAGGAGGTAACACGGGAAACTCAGGTACAGCGGAGGAGGGTAATAAAGCCGGAACAGCCTCTCCAAAAATCAAGCTTTCCATCTGGCATAACTTCTCCGGCGACGACCTAAGAGCCAAGGCAGTACGCGCTCAGATCGACAAGTTCAAGGCCGAGCACCCTGAAATCCAGTTGGATGCCCAAGCCATTCCTCCTGACGGTTACCGCCAGCGTCTGAAGACTGTGGCTGCAGCCGATGAAATGCCGGATGTCTTCTTTACCCAATCAGGGACGTCTATCAAAGAGTTCTACGATGGCGGGTTGATCCAACCGATTACGTCCTTGCTTGATGAGCATCCTGAATGGAAGAATAATTTCATTCCAGGTTCGCTGGATACACTGTCCTTTAACGGAGAAGTGTATGCGACACCGCTAAGTGGCTCTGCAACGTCTTTCCTGTTCTATAACAAATCGCTTTTTGAAAAATACAATGTTAAGGTTCCAACCACTTGGGATGAGATGATGACGGCGGTTAAAACGTTTAACGACAATAAAATCACCCCGATTTCACTTGGTAATAAAGCATCATGGTTGGCACAGTCCAGTATCATTTCGTCCCTGGCGGATCGCGTAACTGGAACTGACTGGTTCAAGAAGGCGGTTAATCAGGACGGCGCTAAATTCACCGATCCGGAATTTGTGCAGGCCCTGACTTATTTTAAACAATTATCCGACGCTAAAGCGTTTCAGCCCGGCTTCAACAGCTTGGACAATACGCAGATGGAACAGTATTTCGTCGAAGGTAAAGCTGCAATGATGATCGATGGCGCATGGGCCCTGACAAATATGGCTGCATCCGGTACGGAAGAACAGCTGAACCAGGTGGACGTGACAATTCTGCCTTCTGTTCCTGGGGGCAAAGGTGATCCAAAATCCATGTCCGGCGGCTCGGGCGGTGGTCTTGCGCTCAGCAAGCGTGCAACAGGCGATCAGCTTAAAGCGGCGCTGGAGCTGATATATACCGTCAGCGGCCCGGATGCCATGAAAGCAATCGCAGGCAGCAACTCGATCGTGACGTACAATGTGGATCTGGATGAGTCGCAGGTTATGCCGCTGTTCTACAAAGCGTACAACCTGTACAAATCGGTGAAGCTGACGCCAGTCTATGATGCCTATCTAACCTCCTCGGCTACGGAAGCAGTGAATAACGGATTGCAGGAGCTCTCTATGGGCGGCAAACCGGAAGACATTGCGAAGAAGATTCAAGATGCCCAGGCTCGCGATCTCGGCAAATAAGTTCATCTCACGCCCTGTACCGCAACCTGAAACTTCTTGTATGAACAGTGTCCGTCTTCTGAGCGGAGACGGACGTCCGTTCACTTCTTTTATCTTACAACGACACGTAACCAAAGGAGGCCGCCTATGGCATTCACGAACCGACTCAGAAGCTTTATTATCATTGGGCTGCTGCCTGCCTTGACGATCTATTTACTCTTCGTTATTGTTCCTATTCTCTGGTCTGCGTACTACGGTTTTTTTGACTGGAAAGGCATTGGTGCCGCCCGCTTTATTGGTTTAGATAACTACGCCGAAGCGCTCAAGGACCCTATTTTCTGGCGGGCGCTCAAGAACAACCTGATCATCGTCGCCGCCTCGATTCTGGGGCAACTGCCGATCGCTCTTTTACTGTCTCTCATTCTCAGAAAAAGCACGCTGTTTCACCGGTTTGTCCGCTCCGCTGTTTTTATGCCCATGGTCGTATCGAGCATCGTGATCGGATTGATCTGGGGTTATATCTATCACCCGCAGATCGGGATACTGAATGTACTGTTGGAGCAGATTGGGCTTAGCTCCTGGATTCGCGATTGGCTCGGCGACCCGAGCATCAATATGTATTCGGTCAGTGCGCCGGTGATCTGGGCGAACATCGGACCTTACCTGATTATTTTTCTATCCGCGATTCAGAACATCTCTTCGGATGTGGAGGAGGCGGCCAAGATTGACGGGGCTATTAAGGGGAAGTGGCTGTATCTCATAGTCATTCCGATGATCTGGGATACGATTAAGGTAGCAATCGTGTTATGCATATCAGGAAGTCTTAAAGCGTTTGACCTGATTTTTGTCATGACGGGTGGGGGGCCTGCGCAGTCCACTGAACTTCTGGCCACGTACATGTACAACAATACCTTTGAAATCTACCGTTACGGCTACGGGTCGGCGGTTTCTACCTTAATTATTATTATCAGCATGATTCTGGTGCTCGGCAGCCAGGTACTGATGCGGAAGAGGGGGATGGAATGAAAACGATCGCTCCCGGCAGAGTGCCTAAAACCACGACGAACACTTCGTCCAGAGTCCTGAATTTCAGAGCTTCCTGGCTCCTTCATCTCTTTCTTCTTGCGTATGCGCTGGTTACGCTGTACCCGCTGCTGTGGCTATTTATTAGTTCCTTTAAATCAAATCAGGAATTTTTCGGCAGTCCATTCGCACTACCATCCGTCTGGCAGTTCGAAAACTATACCCGGGCATGGGAAATCGGTGGCATTGGTAAAGCATTCCTGAATTCGGTTATCGTCTCTGTCTTATCATTGGTACTGACTCTATTTCTGGGAACACTCACGGCCTTTATTGTATCCCGCCTGAATTTCCGCTTCAAAGGCTTCATTATGATGCTTTTCGTGCTCGGGATGCTGATTCCCATTCATAGCACATTGGTGCCGCTCTTTATTCTGATGAAGAATCTCGGTATCCTGGATACGTACGCTTCGCTGATTCTGCCGTATACCGCCTTTGAACTGCCGATCGCAGTCTTCGTCATTGCAGCCTATCTGACTTCCGTGCCGAAAGAGCTGGAGGAAGCCGCTATGATCGACGGCAACGGATACTGGGGGATTTTCTATCGGATTATCGTTCCACTGGCAGTTCCCGCCATGGCTACCGTGTCCATTCTCGGCTTTCTCAGATTCTGGAATGATTTTGCGTTCGCGCTCGTCTTTATCAATAAACAGGCGCTGAAGACACTGCCGCTCAGCCTGTCGATGTTCTCGGATGGCTACGGTACGGACTACAGCCTGACGATGGCCGCCATATCGATCGCCGTCATTCCGACTATCATCATTTATCTGCTATTTCAGAATCAAATTATGAAGGGGATGGTGGCAGGAGCCGTTAAAGGCTGATCCTCATCTATATCAATATCATAATAAAGCAAAGGCAAGGCCTTCAGTTCACTGAAGTGCCTTGCCTTTTTATGCCTTGGGATTCTCCCTAAATTAAGCTGTGCCAAGCTGAATCTTGCCTGAATATATCGATGATTATTTGCTAATCGCTAGTTGTGTAAAATGTCTTAATCTTAAGAAAATAAAAATTGACACATTTCCTGGGCTGTGGTTTTATTATATAGACCAATTGTTATAATGCAAAGGAAGTGTCGGGTTGTCTAATAAGCCGAATGCACGTGAAGCCATACTGGATACTGCTTCGCGGCTATTTTTCACGCAAGGCTATCATGCAACGGGTCTGAGCCAGATTATCAAAGACAGCGAATCCCCGAAGGGATCACTCTATTATTATTTTCCCCACGGTAAGGAGGAGCTGGCACTAACTTGTATCAACCGCACCAGTGAGATTGTAGCCTGCAAGCTTAGACATTGTATGGAGACTAGCGAATCCGCTGCGAAGGGGATACAGGATTTTATTCTGGACATGGCCAAGGAGGCTGTGGATTCTTCATTCGAAGGCGTAGTTCCGTTCAGCTTCTGGCTGGCCGTAGAAACGTCCTGTATCAGCGAAGAGCTGCGAGCCGCATGTCAATCTGTATTTAAAGACTGGCAGGAGGTGATCAAAGAACGTTTGCTGACAGAAGGTACTGAAGAAGAAATAGCGACGACTCAGGCGTCCGCAGCGGTATCTTTGCTAGAGGGATCACTGCTTCAGGCGCTGACTTACCGGGATGAGCAACCGCTGCTTGCGGCGGTGAAGATTGTTCCGGCTTTGCTTAGCATAACAGAGAGAGAATAATAGATTTTCAGGAGGATAAGAGAGTGGACACAACTTTACACAAACAGCAACAGTCAGAAGAAAAAAAATTCAGGACAATGCCGATCCTGATTTCCTTGTTGCTCAGCGGTTTTATCGGGATGTTCAGTGAGACGGCACTCAATGTCGCGTTAAGCGATCTGATGAATGTACTGCAAATCACACCGTCGACCGCACAATGGCTGACAACAGCGTACTTGCTAACACTAGGTATTCTCGTGCCGATTTCCGGTTTGCTGCTACAATGGTTCACAACAAGACAGTTGTTTGTGGCCGCGTTAATTTTTTCAATCTTAGGTACTTTCCTGGCGGCGATCTCGCCGAACTTTGAGTTTCTGTTGACAGCGAGAGTGGTACAGGCGATGGGTACGTCGCTGTTGCTGCCGCTAATGTTCAATACGATCCTTGTAATTATTCCAGCTGAAAAAAGAGGCGCGGCGATGGGGATGATCGGATTGGTCATCATGGTTGCCCCGGCGATTGGGCCTACGATTGCCGGTCTGTTGATCGAAAGCCTCAGCTGGCACTGGATTTTCTGGTTGTCATTGCCGTTCCTGGTGATTGCTCTGCTGTTCGGAATCGTGTACATGCAGAACGTTACCGAAGTTACTAAGCCAAAAATTGACGTGCTGTCCATCATCCTGTCTTCACTTGGTTTTGGCGGAATCGTCTTCGGGTTCAGCAGTGCTGGTGAAGCTGAAGGCTGGGGCAGTCCGAAAGTAATCTTTTCTATCGTTGTAGGTGTCGTTGCTTTGCTGCTCTTCGTTATTCGTCAAAACACAATGAAGAAGCCGATGATCAACCTGCGTGCCTTCAAATATCCGATGTTCGTAGTCGGTGTGGCGATGGTCTTCATCTGTATGATGGTTATTCTGTCGTCCATGTTGATTCTGCCAATGTATTTGCAGCAAGGTCAAGGTTATACGGCCTTCAAAGCAGGCTTGCTGTTGTTGCCGGGTGGTCTGATCAATGGTTTGATGTCTCCAATTATGGGTCGTCTGTTCGATAAGTATGGTCCAAAATGGCTGGTCATTCCGGGTCTAGTGATTGTCGCAGTTACACTGTGGTTCTTCTCCAGCATTAATGCCGCTTCGACGGTTGCTTTCATTATCGTACTGCACAGCGCGCTGATGATCGGGGTATCGATGATCTTCATGCCTGCACAGACGAATGGTATCAACCAGTTGCCGATGGAGCTGTATCCTGACGGTACGGCAATCATGAATACACTGCAGCAAGTAGCGGGTGCCATTGGTACAGCGCTTGCGGTCAGCATCATGACGGCAGGTTCGAAGAATTACCTGAAGGGTGTCGACAATCCTGCCGATCCCGCTAATCTGCTTCCTGCATTCACGCAAGGTGTGCAGAACGCCTTTATCTTTGGTCTGATTATGTCCGTAGTCGGATTGATACTGGCATTCTTCATCAGACGTGTTATTGTTCAGCATAAAGCGCAAGCTCCAATGCACTAATAGTTATTAAAAACAAAGCGCACTCGCTACGGCGGGTGTGTTTTTTCATTTTCACATAAATCCAAGCGTAACCTTCATAACCTTTATTAATCGAATCAAGAGGAGTGAAGTGGATGTCAGATATGTTCGTAGTTCGTTCTCTGGAAGAGGTTCGCTTTTGGTCGAGGATAATGAAGGAACATTCCTTTTTCTTGAGGCTCGGATTTCGTTGTGAGGATACCACACTGATTAATGAAGCCAATCACTTTTATCGAACCTTCGAAGGAATCGAGCGACGGGCGCTTGCATTCACAGATGACGCAGATCCTGCGACCATTCGTCAGTTCAATATTGAAGTTCATACCTCGGTGTGTCACATCTGGGCTTTTAAGCGTAAGGTGCTTGGGCTAATACTGACCTGCCAGCTTCCGGGAGGAACCAATTTCCCCCTTCTAGTAGATCACGTAAGCAGAGAAGCCAACTATTTTAGAAAACGTTTGGAAGAATTAAACCAGGGCCAATTAGAGCCATTACACGATGCCATTATTGATGAGAACGTGTTCTTCTTACGAATCATGGCAGACCATGCCAAATTTATAGGGCATCTTTTGGACCCCTCTGAACGAAAGCTTGTTGACCAAGCCCGTGATTTTAGTCATGATTTTGATCAATTGCTGTTCCAGGCCAGAGATATTGAATCTATGCGACCCCAATCCCAGACCGGTCCGATTTTAAGTCAATTTCTGGATCAGAACAGAGTATCCGTAAAATCATTGCGTGATTTCAAAAAGACAGCCAGGGATTTGATCGACCAGTGCAAAATAAAAAGCATTATTCATCCCTTGCTTGCAGATCATGTATTCCGTGAAGCTGAAAGATTTTTAGAGATTATAGACATGTTCGAAAAATCACTTACTGGAAAAAATAACACTTGGATTCATCACTAAATACTCCACCTTGGAAATTCTCGACCAAAAGCGGCACTGGTATGCGTTCAGTATAGTGAGAGGATTAGATTCAAAGCCTCTCACTATCGTCTAGACTGGACACTTCCAGTGGTTTACAGTATTATATACCTAGATTTACTAAGCATAGATATACAAGGTATACTATTTTCCCAATAACTGTGGAAGGAGTGCATCCCATTTGAAAGTGAGTAAAGAAATGCTGAAGGGCAGCACGACAACGTTGATTTTGACCCTGCTGCTGGACAAGCCTTTGTACGGATATGAATTGATCAAAGAGCTGGAGAACCGATCCCAGGGCGTTTTTTCACTTAAGGAAGGCACCCTGTATCCCATTCTGCACACGATGGAGAGCGAGCGCTGGGTGGAGGCTTACTGGCTGGAGGTAGAAGGGCGCAAGCGCAAGTATTATCGGATACTGGATGAGGGAAAAGCGAAGCTGAAGGAAAAAAGAGCGGAGTGGCTGCTGTTCCGGCGGGCGGTGGACGATGTGCTGGGAGAGGGCGGGGTATGATGAATGAACAGGGTCACCGTAAGCTGTTTCTCGATCAGGTGTGTCTGGAGGTGCGGGCCAAAGACATGCATGACGATATCCGGGAGGAGCTTTCCGGCCATCTGGAAGAGTTAATTCAGGACCGGCAAGCACAAGGCTATCCTCAGGCGGAGTCAGAGGCTTGGGCCGTTGCCCAGATGGGCGATCCTCGGTCGCTCGGCAAAACGCTGAACCGTGTACATAAACCGCGGATGAATTGGGGATTGCTAGGGGCCGTGCTGTTTTTTGCGGCATTAAGCCTTGTAATGATGCTGTCTGTAGATTCGAATCCTGCAAGTGCAATGCAGGGCTGGAGCTTTTTTAGAAATCAGACCTATTACATGATCATCGGACTAATTTTAATGCTCGGACTGTACTTTGTTGATTTTCGGAAATTGCAAAAGCTTGCCTGGCCGTTGTACATCGGCACCTTGATAGGCATAATAGTATTGTACTCGGGTGGGACAACTATCAACGGTGTAGCCTTCCTGATTTTGAGAGTGGTGCATTTCCCGATTACGCTGAGTTTCTTGACTCCTTTTCTGTGTATCGCGTTAGCTGGCATCTTGACGGGTTCAAAAGAATCTTTTTTCGCCTCGGTGCGATATCGCCGATGGATAGAATTGCTGATCGTTGCTTTTCCACTTCCACTACTTGCAATGTTCCATTCCTTACCCGAATTGATCAGTTATTCATTAATTGCATTGACTGTCTATGTTTGGTGTACTCGTCAATGGCAATGGGCGCTGGGGCTAGCTTCGGTTTTAGTAGCTATAACTGCCGTTAAAGCGTGGAATACACCCTCCTTTGTGGAACGGTTTCAAGGTGCATTCGATCCGAACGCACATGCGACAACTAGTGGATATATGTACATTCAGATTCGCGATGTGGTCAGATCCGCCGGATGGTGGGGTCATGGATTTGCCAATCTCCCGGAATATTTGCCTTATCCTCATACAGACATGCTTCCCGTTTACCTGGTCTATTGCTTTGGCTGGGCTGGCGGTCTGCTGCTATTAGGTATGGTGTTATGGTTTACAGCCAGATTGGTCAAGGCGTTGCACCTGATTCGAGACCCTTTTGGCAAAGCGCTGGTTTTGACACTCGGTAGTACGCTAGTCATTCGTTTGCTTTATGGATTGTCTATTATGAGTGGAAAGATGGTACTGAGTAGTATTGCTTTTCCATTTCTAAGTTATGGCGGTCATGTCATTATGGAATTCGCTGCGGTTGGGCTGCTTTTGGGTATCTATCGAAGAAAAGATATGATGCCAACAGCTCCGTTTCATCCAATAAAGTAAGTGTAACCTGCCCCTTAACGGAAGTTGGGGGTTATTTTATTGTATTTTTCTAGTAAAATAATCGACAGAGTAGATATACCTGATGATAGGAAAGAGGAGACTGTAACCATGAAGCAGCAGACAAAGGTGCTGAGGAGATTTTCATGCATAGGCGCCGCTCTTATGCTATTAATGACAGCTTTGGATTTGGGGGATTATGCCTCAGCTGCGAACACTGGAGTAAGTTCTGAAAGTGTTGACAATTTGGAGAATTCCGGTCAATCCAAGTCATTGTCGACGCCTGAGAAGGGGCATAAACTACCCCAAGGTTTTGTTTATCTGGACGAAATCATTCCTTCTGCACAATACGAGATTCGTTATTACAGCAGTAACAACTTTGTTGGAAAACGTATCGATGGCTATAAAGCGCCTTTAGCGATTATGTCAAAACCCGCAGCTAATGCGCTTAAGGCAGTCAGCGATAACCTGGCACGCCAAGGCTATATTCTGAGAATCTATGACACCTACCGTCCGCAAAAGGCGGTTAATCATTTTATCAGATGGTCGAAGGATGCTAGCGACATCAAGATGAAACAGCAGTATTATCCCGCGTTAGATAAAAAGAACTTGTTCAAGCTCGGCTTTATCTCCAGTAAATCCGGTCATTCGCGAGGTAGCACGGTGGACCTGACACTGGCTTACCTAAAAAACGGTGCGGCTGTGGACATGGGTAGCCCTTATGATTTTTTCGGTCCCATTTCATATTACGACACAAAGCTGATCAGTAAGACACAGATGGCCAACCGTAAAATCCTTAAGGATGCCATGATGAAGGAGGGTTTCCATCCCTACAGCAAAGAATGGTGGCATTTTACTTTAAAGAAGGAGCCTTATCCGGGGAAATATTTTGATTTTGACGTGGAGTAGCATTCATTATTGAAAATGAAGGGGAGAATGATTATGAGCTTACCCGTAATTAACAAGGAACTGGCCAAACAGCTGCAGCAGGCGGAAATTAGCTTCTTCACCTCCAGAATAGCTTCCATCGGCGAACGGTCTGGCAACCCCATGGGTGTGGAGATCCGGCATTTCGGAACGGCTACAGCTTATTACATACAGGAGATGCCATGGGCGCTTTTTAACTCAGTTAAAGGGATTACAGACGCTGAGAAAGATGAGCTTGGAGCGGTTGCAGATTTCTACCGGGCCAGGGACCGGCATTTTCAAATCGAGATTGACCCCTCTGAAAGCAGTCCGGCGTTGTTGGGAACATTAGCGTCACTCGGGTTGTACCAGCACAGTTTTCAATCCGTGTTATATGGACTACCTCTTGCGCAGCCAGCTCAGCTTCCCGTGAATATCACCGTTACCGAGGTGGTGGATGAGGTTCTCTTTGACACGTATGCGGAGGTGCATTGTCTGGCTTCAGGTATGTCATTGGATGCTAAAGGACACTTTATCAGCAACAATATCGGGCTTCTCCATCGTACAGGCTGGAAGCTATTCCTCGGCTTCTGGGAAGGGCAGGCAGCGGCCGTCGCCGCTATGCATATTCATGAAGGTGTTGCCTCCTGTGCACTCGCTGCGACCCTGCCAGCCTTCCGGGGACGCGGGCTCCAGAGCGCTTTGTTACAAAGACGTTTGCACGAAGCCTACAGGGCAGGCTGTGAACTGGTAGCCGGGCAGGCCGCATACGGCAGTGTCAGCCAAAATAATATGGAGCGTGCTGGACTACGGATTGCCTGGACCCGAGCGATATGGGGGCCGTTACCCTGAGATTGTGTTGTACTCATAACCCTCAGAATATATGAAAGCGGTGTTTTCCAATAAGGAGAGCACTGCTTTTTTTTACAGGTAGAAGTGTCTAATCTTAGCTATTGACAATGTCAGGTGTTCGGGTGTAAATTAATGTTCGGTTAAACAGTGTTTAAAACAGTGATTACATGAAGAGTGAAGATTGTACTAATGAATTATTTAGTATGTCTCCAGGGAAAGTATAACGTGTGATGACCAAACTGCCGGATAGAAGGAACAGAGTACACCCTTTACCTGATGTTGACTATTGACAAGAGCAGGCGTTCGGGAGTACATTAGTGTTCGATTAAACAGTGTTTAAAACAATGATTACATAAAGAAAGGAGGTTGTAACGGTAGCGATGAACACACTGGACCAGAGCGCAGACCATTCAGAGAAAGATACAAAACAAACGATTTTGGATGCTACGGTGATGTTGATCAAAGAGGAAGGGTTCCAATGCGCGACACTGCGTAAAATTGCCGCCAGAGCTGAAACTAATCTTGCGCTCGTGAATTATTATTACGGCTCCAAGGAAAGTCTAATGACTGATGCCGTTCGTGTATTGCTTTCAACGTTCGATGATGCCTTCCAGGCACTTGAAGATGTCTCCTTGCTGCCGCAGGAGCGGCTCAAGCAATTTTTAAGTCGGTATGTTGTGAATCTTCTCCGATATCCCGGGTTGGCCAGACAGGTACTGGAGCAGGGACCCCAGATCATGTGCTCACCTACAGAATATGATCGTTATGCCAAAATCCTGAGAGTCAAAAAAATGCACAATACATTGAAAGAGATCACTCATGTAGAGGACGATAACCGTCTGCAACTGATGATGCTTCAGCTGTATGGAGCCGTGGTGATTCCAGCGCTGATTACAAACATGCCTGGCAAGCGGGAACAGATCACGCCGGTGTTTAACCTTCCGGCTCTCGATGAGCAGATTGATACTCTGTTTGAGCATTATTTCAACAAATATAATTTATAGAGAAAAGAGTGGAGAAAAGCATGTCAAATAGTGTGAATGGAAATACAGCAGGAGGGCAGGCTTTCTCATTGAAAGCAATTATTCCTCCATTACTTGCGATTATCGTGGGTATGATTATGGTTATTCTGGATGGTACGGTCGTCAATGTCGCCGTTCCTAAACTTGTCGATTACTTCTCGACAGACCTCAAGACAGTGCAGTGGGCCATTACAGGTTACACACTAGCCCTGGCTGCGGTCATTCCGCTGGCTGGCTGGATGACAGACCGTTTTGGCTCTAAGCAGGTCTTTCTGGCTACGGTAATCATGTTCGTACTGGGTTCCGTACTGTGCTCCATAGCTCAAACTTCGGGCCAACTTGTTCTTTTCCGCGTAATTCAAGGTCTTGGCGGCGGGATGGTTGCCCCAATCGGGATGGCAATGGTCTTCAAACTGGCACCGCCAGAACGTAGAGGTTCCATTATGGGGATGCTCGGGATTCCGATGCTGCTTGCCCCAGCCCTTGGACCGATTCTCTCCGGTTGGCTGGTGGAGTACGTAAGCTGGCACTGGATCTTCCTGATCAACCTGCCAATTGGTATCGTAGCTGTTATTCTGGGCATTAAATACCTGCCGGCTTCCGAGAAAAAAGGCAGAACACATCTCGATCTGCTGGGCATGATCCTGGCACCGATCGCCTTCTCCATGCTGGCTTATGGCGTTAACGAAGGCGGTGGTGGCAGCTGGTCGTCCACATCGACAATCGTAGGGTTGTCCGTTGGTGGCGTAGCTCTGGTCTTGTTCGTTATCGTCGAGCTGCTGCATAAGCATCCGCTGCTGGAACTGCGCGTTTTCCGTTCTTCCGACTTTACCCGCGGTATTATCCTGACTTGGGTAACGCAAGCGGCACTATTCGGTACCATGTTGTTCGTTCCGCTCTACCTTCAGCAGATCCGCAATTTCTCACCACTTGAGACTGGCTTGATATTGTTGCCGCAGGCGCTGGCTGCCGGTTTCGGAATGCCGATTGGAGGTCGGCTGTTCGACAAGATCGGTGCACGTCCGCTTGCTTTTGTCGGCTTGACGATTATCTCTATTGCACTATTCATGTTGTCGGGTATCACAATGGACACCGCACTTCCGCAGATTATGGTGTACCTGTTCATGATGGGTCTGGGTATGGGCTTGACCATGATGCCGCTGAACACACATGTTCTCAATTCCGCACCGCGTGAATGGGTTGGCCGTGTAACGCCTCTTACTGCAGCTGCACAACAAGTTATTGTTTCCTTTGCTGTAGCAGGTATGACCGGATACCTAACCAGTCAAATCGCAACCCATATGGGTGAGATGGGCAAAGGCGGCAACCCGCTGGCAGCCTCTGTATTAGCTTTCAATGATGTCTTCTTCCTGGCTGGCTGTATCGCCGTGGCCGGTGTAGTCATCAGTATTATCCTGCGCAAGCCAAAGGTAGCATCGGCTAACCCTGAAGAGGGCAAGAAGGCGGATGCGGCTATGATGATGGGGCACTAAGCCACTGATCACAGGACTCCGTAATGCATAGTTATAGCACAAAAAACCGCAAGTCTCCCGTTCATGGAGGCTTGCGGTTTTTGCTCTGTAGGAGTATAAGGGGGCAGCACAGTTGCCACGCCCCCTTAAGACTGCGCCATTAACTGGCGCCGCGTTTCCTATGCATCCAAGCCGGGGCGAAGGATGCCTTACCCAGCAGCTCGGAAGCAACAATACCGAGCAGAACGAGCGCCGCTCCGGCATACCCCTGGTTCGTCAGCTTCTCTCCGACGAACCAGTAGCCGAACAAGGCGGCGAATACTGGTTCTAACGAGAAGATGAGTCCGGTGCGTGCAGGCGAGGTGTATTTCTGTGCCACCGGCTGCAGGATGAATCCGCAGGCGCTGCACAGAATGCCCAGTGCCAGAATGGCGGTCCAGCCAGGTAAGGTAGAGGGCAGATGTGGCGTCTCGAACATTAAGGACAGCACAAGTGCGTAGCCGCCGGCAAAGCCGAGCTGCAGGATACCGATGCTTAGTGTGTCGTGTTCTTTGACAGCTTTGCCGGTAACGATGATCTGTACGGCATAGAATATCGCGGACAACGTACAGAGCAGATCGCCTGGTTGTACGGTCAGCGAAGCGTTCAGTGTTAGCAGACCGATTCCGCCGATGGCCAGCAGGGACCCGAAGATTTGCGGGAATCCGACTTTATTTTTGAAGAACAACATCTGAAGCAATGGAACGAAAATAACGGTCAACGCGACCAGGAACCCTGCATTTGAAGTGGTGGTTGTCTTGAGTCCGAACGTAATACATGTGAACACGCCCAGCAGCAGGAATCCAAGCAAGGCCCCATATTTCAAGGTCTTAACATTGATCCTGCGCAGGCGCTTGTGAAAAATCGCGGCAGACAATATAAAAGCAAGTCCGAATCGGAGCGCAATCAGATTAAATTCGCCGAGGGTATCCAGTCCCATTTTCATAAACAGGTAGGAGGAGCCCCAAAATACAGTTACAACCAGCAGCAAGAGATCAGCCTTAAACGGCTTCATCAGTTCATCATCCTTTTAATCATCAAAGTTAGTATAGTATAATATGCCTGATTATATAAGTTAACTGAATGTTTATCATGTCATACATGAATAGAACTAATGTATATGAATGAGGAGGACACTCGCTTGAGTCTCAGTAAATATGAAGTGTTTTTAAAAGTAGTGGAGCTAGGCAGCCTCACCAAAGCAGCAGAGGTGCTGGGGTTCACTCAATCGGGCATCAGTCACACCATTAACAGTCTGGAGACGGAATTTGGCTTCTCACTGTTGATCCGCAATCGTTCGGGTGTCAGACTTACGGTTAACGGGGAACAGGTGCTAAAGCCGATCCGTGAGATTCTGAACTGGAATGAGCAATTGAAGCAGAAGGTAACGCATATTCATGGGCTGGAGACGGGAACGGTTACCATCGGCACATTCACCAGTGTATCCGTCCATTGGCTGCCCGGGATGATCAAGCAATTCCGCAGTCTGTATCCCTATATCGAGTTCAAGCTTATGGAGGGAGATTACCTGGAGATTGAACAATGGATCGAGGCCGGGGTGATTGACTGCGGCTTTATTTCGCTGCCCACGCGGGATAAGTTCGAAGTTTTTCCTTTGAAAAAAGACCGTATGCTCGCCATTGTCTCGCAGGAGCATCCCATCAGCGGGGCGCCTTATTTTCCCCTGCCACAAATAGCGCATGAGAATTTCATTATCCCCAAGGCCGGCTCGGACTATGATGTTCGGCGGGTGCTGGAGAAGGCTGGTATTGAGCCAAATGTCAAATTCTCGGCAGGGGATGATTACGCGATTATTGCCATGGTGGATAAAGGACTGGGTATGAGTATCCTCCCGGAGCTGGTGCTCAAGCGTCAGAATCATAACGTGGTGATGCTGGAACTTGAGGAGCCGAGCTTCAGATCGCTGGGAATCGCCGTCCATTCGATGAAACATGCTTCCCCTGCAACAAAAAAATTCGTCCGGCATGTGCAGGAATGGGTGGAGCTCCATGCAGAAAAGAATTGACGAAGCGGGCTTTGCATGAGAGAATGTACGCGTGTACATTTTGTAAAAGGAGTTGATTCCTATCGCCAGCCGAAAAGAGGTGGCCGAGCTGGCCGGCGTATCTGAAGCCACCGTATCCCGTGTGCTGAATGATGTCGGTCCGCTCAAGGAAGAGACGAAGCAGCGGGTGCTGGAAGCAGCCCACAAGCTGGGCTATACGCCAAGCTCGCTGGCCAGAAGTTTTGCCCGTAAACGCAGTGGCAATTTGGGTGTGGTTATGCCGTATTTGCCCAAAGCGCGTCTGTTCTCTGCTTATTATTTCTCTGAGATTCTAAGCGGTATCGGGAACAAAGCCCGGGATGAAGGATATGATCTGCTCATGCTCTTTCGCAACTCGGATGGGACCATGGATTACAGCGGGCTGTTTCGGATGCGCAAGGTGGACGCTTGTATTGTACTGGGTGCCAAGGAGGAGCAGGGAGAGCTTGAGGCGCTGCGTCGCTTGAAGAAGGAAGGATACCCTTTTTGTCTTATTAACCAGCATTTTGAAGGGGAGGACTTCCCCGAAGTGGATGCAGACCATGTTCAGGGCAGCAGACTGGCAGTGCAGCATCTGCTTCAGCAGGGCTTTACGCGGATTGCCTTTCTGAATGGACCTCATGTCTATTCGAACAGTCGTGATCGGATGGCAGGGTACTCCAGCGCAATTCGTGAAGCCGGGTTATCCGTGGACCCTTCTTTGCTATTTGAAGGGAACTTCAGCCGCAGAAGCGGTGTCCAGGCGGCTTCAGAAATTGCAGCCGTTCTAGGAGAGATTGATGCCGTGTTTGCCGCCAATGACCGAATGGCGATCGGTCTGCAGCAAGGCTTATACGAACTGGGGATTACACGGGAACGCATGCCTGCTATTCTCGGTTATGACGATTCCGATGCGGCCGAATTAACTACACCAGCCTTGAGCAGTGTGCGTGTCCCATTTTATCGGCTGGGCGAGCTGGCCGCAGCTCGTGTGCTGGATACGCCGGAAGACGGAGCGGCAGAAGATAGTCCGCTGCGGATCAAGCTTCCGACAGAGCTTGTTGTACGTGCTTCAACTCTCAACTGAAACCACTAGGAGGCATTACATGAAACAGCTGCGCATTGGAATGATCGGGTATAAATTTATGGGTAAGGCCCACAGTAATGCCTACAAGACGCTGCCGATGTTTTTTCCACAGGCGCTGAAACCGGAAATGTCCGTGCTTTGCGGACGTAATGCCGAAGATTTGCAGGAAGCGGCAACTCGGCTCGGATGGCAGGATACCGTGACAGACTGGCATGAACTGGTGACCCGCGACGATATCGACCTAGTGGATATCAATGCTCCAAGCAATGTGCATAAGGAGATTGCGCTGGCTGCAGCCAAAGCTGGCAAGCATCTGTTCTGCGAGAAGCCGCTGGCGTTGTCGCTTGCGGATTCAAGGGAAATGCTTCAGGCGGCGGAGGCTGCCGGTGTCATCCATATGGTAGGCTTCAATTACCGCTTTTCCCCTGCGGTACGACTGGCGAAGAAGCTGGTGGAGAGCGGACGCCTCGGTAAGATCCATCACTTCCGGGCCTGGTTCCTGCAGGACTGGATTCTCGATCCGGAATTTCCGCTGGTCTGGCGACTCCAGAAGGAAATTGCCGGTTCCGGTTCTCTCGGGGATCTGGGAGCGCATCTTATTGATTTGGCGCATTTCCTTGTAGGTGATGTGGAGGAAGTGATCGGTATGAGCGAGACCTTCATCAAGGAGCGTCCGCTAGCTGCCGAGATGACAGGCCTTACTGCTAAGGGAAGCGGAGGGGGACCAAGGGGTGAAGTCACCGTGGATGATGCCACGCTATTCATGGCTCGTTTTGCAAACGGTGCCATTGGCAGCTTCGAGGCTACACGCTTTGCTGCGGGTCACCGCTCCACCAATTCTTTTGAGATCAACGGAAGTCTTGGCAGTGTAAGGTTCGACTTTGAGCGCATGAATGAACTGGAAGTCTTCCTGACTTCGGATGATGAGGATATACAAGGCTTCCGCCGCGTGCTGGCCACGGATCCTGTTCATGAATATGCAGCAGCCTGGTGGCCGACCGGGCATACTATCGGCTTTGAGCATACGTTCATTCATGAAGTGTTGGAATTGTCTAATGCCATCGAAGAAGGCCGTCAGCCGGAACCCAATTTCCGGGACGGCGTGAAATGCCAGGCTGTGCTTGAAGCCGTGGAACGTTCGATTGAAGAGCGACGCTGGGTCAGCCTGTCCGAAATGTAGCTTACAGACCTGAGAGGAGATTTCTAATGAGCGCAAAAAAGGCATTGATCGTATGGGGTGGCTGGGATGGCCATGAACCGCAGCAAGTAAGCGAAGTATTCGCTGGTGTTCTGCGGCAGGAAGGCTTCGAGGTGGAAGTGTCGGATACTCTGGAGGCGTTTGCAGACCGCGAGAAATTGTTAGGACTGGATCTGATTGTTCCGGTGTGGACGATGGGTGAGATCTCGCAGGAGCATGTAGATAATGTGTCTGCGGCGGTGCAAAATGGCACTGGACTCGCGGGTTGTCACGGCGGCATGTGCGATTCCTTCCGTAACAATGTGGATTGGCAGTTCATGACCGGTGGTCAGTGGGTAGCCCATCCTGGAAATGACGGGGTGGAATATACGGTGAATATTCGTCAAAGCTCCAGCCCGCTGGTGCAGGATATCGCAGATTTCAGTGTTACTTCTGAGCAATATTATTTGCATGTCGATCCGGCTATCGAAGTTCTGGCGACCACCCGCTTCCCTGTGGCAGAAGGGCCTCACGCTGCCAACGGAGCCGTGGATATGCCAGTAGTATGGACGAAGCGCTGGGGAGCAGGACGTGTGTACTACAATTCGCTCGGTCATCATGCCGACATTGTGGAACTACCGCCAGTTAAGGAACTGATGAGAAGAGGGCTACTTTGGGCAGCTGAAGGAAAGCAGAACGGCGGACGAACCACGGCAGGTGCAGGGATCAGCTATAGCGGCATGGCAGACAGTCAACTATAATTCGGGAGAGAAGACCAATGGATAAAGTAAAAGTTGGCATCATCGGTTGCGGAAAAATCAGTGGCATCTATATGGAGAACTGCAACAAGTTCGAGATTCTGGAGTTAGTTGCCTGTGCAGATATGAATCTTGAGAGAGCGCGGGAACAGGCGCAGCAATATAATATCCCACGGGTATATACGACAGATGAGCTGCTTGCAGATCCTGAAATCGAGATTGTAATCAATCTCACTATCCCGGCTGCTCATGCCGAGATTTGCCTCCGGGCACTGGAAGCCGGAAAGCATGTCTATGTCGAGAAACCTCTCGCGGTTACAAGGGAAGAGGGACGCAAGGTGCTGGAAACAGCCAAAGCCAAGGGGCTGCTGGTGGGCAGTGCGCCGGAGACGTTCTTCGGCTCGGGCATCCAGACCTCGCTTAAGTTAATAGAGGATGGTGTAATAGGCCGGCCTATGGCAGCCACTTCGTTCATGATGTCGAGAGGCCATGAGAACTGGCATCCCGATCCGGAATTCTACTATGCCGCAGGTGGCGGACCGATGTTCGACATGGGGCCTTATTACCTCACTGCGTTAGTTCAGCTGCTAGGGCCAATCTCTGCCGTAGCCGGGATGACCGGCAAAGCACTCGCAGAACGAACCATCACCAGCGAGAAAAAAGCCGGGCAGAAGATTCCTGTGGATATTCCTACCCATGTGGCCGGAACCTTGCAATTCGCAGAGGGCGCCATTGCGACCCTCATCACCAGCTTCGATGTCTTCGGGGGCAGTGATCTGCCTCATATTGAAATATACGGGACAGAGGGAACAATTCAGGTTCCCGATCCTAATAACTTTGGCGGACCGGTTAAATTCCGGCGCATAGGTGAGAGTGAATGGAGCGAGCAGCCGCTGCTGCCTGGCTATGACCAGAATACGCGTGGTATCGGTCCAGCGGATATGGCGTATGCCATTCGCACCGGGCGACCTCACCGGGCTAGCGGAGAACTGGCCTATCACGTGCTGGAAGCGATGTGGGCGTTCCACGACTCCTCTGATTCCCGCAGTTTCTATACCATGGAGAGCACCTGCAGCCGTCCTGCAGCGCTTCCAGTTGGTTTGACGCCGTATACACTGGATTAAATGTTGATTCAGTCATACTAAAAGAAGCCCGCCCCTACGAATGGTTGTTTATGACTTTCATTCTTATGAGGGCGGGCTTTTTTGAGCAATCCAGGTAACAACATCGCTTTCTAGGCGTACTTTTCTTTCGTCCCTCATGATTTCCAGAACGTATCTGTTCACATTCTCACGCAGGATTGACCAATTTGCATATCTGTTCCGCAGAGTATAGAGTAGGGAATCTGTCTTAAATAGAATCTCGAACATGGGTGGCAGCGGTAATCCTGTATCGATCGCTGTCTCCTGAATGTTCGAGTTAATTATAAAGCAGTGGATGCCACTCGCCTTTGTACCAAGCTGTAAGCTCTCCAATACCCTTTGGAATGTTGCAAATGTGTCCAAATGTTCTAGAGCGGAAACGCTAAATATATAGTCATATTGATTTGTTCTGACATTGAACTCGCCGATGTCGGATTGAATCAGTTCAAGCTTCTCACTGACGCCGTATTCCCGACTATACTTATCAAGTCCACTAATGGCCGACTCCAGAAAATCCACACACACGACTTTACTTTTTCCGTCATCCTTAAGTCTTTGTGCAAGAGGGATACTATTCCTTCCCACCCCACACCCCAAGTCAAGCAACTGCAGATCATTCTGATTCGGCAATGAATCAAAGGTATCCATGACGGATTTTACTGGAGATTGCAGCCACGAACCCTCACTAAAGAGTTTTACATTTGTGTAATATTCATCGTGATAACGCTGTTCTGTCAAGCGAATCTGCTCTAGCCGGCTTAATGACATCAATATCTCTCCTTTTTATGGAAACAGATATGAAGATACTATCACACTTTTTATTCAAACCGCTTGATATCGTTCTCAAACAGGGTCGTCAATTATCAAACTTTACGTACCCCTGACGGGGTCATGCCCTTATACTGTTTGAACAGCTTTGTAAAATAATTGGGATTGTCACAGCCAACCCGCCCGGCGATCTCGGTAATGCTAAGATTACTCTCCAGCAACAGTCGCTCTGCTTCATTAACCCGGCACAGGTTCACATAATCAATAAAGGTACGTCCGGTCAGCTTCTTGAAGGTTTTGCAGAAATGGTAAGGATTCAGATTGACGGTTTTGGCTGCCTGCTCAATGGTAATTTTATCAGCGAAATGTTCCTCTACATGGGTCAGTAGCGGCTTAAAACGTTCCCGGTTGAACGAGTGATGTTCTTTTGGACTGCCAACAAGCTGTTGAGGTAAAAAATTCCGTGACAGCAGGGTAAACAGCAGGTGAAGGTAATTCTTGATCGCCAGCTGATAAGCCGGACCCTTGACCTGATCCTCTTCAATAATGGATTGAAGCAGTGCCGATTGTGCGGCAAAAGACGGCATATGCTCAGCAGGCCTCACCGGGAACTGATAACGGTTGCTCACATATGGTTCAACGAATTGCTCATGCTGCGGGTCCTGCTTCCAGTCTTCGAAGAGCGACCCGTGGAACACGATAGAGGTATAGCAAATAGGCCCATCCTTAAGGCAGTAGCCGACATGCAGCCCCCCCGATGGAACGAACAGGACTTCGCCCGCTTCAACTTCATAAGGATGACTGTCCACATGGAAAATAGCGCTGCCGCGCTGCATCACAATAATCTCGAAATGCTCATGCCAGTGTATAAAGAGAATATTCTGACCCGCCTTTTCCTCCTGGCGGTCGTTGATGAACAAACGGAACGGATACGTCTTTTGTTCCAGTTGCGGGTATTCTTTAAGCTCCTTCGGATATGTCAATGCACTCCAGCCTCCACCACAAGATTGAACTATAATAACACAATATAATCAGAGATTTAGGTATTAATGACGAATATACTTGAAGTGTTGAATTTAATATAAACCAATATTGGAGTGGTACACAAGATGCAAGATACACTTAGAATCGGTACTTTAGTAGGCGGCGGCGATGCCGTTCGTGTGATTCCGCAAATCGTAGGACATGGCTTCGAATCCTTTAGCTTGACCTTTTGGCAAACAACCGGAGAGACCGATCTGGTAGAGACGGCTAAGCGCGTGCGTGAATTAGCGGATCAACATAACTTTGTTATTTCTTCGGTTGGTATTTTCGGCAATCCGCTCACGAATGCTAACGGCAACGAAGATACATTGGCAAGCTGGGAGCGCCTGATCGACACAGCCCACTTGTTCGGAACGGATATGGTATCCGGCTTCACCGGACGTCTACCGGGTCAATCCATTGATGACTCCCTGCCGAAGTTCGCTGAAGTATTCGGTGAACTATCGAAGAAAGCGGCTGACCGTGGCCTGCGCATTGCCTTTGAGAACTGCTCCATGGGTGGCAATTGGCAATCTGGAGATTGGAACATTGCTCACAACCCGCAAGCTTGGGAGAAAATGTTCAACGCCGTGCCTGCCGACAACCTGGGACTGGAATGGGAACCCTGTCACCAAATGGTGGCTCTGATTGATCCAATCCCGCAGCTGCGCAAATGGACGGATAAAGTATTCCATGTGCACGGCAAGGACGCAACGATCGCTTGGGATATTGTTAAGGAATATGGTATTCACGGCTCCAAGGAGTATGTATGGCACCGTACGCCAGGCTTTGGGGATACGAATTGGGCTGATATTATCACCATCCTGCGCCAAGCGGGTTATAAAGGAACGATTGATATTGAAGGCTGGCATGATCCGGTCTACAAAGATGAGCTGGAGATGACCGGGCAAGTTCATGCTCTGAACTACCTTAAGCATTGCCGCGGCGGAAGCTTCGTGCCGAATCCGACCTAATCAAAGGAGGTGCACCATGACAGTATCATATCGTATTGCTTTAGCGGGCTGCGGGGGAATGGCGAATGCCTGGGTGGAATATGCACTCGGGCGGGAGGACGCGGAAATTGTTGCACTGGTTGATCTGTATCCCTCGGCTGCACAAGCGATGGCTGCGCGGTACAATCTAACTTGTCCGACATTTACGGATCTGAAGCAAGCCATTGCCGAGACCGGTGCAAACCTTGTATTTGACGTGACGATTCCGGAAAGCCATTTCACAATTGCCCGCACGGCACTGGAAATGGGTTGTCAGGTCTTCGGAGAGAAGCCACTGGCTGGCACAATGGCCGAGTGTAATGAGATTGTGGCCTTAACGGAGCGGACGGGGAAGACGCATGCTGTGATGCAGAACCGTCGCTTTGATCATCGGATTCGTTCACTACGGAGCTTGATGGAACAGGGAACTATCGGCAGAACCGGTTATATCGGCGCAAGCTTCTTCCTGGCTCCCCATTTCGGTGGCTTTCGTGATGCGATGGAGAGCCCATTGCTGCTGGACATGGCGGTACATACCTTTGATCAGGCCCGGTACATCAGCGGAGCCAATCCGGTGACGGTATACTGTCAGGAATTTAATCCTCCGGGATCATGGTATGCTGGGAATGCCGCGGCCATATGTATTTTTGAAATGTCCGACGGTTCTGTGTTTAGTTACCAAGGTTCCTGGTGTGCGGAAGGCGCGCCGACGTCATGGGAAGCTTCCTGGCGAATTACCGGAGAGAAGGGGACTGCGCTTTGGGATGGCAATGGTATGCCTTATGCCGAGGTGGTGTCATCCGGCGACCAGACCGGCAAATTCCTCTATGATTATGAAACCGTTCAAGGCCCGGAAGTGGAAATGAAGAATACATTCCATCCAGGTTGTCTGGATGAAATGTTCTTGTCACTGGAAGAGCAGCGTCCGGCAGAGACAGACTGCAGGGATAATCGTTACAGTATGGCCATGGTGTTCGGAGCACTGGAGAGTGCTCGAACCGGGCAAAAGGTTCAAATTGCAGATTTGATGAACATTTAAAGGAATAAAAAAGCGCCAGCAAAGCGGTTACAACCGTATTTGCTGGCTTTTTTGTATATATTGATAAAAAAGTTCTCCTGAGTAGCAATTTTATATTGACCTAAAAACCGTCCAGACGGTACACTAAATATAAAGAGGTGATGTTATTGACAGCTCATAATGTCAATTCCAAACGGGAAGCGATTCTGAATGCAGCCTCAACAATTGTACAGCGGGACGGAATGGGTCAGCTGACGCTGGATGCGGTTGCGAAGGAAGCGGGAGTCAGCAAGGGCGGGCTGTTGTATCATTTTGCAAGTAAAGACGCCCTGATCACCGGCATGGTGGATAAGAGCAATGAAGAATACGGACAGAATGTTCAGCTGAAGGCAGAGGCAGATCCTACTGTACAAGGGTCGTGGAGTCGTGCATATGTGGGAACCGCCTTTGAGGAGGTGGAGCAGGGCCTCGACAGGAGTTCAGCGTTGTTCGCTGCTGCTTTTGCAAATCCCAAGCTGCTGGACGGAATGAGGGAACAGTTCAAGAACTGGCAGAATAACATTATCCATGATGGTATCGATCCCGTACAAGCTACCATCATTAGGCTGGCCGCCGATGGGCTATGGTTTACGGAGCTGTTCGGAATGGCTCAACTGGACGAGAAGCTGCGGGATCAAGTGTTTGAACAATTAATTTCATGGTCTGGAGGAAATAAAGAATAATGGGTTACTTGTATCTAGCTGTATCTATCTTATTTGAGTTGTTCGGGACGTCGATGCTTAAGGCATCACAAGGATTCAGCAAGCCGCTGCCAGTTATCGGGGTTGTTGTTGGTTTTGTGGTGGCCTTTTTCTTCTTATCGCTTACATTGAAAACAATTCCACTGAATGCCGCTTATGCTATCTGGTCAGGAGTCGGGTCGGTGGCTACCGTCATCATTTCGGTACTGATCTGGAAGGAAAAAATATCGACCGGCAGTCTTGTCGGCATCGCTCTGATCGTAATTGGCGTAGTCGTCCTGAATCTATTTGGTCCGGGTCATGGGGATACATCGAGTTCTGCACAAACCGAAGTAGTCTCTGCTAAATAAAGAATGTGGGTGTCCTAATAGCCAATGGCTGATTGGGACACCCGCATTTGTTTTAAAGGCCCAGAGATTGAATGAGGGCAAGCATACCGAAAGATAACATAACCATTCCAGACAGCTTGTTAAACAAGTTCTGCTTCGAGCCACCTGCCTTCTTTTTGCTCCGGAACAAAGTAGTGCTGCCTACCAAACAGATCCACCATATAACGGAACCGAGAAAAACACCGCCGATCAAAAATGGCATGTTGGAGTTGTTATGCGACAACTGAACACCGGAAGCGCTGAAAACGCCGAGAAAGAAAACAATCGTCATAGGATTGGATAACGTCAATAGCAGCGTTACTATGTATGCATTTAGTAAGTTTTTTGGAGAATAGGATTCGGTGCTGCTTCTCATCCGGGGAGTAAATAGTAAAGATTTCATGCCAAGATAACAAATAAACAGTCCGCCTAGGGCTTGTAGTAACGTTTTGTAGTCAACCAGAAAAGTAGTGAGAGTGGATAAGCCTAACCCGGCGATACAACCGTAGATTGCGTCCGCTGTGGCTGCTCCCAAACCACAGGATAGTCCGTTTTTGAAACCTGAGGTCAGGGTCTCTTTGATACATAATATGCTGATAGGACCTACAGGAGCTGCGATAGAAACTCCTAATAGGATTCCTTTTGCGAGCCATTCCCAAGTCATAGGGATGCACTCCTTTTTCTCTATTCTTCTTTCAGCGTAGATAATATAAAAATCGTATTGGAACGCACAACGTCATGATTCGCCTTTAGCGTATGCGTTATAAAGCTCTCCATTTCGGATAAATCCGGTAATCCAACTTTTAGGAGATAGTCATACTCACCCGAAATATGGTGACATTCTAGTACTAACGGTGACTGAGTAATGTTCTTGCGGAATGTCTCAGTTTTGGCTGAGCCATTCAGTTGTACAAAAATAAAAACCACGAAGTTGTGCCCTATAGCTTTACGGTTCAATTTGACTGTGAATTGATCAATCACTCCGTTTTTCTCCAGTTTTCGTATTCTTTCCGTGACGGCAGGCACGGATAAGTGTATGGCTTTACTAATTTCGGAACTTGTGATGCGACCGTTGGCCTTGAGCATTTCCAAAATCTGAAGATCGATGTCGTCCATTGCTTTCACTCCTTTAGGCTAATTATACAAAAAACGAAATAAATGAAAATGTATGTACTAAAAATGAAAATTTATTTAAGTGTTTATCTAATTGGGTTTAAAATAATTAAATTGAGCTTGGCTGAAAGTGGATTGAACTTTAAAACTTTAACCGCAAAAATAGTGAGATCATAAGGGAGTTCTGCACAATCGGAATAGTTCTCCCCTAAATAAAGAATGCCCTGATCCTCTAAAGGAACAGGGCATTTCTTATTTAGAAGCCTTTATATTGAGGCTCTTCTTTTTCCAATTCTTGAACCCGGCTCTCTACTTGCTGTACGATTTGCTGTGTTTGTGCTGCAGCGTTGGTAAACAGTGTTTTGGCATCCTGATTTTGTGTTGAAAGAGCGAATTGTTCCAAGCTAGCCTGAGCGCCTTTTAGAGAAGAGAGACATGTTTTTACCTGCGAAGCTACCGTCATTTGTAAGTTCCTCCTTCGGGTGATTGATACTGATTAACGTTGAATATGATTCACTCCGGTTTGCGTCATTATTCAGGGGAAAAAATCCCTGTTTTCTTCCGGTTCAATTAACAAATAATGAATGTGTTAAGCAACATGGACACTTAAATCAAAGGAGGAGTTACAGTTGCCGTTATGGTTGGAGGTTATTGTGCGGACGCTATGCGCCGTCGTGGTTCTTTTCTTTTTAACCAGATTGCTCGGGAAGAGACAGGTGTCTCAGCTCTCGTTATTCGAATACATTACAGGCATTACCATCGGGAGCTTGGCGGCCTATATATCCATGGATACAGAGAAGAATTGGTTTCTTGGCCTCATTGCCCTTGCGGTCTGGGTTGCCGTCTCGCTTGGCACTGAATGGTTGCAGATCAAGAGTAAGAAAGCAAGAGATTTCATGGACTTCAAATCTGCGGTCCTTGTTAAGGATGGTAAAATTCTCGAAGAAAATCTGAAGAAGGAGCGTTTGTCTTCGGATGAATTGCTGGCTGAACTGCGTAAGAAGGATGTCTTCAGGCTCGCTGATGTTGAGTTTGCGATGATGGAATCCTCCGGTACAATTAACGTCCTGCTGAAAAAGGAGAACCAGCCGTTAACTGCCAAGGATCTTGGGATTATCGTTCCTCAACAGAAAGAGCCGCTGGCTGTCATTATGGACGGGAAGGTGCTGGATGAGCCGCTGGATAATCTGGGTCAGACCCGGGGCTGGCTGCAAGGCAAGCTCGAACTACTGGGATTGAATACCGAAGATGTGTTTCTGGGACAGGTGGATTCCTACGGTGATCTGACAGTGGATCTCTATGCGGACAAAATCAAAGTGCCGGAGTTACAGGAGAAGCCGCAGCTCTACGCCACCCTCAAAAAAGCCGAAGCAGACATGGAATTGTTCAGCCTTTCTACACAGAACAAGGAAGCTAAACAAATGTACGAGGACGCTTCTAAGCAGCTGCTGGAGATGGTGCAGACCTTAAAGCCTTATCTTCAGGGCTAGAGACGCGTCGCTCGTTAATTTTCGATATCTATTTGCGCTATTGAAACACCTCACGATCCCAACAGCGGATCTCGTCAATCGTAAAGGACTGGCCATTCTCCGCGGAGTTTGTCAGCCTGAGTGAGAGGCGATCGCTGGCAAGTTCCATAGTAAACAGCTCCTCTATATGAAAAATACCGGGAGGCAGTATTGCGTCATAGATCGCTCCCGCCACAGCGGCGGCAGTCCGGGCCGTGGTTCGGGCCTCATTGCTCCCTTGAAGTCCATATTCCGCTGTAAAGGGGAGACCGTTCTTCGTGCCATAAGCATCTACCTTAATAGCAAATTGATCACTTCCATAGCGGAGCTTGCCAAAAGACCATACTGCCGCTTTACGCATCCGCTCGCTGCGGAGCATTTTTTTTAGCCCGAATTTCTGCAGTAAAGCTACAGAACCGGTAGCGATTCGGGAATCAAAGCACAGACGTGTGGAGATGGAAGGGATACCAAGTGTCCGAGGCAGGGTCTGCTGATCTGAAAAAGGAAATCGGTAGGCAGTGCGACGCCCCAGTCCCTTCCCAAGATCACTTGTCTTGCCGCTTGTAAAGCTGGTCGCTGCCACAAGGCTTCCGTTCTCCACAATATCGAAGTCTACCCTTAGATTGTCTACGGTCCATTCAATGGCTGCCTTTCCATGACTATCACCAAGTCCGAGCATAATGGTGATGTCCGCGCGGTTCGTATGATCCATGGCTTCACTGGCTTGGCGAACCAGCATGTTGGTCAAGCCGGGGGCTAGTCCGACACTCAATACAGCCGTTCCAGGGAGTGTTCTGGAGGGGGATGCCAGTGCTTCAAGGCGGGTAAGAAAAGCACCGTTAGCTGAAACATCCACATAATACACTCCGTTTTGCGAACAAGCTTCTGCGAAAGCAGTATCTTTCTGATCCATGCACATCACTACAAGTTTCGCCCGTTTTAGCAGCTTTGGGTCTGCTTTTTTTGTGAGGTCCAGGCGCAGCGGTTTCACCTTGCCGCCTTTGGTCTTGCTGAACTGCTCAGCACGTTCCAGGCTGCGGCCTGCGGCATAGACATGCCCAGGATAGCGTTCGCTTAGCAGGGTGCAGATTTGTGAGCCGACATGGCCGTAACCGCCGATGACGATAATATCCTTGTTCATTGTGTGTTGCCTCTCCTGACTTGATGATATAATGTGCTGCTATATAATTAGTAATTATCATCGTGAAGTCAGAATGAGACCATCCCACATTTGTGGGATTCAGAAGGAGAAGGGCATGTCACTGAGTCTGGAAGCGTTCAAGAAAGAGCTGGAGCGACTGGAGCGAAGAACGTCATCATCGTATGAATACAGAGAGGCGATGATCAGCCGCTTGAAGGACTGGATTCCGTTCGAGGCTGCTTGCTGTACAACAGTTGATCCCTACACTCTGTTGTCTACGGGAGCCATTGCGGGGGAAGGAATTGACTCCATCCATGCCCGGCTGTTTGAATACGAATATTTGCATGAAGATTTCAACAAATACGACGCTTTGGTCCACCGGCCGGTCCCTGTGGCAACACTTAGTGGTGCCACAGAAGGAGAACTGGGGCGAAGCGGAAGATATCTTGCTGTGCTGGAGCCCGCGGGACTTGGGGATGAAATCCGTGTAGCCTTGCTGAGCGGAGGGGCCTGCTGGGGATACTTGACATTGTTCAGGGCAGCGGAAGACTCATTCTTCCAGGCAGAGGAGGAAGTCTTTCTGGCGGCTATCGCGCCATGGATCGCCCGATCCTTGCGGGGGTACACATTAAGCACGCCACCAGAGGATATCCAGGGGCTGCAGGAGGAAGTCGGCCTCCTGGTGTTGTCCCATGCGTTGAACCCGCTTGCTTCCAATGGGCAAGCCAGGAAATGGCTGGCCATGCTTGGGGAGTGGGAACAGCTTGAACCCGATATCCTGCCAAGTCCGGTGCGGGCAGTATGTTCGCGCGCGCTTGCGGAACTGACCGCTGCTGAGGAGCATCAGCCCTCAAAGGCCAAGATTTGTCTGCGATTGCCATCAGGCCATTATTTGGCCATTGCTGCCAGCAAGCTGGACGAGTCTTCTGGTCAGGTTCAGCTGGCTGTTACCTTTGAGCCAGCCCGAACCGCCGACATCTTGCCGCTCATTGCCGAGTCATATGGATTGTCATCACGGGAGAAAGAAATCGTGGAGCAAATCTCCAAGGGGCTATCGACCAAGGAACTAGCCCACAATCTACATATCTCTACGTACACCGTTCAGGATCATCTCAAGTCGATTTTTATCAAGACGGGTGTCACGAGTCGCAGAGAACTAATCTGGCGTTTGTTTTCTCGCTATAGTAGTGATAAGAAAGTGTGAGATCCTGATCCGGAAAAATCGGCTTTTCCCGGATTGGCTTTGTGTATAGGTTGATACTATTTGACTGCTAATTTCGCCAAGGCGAAGAACTCCCGCTGTACGGAATCTTGCTACATTTTTATTTCTCTACTGCGGGAGCTATACTAGTAACGTAAGCGTTCGTCATAACTTCTGGTTGAGAGGATGATGTTCAATGGATTATGCAAAGCTAGGTTCCACAGGACTTGAAGTTTCACGTATTTGCCTGGGCTGCATGAGCTATGGGATACCCGAGCGGGGGAGCCATGCCTGGACACTGGGAGAAGAAGAGAGCCGGCCGTTCATCCGCCGCGCGCTTGAGCTGGGTATTAACTTCTTTGATACGGCCAATGTATACTCCGATGGGACAAGCGAAGAGATTGTTGGGCGGGCACTGAAGGATTTTGCGGCCCGTGATGATGTGGTCATCGCAACGAAGGTCCATGGCCGGATGAGGCCGGGTCCCAACGGCGGCGGACTTTCGCGCAAAGTCATTATGAGTGAAATCGACCACAGCCTCAAGCGGCTGGGTACGGATTATGTTGACCTATACCAGATTCACCGCTGGGACAGTGAGACGCCGATTGAAGAGACCATGGAGGCACTCCATGATGTGGTCAAAGCTGGTAAAGCCCGCTATATCGGAGCTTCCTCCATGTATGCCTGGCAGTTTCTTAAAGCGCTGCATGTAGCGGAAAGCCATGGCTGGACGCGTTTTGTCTCCATGCAGAACTATCTCAACTTGTTGTACCGTGAAGAAGAACGGGAGATGCTGCCGCTCTGCCAAGCAGAGGGCATTGGTGTCATCCCGTGGAGTCCGCTGGCCCGCGGCCGGCTGACACGGGACTTCGAAGAGTCGAGTGCGCGTTCCCTGACCGATGAATTCGGGAAGCAATTATACGCCAAGACCGACGAAGCTGATCACCGTGTGACTACACAGGTGAAGGAGATTGCCGAAGAGCGCGGCATTCCGCGCGCGCAGGTGGCCCTGGCTTGGGTGCTGCAGAAGAAGCCGGTTACTGCGCCGATCATCGGCGCGACCAAGATGCAGCACCTGGAGGATGCGGTAGCAGCCGTCGACATCCGGCTGACCCCGGATGAAGTGCAGCGGCTGGAATCAGCCTATGTGCCGCACGAAGTCAGCGGTGGACTCGGCCGTACTTTTTAGCAGAGCTTATAGCGACAGCTACAGATTACACATATTCATAAAGTCAGTTCCGGGACAAGCGGGGCTGGCTTTTTTTGCATTCTGGCTTAATCAGCCGCCGTACCTCGTATCGCATAACTTATTGTTAAATTGGCAAACTAAAGCAGATTTCCATCAACTTATGACCGGAGGCGAAGACCGTGGATGCACAGATGCTCGAGACTATCAAGAAGCAGTTAGCTGGGAGCAGCGACATCGTCTATCAGGTCTTTCAGGTGCATGGGCATGCCTGTACGCTAATCTATATTCCTTCTATTGTAGACCCCCGGAGTCTTCAGGTAGGCATTAGCGAAATATTGAAAAAGGAGAGTAACTCCGGACTGGATTGGCCGAAATTTCTCGAACGGCTGGAACGAGGCTCGGCGTTCTCCATCCCCAGCCTGAAATGCTTTGATATTACTGCAGCAGCAGATCTGGTCGTCATGGGGAATGTGGTGCTGGGAATGGAGGGCTTTCCGTTCCTTTACTATTTCGATATCACCAAATATCAGAAGCGCGCAGTCAGCGAATCACAGAATGAGCTGGTGGTTATCGGCCCGCAGGAAGCTTTCATTGAGGATATAGAGACGAATTTATCGCTGCTGCGCCATAAAATCAAGCATCCTGACTTGAAAATGAAGCATTATAGCATCGGTAAATATACGAAGACCGACGTGTACGTACTGTACATAGAGGGACTCTATAAACCAGAAGTGCTGGAGGAGATTGACCGTAAGCTCCAGGACTTGTCCATCGATGGCATCCTCGGCATCAGCTATCTGGCGGAGCATATTACATATGATGTGCTAACGCCATTTCCGTTGTTCCAGTATACGGAACGCCCGGATTCCGTGGCAGCCTCCCTCATGGAGGGCCGCATCGGCCTGCTGCAGGATGGTACACCATCTGCGCTGCTAACCCCGGTAACTCTTTTTTCCTTGCTGCAATCTTCCGAGGATTATTATCAGAGCTATTTCGCGGGCAGCTGGATACGGATTGTAAGATTCGTATTCTCCATTATCGCCTTGCTTCTTCCTTCACTATATGTGGCCATAACTACCTTTCATGCCCAGATCATACCTTCCAATTTACTGCTCACCATTGCAGCAGCACGGGAGAACATTCCTTTCTCTGCGTTGACTGAGGCACTGATCATGGAGCTGACCTTTGAAGCGCTGCGTGAAGCGGGAACGCGTATTCCGAAGCCTGTCGGGCAGACAGTATCAATTATTGGGGCGATCGTCATTGGACAGGCGGCAGTAATGGCGGGCATTGTATCGGCTCCAATGGTCATTGTCGTATCCATAACAGGTATTGCTTCCTACATTATTCCGCATCTGGAGCTTGGATTAACGTTCAGGCTCCTGCGTTTTCCGCTGCTGATTCTCGGGGGGACCATGGGCTTAATCGGTGTGTTCACGGCAGCCTTTGTCCTTTATGGTCACCTGGCCAATCTTCTTTCCTTCGGAACGCCATATATGCAGCCGATTGCGCCCTTTGTCTTTCAGGATTGGAAGGATACGTTGCTGCGGGTACCCTCTACTTATATGAACAGGCGTAGCGATGCCTTTAGCAAGCGGAACCAAAGGAGGCAGCGAAAAAAATGAACCTGCTAAAGCTGGGGATCGCCCTAATGCTGATGCTGAATCTGACGGGCTGCTGGTCCAAGGTGGAACTGGATGAATTAAGCTTCGTCTACGCGGTTTACCTCGATACGGGCAAGAAGCCAGGTACAGTCGAGCTGTCGATCAGTTCCCCCCTGACCAACCGTTTGATGAATGGGCAGCAGTCGGGCGGCGGCGATGGCAGCGGCAGCAATAAGACTTATGCGAAAGTCACCAAAACGGCGGAGACTGTCACTGACGCACTGATGCTGATCCAGAAGGATTTAACGAGAAACATCAGCCTGGCAAAGATCAAAGCGGTGGTGGTTGGTAAAGAATATGCCAGCAGCCGGATGGCCGAACTCTTGGAATGGATGAAAAGAGAACCAAGCTTGCCGCTTGGCACCTACGTTTTCGCCGCTCCGGGAAGGGCGCAGATGATCTCAAAACTTACACCAACCTTCGAGACACTTCCGGGCGAGGTCCTGATGAAGTTTGGGCAAAACAACTACGTACTGGGAACAACCATCAAGCAGTGTCTGATTGCGGAGGCTAGCGGGATGGGCTATGCCATCAATTACTTATCCTTTGGTAATAATCCGAATGATACGGTTCCGGCTATGCCTGAATATTGGGTCGGGATGCAGGGCGCCATGCTTTTCCAAAAGGATAAAATGAGGGGCACAGTCGGCCTGCAGGACGCGAGGTCACTGGCATGGGCACTAGGGCATCCTCAGGATCCGGTGATGACGGTAACCTGGGATGAGGGGAAAAGCCGTGTGAGTGCCGTTTTCTTCACTTCCAAGGGGTCCAGAACTGTACGAATGACGGAGAAAGGGCCTGTGTTCTATGTCACACTCAAAGGGCGGGCTAGTCTCGTCTACAAGAAGGACATGGAAAGCCGGAGTAAGACTGTATTCAGTCGTATTGTAACAGAGGCATTGGAAAAGAAGGCTGTTCAAGATTTGAACGAAGCGATCAAAAAGACGAAGACAGCTGGAGCGGATGTGCTGGAACTAGGCCTGCTCATGGAATGGAACTATCCAAAGGAATGGCGGAAGATACGTGACCGTTGGGAAGATTACTATAAGAATCATGCCGAAATCCGAGTAAAGGCGAACTTCCAGATTGCCGATTATGGCACCGAGGTGTGATTCAATGTGAAGGGAGTACCGCATGCGCACAACAAAATGGCAGCTTACCCGGTTCGCGTTTATTTATCTGAATTCACAAGCGTCCATTTTTCTCGTGCCCACTCTGATTTCAAGTCCTACCTATCAATCCTGGATGGCAGTGATGGGTGGCACGTTGCTTAGCATCGGGATGATGTTCTGTGCGGTTTATGTAGGGCGGCTGAAACCGGGACAGGCTTGGGTGGATTTTGGCAGCAGTATTGTCGGCAAATGGGTTCATAAGGTTGTCATTGTGTTGCTGTTGTGCTGGTGTATATATTATGTGTCTTTGGATCTGGAGAATTTCGTGTTGTTCTTCGGCTCCAATTACTTGCGGGGAACCCCTCCATGGTTTATTCAGCTGCTCATAGGGCTGGTCATTATGTATACGGCGAAGCTTCGGTTCTCAAGTTTGATTTATATGACGGATGGGTTGTTTCTGCTGATTGTTTCGGCATCGCTCTTCACTGTTTTTTTATTTGTGCAGGAAGTGGATCTTAATATGCTGCCCGCGTTGCTGCACTATCATGACCCGATCATAGCCGTTAAGGATTCCTGGATTGTGACTTCCTGGGTCTCGGAATGGATCGTTTTTCTATTCATTGTCCCGGAACTCAAACTCGATAAACATGTCTATAAAAAGCTGACAGTGGCCTCTCTGTTGGTTATGATCTCGATCCTTACAGGGTGGCTGCTCACTCTGCTCAGTCTGGGTGCCTATCTTGGCCCCCAAATTCAGTATCCTTTTCTGGAAATGATCCGAAGTTCTACACACGACAATATTATAGGAAATATAGATCCGCTTCTAATCGGGATATGGTCTTCCTCGCTGTTTATCCACAGTGCATTTCTCATTTATGTCGCTGTCCGGTGCTTGTCAAATCTGACCAACAACAAAGGGAAGAAGTACATGGTGCAGTCGCTGACGCTGATTGCCTTAGTGATTGCCTTCCTCTATTCGCAAAATGTAGCGGTGTACGACCGGGACTATAACTCCGCGGTTGCTATTTGGATTTGGTTCGGAGTGGACTGCCTTCCTGTGTTTTATTTTATCGTTGCCCTTATCCGTTTTCGAAAAAGACCGTTGGAATAGACATTATCCGGACATTTATAATGTATACGCTTTCTGGTATGATTATCCTATAGTAGATACCTTTAATCAGATAGGAAGTGTTATCCATGATAGATATCCTTGAAGGTAAGAGACTTATCGAAGATATTCGCCAGAATCTGGCCAAAGTTATTGTTGGGAAAATAGACGGAGTGGATCTGCTGCTGACCGCATTGCTGGCTAATGGTCACGTGCTGCTGGAGGATGTGCCTGGAACGGGCAAGACCTTGCTTGCCAAGGCTCTGGCAAAGTCACTGGACTGTCATTTCAAACGAATTCAGTTCACACCGGACCTTCTACCCTCTGATTTGAGCGGCATTAATTACTATAATCAGAAGACCGGAGAATTTCAGTTCCGTCCGGGCCCTGTATTCGCTAGCATCTTGCTGGCTGACGAAATAAACCGCGCTACACCGCGGACACAATCCAGTTTGCTGGAATGTATGGAGGAGCGCCAAATCACCATTGACGGGGTTACGCATGGGCTGGAGTCACCGTTTCTTGTAATTGCGACCCAGAATCCTGTGGACAATCAGGGTACGTTTCCGCTGCCGGAGGCGCAGCTCGACCGCTTCCTGATGCGGATCAAGACCGGTTATCCATCCCTGGAAGAAGGGGTACATATTCTCCAAAGGTTCCGGCTCGGCAATCCGCTTGAGAACCTGACAGCGGTAGCATCGGGGGAGGAGATCCGTGCAGTACAGCAGCTGGCAGCAGAGATTAGCGTCAGTGATGATCTTCTGACTTATATCGTCCGCATCACTGAAGCTACCCGCAGGTCTACGGCGGTAAGGCTGGGTGCGAGTCCGCGGGCCAGCGGTGCACTGTTGAGATCTGCCCAAGGGTATGCGCTCATTCAAGGGCGTTCATTCGTGACACCGGATGATATCAAGGCCGTGGCTGTGCCGGTTCTGGCACACCGTCTGCTACTGCATCAGGGCATGAAGGCTCGGGAGGGGCAGGCTGCAGAAGTTGTAGAACAGGTTCTGCGCGAAGTGGAAGTGCCTGCTGAACCGCTTCTGGCTGCCAAAGGCGGAAGGGCGGACTAAGCCATGGCTTTAGTGTGGTTCATCCTCTTCGCTGCAGCGTTGCTGCTAATCATATCCTTCATTTATCAGAAGAATGCCCTTAAGGCGTTAAGCTACGACCGTTATTTCTCCAGAAAGGCCGTCTATGCAGGCGAAGAGCTGGAGATGGTTGAGGAGATTGTGAATGACAAGCTGCTGCCGCTTCCTTGGTTGCGGATGGAATCCAGTATCGCAACAGGGCTGGAATTCGGCAGACAGGATAATCTGGGGATCAGCTCCGGTGACATCTATCAGAATCATGTCAGCTTGTTCTATTTGCGCTCCTACCGTCACATCAAACGTCGCCATACCTTGGTAGGTGAACGGAGGGGCTTCTATACATTGGAATCGGTGACCATGACTACTGGAGACCTGTTCGGCTTTAGTCGGGTCGTTAAGACCTTTCCTCTTCAGCTGGAACTGCTGGTTTATCCCGAACTTATCAGCTTTGATGAGATACCCCTGCCCGTGCACAGCTGGCTGGGGGAATTGGCCATCAAGCGCTGGATTGTAGAAGACCCATTTCTGACTGCAGGCATCCGTGAGTACAGCACGGGAGATTCCATGGGTATGGTCAACTGGAAGGCTACGGCACGTACCGGAGTGATGCAGGTTCACAAGAATGATTATTCAGCTGATTCCCGGCTGATGATTTGTCTCAATGTAGAGGTTAGCGAATCCATGTGGAGGAACATAACGGATGTGGAACGAATAGAACTTGGCATTCGTTATGCAGCAGCTGTTGCCGGCTATGCACTGGATCATGGCATTGAGACTGGGTTCATCTGCAACGGGAGACTAGTAGATGGCGATGCCCGTGAGCCAGTCCTATCCGGCCCGATAGCTCAGCAAGAGGAGATGCTGGAGCTTCTCGCGCGATTGACGCTTGACCGGACACTGCCAATGAACCGTCTGTTGGAGCTGCAGGCCGAAAACGGAATCAGAGATACAGACTATCTGATCATAACCTGTCACCAGGGTGCGGATCTGCTGGAAGCGGCCGGCCAGCTTATGCAGGAAGGCAATGGTGTGGAGTGGCTGACCATTCCGGAACAAGGGAGGGAGAGCGCATGAAGCACCCTTCCCGGAGATTTTTGCAAGATTCGTTGATGTTTTGGACGCATGTGCTGATGGAACTGCTGTTATTTTTGCCTCTTCTGATGCTGTATGCCACATACCTTCTTCGTGAGAATATGACGCCGCTATGGATGATCTTATTTGCACTGTTGTCATTGGCTGGCGTGCTGCTGCGAACTCTTTGCAATATCAGGTGGAAACAGCTAGGAGTGTCCTTACTGCTGGGAGCGGCGGTCGGACTTCTGTTTTCCGGAGTATCATTATCAGGCATTTCTTTGGCCATTGCTTGCCTTGTCTGTACCTATCTCGGCCTGACTACAGAGTCTAGAATTGGCCGGAATACAACGTATTACAGCGGAATCGGTCTCTATTTTTTAGCCGCTATAGTGTTTCCAAAAGTTTCACAGCTTGAACCATGGACGACACTCCTTACCTGGTGTGGAAGTCTGAGTGTCATAATTGTTCTCCTAGCATCGAACAGCGATCATTTGCGCTATACCTCTCTTTCCGGCCAGACTTCATCCTTGCCGACAGGCTTGCGGCTCCATAACCGCATTTCTGTACTCCTCATCGTGGTTGCAGCGGTAGCATTGGCGGCAGGAGCGGGGCGAATGATCGGTGGTCTGCTCTTCGGCGGACTTCGTCAGCTGTTGTCCTGGATCGCCCGATGGTTATCCGGCTCGGAAGAAACTCCGCTGCAGCCGAATGAACCGGCACCTGCTACATCAGAAATGCCACCGGCAGAAGCCAATGACCCTGGTCTTATCGCACAGATCTTCAATGTGCTGTCTTATGTTATCGTAGCAGCTGTAATTGCAATAGTTGCCTTTTATATCTTACGTTGGTTCTATCGAAACACCAGCGGTCTGCTGCACAAAGCCATTGCCGCTGTTCTAGCCTTATTGATGCGTAAGCAGCCGAGCCGTGACAATGAGACTTATCAGGATGAAGAGAGTAGTGTTTTTGCCTGGGAGAAAACGTTGCAGAATTTCAAACAATTCTGGACCACGGCTGTTAGCGGGGGAAGGCGGGATCGCTGGGAGCATATGCAGGGCAACAGGGATCGGGTGAGATGGCTGTACCGCCAGTGGCTGCGTTCCAAGCAGGAGAACGGCTATGAGATCAAGAAGCATCTGACCCCGCAAGAAACAGGAGCCGACGCGGCGTTGTGGAGCGCCGGCAGAAACCGGAAACGCAAGGAAAGCAGTGACACTGCCACCATGTCGGAAGAGAGGTTGCTTGATCTTTATGATCAGGCCAGGTACGGTCAGGAAGAACCTACCGATGCAGATGTGGCACAGATCACGGTGTTTCATAAATCGAAATCCTGAATTTCCTATAGATAGTCCCAAAAAAGCAGCAGCCTGTTTACGGCTGCTGCTTTTTTCTCGAATATTAATTTCCAATTGAAACCCAATTAGAACAAGAAGCGTAAAATCATAAGTGAGACTATTCCAGCAATGACGGTGCCCAGCAGACTGCGTGTTTTGATGGCAATCCAGAAGGTCGGCAGGGCCGCAATCCACTCTGCGCTGTGCGAGAAGCCGGCAAGCTTGTCGTCTTGAATGAATAATTCCTGGGCGATCAGCGCCGCCATCACGGCGATAGGGATATTGTTCAGCCAGCGCATGCCCCACTCGGGAATAGTGATCCGGCTTAGAAGCATCAATGGCAGGACCCTTGGAATAAATGTCACCAGCGCTGCACCGACTATGATCAGGAAGATATCCAGCCTTATTTCCATTTTTCCATCACCATCCCTAATGTTGATGCAACGATTGTAGCAGCGATTACACCAAGGCTTGGCGACCATAGTAAGGATACAAGCACGGCAATCAGACCTGCTGCTAGTCCGACCAGAATATCCTGTACATATTTTTTTCTGCTCATGAGGGTAAGTACCAGCAGTCCGATAAACATAGCAGGCAGGGCAAAGTCAAGACCCCAGCGCTCGGGGTTCGCAATCCATTGTCCAAAGAACGCGCCCAGGAGGTTGGCCAGAAACCAATTCAGATAAGCAGCGATATTCAGTCCATGCATCCATTTCTCACTGAGCCGCCCTTTGGTTGTACCTGTGTTAATGGCTACACCAAAGGTCTCATCGGTTAGTAAAGAACCCACCAGCATATTGCGGAGTGGCTTCAAATGTCGGAAATAGGGGGACAGGGCAGCGCTTAACAGCACATGCCGCAGATTAACGAATAGAATCGTGAACACAATGCTGGACGCTGTACTGCCGGCTGCGATCATCCCAGCCGCAATGAACTGACCTGAGCCTGCATAGAGAATAAGAGACATTAAGGCAATCTCGGGAATGGACAAGCCCGCAGTCTTCTCCACAACTCCGGCCGCAAAGCCTATACTGAGATATCCGAGCAAGGTGGGCAGACAATCCCTGACTCCTTGCATAAAGCTATCTTCGGGTTCTTGACCCGTTCTTGATTCTGGTGAGGCCGTCTCCGGCATCATAGAAATGACCTCCTTGTCTATGCTTCATAGAACAATTTCTAATAGTCTTCGCACAAATATCATCACTATAAAATCTATCCAGTATTCTGTCAATTCATGTTCCCAGAGTTTTACAAGGCGTTCAGACACATGACGGTAAATAACAGAGAAATTACAACTCTATTATAAGGGTTACAACTTGGACACAATTCCCATAGGGTTAGCCTCTATAATAATCTTTGTAAATACGTTTGGAGGGAAATCAATGAGAAAACATAGACGTACATATGTAGCCATGCTGCTCAGCACTTTTATCATAAGTCAACTATCGGCTTACTCAGCGTCTGCAGCTCCGGTCAAAACTACTAATAATGTCAATTCACCGACCAAAGTAGCGGCCCTGGAACCAAGTCCAACAACGAAATTAGGCAGTGTACAGCTGGGAGCTGGGGTCAATGCTACCCTTGAGGATATCAGGCTGTGGCCTCAAGCGGGGGGGAATATCCTCACGTATACCCTGAATTATGCCAACGGGGGCAGTAGCAATGCTGGTCTGATCCACTATTTTTCACGGGTGGTCACTTCTGGAGGTACGGTAATCCCTGGCAATCCGATAACGGCAGATGCACTGAAGAAAAGTATCGATTCCAAGCAAAATCTGCGTGTAACCTATTATGTTAACGTTGGCCAGACCAACTCCCTGAACGGCATCAAGATCGCTATGTATGTCTGGGACGCCAAAGCCAAGGGCTATCTGCGACAAGCAGGATCCATCGGCGTTCCTGCAAGCTATTCCCAGTCGACACTTCATGGGAAAATCCTGAACACCACTATGAGCGACATTCCCGTTGCTGCGTCTTCAGAATCTTTCCAAATCTATAAATATAGCAGCAAAGTCTACGCCAAGATTGGCCTGAATGTAACCAATAAAGGGAACAAAGTACTCAGCGATCCCGGTTATAAGGCTTACTTAGTAACGGCAAGCGGAACCGCCTTTGAGCTGGCATTAGACAGTTCGCAGGCTGGGTACAAAATACAACCGCAAGAGAAGAAAACCATCTATTATTTGACCGAAATTCCATCCTACCTCAAGACCGATAATATGAGACTGCAATTCGTACAGAGGGACGAGACACTGAAGGTGGACCTTCCACAGTCCGCTTACAAGCTTCCGGCTGCTACAACACCTGATTTGACGGTCGCCAAGGGCGTTACTAAAAAAATCATTATTAACAATAACTCTGTCGAGACTCAATTGAGCAATGCAGCAGTCTATGCAGAGAACGAAACCGGGATGTGGACCTTCCAACTCCGTTTCAAGAACACCGGGAACAAGGCCGTCACCTTGCCGAATTATGAGCTGGCCGTGAAGTCTGCCAAAGGAACTTCATTCCCGGTAAACGCAAATGGAGTTAACGGGCTTCTCTTGAAGCCGCTTGAGGAGAAAGTGATCTCGCTTAAGGCCCAGGTTCCGCTGTCAGTTGAACAGAACACGTTACAGCTGCAAATGATTGAATCCGTTGGCTCTACGCCAGATAAGTCCATCTCACCGGACAATACCGGAAGTGGCGGCAGCGATGCGGGAACAGGTTCGGGAACTGGCAGTAATACGGCTAAGCTGACCATTCCTGTGGCATATTTCACCATTCCTTATACGTTAAGACCGGATACACAGAAGGGGCAGGATTATAGAACAACGAATGATTACGGGACTTTCAATTACCGTCTGCTTTCTGTGCAGCGTTTTCCGTGGAAAGACGACGATATCATCGTTGCGAAGCTGAACATTAATAACACTCAGTCTGTAAACCTGTCTCTGCCTGATCTAAAAGGCGCCGTCAAACTGGACAATAACGATCTTACCGGTTCGACTGAGTTGTTCATGGACAAGGAGTTCCAATCGCTCGCACCGGGTAAATCGGCCGACATCTATGTGATGGCCAAAGTTCCGTATACACAGAAGTTCGATAAACTAAGCATTAACCTGTATACAACCGTCAAAGAAGAACCCGTCTCTTTTCTGTCGTTCACTACAGACAGTATGATCAATGCTGTGGCGCAGATTGAGCGTGGAGGAAGCTACGATGTCATTGCTAAAGGCAAGAATGCCAAGGTTCAGGAGAACAAGACCACGATCTATGAAGGCGTTAACTCCAACATTGTGTACTCCGAATTGCTGATTAGCAGCGAAGAGAAGAGACAGAGTAAGATGGCTCGTCTCCAAGGTTATTTTGCGACGCCTAACGGTGAGCTGTTTGAAGCGGTATCCAATCAGCCTGACAATTCTGCAACACCTGGAGGTAAGCAGTTAGTCACGTTCTGGGCAAAGGTTCCAAAATCCGTGAACACTGCTGACATAGCGTTGTATCTGGGGCCAGGCATAACGGGCAACAAGCTCAGTGAACCGGGACAGGAACCAACCGGATTCATCAACATTGCCTCACTGGATCTCAATCCAGTGGAGACTCCGCCGGAGAACAATCTGTTGAAAGTCACGCTGTACCCTTACACCTTGTCCATGCTCAGTTCCGAGGGTCGGAACCTGCAGGGCACAGATACGATCAATATCGTGATGAGCTATAATCTGTTGCGTGATGTCAGCTATGACATGGGGACCTTTAACCACAAGCTGGTTCTCAAAATGACAGATCCTTATGGCCAATCCCAGGAAAAGAATCTGGTTATCGGCACAGATCTTAATGAGGGCAGTAACAATATAATCAATCTCTCCTTCAGTAACCCGGTTTACAAGAAACTGGCCGGAGGAGCTTACCGGATCACGCTCTATGACGAGTTCCAGGGCGAACGGATTGAGCTGGCCAGCCAGGCGTACTCGTTGTTTATTGACAGAGCGCCGACACCAGACAAATAAGACCCTCTATTAAAGTACAGAAGGAGCAGCTTGTATGTTGCGAGTGGAAAAAGTAACCCATTCTTTCAAGAACGGCAATGAAACAACAGCCGTGCTGCATGATATCAACTTCTCGGTTCAGAAGGGCGAGATGGTCGCGCTGCTTGGCAGCTCAGGCTCCGGGAAGTCGACCATGCTCAACCTGATGGCAGGGCTGATGAAGCCTACGGAAGGACATATTTACATTGCCGACCATGATATTGTGAAAATGAGCGAGAACAAACTGTCTGAATTCAGACGAAAGAACATCGGATTCATTTTTCAGGCGTATGAGCTAATTACTAGCCTGACGGTACGTGAGAACGTGGAGCTGCCGCTGGTCTTCCAGTCTGTGGCTCCATCCGTGCGCAAGAAGAAGGCGCTGGAGCTGTTGGAAGCGGTAGGCATTCCAGATAAAGCCAATCTATTCCCTGCACAGTTATCCGGTGGTCAGCAGCAGCGTGTAAGTATCGCGCGGTCCCTGATCACGGAGCCATCCGTTATATTCGCAGATGAACCGACCGGGAACCTGGATTCCAAAACAGAGGAAGAGATCATCACGATTCTGCTTGATTTGAACAAGAAAATGAACACAACCTTTATAGTTGTTACGCATGAGATTGAGGTCGCAGAACAGATGCAGCGCATCTTCACACTGCGGGACGGATTTATGATCACCGGAGAACAGCCTCCTGCCGAAGTGGAGTCCAAAGGAGGAGAGCAGGATGAGAGTTAGAGATATTTCGCGTCTGGCCTGGGATCAGATCAAACGACGTAAGGTAGTTACGGGGTTATGTATGGCGGGGATTTCTATCGGATGTGCTGCCATTATCGTTGCACTCAGTCTCGGAGATTCGGCGCAGGCATACACAGAGAAAGAGATCAACAGCCGATTCAAAATGGATGAGATCACTGTAACCCCCAACAGTGGCGTACCCAACCAAGGGAAGAATGGGAGCCAGGGGGAAGGGGAAAACGAGAAGCTCGATCCCGGTAAGCTGACCCGCCAGAAGCTGGAGATCATCTCTGGACTGAAGCATGTGAATGCGGCAGCCCCTTTCCAGGAAATTGGCTGGCTTCAGATGCTCACTATTGATAACAAAATATCTGATATTCAGGTCATAGGTACCAATCTTAGCCTGCTAACAAAGTACGATAATACCTTCAAGCAGGGAGGACCTTCTGAGCTAGCAGGAATGGCCGTGCTGAATTACGGGGCGACACTGGGTCTGATTGATAATGAGACAAGGCAAAGTCTGTACGAGGCGATGGGGAATGATCCTTATAACAATGATCTCAGACAACAGTACGATAACCTTAGCCGCCTGCCAGCGGATCTATACCAGCAGCAGATTCAGTTCCAGTCAACTGACTTTAGCAACGGCAAGACCATTGTCAGCTCCTCCATTCGAGTAATGGGGATTCTCGCCAAGCCCAAAGGAATGGATGACAATATGGCGATGTATGACAAGAAGATCTACGTGTCTCTGGAAACGGCTGAGCGACTGCGGGATGAACTCAATCTGAACAATGATTCCAATGGACAAGCAGGTGTCTATAACAATGCGATTATCAAGGTTGATAGTATCGATAACATTGTAGCGTTGGAGAAGCTCATTCAGAAGCTTACCCTGAACACCAGCACGAATCTGTACCAGAAGGAAATGCTTGCAGAGCAGTTCAGTATGGTCAAAAAAGTAGCACTCGGCGTCGGAATATTCATTCTGATTATTGCCTCCATCTCCATTATTGTTGCCATGACCATGTCTTCCCATCAACGGCGTCGACAAATTGGAATCATGAAGGTACTGGGAGCTAATATGCGGCAAATACGCAATATGTTTATTACGGAAGCTGCATTGCTTGGTTTTCTGGGCGGACTGCTGGGCGTGGTATTTTCATATTTGATCGTTACCGGCATGAACAAAATAATCGGCTCTGCTGGCGGTATGGGTGGAAGTGAGGGAGGTCTTGTCATCGCCATTCCGCTGATGACGATTCCGATCGGCATCGCATTCGCCATTATGACAGGTGTTTTATCAGGGATTTATCCGGCCATCAGCGCATCGAGAACCAATGCGCTCACGGCTATCAAACGGGATTAGTATTTTTGTGGCAGAAAGGAAGCCGAGGGAATGAAAAGGATTATAAAGTGGGTCATCATCCTAGCGATTGTAGCCGTAGCCGGTTATTTCGCGTATGACAAAATGTTCAAGCCGCAGGAAGCACCGCCGATGGAGGAGCCTGTGCAAAGTATCACCTTCCCGGTTACCCAAGAGACGATTAACAAGACGATTCAGGTTAAAGGGAAATCTCAGTATGAACATGAAACGCTTGTCTATGCGCCGTTTGCTTCTAAAGTAACTTCCTGGAAGGTAGAGAATGGCGGACAGGTTAAGAAAGGCGATATCCTGTATACTCTGGATCAGGAGACGCTGAAGAACGATATTGCGACAACGGAAGCAACCATCCGTAAAGGCAAGCTGGAAGCGGAGCTGAATGCTTTCGTGAGTCAGCAGGATGAGGAGAGCGCCGCGCTGGGCGCCACCGAGGCAGATCGATTGAAGGTGCTGGCTTCCCAGGAAGCGAAGCGGATCGGCGATGAACTGAACGAGGTGACTGCGGAGATTCAGGCCCGGGAGCTTGCCAGCAAGAAGGAAAGGCTGAATACAGCGATTTACCGTGCTCCGGCAGGTGGGATTTTCCTCTTCGACAGTACTAGTGAACGTCCACAGACGGTGTCTGACAACCAGTACATCGGCAAAATTGTCGATCTTAGCAAGGTTGAATTTGTCGCTCTGGTGGGAGAGCAGGATGTGTTCCGGATCAAAACCGGTATGAAGGTAGACGTGAAAATGACTGCACTCAAAGAAGAGAAGCTGTCTGGCGAAGTGACCAAGGTGGCTAAATTTGCCACTACCACCTCGGGACAGACGAATAACACCAGTCAAGTGCCGCAGTTTGAAGTCATTATTAAGCTTGATGCCAATGAGCATCTCATCGGCGGTCTAAGTTTGAATGGCGAGATTGAAGCTATCCGAAAAGAAAAAGCAACAGTAGTCTCGAGCATGGCTGTAATCCATGATGGCGATGCTGCTTATGTCAATCTGGACAAAGGTAATGGAGAAATCGAGCGAAGAGATATCAAGATTGGACTGGAGACAACCGACAAGACAGAGATTCTGTCCGGTCTTAAGCCTGGTGATACGGTTGTTCTCCAGTAGCAGCATAGTTATTTAGCAATCGATGAACGCCAAGCTTTAATATCTTTATTGAGGACGGTAAGATCAGGAACGGGGACAGGGTTGTCAGTCAATCCGTATTTCTGCTTCAACGCTAAAATACGGTAGACACTCTCGTCAATTCGCGATTCCTTGAGCTTACCGTTCTTTACGCTCTGTAGAATCGCTTCGCGGACCCGCTTCTCATTATTATACTCATGGGCGACCAGCAGGATATCGCTGCCGGCATTGACACTGTCAAGCGCAGCTTGGCCCAGGTCGAAATGCTTCATGATTGCGCCCATTGTCAGGTCATCGGTGATAACGACACCCTTGTAGCCCATCTCTTCCCGAAGCAGATCGCCAATGATCATACGGGATAAGGAGGCGGGTTTGTCGGGGTCCAGCTTGGGAAACAGAATGTGGGCCACCATGACCGCATCGGCATTCTCCTTAATGGCAGCCTGGAAGGGGAGCCATTCTAGCCCGGCGAGCTGATCCCTTGTTTTATTCACAACAGGCAGCTCCAGATGAGAGTCTACGGAGGTATCGCCATGCCCGGGGAAATGCTTCACTACCGGAACAACGCTTTCGCTCTCGATGCCTTTCATCTCAGCAATGCCCAGTTTCACAACGGTGTCCGCCGAATTGCCGAAAGAACGGTCGCCTATGACAGGGTTCTTGGGATTGCTGTTAATGTCCAGTACTGGAGCGAAGTTCATATTAAATCCTGCGGACCGCACCTCCCGGGCAAGCAGCGTGCCCATGGTTCGTGCTGCATTCGCATCATTGCGGAGCCCCACCTTGGCGTTAGAAGGGATGGTAGCGTACTCCGCAGGCATACGGCTGACTTTGCCGCCTTCCTGATCGACACTCATGAACAGGGGAGCAGGATTGGCTGCGTTACTTTTCTTCATGGCATTAACCAATTTGACCATCCCTTGCAAATTATCGATGTTGTTACTATAGAGGATAATACCGCCTACCTTATCCTCTGTGATCATCCGTTTGGCCCCTGCATCCAGGGTTGTACCGTTAATACCGACCAGCAGCATTTGTCCGATCTTCTCCTCAAGGGTCAGGGACTGAAGCTGAAGGGTTACAGGATCAGGCTCTGCCGTAGGCGTTGCGGGAGTAGGCGTTGAGGTGTTAGCTTCTGTTGTGGACGGCCCTGCTGCTGACACGGTTGGTGCTGCGGCAGGCGCCCGTGTGGATGCTGTGGATGAGGAAGTGCTGCTGCCACAGCCGCTGATAAGCGGAATCAGGAGCAGAACAGAAACAATGGGAGCAAAGCGTTTTTTATATAAGGGAAATATCGTTAGGCGATCTATTACTTTCATCAGTTAGAGTCTTCCTTTCCTCTACGGAATGTAATGTCGGGTGGTATCATTCAGACCTGCTTTAGTGTAACCACCTTTAAATTCCATAATACCATTATCCGTCTACTTCTCCCAAGGAGAAGCGTTGCGGGAAGTAGCTCTGAGAAGTGATATTGAGAAGTAAGGGGAGGGCGGACTTGCCCCATTATCAGTCTGAATGATAAGATATACAGGAATCGATACATATTTTGAAATTTAAAAATTGAGGTGACGTGTCCATGAAAGACGAATTATTTAATGCACTTAATGAACAGATGAACTTTGAGTTCTATTCCGCTCACGTTTACCTTGCTATGGCAGCTTATTGTTCCGGTGAGAGTCTCGACGGATTTGCTAATTTCTTCTTGGTTCAAGCCGAAGAGGAAAGATTTCATGCAATGAAAATATACAGATTCCTCAATGACCGCGACAAACGGGCAACACTGGCTGCGCTCAAAGAGCCAAAAAATGAATACAGTTCGATGCTGGATGCGTTTGAACATGCCTATGCTCATGAGCAACAAAACACCAAGAAGTTCTACCATCTTGCAGACATTGCCTTGGACGAGCGCGAGCATGCGACCATCTACTTCCTGAAATGGTTCATTGACGAGCAAGTAGAAGAAGAAGCGTTGTTCAGCAACATTATTTCCAAGCTGAAACGTATCGAAAAAGACAGCAACGCTTTCTACATGCTGGATGCTGAGTTTGCTACCCGTAGCTTTACTGCTCCGGCTGAGTAACAGCAGTTAACACATATTAATCCCTGCAGCCCTTTGGCTGTGGGGATTTTTCATGTTTGTTATCGCCCGTTTAGCCTAAAAAGTTGAACGGAGTCAAATAATGTTGCATACGACAACAAAATTCATGTATTCCAACTCTATTTGGCAGGGGTAACTCTTGCGCCACTCGGCAACACTGTTTCTCTAGACCCACCCGATTAGCTGCGTGTAATATAGAACAATACTATTGCTTGGGGGTTACTGGTTTTGGATAATTACAAAGACATCAAACAGGGTGAAAGAGGTGCCTGGCTAAGCATAGCAACGTATATTTTGTTATCCGCCGTCAAGCTGTTCATAGGAACGATCTCGGGTTCCCAGGCGCTGCTTGCCGACGGATTGAACAATACTACGGATATTATAGCGTCTATAGCTGTCCTGACGGGGTTGAAAATATCGCGCAGACCTCCGGATTCCAATCACCGGTACGGACATTTCCGTGCAGAGACGATTGCGGCAATGATAGCCTCTTTTATTATGATCGCGGTCGGACTTCAAGTCTTGTACCAGGGTGTGAACAAATTCATGGAGCCGTCACTTGCGACACCGGATCTGATCGCTGCCTGGACAGCAGCGGGAAGTGCAGTCATTATGATGGCAGTCTACATGTATAACATAAAGCTGGCGCGGCGCATCAACAGCAATGCTATCGAGGCTGTAGCGCAGGACAACCGCTCGGATGCGCTGGTCAGCATTGGGGCTTTTATCGGGATTATCGGCTCCCAGTTCGGGATTCCTTGGCTGGACCCGCTTACAGCGACCATCGTCGGCCTGATGATCTGCAAAACCGCATTCGATATCTTCCGTAAGGCTACTCATGACCTCACAGACGGGTTTGATGCGGCAGAACTTGAACGGATGAAGAATACGGTGGCCGAAATTGATGGCGTGCAGTCGATCAAGGATATTAAAGCCCGTGTGCACGGCAATAACGTCCTGGTGGATACAACCGTGCTGGTGGATGCCAAGCTGAATGTGGTTCAGAGTCACGACATTACCGAAGAAATTGAAGATCAGTTGAAAGACCGTCACCAGGTTTCTTACGTGCTTGTCCATATTGAGCCTGTTTAATAGAACCAGGGATATTCCTCTTATGAGGATGTTCCTGGTTTTTCTGCGTTATTGACTGGGCACAGGGAGATGTGTGTATAATTACAATATGATATTAACAACTGGATAATATTAATGTTTTTATAGAAAAGGAGCACTGTAACCTATGTCTGATCACCCTCTTACTAATGCCAGTGGTTTAACTGAAGCACAATTTCTGGCGACTTATGATGCTGATGCGTATGAACATCCTTCGGTGACAGTGGATATGCTGATTTTTACCGTGATGGACCTGGAACAAAACAATTACCGCAAGCTTCCCCAGAAATCTCTCCAACTATTGTTGATCAAACGGGGCGAGCATCCGTACCTGGGCCAGTGGGCACTGCCGGGCGGCTTCGTATCTGTAGATGAAAGTATTGAGGATGCGGCACGACGAGAGCTATACAGCGAAACGAATATAGAGGATCTGTATATGGAGCAGTTGTTTACATGGGGAGCTGTGCACCGTGACCCGCGTACACGGGTTATTAGCTGTTCGTACATGGCGCTCGTTGACCGAACCACGCTGGATGTGCGGGCCGGGGACGATGCTACGGATGCAGCCTGGTTCGATGTCTCTTATACAATTGAGGCTGAACACACAACAACCACTGAACAGGGAACGGAGACAGAGAAGCGGGTTCGCATCAAACTTCAGAATGAGCAAGAGACTCTATCTGCAGTTGTGAGGATTGTAGAGTCCGTACAGGGACGTGTCAGAAAGCTGTCACGTGAGATTGTAGAGAGTGAGGGAATAGCGTTTGACCATTCCATCATGATTGAGTATGCGATCGAGCGTCTGAGAGGCAAGGCTGAATATACCGATATCGTGTTCAACCTGATGCCGCCATTGTTCACATTGTCTGAATTACAGCGGGTGTATGAGATTATTCTCGGAAAAGAGCTGCTGGCCGCGGCTTTCCGCCGTAAAATGGCCGATGCCGTTACCGAAACCGACGAGTACACCAAGGATGCTGGACATCGTCCATCGAAGTTGTACCGATATAACCCGGAGTGGAGCCATAGATAGCCCTCATCGATAATATTTCATGTAGAATATTGTCGTGTGATGTTGTTAACTGAACTTTCATGCAAAATGGTAGAGAATATACCTTATTTCCCATTCGAATGGTTTGGGATAACGAAGGGATGAGGCCATGATTGCCTGGAAAGATTCTTACGATATTGGGGTAGAAAAAATTGACTGTCAGCACCGGCAGCTGCTGGCGAAGCTCAATGAGTTTTTCGAAGCTTGCTCGAATCAGCAGGGCCGGGACAAGATTATGGAAACACTGAAATTCCTGAAAGAATACACACTCGAGCATTTCGGCGACGAAGAAGAGCTGATGGGAGAGATTGATTTTCCGGAGCTGACGGAGCACCGCAAGACCCATGCGGATTTTGTGAAAACAGTGCTTGAGCTTGAAGAAATGATCAACGCCAAGGGCGTGTCCGTTCTGTCTACGATCAAATTGAACCGTACTTTGACGGATTGGCTTGTTAACCACATTAACAAATGTGACAAGCTCATTGGTGAATACATGGCTAGCCGCGGCAAAGCCGTATAACATGACTTAAAGCCAGCAAGCTTCCTAGCCGGAGTTTGCTGGCTTTTTGCATACAGAAATTATATTTCAATAGTTGATATGAATGGATCAGTATTTGATCTACTGCTGCCTTTGATTTATTATGGCTACACCACAGACAAGAGGTGAGTAACTTGAAGCAATATGAATCGGCCACTTTAAAAAAAGGGCTTCTGATCCTGGATACGCTGCAGCAGACAGAGTCTATGAAACTAAGCGAGATCATCCAGATCGTTAATCTGAATAAATCTACCGTATATCGCTTGCTGTATACCCTGGAGCTTGCAGGCTATGTGAAAAAGACGGATTTTGCTTATAGTGTGACGGAGAAAATAGGCGGAGCCGTGAGTCACCCTTCCCCTAGACTGGAGTGGGTGGCTGTCCCGCCGTTGTATCATTTGAGCCGTGAGGTCGGTGAGACCCTGTACATTGGGATTCTTAACGGTATCCATGTCGTGACAACCCAAGTGATAGAAGGAACACATACGATGCGGATTCATTCCAAGGTGGGCGACCAGGCTTACGCACATCTGAGCGCCTTCGGCAAAGCCATTCTTGCTCATCTGGATGAACGCAAGCTGGAAGCTATACTGAAGAACGTTATCCAGCACAAAAATACCCCAAATACCTTTGACGATTTCCACTTGCTGAGAGAGCATCTTAAAGTGATTCGCCAGCAAGGGTATGCCATTGATGACGAAGAGACGGAAATCGGCCTCCGCTGTATTGCGGCTCCTGTGTTTTATAAAGAGACTGCTATAGCTGCTGTTGCCATCTCAGGTCCTTCTGCGCGGATGACCAAAAAGAAAGACCGAGCGCTGAGCAGACAATTGCAGGAATGCAGCATGCAGATATCGAAACTGCTGGAGAATGAATAACAATGCCGGCCGGGATGGCCCCGCTTTGTATCATTGAAGATTAATCTTAATAGCGGGGCGCACGCCGTAACAAGCTAAGTTGACACGACCATAACTGCGGATACTGCTTCGAGGACCAACAAAATACGCGCGGGCAGAAATACCAAGTTGAGTTCTCAGCCACCACCATGAGCAGCCAAGCGCTTCATCATTCTCGAGGATATAGTCAGCTCTGACTGTTTTATCATACACATACAAGCGGCATCCATCGTTCTTTTGTATTCTGGACAATTCCGTTCCTACTGCACGACGTCTGACACCTAAAGAATCTTCGTCAAGTTTATAGGTCAGCTTTTTCACTTCTGCAACGCTGAGCAGAAATACCTTGTCCTCCGTATCTGAACTTCCGTCCCCGTTGTCAGCGCAAAGTGTTGGCTTGATGAACTTCATCTCAGCATCATTGAACGCGGCATGATAAAACTCTTCGTTCAGCCACCTTCGCAGATTAGAGTCACGCCAAGTAATATCGACATTTTCATGATGATATCGTTTGCAGTCCAAAATGTACTGGCTCAAAACGAACAGCTCTCCACCTGAATTTTGCAGCACCCGCCACTTGATCGGCGTTTTGTCCGCGCCGTGTACAGTTTGCGGGTAAGTGCCAAAAGTTATGATGTCGCCGGGCGCTGCGCTACGGTTCTGTGTGAAGGCAAGACTGTTATTTTCCAATCAGATTCACTCCTTATCGTGTCTAGTTCAATTGTACAACATTCATGCAAGTGCTAAAGATGAAGCCGTCAAATCCTTGATTTAGCGCAATAGTAATCATAAAAAGCTTCTCACTGTTCTTGAATGTTCTTGTTTAAGATGTCACTAATACCAGCAAGTTGGAAAAACAGGGGGGAAACGTCCTGGAAATTGGCTTGGCATTGTGCAGCCGCATTTTCCAGACGTTTCCCCTGAATTAATTACTATCTATAAATCGTTTAAGGCCCTCTACCGCATAATCATGGTCAAGTTGACCTGTTAGTCCGGCTACTGTAACGGAGCCTATTACACCTACGTTTTTGATGCGAAGCGGAAAAGTGCCGCCTACCGCCTGATATTCAGCGGGTGATAGAAGAGAGCTCTCTGTATGCGTAGTTCCACTCTGGGCGAAACGTTCGGCAATGTAAGCGGAGCTACGGTTGTAGTGGTCGGTTACCCGCTTTTTACGGAAGAGCCAGTGGTAATTCTCATCAGAGGTGCCTTCCATCAGATGGGTGAACAATGGGACACGGTTCCGCTCAATATGAACGGCAATTGAGGTGCCTTGTTCTTTGGCATAGTTGATAATGGTAAATCCGAGCTCCAGGGCATCCTCGTTAGTAAAATGATCTAATTGGAGTTGGTTCTCCAGTTGTTCCAGCGATTGAAGATTCATCATAATTTCACTCCTCAAAAAGTTGTTGTTGTCTGTCTAGACGATAGTTCAGCATGGCCAAAAGCATAGCTCCGCACACCATGATGGCTCCAAGCCAAGCAGTGTCCAAGTAACCCAGATGGTCCACGGCATAGCCTCCTATGGTAGAGCCAGCCGCAATGCCGATATTAAAGGCGGAAATATTCAGTGCTGATGCCAGATTTTTAGCTGACGGGGCGAACTCTTCAGCGAGTGTCAGGATGTAGGCCTGTACTCCCGGAGACATCATGAAGGCGAAGAAGCCCATTAAGATAAGCCCCAGAATGGTCAGTTGCTTGCTCGGCAGCAGTACGATTTGCAGCAGTAATACAATGCTTTGGCACAAAAATACAAGCCGCAGCGATTTTACAGGGTGCGCATTGGCGAGTTTTCCGCCGACTAGGTTGCCTATCGCAACAGCAACTCCATAGACTAGCAGCAGAAGCGTAATGGAGCCGGGCGAATAGCCGCTGATATTTTCCAGAATAGGCGTAAGGTAGGTGAATAAAGTAAACGTTCCACCGAAGCCGAGTATGGTCATCAGTAAAGCCAGCAGGATGCGGTTGTTAAAGACCAGCTTTCTGATATCGCTTAAGCGAAGCTTGCTCGAATCCTGATTAACCTTACCGATCGCCAGACCATTGGAGGCCAAAGCTATGAAGCCAAGTGCGGCTACAACGCCAAAGGTAGCCCGCCAGCCGAAATGCTGGCCGATATACGTTCCCATGGGAACGCCGGCAATGGTGGCTACGGTTAGTCCGGTGAACATGATCGAGACAGCGGTACCTTTATGACTGGCGGGAACCATGTCCACAGCAACGGTAGCTGCTACTGCAAAATACACACCGTGGGCGATGGCTGTAATGACCCGTGACAACATTAGCAGACCATACGAATGCGAGAATGCTGCCAGCAAGTTGCCTAAGGTAAATATGGTCATCAAAAGGAGAAGAAGCTGCTTTTTGGGAAAACGCCCTGAAAAAGTCGCGATGAGCGGAGTTCCTACGGCAATTGCGACGGCATAGCCGGAAATAAGTGTTCCTGCTCGTGTGATACTGATGGAAAGATCATCTGCTACCGTTTGCAGCAGCCCTACCAGGACAAACTCCGTTGTTCCGATAGCAAACGCGCTGATGGCAAGGGAGAGTAGAGCGATATAAATCTTCGCTGACATTAGGGATGAAGTCACTTCCTCTCTTGAAGCTCTGTTGCTCAAGTTCCTTCTCCGGAGAAGTCTTGCAGTAAAAGCTGTCTTTATAATAACGGAAGTTAAAAACAACCCTCAAAAAATGCGTAAAAGTTTCAAAAATAGAAACGAGCGAGGGCCATTACAGCACGAATAAATCTGCGGTCTTTGACGATTCCCTGCGTGGATTTTATACTGTGTTAACGGTTTGTGTTATGATTTGAGTTAGATACAGAAGAACGCGGTGAAGGGGAGAAACATAATGAAGACTTTGCAAAGAATAGCCTCGGGAGTATTGATGCTGCTTGGGTTGGTTCTAGTGAATTATTACATCGGCTATCACCTGTGGTTGTTGGTACAGGAATGGCTGCCAGGATCGTCTCCGGCCTTGTTCTGGAGTCTCTTTACAGTTGTAGCGCTGGCATACGTCATCGGAATGATTCCATGGCCGCAGGTGCTTAAACCAGCTGGAAGACTGTTTAAGGTCGTAGGTTCATACTACTTGGCTTGTATGGAATTTGCTATTCTCCTGCTGCCTTTGACAGATTTGGTTTACCTGCTGCTCTACTGGAGCGGTAAGGTACCTGATTCCTTTGTCACTGATGCTGGCGGGGTGCTGTTGGTGCTGTTGGCTCTGTTCCTGATTTGGGGCTCCAGAAATGCTTGGAGTACGGTTGTGCGGAATCATTCGCTGCCCATCGCCAAATCGCGTGGAACCCGGAAGCCGCTGACCGTCGCCGTAGCGTCTGATCTGCATTTGGGGAACATCGTCGGCAATCGTCATCTGAAAAAAATGGTGGCAGAGATCAATCACATGCAGCCGGATATTGTCCTGCTGGCCGGGGATGTGCTGGATGATAGCATCGAGCCGTTCGTTCGTAATAAGATGAGCGACCAGTTAAAACTGCTTAAAGCCCGTTATGGCGTATATGCTGTGCTGGGTAACCATGAATACTACGGTGGCTCCATCGAGGAATATACTCAAGTGATGAAGAGCATCGGGATCAGGGTGCTACAGGACGAAGTTGTGGAGACAGCCGGTGTTTACATCGTAGGTCGTAAGGACAAAACTGCGGAAACGATGGAGGCCGGCGGCAGATTGAGCGTACCTGCGCTGCTTGAGGGAATTGACCATTCCAAGCCTGTCATCATGATGGACCACCAGCCGACCGGCTTTGGAGCTGCAGCTCAGGCAGGTGTGGACGTTCTCCTCTCGGGTCATACGCACCGCGGCCAGATCGCACCCAACCACTGGATAACCAAACGATTATTTGAGCTTGATTGGGGATATCTGCAAAAAGAAAACCTCCATGTAGTAGTCTCTTCTGGCTACGGAACGTGGGGGCCGCCAATCCGCTTGGCCAGCCGTTCCGAGCTAATTAAGCTGGAGGTTTTGCCGGAAGGTAGAACGAGATACAGTGAAGAGCCGGTAACTGCGAAGACTGTGCTGGTTTAACCAGCGAAAACTATCACCGAAATCAAATGATCTGGAGTCATGATTGAAGCGATGATTGTGTGCCCTGAAGCTATGGCTTCGGGGCTTTTTTGTGTAATAGTTGGAGGAGCAGACAAAATTCAGTTTTGACAAGTCTGAGGTGGTAGTGTATTTTGAATATAGTTAAGTTATTAACTGATTGGAGCTGAAAACGAAGTTATGGATGATTTGCAGAAATATGTACTGAACCAGCCGCTGCCTACAGAGGCGTTCTTTACCCTGGTGGAGACGACTGCTAAGCTGGTGGCTGTTTCCGAGAAATACTGGCAATCCAAGGGCCTGAATGGAGCGAGAATTCGCATCCTGGTAGAGATCGCCAAACAGGGTGGTAGCATCCTGCCCTCCGAGCTGGCGTCGATCATAGGCGTTACCAAGGCAAATATTAGCCTGCTGCTGACCCCAATCGAAAAGGACGGCTATATCAGCCGGGCCAGTGATGCAGCCGATGGCAGGAAGACGGTGATTTCTTTGACTGGTAAAGGTGAAGCGTTGCTGGAGGAGCATTTACCAGAGAACCGGCAAGCGGTGGGCGAGCGGATGCAGCAGCTGGAGCCGCAGGAAATCCATCAGCTGATGGGATTGTTGCGGAAGTTGACCAGAGAGTAGCTGATTGGATCAGCGTACTCTTTTTAATTATATAGTTAATAACTTAACTAAACTCAGGAGATGGAAAGGACGTTATTCATGTCGATACTTATTACCGGAGCAACCGGACAGCTTGGCACTAAAATTATCGAAAAACTCGCAGAGATTATTCCCCCGGAACAGTTGATTGCAGGTGTCCGGGACCCGCAGAAGGCAGAGTATTTGCAGCCCCTTGGAGTACAGATCCGAATTGTGGATTATGATCAGCCGGAGACCCTTGAGGAAGCTTTCACCGGGGTTTCCAGGCTACTGCTCATCTCCAGCTCAAATACGGATGATGGTATCCGCTATGTTCAGCATAGTCATGTTATCGAGGCAGCTAAGAAAGCGAAGGTAGAACATTTCTTGTACACAAGCTTTGCCTTTCCAAAACCCGGTGCCGATCCGCAGCATAATGTGCATCTGCGCACCGAGCAGGCGATTCTCGATTCCGGCCTAAATTATACTTTTCTCCGCAATGCCCTATATACGGATTTTGCCGGTGTACTTGGATTGAATGAAGCACTTGCGAGTGGGGAACTAATTACCGCCCCGGGAGACTGGGTGTTCAACACCGTTACACGCCGCGATCTCGCCCTTGGAACGGCCAGCATATTGGCTTCATCCGATCATAAGAATGCCATTTATGAATTGACTGCCTCGGAGACGTGGGATTTCCGTCAGCTGGCAGTGGTACTGTCGGAGATAGCCGGTCAGCCAGTGGTTCATAAGCAGGACGCAGGGGTGCAGCACTGGATCTACCCGTTTCTGTCCAGACTCGATACCGCATCCACTTCACAGGATCTGGAGCGTTTTGTTGGAGGGCCGTTGCTTTCTCTAAAAGAGAGCATAATTCCCTTCATCCGTTCCACAGCTGACTGAGCGAACGTATTGCAGATTAGATAAAGTTGTTGAATCGCTCTAATGTTGATACTATGGGAGCATTATATGATGTCCAGGTATGGCAGAGAGTGAGTGAGAAGCAATGAAGAAGATTCTAGTGACCGATGATGATATGAACATCCGCACCTTATTGAAGCATGTGCTGACAAGAGAAGGGTATCAGGTGCTTGAGGCAGGGGATGGCCGGGAAGGGATTACGGTGTTAAAAGAACACACAGTGGACATGGCGATTGTCGATGTGATGATGCCACATGTCGATGGGCTGGAGCTGTGCCAATATATCCGTGAGACGTACGATATCCCGGTCATTCTCCTGACGGCACGGCAGCAGCTCAGTGACAAAGAGCAGGGGTACTTGCGGGGAACTGACGATTATTTGACCAAGCCTTTTGAGCCGGAGGAGCTGATCTTTCGAATGAAGGCGTTGTTCCGGCGTTATTCGGTGGCTTCCAACGATAAGATTCGCCTGAATTCCCTTGTCATTGACCGCAAAAATTATGAGATCAACGATGGGGATGATGTCCTGCTGCTTCCTGTAAAGGAATTCGAGCTGCTGGCGCAGCTGGCTCAATATCCGGGTCGGCTGTTCTCTCGCTCTGAACTGATTGAGCTGGTCTGGGGAGCCGGGTACGAGGGGGATGAGCGGACGGTCGATGTACATATTAAGCGGCTGCGGCAGCGGTTTGCCGGGTATCAAGATGATTTTGTAATCCGGACGGTGCGCGGCATCGGCTACAAGGTGGAGATGATCAACGCATGAAGTCCTTGTATGTTCGGATGTGCCTTGTTTTTTGCTCTGTCATTATTGTGAGCAGTCTGCTCGGCTTCCTGATCTCTAATCTCTATTATCAGTCGCAGGTAAAGCCGGAGAACGATGCCAAGCTGACCGGGATGGCTGTACAAATCCAGCAGTTTATTGCCACGCACCCGGAGTCGCAGGAGGATTATCTGCAAAGCACGGCAGCTCTTGGTTATCGACTCTACCTGACGAACGGGAAAGGCGACGAGCGAACCTATGGCGAGCCATTCCGGGTCATGGATCTGGAGAAAGAGCAGATTGACACGGTGCTGGGAGGACAGGTATACCACGGAATTGCCGAGTTTCCAAGCAAGCCGTTTATCACCGGTTTTTTTGACAACCAGCTGCGGAATTCGATAGGCGTGCCGATCAACACGGCGGCAGACACTTATGCACTGTTCCTGCGGCCGGATGCTCAGGTTCAGTTCGGAGAGCTGCGGATCTTTTTTGCGATGATTATCGGGTTCACGATACTAATCAGTCTGGGCTTTGTGATGATCAGTGTATTTCATATTGTCCGGCCGATCACCCGGCTGACTACAGCCACGAAGCGGATCTCCAAGGGCCGGTACGATATCAGGCTGAATACGTGGCGGAAGGACGAGATCGGTCAGCTGGCTTCTCATTTTATGGTGATGAGCCGGGAGCTGGAACGGACGAACCGTGCACGGCAGGATTTTGTCGCTAATGTCTCGCATGAGATTGAATCCCCGCTTACGTCGATTCAGGGCTTTGCACATGCGCTGAGAGAAACCTCGCTGCCGGAAGAGCAGCGGCTGGAGTATCTCACCATTATTGACGGAGAGAGCCGCCGTCTGTCGCTGCTTAGCAAGCAATTGCTTACGTTGTCTTCGCTGGATTATGATGCCGAGGCGCTAACCAAGAAAGACTTCGATCTCAAGGCCCAATTGCGTCAGGTTGTGCAGATTATGGAGTGGAGACTGACGGAGAAGCAGCTCGCTGTGCGTCTGAATCTGGCGGACATCAGTATCCATGCTGATTCTAATTTGCTCTATCAGGTGTGGATGAATCTGGTGTCCAATGCCATAAAATACACGCCTGTCGGCGGTTCCATCGCCATAACCTCCAAAACAGCCGGAGGAAATTGTATCGTATCGGTCACAGATACTGGCGAAGGCATCGCCGAAGAAGAATTGCCGATGATCTTCGACCGTTTCTATAAAGTCGACCGGGCGCGTACCCATGAGACGCATAGCAGCGGCCTCGGACTTGCCATTGTGCAAAAAATTATTGAAGCACATGCCGGAACCGTGGAGGTCTCCAGCAGTGTAGGTGAAGGGACCATCTTCACCGTGACCCTCCCACTATTGTAAATAGTGGGTTTTTGTAATTCTTTATTCATACTCCGTTCATTTTCACTTTCTACACTGTAGCTATACAGAGTAGAAGGAGTGGTACTATGTTTTTAGCCCTGAGAGAGATGAGGCATTCCAAAGCCAGATATTCGTTGATCATGGTGATTATGCTCTTGGTCTCATTTCTGGTCTTGTTTGTTACGGGACTAGCAAGAGGCTTGGCTTATGCCAATATTTCCGCTGTGGAGAACATGCCTGCGAATTATTTCGCGGTTCAAAGCGACGCGGAGCATACCTTCAGACGTTCCGTTCTGGGCGGTACAGAGCTTGAAGCGGTTCGGGCAGTCAGCGGAGAGGCTAATGCAACCCCGCTTGCGGTGCAAATGAGCACGATTACCGCAGGGACTGGTAACGCCGATGACGTGAAGGCTGACATTACTTATTTTGCAGTGGATATGAACGGAATGTTGGCACCCAAAGTGGTTGAGGGGGATAAGCTCACCAATGACACCACAGGCAGTGTGCTCGTAGATAAGAAGCTGGAGCAGTCAGGTATCACAATCGGGAGTACGCTCCGTGATCAGGCCACTGGCAAAAGTTTTACCGTAGCCGGATTCGTGAAGGATAACTCCTATAGCCATACCCCAGTGGTCTATATCAATCAACAAGAATGGCAAGAGATGAAGCAAGGTTCCAGCCAAGGAGGGGGCTCTCCGCAAGAGGCATCCTTTAATGTTATTGCACTGAACATCACCGCTGATCAGGCCGCCGAGATTAATGGCAAGCTCGATCATGTGGAGATCATTACCCAGAAGCAGGCTATTGAGAGCATTCCGGGATATTCCGCGGAGCAAGGCTCTCTGCTCATGATGATCGTTTTCCTATTTGTTATTGCCGCTTTCGTGCTGGCCGTCTTCTTCTATGTCATTACCATTCAGAAAACAAGCCAGTTCGGCATTCTCAAAGCCATGGGCACCAAGATGTCTTATCTCGCTTGGAGTGTCGTAGGCCAAGTCATGATTCTGTCCATAGTGAGCCTGATTGTCAGTCTGGCACTGACCTTTGGGATGAACATGGCGCTGCCGGATTCGATGCCGTTCCAGCTTGAACCGATGACGATTCTGTGGACCAGCTTATTATTCGTAGGTATGTCCTTGTGCGGATCGCTCATATCAGTGGTACGAGTAGCGAAAGTCGATGCACTGGAAGCGATAGGGAGGGCTTACGCATGAGTGCGAAACTAACAATGAAGCAAGTGACCAAAACTTACGGTGACGGGGATACGACCATCTCGGTGCTGCACAACCTGAACCTGGAAGTTCAGGCGGGCGAATTCGTAGCGGTGCTGGGACCCTCGGGTTCCGGGAAAAGTACCTTTTTGTCTACAGCAGGTGCGCTGCTCTCGCCAACCAGCGGAGAAGTTCTGATTGACGGGGAATCGTTAAAAGACAAGGATAAAAGCGCGCTGACCCAGCTACGGCTGGAGAAAATCGGCTTTATGTTCCAAAGCGCTCAGCTGCTCCCATACCTGAAGGTAGAGGAGCAGCTACTATACGTAGCCAAGCTGGCGAAGCTTGGAACGAAGGAGTCCAAACAGCGGGCGGACTACTTGCTGAAGCGCCTGGGGATCTGGGAACGGCGGAATCAATACCCGGAAGCACTCTCCGGCGGGGAAAAGCAGCGGGTCGCTATCGCCAGAGCGTGGATGAACAAGCCGGCGATTCTGTTCGCGGATGAGCCGACGGCAAGCCTCGACTTTAAGCGAGGCAAAGAGGTCGTCAGCATGATCGCCGACGAGGTGAAACGGGAAGGCAAAGCGGCGGTAATGGTCACGCATGACGAACGAATGCTGGAATGGTGTGACCGTGTGCTGCATTTGGAAGAAGGTATACTGGTTGAAGGCGTTTAGCCTTCAGCCTTCTTTTTTGCCAAAAAGCAGCTTTTGCAGGAACACATCCACCGCCATGGAGCGGGAATGCTCCTTATGACGGATGATCGAGAAATTTCGTTCTAATTGCAGCTGCCGGATGCGGAGTTCGGTAATTTCACCCGCAGCCAGTTCTTTTCGTACCACCCATCTTGATAAAAGAGCGATCCCAAGACCGGCGGCGACGGCTTCCTTCACACCCTGGCTGCTGGTGAAGACATGGGACCGCTTTGCTTCAATCCCCGTATCCTGTATAAAATGATCACTAAAGGCACGGGTGCCGGAGCCTGGTTCACGGAGCACCCAGACCTGATTCTGTAGCATGTCCTGCTCCACAACGACGGATTCCGACAGCGGATGATCAGAGGAGGCCACAACAATCATCTCATCCTTCATATAAGGGATAATCTCTAGGTCAGCTGAGGCTTGAACCTCACCCTCGACAAAACCGATATCCAACTGATTTCCCCGAATGGCCCCGATAATCTCCTGTGTATTGCCGATCGTGACCTGAATATTGACCTGCGGATACTGCCCGGCGAACGCCGCAAGCTTCCCAGGTAAAATATACTCACCAATTGTAAAGCTTGCCCCGATCAAAATACTACCGGTCACCTCATTCTGAAGCAACTGGATCTCTTGGCGCGCGTCCTCATAGTGGGACAAGATTCGCTTGGCATGTTTATAGAGAATGGACCCGGCTTCTGTCAGGGATACTTGCTTCGGCGAACGATGCAGCAGCTTGGCTCCAAGCTCATTCTCCAGATTTTTGATATGCAGACTAACGCCCGGCTGAGACAGGTTCAGCAGCTCTGCAGCTTTGGAGAAATGGCGTTGCTCCGCAACAGTTACAAACACACGAATTGCATCAGTGATCATTATAATCCCTCATTTTTAAAATAGTTTCTGCGGCTATATGGGCTTGTTAGAGCCATTTTAGCACAGGATAGACTTTCAATCATAAGTTTTTATAATGATAAGCATCGCAAAGTCGTATTTCACTTTCGGCTTCGCTCCTTCTATAGTGAGAATATAATTTATCACATTAAGGAAGTGCAACGAAGATGATGGGACTTATACACCGAATGCCTTTAAGGGGCATGAAGAACGGCGGATTTTTGCAGGGGATAGGCTTGACGATACTGCTATCTATCATAGCTAAGCTGCTGGCGTACTTGCCATTTTTGAGTATTATGGGCCAATTGGTCATTGCGATTCTGTTAGGTATTCTGTACAGGGCGGTCAGGGGTGTACCTGTGCAGGCTCAGACCGGAATAGCCTTTTCCAGTAAAAGACTCTTAAGATTCGGTATCATACTGCTTGGATTGAAGCTGAATGTACTGGATATCGCTCATGCGGGCTATAAAGTGGTGGCGATTGCCGCCATCAATATTGTGTTCACGATTGTGGTTGTCTATGGATTAGCGAAATGGCTCAAGGTCGACAAGCGGCTGGGGCTGCTTACCGCATGTGGAACGGCCATCTGTGGCGCTGCGGCAGTGGTTGCCATTGCACCGCAAATCAAGGCGAAGGACGAAGAGACGGCAGTGGGCGCAGCTACGGTAGCCATTCTTGGCACTATTTTCACACTTGCATATACACTGCTGTACCCGCTGCTGGGCCTAACTGTGACTGGCTACGGGATATTCACAGGGGCAACGTTGCACGAGGTGGCACATGTTATCGCGGCGGCAGCACCGGGAGGTCAGGGAGCGCTGGATATGGCGGTGATTGTGAAGCTCACACGTGTGGCGATGCTGGTACCGATTGCTTTGGTGATTGGCCTTTGGGATGCGCGGCAAGCGCGTAAGGAACAATCGCAGGAACAGCAAGGGCAGAAACGGCAAGGACAGAAACAGCAAGGGCAAGATCATAAAATAAAGTGGCGTGAGTTGCCGGTGCCATGGTTTATTTTTGGCTTCCTGCTCATGAGTGGGGTGAACACGCTGGGAATTATCCCAGGCAAGGTGATATCGGCACTTCTCATGTTGTCCTATATGCTGCTGGCGATGGCCATGGCTGGACTCGGACTGGGTGTAGATGTCGCGACCTTCCGCCGGCTGGGCAAGAAACCGTTCTATGCCGGGCTGATCGGGTCCGTCTTACTGTCCATCCTCGGATTCCTGCTTATTCATGCCTTTGGGCTGAATTAAGCTCCTGCATAGCAGCACACAGCGTCCCCCCGGAATTAGCGGAGGGCGCTGTTTTTTTATAAACATAGGAAGGCATGTAAGGCGGCTTGTTGTAACTATCCAAGGATACACCGGATTGAAATAACACTTCATGTACACCTGATGTACACATTCGGGTACTATACTAGGTTTATCAAATGACCGCTGGAGGTAATAAACAATGAAAAAAATCGCATTCTTGCTAGGACTCACAGTAGCTACAACCGCGTTGACAGGGCCGGTATGGGCCGATCAAAAGGCCGGTTCCACTAAGGCTTTTTCCACCACAGTAGCAGCAGCTTCTGCCGCTCAGCAAAGTGCCAATAATCCGTATTACAATGCCGGGTTTGATGATCCCAAGGAATTCACAACGTTCCTGGCCAAACTACAGAAAGCAGTCTCTGAAGGCAAAAGCAAAGATGTGGCCGAGCTGATGTCCTACCCGCTTAATCTGAACAAGGGCGGCAAAACCTTTCCGATCTACACCAAAGAAGAATTCGTACAAAAATATGACCGGATTATGACCGCCAATGTGCGTGCCAAGCTGCTGGCCCAGAAGCCGGATCAAGCCTTTTCCAATGCCAATGGTATTATGATCGGAGATGGGGAGCTGTGGATCAGCAAAATCAATAATCGTGTGGTTGTGTATGCGGTCAATGTGGTAGAGAACCCGTATGAAGTTGCCGGTATAGATAATCCTGTAGCATTCGCACACTTTTTTAACAAGCTGCAAAAGGATGTAGCCGCCAATAACAAAGCAGCAGTAGCAGACAGCATATCCTATCCGCTGCGCGTGAACACTAAAGGGAAAAGTGTACAAATTAAAACGAAAAAAGAGTTTATTGCCAAATATAATAACATCATGACTGCCAAAGTGAAGAAGAAGCTCCTGGCACAGAAGGAAGACAAACTATTCGTGAACTGGAAGGGCGTTATGGTGGGCGACGGCGAGCTGTGGATCGGACAAGTTGACAAGAAGATCGGCGTGATCGCAGTGAATTTGTAAAGCAAGTCTTTTTGACAGGCATTCACGTCTCCTGTTAAATGGACTAATGAATTTCTGGTGGATGTGGAGTGTTCAAGAAATGAAGAGAAGTATTTTGCTGGTGGAAGACGATGTGCTGATGCGGGAGTTTATCACGGACTATTTCAAGAAGGAACAATGGGAAGTCTATGAAGCAGAGAACGGACGGCAGGCGCTGGAGATTTTTGCACAGTCGATGGTTGATCTGGTGGTGCTCGATATTATGATGCCGGAAATGGATGGCTGGTCGGTGTGCAGACGTATCCGCCAGAAGTCGGATGTCCCGATCATTATCATCACGGCGAGAACAGAGGATGACGATCAATTGATGGGCTTTGAGCTGGGTGCGGATGAATATGTGACCAAGCCGTTTAGCCCGAAGGTGCTGGTGGCCCGCGCCACGGCCTTGATGAAGCGAACAGAAGGGACGATTGGCCGGGAAGGCGACACGCTGGTTTACGGAGAATTGTCGGTGAATCAGAAAGCCCATACGGTAACGGTAAGCGGTGAACTGCTCAACCTGTCGCCCAAAGAATATGATCTGCTGCTGGTGATGATCAAAAATTATGGCATCGTCCTGTCCCGTGACCATATTCTGAATGCGGTGTGGGGCTTGGATTACTTTGGTGATCACCGGGCTGTGGATACCCATATCAAAAAGCTGCGGGCCAAGCTGGGAAGTGAGGGCTCCTTGATTCGGACGGTCATCCGTTCAGGCTATAAATTCGAGCTGGAGCCATGAAGAAGAACGGGGTAGTTCTGAAGCTGTTTGTCGTAACCTCCGTAATGATTGTGATTGTTTTTTCCATTGCGATGCTGGTGGAAGGACTGTTCTTTGAGCGCTTTTACCGCACGACCAAGATCAGCAAGCTGGAACAGAATGTGCAGGATTTTGGACGGCAGTATGCGGCAGTGCATTCCGGCGGGGATCAAGCCGCGCATCTTCTTGGTGACTTTATGAACCAGCATGATGTCAGTATCGCGATATTTAATCATCAGTTTGAGCGTATAAGTGTAGAACCGTATTATATTCAGATAGAATCACCTGCCAAAAGCATTACGATCCGTATCTCGTCAGACGGAACCATGCTGAGCGATATTCCTGTCGGTCTGCACATCGGTGATCAACTGGTCGTAGACGGGCTGTATATGGATGAAAAGGATACGATTATGCAGCCTGCAAAGCTGCAGCCGTCAGCCTCCCAGCCAGAGGAAGGATTGACCCGTGTCACGGGCGCAATCACAGATTTGTTACTGCCGGAGGACCGGTCATTTAACCCTTATTATCAAGACACACTAATTCAGAACGCGCTTGGCGATTGGATGAACAAGATGGACACTGACAGAGACCGTCTGACAAAAGGGCTTCCCGTTCAGATGGAGTGGACCGATAAATGGAGCGGCATTGTGTACGCAGTGGTGGTTCTTTCACTTCCTGAAGCTGGAGAGGGGGGCCGTTATGTGTTTGCGATGACATCGCTTCAGCCCGTCGGGGAAGCGGTTAGCATCCTGACACAATATTTTCTTTATTTGGCTCCGGTGATTCTGATTCTGGTGACGCTGCTATCCTTGATCTATTCCAGGATCGTTTCGTTTCCGCTAGTGAAGCTCAGCAAGGCGGCTACGCGCATGGCGGAGCTGGATTTTAGCCAGCAGCCGGCCATTAATTCGAAGGACGAGTTCGGCGATCTGTCACGGAGTATGAACAAGTTATCTCAGAACCTCGACGCTACCTTGAAGCAGCTCACTGAAGCCAACCAGGAGCTGCAGGAGGAAGTGGCCAAGAAGGAGCGCTCCGAGCAGCTGCGCAAAGAATTAATCGCCAATATCTCTCATGAGTTGAAGACCCCGCTGGGGATTGTCAAAGGCTTCGCAGAGGGACTGCAAGACGATGTAGCCATCGATAAAAGAGAGCGTTACCTCAATCTGATTGTGAACGAGACAGACCGGATGAACGCATTGATTATGGACATGCTGGAGCTTTCCAAATTTGAAGCGAAGGCCGTTCGTCTGCATCCCAAGGAGATTTATCTGGGTCGTCTTGTACGAAATGTGGCCTCATCGTTTGATCATCAGCTAGTAAGTAAGAATCTTCATATCGACATCCTGGAGACAGAAGAATGGGGTGTGCAGGCTGACCCTAGACGACTGGAGCAGGTTGTTCTGAACCTGTTGAGTAATGCTGTTAGATATGCGGAGGAGCATAGCACGATCCGAATTCAGATACAGCAGGCTTCACCTGGCATTATTATGACCCGCATCGACAATGTAGGTCCGTCTATCCCTGAGGACGATCTGGAGCGGATTTGGGATCAGTTCTACCGCGCTGAGCGCTCTCGGGATAGGAAGTTCGGAGGGACGGGCCTCGGCCTGGCCATTGTGAAGAATATACTGGACCTGCACGGAAGCCGGTATGGTGCCGAGAACACGAAGCAGGGCGTGGCCTTTTATTTTACGTTGGAACAAGCAGAGCCAATGATAATAACGGAAGAAAGTTGAGGATGTATCACATGAATAAAATGGCAACGATTAATGTGCTCGCGGTACTTGCAGCAACGCTGCTGCTTAGTGCTTGCGGGGCAAAACCGGAGTCCGCAGCCAATGGTGGTACGCCTTCCGCGTCACCAAGTGCTACGGCACAGGCCGAGCCTACAGTGGCACCTACAGCAGTGTCAACAGAGCAGCCTTTCGGAGCAACTACAGAAGAGCCTACAAAATCGCCTACAGCAGTACCGACAGACCAAGCGTCAACTCCTGACGGCAGCGGCGCAAAGGCAGAAGATGCAGAGCCTAACGACGGCCCACAGACAGATCAACAGATACTGATCGTAATTGATCAGACACCTAAGCCCATCGAGGGGAACAGTTTTGATTTTGCCATCAAACAGCGTCCTGAAGGGTATGCATTGTCGCAGATCGAGTGGAAGTCGGGTAAGAACGATATCGTGAATACACTGCAAGAAGCTGTGGAGCATGGTCAGAGCGGAGGCGATGGCTTCTACATTAGCGGTGACGGCCAGTTTATGGGCTTCATTTACCCGGATAGCATGAAGGGAGAGCAAGGCGAGGTGAAGTTCACCTTCAAGAACGATCAAGGCCAGAAATTGACGTGGAAAAAGACGATTGCGCTAAAGTAACGGGTATGATTGTTTAGCTGTATCGAGAGATAAGTATAGAGATATAAGTATAGAGATATGAGGTTAGTGAGGTACGTATAGAGATATAAGATTAGAAGGAAAGCCGCGTAAGCGGCTTTTTGTCTGTGCTATATGTAGGCTATTTTGTCTGTCCTATGTGGGCTACATAGCTGAATTTTAATTTTGGCTATATGTAAAACTTAAATCGAACTGAATGCAAACATAATTTCTGCTTCACAAACTAACTCATCGTTAACCTTAGCGACACCTTTTCCTTTGACAATCTTCCCTTTGATCCGTGTTACATCGAATTCGAGAAGGAGCTGGTCTCCTGGCTTCACTTGCCGTTTGAAACGACAATTATCAATACCCGTTAATAAGCCTATTGTTTGATCACTGCTTGCTCCATCCGACATAACGATCCCACCGACTTGTGCTAAGGCCTCTACGATTAAGACTCCAGGCATAACGGGATACTCGGGAAAATGACCCGAAAAATATGGTTCATTGATGGACACATTTTTAATCCCAACAGCTCGCTTTCCTTCATCAACTTCCAAGATTCTATCAACCAAAAGAAATGGATAGCGATGAGGAATCACCTTTTTTATAGCTTCAATATCAAGCATCAATTGCCTCCTCTGATCAGTTTGTTACCATTTTACCGCCATATGGAAAAATTGACCATAACCAAATCGGCAGCCAGTTTGTTGAGCTCGTAAACGACGTTATCTTTATTAATGTACGGAACTGTAAGAGTGCAAACACTGCAGCGGGGCGGAGGATTCTGAAGAATCTTTTTACAACCAGGAAATCTGGCTTTAGGAGCGATGGCAAGAACCAGTGAACCCCGCAGTGGCTTACCTGTAAGTGCTGAGCATTAACTGTTGCTATCAAACAGTCGATGTCAGCTATTTTGATAAAGGATTTAGCTCTAAATGTAACTCTAAATATAACTCTAAATATAACTCTAAATATAACTCTAAATTCAACTCTAAAACTGCTTTGAATCGCGTACTTACTGTGTGCTTTGTTCTGTGTGCTTTGTTCTTCATCTCCGTCACGCTAACGGACTCCAGAGCCTTTATTTGCTATAGAGTCAAGCATTACAGATTGTAACGGACTCCAGAGGCCTTATGAGGAGAAATCCGGTTCAAAATCCGTTGGTTAGGCGGAAATAACGTCTCCTGAGTCCATTACATCTTCTAGAAGCAGCTATTTCCTTGAATAAGGGCGATATGGTCCGTTAGCTAAACATGTGAGCTGCAATCTTATGAACGGGTTATTCAGCTAAGCTTTGTTTTGATGAGCTTGTTTTGATGAAGTTATTTGGACGAGGCTATTTAGGAAAATGGTGTTTTGCAAGCGTTGTTTATGCGAATGTTATTTATAACCTGAGATTTTTTCAAAAAAAATTTGTTTTATAAATACAGTACATTATGCAAATCCTATCCTGGAGAATACTTGCGCCCAAATTCTAACAGGAGCTGATAACCGTTATGGCGAAGAAGCAATGCTTATTCTGTGATGAAATCGTGCCACTGGAAACCAGTGGGGATTATGATAAATTTATCGACTGCCATTGTGCTCCGGGTGATTCCTACCGACTGCTTCGTGGGAGCTATGAAACCGTTAATGCGTTAAGCCATCAGGACAAACGGCAGCTTTTTCCTATTCTGTCCGCATATATCCGGGAACAGCTAGACCGGGGAAATCAGGTGGTTCTCGCTGCGAGCGAACTGGAGTCCATCGCCAACTCACCGGATATTCCGGCCACCATTGAGGAAAAGGGTGCGCGTTTCCTGCAATATCTGTACCGGCATTCAGAGGTGGCAGGTGAAGCGGTGGTTATTCAGCCGCTGGCCAACAGCTATAATATAACCTACTCACCGAATCTACAGGAATTAGTCTATATCATAGATAAACTCGCTGGCGACGAACTGCTCGTACGCGAAGGGATGAGTTTCAGGCTGACTGACAAAGGCTGGGCGGAAGCTGCTGCAAGGGCCGGGGGAAGAAAGCTTAAGTCTTGCTGTGTGCTGTTATCGGCCGATCAGGAGCTGCTCGAAGAGTGGTCAACCCATGTACTGCCCCGAATTGAACAATGCGGGTACAGTCCTCAAGTATTTAATGCTGCGGAGTCTGACCGTCAAGCAAGTTATGCATTGGACACTATCGCGGCAAGCAAGCTGCTAATTGCGGATGTGACCACTCATGCGCCAGAGGTCTATTTTGGAGCAGGATATGCTCTTGGACAGGACATACCTGTTCTCTGGACGATGAAGAGTGTTCATCACGATCATGGGCCTATTTTGCCAAGCGAGATCCGTCCATTGCTCTGGGACACAGCAGAGGAACTGGCAGTCATTCTGCTGCAGCGATTGAGCCACTAATTATTCCAGCCATTTCCTCCTGCTTACCAGTTTGAACGATTCTATAAAGCCGCCGGCTCACGGACGCTCCAGCAGATCTAACAGCAGATTCAACAGTATATCCAGCAGATCCAACAACAGATCCAGCAGGTCCGGAACATCGTCTGTCCCTTATCGAGCTACATGCCGGACTGCTGGGATATGAACATATGAGCTGGCACCTTTATTGAAAATTAACCTATCCTTAATGATACTCCCTTAGGAGGTTAGACACCCGAATACGCCATAAATCCGCCGTCGACAGGAACCGTAATCCCCGTAATAAAGCCCGAGGTCTCTTCATCGGCGAGCCAGAGTAGTGTGCCCAGAAGGTCTTCCGGTTGGCCGAAGCGGCGCATTGGGGTATGGGCAATAATCTTCTGAGAACGCTCTGTCAGCTCCCCGTCTTCCCGGATTAGCAGTTTCTCATTCTGTTTGGTCAGGAAAAAGCCCGGGGCGATTGCGTTCACGCGAATACCCGCGTCTGCCAGATGGACAGCCAGCCAGTTCGTGAAATTGTTGATGCCCGCCTTGGCGGCGCTATATGCAGGTACTTTGGTCAACGAGGATTCGGCGCTCATCGAAGAGATATTGATGACAGCCGCACCTTGTCGTCCAAGCATCTGAGCGGCAAAAATCTGGGTAGGAATCAGGGTGCCGATCAGATTGAGATCAAGTACCTGCCTAAAGCCTGGAACGCTGAGATCGAAGAAGGAATGAATGTCGGGATTGTCCAGATCCCCCGGCTCATAGCTTTCTTTCGTTGTATTGGCCGAAGCATCATTGCCACCGGCACCGTTGATCAGCAGATCGCAAGGGCCCCAGCGCTGTTCTACCTCATTAGCGGCTTTTGCAACGCTGTTCTTGTCCGTTACATCACAGGCAATTGCACAAGCCTGCCCGCCCGCACCTTCAATCTCGGCCTGCAAAGCCTCGCCTTTCTCCAAAGTACGGTTAAGAATAGCCACCTTCGCGCCTTGGCATGCCAGTTCAAGTGCCATTGCACGACACAAGACGCCCGCCCCGCCTGTAATGACCACCACTTTTCCTGCCAGTGTAGGATGTATTGCCAGATTGCCCATAATAATCGCTCCTTGTCATGTCATAGGATTTATAAATTATTTCGTACTGATCCGGTAAGCGGAGGGAGAGACTCCCGTGTTTTTCTTGAAGGTTTTAGAGAAGTGCGCCAGCTCCATCCCGACCTGCTCGGCGACGCTGGAGATGCTGGAATCTGAATAGGAGAGGAGCCGCTTGGCATACTCCATCCGTTTGAGCTGGACATACTGCATGGGAGGGACCCCCACGAATTTTTTGAAATAAGGAATAAAGTAATTCGGATGCAAATGCACAATCTCGGCGAGATCTTCAACCTCCAGCGGCCAGTTCAGGCGTTCATCAATAAAATTGAGGACACTCGCCAGCTTGCCCTGATCGCCAGTCATGATAAATTCTTTCATGAAGTCCTGATACCCGCCAGATTCGAGGCAAAGGGCTAAGAGATTCATCAGCGAAGCCTGTGTACGCATTTTGGAGAAAAAATCATTCCGGTGGAAGTTGGCGATCATCTCGGCAAAAATCTTCCGCACAGCATCCCGGTCCGGCGCATCGCTGATATACAGCTTGCCTGCGGCATGGAACAGCGGCCATTCCCCGATACGGGCATCGAAATGACAGTAATAGCGGGTGTATGGATTTTCACGAGACGTATCCGTGGTCTGTGTTGTACCTGCCGGCATAATCATCAGCTGCCCTGGCTTCGGATAGTAAGTCATCCCGTTAAGCACGACCTTACCTTCACCCTTGTCTATGTAATAGAACCGGCCAAAGGAGGGAGTCTCATTGGTTCGGTTCCATCCAGGATATTTGGTGCTGACCTGGGCATAGGATACGTTGACACTCAAATTCTCCAGCATACCGCTTGTAAGATTGGGAGGGGTATTCATCATCAGGCTCCTTGTGAAAGCGTTCTAAATCCATTATAGCGATTATTGTTGATTTATCTAATGTATCTTATTTATTTACAAAAGAATCTTAATTCCTGGCATGTTCACTTTCCGTTTGCCGGTATATCCTCAAGTCATACTTATGAACAGGGAAGTGATCCATTATGTCAACCGTACGTTATGGGATTATTGGAATAGGGAATATGGGTCGTGCTCATGCGATCAATCTATTAAGTGAAATTAAAGGCGCTGAGCTGGCGGCAGTTTGTGATATCAGCCCGGAACGTCTGGAGTGGGCAGGGGAGCATCTGCCGGAAACAGTGAAGCATTACAGCACCCCAGCAGAGCTGTTTGCAGCGAAGACTGTGGATGCTGTACTCATTGCGACACCGCATTACGACCACCCGACGCTGGCGATTGAGGCGCTGAACGCAGGATACCATACCTTGATTGAGAAGCCGGCAGGCGTGTACACCAAGGCTGTGCAAGAAATGAATGAGACGGCTGCGGCCCATCCCGAGCTGAAATTCGGAATTATGTATAACCAGCGCACGAACCCGCTCTACCAGAAGCTAAGAGACCTCATCCAATCCGGTGAGCTTGGTGAGATCCGCCGCACCAACTGGATCATTACGGACTGGTATAGAACGCAGAGTTACTATAACTCCGGCGGCTGGCGGGCGACTTGGGGCGGGGAAGGTGGCGGTGTGCTGCTGAATCAGGACCCGCATCAGCTTGATTTGTGGCAATGGACGACCGGGATGATGCCGAAGCGTGTGCGTGCCTTCTGTCATTTCGGCAAGTACCGGAACATTGAGGTCGAAGATGATGTAACCGCTTATGTTGAGTATGAGAACGGGGCGACTGGACTGTTCATTACGACAACAGGAGAAGCACCGGGCACGAACCGTTTTGAGATCACAGGCGACAATGGGAAAATAGTGGTCGAAAACGGCAGTCTGACCTTCTGGCGGCTTCGCACTCCCGAGCCAAAATTCAATGCTGAATACGAAGAAGGCTTCGGCGCGCCGGAGAGCTGGAAATGCGAGATTCCGGTCGAACCGGGCGGCGGTGATCAGCATAATGGCATTCTGCGGAATTTCACCCGTGCGATCCTGCACGATGAGCCGCTGCTGGCTCCGGGAGAGGAAGGTATTCGCGGCCTGACGCTTTCGAATGCGATGTATTTATCTTCTTGGACCGACAATTGGGTGGATCTGCCGATCGATGCTGAGCTGTTCCATAAGAAGCTGACCGAGAAGATCGAAAGCTCTACTTTTCAAAAAGCAGCAGCCGGGAACAAGACACTCGATGTCAAAGGAACGCACTAATCAACTAACATTCAGGAGATGATTTCCCTATGCAACATTCCAATATCGCATTGCAGATGTACACTTTAAGAGATTTTACCCAAACACCAGATGAGCTCAGAACAACTTTTCAGAAGGTGGCGGCGATCGGTTATACTGCTGTCCAAGTGTCTGGGATCGGACCGATTGACCCGGCAAAAGTTAAGGAATACGCAGACGAGGCAGGTTTGAAAATCTGTGCTACTCATGTTTCTTGGGACCGCTTGGAAAATGATCTGGACGCCCTGGCCCGCGAGCATCAGCTGTGGGACTGTAAGTATATCGGTCTTGGCGGGCTGCCTGATCATTATCGTACCAGCCAGGAAGGTTACCGGACGTTTGCGCAGCAGGCTTCGGAGATTGCTCGTCGTCTAAAGGAACAATATGGCCTGCAATTTATCTATCATAATCATGATTTTGAATTTGAACGGGTAGATGGCGTCACGGGAATGGAGATTCTGCTGAATGATTCCGCTCCGGACTTCGGCCTGGAACTGGACTTGTACTGGGTGCAGGCGGGTGGAGGCGATCCTATCGAATGGACACGCAAGGTAAAAGGACGGATGGGAGTCGTTCACCTTAAGGACATGGCCATTGTGGAGAGAAGGCAGACCTTTGCCGAACTGGGTGAAGGAAACATGAACTATAAAGGGATTATTGAAGCCTGCCGTGAGACGGGTGTGGAATGGTATGTAGTTGAGCAGGATGCATGCCGTCGCGATCCATTCGAAAGTGTGAGCATCAGTCTTAAGTATTTGCAGAGCTACCTTCAGGGAGGGTCCAAATGAATCGCAAGGACGGGATGAATTATGCCCCTTGCCACGAGGCTAAGCCGGTGGTACAGACGGGAGAATTCGTGATTGCAGCAATAGCACTGGATCACGGTCATATCTACGGGATGTGCAACGGTCTAATCGAAGCTGGAGCACAGCTAAAATGGGTGTATGATCCTGATCCCGCTAAAGTGAAGGTTTTCTTGGATACCTATCCAGGCGTAAAGGCTGCCCGATCAGCGGAAGAAATTCTGGAAGATGCTGCAGTTCATCTCGTTGCTGCCGCTGCGATCCCCTCGGAGCGTGCAGCGCTCGGCTTGAAGGTCATGGCGCATGGCAAGGATTACTTCACAGATAAGACACCGTTCACAACACTGGATCAACTGTCCGCTGCCCGAGTTCAGGCGGAACGGACCCGGCAGAAGTACATGGTCTACTTCAGCGAACGGCTGCATGTGGAAAGTGCAGTCTATGCCGGGCAACTGATCCGTGATGGTCGCATTGGACGGGTGCTTCAGGTTATCGGCATGGGACCTCATCGTCTTAACGCGCCTAGTCGTCCGGACTGGTTCTTCAAACGGCAGCAGTATGGGGGGATTCTCTGCGACATCGGCAGCCATCAAATTGAACAGTTCCTGTATTATGCCGGCTGCCAATCTGCCAAAGTACTGCATAGCAAAGTGGCCAATTATAATCATGCCGACTACCCAGAGCTGGAAGACTTCGGTGATGCAACGCTTGTCGGCGATAACGGTGCCACCCAGTATTTCCGTGTAGACTGGTTCACCCCTGAGGGGCTCGGTACTTGGGGCGATGGGCGAACGATGATCCTCGGGACGGAAGGGTATATTGAACTGCGCAAATACACCGATCTGGGCCGCTCGAACAGTGGGGATCACGTATTCTGGGCTGATGCGGAGGGTGAGCATTACGAGCATGTCGCAGGCAAGGTCGGTTTTCCATTCTTCGGTGAGCTGATCCTGGATGTTCTGAACCGGACCGAGCTGGCCATGACTCAGGAGCATGCCTTCAAGGCAGCAGAGCTGTGTCTCACAGCCCAGGCTCAGGCAGTCAATCTGACGCCGGACCAATTACGTTAGCGCTGGCAGCGCGGAAGGACGAGCGAACCATGCAAAATACGAAAAAGCTTGGCGCAGCGATTATTGGCTGTGGTGCAATTTTCCCGCTGCATGCCCAGGCACTGGCTGGGCTTCAAGGCGTAGAGCTGCTTGCTGTTGTGGACAGTGATCCCTCGAAGGCCGAACAGGCAGGTCGGGAATACGGCTGTATGTCCACTACTGATTATCGAACCATCATCGACAGAGACGATATTGATGTAGTTCATTTATGTACTCCGCACCACTTACATGCGGACATGGCCGTAGAACTGCTACATGCCGGCAAGCATGTCCTGACCGAAAAGCCGCTGGCAGATAGCCTTGATGCTGCTCACCGCCTGCTTAAGGCTGCCGCCAACAGTACAGGGCAGCTTGGCGTAGTGTTCCAGAATCGCTACAATGACCCATCCGTGCGCATCAAGCAAATGATCGAATCAGGCGAACTGGGACGGTTACTCTGCCTGAAAGGCGTAGTCACTTGGCACCGGGACGAAGCCTATTATCAGTCCAGCAACTGGAGAGGCTACTGGGCGACTGAGGGCGGAGGAGTCCTCATGAATCAGACCATTCATACGCTGGATCTTCTGCAATGGTTCGGAGGAGAGATTCGCTCGGTACGGGGAAGTGTAACGACGGATGTCCTGGACGGTGTAATCGAGGTTGAGGACACCGCACATGCGTGCATTGATTTCAGTAATGAAGCCAGAGGGCTTTTCTACGGAACGAACGCTTATCTGGTCAATTCACCAGTAGAGCTGGAAGTGGTGTTCGAGCAAGGAACACTCCTGCAGCGGAGAGATTGCCTGTATCTCTGGAAGGACGATCAGGAGACACTCTTATGTGAACCAGCCACCAAATCCGCAGGAGCCAAATCCTACTGGGGCACTGGACATTTTCGATTGATTGAGGACTTCTATAGCCATATCCGTGAGAATCGTAAATTCTGGATTGACGGTGAAGAGGGCTTCAAGGCAATGAAGCTGGCGAAGGATATTTACAGCTCATCTAACGCCAGATCATAGAAGGATATATGATTTTATAATTAAATCGACACGTATGAAGCAGGCCGCGATATTTCGCGGCCTGCTTTATTGTATAAGCCCAGTAACCGAAACCTCCCTACAAGAATAAGATAACAGATGGAGAATCAGCATTTCACATTCATTAAAGAGGCGGGAGGATTACTATGACTTCCCCTGGAAGGAACAAAAAAACAACGGTTTCATCTAGCAGATCGAAGAATGGAGCAAGCGCGGATCGTTCCATTCAGGCACTCCTTAATGGTGGAAAGAACTTGGAGATCATTGTTGCAGCCTTACTTTTAACCGGGAAGCTGAATGTAGATTCGGTAACTATATTCAAACAAGCCACGCTGCTTGTCGGGCTGACTGGTAAATATAAAACGCTGATTAAGAACACCAATGTGGACAACATGGTAAAGTTTCTTAACGACAATGGCGATATGACGATCGACGAAGTACTTCAAGCCTTTACGCAGAAGAGCCAAAAAGGCTAGAAGAGATGAAGACACACGCAAGCTAATTACAAGTGAAGGAGCAAATAAGTAATGAGCGAAACTGTTGGGCCGGATTTTGGGATGTGGGTTATTTTTTTTATATTGTTTGGATTGTTTTTCTTTGGCTCCACTGACATCGAGACACTTTCTACTCAACCGACAGATTCCTAGTCTACGTAAACCATCCAGCATGTAGCTTGATCCATATTGACCTCAGCAGGCAAATGTGTCTTTAATATAAGTAGATACATGACTGTATAGAGAGAGGAATTATAATGATGGAACAAGCTATGTTTGCTGGAGGATGTTTTTGGTGCATGGTAACCCCTTTTGAAGAGCTGCCGGGCATTCACGGTATCGTCTCAGGATACGCCGGCGGACAGACGGTTAATCCTACTTACGAAGAGGTCAAGACAGGAGAGACAGGCCATTACGAGGTTGTACAGATTACGTTCGACCCCTCGCTATTTCCATATGAAAGACTGCTTGAGCTGTTCTGGCCACAGATCGATCCTACGGATGACGGAGGTCAATTTCAGGACCGTGGCTCTCAGTACCGGACAGCGGTTTTCTATTATAATGAAGAACAGCGCTTGGCAGCAGAAGCTTCCAAGGTGGATGTGGCTGCCAGCGGCCGTTTTGAAGGACCCATTGTGACAGAGATTCTGCCGGCTCCGGTCTTCTACCGTGCGGAGGAGTATCACCAGGATTATCATAAGAAGAACCCCAAGCATTACAAGGAGGACCGGGAACAGTCTGGCCGCGACACCTTCATCGAGAAGCACTGGTAATCAATAATTCTAATATTCGTTGTTTATTTCGGAGGGAGTTTGAAGGTGTGAGCAGAACATTGCAAAGTATTTTGTTTGATCTGGACGGTACGTTAACCGATCCGAAAGAGGGAATTACGAAGAGTGTGGCCTATGCCCTGAACCAGCTGGACAATCAGGTCGAGGATCTGGATACGCTGCTTCCCTATATCGGACCGCCATTATACGATTCTTTTATCGAATTGAATGGTTTCTCAGAGGACAAGGCCCGCCGGGCCGTTGAGCTCTACCGTGAGCGCTACAGCACCATTGGTAAGTTCGAGAACGCTGTTATTCCAGGTATTCCTGAACTGCTTGAGGGGTTAAAAGAGCAGGGATATAGCCTGTATGTGGCGACCTCCAAGCCGACCGTGTTTGCCGAACAGATTATCGAGCATTACGGACTTGCCGCTTACTTCAAGCATGTCGTGGGCAGCAACCTCGACGGAACACGATCCAAGAAGCAAGAAGTGATCCAATACGTTCTGGATCAGAACGATATCGCGCCAGAGCAAGCGGTGATGATCGGCGACCGGAAGCATGACATTATTGGTGCCATAGGCTGTGGCGTGGAATCTATCGGCGTCCTGTTCGGATATGGTTCAGAAGTAGAGCTTAGCAGTGCCGGAGCAGATCACATCGCTAGCCGAGTAGAAGAGGTTGGAGAGATTATCGCCCGAATTCGTGAGGCTGGGATCGTCAGCGGGGCCTAATCTGTAGATTGAGTAAAGAAACGAGAAGCCCGTAATGGGCTTCTTTTTCTTTAATCTCGTTACGTTCTGGACTTCTTCAACAAGGAACTAAAAGGGACGGACGGAGCCCTGATCGACGGAAGAAATGGATCATTTCCCAAGGTGAAATTCCAGCCTTCTGGCAGGGAATTTGTAGAATAAAAAACTAGTTGATTTCATGCCCATTGGTGAAGCATACTTGGTCTTGGAAGACCATTTTCTCAAGTTCTATCATCTTACCAAAGGGAGCGTTGGATTCACATGTGGCCTACACATCTTGATGAACTGTCAGGCGAAGCTATACGGCTTGTTCCAATGGAAAAAAGTCACACTGCCGGGCTGACTGCTGTATTGGCAAGCCCTTCAATCTGGGAGTATACCTGGAGGCAAGTCACTACGCCTGAGCAGATTGACCAATTACTTTTAACCGCACTCGCGAACAAAGAAAATGGCACAGAGGCTCCTTATACCATCTTTGATAGGGCTACCGATCAAATTATCGGCACCACCCGTATTCATCACCTGGACGTAAATCACCGGAACGCGGAAATTGGCTGCACCTGGATCGCCCCGGAATACTGGCGAACGAGGGTCAACACCGAGTCCAAATCCCTGCTTCTTCACCACTGCTTCGAAGAACTCGAACTTGTGCGCGTACAGTTCTCAGTGATTGGCAATAATCAAAGGTCCCAGCGGGCTGTTGAACGAATCGGCGGGGTCAGGGAAGGCGTACTGCGTAACCACCGTCTGAGGTCTAACGGCACCGTGCTGGATAATGTCATCTATAGTATTCTCGATTCAGAATGGCCTACCGTTAAAGACAACCTGCATTACTTGTTGAATCATAAATACTAATTAGCAAAAATACTCAATTATGCTATAATAGAAACATATATTCGTGTATGTTAAGAGGTAATGCTGAAATCTCCAACCCATATTTATCCCCTTCGAGGGGCGGATATGGGTTTATGTTATTTTTATGGAGGCTGATGGATTGAGAGTAGTAGTTTTAGACAATGAAGGGTTGGCTGAAAGATGAACTGGTCTGATTTTGGTGAGCGGAATAAACGGCTGAATCCCTTGTGGAATCTGGGCGCTGGTATGAACCTTGGGGAGATTCATCCTTATAAAGAGATGCTGGCGTTAAGTGTCCTGCTGCAAGTCTATTATCTGGAACTGGAATCCAATGAAAGACGCTCGAAAGAAGATATCATTGCGCTAGTCTGGACTGCGCTGGAGCGTTTTAATATAGCCCCGTTAGGCACAACCGAGTCGGTGGAGCGTTTGGTAGACGGCTTGCTGTGGAGCGGGAACGGCGGGGATTTTGAATCCTGGTATTATGATGATGCCACGGGACAGATGACGCTGCAGAAATATAAATATTTTACGGTGGATGAAGACGCAACGCGAAGTAGCTGGGAGGAGAACGGCAAGACGATCTACCGGCTCTCGGAGTATGCCATGGAGCTGATCTTCATGAGCCACGAGATTATCGAGGAATTCCAGATCAGCATCAAGCTGTTGGAAATTCAGATGCATATCAAGCATGGCCGGGTGACCCGGGCGCTGCAGGATGTCAATGAACTGATCTCCAGGGTGCGCAAAATGACGCAGCAGCAACAGGAATACCGGAACGCGCTGCGCCGCAATCCAAAGCATATTTTCAGCGAATACGGGGTGTCACGTCACCAGCGGTTGGAGGAGATCCATCAGCAGTTCGACGAGGAGCGCAGGCACTTTGACAATATTCATCGTTCGCTGGCCCGGCTCGCCAATGATGAGAAAGATGTTATCGACTTTAACGAGATTCGTCTGCTGTCAGAGCGGGTGGAGCTGTCCAGACGGGTGCATGATGAGCTGGCCGAGATGGTCCTCAATATTTTCGAGGTGGAGACGAATCTGCGGCTGAATTTCCCGGAACTGTTCTGGGGCGCGACGGGCTTCAACTTCCGTACACATGTATGGGAGGAATGGGTCAAGGAAGAGGGACTACCTTCTGGGGACAGTCTGGATCTGCTGATCGGTGGTCTGTTCGCGCCGAATCAGGATTTTGTCTATCCGCTGCCTTGGGCTTGGGAAGAGCAGGACGTTGGTTTTATGCCTGAGCTATTGCCGGAAGAATTGGAGGAAGATGAGCAGGACCTCTCTCCACCCTATGTTGCCAAAGGCATTCCGTGGGCAGAGGTGGCCCTACTGTGGATGCCGGTGTTTCATACTTTGGCAGAACAGGGGTCGTTTACATTCACAGCGCAGGCTTTTACAGCAGAAGAGCAGCTCAAATGGGCTGCCACTCCCCATGCGATCGATTTATGGATTCAGTTCTTCCAGACTGAAATTACAGTGCAGGAGCAGGAGGATGACAGCGGCAGTGGCAGCGACGAATGTCAGCAACTGATTGCGCACTTGTTAACGGGTAATCCGCAACTGGAGGTACTGCGTGGTAAAAAGCTGCGGACGTCTATCGCTGTGGAAGGACCGCAGCGTGTTTTCTGGCCAGGCCTTGATATCAGTCCATATACGATTACGATTGTAGAATAGAAAGGTGAGAAGCACATCATGAGTTATTCACTGGAACAAGTGCAGCAGGCATCTCGGCTGTTTTTTGAACTGCTCCGCAAAAAGGTGCTGCCCCTCGATGATCCCGCTGCCGCTGAATGCCTGCAAGATACCGCTTCATATGACGCACTTCAATATGTGGCGAGAGAAGCGGGCTGTCGGGTGATGAATTCCGGGCATCGGCTCCACCTGCTGGTGAATCCGCTAGGCTCGGTATTCGCTACGAATTTTACGCAGCTGAAGAATAAATACTCGCGCATCGAGCGCAAAACTCATTTACATACGATTAATGTCATCATCCTCGTCTACCTGGCAGAAATGGATCAGGACGAGACAAATTTCAAGCCGGGACAGGACAGTATGTCTTATATTCAGATTGCCGATCAGGTGTCTTCGCTTTTTTCAGCCTGGATTCAGATGGATGAGGACGGCCGGTTCAGCCGCCAGTGGCAGCTCGATATTCAGGCTATGCACAAGGTCTGGTCCAGTCTGTACATGCAGACCAAGAGCCAGGAGGAGAGCGATCTTTTGTCGAGAGGCGCCAATTCGCGGATCGGCCTGATTCATGAAGGGATGAAGCTGCTGGAAGAGGAGAAGCTGGTTTTCATCTCCGAGCAGGAGAAACGGATTTTCCCGCGTGAAGAACTCTATGAGAGAATGCGCTACCTGTATCATGATGTCGACCGCTATCAGGAATTAAGAGGCTTGATTGGCCGGACTTTGGCGGAAAAGGAAGGTGAAGTCTATGCCGCGGATTGAACGAATTCGGATAACTGGACTCAAATACGAGAAAATGCTCAAGAAATATGACGATATGGTGTTGGACCTGTGCAATGAGGAAGGACCCGCCAATACGCTGATCACGCTGATGAACGGGGGCGGGAAAGGGGTATTGCTGCAATCCATTTTCCAACTCCTGATTCCGAAGACGCCATGGGGAAAAGATAGCGAGAACCAGGTCGAGGCTTTTTTCCATAATCATAAAAAACAGCTCAAGCCCTACACCTTCCACGTGGCGATAGAATGGCGGCTGGATAACAGCGAGCGTAACGAATATATCACAACTGGTATCGCCATGACGGCACATAACTCGCTGGATCAGCAGGATATCAAGGTGGATTATTTGCTATATGCGCTGCTGGAATACGGCGAGGGCGCAGAGCTGAATCTCTCCACCCTGCCTCTTTATGATCAGACCACCCGCGAACCGGCAGACTTTGACACTATTCAGCAATACGTTCGTGAACGTCGGAATGAGATCATGCCGTTTGGCAGCCACAGCTCGGACATGAAGAGATATTATGATTTCCTGGCAGTCAGGGATATACATATCGGAGAATGGCGCAATATGCGCAGAATCAACGGGGAAGAAGGCGGAATCAAGGGTTATTTTAAAAAGCATGATGCCTTCACGAACCACAACGTGTTCGAGAAGCTGATTATTCCTGAGATCGGTGCCAGCCTGAACGAAGGATCGAAGGAGGACGATAACTCTCTGCAGCGGATGTTCATTGATGCGGCAACGATAGCTCAGCGTCTGCCTATGCTGGAGCAGCGGGAACAGGCGTATACTGAGTTTCTAGGCATGGCAGGTCCGCTATATGAATTGGTTGGTGAAGGATCTGCAGCAGAGGAAGCCGTGCAGGAGACGGAGCTGCTAGGCAGGCAGATGTTCACAGTGATCCACGAAGAACTGAACAGCACCGAAGCCGAGCGCCGCCGAATCGCAGACGAACTCGCAGGTCATCATCAGGAAGCAGATCAGCTTCGCTTCGAAGGAGATAACCTCAAGTATCTGCGCAGCAAGGAGGAGCTGGATACCAAGCAGACAGAATTTAATAGGTTGAGCGATCATCAGAGTCGTGCAAAAAGCCGGCTTGCTGACTCCAAGGAATCGGAGAAGAAGCTGGAGATCGCTCACTCCCTTGCGAAACGCAAGCTTCAGATATCGCAAGTAGAGCAGTGGCAGAAGGAAATTCAAGCCATTGAAGGCTCTATGGAAATGAAAGAGCGCCAAGAGGTGATTCAGGAGACGAAGGAGAATCTGCGGAAGCAGTGGGATGTCGTTGCCACTTTGTGGCAGCAGACTCTAAGTGGCTTTGCAGCTTCTCTACATACACTCACTTGGGAAGAAGAAACGCTGCGGAAGCAGCGGGATGAATCCCTGCGGGAATTGGCCACCCTTGATGTGATGATCAATGATCTTACGTCGAACATCCGAAAGTATAGCGAGGACATGGGTAGCTTTGCTGCCAAGCACGGATCGGAAGCCGCTCATGCGCCTGCCCCTGCGCTTCAGCGATCACTTGCCACCGTACAGGAACTGGAAGAGACGTCCGCATTGTTGAAGGAGCGAGTCAGAACAGCGGAAGAACAACGTTTGACGCTGCACAAGGCACATACAAGGCTAGCCGAGCAACTCGCTGCCAATGAACGAGACACTGGTGAGTTGAGTGCCCTGCTGGATACGCAGAATCAGCGGGAATCACAGCTGTGGTCACAGCTTGTTGTGCTGCTGGAGTTGTATGACGAGCATAGCCGGCTTGGAACTACAGCGCTATATGAGGTGAAGGAAGACATAACCGCAAGGTTCCTGCATCGAATCGAGGAGACCGGGCAGCAGAACAAGCGGCTGCGCCGGGATTATTATCATCAGCTACTGGATGTGGAGCTTCAGAATCAACCCTATTGGGTGCCCAATGGGGATATTCTGACCGTCAAGGACATGCTGGATAATCTGAAAATCCAGTCGGTTGCGGGCAGCTCTTACCTGAATGATCTCCCTTATCTCGCCCGGGAAGAGGAGTTGGAGCGATACCCGCTCCTGCCTTATGCTCTGATCCTCACCAAGCGCGAAGCGGAAAAGATTCAGCCGGATATGCTGAAGGAAGTGCTGCTCAAATCTCCTGTACCGCTATTTATCCGTGAGGATATGGCAGCTGCGGGTTCTCCAGCCTTAATGCTCCTTGCTAGTGAAGGGCCGCAAATGGTGCTTCAGCCGGAACGGTTTATGAACTGGAAGAATGGCATCACCGCCAAGCTCAAAGAGCAGGAGCAAGAGCTGCAGGACGGTGAAGCGTATCTGTCGAAGTTGAGGTCCGCTCGTCAGGAGTATGATCGCCTGTTCCAGCTCGACAATACGTCGGTCCTGCGCGCCAAGATGGATGCTTTGAGACTGCTGGAACAAGACCTGCGCCAGAAGATGGGGCAGCTGAATACGGAGCTAAAGGACCATGAGGACCTTATAGTCCAGCTCGGCAGAGAGCTTGCAGAAGGGGCCGCTGCTATCTTCGAACAGCAGCAACGACAGCTCGCTCTGCAGAGCTGGATTGAGCGGACCCGGGTGCATGAAGAGGCGCGTCAGGAGAAACAGAGAGCGGTAGAACGGAAAGGCCTGCTGGTCAGAGAGCTCGCCGTCAGAGATCAGCAGCTTCTCCAGCTTGCTGGACAAAGAGAAAACATGGCCGGCCAGCGTGAGAAATGGATGGGCGATACGCGGTATTCGCTTTTCCCGAGGCTTCAGCTCTGGTTCCCGGAGCTTGTGTTCCCGGCTGATCAACAAGCGCCTATAATGGAAGAGAAAGTAGCCGCAGCTTCTGAACTTGTAGACCCAGCGGAACAGAACACGCTGCTGCAACTGCTTAGCACTGTGGAAGCTCTCCAGCAATCGCTCTCTCGTAGCGAGCTGGAAATCCGCACTCGCGGGGCGCAGATTACTGCTGCCCGTGAGAATCTGAACGAGCTGGAAGCAACGCTCGGAGGGATCGATGCCGGGTGGCGTAACGCGCCCGAGCCGTCCGACTCTGCCGATTCCATCATGGCGGCCAGAATACGTCAGAAGGATGAAACGGCGAGGCTGGAGGAGGACTATCAGCAGGTCCATGATGACTACATCCGCTGCCAGACCGTAACGGACAATCTGCAGAAAGAGCTGAGCAAGGCCGAGAAAGCTATCAAGATGAAGCATGAGCGTCCGGTAGAAATCTGGACGGAGGGGCTAAATTACAAAGAGCAAGAGATTAACCAGCGTTTCCAGGACAACGAGCGCCTGCTTAGTCAATGCAAACGAGGTCTGGAGCGTATAGACCGGCTGATCCAGACCTTATCCAATCAGCGGCAAATTATGAACGCCCATATTGAAGAGCGTGTGAACCTCCGCGATATTCCGGAAGAGGTGAAGCAGCGCGTTCAGGAGAGCTGTGAGGCGTTCGTGTCACAATGGCTTCTCCAGATCAAGCAGCGCAGAGAGAAACGGGCGGAACTCTCTAAGAAGGTCAAAGAGGAGAAGAACACGCTGAGCAGCAGACTTTCCAAGAGCGGCTGGAATGCAGATCTGGAGACCAAAATTCAGGACCGGTTGAACACCGTTCACTGGGACGATTTTCACATTGCCCGCCAGGTGCTGGATTCCATGCTGCGTAGCTCCCGTGACCAGATCGAGAGCATCCAGAGCGACAAGGAAGGGATGGAACTGTCCCGCAAGCTGTGGGTCGGACGGGCTTCCAAACGTGTTATTCAGATTGTGGATATTATGAAGCGGATGGAGCGGCGGATGATCATTCATAATGAGAATCAGCATGCTTTTCCACTGGTTAAGTTAAGCTATAAAAATATCAATGTGCCACGTGCCACTGACGATGTGGAGCCGCTAGTCACAGACTATTTCAATCACTGTATTCAGGATCTGTTGAAGAAATATCCGAGAATGGAGCAGGTACCTGCTCCCGCAATCAAAGAAATCATTAACGACGGCCGGATCGTCTATGCCGCCTTCCAGAACCGCTTCCCGGTTCTTCAGGTATACAAGCCGGTTACTGAGAACTACTTCCTGTATGCTGCTCCTGAGGAATATCATTATTCCGATTGGGAAGTCATTAATAGAGGGGCCTTGGATGAAGCCGTCGGTAGCGGTGGTCAGCGGCAGTCCGTTCAGCTGCTGGTAGCGATGATGATTATGACCCACAAACGGGTGAACCGTGAGAACAAAGGTTGGACTGTGTTTTTATATGATAATCCATTTGGCGAGATGGTCTCGAACAACGTGCTGGACCCGGTGTTTGAAATCTCCAAGGCACTTCGGTTCCAGTGGCTGATTGTTACTCCGCCCGAGCTGGTTAAGAATGATGTTAGTATTAGGTTCGGTGTATACTGGCAGCTCTACTTTGGTGGAACCAAAGGGGATATGCTGGAATCGACGCTGGTTAAGGGCGGCAGGAAGCTTCTGCCTTCGGCGCTGTTCTGATTTTATCTACCAACTGAATCATTGAAAAGAGGGTCCTTTCTCTTCACTAAAGGAGGGACCCCGTTTTAGATTAAGAAATAAGGTTGAGCGTATTGTAACTCGTGTGATCACGGTTGAAAAAAATAAAATATCTGCTACTATTAATACATAGTAAACAGATGGGAAAAATTGATAATAGGAGTGGGAATATGGGTAATATCTATCAAAGCTTAACCGAGCTAATCGGGAACACCCCGCTGCTTGAGATTTCCAGATACAGTGCCAGTCAGAATTTAGAGGCAAGAATCTTGGCCAAGCTTGAATACTTTAATCCTGCGGGCAGCGTGAAAGATCGAACCGGTTATGCCATGATCAAAGATGCCGAGGAAAAAGGCTATATTAATAAGGATTCTGTCATCATTGAGCCTACGAGCGGGAATACAGGGATCGGGCTGGCCTTTGCGGCCTCCAGTCTGGGGTACAGACTAATTATTGTGCTTCCCGAGACATTCAGTGTTGAACGCCGTAAGCTCATGCTAGCCCTTGGCGCCGAGATCGTGCTGACTTCAGGTGCGGAGGGGATGAGCGGTGCTGTCAGAAGAGCGGAGCAGCTAGCCGAAAGTACGCCTGGCGCGTTCATTCCGCAGCAGTTCAGTAATCCCGCAAATCGGCAGATTCATCGGACGACAACAGCTGAAGAAATCTGGCGGGACACCGATGGACAGGTGGATGTTTTTATTGCCGGGGTCGGTACCGGCGGAACGGTCTCTGGTGTTGGCCAGTTATTGAAGGAGCGCAATCCAGACGTACATATCGTTGCTCTTGAGCCGTATGATTCTCCGGTTCTTTCGGGCGGCGCTCCGGGCGGTCATCGCATTCAAGGGATCGGTGCCAACTTTATCCCGGATAACTATCGTCCAGAGTTTGTAGATGAAATTCTCCAGGTGAAAAGCGATGATGCCTTTGCCACCGCAAGAGCATTGGCCAGAACAGAAGGACTGCTCGTTGGCATCTCTTCTGGCGCGGCGGTGTACGCGGCGGCAGAGTTGTCCAAACGTCCGGAGTTTAAGGGGAAAACGATCGTAACGATTTTGCCGGATACTGGGGAACGTTATCTGTCTACGCCACTGTTTAACTACGGAGAGTAATTCTATTTCAGCCATAATTCATGAATGATTGGGAAACGGCAGGCATCCTACCAGCAGGGTGCCTGCCGTTTCTTTGGTGATGCCACTATAGAGTAGGAAGTGCAGCCCCAATGAAGGATAGCTGGAAACCTTTGTAGAATTTCTAAACATAAGCTTTGCTAATCAGGCGAAACTATTCCCGGAGCTCACCGTATCCGATAAAGAGAATAGAAACATACAGGAGGTGTACTCATGAAGCATAAACCACTAAAAATCGCTTGGATTGCCATTATACTTACGATGCTATTTCCCGTACTAAGCTTCGCGAAGAGCACATTGCCGGAGCATACCGGGGCATTCTATGTGAATGATTTTGCCAATGTGTTGAATGACAAGACCGAGAATTATATGGTGAATTACGGAATTAAGTTACATAGGAAAAATGAAGCGCAGGTCGTGGTGGTGACCGTTGATTCTACCAACGGGATGCCGATCAAGGAGTATGCTACATCCTTGTTCAACAAATGGGGTATCGGCTCCAAGGAGAAGAACAATGGGGTGCTGCTGCTCCTTTCCATCAAGGATGATGATTACTGGGCGGTGCAGGGAAAGGGGATTGTGAATACGCTACCGGATAGCAAGATTTCGGAGATCCTGTCCCGGCAGCTGGAGCCTGATTTTGCAGCCAAGAATTATAGCAACGGTGTCTATAAAACATACGGGTCTTTCATTCAAGCTCTGGGTGGTACTTGGACTGAAAATGTAGGCAACAAAACCTATGTTTCGGACAATGCCGGGGTGTTCAAGCAAGTCACAAAGGATTACCTAAATCAGTCCAGTAACAGGTATAAGGACACTACCGGGAACGGGATTTATGTCGTCACAGTCAAGAACACAGGCGGCAAGACCTTGCAGGATTACACGTATATGAAGTTCGCATCGGTAGGCGCGGGATCGAAGGATACGATGCTCGTGCTGGACATTGGGGGAGATAACTATCACGTGCTGCAGGGTAAAGATGTGGATCAAGTACTCACCAATGAAGTCATCAAAGGCATTTTGAATAGCGCACTGGAGCCTTCCTTTGCCAAAAAGGATTATGCGGGTGGAGCCACAGCAACAGCGAACGCTTTCTATAATTTCTTCCTTTCTAGAGCGGAGGCCGCGCCAAATACGGTAGTCGGTGATAAGGGAGCGACTCCGGCATCTGCTACCCAAGCTGATGGTACCAGTGAGAAATCCGGAAATTCTGGAGTGACTTCTGGCGTGTTTAAGGTTTTTTTGGGAATCATAGGGCTTTTCATCTTTTCTTCCTGGCGGCGGAACCGGAATCTCTCGAAGTATGGTGTGCGATACAATCCCTACAGCCGTCGCAATAAACGTCGATATAGCCATTGGGATAGGGATGACTATCGTCATCATCGCTCCTCCTCTTCCAGCGGACGTCGTTCCTCTGGGGGCAGCAATTGGGGAGGTGGCGGTTCATCCAGTGGTGGTGGCGCTGGGCGTCATTCCTCAGGAGGTAGTTCTTCGGGAAATAGCGGCGGTGGAGGTTCCAGCAGTGGCGGCGGATCAGGTAGACAAAACAGCTCTGGAGGAGGTTCTTCCGGCGGTGGTGGTGCAAGTAGCGGTGGCGGCGTAGGGCGGCATTAGAGCAAATCCTTAGAGAGGTGGATATATGATGAATGTACACAATATTCCATGGAGCAGCGGAACCTGGACGGTTCCACCAAAATCGGTAAACACAGAAGGTGATACTCTCAATGTTGAGGCAGTGGAAGGCAGTGATTATTGGGAGAAAACACTTTATGAATTCCAGCATGATAATGGGCATGCGCTTCTGGCTCCCTGGGAGGACGATCAGGGTGTCGAGGTGACCTTCCGGCTAGACAGCTTCACCGAGCTGTACGATCAGGCCGGCCTGATGCTCTGGCATAGTACGACCCAGTGGATCAAAGCAGGCATCGAGCTTAATGACGGGGTTCCCCACATCGGTGCCGTCGTTACCGACGACTACTCCGACTGGTCACTATCGCCGGTAGCAGAATGGGCAGGGGAGACCGTCACAATCCGTGCTTCCCGGTTCAATGATGCGGTAATCATCCGAGCTCGGACGGAGCACCATCCGTGGCGAACAATTCGCGTCGCTCGCTTCCCTCATTTGACAGGTAAGCAGGCTGGACCCTTCCTGTGTGCACCTACGCGTGCAGGGTTCCAGGTCGTCTTTACAGCATGGCGGCATACTCAGCCTGATGAGGCACTTCACACCGATCCTCCAACATTTTCCGGCAAATAAAGTTTTATAGGTTGTTAGGTGAAGTCGAACGGGCTCTAAAAATTGAAGAAATTGAAACCTTTACTCTCTCATTTTCGTCTATGATTAACAGATACGTTATGTATTCTTTTTATTCGTGGCAAGAATCAGGGAGGAAAGAAAAGAGTGAATTCATCATCATTACCAGAGCGCTCGACTATGCGCAAGAAGAAGCCGGTCAAGAAGCGCAAGAAAAAGAGCTTTTTTCGTAGGCTGTCCAGGGTATTGCTGTTCTTGTTAATTCTGCTCCTTGCCGGAGGAGGCTGGCTGTATTTTGCACCGTCGGCCAAAAATCTACGCTATACGATCGCGGATACGCTGATCACCACCCAACATCGGCAGTGGGCCCAATATATTATTGGTGAGGAAGAGTTGAAGGCACGTGTAGCCGAGTACACCAAACGCTTCGATAATATGGGGGATGAGAAGGATACCCATACCATTCATACACCTCCACCGGAAGTAAAAGAGAAGCAGCTGGTGGAGATCGAGCCTGTCTCTGGTACCGGCTACTCCGGGTATGTCATGATCGTCAATGATCCGACAAAGATCCGGCTCGGTATTCCGAACAAAGTCGGCTCCGGGGAAAAGGTCACCAGTATGGTGAAACGACTTGGGGCGATCGCCGGGGTAAATGGCGGAGGATTCGCCGATCCTAACTGGAGCGGTAATGGCTTCAAGCCAATCGGCATCGTCATCTCCCAAGGAAAGCTCTATTACAACGGGCTTGGCGGGAAAAAATCAACGCAGATTGTGGGCCTCGATAAGCAAGGCAAGATGATCGCGGGGAATTACACGTTGGATGAACTCAGTAAAATGGGAGTTCAGGAGGCCGTATCGTTTCAGCCGCGTATCATCGTCAACGGCAAGGGACTGGTCAAGAACGCAGCCGATGGCTGGGGGATTGCACCACGCACAGCTATGGGTCAACGCGAGGACGGTGCTATCATCTTCGTGGTGATTGACGGCAGACAGCCAAGCTACAGCATTGGCGCGAACCTTTACGATGTACAGCAAATCATGCTCAAGCACGGTGCCGTAATCGCAGCGAATCTGGACGGCGGGTCTTCGACGGTTCTCGTCAAGGACAACGAGATTATCAACAAACCTTCTTCGCAGTATGGCGAACGTTATCTGCCGACCGCATTTCTCGTCTTTGATCATCCGGATCAGGTAGATATCCCGAATATCTGGAAAGGCCTGGACCCTTCCAAAATCGACGCGGCGAAGAAGCGGACAAAATAATAGGGTTACAATAGTATTAGATTACGCTCTCGCATGGGGTGTGACAAGAGATCGGAGGGATGCCTCCGGTCTCTTTTGTAATTTAGTAGAGTTCATTTAAAAGAGACAAGATTGGTGAGAACCCCAAGCTCACATGAAATACCTGGGGGATTCGCACCTGAAATATTACATTTTATGTATAAAGTATTGTTTTTAAACTAATTGACGCTTTGAGTTTTGCGTATTAAAGTAATTTTAGAGATGTTTAAAAAAAGATTATGCTCTATTTAAGTGTTTATTCGCTGTCGCTCTCTACGTGGGAGCGTGGATTGAAATTAAAATCCGATGGTATAAAGGGCAGTAACGAAATGTCGCTCCCTACGTGGGAGCGTGGATTGAAATGTTTAAATGCAGTGCTAACGGTAATAACAGCTATCGTCGCTCTCTACGCGGGAGCGTGGATTGAAATCTGCAGCAGACAACAGGTATATCAGGAAGGACGTCGCTCTCTACGCGGGAGCGTGGATTGAAATCTGCAGCAGACAACAGGTATATCAGGAAGGACGTCGCTCCCTACGCGGGAGCGTGGATTGAAATCTTCAACATCGATCCAACCGAAAACGGCAAGGGCTGTCGCTCCCTACGCGGGAGCGTGGATTGAAATACGACAAGATGAAGGCCTTGGAACTCATCGGCGTCGCTCCCTACGCGGGAGCGTGGATTTAAATCTAGCAATGCGATGCCCCGGCCCGGTTTATGTGTCGCTCCCTGCGTGGAAGCAACGTTTGAAATAATTAAACTGCATATGCATCTGCCACTCATTGTGTGGCTCTAGCGGGGTTCAACTGCTTTCATACTTGCCCCATAAACAACTATACAGAACGATCAAAAACAAATATAGCCAAGAAAAAAGAGAGCTTGTATAGGAGAGATCGAAGTGTAATTAACAGCATTTTTGTACCTTAAATTCTCTGAAGCTAAGGGTTAGTGGAGATTAAGTGCAAAATTGTACCTTAAATCTTCCAGAATCCCCCTTCCAGCGCGCTTTTTAGAAAAATAAGATACAATAATGTCCTTAATTCCCTCATTTGCCTATATTAAAGAAATATAAGGTACAAAATTGCTCTTAGTTGGGGAGGTTGACCATTTCAGCTGTTAAGTTTACTGCTTTTTATCACTTACAGCATCCTATTTCACATGTATCAGTGCAACAGCATTAAAAAGGTATAAAACTGGTAACGTCCCATTAGGCAAACGGGCAGTATTGCGACAAATAACGCATCTGCAACATAAAACAAACCATAGCCCTCAACAGCGCGGTCCTCTTAGGTCGCGTTTTTTTGCATATATTACCTTCATAAGGAGCGATGAAATATGTTTTACCCGGGTAATATTGTTTTTTTATTTTTACCCGGGTATAATTAGGAAATCAGAGAGGAGGTCAGCATGAGTAATTCCATAACGCACTTTTACTGCACGGCATTTTTGGGTGTCGGAGTTGTTGCCAGTGGTTCGTTACAGCACGTTGTTTCTACAGTGAAGGATGCTCTGGATGACAAAGACCTCACAGAGTTGCTTATATTTGACGATTCCACGGGGAAGCCAATAGATGTTGATTTTCGTGGGAAAACAGATGAAGTGCTCAAACGATTGGGAGTACAGTTCGGTGACTTACCCAGTACGGAAGTGGATCAGCAGCCTACTCGGCGGGTTGGTCGACCTAAGCTGGGGGTTGTATCCGGAGAGGTTACGTTATTGCCACGGCAATGGGAATGGCTCAAGGGTCAACCTGGAGGGGCGTCGGTAACCTTACGAAAACTCATTGATGAGGCTCGACGTGCTGGAGAAAAACAAAGTAATATCCGAGAGTCACAAGAAGCAACATATAACTTTATGACAGCTATGGCTGGAAACTTCCATCAATACGAAGAGGCTCTGCGGGCATTGTATGCTGGTGATTTGGATCGTTTTAACCACTTCATTGATGATTGGGCGCCTGATATCAGAAACCATGTCAAAAAATTAGCTGCTAATGCATTCCCCGAAGGGGAAGTACTTCCAATACCAGATTAATTGAAGGAGAACATAATCATGAACATTATAAAAGTTAACGGTGTTGAGTTGGCCTATGATAGTTTCGGTAACGAAAATGACGAGGCTATTATTCTGATCGCCGGGCTTGGAACCCAGATGATCCGATGGACAATTCCGTTTTGTGAGATACTGGCAGCACGGGGCTTTCGCGTCATCCGCTTTGACAATCGCGACGTAGGCTGCTCAACACATTTTAGCCATTATAAGGCGCTGGATTTTGAAGCACTGGCGACTTCTCTTATGTCGGGAAAGCGACCTGACATCCCATACACTCTGGATGACATGTCCAAAGACGTTATCGGACTGCTCGACGCGCTTTTAATTGACCGGGCACATATTGTGGGCAGATCAATGGGCGGAATGATCGCACAGATTGTAGCCAGTGATTACCCTGAACGGGTGTTATCACTCACTTCTATTATGTCTAGTTCCGGTAATCCCGCTCTTCCGCAAGCTTCCCAAGAAGTCATGGCATTGATGACTAAACCGGCACCAAATCCGTTTGAGGATGAAGCAGGATTTTTGGCGCACAGTCTCTCTTTTGCCAAGCGTATCGCTGGTACCGGCTATCCTTTTGAAGAGGATGCTTATCGGACGCTTATTTTGGAGGAAGTCCGGCGAGCCTACGATCCAGGCAGTGTCGGACGACAAATTGCTGCGATTGCTGTCTCCGGTGACCGTCGTCCGCGGCTGGCAACTATAAAAGTACCGACACTTGTCATTCATGGAGTGGACGATCCTCTATTTGTCCCTGCGTGTGGCGAGGATACGGCTGCTACCATCTCTGACGCCGAGCTAATGCTGATTGACGGCATGGGACACGATCTGCCTCATCAACTGTACAAAGTAACTGCTGATGGTATAGAGCGAACCGCTCGTCGCAATGGGTAGGCGCTTCCTGAATAGCAAGCAGCTCCATTTCATCAGTCAAAGGGGGTTTTAACAGAGCCTCCATTTGAATGTATATGTGGGAACAATAGAAAAACGCCGGTTTCATGATAACATCGTGAGCCGGCGCCTTTTCTATGAGGATTATTCTAAACAGACGATGGTTGGATTCTGAAGCGAATTATTCAAGTTACAGGCACACTGTCCCATATAACATGCCCCGGCTCAGGAAAAATCTCTGTGAATCCTGCCATTTTGCGGGACACAAATCCAATCGAATTATGGCTGCCGATCATCACAATGTTTAGCACATCACTAGCATTATCAGAAGGAAGTGCAAAAGCTCTTGTATAAGCAAATGTACGGCCCAGTGTAGTATGAATAGCGTTAATCATTCGGTCCTGTTCGCCTCTGCCCATCAGATTGAGAATGACGGCGCCGCGTTCATCCAGTTTCTCAGCAGCCAGTGTGAAAAATTCCTCTGAGGTCAGGTGGAAGGGCGTACCTTTGTCTGTGAAGGCATCGACGATTATGTAATCATAAGCCTGCGACGATTCACTGTCGAGCACAGAACGTCCATCTCCCACGACGACATTGTCTCTGTCATACCCGAACCACCGTCTGCTGATCTCCAGCACCTGTTTATTATATTCGGCCACTTTCATTCTGCGGTCTGCAAAATAACTGGCTATCGTCCCAATACCATGCCCGATTAGAAATGCAGCTTCAAACTCCGGAGTGTTATGCTCCGTTAAGTGGATGATCGCTCTGGGATATTCAAAGAGCACCCGATCCGGACGGTTCAAATCCATCGCTCCCTGGATCGCCTCGTTTGAGAATTCCAGCACCCGAAAAGCACCTTTTTCTCCATAGAGTTCTGCTGTGTCGTAAACTAATATCTCGTAGTTACCGCCAGAACCTTCGTCTATTTCCTTGTGCAGTAAGTTCAAATGTCCAATCTCCTTTTCAGTCTGTTACCCAGCCAGCTTTCCAGCCACTATTACGTATTTTCTAAATATATCTTCAATTATGGATAGTGGCAATGCCAACAATTGAAACACAATCATTTAAAGTAATAAGCAGACCTGACGCCTCATAATCTGTAAAAGGGGAACGAAGTAACGTCTCTTTGGGAGAGGAGATGCACGTCCGAGGAGCCATCCTTTGCAAAGGAATGGAGGCGGACGCAGATGAGTATCGATCAGCTCATTGCATTGCTCGTTCTTGTCATCATGATCATACAGCTGGCAAACAATAACAAAGGCAAGTCTTAATTACGGCACAGCCGGATTGGCTTCCGAAGCTCAAGAACACTTGAGTCTCGGAAGTTTTTTTTGAATCACATATTAACGATCTTGAACTTCATAATCCCCGCCCGGCATACGCTTCACTTGTGTAAACGCTGCTTTACTATACACTAATCTCCCAATGCACCCCTGAATCACTCCGATGAGCCCGACCGCGGATTTCCGCTCCTGATATCCTCTTAGTTTTTCTATGATATATGGATGTTCCAGCATGAAATTCTCCCCACTTTCTCTCTTTTGTTAAGGCTAATTATGTGCTTTTCAAAAGGGGACAAAAAGCGTATAATTGCCTCTAACGATTTCCCCTTTTAGGGAAAAGCATTCGGAAGGAGGCCGCAAAAGGTGATCATGGCCGAACGATATTTAACACTTTACGAACGTTTCGGGGGTGATAGCAGTGGGGGAATGCCTGTTGAGGCCACCTTGGAAGATCTCTCGGAAACCTTATTCTGTACGACTCGTAATGCGAAACTTATCCTGCGTAAGCTGGAGGAAGAAGAGCTAATTGACTGGCTACCGGGCCTTGGACGCGGTAATCGTTCACGGATCGCATTCAAGGCCGATAAGGAGAGGTTTCTGCTGCAACTGGCCCAAAGCCGGGCAGAGAAGGGGGACTACAAGCAAGCCTTCGAGTTGCTGCAATCGTTCGGGGAAGGCACTCAGGCCAAGCCAAAATTTCTCGAATGGCTGAACGGCCAGTTCGGCTATCATAAAGAGGAAGCCAGCGATGGTATTTCTACAAGTGACACGCTGCGATTTCCAGTATATCGTCCTGTTACGACATTGGATCCAGCCCAAGTGAACTATTCCATTGACGCACATTTAATGCGGCAATTGTTCAGCCGCCTGCTTCAGTTCGATGAGGGGATCAGTAAGATAGCTCCCAGCATCGCTCATTACTGGACATCCAATCCAGAAGCGACGGAATGGACGTTTTACTTGCGCAAAGGGGTGCGTTTTCATAACGGCCATGAATTAACAAGCAGAGATGTGGTCTTTTCGCTGGAGCGCTTACGCGGAGACACGCAGAACCGTTGGCTGCTGCGCGGCGTGCAGCAGATTGAAATGCTCGGACCACGGGTACTGCGTGTTCATCTTAACCAACCTAACCGGATTTTCGACCGTTACATGTGCTCCAACGCCGCGTCGATTCTGCCTGCGAACCTTGGTGGGATGGAGGAGGAAGAATTCTGGCAGCTTCCGATCGGCACCGGGCCTTTTCGAATGGTCTCGCAATCGTCACACTGCATCGAATTGGCTGCTTACACGGCCTACCATGAAGGCAGGCCGTATCTGGATGGCGTGGATGTAGTTGTTATGCCAGAGGAGTGTCGGGATTCAGCGGTCGAAATGCCTGAGATGCTGCATAAGGGCTATTCCGGGAATCCTCTTCTGGAGAAACACATGGAGAATTGGCAGCTTCTTAAGAAGCTCTGCAGAGGATGTACGCTGCTCACCTGGAATCTGCGGCGTCCCGGTATCCAACAGTCGGAGGCATTTCGCCGGGCGGTGCGCATGATTCTAAATACGAGTGACCTTGTATTGGAGCTGGGTGGGGACCGCGTAATGCCCGCCTTCGGCTTCCGACCGGAAGGGAGCCAGTCCCGCTCTGCAGATCCGCTTCTGCCGGAGCGTGTAAAGACTGCGCTGCGTGAATCTCATTATGACGGCTCCGTTATCCGTTTTACCGCCCATGAGAATTTCGAAGAGGACGCCCACTGGATTGTAGAGCGGCTTGGACAGTGGGGCATTCATATCGACCTCAAGATTCTCTCTTGGGCTGAAGCGTCTGTCTGCTCGAAGGCACTCCATGACGAGGACTTGAAAATCCACAGTTTTATTCTGCCTGAAGATGAAGTGTGCGAGATTGAAGCCTATGAGCATGGGGACAGTGTCTTTAAGTCCTATCTGGATGATGAATTGCTTAACTGGATTAACGGCCGGATCGACGAGGCTTTAAGTGCCGATACCGAGGTCGTAAGACGTCAACACTTGAAAGTGATTGAGGAGCACTTGCGCGACGAGGCCTCCGTTGTTTTTCTCCATCACAGGGAACTGCGTACTTATCTTCACCCGACCATTAGAGGCGTCAGTCTGAATGCCCTTGGCTGGATCGATTTCAAAGATATTTGGCTGGAAAAACTGGATTGATACCGGATATCATCCGACCTTTCGTCTAATGAACATGAGCTTCCCTCCACGTATATTCAGCTCCTCGCCCGGAGATAATGGAACAATGATTCCAGTCTACAATTGAGGAGTTTTTGGTATGCCGATTCAAGACTCGAACCCAGCGCAAGACTCATCTGCTGTGAACAATCCAGTTTACAACCAAGATGAACCGCTGTCTTTTGTGAATCAAATCAGGGATTATCTGCATAACCCTCCTGACCTTATCATTCATTCGCTAGTCATTTCGCCAGACATTCCTTGTAGCTGTTTGTTTCTGGATACCTTAACCGACAAGGATAAGATTGAACATGAATTGCTTTCTTTTCTCTCGGAAAAGGTTTGCTTCGAGAATGTCACCCGTGCTGATGAAATGATTAGTGCCCTCAAGGGACGGATTCCCTTCAGTTCTATTTCCTCTTCCGATGATTTCACGCTTTGTGTTAACAGTTTATTAAAGGGCGTCTGCCTGATTGTGGTTGCTGGTGCACCTGAAGTGTTATGGATCAATGTTTCCCAGACTAGTAAACGCAGCGTAGCGGAGCCCATGACAGAGTCCACGGTACGGGGACCCCAGGTAGGATTTACGGAGGATATTACAGTTAATTTGTCGCTGCTTCGCAAGCGAGTCCGCAACGTGCATTTGGTTATCGAGCAGGTCACGGCTGGTACAGAAACGGAGACCAGCATGGCTTTGCTCTATCTGGACAATTTGGCCTCCGGTCCGGTCATCGAGGAATTCCGCAAACGACTCGCCGCCATCCATACAGACAGTATACTGGATAGTGCCTATGTGGAAGAATGGTTACGGGAGCGTACCTATTCGCCATTCTCCACGATCCTCAGTACGGAACGTCCAGATATCCTGACTTCGCATCTGCTGGAGGGCGGGGTAGGGGTGATCGTAGATGGAAGTCCTATTGCGCTGGTCGGACCGATTACTTTTTTTCAATTTTTCATTGCCCCCGAGGACTATTACCAAAGTGCTGATATTGCTACGCTTCTGCGCTGGGTTCGCTTCCTGTCGTTCATGCTGTCCGTATTCGTACCGGCTCTGTATGTAGCAGTGGTATCGTTTCAACAGGAGCTTCTTCCTCATTCTCTCTTGATTAGCATTGCAGGGCAGAGAGAGGGCGTTCCTTTTCCCGCATTTGTTGAGGCTGCACTGATGATGGTGACCTTTGAAGTGCTACGGGAGGCGGGTCTTCGAATGCCACGGATCGCCGGGCAAGCCATCTCGATCGTCGGTGCGCTGGTGTTGGGACAGGCGGCAGTTACAGCCGGACTTGTCTCGACCGCGATGGTCATTGTGGTAGCGATAACGGCGATCTCCAATTTCGTATCCCCTTCTTACAGCTTCGGCATCACACAGCGACTTCTGCAGTTTTTCTACCTGATGCTGGCCGGTGCGCTGGGATTGTTTGGTCTGTTGTGCGGGGTTCTGATTACGATCGTACACCTTGCTTCTCTAAAATCATTCAACGTTCCGTATCTGTCGCCGGTGGCTCCCACTGTGCTGTCCGATTGGAAGGATATTCTTGTCCGTGTGCCCCGGCCATGGATGGACACTTATCCTAAAATGAACGGAACAAGGAAAAGAAGCAGGAAAAGGCTATGAATGCTGCCTTTCAAAAGCTTGCAGTCACCGGAATCATACTGTGCTGTCTGACCGGCTGCTGGGATCGGGTGGAGATCAATGAATTGGCTGTTGCCGGACTGGTGGGATCGGAGATCGATCCACAAACCCATGAACAAATCGTATATTACCAAATTGTCAATCCCGGAGCATACGCTTCGGAATCAAGCGGTCGCAGTAAGGCTCCCGTATACACGTACAAAGTGCAGGGGAAAACCAAGGGCGAGTTAGCTCAATTATCCAGTGATACGTTGCCGCGCAAGCTTTTTACAGATCATTATCAGTCCCATATCGTGACCGAGCAGTACGCAAGGGAAGGCCTGCGCACCTTCTTGAATTATTATGAACGGCAGTTTAACAGGCGCTCGAGCCTCTATTTGTTCGTTACAGACTCTCCGCTCTCGGATGTGATGATGACCTTTACGCCGCTGGAACAGCTGCCCGGACGGCTTTTGCGGTCACTAGTTTCGAATACAAACAATGCCACAGGCCGAATCAGCCTGAAATCGCGGGTGAAGGACCTGGTAGAGAATATGGATTCAACCACACTTACGATGCTCCCCATCGTCAGTTTGAAAGGTGAGAAGCCGATTCTTTCCGCCAATCGCTTTGATGACATTAACGGCAACCAGAGTAATTTAGTGCTAACGGGAGCAGCCGTGTTCAAGCAGGATCAGATGATCGGGAAAGTCTCGCTTTGGGAGAATGGGTATTACAATTTACTTAAGGGCGAAGCAGGAAACTTCTTCGAATCGATCGTACTGGACGATCGTGTTGTTGATTTATATGCCCATAAAATAAAAACGAAACAGCAGCTGTCACTCAAGGATGGTGCACCTGTTTGGAATGTGGAGATCACAGCCCATCTGGCCCTGCGGAATGATGAGCAGACCGAGAAACTGACTTGGGACAACTTATCCAAGATTACAGATCAATTTGACCTAAAGCTCATCAAGACTTCGGAGAAGCTCTATGCACAAGCTATAGAGAAGAAGTGGGATTTGTTCGGTCTGGAGGACGAAATCAAGTACAAGCGGGGGAATGGTTGGAAGAAGCTGCAACAACAAGAGGATGCCTGGACTGGGACCAAACTACATGTAACGATCAAGAGCAAAGTTGAAAATATCGGGGAAATTGTTGATCCGTATAAAGGAGGGGCAGGGAATGGAAAAGAGTAAGCTAACGGTCTGGCAGTTCTTTGTGCTGACCCTTTCCTTCCTGATTGGCACCTCCTTTTTCTTCACCCCTGGTGGCTTAATTGCCGCTGCCAAGCAGGATGCATGGATCGTTCCGTTATGGGCGGGAACTGCAGGCATTTTTGCCGCACTGATCTGGCTGCATCTATCCAAGCTGCACTCGGGATTGTCTATCGTGCAAATTTGTATCAAGGTGGCCGGCAGACCAATAGGCGGTCTCCTTGCGCTTTTGTATATCTTCTATTTCATCCAGCTTGCCGCGTTTATCACCCGGAATTTGGGCGACTTTATGAAACAAGCGCTAATGCCGTTAACACCATTAACTATATTTCATGTGATGTTCCTCTTCGTTACCGGTTACGCTATATTCAAAGGGATCGAGACCATCGCCAGGTCGTCAGAATTATTGTTCCTGATTATGGCAGCCACCTTAATTTTTGTGCTCTGCCTGGCCTTACTGGAGTGGGATTGGGGACGATTCCAGGGGATATTCCGCATGGATGTCTGGAAGACAATGAAGGAGACAAGTTCTATCTTTGGATTTCCGTTTATGGAGGGATTGGTCTTTCTCATGCTGTTTCCATTTGTCCATAGCAACAAAGTGAAGAGTAGTTTTATTCTAGCGTACGCGGTCGCGACGATCCTGCTTAGCTTTGCTACTTTTATTACTATAGGCGTACTTGGCGTGACTCGCGCTTCCCATGATACCTATCCGTTTTTTGTGATTGTCCAGGAGATTCATATCGGGACTTTTTTCGAGCATCTGGAATCAACAATGGCGCTGATTTTGCTGGTCGCAATTTTTATCAAGCTCTCCATTGCCTATTATTGCTCAGTTCTGGGAATATGCCAATTGTTCAAGATAAAGAACAGATTTTGGATAACTATCGCACTCATTCTGCTAATTTCCGGCCTCGCTATGGGCTATGATAACGTGGTCGAGAATATTGAATTCAGCAAAAAATATGATTTTGAATACACGCTATTGTACAGTGTGGTTATACCGTGTCTACTCCTTCTGGTCACCTGGATTCGGAGAATCCGAAAGAAGCGAACGGAGGAGCCTGCGTCATGATCTGGTTTATTCTTTTTATGGCGGCAGCGATTGGATTGAGTCTTAGAATCATGGTAAGAGTGCGTACCCAAACCAAAGAAATTCTGGTGTTTTTGGTTATTGTTCTGCTTGGTTTGGCGGATTGGATAAGTATTTTTACTGACCACAAATTCAAACCAACCCAGTTGATTTCAATGCTGCTAGACCTCATGGGGTTGTGATAGTGGATTTCATCTAAGAGAAGATCAGTGATGATCCGATATAGTTAATGCTGACTTTGAGCGGATACATACGAAGTTCGCGTTTATTTTAATCCGCGTTTTTGTTTAACAGAACATTAACTCCAGCCCGAACGCTGACAAAGAGTTAAGGTTCTGTTTAACTTATGTTTTACAAGAGCTAATCCTGGCTTGTTAGAATAAGGGGGAGATAGGCGGGGGATCTAAAAAAAATAAAGCACCCAGAGAGGAACTCATTTATGAAGAAAATACTGTCTTTTTTGCTTAAAACAATAGGTGTTCTAGTCTTGGCAATTGTACTGTTTATAGTCGGAGTGTTCGTCGTCAATAAGGTCAGTAACAAAACCGAGCTGGGGAAGATAGAACCTTATGGCCAGAAAGTGTCAGTGGATGGAAAGAACATGAATGTCTTGATCCAAGGTAAGGGAGACGAGACCGTCGTGCTACTTCCAGGCTTTGCAACAGCAGCCCCAGGCCTTGATTTTAAGCCACTGATAGATCAGCTAGCTCCCTTTTATAAAGTGGTAGTGGTAGAGCCTTTCGGCTATGGACTAAGTGATGTTACGGACAAAGAACGCACCATTGATAATATCGTAGCTGAAACGCATGAAGCTCTGCAAAAGTTAAATATTAACCGCTACACGCTGATGGGGCACTCCATTGCCGGTATCTACGGACTGGAATATGTGAATAAATACGAAAATGAAGTGAAAGCATTCGTAGGGATTGATAGCAGTTTTCCAACGCAAATGAACGGGGAAGATGAAGAGTTTCCAACAGGCGTGTATAAGTTCCTTCGGGATTCCGGGTTCAACAGATTGCTCATGAAATTAAGTCCAGACCAAGTGTTTGCACCAGACGGTGATGAGGCAATCAAAGAACAAGTAAGAATGATTTCGCTCAAAAATGCGTTTAATGCCAATATGTTGAATGAAGGGGAGAACTTCACGCATAACTTTAAAGCTGCTGAGAGCTATAGCTTCCCTAAGAACCTTCCGGTACTTTTCTTCTTAGTCAAAGTTAACACAGATGTTGAAGGCTGGAAAAAAGGACATGAAGAGCAAATCGAAAACTCTGCATATGGAAAAATAATTGAACTTGAAGGGGAGCACTATCTGCACCATACTCACTCGAAAGAAATCGCCAAAGATTTCAGAAGCTTTATGGCAGAAGTTAAGTAAAATAGAAGAGCCGAATGAATCCATACTCCTATGGGTCATTCGGCTTTTCTATTACTTTGGTAACATTTTGAAATAAATATTGATTTACTTGTTGCAATTATTCCCAGCAGAGTGTATAACTATTAATGAATACGCTTTCATTAAGCTTTTAAATAAACCTTGAATCACTAAATTTGACTTGTTAAGAGGAGGTGTGAACGAAGAGAGCTAAACTAACTAGATACTGCACTATTTTTTGCTTCAAAATGAAATCGATTTCATTTCTATGTTATCTTGCTTCATTCCTACAAATCTTCCAAATTTAAAAGGAGTTGAGTTTATGAAAGTATGGAAAAAGAGTGCTCTTGTATTGCTGTCCGGTCTTTTAATCTCTGCAGGTTCAACAGTACCTAATGCGGCCCACGCTGCTGGGGAACAGGTGGAGGTATGGATTTCTACCTCTGATCCCAACTCTGAACCGGCTGTTGGTCTGAGTCCGACTGCCCGGCTGACCCGGATCGCGGATAAGAATTTTAGCAGCAACTCTGGCAATGCGGACGTCACCATTACGGTGAACGAGAACCAAAGGTATCAACAGATGAATGGTTTCGGCGTCTCTATGACGGATGCGTCCGCATGGCTTATGAACTACAAACTGGATAACAATAACCGTGCAGAAGTGATGGAGCGGCTGTTCGGATCTTCGGGAATTGGACTCAGCCTGCTGAGGCAGCCTATCGGGAGTTCGGATTTTGCCTGGGCAGCGTATACGTATGCCGATACACCAAACGATACGTCACTGAGTCAATTTTCGATCGACCGGGACAAGGCCTATATTCTTCCGATGGTGAAAGCTGCGATTGCCAAGAATCCTAATATTAAAGTGATGGGTTCACCTTGGAGTGCACCTGCATGGATGAAATATTCCAATACGCTGAATGGCGGCAAGCTGAGAGCAGAGCATTACGGAACGTATGCGAACTATTTCAAAAAATACATCGAAGCTTATCAGGCTGAAGGAGTACCGATCTATGCAGTAACCTTGCAAAATGAACCTATGTATGAACCATCTCACTATCCTTCCATGGGCATGAATGTACAGGATCAGACAGGCTTTATCGGCGACTATCTGGGTCCTACACTGCGTAATGCCGGGATGAATACCAAGATTATCGCGTTTGACCATAACTATCTGGACTGGAACTTCCCTAACCAGGTCATTACCAATCTCAAGAATGCGGGCAAAGGCAGTTATGTTTCTGGTAGCGCTTTCCACCACTACGACAGCGGGGACGGCTCGCAAATGACTTCGATCCACAACAATCATCCAGACAAGGAAGTCTGGTTCACCGAGGGCGGCTTCGGTAACTGGAATGATCCGCAGAACGGCACATCGAGCGGGTTCGATAATATGATCAACGAGTTCATCAATATTACGAGAAACTGGTCCAAGTCGATCATTACCTGGAACGCTGCCCTGGATCAAAAAGACGGTCCGGCACTGCTTGCACCGAACAACAGCAATAAAGGAATGCTTACGATCCGCAATTCGGATAACCGTAATGACGCACCTGAAAATAATGTAACTTATCATAAACAATACTATCTGCTCGGTCACTTCAGTAAATTTGTTGTACCGAATGCTTATCGCATTGACAGTAACACCGGTTCAGAAGTTAAAAACGTAGCATTCCGCAATCCGGACGGCTCCAAAGTCGTAGTGGCTTATAACTCTTCCAGCGCGCAGCGTAATGTGAAGATCCAGTGGGGCAGTCAAAGCTTCACCGTTACCATTCCAGGCAAGTCGGTTATGACTTACAAATGGAACGGAACCGTTTCATAAAATCGTATCATCAGGCCTTCGATACTTGGTATCGGGGGTCTTTTTTTTTGTAGAGCAGGTATCTTGACAGGACACCAAATGGTGTCCTATAATCAATTCGACACCAAATGGTGTCCTATCAGATGCTAATGAAGTATATTCAGTGGCACTACAGGTAATATTACGGAAAAGGTGGGGGTGATTTTGAACGAACGAAGTCAAGTGAGAGATGTTTATGACGCTGTTGCTGATCCAACAAGGCGACAACTAATTCAAATATTGGCAGATGTTGATGAGATTCCGCTGCATGAGATTACGGTTCATTTTCAAATGGGGCGTACTGCCGTTTCTAAGCATTTGTCTATCCTTAAAGATTCTGGTCTTGTCATTGCTCGAAAGGTTGGCAGAGAAACGAGATACCGATTAAATGCCGCGCCGCTTAAAGAAATTCAGGACTGGGTATCGTTCTACGAAGGGTTCTGGAAAGAAAGATTCGACAAACTAAAACTATTATTGGAGGAAGAACAATGAAACCAGATGTATCCTTAGATTATCAATTCACAAGTTCAATCGAGAAGGTGTGGAACGCTTTAACGGATTCGGACACTCTTGCGAAATGGATCTGGAGCAACGACTTTAAACCGATTGTGGGACATAAATTCCAGTTCCGTGCAGAGCCGAATGAATGGTGGAATGGTATTGTTGATTGCGAGGTACTCGTAGTGGATGAGCCGCACACATTATCGTATACTTGGCAGAGTGCTGGAGAAAGCACTACCGTTACTTGGACGTTGAAAGAAGGTTCCGATGGAACCGTTCATCTGCATCTTGATCAATTCGGATTTAGTGAAGCTACCAAGTCTCGTCCGGGCGCTATTGAGGGAGCTAAATATGCTTGGACGAATAATGGCGTTCAACTTGAAAAAGTGCTAGCAGAGCTGTAACAATAACTTTTCTATTTCCTATCAATCAGGCGCTTTTCCGTAACAGGGAAGGCGTCATTTTTAGATGAGAACATGGCAATACTAGATGGAGAGAATGGAGATGAGAGGATATCACTATGAAGATTAAACAATTAATTGCGAACAACATTAACAAGCTGGATGCCGTGCTGCAAGTGGATGAATCGTTAGGCATAGCTGGCTTGTCTGGGTCCGGTAAAACAACTTTTTGTCAAACCATTGGTGAAGAATCCAAGAAACGTCTCGTTTCCTTATTGCCAAAGGCCGAATACCAGTATTTATTCCCCGATATTATGGAGACTAATTTCAGTGCCATCAAGATGGAAGAGATGCCACTGGTGCTTTTTCTAGGCAGATCATCGATATCATCCAATCCACGCTCAACCATTGGTACACATACCGGTGTGTTTACGGAAATTCGTGTGACGCTTGCGGAGCAATTCAATCTTTCTCCGGAAGTTTTTTCATTTAACAATGAGTTAGGCTGGTGTCCGGATTGTAAGGGCCGCGGAACTACTAAAAATCTCGAATGTAAGAAGTGTAAGGGTAGACGCTATAGTCAAGAAGTTGAACAGCATACCATTGAATTACTGGATCGACCACATAGCATTTCAGATATCAACAACTTAAGCATTGAAACCATTCTCTCATTGGCAGAAGTCTTAAAGATCAGTGAGGGCAAACAACTTATTCTGCAAAATATAATCAATATGAATATTGGTTATTTAACATTAAATCGGATCATGGGAACATTGTCAGGTGGAGAATTAACACGACTTTACTTGGCAGAATTCATGGCCACCAGTGAAAATACAGTGATTATCATTGATGAAATCTCCGTGGGTCTTGATCATCAAACCTTGTTGCGAATTTTAGAGCAGATTGAACAATTAGGATATAAGAATCAGATCTGGCTCATTGACCATTCCGATACGGTGCTCGACACAGCGGACAAGCACTTGTTCTTTGGACCTGGCAGTGGTAAATATGGCGGCAAAATTGTTGAAGAATCCCCACGACCACAGCCTATCACCTGGGAACGAAATGCGGAAGCCCCAACGGGATATTATCAGTTTCATGATCTGTATTGCCGTAATGTTCAAATCGCTGAAATACAGATTCCCCAGAATAGACTTGTAACTTTTACAGGTGAGTCTGGATGCGGTAAATCTACACTGGTCAATGAATGTATGGCCAAAGATTTTGTGAAACGATATCCTAAGGATAAACTGGTCATGGTCGGGCAAGATCGAAATCAATCGATTACCAGCCGGTCAACCGTAGCGACTTTCCTGGATATTAAAAAGAAACTTACGAAGTATAGTGAAGATATTGATGATATTTTTCAGCGCTCGATTGAAGATATCATTGAGGAATTACCCAACGAAGACATCGCTCATAAACGCTTGAGCTTGTTGATCAAGCTTGGACTTGGTTATTTGACGTTGGAAAGAAAAACTCAGACCCTATCGACGGGTGAATTCCAATGTGTCCATTTAGTTTCCGAACTGTTCGCGGGATCGAGGAACCCACATACGCTATTTATTTTCGACGAGCCTTCCAAAGGTCTATCCCAGAACATTCTAAATCAATTCATTGATAGCATCAGGGTGATTCTGCAGGATGAATCTGTATCTATGATCATGATTGAACATAACGCGTATATGCTGGAGAACTCTGATTTTATCGCCGATTTTGGGAAAAGACAGCTTGCTCCTGTGGAGCATCTTGATGTTGTCAGTCATGATGATTATTATTGCGGGCAAAACGGTGCAAATACTGCCGCTCCAGCGCATATTTCTTCAACACTGCATGAACATAATGGCATTAACTATTTAAAAGAAGATCAGCTTGCCTATTTTAAAAATGCAGAGAACGTTTATAAAGGCGGTATCTTAAAAAGCTTATCCTCCATGGCTCGATTGATCTACGGTGAATACGAATCGGAACGAATTGCGCCGGTCGTTGCCATTGATTTGGAACGGCACTTGTATAGCCAATATACATTTCTTTATGAAATTGGTGGCTTGATCAACCATATAGTGGCAGCACATCCCACCAATAAAGATACGAATAGCTTCGATTTCTATCATCAAGATAATCATTGTCCTAGCTGCAAGGGCCGTAGGGTGATTGAAGAATTTGATTTCGATATTGTAGTCCAAGATAAAACCGTACCGTTCTGGGATGGCATGTTGCATCCGGATGCGATGGAGATTTTAAAATTCTATCAATTCTCCAAAATAGAATTCATCTTTGGGGAGATTAAGAATGAGCTCGGTCAGGATCTAAGCAAAAGTTATAACGAGTTGACGGAAGCCGAGAAGCACACCTTTTTATACGGGTATTGGGAAAAGTCATTTTATGATAAGGCGAGCAAAGCATCGAGGACTTGGGAAGGCTTTAATACCATCATAGGCAACTATATGGTGATCTCGAAATCGATCATTAAAGAGCATATCAAAGCGTCCAAAAAAATGATTACCTGCCCAATCTGCAAAGGGACCGTATTAAATCATCATAAGAAGCTGAAGTTTGGCGACACAGATATTCGTGCGATCATTGGGCAGCCAGTTGATCAAGCCATTAGAACCGTGGGTGATTTGCAGGTGCTAGATAAAATACAAGCCATTGTCGGTGGTGAGATGGTGTTAACAGAAGATGTCTCTTTATTGCCTAGAGAAACACAAGTCGCTCTGAAAATGCTTGAATTAGAGCAGGCAAGCTTTGCCCACTATGAAATGGTTTTACAAAATGTCCTGCCATTCTGGGACCGTATTAGCGGTAGTGTTGAATCCATCAGCCGGAACAATCGGGTCACGATCTGTGATTTTGCCGATATCACCGAGACGAGAGAACACATCATTGATAAGTATTTCACGAATGGAAAATACAAAAAACTGACCTATGTCTATGAAGCGTTTGGTTACAAAAAAATTGTCACCTTAATTAATAAGGTTAAAGCCAGTCAGCCATGTCCATTCTGTAAGGGGAAGAAGGTTATATCTGAAGATGGACTCCATGATGGTGTATATAAATTAACAATTCCTTGTGTGAGCTGTTATGCAAGTGGTATCAATGATGAAGGGCGGAAGGAGATCGTCGAAGGCATCGACGTGCAGACCTGGCTAACGGGCAAAGTCAGTGATGTTGTTGCTGAAGGGTCGAATCTTGAAGCGGTTGGAGATATTCCGATTTTCAATCGTATTCGTGAGCTCAATAAACGGGATATGATGGCGGTACATCAATTCCTTGAGCACAATAATTAAATTAAAGAAAAGAAACGCACCCGGTCCAATGATCTGATGCGTTTCTTTGTGTAGATTACTTCATTTTAGAAATACCACCGCTAATCAGGTTCACTTTGATATCGATCTTGTCAATACTGTTCGAATCGAGTGGTAATTGCCCCTTATCATTTAACTTGTTCCACTCCTTCACATTGTCACGATAGAATATGTTGGATAGTCCATATACATCGGCACCGATTTCTAAACCTTTGGTGTAAGTCTTCATAATTTGCTCATTAATCTCTTCTATAGCTTTCAGTTCAAGCTTTTTCTTACTTAGATTTGTGCTGATCTCGGGAAGAGTGGCCTGCATAGACACTTTTATCTCGAAGACAGGTTTGCCATTCTTTAGCTTGGGACGTATGGAGTGTTTAATTTTGTTCATGACCAACAAAGCGAGTACGTCGTTTTGTTCATCCTTGATAACCAGGGGCGTTCTTTCCGTATTTTTTTCAAGCCATCTATTCCCTAAAATATCGTTATTCTTCAAGCAGCCCCGAAATTGCTGGTTCTGCAAAAAACAAATTCCCTTCATGCTAATATTGGGTGAGGACTCTTTGTTATTCGTCCAGGACGGTATAATTTCCAGATAAGGTAACTGAACCGTCTCAGCTTTTTCTTTCCACTTCCAAATAAACTTGTAGAGATACACCGGAGCGATGACGGAACTCTGTTCATACGTTCGCATAGGACTGTTAAGCTGGGAGTAGATCACCGATAAATCGGCGATTGACGTCGTACTCAGCACTTTATCCATGGAATCGCTAGTCCCCATGGTCCAAACGGTATAACGAAATTCATAGTATCGGTCCCACACTTCCAATACCTGGTTAACAACATCTCTCTCCTTTAGCGCTGCTTCACTAAAAACGATCGTCTTCACATTACTCCAGATAATTCTTTGCGGGCTGGTAGCATACAAATTGAAAATCGCAGTATCAAAGGATTCCCCGTCAGCTTTTCCTATGAATGTTTTCTGTTCCTGGGCTTGACCCGCTTCTTTCTTGGCGATACCACTAAAGTTAACCATCTGGATATAAACAACGACCTTGTTATCTACATAATCGACTCCGAGTGTATTCACATAAATCATGTGCTCAATTTCCTTTGCTCCCCAACAACCTGTAAGGAGTGTGGAAAGCAGTGCAGTAATAAGAATGCATCGGATCATTTTCATTATCGTTCTCGTCCTTTAATCCCCGTATTGTCAGTTAATCTTCTCTTCCCCCACGGCATTCTGAAAATAACCTTATACCATTCCTTAAACTTCGGCGGGGATAAAGGAGAAAGATAGTAGGTCCCGAAAGAACGTAAATTGACCAAAAAGAGGATCAGTACAAGCAGACAGATCATCGTGCCAAATAACCCAAGAAACCCGCTAATGATGAGTACGGCAATTCGAAACAAGCTAACAACGCTAACTAGTGACTGATTTACTAATGTAAAGGTGGCAAGTACTGAAATGGCTATAACCACAATAGTACCTGGACCTGCAATTCCAGCAGAAATGGCCGCCTGACCAATAATTAGACCGCCCACCACCGACAAAGTCTGGCCAAAAGCGGAAGGCAATCGCATGCCCGCTTCCCGGAAGGTTTCAAACAAAATAAGCATGACAATGGCCTCTAAAGGAGCGGGAAGAGGCACTCCCTGTCTCGAGTTGACTAAGGTTGCAAGCAATGTAAAAGGGATTTGATCCTGGTGAAACGTAGTGATTGCGATCCAAAAACCCGGTAAAAATAAGGAAAACAACACTCCGAATACTCTTAATAACCTCGAAAAAGCAACAAAGACATTCACCATGTGTGCATCTTCCGAAGAATTCAACAAAAAGTTAAAGGTCACCGGCGCCATGATTACTGTAGGTGAACCATTAGTTAAAAGTACAAATTTACCATGAAGAAGCGAATTCGCTGCGTAGTCAGGTCTTCCTGTGTAAGAGAATAATGGAAATAGCGAAAATCTGGTCAGGCTCTCTTCAAGCTGGGTACTGCTAATCAGTCCTTTAACTTGAACATTAGCCAGCTTTGTCTGTATTAAATGTAAAACATGAGGCTTGATCGTGTCCTTGAGATATAAGAGATGAACTTTAGTAGCGGTTTTGGTTCCAATGGTGAATTCTTCAACCGCTAATAATTCGGTTTGGAGTCTTTTTCGAATAAGGGCAATATTGGTAAAGGATTCTTCTGTAAATCCATCTTTCGGCCCCCTGGTGGATACTTCCGTATTTGGCTCTTCAGGCTGACGTTTAGGTGGATCAGCTAATTTCACAGTGTATAACTGATTCGAAGGTGTAAATATCAGAAGAAGATCGCCGCCTAGCACGGTTTCTTTTATCGATTGTTGGATCCCATCCATTGGCAGGGCAGTCATATGAAACGGAACCTTTTGCTGAAGACCAAGCTCATCCGAGGAAAGGATAGGTTCCGGGATATCTTTTAATGCGGGTATGATGGATTGCTCCACTTTGACTACATCACACAATCCCTGACAATAAACGAGTTGTACGGCGTAAGCTGAATTAGACAAAGAGAGATTTATTCTCAAGATATCTGAACTTGTCCCAAATAATGTTGTAACTATATCCTCGATTCTTTGGGAATCCTTTTGCGCTTGCTCCATCATGATGTTGCTTTCCCCTTTCGATGAGCCAGGCTAATCAACCCGGCAATAACTACAGAAAAAATCAACACCCCCCATAAAGAAAAGGGAAGTACATAGGAAGATAACAATTTCAGAAAAAAACGATCACTAAAAGGGATAGTTGTGAACACTACAATCGTTAAAAAAATGCATCCAAGTATCCACATCTTCATTTTTCTGCTTTGAATTCGGAATATGTCGAGAATAAGGAACATGGTCAGCGAAATTCTCAGAAAAGCACCGCTGAACCATTGGTAAACACTAAAAAAGTCCAAATGCTCAATGTAACTGCCAATTGTTAATAATCTCCATTCTTCATATGCAGGAAATCTGAGTTTCCCTGCCTCATCCGGACCGAATTCAACAATGGCTCCAATAATCGGTCCCATGGTGAGACCCAAAATAAGCAGGGTCATGATCAGAAATGAAATATAGGAGAGCCGAGATTTGATGTGATGCTGCATAAATACGAGCATGATAATCTCAACAAAACCTGCTCCAACGTAGAGAGTTCCGTTCCAGACGGGTTGTATGCCATGCTCAAGTATAGGTTTTAACAAGGAATAATCTTTATGGGTTGTGTTAGAGAACATTATAAAAAAGCCCAATATAACAACAAAAGGCAATAAAATACTGGCGGTATTAGCGAGGGAATGAATGCCTAAATAAGCATTTATAGCAGAAATAATAAGCAAGATGAAAGTAAGTACGAGTATGGGGGTCTCTGGGGAGAACGTGAGATGCACCCAATATACGGTGTCCCTAGTTGTAAGCATGCATATCACAAACAAATATACGCTAGCGAACACTGCAAGAATACGGCCGACGATGGGGTGATACGCTTTTCCCAACCATTCGAAAAGATGCTGTTTCTTAATTTTGGTACTGCCAATGTGCAGAATAAAAATCCAGACTAGTGCACATGCGCCTGCCAACAGCACCGAGATCCATGCGTCCCGTTTTGCTGCATCCAGTAGAATAGGAATGATGATGACATGATTTAGAAGGCCGGTGCTCAGCATAATAATCATGGTGGATTGAATAAACGAAATATTTGTTTTTATTTTCATCATCCTCCTAAATAAACCGGCTCATCTTTACCTTATAGTGTCATTCTTTTCAATGAAATATTCTGTTAAGTCATCAAGAAATGGAATACTGGATTACTTTTTGGTGCCTATGGTACTTATAAGTGCGTAATTTTCTTTTTACTTTATATGCATCATAATGAGTCTTGTCAGAGGATGAAACACTGCTTGTTCAGGAGTGAACGGGTATTTTCTCTAAATTTAACAACTCAGGAGGGTTTATGAATATAAGAACTGTGCTGCAAGGTAAGATTGGATTTGGGAGTGCTCCACTAGGTAATATGTTCCGTAACATTCCGGAAGAAGAAGCCATGGCGACAGTAGATGCTGCCTGGGAGCAGGGAATTCGTTATTTTGATACAGCACCATTCTACGGAGCTGGGCTGGCGGAAATTCGACTTGGGGAAGCATTGTCCACCCGCCGTCGTGAGGACTATTTGTTAAGTACCAAAGTGGGCCGCTTGATTATGGACGAGCTGGAGGATCCGGTTGCTCGTGACTTGGGAGAGAAGGGTGGATTGTTTGAATTCGGTCGTAAGAACAAGTTGGTCAACGACTATAGCGCAGATGCGACTCTACGCTCTATTGAGCAGAGCCTTAATCGGCTGAAGACGGATCATTTGGATATCGTCTATGTTCATGATATCGCCCAGGATTTTTATGGTGATGAATGGCTAGCCCAATTTGAAATCGCTCGTACTGGAGCGTTTCGTGTGTTGACACGTTTACGTGAAGAGGGCGTGATCAAGTCTTGGGGACTTGGCGTGAACCGCGTAGAGCCGATTGAGATCGCTTTGGAATTGGAAGAAGCACAGCCAGATGTATGCTTGCTAGCAGGTCGCTATACATTGTTAGATCATGAACGGGCGTTGCAACGTGTGATGAACGACGCCGCCAAGAAGAACGTCAATATTATTGTTGGTGGCCCGTATAGTTCGGGTATTCTGGCAGGAGGTACTCACTTTGAGTACCAAGAAGCATCGCCGGAGATCATTTCTAAGGTCGAGCGAATTAAAAATATTGCGCAGCGGCATCAGATCAGCATTAAAGCTGCTGCCCTGCAATTTTCTCTGGCTCATCCGTCAGTGGCTGCCGTAATCCCCGGGGCCAGCCGTCCTGAACGGATTGCTGAGGATCAGGCTGCGCTGAACGAAGTGATCCCGAATGCATTTTGGCTAGAATTGCGTGAACAGAAGCTGGTAACCCATGACGCACCGCTTCCGATCAATAACTAAAGTGATGGTTTGAAGGCGTTGCGAGAAGCCTTTATGAAATAAGCAATACAACACACAAAAAAACCGTAGTCATTGCACTTCTTGTGCAGAAGCTACGGTTTTTTCACTGTGGGACGCTTGGTTCAGTTCTTTCGAGGTTTAACTTTTGTCAATAGCTTAATGTTGCCTGATAAGAATAGCCCAATCACTACAACGACAGTTGCTACGATATCGAAGGAGGTCACTTGTTCATGGAGAACAACCGCTGCGAGAATGAAGCCGAAGATGGGCGTCATAAACAACCAGTTGTTAGCTCTTACAGGATCTTGCTTCAGCAGGAAGAACCACAGCAGCATGGTCCCTATCGAGATGACGAAGACCAACCATATCAGCGAGCCAAGGAGATGCATATCTGGTTTGAAGAAAAAGGTATCCTTTTCGAGAAAATAGGCAATGGGCAGTGATACGATAGCGCCGATACATAACTGCCACGTGTTGATAACAATGCTGGGCAAGTCCAGATTGACCTTTTTGAAATATACACTTCCTACTGCCATCGAAAGCATCCCAATTCCTAAAATGATTAACCCGCTTATGCTAGCCTCGCCACCTGCGATAGACGGCCAGGTCGCTATTAACAATCCGATAGCTGCGACTAACATCCCTAGCCATTCTTTTATCGAAATGCCTCGCTTCAGCCAAAGATGGGAGAGGAAGGCAACGAGAAAAGGATTCGTGGCCACGAATAAATTAAACAAGCCCGCGGACACATAGGTTAGCGCCCAGAAGGTCGCACCCAAGTAAATCGTTGTATTCAAGAGGCCTAGCGCGATTAGTGGTAGCCATTGCCGGGGCTTCGGCCAGGGGAATCTCCTGTTCAATCCATACACATACAGAAAAAGCAGCAGTCCGGCCGAAAGAAAGCGAAACGTGGCCAATGCCAGAGGTGTTGTAGATTCCAACCCGAACTTCGTGGCTATGGCCGCAGAAGACCATAACAATGTGAATAATAAACCCAATGCTGTCGACATGATTCTGCTCCTTCAAATGAAATGCCCAAAAACCGCGATTCACAGGCAATCACAGTTATAAGGGGAACTTACCGTGTACTTGTACGGGCCAAGTTCATATTCATTTTACAAGCTCAGGGATAGGCTCTTTTGTCTGAATTCCAGGTTGATTTTACTCCGTGCCAGATGTGGCATGCTGTTTGCGGTATTGGCTCGGGGTTATCTGTTCAAATTGCTGGAACAAACGCGTTAAGGAGGATTGATGCTCCAAGCCGACTTGTAGGGCAACCTGCAGCATAGAGTAGTTGGTCTCGCGCAGTAATTGCTTTGCTTTATGCAACCTGATTTTTTGCAAATAACTGGACGGCGTTGACCCTGTTTCTCTAAAAAACCAGTCTGAATAATATGACCGGTTGTAATGCTCCAGCTCCGCCAACTGCTGCACCGATATATTCTCGTGATAATGCTCATGAATATACTGGATGGATTTGGGCTGCCGCTGGCTGATTAAATTATGCGAAATATACGGAAACAGCTCCTTAAGTGCAGAGGGAGAGGCCGATTCTTGGTTCAATTCATTCAGGATGAGATACCGGATGCCTTTCCACTTGTTGTTTAACGCGTATGTGGTGCCTTTATGGTCCAGCCTGCTGGATGGAATCATCACATCTGGAATATCCAACACCAGAAACTCATTGCGTACATTAGAATGAAAAGAATGATCACATTTAGGAGGGACGTAAAATAATAGCTCGTCACCGAGCACATGATTTTCAGCGCCTGCCTCAATAGCCATTTCACCTTGCAGTGGCATTATTAATTGCGCATAGGGGTGGGAGTGTGTCACCCGAGAGGCGGTATAGGTTCGTCGTTCTGCTATAAGTTCTCTATGGATGTTCATGGTAAGTTCCCCCTCGACAGTTCAACAACGTAATTCTACGATGAATTCATTGATCTAGCAATCCCCGTATTTCTTTCTGTAATGACTCAGCGCGAGCAGCGGCCAGATATAGCGGTAGCTATGATAGTGGATGTAAAAGTTGCCCGGGAGGCCAGCGCCTGTTGGATAGGTAGTCTTCCAATTGTCTTCATGCATGGACGCAATAAGCCTGCGGATGCCTTGATCTATAGCAGGTGTTGGTTTTGGCTGCGTGGCGATCAGAGCATCTAGAGCCCAGGCGGTTTGGGAGGGGGTGCTTTCTCCTAAAGGCACATAATGGAGCAGCCGGTCGCTATGGCAGGATTCTCCCCATCCACCGTCCGGGTTCTGGATGCTTAGGAGCCACTGTGCTCCTTTTTGCACGGAATCATGATCTGCCGGCACTCCGACAGCCATCAAACCGGTTAATGCAGCCCATGTTCCATAGATATAACAAACACCCCATCTTCCGTACCATGAACCATCCTTCTCCTGATTGCGGATCAACCATTTACTTCCCCGCTTAATGAACTCATACCGCATATCTAGCCCAGCAAATTTCCCGAGATACTCTAAGGTACGACCTGTAAGGTCCGCCTCGGAGGGATCTGTGGCAGCCGATTTGGCACCGTCGATGGCGAGCCATGTGAGCATTTCTTTGTTGGTGTTCTTTTCAAAAGCAGGCCAGCCGCCGTCTTTATTCTGCATGGACAGTACCCAATTCAGTCCGCGATTCCAAGACTCCTGGTACGGCCCGGATGTTCTCGACAAGCTATGAATCGCCCGTAATGCCGCTGTCGTGTCATCCACATCCGGATTGATCGTATTGGACTCGGAAAATCCCCATCCTCCCGGTTCTATGTTGTCATTATGGATGCTCCAATCTCCCCGTTTATGATGCTGTCTGGGCAGCAAATAGGATGCAGCTTGCGTAATCGCTTTGTGCTCACCGCCTATTCGGGACTCTTGCAAAGCGTAGGCAATTAGAGCGGTATCCCACACGGTGGAGGGGGAGTTTTGGATCGTTGTTTTGCCTGGGGAACGGTATTGCATCGCTGTAAGTCCTTTAATGGCTTCTGTAATCAGAGGGTGTTGTTGATCGTATTTCAGGGCCAGCAGGGCAAACACCATCAGAATTGTACTGGTAGCGTAGCTGTAAAGGGTGCCGTCAGATTCGATGCGCTGGAGCATGAACTGTTCTGCCTTGGTCCTGGCGGCTTCATGGATAGAGCGGGGTGTGCCAATAAGTCTGCTTAGACCGGAATGAATGTCTTTCTGCATTTCCTGATATTCGCGTGAAATTGGCTCCTCAGCATCTACTCGTGTATCCATTAGGTCTGACAGGTCGGGAGCATCGGCAGTTGTAATCGAGAAGCGCCGGTCGGCCATGATCAGCATAGGGGTGAGATGAACTCTTGAATAGCCGGAGAACTCATAATAATTAAAAGGAAAATAATTAGGGAACATCAGCACTTCCAGTGGAATGAGGGAGACCGACAAGGGCCATTTGCTTTGGCCGGTAGCAGCAAGGATGGCTTTGGTCAAAATGCTGGTGACTTTTCCAAGACCACCTTTAGACTGAATATAACGTTTGGCTCGCTGGATGGGCTCGTCTGTGATTTTGCTATATCCGGAATAGAGCAGGGCGTAGTAAGCTTCGACAGTTGCGGATAAATTCCCATCCTCTTCATCAGGGTACAATCTCCAGAAACCGCCTGGCTGCTGCTCGTTAAGAATACGGTCATACAGCTGCCGGATCAGCTCCTCATTCTGCACATTCAATATCCGAAACAGAATAATGACATAGGCATCGATGACGATCCCGTTCTCAAAACAATAATGCCACGAGCCGTCTTGCCGCTGCTGCTGTAACAGGAATGCGGTTAACTGATCAATTTCCTTATCTATCGAATTAAGTATATCGCTCATTCATGGGTACCTCCGAAGGCCGTAATTAGTAGCATGATATGTAATTATATGATGAAGGAATGATGGAGATGATTGAGTCAACTTTGTTGCAGCAGCCTGTGGCAGAGCCAATAAGAGTTTTGTTAGAGCGGATCATGTAATCCTGAATAAAAGTTATAGGGCTGCAAAGTTGCCGGGTAGCAACTCTACAGCCCTATTCGTAGTTTAAATTAGATTCCGTTTATTAATTTCAATTATTCAATTACGATGCGGTTCAGCTTGAGATTCACTGGAGCGGCAAGGCTGTCTCCCACAGGGCATTTGCTCTCTAGAAATTGCACGAATTGCTCGATCCTTTCGGCAGGCGATGAGGACTTTATGTAGAAGGTGTATCGAATATCGGAGTAGCCAGGCCGGACTTCAGATCGGTTGAAAAATCCATCGAGATCCAGATCACCTTCAACCTCGACTCTGAAATCTTCCAGCTCTACTTCAAACTTGGGAGCATAGACCCGGGCTACAATGGATTGGCAAGCGCCTAATGAGGCAAGCAAGGCCTCGACTGGATTCATTCCGGTATCCGTACCTCCAAGGCTTTGAGGTTCGTCGATGATGAGTTCGAATTGTCTTGCTTTTGTAACGACTCTGACGCCGTCTTGCAAATGGGCAGTAGCTTTGAACGTTTGAACATTTGGCATGAGGCAGGCTCCTTTTTCTGGACAATCCATAATGTGATGGGATGATTCGCGATGTTTAAATCCTAGTAATATACTTTGATTAATTTAGATTATAATTCTATTGCTTACAATCTGTCAATCTTTGAGAGATTAGCACCTGGTTAAGGCCGCATTCAAAACAAGCTATTTAAACAGTTAGGGTTTACTTATGGGGGCTAACGGACCGTAAAGCCGTTATATTCATTAGAAGTTGCTCTTGGAACATGTAGTGGACTCAGGAGACGCTATTTCCCCCCAAACAGCGGATTTTTAACAGGATTTAGGCCAATAGCGTCCCTGGAGTCCGTTATCTTTTCTGAATGTTGAATGAAGAGGCAATAAGGACTCTGGAGTCCGTTACTTGACGGAGAAGTACGGATCTTGAGATAGATTCGAAACCACCCCAAAGAATACTGAAAATCAAAATTTTTAGACACCGGTGAAAGATGAATACGTTACATTTTTCAGTTGACTATATCACGTATATAGTTGACTATGACATATTAATAATTGACTATGTCAAATAAATTGCTTAAACTATGTTCGTACAACAAGTTTGGGAGGATTTTAAACATGAATTCTGTAGACACATCAGTTGTCCCTATCGTCAGAAGATTCAATCGCTTCTATACGAATATTCTTGGGTTACTAGATCAACACCTATTGAATAGTGAGTTTTCGCTGTCAGAAGCGCGGGTACTTTATGAAATCCAGAACACAGAAAACTGCACCGCTAAAATGCTCATTGACCAGCTAAAGCTTGATGCCGGATATTTAAGCCGGATTTTAAAACGATTTGAAAAGCAAGGAATCTCCTATCGGATTAAGTCCAAGGATGATGGCCGATCTTATCATCTTTTCTTGACAGATCAAGGGAAGGATATTTTCTCAAGATTGGATACCATGTCTGAGGAACAGGTTCGCCAATTGGTTAACAACTTACCGGAACAACACCAAAGAAGTATTGGTAAACATATGATGGCGATTGAAAATGTTCTGTCGGACAATTCGCATAAAGTCCAGAATGTTCACATTCGATCTGATTTGAAGCCTGGGGATATAGGCTATTTGATCCACTTGCATGGCTGGGTTTATGCGAAAGAATGCGGCTATAATCATGTGTTTGAAGGATATGTCTGCAAAACCTTCTACGAATTTTTTGAAAAATACAGCCCTGATAAGGATCGATTCTGGTTTGCAGAAGTGGGTGGCGAAATCGTCGGCGCTATTGCGATAGTGGGTCATTCGTCTGAAAAAGCGCAACTAAGATGGTTTATTATACATCCTGAATTTAGAGGAATAGGCCTTGGAAGAACATTACTTCAGGAAGCACTAGATTATTGTAAAGAAAGAAAATATCAAACCGTATTTCTGGAAACAACAGAAGATCAGACGAAGGCGATACAAATGTATCAAAATGTAGGCTTCAAAAAAACTGCAGAACGTGAAGATCATTCCTGGGGTGTGAGTCACACTGAGGAGGTCTACGAGCTTAGTCTGATATAAAAAAGTGTGAACAAATGGAATTCTCAACCACTGCTCTGAAGAACTAATTCAGGTCAGTGGTATTTTTGTAATATAAAATTTTCGCTATAATAGGTAAAGGGCTTGAGGAAAGGAATGTTATTGTGAAGAAAGTTATCGTCATTGGATCAGGAATTCTAGGGGCTTCGACTGCCTATCAGTTAGCAAAAATGGGTGCAGAGGTCCTTATCATAGATCGTCAGGATAGCGGACAGGCTACCGATGCCGCTGCGGGCATAATCTGTCCATGGCTCTCTCAGCGGCGTAATCAGGCGTGGTACCAGTTGGCAAAGTCCGGCGCACGCTTTTACCCCGGGTTGATTGAGGAACTCTTGAACGAAGGGGAAACCGATACTGGTTATGCCCAAGTAGGTGCGCTTAGTATTCATCATGATCTGGAGAAAATCGGGAAGATGGAAGAGCGGGCACAGATTCGCAAAATAGAGGCACCTGAGATCGGTGAAATTACCCGGCTTGATGAAAAAGAAACCCATACGTTATTTCCACTACTTGGAGAAGGATATCATTCTGTTCAAATTAGTGGAGGCGCCCGTGTCGATGGCCGTGCGCTTCGAGACGCGCTGCTTCGATCCGCGCAAAGGAACGGGGCAGTCCTTGTAAATGGGGATGCCGAACTGCAATTTCAAGCAAACCGTGTAATAGGGGCTACTGTCGGAGAGCAAAGCTTTCCGGCCGACGAGGTTATAGTCTGTGCAGGGGCATGGGCCCCTCAGCTGCTGCAACCTTTGGGGATTCAGTTCGAGGTTCGTTTTCAAAAAGCACAAATTATGCATCTACAGGTCGAGGACCGTCAAGATGCAGGGAACTGGCCGGTAATCATGCCGCCATCAGACCAATACTTGCTCGCTTTTGATGGGCAGAAGATTGTGATTGGCGCAACTCATGAGAATGAGGTGGAAGGCTACGATACAAGGATAACCCCAGGGGGGATGCAGGAAATTCTGAATAAAGGGTTAGAACTGGCCCCTGGCTTAGCCAATAGTACGTTTCAGGAGGTACGAGTGGGCTTCCGCCCGTTCACACCGGGTTTTCTTCCTGTGATGGGTCCTATTCCAGGCTGGGAAGGGCTTATAGCAGCCAACGGGCTAGGATCTTCGGGGTTAACGATGGGACCCTTTATTGGCAGCCAACTGGCGAAGATGGCACTGGGATTGGATCTGGATATTGATATCCTTGATTATGATATTGGCAAAGCTTTGAGTTAAGAATGACTTAAAACCGCTACCTAATTTTACGAGAGCCTCTTTATCTGTACGATGTACGGGTAAGGAGGTTCTTTCTGTTGCATCCGATGTGAACATAATATATGCATGTAAACCCAAAACAAGGTAATAATACAGTTGTTATCGGTAACAAATGGAGGACTCAATTTGAAACTTACCCGAACTCAACTGATGTGGCTCATCTTTTGCATAAATGTCGGACTTCCGATCTACCTGTCCGGGACAATGAAGGTCACGAAGCAGGACGCCTGGTTCAGCGTGATTCTGGCGGGCGTTGCAGGCTTTATCGTGCTGGCTCTGGCTGTCCGCAACGCTAAATATTTCCCGGGGCAGACCTTTATAGAATTCACTCAGGAAGTACTCGGCAAATGGGTGGGGCGGTTTTGGGTGCTTCCTTATCTGGCCTTTTGGATGATTTCACTAGGGAATATCCTGCGTTCCGTCGTTGATTTTATAATCATGGCTTTATTCAAGGAAACGCCGCTTACGGCTGTAGTTATTGTCTTGTTCGTCGTTGTTGCCTTTGCTGTAGCCACGAATGGAATCAACACGATCGCCCGCTGTGCTGAACTGATGGGACCACTTATTGTGTTGATGTTTTTGTGTATTTATATCCTGAATTTGAGCAACCTCGATTTCACATTCCTTCTCCCCATTGCTGCCGATACGAGTCCATTAAACATGGCAAGAGGTACCTTCACGATGATGGAGATGTACGGGGACTCTTATCTGCTTGTATTGGTCTATGGGTTCTTGAACAAACAGAAAGGGGTCACTCCGAAGATTTATGTCGGATTTACACTTGCTGTCGGCTTAATGGTCCTTACAACGACCTTTATCCTGTTAACCTTTGGACCGGGATTGGCCGCTAAAATGCAATATCCGCTCTACGAATTGGTCCGCTATATTGAAGTCGGCGAATTTCTGCAGCGGATTGAGGTAATAATGATCGCGCTATGGGTCTGTAGCGCATTCATTAAGCTTGGGTTTTATTTATTTTGCCTCAGTTACGGGACTGCTCAGTGGCTTGGGATAAAGAAATGGAAGCTACTCATTATCCCCATTTCAGTACTTGCCGTATGGGCAGCGGGTCTTACGTCCAGTCTACTAACAACCCGAGCGCTTCTCCTGAGGTACATCGATCCGGTGATGATTCCGCTACTTTACTTGATCCTTCCGGTAATCCTCTGGATCTTGATTCTGCTTCACAGACGAAAGAAACAACAAGCGCAATCTGGAGTAGTTCCAAGAATTCCCAAGGTGAGCCTGGGGTGGAGATGGTCCGGGGTTACACTCCTGATCCTTATGCTAAGCATGTATTACTATACGTACATTCGTTATTTCAAAGTCTAGCCACATGAATAAATCAGGATAAAGCGAGGGATGGTCTTGAGTAACCTGCCACGAAACCCGTCACGGTCAGATCAAACTCCATACCGCGAGCCGCATTCTATCCATTTGACGGAAGACCTGGATCAGACTGAACATGCCATACGGGATATTTTTGAGGACTGCACGGACGTTATATTCAGACACCTTGAGTTTGAGGGACCCTCCCGGCTCCTCTTCGTCTATCTTCAGGGATTTACCGATCCCCATTTATTGAATCTCGATATTATTAAGCCCTTGAGTGCGCTTCCTGGTAACGAACCCTTTACTGCTAACATCCTCAGAGCTTTCGTATCTTCGATCTCTGAACCCATCACTGATGTCAATCAGGTGGCGGCCGAGATTGCCTGCGGTGCCATTGTTTGCTTCAGTCAAGGGGAAGCAGCGGCGTACAGTATGGAAATCAGCCAGCCTCCCAAGCGAAGTATTGAGGAGCCAAGCAATGAGGTCGTGGTTCGGGGACCCCGGGAGGGATTCATCGAGGATTTAAACACCAATATTACAATGCTTCGCAGAGCACTGCCCAATCCATCGCTTAAAACAGAGGCTTTTCGAGTGGGTGAGAACGCCAAACGGAAAATTGTCATAGCCTACCTTAAGCATATAGCGCCTGTTGATATCGTCAATGAAGTCAGAGAACGGATTAAGAATATTAAGGCCGACCAGGTATCGAATTATATGGAAGAGTTCATTGAAGAGTCCGCGTTCACTTTGTTTCCACAGATCCAGAACACAGAGCGGCCAGACATCGTGAGCTCCAGTCTGCTGGAGGGGAAGGTGGCCATCCTTATTGATGGCAATCCGTTCGTATTGATTCTGCCGATGACGCTTTTATCTGGTCTTCAAGCAGCGGATGATTATTACGAACGGTTCATCTATACATCGGCGATTCGGGTGGTCCGGCTAATCTTGTTTCTCATCTCCATTTATCTGCCGTCCCTGTACATTTCGATCACCTCCTATCATCCCCAAATGCTGCCGACCAACCTGCTCTTGAGCATATTGACCGCACGTGAAGGGATTCCTCTGCCCGTTGTGTTCGAGGTTCTTATTATGGAATTTATGTTCGAAGGACTTAGAGAAGCGGGTCTCAGACTTCCGAAGCAGATTGGCTCCGCTGTCAGCATTGTAGGGGCGTTGGTCATTGGACAAGCCGCTGTTCAAGCTGGAATTGTATCGGCTCCTATGGTAATCGTTGTAGCGGCTACCGGGATTTCGTCGTTTGCGGCTCCACGTTACAATGTCGGTACAGCTGCGCGCATGCTGCGTTTTCCGATGCTGATTTTCGCTGCGTTGTTCGGCCTGTTCGGAATTATTATGGGATCGATCCTCTTGATTGTTCATCTGACGAACCTGTCTTCATATGGTACACCATATCTGAGTCCACTCGTCGACAGGGAGGGCCAGTCCCTGCGTGATACCTTCATTCGCGCTCCACGCTGGATGATGCATCGCAGGCCGCGCCCGGCTGTGCAGAAATCACCTCCAATGTCCGGCACACCACGATCAAATCCGCGTGAGGAGAGGAATTCATGAGATGGATGCTTCATAGGCTGCTTCCCTTGGTTGTCATCTCGTGCCTGCTCACCAGCTGCTGGGATCGGGTGGAGCTTAATGACCGTGCAGTGATTCTTGGATGGGGGATGGACAAAGAGAAGGATGGGCAATATTTGGCCAGTGCGATGATTTTCATCCCACAATCGAATAACAACAACAGTGATGGGAATTTAGCTTCCCTGAGCAAGCATTTTGAGGTATTTACTGGAAAAGGCAGATCCATTATGGAGGCAGCGAATCAGATCCAGCCCAAGCTGTCACGTACCATCTTTGCCGGTAACCGTCGAATGATTGTCATTGGTGAGAGTATGGCCAGAGACGGGCTGTCCAATATTTTGGACGAATATAGCCGGAATAAAGATGTTCGCCTTAGAACGGATATGGTCATTGTAGAGAAGGGGACCGCCTTAAGTTTACTGGAAATGGTGTATCCGCTCGAGGACTCTCCGGCGACGGGAGCTCTGAAAATACATGAAAATACAGGCGGTCTGGCGGACAAAGCCATGGTCTATTTTCTGCAAGCCATTAATGATCCCGGCAAAAGCCCTACACTTCCGCAACTCTCCTTGTCCAGCAAGGAGCAATCGCATAAACAGGAAATGCAAATGACAGGTATTGCGGTCTTTGATAACAACCTGAAAATGAAATATAAACTGAATGTTGATGAGACCCATTCCTTTTTTTGGCTCACTAAAAAAATCAATAAATTCAGTATCACAGTCCCCATCAAAGAAAAAGGGGTGATCAATGTGGATATGCACCGACTGTCAAGCAAAATTGCCGTGAAACTGGTTCAGGGAAAACCGCAATTTGAAGTGAAGCTTAAAGGTGATGTTATGATCGTAGAGAACGAAACTGCGCTGCATCTAGATCAAATGGAGGATTTCAAGAAGGTCAAAGAAGCGCTTGATCTGAAATGCAAAACAGATATGGAAGCATTCCTCAACCATATTCAGCAAGAGAAGACGGATGTCGTTGGATTCAACGGTTATATTCACCGCAAATACCCTCGTACCTGGCACAAGATGGAGCCTACCTGGGGCCCTGATTTTGCCCGTGCATCTATTAAAGTCCAGGCGAATATGACTCTAAGGCAAATCGGACTTACTGGAACCTCTATCGAAAATGAGGAGGACCCGGACTAGAAGCAGGGCTATTGTATAAAAGTTCATTGATGATGTACCTTATACCGCCTAGAATAAACCTACATCAATGCGGGAAAGATTGAGCACAATGATTATTTTGGAATCGGAAAGACTAATGCTTCGTAAATTTGAGGCAAGTGATTGGAGGGATTTGCATGAGTACCTGTCTCAAGAAAATGTATTAAAGTATGAGCCCGATACCGCAAGGAATGAAGAAGAGTGCAAATTAATGGCGGCAGAGCGCTCGCAGGGGAATGCTTTTGTGGCTGTCTGCTTAAAAAATACGAATAAAATGATCGGTCATATTTATTTTGCGCAGAGAGAGCCGAAGCCCTTTTTAACATGGGTGATTGGATATATCTTCAACCCTGAATTTCACGGTAAAGGTTATGCCACAGAAGCTTGTCAAGCTGTATTGAAATATGGTTTTGAAGAATTAGGAGCACACCGGATCATGGCTTTATGTAACCCTGACAACGCACCGTCCTGGAGATTATTAGAGCGTCTGTCGATGCGTCGAGAGGGGCACTTCAAGAAAGAAGCTTTTTTCAGAAAAACAGAAAGTGGGGAGCCCATTTGGCATGATGCGTATCAATATTCAATCCTGAACGAAGAATGGAATATTGATACATATAAACAATGGATCTTTTTATAGATTTTCATTGACTTTCTTCAACAAAGCTTTGAAGGTCTGCCGCTCATCCTCAGAGAGGGATTGAATGATTTCTGCCTCTACCTGTTGAAAAGACTGCTCGAAGGCTTCGATTAGTGCAACGCCTTTGGGTAGCACATAAATATTCTTTTGACGCTCGTTATGGGCAGGGATTTTACGTTCGATGTATCCCTTTTTTTCAAGACCTTGAAGCATGCTGGTGATGCTCGCACCGCGTACGTGGAAACGATCGGAAAGATCCTTTTGAATCAGACCCTTGTCTTGATGTTCATAAATATAGCCAATCATCTTTCCTTGCTGAGAATTTAACCCCAGCTCTTTGATGCTTTCATCTGCTCGTTTCTTTATTTTCAGTGAGATAAGCTGCAGCAAATCCAAGTAGAGTGTGTCTTGCTTGGTATCCATTAAGGCGTCCTCCTTTGGCTCTTAAATGATTATATTTCTAATTGTCAGTAATTGAACTATATAAGGATTTTCTAGGGTTTGTCAACAAACGCTGCTAACAGATGCCATCAACAGACGCCAATTAGAAAGCTTCTTGACAGATAGATTGAATTAAAGCTATCATAGACACATTAGATCTGTAATTGAATTGATGAGTTATCGCTTAATATGCACTGCCCTTACGATTGTGAAGGTAGTGCTTAATGCTAATCAATTATAGATATAAAATATCTTTATAATATCTAATTTATCTTATGGAGGTTTTAAACTTATGCATATCTATGATTGTGCCATTGTCGGCGGTGGACCGGCAGGATTAAATGCTGCGCTGGTACTAGGCAGAGCTAGAAAAAGTGTGGTGCTTCTCGACAATAGCCAGCCCAGAAACGGCGTGACACACGCCTCTCACGGATACCTTACACAGGATGGGGTTACGCCTGCCGAGTTTCGTCGTATAGCCTATGAAGAAGTGCTGCGTTACCCATCTGTCCAGCATTTGCCGGCTGAGGTGAGTGATATTCGCAGGACGGATGCTGGTTTTTCTCTATCTACCTCGGCGGGTGAGCCAGTGCTGGCCCGCAAGCTGATTTTGGCTGCCGGGCTGAAAGAGGAGCTTCCAGAAATCGAGGGGCTTCAAGACTTTTACGGAAAAAGCCTATTCAACTGTCCATTCTGCGACGGATGGGAACTACGGGATCAGCCGCTTGTTGTCGTCTCGGACAATCCTGCCGTATTCCATAAGGTTAAACTAGTCATGGGCTACAGCCAGGACATCGTGGTGTGTACGAACGGCTACGATATTCTGAATACCGAACAGCGGGAGAAGCTTGCTTCCAGAGGGATATCCATCGTGGACACACCTGTCGCATCCTTTTCCGGTCAAAATGGCTTGCTGGAGCGGGTACATTTCACAGATGGCACCTCTGTAGAGCGGAGTGGAGGATTTATTGATCCCAAGCTGCTGCCCAATGCCCGATTTAATGAAGCACTGGATTATCAAATAACAGAGAACGACACGGTTATAACCGACGAAATGGGCCGGACCACCGCAACCGGAGTATACGCAGCCGGGGACTCGTCCTATGTGATGCCTTCTCAATTAATTTACGCTGCAGCCTCCGGCAGTAAAGCTGCGGTGGCTGTTGTAGCGGATCTGATGGAAGAGGATTGGGAGTAGACGCAGTACAGCGAATGTATTTGCTGATCATCTCTTCCCTAGCAACTTTTTCCGAACGTTAAAAAAAGCTCCTCAAGGTTCGATTGAACCCATGAGGAGCCTTTTTTGTATTTTAAGCCTTCATTTATGGCAAATGCATTATATGAATTCATTGTGCGAATGTATCGATCATCCATTGCGAGAATTTATCTTTTTCTTCAAATTGAGGGTAATGAGCGGATTGATCGTATTGTATAAGTTCCTTATGAGGTGCCTCTAACTTTTCCAAATAATTATTGGCTGAATTCGCAGTAGTCATATAGTCGTATTTCCCCATAATAAAGTACACAGGTAAATCTAGTTTGGTGACTAGAGTTGGTAGAGGTTTATCCATAGCTGGCTTTAATAAAGTATCCTGTGAGTAAAATAATCCGCGATAAAAACGGATGATATCCAGTAAGTTATACTCCGGTCCGAACAGGAAACCGTCCCTTATGTCGGTAGCTTCGTCGATCAGTCTTGCTGCCCCGCCATATTTCCGGAGATAATCTCGTGGAGCTAACTGCTCGCCACTCTGGATTTTATCGGTTAACCCTTGCAAATGCTGGACATCGGTTGTATTGCCGCTTGATTTAGCTTGATCGATCATGTAATTCAAGGCATCCAGTTCACTCTCTACGGTATCTGCCATCTGACCAATGCCTATGTAGGCTTCATATTTTTCTGGAGCTTGATGGGCTGCCTGTGTAGCAATATAGGTACCAAACGAATGCCCCATCAGAATAACCTTCTTCTTATCCAAACGATCACTTATGTAATCTGTCAAAACCAGCAAATCCTTCACTAATAGATCACTCGTGAGATTCGAGTAGTCTTCTCCAAAGTGATACGATTTCCCGGTGGCCCGCTCGTCATAATGAACGATCGTGAAATGCTTTTCTAATTCATCCTGGTATTTGGTCACGTAAGGGATTTCCGGAACGCCGGGACCGCCATGTACAAAAATGACAACAGGGTTGTTCTTGTCCTGACCACGGATCATCAATTCATGACCGATGCCGTTAATTTCGACTTGCTTGAGTTCGCTTATGCTGTTTTCTCCTTTTATTGCGGGTGTCCATGTTGGGAAGATCAACCATATCCCTACAAGTAAAATAATTGCGAGTCCGAGATAGAGCAGAATTCGTCTGACTTTTTTAATAATCTCATCTCCTTTGTCTAGTGTTGAAGAATAATATAGTATGTCAAGAATATTTATCCAAAACAATGATGACCTTTTATATGTTTCAGCAGCTCTATATTATATATGTAGAAAATATCAATAAAGTAATATACACATAAGAACCAGGAACCCTTATAAATGCTAGTGTTATAGGGGCTCTTAGTTCTTTTTTATATGAAAAGATCACAAAAAGATCACATTTCTTGCAATAATAGGTCATCTAATATCTTGCTGAAGTGTGTTCTGATACCTGGAACAAAGTTAGCATTCATACGCTCTTCGGAGTGCCTATGAGAAACTCGGAATTCCGCGTAAGATCTACAATTACAAGGCGAAAGCGGTGCAGGCGTGATGCAGATAGATCCCTTCTTTAATGATATCTCGTGGGACATTATCACGGACGACAGTGGCAAGGTGATTGGAGCAGTCAACTTGACTCACCCATCCTCGCCGCCGAGGAGGACACAACCGAAATGGGCTTCAACTACTACATCACGCCCGATGAATACAAAAGGGCGGAAGCAAACGGCGTCAAGTGCGGGACGTTGGAATGGCGTGTGAGAGAAGCTGGTTGGGAAAAAGAGCGGGCCATCACTACGCCTCCAAGAGCCTTAACCGATCGTAGCCAATGGAGATCTATTGCTGAACAGAACGGCATTTCAAAAGAAATATTCATTAACCGGTGTGCTAAAGGATGGTCGCCTGAACAAGCAGCAACAGAACCGTGGATGACCAGAGGTCGGAGAGTCGCCTGGATGAAGAAGAACAGACCTGCGAAAAGGAAGTATTCCGATGAGCTGCTCCAGTGCGCAGCTAGTAATGGTGTTTCAAAGGACATCTTCTATAAGCGCGTTTCTCTTGGATGAAGCATTGATCGAGCTGCGTCTGAGCCGCTTGTATCCAATAAGGAGAAAGGCCGCGGGGGACTAGCATCCACCAAGCGGCAACATGGGGATATTAATGCACTTATATTCTTGAAAAGGAAAAAACCCCTCCGAAAGGAAGGGTGATCCTTACCTACGGAAGGGTTACATCGATCCCGTACATCGCAGCAACGATCAATAAAATCGTTACGATGATGCGCGGGGCAATGATGAGCTTAAAGTTTTTGTACTCCAAGTTCATATTTTCTCGCTCATTTCAAGATGGATCCAATTAGAGGTCACCACCCGTATCCATGGGTCTCTTATTGGCGCAGAGGTAAAGTGTTACGTGTTCTCTGCTAGGGTTCAACGCCGAAGCGGAACCGAAGTGCAACAGACCAATGGATCTGTTGCACTTCATCTTGAGGTAGCAGTTAAATATTACCACGAAAATAGTAGTTTGATAATTGGGAACTTTCGTTCTTATCTAAATGATTCATAGATTGAGGCGACATCATGCACGAACTAGACATATCGCTCGGTAAGCACCGCGGGGATACCAACTGGAAGCCGGAATACTGGACGTGGGATGAGTTCGTGGAACGGCTGCGGAAGGTCCGGCGGAGGCGGAGACGAGGATATCCTTCCAACTAAGTTGGAAGCCGGTTTGGATAGCTCCAGGTGAGGAGCAGCGACCGACAGTGCTGCAGTGATTAGGCCTGACGTGGGTCAGATGGATTCTAGTCCTTGGCCGAATTGACCCTAGCAGCCAAGCCACTATACAAGGCTAATCACAGTATGCAGAAGCATTGAAACTCTCTGGACCAATTCTATTAACTCCACCACCAAGTATCGCGTCATTATTTACTCTAATGAAAAGTGAATATACCAATTCATCATCAGTAGGTGTGGGGTTGTAGTCAGATCCGATCAAGTAAACATTGTAGAAGTTAGAAATATTCAAAGCATTAGCGTTAAAAAAAATTCTGTTTGAAGCAACTATAGTATCAGTAGATTCAGTACCTCTGACAGCGAATATCTCAAATGTATAGAATGTTGCACTGTAAAACGCAAAAAATGAAGCGGTTCCTTCCAATTGCACTCTAATGGTTCCGTCATACCCTGTTGTTATTAGTCCAACTTGACCAATTAACGTAGCTTCATTCATAGGAATTGGAATATTGATACTGTTAAAAAAGCTGGCATTTTGTGAAGTTCGCGCATCAAGTAATCGTGTCATAAAACATACCCCCAATAGTTTTTAAGATATAATATGCAGCTACTCAAACGAGTTCGTCCGCAATTTGGAAGTCATTTTATAGATTAATAGTTGCTTATGCCAGAAAGAGACTACGACAGTAACTTTATCAAGCTAACTGAGCTGATTGAAGCCCGATTTCCTTCAACAAAGATTGTCCGGACATGGAATGGGGTCATTATGAATTCCGGGATATTGAAGTTTATATCTATGATCTGCACGAGATTACAGGCAAAACTGAGGTGGAAGAGGGTTAATCACTCTTTTCCTTATAAAGTAGCTGATAAGCAATGTGTGGTCAAGAACAGGGACTCTATAACAAATATCAGATCATCAACCGGGAGACTAGCCAGGAGGCAGAGGGACAATACTTTGTGCTTAATCCGGCCAAAGACCCGGCAGCACGGGCAGCACTGATGGCCTATGCAGATGCTACAGATAACCAACAGTTGGCGATGGACATTACATTTTGGGTGTCCAATCTACCAGAATTTGCGAAATGCGACTGGTGTGATGCTGACGTTAAGGACGAGACAGAATTGAGTCACCCGCATATGTTCGATCCAGCAATCGACCACCGGATGTGCCGAAACTGCTGGGACCATGATCGCGAGGTATACAAGGGATCTTACGGTGAGGATATTGGAGAGTTCAAGCCTATTAAGAGAGAGGGTTAACCATCCTCTACCTAAACTATAAATAAGCTAAATCACTTATAAAAGTAAGAAGGATGGTCTAGACCGGTTGGCTCATAAAATTCTTCATGAGAGTAAGTAAATCCCAACTTCTTTAACAAATTTTTAGAAGTAATATTCTGTGGATTGTGACCAGCAAATAAGTTATCAGCTTTTAAAATTTCAAAGGCATATTTTATTACGGCATTTGCGGCTTCTGAAGCATAGCCACAACCCCAAAAATCATTTTTAAGATGTATTCCAATCTCATATATATTTTTTCTTAGTTCGTACGGGCGTAGGCCACAACAACCAATAAATCCCTCAGATTCGAGATTAAACAGAGGCCAATACTGTACTTGAAATTCTTTCTGCATACTAATTTCCTTGAACAACCTATCTGCAACTTGTTCTTTAGAAAATACTCCGTTAACAGAGATATATCTTGTGACTGTTGGATCACCCCAAAGGGAATAGGCTAATTCTGAGTCACTATATTCCCAATGCGAAAAACCTAAACGAGCAGTGGTTAAAAAATAATTTTTCATTTTTGTTAGGCCTTCTTCCTAGGACTTATGTTATTTAAGGATAACATTATAGGTTAACTTGCACTGCAATATTTTACTTTCGAAAGGTAGCAATATTGCAAAATTCAGAAATATGAGGCATAACCATTATGAGCATACAACCGAAATACCGCGCTTGGTATAAGCCGAAAGGCATCATGATTGAGCCAGAAAATCTGGAAGCAATCAACTTTGAAACAAAGACAATTGCTGTCTACAAGGAAATGGACGGCAAGGGGTACAATGTGCTTCGGATGTCTGATTTTGAACTGATGCAATACACTGGCCGCAAAGACAGTAACGACAAAGAGATTCATCACAAGGATTTATGGCGTTTTCACGGTAACACATACATGGTTGAATGGGACGACGAATATGCCATGTTCTACTTTAAACACAATGGTGAACGTGCAACGGATGATGACCACATCAAGCTTTTTGTCAGTGACCAGGGCGAGGTTATCGGGAACGTATTCCAAGGAGTGGTGCAAGCATGAAGGCTATTACGATAATCCAACCCTGGGCGACACTGATTGCCATCGGTGAGAAACGTTTTGAAACCCGCAGCTGGGCAACGAAGAAGCGCGGACCACTCGCAATACATGCTGGAAAGAAGATCGACAAGGATGCCTGCCAAGAGTCGGAGATCAGCAGTGCGCTGGAGCGACACGGATACACCGCTGATAACCTTCCTACTGGGGCTGTGGTGGCAACATGTAATTTAGCGAATGTTTATCCAATTACTCATCACTTTGAGTATTCAGGCGAGGCTGCTTCAATAAACGCCGAAGGAGTAATTGAGGAAATATTCGAGGGTAACAAGCGCGTTTGGATGGTACGCGGTAGGTCGCTACGCATGGGAATTGCATGAAGTACGAAAACTATCGGAGCCAATCCCAGGCAAGGGGCAGCTGAGATTGTGGGAATGGGGTGGAGCAACATTATTTAAGTCTTGAGCGGATGAATAATACCACACCCAAAAACAGGGCGCTGTAGGAAGATTGCAACTGTAGTCTCCCAAGCTCGCCACCATTTGAGGGTAAATTAAAGAATATCTGGTACATGTAATAAAGAAATAGTGTAATGCCTATTACCACAAGAAAATTCATTACTTTCTTCATGAAGGCACGATCCTTCCAAAATAATAAACGACCCCCATATCCTTGGCCGGGGCGGGGGTCGTTAGCGGTAAAACGTTCCTCTTGACATTATAACATGACAAAGGGGAACGAGGGGAATGGCGATGGCATACGAACAAGGGGAATTGTTTGCAGAAGCATCAGAGGAGGAGATTGCATAGACCGAGTTCTACCTCGAACGATATAAGGATATGATTCTGTTCATCGCGGATTTCGAAGGAAACGAAGCAGATATGGCCCAGGTGGCCATCGATGGAGAGTCTGCTCGCAGGTTGAGTGCGAACGAGCTTCATGCTGACAAAACGGCTAATGTCGTGATCCTGACCGAAAAAAAGCAATAGATGTATGAGCGGTACCGTGTTTATACTTACATGATCTTCCGGGCATATAATCTGATCCGGCACCAGGGAATAAAGAAGGTAATCAAGGCGCGCTTCATTGAAGGGCATACGCGCGGCAATACGGTCCTGTTCGCATATGAATCTGGCAGCACTGCGGATCGATACATTGAGAAGGGCACCAAGATGATAGTAAACTCCTTGGCCCAGATGGGATTCTTCGATGAGATTCTGAAGAGGAATTGATGATAACATGGCGGAATAACGGGGTTTTCTGAACGCCACATGAGGATTTGACCGTGCTATATTGGTAATGTGGAAATCAGGCGAGAGTGACACGCACGGCTGCATCGAGGCAGCGTTAACCGAGGCGTACCTCCTCTGGTTTTTCATGCATATGCCGTCCTTGCTCATTCCCCCTGACCTCCAGGGCAGCGACCACAGCTGATAAAGGATGGATCGTGGAGGTTGCCGGCCGCCTGAGTAAGTGCCGGATTATCAAATAAGTGAGAAAATAGTAGAGAATCTATGATTTACAGGGGCACAATTGCTTTGATCGGGTTCAGTGGTTTTGACTCCAATTTCTCCAGGTCAGTAAAATGGTCTTGTTCTCCTTTGGAACTTGGGTGAGAAATTTTTTAAGCAAAGAGCATAGCGTTTTGCTGCGGATGCGGAGCGGCCGCCATGATCTGGCCAGGCTTCTAGCACGATGTAACTATATACATATTCCAAGGTCGCTCATTATTGGGCGGCTTTTTTTGTTTGGAGGAATTGTTTTGAAGAAGAGAAAGCAACAGCAGCGGTTAAAAGGCCCGCCCGAGCAACCGTTGAAGTGCAAAGGCTGTATGTGGGGCCAGTGGACAGGGACGAAGCAGTTTTGTTCCAGGGAGAAGTGCCAGAAGGGAAAACCTTCTTGAACGTCGAAATATGATGTCGAAGGGAGGGGATGCTTGTGATAAAAACAAAAATATTTTCTCAGTCCGATCAAAAAAAACTTGAGAACGAGGTAAACCAATTTATCCATAGAATTAGTAGAAAGAATCTTATAGATATCAAATTCAGTGCTTCCACCACAAAAGGTTCATTAACAGGCGAATTATATACAGTTTTAATAATTTATGAAGAATAGTAACGGGCACCTTCGGGTGCTTTTTTCATGCCTATAAATGACCTTCTGTGAGGCGTTTTATGGGCGTTGCTCAGTTGTACGTCCGTTTGTGGGGACAAGACTGGAGAAGGTCAGGGCGGTACGAGGCAAGCAGCGTGTGAACGGGTTTGAGTCTGATCCTACAGCAAAACCGACATAACATAAAATGGAGTCTATATTGCAGTATTTAAAATCTCATCTCTTGTCTAGAATTTCATCTAAAAGATTTATGATAATGGTGTATCCATCGCATAGTTTGGAGGTTTCCATAGTTTTTTTATGCATCTTGCTCACTAATACTGTTAATACAAAAGTCAACAAAATGAAGAGTAGAATAACAATCTGAAACCCGATATATTGAGGGTTGTTTGAGGTTGCTATTAAACTAATAATGATTGCGAAAATTGAGACCAATATCGCCATAATATTTAAATGATTTCCAATCATCTGTGAGGTGAATAATTGACCTTGAAGGTAATATTTAGCGTTCGTCAGTTCTTCCTTACTCATCTCGCTTGTAACCATTAGCAGATGTGTTCTAGCGATTCTAATATCATCAGGAGTTTTCTTTTTCTTTTTCATTAAGTACTTCTCAACCTCTTGTATTCTTTCATACGACATAATTCATGCCTCCTATTGTTATAAGAGCTTTATCGGCCAATAAAAGTAAAATGTTAACAATTCATCCCGGGGGTGGTGATAATGTAATGGCCAGAACAAAAGATCCGAACCGTGACCAAGCACATCAGATATGGCTTAATCATGGCGGAAATATAACCAATTGACAGATCGCTGAGCAACTGGGCATCGACGAAAAAAAGGTCGCCATCTGGAAGCAGCGCGACAAATGGATTGTTGTACAACAAAAGCGCGAGCCCCGAAGGGTAACAAGAACGCCGTCAGCAACCGAGGCGGTGCTCCTCCTGGAAATCGTGGCGGTCATGGCGGACCGTTCCGCAACGACAAGGCTGTTACTCACGGTTTCTTCCGCAAGTTCCTTTCAGACGATACAGCCGAGATCATGGAGCAGCTTGAAACTCGTTCTCCCATTGATATGTTGTGGGATCAGATCACGATCCAGTACGCTGCCATTCTCCGGGCGCAGCAGATCATGCATGTTAAGGATCAGGCTGATTTAACAAAGGAATTGAAGAAGTCCAAGCTGGTGACCACCGAGAAATCGGATAATGAAGAAACAGAGTGGGAGATTCAGTTTGCTTGGGATAAGCACGCGACCTTCTTAACCGCACAGAGTCGGGCGATGACCACATTGCAGAACCTTATTCGACAATACGACGATATGTGCCGGCAGGATGGAGCGGATACGGAGCAGGAGTTACGTGTTGAGAAACTCAAGAAGGAAATTTCGATTCTTGATAAGAAAGGCGGAAGCGATGGCAGTAAGCCGCCTCTACACATCATTATTGATTACGGGGATGATTCCTCATGAGTGCTCCTGTAGTCGTGGGCTTTAATGTACATTTTAAGATGATTAACCTTTCTCTTCACCGGTACCGCGTTCTACGTGGAAGTGCTGGTTCAGGCAAGTCTGTCAATCTCGCACAGGACTATATACTGAAGCTTGGAGATCCGAAGTATGAGGGCGCCAACCTGCTGTGTGTCCGGAAGGTCAACGAGACCAATCGAAACAGCACCTATGCTGAACTAGTCGGAGCGATTAACCGCATTTACGGCGACCGAGCTGAGGAGTATTGGGAAGTTCTACGTTCACCACTGATGATCCGCAGCCGTGTTACGGGCAATGAGATCATATTCCGAGGCATGAATGATGTACGGGACCGGGAAAAGGTCAAGTCCATCACCTTCACGAAGGGAAAGCTAGTTTGGATCTGGGTAGAGGAAGCAACGGAATTGCAAGAATCTGACGTCGACATCCTGGATGACCGGTTGCGTGAGGTTCTGCTGAATCCAAATCTATACTATCAGATCACTTTCAGATCACTTTCAGCTTTAATCCGGTGTCAGCATCTCATTGGATTAAGAGAAAGTACTTCGATTATTCAAGCCCGGACATCTTGACTCATCATTCTACGTATCTCCAGAATCGTTTCATTGACGAAGCATACCATCGCCGCATGATGATGCGTAAAGAGCAGGATCCGGAAGGCTATGCAGTATACGGGGAAGGCGAGTGGGGCGCGCTCGGTGGCTTGATATTGGATGGTGATACAGGAGGTTGGTTATTATGTTGCCCGTACATTTGAGGTTAGCCGAAATCTTTCATATAAATATGACGGGAGCACTCACGCTGGAGGAAGCGAAGGAACTGCAGTACTGCTTGCGGGGGAATGCTAGGTATTGCTGGGACTACTTGATGATAGAGAACGACCAGTCCAGGCTGGCAAGTGCGACGAAGGATCATGAATGGCAGTTGGACCTACAGAGAAAGTTGGAGGTTCTGAGGTTGACGGGGAGAGTGCCGAAGATTTAAATACTATAATAGACTGGATTGAGATGAACGAAATTTCGAGTGTGACTTTTTAAAAAAGATCACGTAAAAGATCATACATTTGATAACAACATACAACAAATAATAAGCTCATTTAGTCAAGATATATCCATGAGAACTGGAAATAATAGTAAAAAATATAAAACAACACATGAATTATAAAGATTATCAATAAAGTAATATACTTCTTTTATTTACATAATAGCTTATGATTAGGCGATAATCATCTTTTTCACAAAGGAGCAGGATAGATCTTGATCAAAATATCCAATCACTCGCTGGACGCAATGGCCAAGAAATTCGGTACTCATATGGATGCCCTGACTTTTGTGGGCGGTGGAGGAGAGGAATCAGACGGTATTCTCTACAGCTATCGTTCCGGTTCCCGCGATATGGTTCTCAAGATTCTGGCCATTTCGAAGGGAAATGCCGATAGGGCGTTTAAAGAAATGGATGAACGCACCCGGTTTATCAACTATTTAGGAAGGCATGGGATGGACATCGCTTATCCGGTGCTGAACACGAACAATAATATCATAGAGACACTGGACACAGGTGATTATATCCTGGTTGCGTATGCGATGGATAGAATCCGCGGGAGAGTTCCGGGAGGTAATGATTATACTAAGGATTTCTACATCAGATACGGAACAATGATAGGAAAGCTGCACCGACTAACAAAGAATTATCCCACTTGGACAGGAAGTGCGCCGGATGGAGGCAGCGACGTACTGAGCTGGGAGGGGGAATGGGGCTCCTTTTATTCATGGTGCAAGGATGCGGAGGTTAAGCAAGCTTGGAAAAGTCTTAAGCGTGAACTGTCTGAACTTCCGGTAACGCGGGATACCTTTGGTTTAATCCACAACGATCCGCATATAAATAACATTATGCTAGAACATGACCGGATCGTCCTCATCGACTTTGATGTCGCCAATTATCACTGGTTCGCCAATGATATTGCTATTGCTTCACAATTTTTGTTGTTTTCGACAGCTGGTGGAATGAACGAGCCGTTCAAGGATATGGATGGTTTGAAATTTTTCTATACGCATTTTATGAATGGTTACGAAATGGAAAATCATCTGGACACGTTATTTCTAAATAAGCTGGAATTATTTATAAATTACCGCAGATTACTGATGTACACTGTTTCTCAGAGTTGGCTGGAATCGAACCCGGAGGACAAGGAATCTTGGAAGCGGATGATCCTGAACAGTCCGCAGCTCCATCTATTCAATTAAATCAAGTACAGGCGGGGATCAAAGATCACCCGTCTTTTTAATGAAGTAATTCCAAACAAATTATCGGTATTATGTCGATAAATAAATGTGAAGTTATTAATTGTCAAATCAACACGTTGGAGGGATAGTATGCAATACTCAAAATTAGGTAAACAATTTATTGCTGGGGAATGGAGAGATGGCAAGAGCGGTAAAACGCTGGCCGACATCAATCCATATAATGATGAGGTAATTACCGATTTTCAAATCGCGAGCGTGGCAGACATTGATGATGCTTATCAAGCTGCCTATAAAGCCAAGCTCGAATGGGACAAGGTTAACCCGTATCATAAACGTGATATCCTCGAGAATGCGGTTAAATATATTGAAGCGAATGAGGAAGAAATTTCGTCTATTATCGTCCAGGAGCTGGGCGGAACACGGCTGAAGGCTGCTTTTGAGATCGGTCTTGTGAAAAATATGATTAAGGAAGCAGCAACATTCCCACTTCGAATGGAAGGTAAGATTCTACCTTCTACAGAGGACGGCAAGGAGAATCGGTTGTACCGGATTCCAGCGGGCGTGGTTGGTGTAATCAGTCCGTTTAATTTCCCGTTCTTCTTGTCCATGAAGTCAGTTGCTCCAGCGCTTGGTGCCGGCAATGGCGTAGTGCTGAAGCCGCATGAGGATTCCCCTATTACTGGTGGAACACTGATTGGCAAGATTTTCGAAGAAGCGGGTATACCGAAAGGCCTATTGAATGTTGTAGTCACAGACATTAACGAGATTGGCGATGCGTTCGTTGAGCACCCAATTCCAAGAATAATTTCTTTCACAGGGTCGACAAAGGTCGGAAGCTATATTGGCCAACTGGCCGTCAAGAACTTCAAAAAACCGCTGCTGGAGCTCGGAGGAAATAGCGCATTCATAGTCCTGGAGGATGCGGATATCGACTACGCGGTACAAGCGGCGACATTCAGCAGATTCACACACCAAGGCCAGATCTGTATGTCGGCTAACCGGATTTTAGTACATAAGAACATCTATCAAGATTTTGTAGATAAATTCAGCGCGAAGGTCTCTACACTTACAACAGGTGATCCAAGTGAGCCGGGAATCATCATTGGACCTGTTATCAACGACCGTCAGGCAGATACGCTGCAGAAGCTGATTGCGAGGGGGATTGAGCAGGGAGCAGTTCCGCTGGTGCATGGTAAAATTACCGGCAGATTGGTGGAGCCTACAGTCCTCGCCAATGTCACACCGGATATGGAGGTAGCTCAAGAGGAGCTGTTCGGCCCGGTTGTATGCATTATTCCGTTCGAGACGGAAGAAGAAGCTATTAACATTGCGAACGATACCCGATTTGGTCTTAGCGGGGCCATTCACACCTCCAATCTTGAGCGTGGTGTAGAGATGGCGAAGAAGGTCCATACAGGTATGATCCATGTGAACGATGTCACGATTAACGACGAGCCCATTGTAGCTTTTGGCGGAGAGAAGCAGTCCGGCCTGGGCCGGTTGAACGGGGAATGGAGCTTGGATGAATTCACTACGTTGAAATGGATTTCTGTTAATTATGGACAAAGGACATTCCCGTACTAAGAACTGGAGGAAAATGTATGAGTACAGTCACTGAAGAGCAAACACAGCATGAGTTGATTAGATCTTTTGTAAAGGTAGCCCCACTACTGAATAGTCTTACTAACGATGACATTACGATTGGCATTTATGACACTGAGAAGCTGATCATCAACATTCCAGGTAAAACCTTCTCTCTGAATGTCACCCCCGGGGACCTGCTACGGGAAGGGGACATTGTGACGAACGCAATCAAGGCTAATAAGCCTTTGTCTGCTGTCGTTCCCAAAGAGTTGTTCGGATTTCCACTTGCTGCACACGCGATCCCGCTGCATGATGAACAAGGCAGAGTTATCGGTGGGGTAGGTATGGGGACAAGTCTTGAGAAAGCGAATAAGCTGTTTGAGATGGCCGAGAGTTTCTCGGCAATTGTCGAACAGACCACTGCCTCTATTGAAGAGATCAGCGAAGCTGTAACTCATCTAACCGACCGGGTGACTGACGTTACCACTCAAGTGAAGGATGTTAGCACAAGTGCACAGCAGATCGGTAAAATATCCACTGTTGTGAAGGAGATTTCGGATCAGAGTAACATGCTGGGTCTTAATGCTGCCATTGAAGCGGCACGAGCAGGGGAAGTGGGCAGAGGCTTTTCCGTTGTTGCCGATGAGATCCGGAAGTTGGCGACAAGCTCTAAGGAGAATGTGGACCAGATTAATGGTATTACGAAAAATATTCAGGATCTTCTCCTACGCTTAAATAATACGTTCACTGATATTCACAAGCTAGCCGATGGTCAGTCAGGCGCGATTCAGGAGTTCACTGCAACAATCCAGGAGATCAGTGCGAAAGCAGAGGAGTTAGCGCAAGTAGCGGAAGAATCCCTTTTCTCCAAAGATAACGGGTAATAAGGAGTAACTATAAGAATCCCAATTTCTCAGGTTTAACATGAGAGGTTGGGATTTTTTGTTGCTCCATTAAGGGGAAGATCAATCTCATTCGACCAAAACAACATTAAACATAGGGGGTACTTTAGTTCAAACCATTTTTTCTATATCATGTAAACCAAGCAAATGATACGGTGAATTCATAAAAATCAAATGCTGTATCTTTGGGAGGACACAATGTACAACTATCGGGAAAATGGGAGTCCATTGCACGCAATGTTGAGTGATTTTGCCCAAAATGGCTACATTCCGGCATTGGCCGTTGGAATAGTGAAGGACAATCATATTTTGTTTACTGGAGAATACGGAACAGCCAATTTATCGACTGGTGATCCTGCGGTTACCAGCACTTTGTTCCACCAAGCTTCCGTCTCCAAAACATTCGTTGTTACAGCCATTATGCAATTGGTTGAGCGTGGACAAGTAGATCTGGATTCACCAATTTCAAAATATCTCTCTTACTTTAAGATGGAGGATGATCGGCATCCATATATCACAGTTAGGCAGCTTCTGAATCATACCTCTGGCATGCCGGACGAGGAAGATTATGCGTGGGACCGGCCTGAGTACGACGAGCAAAGTCTTGAAAGATATGTTAAGAGTATCCGTTGTCACAAGCTGCTGAGCGAACCAGGTCTTAATTTCGCTTATAGTAATATAGGCTACGAGATTTTGGGCGACTTGATAGCAAAGGTTAGCGGAATGAGCTTCGAGCAGTATATGAAAGAATATATTCTTGAACCCGTAGGGATGCAGTCCAGTTCCTTTTTGAAGCAGGAGGTGGAAGCTCATCTTGCTGCACCTCATGTGCTCAGAACTTCTGCTGGGTACGGCGGCTATGTCAGCGATGTTTTTCCTTACAACAGAGCGCATGCGCCTAGCTCTACACTGTATACCAATATTGAAGATATGTGCCAATATATGCTGATGCATCTTAATCAGGGACTTGCAAAGAATGGGTATCATTCCTTGCAATCCGGCAGCTATGATGAGATGTGGAAGCCTCATGCAGCAACCGGATATGGGCAAGAGAAGGCGCAAATCGGTCTGGGGTGGTTTTTGGGAGAATATAAGGGTCGCCGAATCTTTTCACATTCCGGATGGGATACTGGTTTTCTAAGTGATCTGATTCTACTTCCTGATGAGAACATTGCCATTACTGTGATGACTAATTGCGACTATATCTGGCTTGGTAGTGTAACCTTTCCAATACTTGATCTAATGCTTGGCTCGAACATTCAGCAAATTAAGAAATCAATGGCAAACAAAGTGGCAGAGTTGGTCGTATCTCATGGAGTGGAGAAGGCGATGGAAGAGTATCACCAACTCAATACCATGGAACCTGATCAGTATTATTTAGCGGATTTTGAATTTTTGCGAATTGCCGAAGCATTAACGTGGAATGGCCACGAAGAAGACGCTTTACGTATTCTGACGTGTGCTACCGCAATATTGCCTGACAGTGAGTCGATTTCTAGAAGGTTGCAGTTATAGAACTTAAACGTTGGGTATACTTCAAGATCTCTATGGCCTTTAGGAATGAGAGAAATGGATTATGCGCTGTTGTATAGAAGAACCCCCCTCGGTTATTCCCGAAGTGGGTTCTTCTCCGAATAAGTTAAAGCTCTCAGCGATAAGGCGGGTGGATCACCGTATTATCGGGCGGGCAAGCTGGGTTGGGAGGGATGACGGAGGAGTGGAAATTGTCAAAAAGGCGATGGATATGAGCAGCAGATTATAAGCATCTTGACTTGTCACACTAATCGTTGGCGTTATATTCGGTACAGAAGTATTAAATTTCAGAAAATCCTTCGTTCGAATATTGCGGTTATGCTGGGCATGATGGGCAAAGGCTTGCATCTTCTCCGCTTCCGCATTGAGAATATGGGATATTGCCAGCTCGCTCATAGCGATGGAACTGAGCAGTAGCGATATCGTCTCTTTCTTGGTAACGGAAATGATGGGGGTTATATTCGATATGGATGGTTGCGATATCTATTAATGACCTCCTAAGCGCTACTTATTCGATTACAATAAAATTCCCATTCAACTAGAATCAATGTATGAGGTAGTAAACTTGTCCTATTCCCATAAAGAGATAGAAATTCTTCAATCTTAATTCAAACAGATTAATAGCTCAGGAATGAACTAATGAGAGGATGCATACCTTAGAATAGATTCTATGAGGCCTTCCCTGTTGCAGGTCTAATCGGAACGGACTCGAGGTGAACCATGACGAATCGTCCATTCAAAGATAACCATATAGAGCCTTCCGGCGACGACTTTCAGGACATTGCCCAGGAAGAGCTCGACCTATCAAGCTGGTCCGAGTATGGTGGCCAGGAACGGAACGTCAAACCCACAGTCAAGAACGCGATAGCAGAGTTAATAGTAGCGATGGCCGTGGACGAAGTGGCTATTGCCCAGTTGATTCGCGCTGAAGCTACGAATATCGAAGCTTTTGCAGGTAAGTAAAGGGAATTCCCCACCTCACCGACGAATCAGCAGATCATTGATTTTCAGCACGAGGTTGCCCGGGTAATGGAAACGATCGTGGAGAAGCAGAAGCTCTTCCTTCGAATGATAGAGACGAGTGTAAGACTACTTCATTGGGAGGAGGAAAGGGAGGGTGATTCCGATCCATAAGAAGAGAAGGTGGGAGGAGTTACACGTATGGCACGTAACAAGGAATTTGCCTGGTCAGATCTGCAATTAGCAGGTGAAGATACGCTGAAAAGCCTTCATATGCTACAAATCCAATCCAGCAATCATGTATCGCTGTTAAATGAACCAGCATTTCGGATCCAGCAAGTGACTGAACGATTACTTCAGTATATCCAGGTCTTACAGGGTGACTCGGACTCTTCGTCCAAGCCTTCAGCCCCTGAGCCGAGGACGGCTCAGAAACCGACGTTATTTTTCAAGAAATAACTACACAGGTAATATCATAACCATATGATGGACAAGACCCTCTGTCGAATTAACGGTCTAGGGTCTTCCTAGTGTGGAAGGATACATATATCTAATAGGATTCAACTTTAACATTCAAGCGTCGCAATCCGTTGCAGTAAATCTGGTGCATATTGTTCCGTCTGTCTAAAAGATTTGGAAAGTTCAGTGATGATCGTTCCCATCTCTACAGCAGAAAGCGGCATGCCGTTCATTAGCCAATCAATCATGATCCCGAACGCTCCGCTCAATTGGTATTTCATCGAATATCGATAATAGAGCTGTTTACTGAATTCTTTCTCATCTCCGCACAGTTCATTACTGTAGGCGCGTTCCAAACGATCGAAATGCTTCATCCATAAATGTTCAATATTGGCCTTCATCAGTCTCGTCGTGATTTGGCTCTCCCGCTCCAATCGCTCGAACAAAAGCCGTGGGATAGCATCCTCATTATTCTCACAATCTATCTTCTTGATATCGATAATGAATTCATTGAAGAACGTCTCGAGATACGTCTCTATGATGTCATCCTTACTCTTATAATTCCTGTAAAAGGTCTGTCTTGCAACACCCGCTTTGTTCGTAATGGCGGCAATCTTGATCTTCTCATAAGGGACAGTCTCTAAGAGGATCAACAAGGCTTCTAATATCCATTCTCTGGTGCGTTGAACTTGTATATTGATCTCGCGTTGTGCTTGCAACACTTTCACCTCTTTTGTCCATTTTCGCCCATCAGGCGGGGATTACGTTTGAACTCCACTATTATTCAAATTATAATATACTCGCATTAGTCGTAACAAATGTTGCCCTTACAACCAACCTACAGGTGCGAAAGGAATGAACATTATGGGACAAAAATTAGAATGTGGTAAAGCTCTGGTCATCGGAGCAGGCATTGCTGGCTTAATGACCGCACGTGTTCTGTCTGATTATTATGAGGAAGTCCTGATTGTCGAACGAGACGAATTTCCCACAGAACCTGAGAGTCGTTCAGGTGTACCCCAGTCGTTCCATCCCCACCGTGTGCTCCCTCGTGGCAGAATCATTCTAGAACGCTATTTCCCCGGCTATGTAGATACTTTAATAGAGTTGGGCGCTCAACCTACCCAAGGCGAGTCTACGATAACGGTTAATAAGTATGGGAGCTTGGTCAACCAACCCGCGGATAAAGATGCTTCGAGTAGCAGAGTGCTGCTGGAGTGGGTCCTGTATCAGCGTGTTCGGGAGATTTCAAATGTACGTTTTCTAGCAAACACAGAGGTTAAGGGGTTAGTCACTTCAGATGACCTGCAGACAGTCACAGGGATTTATACAAAATCTCGTGATGAGCTAAAAACTGAATCATCATTGACCGCGGATCTGGTGGTAGATGCAGCCGGACGTTCATCTAAAGTAATCAAATGGCTTGAAGCCCTTGGACAACAAGTTCCAGAACCGGAAATTCTGAAAGTTCCACTGGGATATAGCACCCGTTATTATAAAATCCCTTCACACGTTGATCAGAATTGGAAGTCTTTCTTCTATGATACTCAGGCAGGCGAGGGTGTAAGTGCCGTCATGGTGCACCGCATTGAAGATCATATTGCGGGGGCAACCATCGCCAGCACTGGAGGGGAACATTATCCTTCTACCAATGTTACCGAATTTGAGGAAGAATTGAAGCAGTTAGTGGCTCCTGAGATTGCAGAGGCACTCGAACAATTAGAGCCCTACCAAGGTCCACGGGGCTATCGCTTAGCGGAATCGGTTCGTCAGCATTTTGAGAAGCTGGAGAGCTGGCCCTCAGGATTGCTAGTGCTTGGAGATGCCTTATGCAGCTTCGACCCGATCTATGGGCAAGGCATGACCGTAGCTTCGATTGAAGCGGAGACCCTGGCTTCCTGCCTGGAAGAGCAGCTTAGTAATCCCCAGCCGAAGTTCGAGCTTCGTGTGCTCCACAGAATGCAGCAAGCCCTTGAACCCGCATGGTGGCTCAGCTCGGTGTCGGATTTACGTTGGAGAGGAGTCGAACATGTCTATTCGGAGCCTTTGAAAGGTATTACCTTTGCACAGAAATATATCGATTTGTATACGAAAAAAGCGACTGCATTGGCCCTCGAAGAAGGGAACAGAGCTCTCTTTTTCACCTTGTTCATGATGAACGGGTTAGTTCTTCCGCCGCGTGAGTTCTTTAATGCTCATTTATTGACCATGCTGTTAAATGATAACGGATCCGCGGAAGAGCAACGATTAAGAGCAGAACTTGCAGAAGAGGACCCTCAGAAGTTCCAAGCCAGAATAGATGAACTCATTCCTTCCTTTGAAGCTGCATACGATGACCGTCTGAAGGAAATGCTGGCCGCAAATTACCAGCACGCAGCAGCGGAATAAGTACTATATTTAATCCAAGAACGATCGCCCTGACTGCGGTCGTTCTTTTTTTGACTATGACAATGTTTGTCACTATTAATAGTTATACTTTAGCCTGTAAGTTCAACTAGGATCTTATTTTGGAAGGGGAAAGAATACAGGTGGCGAATGCTCATCATGAAATTGCAGCAGTGCGGAAATATTTTAAATCAGGGAATCTTCAGCTATCTTACTTAGACTTTGGCGGGGAAAGTCAACAAATACTGGTAATGCTTCATGGGGCAATGGCCAATGCTAGAACATTCTCGGAATTAGCGGATAGATTCAGTAACTGGCGGGTGATTTGTTTAGATCAACGCGGCCATGGTTGGAGTCAGCATGCTCCACAGGACGAATACTCCAGAGATCATTATGTAACGGATGTTCTGAAGCTGATCCAAACGGAGCTTGGAGGGAAACCGGTAACGATCCTAGGTCATTCCTTAGGTGGGGTAAACGCTTATCAGTTCGCCGCCCTTTACCCTGAATTGGTTCAGGCTGTGATTGTTGAAGATATCGGTGCAGAGATTCATTCTGACTTCTCATTTGCTAACAAACTCCCTTACCGGTCAGCCTCCTTAAAAGAATTGAGAGATTCGCTTATAAACATTGGCCTTCGGGCGATCGATTATTTCTCAGAAAGTGTGTTGGAGGATGAGCAGGGCTGGGGATTCCGCACCGACATGAAAGGGCTGCAAACTACCATAGCACAAGTAAATGGGGATTGGTGGGAGGACTGGTTATCATCCAGTTGTCCTATTCTACTGATTCATGGCCGAAAAAGCATCTTTTTCGACTTACCCCAAGCGGAACAGATGGAGGCAAGAAGGCCAAATACAAAGCTTGCTGTTTTTGAAAATTGCGGACACGGCGTCCATTCCGATGATTTGAATGGTTTTTATCAAGTGGTGAATGCATTTCTTGAGAATCTAACGCATTAGCATATATACCGCCGAACGCAGCGCATGACAGGCTGTTGAGACTTTCTCGATAGACTGAAAATGTCTTATAAAACTTTATCAAAGTAACGTAAAGAAACTAATTCTATTGTGTCTCGCAAATAAATGCAAATGGGTTCACCAGAACAGGAGAGCTTGATATAATTAATGAATTATATAAGTCGAACACAAGGTATAACAAAAAGCGAGTATCAGTGAACGGGAAAGTATGGGACTGTAGGCACAAAACGCTCGCCTGTAAGCTTTCTATAGGAAGCCAGCACCGGATCATAGTCTGCTGACAGATTTCAACCTCTAGAAGCGCTATTTTTCCCTTCACCTGTCGTCTTAACAGTGTAAAAGAAGGATCATCTCCCCAATTAACAGCATTTTTGTACCTTATTTTTCTTGAAATTAGTCAAAAGAGGTAACTAAGGTCATTTTTGTATCTTATTTCTCGAAAAAGTATGCTGAATGGGGTATTTCGGAAAATTTAAGGTACAATATTGCACTTAATCTCCACTAACACGTAGCTGCAGAGGATTTAAGGTACAAAAATGCCGCTAATTTCACATCCTATAATAAGATCTCTTTTTTCTTGACTATGTTTGTTTTTTAATGCGTTCTATCTAGTACAGGGTTTTCACTCACGCAAGTTCTTTAATAAAGGGGAGTCCCGCATGTGAATCACTCCTATATACCCGTTGATAAGCATGATTTTAAAAGTGTTGAAGCCCTTGCTGACATGAAAAGAGAAGAAGTTATTCCCTTGTTACCAGAACTATTGGAATGGATGCAGGATATGAACTGGCCTATCGCTTCCCCAATGGTGGACGTGTTACTTAAGTATAAGGTTGAAACCATACCGCACCTCAAAATCATCTTTTCTCAATCCGACAGTATCTGGACATACAACATCCTCGCTTATTTGATAAAAGATTGGAACACAGAGCTGATTTCAGAACTGTCCTCAAGCCTGCGAGAACTGGCACAAACGATGGATCACTATGAAGATACAGATCTGCTGTCTATTGAAATTTTGTATAACCATCGCTTGATAGAAACGGAGGAAGCAACCGAGCTATTAGTAAGGAAAGCGGGCGAAATAGAAGCGACCCTCCATAACTTTACAAAAGAACAAAAAGTCACATTCACGAAGTTAGAGCTTGAAAGATTACATATTCTAAACACGGATGCCAGGGGAATCTTAAATTACATAGAGGTTAACCGCAAATCCTTGAATGAAAAAGCTCAGTACGAAAATTTGCTTCGACGTTATCAGGAAATTGAGACCATGATAAATACGAATGGAGGCAGGTTCAATCGTGAATAGTGAAATGCTGAAGATTTTTGATGATAATCGAAATCCAATCGGGGTATCCACACGTGAGGAAGTACACAGATTGGGACTCTGGCACGAAACGTTTCACTGTTGGTTTATAAGCAGAGAAGGGAATAAAGATTATATCTACCTACAACTCCGGAGTGATCAGAAGAAGGATTATCCGAATCTACTGGACATTACAGCCGCCGGACATATATTGGCTCATGAAACAGTGCTTGATGGAATAAGAGAAGTGCACGAAGAAATAGGTATTGAGGTTACCATTGATGAATTAGAGTCATTAGGAGTTATTGATTATATTACCGAGCAGCCTAACCTTATTGATAAAGAGCTGGCGAATGTATTTCTTTATAGATACACCAAAACACTTGAAGATTTTACACTACAAGAAGAAGAGGTAGCTGGGATTTTCAAGGCCGAATTTGATGATTTTTACGATCTTTGGCACAGGGAGAAGGAGCAGGTTCAAGCCAGTGGATTTATTATGGAAAGCGGTGGGGTCAAGGTTCCGGTGAAGAAGATGTTTGATAAAGATCACTTCGTTCCCCATGAGGAATCATTTTATCAACATATTGCGAGACTAATAAGAGAGTGTTTAATCAAGAAACCATTTATCCGATAAAAGGACTGGTGCCTCTCTGCCCTACAGCAAGCTGACTATAGGAAAGCATCAATAACAATTCATCCAAATCAAAAGACGAGCTGAGAAGCCCGTCTTTTTGTGCTGACTTTGTAGTAATAACCACTTTTTTATTTGAAAATTGGTATGTTCATCACTTTATGACGTCCTGGTAGTCCTAGACCGCTTTATCCACCTCCACCATTGGTAATGGAGCTGATTTCATTCCTCTCAAAGTGTAGTACATAAATCCTACAACAAGCCACCCAGAGCCCAGCAGCAACGATGAGAGATCCAACAGCGTGATGAGATAAAATACAAATCCTGCGCCGATAAGCGGGCAGAGAAAACGTAATAACAGATCTTTCCGAGAACGTTGCTTTTGACGGATGACGTAATGGAAAATGACGGAGAGATTCACGAACAGAAATGCGGTTAATGCGCCAAAATTAACAAATTTGATTGCGGTTTCGAGGCTGATGAAGATCGCAGACAACGAGATTACGCTTGCCAAAATAATGTTGAATACAGGGGTTCGTAATGTAGGGTGGACAGATGCGAATTTTCGCGGCAATAGAGAGGTTCTGCCCATCACGAACAATAGGCGGGTTACGGTCGTCATGGAAGACATCCCTTGGGACAATACGGAGAAAATAATGACAAAGGTAAAGATGGATGCAAGCAGGCTGCCTCCGATGGATTGCATCAGTTCAAATCCTGCGGAGTCCACATTGGTAGAAGTAAAGGAAGGGTACATTTGCTGAATGAGGTAGGCCGTGCCGAAATACATTAAACCTGCCAACAAAACGATCACTAAAATGGCATGGGGAATGGTTTTCTTCGGATTTTTGGTTTCTTCGGCCATCGTAGTAATGGAATCAAAACCAAGGAAAGAGAAGCAGACAAGCGAAGCACCGGCAAGGATGGATGAGAAAGATACACCTTCTTTAACTGCAAAAGGGTTCAATCCGGCAGTTATACCGCCTTGCAGAGCTCTGTACACAAGCAAGGAGCAGAAACCGGCAATGAAGATGATCTGCATCAGCACAAAGATTTTGCTAACATTGGCCGAGGTCTTAATCCCGATGATATTAATGATCATGACTACAAGGGTACATCCAATAATCCAGACGGAGGAAGGAATGGAAGTGAACTGTGCATGCAGATTGATACCGAACATGAGCACTGCAATGATACAAGAGAAAAGATAATCCAGTAGAATGGCCCAGCCCACTAGAAAACCAATGAAAGGATTCATGGACTTGGTGACATACGTATACGCGGAACCTGACACAGGGAAGGCACGAGCCATTTGACCATAACTTAAAGCCGTGAACAAGATCGCTACAAAAGCCAGGAGATATGCGGCCAAAAGCATACCACCAGATCCTGCATACAACACACCGAAGCTGGTGAAAAAAATCATAGGCGACATCCAGGACAATCCCATGGTCACGACATGTACTAGAGATAAATTTCTTTTCAAGGTCAGATTATCTGACATAAAATCTCCTCCTTCAGTTTGCGATGAATACTTGCTGTTTTAAACCAATGTCATGACACCTCACATTAAATCAAGGTTTTTCGTAAAAAACAAGCTTTTTTTCTTCGGTTTTCAAAAAAACAACCAATAATCTAACACTGAAAACGTCGATATTATTGAAATAACTAAAAATTCGAAATATTTTCTTGTCATGATTTTTATTGTGTGTTAGGATTGTTTACACAAACCAAATAACAAATGTTTTCTAGGGTTCCGAACTGCTCCGGCGGTTGGCTGGTCCGAGAGAAAACGCATGGATGCCACATCGCAACCGTGTACACGGCGGGAAAAAAGCCCGGGAGAATTTACCAAGTCTTATCTTTGGTATTTCTCCCGGGCTTTTTTATTTTTTTTCACTAACAGGAGGGAATGACATGAGTTCAATCCGTATTCAAGCAGGCGGCAAATGGTCCGGTTATATTCGCAGAGGGAAAAGCATTGTAATAACAGCAGCTGGCGAACGCGCCAATCTGACAACTCTGCTATATCATGCATCTGATCCTTCCGAGCGTTATAACATGCCTGACACCTTAAAGGCTCAACACACCGCTTATTTGACAGCGGGCCATGTACTCATGAGTGACCAGGGCCGGGTGCTTGCATCGATTACCAATGACACGGCAGGCTGGCACGACACTTTAGCCGGGTATACAACACGAGCAATGACGGATCAGAAATATGGTTACAGCCGGTATCAGGATGAACGTAATGCCTGGCTCCGCAGCGGTTATGAGAATCTGATCGTTGAAATGTACCGGCATGGGCTTGCCCCCCGCGATCTCAGTACTCCGGTGAACTTTTTTTCCAAAGTGGTATGTGAACTGGACGGTACAATGCGGTATGAGCGTCAGCTAACGGCAGGGACATCGGTTACTTTGCGCACGGAAATGGATGTACTTCTTGTGTTGTCGAACACACCTAATCCGCTGGACCCGCAAGAAAGCTACCCCGATACCGCCATTGAACTCCTGTTCAGTGATGCTGAGACGGTGAGACCTGATGACCGCTGCGTGGTCCACTGTAATGAGAACCGGAGAGCTTTTGAAAATACATGGAATGCCTATTCGTTACTGAAGGGAGCGAACTAACATGAGCACTCATACACTCGAACCTGTACACAGCACGCTGGACCCGGCCCAAGCTGTTTATGACAAAATCATTCCGGCAGGTGAAGGCTGGATTCATGACCTTGCCGCCGGGCAGGTGCTCCGAATCCTTGATCTGGAAGGAAATCAGGCGGTTGATACGTTGTTTTACGCGGCTGAAGATCCTGCAGATCACTACAGCGCCATTCAGACGATTACCAGACAGCAGAATTTGTATTTGACGACAGGCTCAGTGCTGGTGGCTGAATCCGGACGGGAGCTGCTGCGTATCACCGCAGATACTTGCGGACGGCACGATACGATTGGAGGAGCTTGCTCGGCCCAAAGCAATACCGTCCGTTATTCTCACGATACGCTCCCCATGCATAATTGCCGGGATACGTTCATGCTGATGCTGTCGGGTCGGAGTGAATTTTCCAAAAGAGATCTCGTGCCCAATGTGAACTTCTTCATGAATGTCCCCGTTACACCGGAAGGTGAGCTGACCTTCGCAGATGGAGTGTCCGGTCCCGGGCGTTATGTGGAGCTGGTCGCGCTTGTTCCTGTAACGGTGCTGATCAGTAATTGCCCGCAGCTCAATAACCCATGCAATGCATATAACCCTACACCCGCACAAGTGCTGATCTGGGATGCAGAAGGGAGTGAGACTCATGTTTAAAAAAGTGCTTATTGCCAATCGCGGGGCCATCGCTGTAAGAATTATCCGAACACTGCGCAGCATGGGGATCGCCTCTGTTGCAGTGTACACCAAGGCAGACCGGGACAGCCTTCATGTTGAACAAGCGGATGAATCCATCCTGATCGGAGAAGGTCCGGCTAAAGAAAGCTATGTGAACGCAGAGCTTATTTTACAGACAGCGGTAGCGGCCGGAGCGGATGCGATCCATCCGGGTTATGGATTCCTGAGTGAGAATGCCTCTTTTGCCAGGGCCTGTGGAGAACACGGTATCACTTTTATTGGGCCTTCCCCGGAGCATATTGAGATGTTTGGGCTAAAACATACCGCACGTTCCATTGCTGAGCAGGCTGGTGTTCCCATGCTGCCCGGTACGGGTCTGGTTCCATCACTGGAGCTGGCCGTTGAACAGGCTATAGAGATTGGCTATCCGGTCATGCTCAAAAGCACTGCCGGTGGCGGCGGCATTGGGATGAGAATATGCGCCGATGAGTCGGCGCTGCGGGAAGCCTATGATTCTGTCACACGCCTGGCAACGGCGAACTTTAACGACGGCGGTGTTTTTCTGGAGAAATATATTGCACGGGCACGTCATGTGGAGGTTCAAATCTTCGGAAATGCCTTCGGTGAAGCCGTTGCTCTTGGTGAGCGGGACTGTTCAGTGCAACGCCGGAACCAGAAGATCATAGAGGAGACCCCTGCTCCGAATCTGCCGGATAGCACGCGACATGAGATGCACGAAAGCGCCCGGCGCCTGGCGGCGACAGCCGGGTACCGCAGTGCGGGGACCGTGGAATTTTTATACGATCCTGAATCGACGGAATTTTATTTTCTGGAGGTGAACACTCGTCTTCAGGTAGAGCATGGTGTAACAGAGGAGGTACTGGGACTAGATCTAGTGGAGTGGATGATCCTAGAGGCCGCCGGAGATCTTACGAATCTCGCCGAACGTATCCAGCCTTCGCAAGGTCACAGTCTTCAAGTCCGATTGTACGCCGAGGATTGCTTCCATGATTTCCGCCCTAGTGATGGCTGCATAGATAACATTGTATGGCCAGAAGGGGCGAGGATCGAAACGTGGATTCAGAACGGGCTTGAGGTGACTACGCTGTATGATCCGATGCTTGCCAAAATCATTGTTCATGGGGATTCAAGGCCAGCGGCGATTGAGAAAATGAGGATAGCTCTGAACCAATTGCGTGTGTATGGCATAACGACTAATCAGACTTACATTCATGCTTTTCTGGCTACGGACCTGTTTCAAGAAGGGCTGGTGTATACGAATATGCTGAGTGGATTCCATCCCGTGGAACATGCACTTGAAGTGCTTGACGGGGGAGTCCAGACGACCGTGCAGGACTATCCGGGGCGAAAAGGCTATTGGGATATCGGGGTTCCGCCTTCCGGACCGATGGATGCTCTTTCCTTTAGAATCGGGAATCGTTTGCTTGGGAATGCCGATAGTGCAGCAGGGCTGGAAATGACCTTACGTGGCGGGTCCTACCGCTTCAGGGATGAGATGATATTTTGCCTCACCGGATCAGATATGGCGGCTACGCTTGACGGCAAGTCTGTTCCTTTATATACACCTACGCTGGCAGCTGCAGGCTCGACGCTGATTTTGAATGAATCTGTTAGCGGTATGCGCAGCTACTTGTTGGTCAGCGGAGGTTTTGATATGCCGCTAACCCTAGGCAGCTCATCTACATTTACACTGGGTGGATTCGGGGGCCACATGGGGAGTGCACTTCGTCCCGGCGCGGTCTTAAAGGTGCATCATCATCGGGGTACCATGCTGCAACCACTCCCGCTGAAAGCAATTCCTGAATTTACACAGAAGTGGACGATTGGTGTGATTCCGGGACCCCATTGTACGGAGGAGTATTTGTTAACCGAATATTTGGTGCAACTGACGGAGACGGAGTGGGAAGTTCATTTTAACAGTTCGCGGACAGGAGTACGCCTGATTGGTCCTGCGCCGCTATGGGCAAGGGAAGACGGTGGGGATGCCGGACTTCACCCCTCGAATATACACGATAATGCTTATGCTGTCGGTGCGCTGGATTTGACCGGAGACATGCCCATACTGCTTGGGCCGGACGGGCCGAGTCTGGGAGGATTCGTCTGTCCGGTTACGACCGCTTCCGCCGAATTCTGGAAGGTGGGCCAGCTTCGACCGGGAGACAAAATCTCTTTTAAATTGATTACGGTAGAAGAAGCAGAGCAGCTTAGAGAAGAGAAAAATGCCTTCCTGGACGCCATGGTGAACGGTCAAACCACCCCATATCTGCCCCAATTGCAGGACATTTCTACGGGCGACTATATGCCACTGCTTGCTTATGAAGAGGATGGACGCCGGTTCAAAATCGGGATTCGTTGTTCTGGCGACGAGAACATTCTGATTGAGTATGGTGACCGTGAGCTGGATCTGCTCTACCGCTTCCAGGTGTATGTCTTAATGCAGGCTGTGAAGGATAGCGGGAACATTCCTTTTATTGAAATGACGCCGGGAATCCGTTCGCTCCAGATTCATCTGGATACGACCCGCATTACAGTGAAGGAAGCGGCTGCGATCATTCTGGATTTGGACCTGCAACTGCCGTCTCTGGAATCGATCGAAGTGCCTTCGCGAATCGTGAAGCTGCCATTATCATGGGATGATCCTGCAACACAGCTTGCCATTGAACGTTATCAGCAAAATGTACGTCCTGATGCCCCTTGGTGTCCGAGCAATCTTGAGTTTATTCGTCGCATGAACGGACTGGGTTCATTGGAAGAAGTGGCAGAGGTGGTATTCAACGCTTCCTATCTCGTGATGGGGCTTGGAGATGTATATCTTGGTGCACCTGTAGCTGTACCGCTTGATCCGCGCCATCGGCTCGTTACCACGAAATATAACCCTGCACGCACCTGGACACCGGAGAATGCCGTAGGTATTGGCGGAGCTTATCTCTGTGTCTATGGGATGGAAGGACCGGGGGGATATCAGTTTGTAGGCCGAACCGTGCAAATGTGGAACAAGTTCAGGTCAACGGCGAATTTTGAGCAAGGAAAACCCTGGTTGCTGCGCTTTTTTGACCAAATTCAGTTTTACCCCGTGTCTCAGGAAGAATTGCTGCAGATGAGAGAGGATTTTCCACGTGGGGAATTCGTTGTGGAGGTAGAAGAGACCACGTTTAACCTGGGGGATTATCTCCGGTGGCTGGAGCAGATTCAAGAGCAGTCTTTCGCTTTCCGTCAATCACAACAAGCTGCATTCCAGCAGGAGAGAGCTTATTGGAAGGAGCTTGGCATTGCCGAGCATGTGTCTGAACCGGAAAGTGTGGAGGCTTTGGAAGAGCAAGACCTGCCAGAAGGAAGTATGGGCCTCAGCAGCTCCATGTCAGGAAGTGTATGGCGGGTGCTGGTGGAAGTGGGTCAGAGTGTCCGGAAAGGCGAAGACATTATAATAGAAGAAAGTATGAAAATGGAGTTCCCGCAAAAGGCGCCTTATGACGGAATTATCGCTTCGCTCTATGTATCGTCCGGTGATCAGGTGCGGGCGGGCGATTGTATCGCAGCTTTGTATCCTACTGAGGAGGTGAATGCATCATGACAATGAAATCTGTACCTGCTCTGTTGTCCATTGAAGTTCTGCAAAAGGGATACCGCAGCTGTCAGTTTACACCTCAAGATGTCATAGCGGCAATTATTCACCGGGCCGAGCTGACTCAGGAGAAGAACATCTGGATTCTCCCGCCATCCTTAGAGCGAATTCAACCTTACTTGGATCAGCTGATGCAAAAGAATCCGGAAGACTGCCCACTCTGGGGCATTCCGTTTGCGGTCAAAGACAATATCGAGGTGGCCGGCTGGCCGCTAAGTGCGGCCTGTCCTGACTTTACTTATATTCCGGAGCATCACGCGACTGTAGTGGAACGTCTAATTATGGCAGGTGCAATCCCTGTCGGTAAAAGCAATCTGGATCAGTTCGCCACCGGACTGGTCGGTACCAGAAGCCCTTATGGCGATACGCATAACGCACTTCGTGCGGAGTTGATTAGCGGAGGTTCGAGTTCCGGTTCGGCAGTGTCTGTAGCCTGCGGTCAGGCCGCTTTTGCGCTGGGTACTGATACTGCAGGATCCGGGCGCGTTCCCGCAGCCTTAAATCATCTGATCGGTTATAAACCAGCCGTGGGCGCATGGCCTACCAAGGGCGTACTCCCTGCTTGCCGTTCTATTGATTGTGTGACTGTATTTACGCATGTGCTGGATGATGCGGAGCGGGTGGACCTGGCAGTTCGCGGATTAGACCGCGAAGATCCTTATTCAATAGATCGTCCCCTGCGGCGGGGAGTTATGCCGGGCACCTTTTTACTTCCTGCAGGATCGCTTCAGTTCTACGGACCTTATGCTGAGCAATATGAAGAGGCTTGGAATCGCAAGAAAAAAGCAATAGCAGAGCTGGGCGTGCGTGTGAAAGAAGTTGACATTTCCTTATTAGAGGAAGCGGCAGCACTCTTATATGAAGGTCCTTTGGTTGCAGAACGTTGGGCAGATCTTGAGGATTTTGTGGAAAAGCATACAGGCTCCGTCTTCCCTGTGACCGAAACGGTTCTACGCTCGGGGAGTAAACCGGAGTTCACGGCGGCCGCTCTTTTCAAGGCACAGCACAGGTTGGCTGAGATTCGACGTAGCGTTACTGCAATGCTTGAAGGTAACGTGCTCGTGTTGCCGACTTGCGGCGGGACCTGGACAAGGGAACAAGTAAAGGCGAATCCGATTGAGACGAATAGTAAAATGGGACTCTACACCAATCATTGCAATTTGCTCGATCTCAGTGCCCTTGCGCTTCCTGCGGGGTGGGCTGAAGCCGGGATTCCCTTTGGAGTTACACTGTTCACAATACCGGAAGAAGAAGCTAACCTAGTTGTTGCCTCCAGAATCCTGCTTCAGCAAGAAGACAAGATTACGGTTGCGGTGTGTGGATTGCATATGCGGGATATGCCGCTTACACATCAAATTACGGGACTCGGAGCTGTTTTCCTGGAGGAAATAGTAACCGCACCGAAATATGAGCTGTACAAGCTTCAGACGCAGCCGCCTAAACCGGGTCTCATCCGTACAGACCAAGGAGGATCATCCATCCTTGTAGAGTTGTGGGAAATGCCAAGCGCCTCCTTTGGTGCATTTACGGCCTCCATTCCTGCCCCACTAGGGATAGGGCGAGTGGAGTTAAGCGATGGCCGGCAAGTTAGCGGCTTTCTGTGTGAACCCTATGCTGCTCTGAACGCAGAGAATATTAGCTCATTTGGAGGATGGAGAGAGGCGGTTTTGGTCAGATGATGTTTTGATTGGAATAAAAGTAGTTAAGGATCAACACGCTCAGCATCCTCAACACAACGTTATCAACATAGCTTGTCGATTTGGCCTCATCAAAACAGCCAGTTTTGATGGTTGAACTCCCGCCCACAGAGCTAACGGACCGTAAAGTCCTTATTTGCGAATAAAGCTGCTTTAAGAGCACATAGCGGACTCAGATGACGCTATTTGCTCTAAAACAGCTGATTTTGAATATGATTTCTACCAATAAGGGCTCTGGAGTCCGTTAATTTCCTGAAAGGCTTGAATCTATAGTAATAAGGCTTCTGGAGTCCGTTGTTTGTCGAAGCACAGAAGAGCTAGAAGCACAGAAGAACTAGAAGCACAGAAGAGTTAAAGGAGCAGAAGAGATAAAGGCAGATAATAAGAGCTAAAGGCACATAAGAGTGAAAGGCACAGCAAAATTAAGACACATACTAACCTAATCACATATACAAAACGAACATCACCCAAAGCAAAACACGCAGCCAGAATCGAAACATACCCCAAAGCGAAACACGCAGCAGAATCGAAACATCACCCAAAGTGAAACACATAGACAATACGAAGCAGACAGCCAGACTATAACCCGGCTGTCTGCTTCGTATGTTGCAGCTAACAATGGAAATGTCGCAGAATAAAAAAGCATCAATCATAAAAAAATAAAAAGTGTTGACGAATCTGAAAACGTTTTGATATATTTTGATTATCAACTACAGTATCATTGAAAAACGTAATGATCGCAAAGAAGTGGAGGGAAACGTTCTGTCTGTCAACATTAAAGATGTCGCGAAGAAGGCCGGCGTTTCCATCTCGACCGTATCCAGGGTACTGAATAATGGGAAGTATGTGAAGCCAGAGGTTAGAGCGGTTGTGCAACAAGCGATAGAAGACCTCAACTTCGTGCCTAACAGCATTGCCCGCAGTTTGGTGAGCAAGAAGACGAACCTGATTGGCGTGATCGCTTCCGATATCTCAACCAGCTTTTTCTCTTCCACGCTTAGTTATATTGAAGAAGCTGCAAGCCAGAATCGTTACAACATTCTTGTGGGGAATATCAAAGACAATCTGGATAAGGAATTGAAGTATCTGCAGGTCTTTAAGGAGATGCAGGTGGACGGCATTATCATTATGCATGAGATGATGGATAAGCGTATTGAGCGTTTTCTCCAAGCGTTAACGACGCCCACCGTGTTCTGCAGTGCCAAACCGAATTCATCGGTAAATTGCCCTTCAGTCAACATAGATGATATGCAGGCGTCGTATGACACTGTGAAGCATCTGATCTCGCTGGGACATCGGCGTATCGCTTTTATCGGGGGAGATACGAAGGAGCTCTCGACAGGGCGTTACCGTTATGATGGCTACTTGAAAGCACTCGTGGAAGCGGGAATCTCGGTGAATCCGGATTGGGTCCGTTTCGGTAATTTCAAGCAGCAGGATGGATATGACATTATGCAGACCTTCCTCCAAAACGAACAACTGCCGACCGTTGTCTTCGCAGTCAGCGACGATATGGCCGTCGGGGCACTTAATTGTATCGTGGACCATGGTCTGAAGGTGCCTGATGACATCTCGCTTGTTGGGTTCGATGATTCGAGCATTACAGAAACGGTCCGTCCGAAGCTCACGTCATTGCATCAACCGATTCAGCAGATCGGGCAAATGAGCGTCGATATCCTGATTAAAATGATTGAAGGGCAATCGCCAGGAGTTAAGGAAGTCGTACTTAGCCACAAGCTGGTGGAAAGAAGCAGTCTGAGAAGCTTGCTGTAAGAGTCTCAGGCATCTTTTTTACTCAAATCTGATAACGTTACCAGATAATCATACGATAAAACACTTACAACTCTTTTATTTATAACTGGTAACGTTACCAGAATAATTATTCGAGATTGATAGGAGGGAATTCTTGTGCAAGCTGAAAAATCTTACGATGTGCTGCTCGTGGGAGCAGGAAATATTGATATTGTCGTAAGCGGCTGCAACGCCATTCCTGATGCGGGACAAGAGATTCGGGTGCCGAATATCTCTTTTCACATCGGGGGCGGAACTGCACTCAGTGGGTTGGGCATGGCCAAGCTTGGAATGCGCCCAATGATTACTGGACTTGTGGGTGACGACTATTGCGGAAGGTTCATCATCGATGAACTTCAGCGTTATGGGGTAGCTACAGACATTGCTTTTAGCCGAACGCAAAGTACAGGGATCAGCATCGCATTTAATCCGGAAACGGACAGGAGTTTTATCACTCACGATGGCACCGTCACAGCATTTACGCTGAATGACGTCAAGGGGCAGCTGCTGTCCGAAGTCCGACACGTCCATATCACTGGATATAACGGGCGCTCCAACCATGAGGAATATATGACTTTCGTCAAGAAAGCCAAGCAAGCCAATTTGACGGTGTCCATGGACGTTGGGTGGGATGAATCTGGCGAGTGGTACGACGGTATCTTTGAGGTCATTCCGTTTGTTGATGTGTTTTTCTGCAACGAGCTGGAAGCTCTCCATTATACTCGCAAATCCGATGTCAAGGAGGCCCTCTCTGTATTCGCTGCTCATGTACCTGTTGCTGTCATCAAACTTGGAGAGCAGGGAGCTATTGCTGCCAGTGGAAGGACGATGCTGCATCAACCTGCTTACCGGGTAACCGTTGTGGATACAACTGGAGCTGGAGATTCATTTAATGCCGGTTATCTCTACGGTTATCTGAATGGTCATGATTTGAAAAGCTGCTTGAACTTTGGTACCGCCTGTGGCTCGTTCTCAGTTACGAATCGCGGAGGCAACGCAGGATTTCCTACGTTACCTGAGTTGACCGCGTTTTTGGCCGAAAATTAGTCGCAGTTTCTATAGCTTCATTCTTAATTCCATATTACATTTGAGGAGGATTTACAATGAAATTGGCATTAATCGGGGGCGCGGGTGTTCGCGCGGTATTTTTCACTAAGAGCTTAACAATGTTGGCCCAAGAGATTGGAATCACGAAATTCGTCATGTATGACATTAACCGTGAGAAATTAGAAATCATCGGCAAGCTATGCAAGCATGTCGTTGCGGAAAGCGGCATTCCGATGGAGCTGGAATTTAGCGATGATATCGAATATGCCCTTACCGATGCGGATTACATTATCACGACCATTCGGGTGGGGAATGACCGCTCCCGTGTTATCGACGAGCAAATTGCCCTGAAGTATGGCGTAATTGGACAAGAAACAACGGGTCCTGGGGGCTTTTCCATGGCAATTCGTACGATTCCTGTACTGCTGGATTATTGTGAGAAAATCAAACGTCTTGCGCCAAACGCTTGGGTGTTCAACTTTACCAATCCATCCGGGCTTGTCACGCAAGCCATGCATACCGCCGGTTATGAACGTGTGATCGGTATTTGTGATACACCAAGTTCGACCAAGATCCGCATTGCCGAAGCGATTAACGCTAACCCAGACGAGCTTTATGTGGAGTTTGTTGGACTTAATCATCTTTCCTGGATTACGAGCGTTGTACAGGACGGTGAAGAATTGCTGCAAGACCTCGTATCGGATAAAGCCTTTATTGCCAAGGTTGGCGAGTTCAAAATGTTCGATCCCGATTTGATCGACACCCTTAAATTACTGCCTAATGAGTACCTGTATTACTACTATAACCGGGAGCAAGCAGTTGAGAACATCATGAAGAGTGGCGATACCCGCGCCAAGTTCGTTGAAGCTAACAATGCAGAGATGCTGCGTGTGCTGGGAGAAATGGACATCGACGCTGATCCGGAAGCAGCACTGCAAACCTACCTGCGGTTCATGCACAAACGTGAGTCTTCATATATGGCTATCGAAACAAGCAAAGGCCCGATTGAGCAACCCGCAGAGGACGAGAAGCTGGAAATGCCGAACACACTCGGCTATGCCGGTGTCATGCTGGACTTCGCGAGAGCGATGAATCAAGGCATTGAGAAGCATATTGTGCTGAACATTCCAGCCGGCGACTATGTCGAAGGTTTTGAGAAAAATGATGTTCTGGAAATCACCTGCCGCATGACGGCCGAAGGCGCGGTTCCGGTTACACCGAAGAAACTGCCTGAGCATGCCTATCAACTGATGAAGAATGTGAAGTTATTCGAAAGATATACGGTAGAGGCTGTACTTAATAAATCCAAAGATTCCGCAATCAAGGCACTGATGGTGCATCCGCTTGTTAATTCCTATTCCATGGCCAAAAGCTTGGTGAACGATTACCTTGAGGCTTACGCAGATATTCTCGGAGAATGGGAATAAGCCGGGCGTATAATAGGAGGCACTCGTATCGTATGAATAAAAAAGGGATTGGAATCAGTCTGAACGCTGAATTGGTGAATGGCGATTTAGAGGCGCTGGAACGCCACTTGGGGTATATCGCAAATGCCGGATGCGATTACACAGAGCTCATCTTGCATGGACTTGACGTAGTGATCGGGGGCCGTGTTCACCAGAAACGGCTGGAGAGAGTGCGTCAGGTGTTGGATAAATACGAGCTCGGATATACGATGCATTTACCCTATGAATTGAATTTACTGTCGTGCAGCAAAGGCGATGATTACGAAAGGGTCTTCGAAGCAGGGATTGAGTTGTCAGCTGCGATTGGCGCGGACACCATCGTGTATCATAGCTCCTATGCGGAGTTGACTGATCATAATCTTATGCAGCATTATTTTCCGACGTATGGCCGATTGCCAAGGGAAGAGCTATTTCAGATCTTGCTTGAAGAGGATGCTACGAAGCTGCGTAGATTGGGGAGCATCGCCAAGGACGCTGGCATTACAATTGGAGTAGAGAACAACATCTGGTACGATATTAAGAATGATTACACCTACGGCATGAATCCGCAGACGTTGGTGGAGCATGTTCGCTACGTCGGACTGGACAATGTAGGTATTACGCTAGATGTTGGACATTGTTATCTGACTTCCATTGCTTACGGCTATGATTTCAAAAAAGCCATTGAAGCCGCGCTGCCTTATGTGAAGCACCTGCATGTGCATGATAACTTCGGGGAGCTGTACGATGCCAAGGCATTCATGAGCAATCTTCCATATGGATATGGTGATTTGCATTTGCCTGTGGGCTGGGGCGATATCCCTTATGAGGAAGTTTTCCAGTGGCTAGAACCGTATCAAGGTATCGTAAATATGGAGATTGAATTCCGGCTGTATCCTCATTTTCAGGAAGCTGTTGAAGACATGAAGAATCTTTTGGCCAAATAAGTGTATATATGTGCAGGTACATTGATTATCGAATGAACAAAAGTCCGCGATTTCGCGGACCTTTGTTCATTTTTTGTTAGGAAAGCTATGGAACAGATGGATGATCTCATAGAAGAAGTTATCCAAAGTAGCAGATAAAAATCTTTACGAAAAGGTCTGGATTTGGGATCGATTCGGAGAGAAATTCAACAAAGCAAGACGAAGAAAATGATTAGTAGACGCATGTTGTGCAGTAAACAAAGAAAAAACGACTCATAGCGTTGATATGAGTCAAGTTAATTTAGCAAGTCATCGGGCGAATGGAGTTAATAACCCTACTCATTAGGATTTATAATAGCTAACACTTGATGATCTTCCCAAATCCCATTAATTTTAACATTTTTTATTGCTATTCCTTCCTTATGAAAACCTGCTTTTTCTAAAACTCTTATAGAACCGATGTTGTGCGGTTGCACTCCGGCTTCAATTCTATGTAAATGAAGTGTATTAAAAGCATAATTGACGATTAACTTAACTGATTGTGTGGCAAAACCATTTCCATTATGTTCATGATCTAAGAAGTATCCAATGAAGGCACTTTGAAGATCACCACGCATAATTTGGAATAAACTGATGGTGCCAATGAGTTTATGAGGGTTATCTTTATAGATACCAAAATAGTATTCGATATCTGCTTGTTTATTTTGCTCACGTTTTACTATTAATTCTTGCTGTGCTTCTAAAGACCAGTAGTTAGCAGAGCGAGTCATTGAATAATTTGAAAAAAATGAGCGATTTTTATTTTGCATGAGAAGTAATTCCTCAGCATCTGAGAGAATAAATGGTCTAAGAAAAATATTTTCACTTTTTAGCATCTAATCTACCTTCCATTTGTATAATACATGACATTATATCAGAAAATATATAGTAGAAAAATTATTCATAGCATTAGTTAATGCGCAGTCCGAAGAATCTGAACAATAGCCGCATACGGCGTATCAGGGGGAGGGGACGTAAAGCGTATATATTAGTGAACCTCCGAAGTTGAGGACGGCTACTACATCTTTTTCTTTTTGAATACACCAAACATCACCGCAAGAATTAAAACAACGAGTAAGAATTTCATTGATATCACCTCTTTTTGGGATTATAGCATGATCTGCGTTGTTTGAATATTGAGGATCTGAGAGGATGAAAAACTATGTTGAAATGAGTAGTTAATTCGAAGCACGAAGACACCGAACAGTGGACCCAAACACTGGAGCAAGATGAATCAGAAGATTAGGAGGTTTTGACAGTGGGCTCCCGGAATGAGAAAATGTTATTTCATAGAACTACAAAATAATCTTGGAGGCATAACAATGAATCAGCGTTTTCGTATAACTAGATCGATGCAAGAAAGTAATGTGGAGCAAACCATCTCCTTGGAAGAGTGCAAGGACTACTTCTCCTCCCAACCCGACTTTACATACTCACAGGTTCTTATTGTTAAAGGACCAGAAAGTACCATGTCTATAGATGGTGATTTTTTCAAATGGAAGCTGATGGATGTGGAAATTCCCTTCCGTCTTTACATGGGCGATTTATACGTAGCTATTTCGCACGAAGCAATTGTTCCTAAAATGATTGAGATTGCAACGGATCTGCGTGCAGATATAGTTGAAGGGTAATCTAAGAGAGTCCCCCGTGTATCGAATCTCAATAGAAGGGCGATGCGAGAAATGGTGACCGTTGGTATATTAGGGGTTGTTCACGATGACGAATTACGGGTTAACAACAACTTATCACTTGAGTTCATCAAGGATTTGATTCTAGAGTTTAATCCAGATGTGATCTGCGGTGAAGTGCTTCCGGCTAGCTGGGAGAAGTATAAAGAAGACCCTGCGAATAGAGGCTACTGGGGTGAACCACCTAGCGAATATTGGAATCTGATTTTCCCCTTATGCGAGGAGAAGCAATTCAAGTTCGTTCCAATCGATTGGGTAGAGCTTGATGTTTGGCTGGATTTTGATCCTTTTAAAGACTTAGAGTCGTCCCAACTAGAGATATTAGAAGATCAGTCAGAGCAATGGTGGCAACAACAGCTTGCAGCAGCCAGAACGAGTGTTATACCATTTAATTCGTTGGAATTCGATCATGTAACGAAGCAGAAATATCAATGGTTAGAGACAATCAATCCCGAATCACATGCTGTTCGCTGGGTATGCAGACACCATATTATGATTCAACGCATTAAAAACGCAATCAACGATAATCCAGACGCACGAATCCTATGTATTGTAGGTGCTGACCATAACCATGCGCTGTACGAGGGATTGATCGCACAAGAGAATGTTCAACTTATCTATCCGCTAAAATAATATCAATTAATTGTGGGGATGATGCAGATGGTAGAGCCGCAAGTATACGTCCGTTTCCCGGAAGAAGCGGATGCCGCAGAATTGGCAGCATTGTACAAGCGTAATCGGGAGTTTTTTGAGGAGTTTTCGCCAAGCATCCCAGAGGAGTTCTATACAGAGGAATATCAGCTTGAGAAGATTATTAAGACTAAGGCCGATAGAGACGAGGACCAGCGGTATGACTTCTTGGTATGCCACAGGGAGGACAATCGTATTATTGGTAGCGCAGGGCTGACCTTTGTGTTGCGTAGCTCGCTTCAAAGCTGCATGATCGGATACAACCTGGACCGGGATTATAACGGCAAAGGCTATATGACCGAGGCTGTGAAGCAGGTGGTACGCTATGCATTCGAAGAGCTGAAGTTCCACCGGATCACAGGGGAAGCCTCTCCCCGGAATCCTGGGTCTATACGTGTACTTGAGAATGCCGGGTTTCATAAAGAAGGCATCTCCCGAAGCAATGTGAAGATCAACGGAGTGTGGGAAGATCATCAGGTTCTGGCCATTATCAATCCTGCAGATTGAATCTAGTCTAACATTTAAATCCATATAACGTAAAAAGGGTCGATATTTCTGACAACAGAAACATCGGCCTTTTTTTTGCCGTGTACACCTATTTATATGTAAAGTGCCCTGTTACCAGAGCAAGTTGCCGCTGATAGCAGGGAGGCCAGGGATCATTATTTAAACGGTTCGACACCAATCGTAGTACCTGTATCACCGGGGTCCTTCATTTTAATATTCGTAATATACCAACCTTCATAGCCCTGGGATGTCATTTTCTGTACAGTGACAATCGCAGATCCAGTGCCTTTCCAATTGGAAGAGCGGAGACCATAGTCGAATGAGAACTGAGTCGTTGTCTTATTCAGAGATTTTGTTTTAAGCTTGTCAATCTCAGTCATGTGTGGGCTCGAACCGCCTGTTGTCCAGTAATAATACTCGAATTCTTGCTTCGTTTTGGTACGTAGTTCAGGGGAGAAAACAGCATATTGCAATGCGCCATTGCGAGTCTGAATGCCTTTGACCCATGTATTTAAAGCTTCTTTGGCCGTAGTGGGAACCAGCCCTGCTTCCAAACGCCCGATCTGAACCGCTTGTTGAGCGGAGTCCGGTAGCGTCACTTGAACTTCATTCTTATCGGCATCATAAACTGCTTTTCCTTTAAATTTTTCGGCAAGTAGATCGATTGGAGCTAGTACTTTACCGTCTTTGACTTGAAGGTCCAGTTTGCTTGTATCAAATTCTTGGCCATTGATAATCAGATTCAATTTTGATCCTGCATAAGCGGAGCCTATAGCAATCAATACTCCGAGGCCGGTACACAGCACAATTTTCGACAGGGATTTCATTAGCACTTCACCTCTTCTTGATATATACAGAAATAGACGTTTATTACTGGGGAAAGTTTCATCTAAAGTTTTTATGCTCTACTCACTAACCTCACTTGTTTTCTCTTTATATTGATTAATCAAGTGATAGATATCCATTTTCCATATCTTATCTTCTTTTCGTAGACCTAATGCCAAGGAATTTGTCATTATTCCAACCCCCGCTGTAATAATTACGGTGACTTTATTCTCCTCTGCGGTATTTTCTTCAATTTTCAGGGATTCATAATACCGGTAATGAACTGCTATTTCTGAATCATAATTCGATGCATATTTAAAATATTCATTGCGGAACGTCTCCTGATCTGGTAATAGACCCGCATTATAAGTGATCGCATAGATCAAATCAGGATCGCCAACGGAGAGGGAGTATAGATAAACGAGTACCATGTCCTCTGGGGTGAAATCGTAAAGATAATGAAAATTCTTCTCTTCGGCTATAAATTTCACGAATGATTCCTGTTTCGCCAATGACAACTGTCTTAGATAAGAGAACCTTTTATCGTTCCCATCATTGATGCTTTCAATGCTGCCGTTAGTATTAGATAGCCGCTCGTCAAAGTGAGCTTCTGATGTTGGGGAATTTTTCTCGGTCGTTGCCGGCTCACTCTTTGTATAATCACAACCTACTAGAGATATTAAAATAATCATTGTCAATATGAGTTTTCTCATTTTACAGTCCCCTTTTGAAACCCATTGTTCTAACTAACGAATGGAGTTACCAACATATTTTTCTATTCGACGTTGTGTTGTTATGTTCCTTGCTGTTGATCACTTACTTAATTTATAGCCTGGGCCCAAGCAAAACCCAACTGGAAAATGAATAGGTTAAAACCTTCAGCGAACTTTCAGTTGGCATTAAGGGTGTCTTCATATTAGAGCCTTATGATACGGATGTAACCCCACAAAAAAACAACCGCAGGAGGATCTGAACATGAAGAAGAGACTGATCGCAGCAAGTGTATTGGCACTATCAGTAACGTTAGGTGGCGGCACACTTCTAGCCGGAAATGTTCTGGCAGCCAGTACCGTTCAAACTACGCCGAATCCAACATCAGCAACGAAAAGTCCGGTTAATGTAACGTTGAAAGGTAAAGGCTTTGGATGGGGCGGCGAACGTGTCGCACATGCTAGATTGGACAATGCAGCGATTGCCACACTTCTCGGGATAACAGAAAAGGATCTGAAGACGGCAGAACAAGCAGGGAAATCACTTGCAGTAATTGCAGGCGAGAAGGGCGTAGCAGTGCAAACAGTGGTTGACCTCGTGACCAAGCAGCTAACAACGAATCTGGACAAGCAACTAACGGACGGTAAAATTACACAAGCAGAATATGATAAGCAAAAAGCGGATGTAGCTACAAAAGCGGGTGAGATTGTTAATCGAACATTTACCGGCAAAGGAGAACACGGGAATCGCGTGAAGCTGGACAATGCAGCGATTGCCACACTTCTCGGGGTAACAGAAACTGACTTGAAGACAGCAGAACAAGCAGGGAAATCACTTGCAGTAATTGCAGGCGAGAAGGGTGTAGCGGTGCAAACAGTGGTTGACCTCGTGACCAAGCAATTGACAACGAATCTGGACAAGCAACTAACAGACGGTAAAATTACACAAGCCGAATATGATAAGCAAAAAGCGGATGTAGCTACAAAAGCGGGTGAGATTGTTAATCGAACATTTACCGGCAAAGGAGAACACGGGAATCACGTGAAGCTGGACAATGCAGCGATTGCCACACTTCTTGGGGTAACAGAAAAGGATCTGAAGACGGCAGAACAGGCAGGGAAATCACTTGCAGTCATTGCAGGCGAGAAGGGCGTAGCAGTGCAAACAGTGGTTGACCTCGTGAGCAAGCAATTGATAACGAATCTGGACAAGCAACTAACAGACGGTAAAATTACACAAGCCGAGTATGATAAGCAAAAATCGAATTTGGCTACAAAAGCGGGCGAGATTGTAAATCGCACTTTTGTGAATCGAGGCGGTCACGGCAAATTTGATCGTAATCAAGGGTGAACACTCGTTTTTAGCTGCCGAAATAAACTAAGGAACTGATGAGCATTGTTATCGAAAGAAAACGCACACTTTATTAGATTGAGTAAACCGTATTTGCACTGACACAAACTCTTGGCCTAGCGGATGCCAGAGTATTTAGTGAACAACGCAGATTATCTATGCAGAGCAGTTGATCACGTGAAAATATTAGATGTAATCGGATATGATCATGCAACAAAAGAAGGAGCAGCTAGCCCACGGCATCTGCTTCTTCTTTTGTATGCTAACACACAGCGTACGGTACGCTTAGTGTTAGATATCAATTGCAATTGCAAAGCATGGGAGAGGGCCATGTGATAGAATAAGGGTTAAGTATTACACTAGTGGACAGATTATAGTCGATAGGGAATGGGCTTGAGGACACCTCTAACGACATTTAGGAGGAGGTTAACATGGAAATTTTTGCAGAATATTTAGCGAGTATTGATAATCCAGAGCATCGGGCCCGGATGGAAGAAGTGTTGAATTGGGTGAACCAAACATTTCCGAATTTACTGCCAAAAGTGGCGTGGAAGCAACCGATGTTTACCGATCACGACACGTATATTATAGGCTTTAGCGTATCCAAACAACATTTGGCTGTGGCTCCTGAAATTGCAGGGATTACTCACTTTTCTGCTGACATTGCGCAGGCAGGCTATGATCACACCAAGCAGTTAGTACGTATCAAGTGGGAGCATCCGGTAGACTACTCATTACTTGAGCGAATGATACGCTTCAATATTTTGGATAAGGCGGAATGCACAACATTTTGGCGGAAATAGAATAATTAAGATTGACCCTTAAAGGCTGCGTAAATCGCGGCTTTTTTTATTTTTATACTTATAAGCAGGAACAGGAACTCCCTATAGTAGGATGTGTAATTCGAGTGTTTATACTTGACAGTGGATAAAAGATGTTTTATATTTAATCACGCGGTTAATTAACCGATTGGTTAAACATATTGAGACCTCAAAAGGCTAAATAATAGCCGATTAGTCTCAATGAAAAAAGATTGGAGGCATTGTCGTAACTATTTTTCCATGAGCAAACACAAATTAATTGAAGGCAGGTTATTTAATTATGGCGACAGTATTGTATATCACAGCAAACCCGAACGTTCTGGAAGCATCTTATAGCTTAACTGTAGGAGAAGAATTCGTAGAGGCTTATCGCTCCGCCAATCCGAATGATGAGGTTATTCGTCTGGATCTATTTAAATCGGATATTCCGCAACTGGATGCTGATGTTTTTAGTGGCTGGGGTAAGCTGGGAGCGGGAACTGCCTTTGCAGAATTGACCGATGCTGAAAAGGCGAAAGTAAGTCGTCTTGGGCAATTGGTGGATCAATTTGTGGCTGCCGATAAATATGTTTTTGTAAATCCGATCTGGAACTTTTCTATTCCACCTGTTTTGAAAGCATATATTGATGCGATCTGTGTTGCCGGCAAGACGTTCCGCTATACCGATAAAGGTCCAATTGGCCTGCTGACGGATAAAAAAGCTGTTCACATCCAAGCTAGCGGAAGCGTATTGTCTCCAGGCTCAGTGTATGCGGATTCTGAAATGGGTCACCGTTACTTGGACTCCATTATGAAGTTCATTGGCGTTCCTAGCTTTGAAGGCATCTTTGTGGAAGGTATGGCGAAATCTCCCGATCAAGCGCCAGCGATTAAAGAAAAAGCGATCCAACAAGCGCGCAAGATCGCAACCAGCTTCTAATCAGTCAATCAGCCTTTGCACAACCGAGCCGAGCGAGTTTCAGGTCTCTAATCCTGAACCGTTCGGCTTTTTTTCGTGCTACCACTCTGTTTACCTGATTGGAGTTTTACAAATGTAACTTCTTGACAATAGCTAGAAATCCGAATAGACTTAAACACATGGTTAAATATGATGATGAACTATTAGATAATGTGTTCCACGTACTCTCTGATCCGACGAGAAGAGAAATTCTAAGACGTCTGGGTGTTGGAGAGATGACCGTTATGAATTTGGCGAAACCTTTTGAAATGTCATTACCAGCGATCTCTAAACATCTAAGGGTGTTAGAAAAGGCTGGTTTAGTTTCGATTCGGAAGGAAGGAACTTACCGATATTATTATTTGAATCCAAAGACTGTGGATAAAGCGCACGAGTGGTTAATGGAACTCAGGAACTTCTGGACTCCCCAATTATCTAACCTGGAGCTTTTTTTGGACAATCAATCAAAAGAAGACTGACGGAGGCACTCTTAATGATAACAATGCTGAATGGAAAATACGTGCTTACGCTTCAACATGTTTATAATGCCAGTAAGGAAAGAGTGTTCCTGGCTTGGACGAAGAAAGAACAGTTAGAGCAGTGGTGGGGGCTGGTAGGTTTTACGACGACCGTTGAACTAATGGACGTTACAGTCGGTGGGAAATACCGTTTTCATATGCAAGCTCCGAATGGTGGTATGGTTTTCACTTTAGAAGGCCGGTATGTCGAGATCGTTCAGAATGAGAAGCTGGCGTTTACTTGGAAGTGGATGAATGAAGGAGACGAAGCAGAGGAAACGCTGGTTACCATTGATTTTGTTGAAAAGGACAATAAAACGGAGCTTGCAATTACACATTCTGCATTCTCCAAGATGAATGTTGTGAAAAGACATAATAATAACTGGAACAACGCTTTAGAAAATGGACTCTTGAATTATGTCAACTAAAGCCAGGTTGGACGACAAGTGCGTAGAGCACTAAGAATCATGGTAAAATACCGATTCAGTTTCGAGAGAAGCCCTCGTTTTTAATAACGGGGCTTCTTTTTATTTTTAATACTGAGATAATGTTTCACATTTATATTTACATACGGAAGACAACAACATGAATTCCTTCCCTGGCTTGAAGGAGGTTACTGCCATCTTTCCTATCCGTACCCGGCGGAGTTTGTCGCTTCGTCAAAAAATTAATATCACCAACATACTTATTGTTTCCCTGGCGTTGGTCTTCTTCACGGTCAACATCTACCGGGTTGTATTTAATCAGACGTTAGAGAGAACAGCTGCTAACTCGCAGCAAGAAGTCAACTTGATGGCGAAATCGCTGGGCACCGCACTTCTCTCTGTGCAGAATTTCTCCAAGCTTGCGCTGATCAATCAGGCTACTCAAAACATACTTGGAAGCAGGGTGGCTTTCTTGATTTTCTTAGAAAATGGTTTATAATGGAATAAAATATGTGATCGGTGGGATAAATACAGTGATGATGATGACGGTGTTCCTGACAGAAGTAAAAGGGTGATCTCAACCTAATAACGTATGAGCAAGACTGAAGCACTCTTTATTATTATGAAGGGTTCGTTTTCCGATGTCTTAGTTCATACACTCTGTTATGAATTCTCATCATTATCATCGCTTTCGTACTCTATGCTATATGGACAATTATGTCCTATTTAGCATTCGTGCGATTTAAAAGCTGTGGGATGAACGTTAGTTCACTCTGCGGCTTTTTGTGTTTTTCCAAAAGAATATGAAGTAAGGGAGAGGTTCAGAGATGGCTCATAGTAAACCGGAAGTCTCGATGGAAGAAGTGCAAAACTTGATTAAAGCTCACTTGGGGAAATCTGCTGAGGGTATACAGGCAATCGAAGGTGGTAATCTAAGCAGCGTTTTCTCATTTGCGATCGACCAAAGTGAATACGTTATTCGCTTTAGCGCGGACCAAGATGCTTTTGTAACAGAAGAGTATGTAGCGAATTTACTTACATCTAATCATGTGCTGTTCCCACAGACATTAGGATCAGGCAAAGAGGGGACATTGAAATTTTGTATATCAGAAAAGATAGCGGGGAAGCCACTAGCTGAGTATGACGTGGATCAAAGATGCAAGCTACTCCCGGATCTGATCCATCAAATTACAAGGATGAACCAGGTGTCTTTGACAAGTAAACAGGGCTTCGGGTATCTGAGACCAGATGGCTCTGGAAGCCATGAGAACTGGGAGGATGTTGTTACAGCAGTTTATGCAGAGGATCAAACGGGAACCTTTTGGGAGAATTGGTATGCGTTATTTGATACAAGTTGTCTTGAACGTGATGTCTTTAACGAATGTTATGCCCGGCTACTTGATTACAGCAAATATAACGCTCCGCATCGCTACTTCGTTCATGGCGATTGTCATGAATGGAATATCCTTTCCGATGGCTGCAAGATCACGGGGATTATTGACGGCAACTTTATGTACGGAGATTTTCTGATTGATATTGCAACAATTGAGCATATCGTTCCTAACAGAGATTTAGCCGTTGATTTTGGGAGTTATTATGAGGAAATGGGAGTGCCGATTCCTGATTTTACTAACCGATTGATTGGTGCTCGATATTTTAAAGGCTTAGACGGATTACGATTCTTTGCAAAAATGGGCTGGGATCATGCGTATATTGAACTGCGAGACAGCCTGTTGTCTTTGGCTAAATGATAGAGCTATATATCCTATATCACGAAGGGATGCAGTGAAGATGAGGTTTAAATATCAAAACTGCACGCTATGTATAAGCTAGGTAAGCTTGGATAGAAAATGCTTAGAACTATTTATTACCAAGCGATGGATCAAAAAAATAGTAAAATATCACTATTGGATCTCTAAGTATTAATAATAAATGGTGGTGTTTGGCATGCGGGAAATAGAAGTAAGGACATTTGCTAAAGAGGATATGCAGAGGTTAGGTGAGTTGTATCATGCCGTTACCGCTAATAATGACTCCGTTTTTTGGTGGGTTGGAGAAGAAGAGAATTGGCCGAACGTATTCGTAGCGATTGAGAATAAACGTATTATTGGCAAAGGACAAGTTAGTGTTATTTCCACGGTTCCCCCGGGCAGCCCGGAGGAGCGGTCGCACTATATTTATTTCAATTTGAAGGTACTTCCACTGAGAGAAGACGACTATCCACTTTATGATCTCCTGTATGAATGTTTGTTAAATAGGGCGTACGAATTAAAGGAAACACTTCCTGGTTCGAATCGGACTATTGTTGGAATTGGGAATCAATCCACTGAAGGGTATAACAATAACTATTTCATCTCGAAAGGTTTTATCTATGCGAAGAGTCTGTACACAATGCGAAGAGACTTATGCGAGAAGATTGAGGAGACCATTCTTATTGAACCTTATCGATACTTGGGAGGAGCATTGGACTCAGAGGAACGAATCGAAGAATACTTAGCGGTTGACTTGGAAATTTGGCCGGATGCCCCGATTGGACATAAGCAGTTGAGCGATAAACAGAAGAATTCTTCGTGGACTATTTTTATTGTCAGGGAAAATGAAACCTTAGTAGGGAGCATTATGGCTTGGATTGATGAAGATGGGGATGGGGATGGAATTATTGAAGATCTTTTTGTAAGAAATTCTTATCGAAAACAAGGCATTGCAAAGTATTTGCTATCTCAGGCATTAACTTATCTCAAACACCACGGCTGTACGTCCGCAGAACTTCAAGTCGAAACAGCCAATAGTTCCGCGCTATCTTTATATCACTCCGCTGGCTTCAAAGAAGTATCGGAAGAAGTTCGTTATCATCGAGAGCTCTAAAGCGTTAAACAAGGAGGAGAAGTACATTGCCTTATGTTAAGGTTTATGACTTGGAATTGTTTTACGAAAAAATGGGTAACGGGGATAATATCATTTTTTTGCACAGTGGCTACTCACGCAGTATACTGGCTTTCGCTGGCCAAATGTTAGATTTTCAAAAGAAATATACCTGTTATTTCCCAGATTTCAGGGGGCATGGAAGAACAAGATGCGAAAGCTTCGAATGGTCTACACCTCAAATTGTAGATGACATCTTACAATTCATGACTCAATTAGATATTCCAAAAGCTCATTTCATTGGATATAGCTTGGGAGGGAATGTTGGGCTTTACCTCTCGGTAAATCATCCTGAAAGAGTTATTAGCCTCACTACAATAGGTACTAGTGGCTTTTGTGACCCTAGTGGTGTTGAAGAATTTGAGCCTGAATGGATCATCGAAAGAGGATTACACGATACGATCAATCAAATGATCGAAAGACATGAAGAAGCACATAAAGGGCATTGGGAAGAATTTATGAGGCAATCGTCGCAAGATTGGCGATTATATCCTCAACTTACAGAAGACCAACTTAGGAGCATTGAATGTCCATTGCTATTTATTACTGGCGAGCATGATCAATATGTGGGTGAGGAGAGAGTCAAACATCTAGCTTCACTTGTCAAAGGATCACATTATCTAGTTGTCCCTAACGGAAGTCATAGGCCGCATATGGTCAGAGAAAACCCTGCTTTAGTAAATGATACGATACTTCAGTTCTTGAGGTAAAACAAACCCCCAGCCAATTGGCTGGGGGGTCTTTATTAATTTTCGGTTGTAAGTTTGCCAGAAGATTCATTATCATCCCTGCCAACCATGAATGTCATAATAAGCGCTAATGCGACCAATATTACTCCCAGCCACATAGAGCTAGTTAAATTAATAGCATTGACAGCAACGCCGCCTATAAGTGAACCAACGCTAATTGATAATTGAAATACTCCCGTAAAGATAGCTTGCGCAGCTTCTGGTGCATTCCGGATAGAGGAGAAGATCCATAGTTGGGCACCTAAAGGAGCCATTCCCCAAGCGAATGCCCATGTAATTAAAGCAATCGTTACGATAATCGAGCTATGTCCTAAGAGTGAGATAGCGGCAAGAGATACCAGATAAATAAATGCTGTCATTGCATTCATGCGCCGAAGTCCTATTTTAGAAATGAATCCGCCAATAAAATTACCCAAGCAAACAACAATACCATATATAAGCATCAAAACGCCTAATACATTTGAGCTGGTGCCCGTCACTTGCTGCAGATATGGAGTTACATACGTATACGCTGCGTATTGGCCTCCGACGAGGAATACAACGATGGCAAAAATCATTCTTATTTTATTAAAACGAAACAGCTCCACGTAATCTTTAACGCGAACGCCTTGTTTCATTGGGATTTTTGGCAGTAGAATGAGTTGGATGATAAAAGTAACGACCGCAAAAACACTGGCCGCTGTAAATGCGGCTCGCCAATCAAAATGCGAAGCAATGAATGTACCCGTAGGCACACTGACCACCGTTCCAATCGAAATCCCGCCTAGTACGATGGAAGATGCCAGTGCGATCTTATCTTGGGGGACTAGTCGAACAGCGCTCGCTACAGCGATTGCCCAAAAACCTCCTACTCCGAGTCCAAGAATAATCCGTGCAATGATGAACACTCCAAAACTAGGGGCAAATACCGAGAGTACACTGGACACAATAAGCATGAACGTCAATACGAGCAACACAATTCGTCGATCTAATTGTCCAATAACTATGGTAGTAAGCGGGGCTGCAACAGCTCCCAATAGGGCGGTAGAAGTCACTGCAAGTCCGGCGGTACCTTCTAATACACCAAAGCTTCTACAAATATCAGGAAGCAAGCCTACAGGTAAAAACTCCGTAATGACAAGCGCTATAGCGCCTAAAGCTATCGCAAAAACACTAAGCCATGGATTGCGCATGGTTTGGTTTGTATCATTGCTCTCCAATGAAATCCACTCCTCATTCTAAAGGACGGCACTTTCGTACCGCCCGACCAACATATTCTCTAAATCAGCGGACCCAGGAATTTTGAAATTCCGTCTTGAATCTAAGACATTACCAAGGCAGCGTATTTTCTAAAAAGAAGAAGGAACCGGTTGGGCCATCCGCAGGCAGTGTTGCCGCCAAAATGCTTGTCCGGCTACCTTCCACCTCATCAATATCCGCAGCACCTCCGCCAAGTCGAGTGCGAACCCAACCAGGGTGAATGGAGTTAACTTTAATCGGAGTTCCCTCAAGTTCTGCAGCCAAATGGATTGTAAAGGCGTTCAATGCTGCTTTGGAAGCGTTATAAGCAAAAGTTTTCGCTGAATATATAGGTGAGTTCTGATCTGCCTGGAGGGAGAGTGACCCCAGAATGCTGGAAAGATTGACGATACGTCCAGCATCAGATTTACGAATCAGCGGTAAGAGAAGCTGCGTTAAATCAACTTGAGCAAAGAAGTTGGCATTAAAAGTGTCATGTAATACCTTTAATGGCAGGGTACTTGTTCGGTTGATAACTTCAACGGACACATTTTCTTGATCCAGCAAAACACCAGCATTGTTGATCAAGATATCCAGCTTTCCGAAATTCTCATTGAAGTAATCATAAGCAGCCACATTATCTTCATGCAGATTGACATCTATTTTAATACTTTCTACGTTGAATCCCTCTTGTTTAAATTGTTGAGCGACTTCAATACCTTTTTGTGCATCGCGCGCACCGATCACTACCACAGCTCCTAAGTGAGCCAGACCACGTACAGTTTCCAATCCAATACCACGAGTTCCGCCAGTTACAAAGGCTACTTTACCAGTTAAATTCTGTGTTGTTGTCATTTCTAAATCGTCTCCTTTTAATTGGAAAAAATGTGGGTGGGGTGAGATGTCAGGAACGAGAAAAGTTTATGGGAATGATCATTCTCATTAAGGGCAAAAAAAATTCAATACTCTAAATACCTCAAAGATAGGGCGGCTAAACGATGAAGCTTATCCTTACTTGTCGATGTACGTCTCATTACTCTGAATCCCAATAGCGTATTATGCAAAGACTCTCCAAGTTCTTTGGCATCATAATCAGATGTGAATTCCTTGTTATGCTGACCCCACCGAATAATAGATGTGAGTAGCTGTTCTTGTTTTTCAAATCCTTCAATGGTCTTGGCATCGGCATCAGCATCATGCATCGCTAATTCCACTGCTGCATTTACAAATAGACAACCCGTAGGAACATCATCAATGTTATCAATCGTATACTTGAAAATGAAATGTAACGCTTGAGTAGCTGTTTCAGATTGTTCAATTCCTTCTTGAAGAGTGCTATCCGTTATTTCTCCGTAATGATCCAAGACCTTAAGAAACAATGTATGCTTATCCTTGAAGGTATCATATAGGCTTCTTCTATGAACTCTCATATGCGCTACAAGATCAGACATGGATGTTTTTTCATAACCTTGTTCCCAGAAGAGTTGCATGGCCTTATGAAGAACTGCATTCTCGTCATATTCTTTGCTTCTTGTCATTCATGATCACCTCCCGAAGACATCTTATCATTATGGGAACGATCAGTAAAGAATAATTTTAAAATATACTTTTTGCTAGCCAAATGGATACGGTTCTTAAGCTCCTTGAGTACAACAAAACCCCAGCCAATTGGCTGGGGCTCTCTATCCATTAACTTTAATACTAACTTCTCCGCTTGAAAGATACTCCTCATCGCCATTCTCATACCTGACTTTGAGCCGACAATTGTCATCAATATCAATGGCTGTTGCCTGGCATTGTTTGTTTTCTTTCAGTACAGTTACGGCTTTGCCGAGGAAAAATATACGTTTTTTATACTCAGGCAGAAATAGCCTGTCCGTCAAACGTGTATAGAAAACCATGAAATTATTGAGTATCTCTGCCGCTAGTCGGTTACGAAGATCTCCGCTGTTCTTGTCATCCGAAAATACAGATGTAGCGATATCTGTAATCTCTTCAGGGAATCCATGAGAGGGCAGTGATACATTAATTCCAATGCCGAGCACAGCATAGTCAAGCCAGCCACTTTCCACTGAAAGAGCGGCTTCAGTAAGGATTCCGCAGACCTTTTTACCATCCATGAATACATCGTTAACCCATTTTATCTGCGTGTCCTTATGGGCTACACTCTCGATGGCCATCGAAACAGCTACTGCGGCGGAGGTCGTGAGAAGAAAAGAATCTTGCGCTGAGATCTTCGGACGTAGAAGGATGCTCATATAGATCCCCGTTCCTGAGGGAGAAAAGAACTGCCGGCTTTTTCTGCCGCGTCCGGCTGTCTGCTCCTCCGAAAGGATCACTATGCCCTCAGCCGCTCCGTTCAAGGCAAGTTTTTTAACGGATTCATTTGTTGACGGTACTGTTTTGAGGACTTCAATATGTAGATTGTTACACTCCATATTTAAATAATTCGAAATTGCAACAGCGGATAGAATATCCGTATTAGGTGATAGAGAGTACCCTTTATTTGTTACAGCCGTTATGGAGTAACCTTCGTTCTGCAGCGATTTGATCGACTTCCAAACAGCACTGCGTGTAACGGATAGCTGTCCAGCTATCTCCTCGCCGGAGATATATTCGCCTCTGTTGCCGTCGAGTAAAGCTAGAATACGTTCTTTTACTGTCATGGCAATAAACCTCCACTAATATATGCCTAACAACCCTATCCCTATATTTTAACATGCTTAGCTAGTCAATAACCAGCTACAAAAGTTAAGTACATGAATGATCTGTTTAAGTGTTTGATTGTGAACCTACAATAAATTTAGGTTTACAATTGAAATTCACTCTATTATAATTCAGCGTATGGAACAGCTCGTAACTTAATCAAATACATTTTACGTTCCCAATGGAGGTCTATTTCTTGAAAACAAAAGAACTTGTCTATGCGGCACTATTCGCTGCTCTAATCGCAGTGCTGGGTATGATCCCGCCTATACCACTCGGGTTCATACCTGTTCCAATCACTGCCCAGACACTCGGTGTCATGTTGGCTGGATGTTTTCTGGGTAGAAAAACCGGCGGCCTAAGTCTTGTACTCTTCATCATTCTGGTGGCTATTGGTTTGCCTGTGTTAACAGGTGGGCACGGTGGTCTGGTGGCGTTGGTTGGACCGTCTGCAGGTTACATATTCAGCTGGCCGATTTCGGCCTTCCTGATCGGATGGGCTTCCGAGAAAATCTGGCTGCAGGTCAAAACATGGAAGCTGGTAGTCATCAATCTGATTTTTGGTGTAATAGTGGTGTATCTCATTGGTGCCCCTGTCATGGCTCTGATCACTAATACGTCCATTTGGGCCGCCTTAATAGGTTCGATAGCCTTTGTTCCAGGTGATATCATTAAAGCCGTCATTGCAGCCATCATTACGATGCAGCTTAGAGCGATTAGTCCTATTGAAGAAAAAGTACAAGCTTAGTATCATTGCTCCAATGTTCCTCATCAATATGATTACACTTTGGCGAAAGCCAAAGCCTTCCAGACTGGTTACTACCGAGCTGGAGGGCTTTTTCTCGGCTTCGAAGTAACGAAGGGAGCAACACAGATGCTTGTTTTTGATCAAGTTAATTATCATTACCGCCGAGAGCATCCCATCATTCAAGATGTGAGCTTCGAAGTTCAAGAAGGAGAATTTGTCGCCATCGTCGGAGGGAACGGAAGCGGGAAATCCACACTTGCCAAGTTGATGAACGGATTGCTACTGCCCAGAAAGGGACAAGTAAGACTTAATCAGTTGAATACCCTTCAGCATGTGGATTTGAAAAAGATTCGTGAGCAGGTTGGACTGGTCTTTCAGAATCCTGAAGATCAGTTTATTACGACAACCGTTCTCGATGAAGTCGTGTTCGGATTGGAGAACCTTCGCATCCCAAGAGAAGAAATGATGCCTAGGGTAGAAGGGGCTTTGCAAGCTGTCCGTATGGAAGATTATTTGGACGCGATGCCGCATCAGCTGTCAGGAGGCGAGAAACAACGGGTGGCGATTGCGGCCATTCTGGCCATGCGTCCTTCTATCCTGGTATTCGATGAGGCTACTTCCATGCTTGATCCGCAGGAGAGAAAAGACATCCTTGAGGTGATGCGCACCCTTCATCGATCAGGGTTGACGATCATTCATATTACTCACCACATGGATGAGATTCTGTCAGCGGATCGGGTTCTGCTGCTAAGTAATGGGAGTATCCGTTTTGACGGTACTCCGTCAGCCTTATTCAACAGCGTGTCCCTGACTGACCAGTTGGTTCCTCCTTTTGCTGTAAGGCTGCATCAGACACTGGGATTAGATGTCCCCTTAGGTTCTGATTGGAAGGAGACGATCACCAACTTATGGTCTATGCATTAAAGGATATAAGTGTAAGTATGAACGGCAGAGAGGTTCTACAATCGTTGAGTTGTACGCTTCAGGAGGGGAAGTGGATCTCTGTTATAGGACACAACGGGGCCGGTAAGTCCACTTTTGCCAAACTTATAAAAGGTCTGATCCCTTCATTCAGTGGTGAATATACGTATAACCAACAGCCGCTTCCGCGGGACAGCAAAGGGAATATGAGGGTGGTTCCACAGATTGGCTATGTGTTTCAGAATCCGGAACAGCAAATCTTTGAAACGACTGTTTATAAAGAGCTGGCCTTTGCTCAGAAAATAAAAAAAGGTCACACTGGGGATATGAAGGCTGAAATCGAATCTGTGATGCATCAAATGGGGCTCCCGTCAGACCTTCTGGACGCGTCTCCATACCAGCTCAGCGGGGGACAAAAGCGGCGTGTTGCCATTGCTTCGGTGCTTATTGCAGATCCCGAGTTGCTTATTCTGGATGAACCGACAGCTGGACTTGATCCTTTAAGCAGGATTGCGCTTCTTGAGGAAATCAGAGCATGGCAGCGGACAAAGAATCGAACGGTGATCTTCATCTCTCATCAGATGGAGGATGTAGCTGAGTACTCAGATGAGGTTATGATCTTTAACAGTGGACGTTTATTGGTACAGATGAGTGCGAATGATCTTTTTTTACAACATACAGAGTTCATGAAGCAAGCAGGGCTGCCTTTGCCGGAGCCTGTACAGCTCCTCAAGCTGATCGAGGAATTGTCCGGCCGTATTATCGAACCAGCCAGTTGCAGAGAAGAGGACATTATGCAGCAGGTTAGATCAGTCTGGCAGGCAAGGGGTATTCAACATGATGGATAAAATCATACTGGGTCAATATGCAGATACTGGCTCAGTCATTCACCGGCTGGATTCCCGAACTAAACTATTGAGCATTTTTGCCATCATGATTAGTTTCCTTCTGCTTAAAACATTTGCCGGATATATTGCGACAACTGTCCTGGTGGCAGGGTTAATCCTGACCGCTAAATTGCCGGTTGTAATGGTCTTCAGAGGATTAAAGCCAATTCTCTTCATTCTTTCCTTCACCTTTTTGTATCATGTCGTGCTGACCGATGGAACGCCACTCTGGCCTGGCTTCTTTCTAAAAGTGACCCTAGAAGGGATAAAGAACGGCAGCTTTATTGTTTGGAGAATGATATTGCTGATCTTACTTGCTTCGGTACTTACGTTAACAACCAAACCGCTGGATCTGGCGAAGGGTCTTGAAAAACTGCTTAAACCGCTGTCCCGCTTAGGTGTTCCAGTCGAAGCTTTTGCACTGATGATCGTGCTTGCCATCCGGTTTATTCCAACGATCATTCAAGAGCTTGATCGCATTATGCTGGCTCGTAAGGCTAGAGGGTATGACACTACGTCTACCAAAGGCTACAAGAAGATCGTTGCTTATACTTCAATACTGATTCCGCTATTCGTTACAACGATTCAGCGGGCGGAGCAACTGTCTTTAGCGATCGATGCAAGAGCTTACGGGGATGGAAGGGGCCGGACATCCTATAAGGAGCTGAATTTCGCGCAGGTGGATTATGCTGCTGGCGGATTAACGCTTGCTTTTGTATCGCTAATCCTTTATCTCTGAGTTGCAAAAGAACAATTAAGCTAAACGTATTATAGAGTCACATTAGAATAATATCTGATGTGACTTTTTTGTATACAGATTAGTAACGGCTCATTGCTTGGTGTCAGTGTGTACACTAGAACGTAGCCCAGTTCTGGGATATTCGCTGCGGGGAGAACTCAGTAAAAGTAGACTGCTTATACACACGAAACAGGATCAATCAGTTTTAATTGTTTTCTACTATCCCATTTACCGGAAGTTGTTAGTAAAATATACATATAGTTCAAAAGGATTTGCTTTTAAACAAATGATTAGTTAAAGGGGAAATGTTATGACTTATGACGAAGTTGTTCAAATCGGGGATGCCTATTTGCTTCCATTAGTGTCAGAGCTATATGACTTGGAGGGTTATGAGATCAGCCGGATTAACCCACATGACGGAGGGCGGAATATCGCTTATAACTATGAAAAAGACGGCGCTGATGCCAAAATACTCCGAATCTCCTTTTTGAATGACAGGAGCCGGGAAGATTTTCTGGCCGAAGTCCAGTACATCAGATATCTATTCGAGCATGGCGGCAGCGTATCGAATGTAATCAGTTCCCGGAAGGGGAATCTGCTGGAAGAGATCACTCATCATAATCACACTTTTTTTGTCTGCCTGTTTGAAAAAGCCAAGGGTAAGCATCTGGTGGAAAATAACTACCAGTATCGAGAAGGCGTTCCTATTACCGAATATTATTATAACTGCGGTAAAACTCTCGGTAAATTGCATCAGTTGTCGAAAGGTTATACACCAGTCCAGCGCCGATATAGCTTTTTAGATAAATATAACGCAGAATATATTGAAAAATTGATTCCCGATTCCTTATCTCGGTTGAAGGAAAAGCTGGTAGCGCTTCTTACGATAGTGGAGGGATTGGAACGGAGCAATGAATCCTATGGTATGATTCATTTTGATTACGGAGATGGGAATTATCATATCGATTTTGATACCGGGCAAATTACTGTATATGACTTTGATAATTCGTGTTTCTGTTGGTATATGTGTGATTTGGCGTCGATCTGGAGAAACGGAGTGGGCTGGATACAGTTTGAACCAGACGCCAATAAACGCAAAGAGTTTATGGATGATTATTTCAAAGTCTGCCTCGAGGGATATCGATCCGAGACCAATATTGGAGATGCGATGCTGGATCAACTACCATTATTCATCCAAATAAACATGCTGGAAAATATAGTAGATGCATTTGAGTGTATGCAGCACGCCGGTGAAGAGCCAGAGTGTGATGAGGCATTGTCCTATCTAATAAAATGTATGGAGGATGATATTCCGTACATGGGATTTTTTCATGAGATTTATTCGTGTGAAGAGCCCTTTGAATATGCTTTGAAAGAAGCTGCAGGCGAGGTATATGATTCTTGAATGCACTAAAGATAGCGAAAAAACAAAGAAAGAACCTGAATATTTCATTCAGGTTCTTTTTATATTGCACATGACCAGACTAGATGATATAATCTGATCGCAACTTTTCAATTTATGAATAGGCATAGAAAGTATATCTTATATATTAATCTTACTATGCCGACCAAAGTCTTGTCAAATGTTTTTTTCTCAAATGAATGGTTAGGAGAGATGTGGAATGCGTTCGTTGGTTCTCGATTTTCAGGAAATGAACAACACACAGCTTATGCTTGTTGGCGGAAAAGGGCTGCATTTAGGGGAGCTGTCCAAAATTGAGGGTATACAAGTACCAGAGGGATTTTGTGTGACAACCGTGGGATATCAAGCAGCAGTCGGACCAAATGAAACATATCATGCTTTGTTGGCTCAACTAGCCATGCTAACCTTAGAAGATCGAGATCAAATTGCTGAAGTCAGCGGGAAGCTTCGACAAATCATTTTGCAAGTAGAAATTCCATCCGAGGTTGTGCAAGCAGTCACCCATTATCTCTCCAAGTCTGGTGATAAGCATGCTTATGCAGTGCGCTCTAGTGCGACTGCTGAAGATTTGCCCCATGCCTCTTTTGCCGGCCAACAAGACACCTATTTGAATATCATTGGCCAACAAGCAATTTTGGAGCATATCAGCAAATGTTGGGCATCCCTGTTTACAGATCGCGCGGTCATCTACCGTATGCAAAATGGATTTGACCACAGTCAAGTTTATTTATCCGTTATCGTGCAAAGGATGGTGTTCCCGCAAGCCTCCGGGATTTTATTTACCGCTGATCCAATGACCTCTAACCGGAAGCTGCTATCGATCGATGCCAGTTATGGCCTTGGAGAAGCGCTGGTTTCTGGCTTGGTTTCTGCCGATGGTTATAAAGTACGGGAAGATGAAATCGTCGAGAAGAGGATAGCAACCAAAAAGTTGGCTGTCTATGGACGTGAAGAAGATGGAACAGAGACTCAGCAGATCGATCCTGATCGGCAAAAGTCTCAGACACTGACTGATCAACAAATTTTACAATTGTCACGCATCGGAAGGCAGATTGAAGCTTATTTCGGTTGCCCGCAAGATATTGAATGGTGTTTAGCAGAAGATGTCTTTTACATTGTTCAGAGCCGTCCGATCACAACGTTATACCCGATCCCTGAAGCGAACGATCAAGAGAATCATGTCTATATCTCTGTAGGCCACCAGCAAATGATGACGGATGCGATGAAGCCACTGGGATTATCGTTCTATCTGTTAGTAACTCGTGCACCTATGTGTACTGCTGGCGGAAGACTATTTGTTGATGTCACACCTCAGCTGGCTTCACCTGTCAGTAGAGACATAATACTAAATATGTTGGGGCAATCCGAGCCGCTCGTCAAAGATGCACTCAAGACTGTTATAGCGCGAGAGGATTTTATAAAATTATTACCTAATGATACCGCAGCTCCGAACCCAGCCAAAAATTACGCAGGCATGCCAGCACCAATCGAAACCGATCCATCAATTGTTTCTGACTTGGTTGAGCGGAGCGAGACATCGTTGGCGGTGTTAAAAGTAAATATCGAAGGAAAATCAGGAGTAGACTTATTTGATTTTATTCTAGAAGATCTGCAGGAATTAAAGAAGATTCTCTTTGACCCGCAAAGCACGAAAGTCATTATGGCTGGTATGAACGCGTCCGCTTGGATCAATGAGAAAATGCACGAATGGCTAGGTGAAAAAAGTGCAGCTGACACCCTGTCCCAATCTGTATCGAATAACATTACTTCAGAGATGGGACTGGCGCTCCTGGATGTCGCTGATGTCATTCGTCCTTACCCGGAAGTCGTTGATTATTTACAGCAACTAAAAGAGGACAGCTTGGGGGACGAACTGCTTAAGATTCGTGGGGGACAGGAAGCGTATGAAGCGATTACTGCTTTTCTGGACAAATACGGCATGCGGTGTGCCGGTGAAATTGATATCACGAGAACCCGTTGGAGCGAAAAACCATCCGCCCTTGTCCCGATCCTTCTAGGTAATATCAAGAACTTTGAGCCGAAGGCCAGTCATCGGAAATTTGAACAAGGGTGGCTTGAAGCTTTGAGCAAAGAACAAGAGCTATTAGAACGCCTAAAGGCATTGCCGGACGGAGAGCAGAAAGCAGCCGAAACCAAACACCGGATTGACTTGATCCGAAACTTCAGCGGCTATCGGGAGTATCCCAAATACGGCATGGTGAATCGTTACTTCGTTTATAAGCAGGCTTTACTCCAGGAAGCTGAGGCACTTGTCCGGGAAGGAATTATTCATGAAAAAGAAGATATCTACTTTCTTACTTTTGATGAACTTCACGAGGTCGTGCGTACCCATAAATTAGATTACCAGATCATAGACACACGTAAAGACGAGTACAAACGATATGAAAAACTAACTCCGCCGCGTGTGATTACATCTGATGGTGAAATCATCGCAGGGGAATACAAACGAGAAAATCTTCCTACCGGAGCTATTGTAGGCCTGCCTGTTTCTTCCGGAGTGATTGAGGGACGAGCACGTGTTATTGTAAATATGGAAGATGCTGATTTAGAAGATGGAGATATCTTAGTTACTGCTTTTACTGACCCTAGCTGGACTCCCTTGTTCGTATCCATCAAAGGCCTGGTCACTGAAGTGGGTGGACTGATGACCCATGGAGCGGTGATCGCACGTGAATATGGCTTGCCAGCAGTTGTTGGCGTGGAGAATGCTACCAAACTGATTAAAGATGGGCAGCGCATTCGCGTACATGGAACGGAAGGATATATTGAAATATTGTAAGGGTGAATTTGCATTAGAAAAAGGAGTACCAAACGTATGATATCTAATACCTCTGACCGTATTAAGCTGCCGCAAGGATTTTGGACAGGATTACGTCAATTAGGGATTGCCGCCCAAGACGTAGCTCGCAAAGCGGGATTGCCGCTCACCATTATTACTGAACTAGTAGTCACTACCACCCAATATTTCGCGATCTGGCAGGCCTATTCTGATCTTATTGGTGACACTGCCAAAGGCATTATCGAACTTGCGACCGTATATGAAACAGCGAAGTACCCACCATCTGTTTTGGCGACTTACCACGCTCGTGACTATCGTGACGCGCTGAGTCGAATGACTCGTTACAAGCAACTATGCCCGCCCGAAAGCTTGCGTATCACGGAGGAAGGAGAACACTGTGTAATCGAACTGGAATGGCTGTATACCGAGCAATCTGGTCCGCCGCTGCTGATTGGGATCACGCTGGCAAATCTTCTGGAGCTTGGGCGCCGGGGCACGGGTCAATCTTTGACGGCACAGCTGGTTGAATTTACGCAAGCAATGGGTGATGTGCAAGCCCTTGAGGCTTATTTTGGCTGTCCTGTTCGGATTGGCGCGAAGAGTAATCGGCTGACACTGCATCGAAAAGATTTGGACCTTCCCTTTCTGTCGTATAACGAAGAGCTGCTGGAGATCCTTACGCCAGTACTGAACGAATCGCTAGGCGAGCAGCAGAGCATCCGCTCCGTCACGGAGAAGGTCAAATGGATCATGAAACGCTGCCTCACCGGAGGACAACCAGATATTCATTCCGTCGCAAAAGTGCTCAATATGAGTGATCGGACCTTACAGCGCAGGCTTACTGATGAGAACACGAGCTTCAAGCTTCTGTTGACACAAGCTAAACACGAGCAGGCACTGGAGTATTTGGCAGACCCCTCGCTCGATATTAAAGAAGTTGCTTTTCTAATTGGATATGAGGACCAGAATTCGTTCTACCGTGCCTTCCGCATATGGGAAGATGACACTCCTTCCAATTGGCGTGCTGAGCATTTAGGTGCAAATTCGATGTCCGAAAATGCGAATACGTACTAACTTATTACTTTTGGCGTGTTAAACAAGAACTTTGGCGTCCTATGCTAGTTACTGAACCACCAAGACAACGTAATATAATCCCTATCCGGAGCGCAAGGCTGTTGTAAATAAAACTACGGATTAGCTTGCCGTTATATAAGACGAACAAAAAGAAAATAACAAAAAACGAGAAGGAGCGAAGGGGGAAGTTTGGAACTGTAGGAGCGGTAGCGACCGCCTTTGTCTCCAGATTTCAACCGCAACTGCGATACAATGGAAAGAAATATGGAGACAACAGCGGCCGGAAGTCCAAACATTCCACCGTAGTAACTACCGAGTCTTACGTTAGGATTTTAAGTTTGTCTTATATAGATGCAAATAAAAAGGAGTAGAGTAGAAATGGATATGGGATTACAGGGGAAAACAGCTTTAGTGACAGGATCGACCAAAGGAATAGGTAAAGCCATCGCCATTGAACTTGCCAAAGAAGGGGTCAATGTACTTATAAATGGACGAAATGCGGAAGAGGTTGAACGAACTGTACAAGAAATAAAAACCAATTACCCGGCAACCTCGCCACAGAAAGCTACGGCCGATATTGTGGATGTAGAGCAAAGAGAAGCGTTATTTGCAAAATACCCCGATATCGATATATTGGTTAACAATGCGGGGATTTATGAAATTATGCAGTACGAGGACGTTAACGATGAAGTATGGGAACACTATTTCCGGACAAATGTTCTTGCTGCTAACGGGTTGTCTAAATTTTATTTGCCTAAAATGTTGAAAAATAATGTTGGCCGCATTATCTTTATTGCGAGTGAAGAAGCGGTTATGCCTTCAGGTCAAATGCCGCAATACGGTATGACCAAATCAATGCTGCTATCGCTCTCCAAAAGCTTGTCCAAGCTAACTGTAGGCACAGAAGTTACCGTCAATACCATTATGCCAGGACCGACACTCTCTGAGAATGTACAGCAAATCATTGAGGGAATCTACCCAAATGAAGAGATGGCTTTTGCGGAAAAAGAGAAAGACTTTATGACTAAAAACCTGCCGCAATCGGAAATACAACGATTTATCAGACCTATTGAAATCGGCCGACTCACTACCTTTGTATGCAGCCCTTATGCATCCGCCTTTAAAGGCTCTCCAATCCGCATGGATGGAGGAATGGTTCCGACGATTTTTTAACATTTTTTCATAAAGACTTCAGTTCCTTTAATATAAGGTTACTTCACTAGCCGCATCTTTACATACTGGAATATTTATACTACACGACTTTACAATAGATTTACGCTGTCTTCATTCTACGTTGATAAATCAGTGTTAACTTTACATAGTCAGGTAGTGATCAAGCCTCATCATAATGAGGCAATATGAAGGCGTGGGGGACAACATGAAGAACACAAAGAAGAAACTAGCTTTAGCGTTAGCCATTACGATGTCTACAGTTACATTTGCAACGGCGTACGTAACGATGGCACCGCCAGTAAGAGCTGCAGAAGTAGAGACCTCCAATGCAAAGCCGATTAGAAATGATGAACCGACTTATGAGAGAATTAATCAATATAAGGACCTGGCCATGTATTACTACTGGCATGGCGGTGATATCCAACAGTCCGAGAAGGATATTTTCAAAGGCATTACGCTTAAAGGGAAATATGATGTTGTAGAGAATGCTTTTAAAGAAGCAACACTCCTTGACCCGTTCGATCTGGATTTGAAGTTCTCACTCGCTTCTACACTAATTATTGAGAAGAAAGTTCCAGAAGCTCTGCATACGTATAGACAAATTTTGAATTTGGATCCTAACAACTTTAATGCAAACCTGCTTAACGGAGTGTATTCGAAGGCATCTGGAGACGAGGCTACGTACAAAGCTTCTATTGCAAAGCTGAAACTGATCAATGCTCAGAAAACCAATCAGTATCTGCAAAAAATAGAGCGTACAGAGAAGGTATTTAATGAAAAGCTGAGCACAACCCCTCCGGCAAATGTACAGTCAAAAAATCATGCGATTGTGATTCTGGGTTATGCACTTGCTGATGACGGAACGATGCAACCGACGTTGATTGAGCGTTTGAAAACAGGTCTGGCTGTAGCGAATAAATATCCGAACTCTAAAATTATTGTTACAGGCGGAGTACCAAAGCAAGGCGTTACAGAGTCCGATGCCATGAGTCAGTGGTTGATTGCTCAAGGCGTTAATAAGGATAGAATTATTCTTGAAAATAAATCTACGGATACCGTTGAAAACGGTCTGTTCTCTACTGCCATTCTGGAAAGAGAAGGATTGAAAGACGTTACGATCGTGACCAGCGCAAGCCACATTCGTAGAGCACTCGCGGTCTTTAAAGAAGCTGATAGTTTCTATAGCAAAATGAACGGCAAAGCAGCAAGCAGAAACTTTACGAATGCTGTGTATTTGGATTACAAGTCTCTTGAAGAAGCACAGAAAGTAACAAATGATGAAAAGCTTGTTATTTACCGTGACCTGCTTAGAACTTCTGGCATTTGGCAATATCCTGGGTTGCAAAGATAACTACTTGCAATGAAAAAATGAGTTTGAAGGCATTATCTATGGGCGTTCCTTTACAGGACAAGCTCAGGGTAATGCCTTTTCTTTTTGGCTGATCCATGACAGGTATATTAGAAAAAGATACTCGGCATCTTATTTTCGCATTATTCATGATTGCAAGAACGATGTATCATCATAGAAGAGATAGAATTTCTGCTATTAAAATTGTGCATATCTGTCCAGAAGTGGGGAATAATCATTAGTAAAATTAGGAGGTTTATATGACGACTTATCATTCAGTAGAGGTTGAAGGATTAGAGGTATTCTATCGTAAAGCGGGTAATCCAAATAAACCAGTCATTGTATTGCTGCATGGCTTTCCGTCTGCTAGTCATATGTTCAGAGAACTAATCCCTGTGTTGGAGAAAGATTATTATGTCATTGCTCCTGATTATCCGGGGTTTGGAAATACTTCATCACCTGACAGAGAAGAGTTCCAGTATACATTTGATCATATTACCGAAGTTATGGAGTCTTTTATCGATAAATTACTGCTGACTAAATATGCTCTATACGTCTTTGATTATGGAGCTCCGATTGGCTTTCGTATCGCCATGCACCGCCCAGAACGTGTAACCGCAATAATAAGTCAGAATGGAAACATATATCGTGAAGGACTAGGTGAAAAATGGGCAGCAAGAGAAGAGTATTGGAATAATCCGACTCCAGAAAAAAGAGAAAGTTATCACACAGCATTTGCACCTGATACGATTAAGAATCAATATGTTCAAGGAACAGAAGACAACAGAGTTTCTCCTGATGGCTATACGCTTGATATTGCTTATACGTCTCGTGCGGGAAATGATGAAAAACAATCAGATTTAATTTTCGATTACCAAAGCAATGTAAGATTATACCCGCAATTTCAAAAGTATCTTCAAGAATATGAGCCTCCCTTACTGGCAGTATGGGGGAAAAATGACGTATCCTTTATTCCGGCCGGTGCCGAAGCTTTTAAACAGGATTTACCCAAAGCGGAGATTCATTTATTGGATACAGGGCACTTTGCATTGGAGACACATGCGCTTGAAATCGGTGAACTGATGCTGAATTTTTTAAAGAATAATGGAATATGAGAAAGTGGCCGGGGACGCACCTCTATTAAAGTTCAGCATCACATATTCTCAACTGTATTTCCGTTAGAAATTGTTCAGTAATGATCGTATCACGGTTATCGATTTCATAGATTTCAAAAGGGTCTCCTAATATACGGAGGCCTTTTTCGTTGGCATGTGCAACGACCTCAAGCATTTTTTCGTGACTTTGGCGATAATTGCCCCGGTAATAGAATGACAGATAATCGCCAGCCGGGAGGATGTAATCATAGTCGATCTTTCCAGCTTCAGCAGGATCAAAGATAAAGAAGACCGAGTTAAAGACATCTCGCAAACCAAGCTTTAATTCCTCAAGTGACACAGACGCACCGTATAATTGATTGCCTAAATCCAAAATGTGACTTTTATGCTTCTGATGCAACTTCTTGATGGCATAATCCATTTCCTCGTCCCTTGTTATGCGTGTGTTGAGCTGCAGACAGGGGCGGTCCGGATATGTTTTGATGGAGAAGATCCCCGTCTGAATTTGCTGCGCGTCGGTCAATACTTTAATTCTGCTCTGAATGATACGCTGCGTTGTTTCAAGCTTAGCGACCCGTTCTTTAATCATTTCCTGTTCAGTGTGTAACAATTCAAGCGTATTCTCGACACTTTGCTGATCTAGATACGACTTGATCTGTGGCATCGTAAAATCCAGTTCGCGTAGGTCACGGATGATATTCAATTTATAGATATCCTGAAGGCTGTACAGACGATATCCGTTGTCGTCTCGACGGGGGACCAACAGGCCAAGTTTCTCATAATAACGTAAGGAATCAACGCCTATTCCGTAGAGCTTTGAGATTTCATTGATTTTATAGTCGTTCTTCATCGGTTTCCTTCCTGCTTGCAATTATCTATTCTATACGCGGGTGTGTGCCGCAGGCACGCCGTATACTTCCTTATACAGTAATTCCCTCACCATTTCAAATTGCGTTAAAGTCAAACCTACCGGATAGCTCATGATTTGTAGTGGCAGGGTTTGCTGCCTTGCGCGTAGCGGTGGTTGCACATAAGAATAGTCTAACAAACAAAATCCCAGACGTTCATAAAATCCGATCCTTCTCCGCTTCAGCTCATCATCAGGCAATTCGACCTCCAATATGACCGGCAAGTCGGACTGCTTCATGAAACGCTCCATTAACCGCTTGCCTATGCCACCTCCACGAATGTTAGGGGAGACAGCTACATTCTCAACGTACCTGAACGCCTCGAACTCCCAGCCTGCGAGAAAACCAATCACTTCGTTCTGCTCGTTCACCTCTGTGTGAAGACGATATCGTGAATTCGATAGTAGCTTCTTCTGTTCCGAATAAGTCCGATACTCAGCTTCGGGGAAAGACTGCTTCATAATTTCGTACACTTGATCAAACCGTTCTGTAAACATCAACTTAACCACCTAGATTCGTAAAAGACATATTTGATATCCATCACGATAAACCCTAGTACAGTACCAGAGTCAAGGGAAAGGGCATATCTCTTCTAAAATGTTAGGTGGATACATCTGTCATCCTAATCCAGAATCACTTAAATCATACGATTCTGCTCCTCCGGCAACTTCGCTTTATTCACACTTAAGGGCGTCGAACCTTTGCGGTCCGGCGCCCTTAAGTTTAATTCAATAGCAAATGCTCGCGGTCACACTGTATCACTCATATTCTGTTGAGATGGTGACTTCATGCCAGCGCTTAGCATCGGCAGCACGCTGTTGTTCAGCTAGTTCAGCTCCCTGTGCAGCATCTACACCAAGCAACAAATGTGCAGGCAGCTCATCCGCATAAGCCAACTGAAGGACGACGTCGGCCACTTTTACAGGATCACCTTTTTCTTGCCCCTGTAGATCATCCATCATTTTGAGCAGCGCACCTACGGAGGCTTCGTAGTCCGGAAGTAATGCAGGACGTTTATTGATCGCGCGGCCTACCCAGTTCGTACGCATGCCCCCAGGTTCAAGTGCGCTGATTTTGACTCCGAAATGAGCTGTTTCCATAGCTACAGCTTCTGTGAAACCACCAACTGCCCATTTGGCTGCATGGTAAGCAGCGCTGCCCGGAGTTGCCAAGCGCCCACCAACCGATGAAATATTAAGGATATGCCCGCTCCGCTGCTTGCGCATAATCGGCAATGCCGCACGCGTCAGATATACAACTCCGTAAAAGCAAGTATCCATCAGCGTCTTGAAATCCTCAGAGCTTGTTTCTTCAAAAGGACGAATATCGCCATAACCTGCATTGTTAACCAGAACATCAAGACGTCCAAAGGCATTCAGAGCGACTTGAACCGCGGCTTGTGCCGCTTCTTCAACGGTCACATCCAGCGTAACGACACGGATCTGATCGCCATATTGATTAACCAGATCATCGAGTTGTCCGATATTACGGGCGGTTGCAACAACACGTTCACCCTTTGCAAGAGCAGCTTCAGTAATATTACGACCTAGCCCGCTTCCGCTTCCAGTAATTAACCACACCTTAGACATGTAATCCGCTCCCTAATTCAAGTTTGTTGTGTACTTAAGACCTGTATTCTGTGGCCTTGTGAATTTGATTATAGTGTGATTATAATGGGGAAAATAGTCGAATCGTGCTTCATTTTTGCCTAAAACTCCGATGAGCTGATACGGTTATCCAAACCGGAATGCTGCTGTATCACACCAGCCTATAGAGAGGAAGATGCTTATGTCGCGTCAAAACGATGAACCTTCAGTTGTTGTACAGCGATTGCTACACCTGTGCGGTGCTTATTCCTTTTCCCGCGGTATCTGTGAGACCGGAATTTCGTTTCTCTCGCTGCTGAAAGCAGAACGGCCGACCACAATTCAATACGGCTTTTTCAATCCAGGGATTTGTGTAGTTCTTCAAGGGAATAAAACGCTAATTGTCCGCAATAATACTTACAATTATGGGGCCGGAGATTATATTGCATCCAACCTGGATATGCCGATCAAAGGCCAGATATCCCAAGCTACGCAGAAAGCGCCGTACATAGCGATCCGAATTGCGTTTACAACAGACGAAATTGCATCCGTTGCTCTAGATGCCAAGCTCAAAGCATTAGCTGAGAATCAACTGACAGAAGGCGCCTTTATTGGTAAGACTGGGGTTGAGGTATTGCATGTACTTGAGCGGTTACTGCAACTGGCTACAGACCGTGAAGCGGCGGATTTTCTCGCATTTGGCGTTAAGCGTGAGCTGATTTACCGCCTGCTCACCGACGAGGGTGGAGCGCGCTTCTACAATAACATGTTGCTGCATCATGATGCGGCAGGCATTAGTAAGGCTATCCATTATGTTAAAACAAACTATGTACGTAACCTTACCGTAGAAGAAATTGCTCAGGTAGGCGGCATGAGTCCTTCTACATTGCATCACAAATTTAAAGCGGTCACTACACTGAGCCCGATCCAGTATCAAAAGCAGCTCCGGCTGCAGGAAGCGCGCAGAATTTTACTTTCTGATGATATTGATGTCACCTCAGCAGCGCTGGATGTTGGATACGAAAGTGTGACGCAATTCAACCGTGAATACAAACGATTCTTCGGCCTGCCGCCACTTAAGGACATCCGTACGATTGGCAATCAGGCCAAGGGAAGCTCGCATGAATCTGCTTATGCTGACAATATACTGATAGACCTGGGTTTATAGCTTAACCTATATTGGCTTCCTAACAAGCAAGCTATTCCATAAAACGAAACAGCACCTTCGAAGTTAGATGGTATCTAACAATCAAAGGTGCTGTTTTTTATTGCCTTAATCATCAATCATCAGGGCACTGGGAGTGTCCGTGGTGAGTCGATTTTTCTCTTATTGCCATTAATTAAATTCAGCTAAGCACATCTGCGCTTGTCTTGACACTGCGAAGATTTTGAACATCCAGCATCGGTGGTCGTCCGTACATGCGGGCATACTCCCGGCTGAACTGGGATGGACTCTCATAACCAACACGAAAAGCAGCATCGGAGGCTTGAACGGTTTCCGTTAACATTAAGCGTCTTGCTTCTTGTAAACGCACCGTTTTCTGATATTGCAACGGGCTCATCTCCGTGACGCGCTTAAAATGTTTATGAAATGCTGAGGTGCTCATGTTCACTGACTTTGCTAGCTGATCGACCACCAGAGGACGGTCAAATTGCCGGTTAATTTGTTGGATCGCTTGGGCGATGTTGTGTGCTTGACTGCCAACAATAGCGAATTGATGGATTAGCGCACCTTGTTCACCTTGAAGCACCCGATATAGAATTTCGCGGATGACGAGCGGCGCCAGAATGGGGATGTCTTCAGGAGCATCAAGTAGCTGCATCAGCCGAACGATGGCTTCAAGTAATGATGGCGACATATGATCAACGGTTATGCCCGGGCTAGCTGCCATGGGGGCGGATGCGGGGCGATTCGTCTCTTTGACGATGTCGAGTATAACGTCAGAGTCGAAGCCTAGCCTCAGACTTAGATGCGGGCTCTCGGGTGAAGCTTTGAGAATTCTGCTGATTACCGGTAATTCAACGGATATGACCAGGTAAGTTGATGGGTCGTACCGATAGATTTCGTCAGCCAGTGTAGCTGTTTTCGCCCCTTGCGCGACGACGCAAATGGATGGCTTATAGACAGACTCAATCGGTTCAGACAACTGTGTAGCATGCATTAACGTTAGCGAAGGTACGGCCGTCTGATGTGTGCCACCCGACGGAGCATGGCGCCGAATCAAGTGTGCTAACTGTTGTAAGGTTTCCTCTATACGCTGTGATTCATGTTTGTGATTCATGTTTGCAGGCTCCTATCCAGGAAGGATGTACGTGGCTTTTATTATATGTAGTCAGAAGAGAATTAGGCAAGTATCGGACAGGATTGGTCTAACGGCAACATGCATGTAGTTACTATAATGAATTAGCAAAGCCGAGTTGCGGCTGATGACCGATGGTTTACAAACAAAAGGATAAGGGAGAGAGATACAATGAGTTTGAATGAAAAAGTTGCAATTGTTACAGGGGCTTCCCGGGGTATTGGACGGCAGGTGGCCATTCAATTGGCGCAATCTGGTGCGAAAGTAGTCGTCAACTATTCCTTGAATAAGGAGAAAGCGGACGAAGTTGTTCAGATGATTGAGCAATTCGGCGGTCAAGCAATAGCAATTCGTGCCGACGTGAGCAAGGTAAATGAAGTTGAAGCATTATTCACGAAGACGATCGAGCAATTGGGTCGCTTGGATATTCTGGCCAATAATGCTGGTGTAATGGAATGCAAGGCCATTGCAGAAGTGACAGAGGAGATATTCGACCGGCAGTTCGGTATCAATGTAAAAGGTACGTATTTCGCTTGCCAACAAGCGATGAAGCATATGGAAAAGGGCGGGACGATCATCAACTTTTCGACCTCCGTGTCAGGCGCGATGCTTCCAACATATAGCGTCTACGCCGCAACGAAAGGTGCAGTCGAGCAGTTGACTCGCCAATTGGCTAAGGAATTCAGTCTCCACGACATCGTCATCAATTGCATAGCACCTGGTCAAGTTTCCACTGAGCTATTTTTAAATGGAAAGTCAGAGGAATTAATTGAATCATTTAGCCGGATGAACGCCTTTGGACGACTTGGGGAGCCGGAAGACATCGCTAATGCGGTTGATCTGCTCGTCAGTGACAAAGCGCGCTGGATCACAGGGCAGACGATCCGTGTAAACGGCGGGTTCAATTAAATCATCAGCAACAGGAAAGGAACAAACATTCATGTCCAGTACACTAAAAATATACATCTTGGCCATTCTCAGCTTTCTTGTCGGTACTTCGGAATATGTTATAGCTGGAATTCTGGATAAAATAGCTGTGTCGACAGGTGTTTCGCTCGTCACAGCCGGGCAGTTGATCACGGTCTTTTCGCTAGCCTATGCTTTCGGTACACCGTTAGTGATGGTAATGACCGCGCGTATGGAGCGCAAGAAGCTGCTTCTTTTCGCCATTGGATTCTTTGTCCTGAGCAATGCACTCGCTTTTATTCTGCCAGGGATTGCACTGCTCAATGCCTCCCGGGTAATAATGGGGATCAGCGCTGGTGTTGTCGTTGTCGTATCCATGACCATCGCGACGAAGGTCGCCCGGCCGGGCAAGGAGGGAAGTGCACTGGCAGCAGTGCTGATGGGCTTTACAGCTTCCTTGATCTTCGGGGTCCCGCTGGGGAGAATAATGGCTACCGCCTACGAGTGGAAGGCGGTATTCGGAGTCATTGCCGTGCTTGGACTCGCGGCCATTGTTCTAATTGCACTTCTAATTCCGCACGTAGATGGGGAAGAAGTGGTCTCGCTGCGCAAACAGTTCGCCTTGCTTAAGCAGCCGAAAGCGCTGACCGCTTTATCCGTGACGTTCTTCTGGATCATTGGTTACTCCATCTTTTATTCTTACATTACGCCATTCCTGTTGACGGCAGTAGGGATGAGTGACGGTACTCTTAACACGATACTGTTCGTAATCGGCATTGCCAGCCTGATCGGATCTCGCTCCGGCGGTTATGCAACTGACAAATGGGGGCTTCATCGTGTGCTCATAACCGGACTTGGGCTGAACGGCATTGCACTAGTTCTGATTGCGTTTGGTGTTCATGTCCCGGGACTGCTGATCGCCATGCTGATTCTGTGGTCGATTGCAGTATGGTCGTTGGGTCCCCCGCAACAGCTACATGTGATTACTATTGCTCCTGAATCGACGGGAATTATGTTGAGCTTAAATAGTATGGTACTTCAGCTGGCGATGGCGGCCGGTGCCGGTGTGGGCGGTCTGGTGGTTGAACGGATCTCGCTGTCTGCGATCACTTGGATTGCCGCCGCAGCTATTGTTGTGGCATTCGGGGCTGTGCAATTATCACGGCGGATGAGCAGTCGTTGACCGCTCTTAGAGTGCCTGAGAACCCAGGTTATTAATAGCCTGGGTTTCTTTTTATGTTTTTTGTGGTTCGTTAGCATCTGGAAAATGAGGGGATCCTCCGTTTTTTAGACGATTTCAAGTGGATCACCATCTTAAGTTCTCACAGGTAGCCCATGGTTCCCCATCATAATTTGGACACAATTATTCTGTAATATAGCTAGGTCGGGCTATATTGAATAACAAATAATGTTTGTATACTGCTCCTATACTGGACAATCGCTTAAGCTCCCAATGTTGTTCCTTTCGTTCGAAGGCTTCAAGGTCGGGGATAAGGATTATTTTGTCAAACCGTTCGGTCCAAGAGGAGAGTGTACAATGAAAAAAATCACGTTTTTAACATTAATCGCTGTGCTGCTAGTGGTAACTGCGGGGTGCGGCGCAGCGTCAAAGGTGGACCAGATATCTTCCGGGCAAGCTTCAACAAATACGGAACAGACAAAGAGTGTGGTTCCGGCTTCGAAGACGACGATTGAACCCTATCTGACCTTTCAAGATCTGAATGGCCATACCGTAACACTGAAAAAGAAGCCTGAACGAATCGTCATTTTGAACAATGAACTAACGGAACTCTTCTACCAAGTGGGTGGCACAGCCGTGGGAATCGCAACCTCACAAGGCGTCGACATTCCAGCGCAAGCTGCGGACGTGAAGCAGGTAGGCGCAATCAACAGCATTAACATGGAGGAAGTCCTTCAATTGAAACCGGACTTGGTGATCGGACAGCCTCTTTTCCACAAGGATCTGTCCAGCACGTTTGGGGATGCCGGCATTCCGTTTGCAATCCTGACAGTCAAATCCATCGAGGATATCCGCAGCAACACCAAGTTGTTCGGCCAAATCATCGGGCAAGAACAGCAGGCCCAGACGGCGATCAATGAAATGGACGCCAAGCTGAACGAACTAACGAAGGATTTACCGGCAGATAAGCCGTCATATGCGATAATTACGCTGATGTCCAATACCGCGTCGTTGCAAAAATCATCAAGCATCGCGCTCGACATTGCCGGCTTGCTGCAGATGAGCAATATCGCAGAAGAGCTTCCCGCAGGCAAATGGCCCAGTTCAGTCCCTTTCAGCATGGAGAAGCTTGTGGAGTTGAACCCCGATTATATTTTTATCGTCGTTCACGGCTCGGATGAAGATGCTCAGCGAATGATCAAATCCCAGTTGGAGAGCAACCCGGCTTGGAAATCCCTTCAAGCCTTACAATCCGGACATCTCAATATTCTCCCGCCATCCATGTTCGTTACGAATCCTGGACTGAAGGTCTCGGAATCAGTAGCCTATATGAAGCAAATTGTATTTCCACCTTCTTCAGGAGCACAATAACAATGCCTCAATTTATAAAACAGAACTGGCGTTATGCTGTTATGCTGATCCTTGGGCTGCTCTCGGTTATCAGCATGCTGCTTGGTCTCATGTTTGGTGCCGTTAAGATCCCAGCCACAGAGATCCTATCGATCTTATGGGGCAACCGGGAACATGCGGCTTACGACATCATCTGGAATATCCGTTTGCCGAGAGTGCTGGTTGCAGCGCTTGTGGGGATAGGTCTTGCTTTGTCAGGTGCGATCCTTCAAGGCGTTCTGCGGAATCCAATGGCAGATCCTCACGTTATTGGCGTATCGTCAGGAGCAGGTGTTGTCGGGATGGCGATGATTCTGGCACTTCCTCAATATGGAGAAATGCTCGTTCCGGCGGCTTTTGCTGGAGCGGTAGCCACCGCACTGCTAATCTACGCGCTCGCATGGAAGAACGGGATGGTTCCCGTTCGGCTCATTCTGGCCGGGGTAGCCGTATCTGCATTTCTAAACTCGGCCATTTCTGCTTTGCTCACCTTTTACAGTGATCGGGTGGAGGGGGCGCTTTCCTTCATGGTCGGCAGCCTCTCCGGAAAAAGCTGGCCCCATGTATCCATGTTGTGGCCCTATATCCTGATAGGAACAGCCCTTGCTCTACTGGGTAGCCGCCGTATAAACGTCATATTGCTGGGGGATGGGATCGCTAAGTCCCTGGGTATGCGAGTCGAAATGGTAAGGTTGCTGCTGATTGCCATTGCTTCCATTCTGGCGGCAGCCTCCGTCAGCGTAGTTGGGCTGCTAGGATTCGTCGGATTGATTGTGCCCCATATCTCCAGATTAATCGTGGGTAAGGATTATCGCTTCCTGTTGCCGGCCAGTGTACTGTTGGGCGTTATCGTCCTGGAAACTTCAGATCTTATCGCCAGACTCGCATTTGCTCCCGTAGAACTTCCAGTCGGTGTTGTTATGGGCGCTTGGAGCTCCGTTCTTTCTCTATCTGCTGCGTTCCGCGAAGAATATGTAGTTTACACACGAAAACCTTAAGGATATGATTTATAAACAGATATTCGAAAAGGCGGAAACTGCATGAAGGAATTATTCACAATAGGTGAATTATCAAAATTATTTCAGGTCAAAATCTCCACGCTCAGATACTATGATGAGATTGGGCTTTTGAAGCCAGAGTACATAGATAAGAGCAATAATTATCGCTATTATTCAACTCAACATTTTGAAAGATTAAGTACGATCAAATATTTAAGAGCTTTGGGTGTGCCAATCAGCGACCTTCTGGATTTCTTCGACTACCGTGATACGGATAAGTTGATTGAGATGTTAAACCGACAACAGGCTGAAATTGCGAATAAAAAAAAAGAATTGGAATTGATCGATAGAAAAATCAAACGACGCCTGACTCAGATCCATGATGCAATCAATCATCCAATGGGTACAATTATGGAGGTGAAGCTGCCTAAACTAAGAGTGGCCCATTTAACCCATGATTATAGACCTGGTGAAGATATTGAGTATCCAATTGCCGAACTCCGAAAAAATTTCAACATCGATGAAAGTATTTTCCTGGGCAAAATAGGGATTTCAGTTGCGCTTCAGGATATTGAGGCTAATACATTTGACCGCTACAACAGTATTTTTATGATTTTAGAGGAAGGGGATAATATCCCCAAAGCGGAAGTCATTTTTCCCGCCCGTGAATATTTAAGAGTTCGATTCAGCGGGACACATGTCCATGCAGCCGGGTTTTATGAAGAATTACTTAAGTATAGTGCAGAGCATGGTTATAGTATCGTAGATGATTCTATCGAAATCACATTGATTGATTATGGGATTACAAATAGCGTGGACAAGTACGTTACAGAAATTTTATTACCTTTTAGCCGAAAATAAACAACTTGACCCTCTAGTTACTAGAGGGTTTATTTTTTTTATATGCTAATTCTGAAGGGAGAAAGAAACGATAATGTTGGGTACGGCCTTTAATGTACTAATGATTATTCTAGGTAGTATTATTGGAAGTGTTTTCAAAAAGGGGATCAAAAACGAGTATCAAGATATCTTGATGAACGCAATGGGATTAGCTGCGCTAGCGCTTGGAATGAATACGATCGTGCAGCATATGCCTGATAGTAAATATCCAGTTCTGTTTATTGTTAGTTTAGCTCTTGGCGCTTTAATTGGAGAAAAGATTAACATGGAAGAGAAATTTAATAATCTTGTTAGTAAGTTTTCAAAAGGAAACCTGGCCGAGGGATTATCAACTGCGATTTTATTATTTTGCATCGGTTCACTATCTATACTTGGCCCGGTCGAAGCAGCGCTAAAAGGTGATTATACTTATTTATTTGCTAATGGAATGTTGGATTTTATAACTTCTATTGTATTAGCATCAACATTTGGTCTCGGCATAGCTTTAGCTGCGCTAGTATTATTTTGCTGGCAAGGTTCAATCTATTTAATCGCGAAATTAATAGAGAATTCTTTAAATGCAGATCTGATGAATGAGATCTCTATCATTGGCGGTATTTTAATATTATGTTCAGGGCTGGGTATTTTAGGGATTAAGAAGATTAAAACATTAAATCTTTTGCCCGCTTTGGCTATTCCTCCGCTTATGTTTTTGATCATTTTTGTTTTTAAGTTGTAGTACAACAAGAGGAGACAATTATGATTATGGGAAGACCCCTCCTGAGCTCGATGGAGTTTAGTCAGGAGTTAGATCGCCCCTTGCGTATTGGCAAGATCAAGAACTCTAAACTCAATAAGTATAAAAGGATCAGCGTCTCCATATGGAGGCACTGATCCTTTTTAATACATGGTAACCATCGGATTTACATTCAGTTTAAAAATACATTTTATACTAAGTTAAATATTAGAACTCTGATATTATGAAATCTATTGATTGCAGATTTGGAGGTAAGATTCACTTGGAATTGTTTGAATTTATTTTGCTGATGTTGGCGGCTGTCTCTTTATCCAATTTAGTGAACAGATTTATTCCTTCGGTCTCCGTGCCGATTATTCAAATCGTACTGGGGATGATCATTACTTTGCTCCCCTTTCACTATGAACTGAAATTAAATCCGGAGCTATTTTTGCTTCTATTCATTGCCCCGTTGCTATTCAATGATGGCAGACATGCGGATAAAGAGGCGCTGTGGAAGCTGAAAAAGCCTATTCTTTTATTAGCGCTGGGTTTGGTGTTTGTAACGGTAGGTGTGATGGGATATTTCCTGAATTGGCTGCTTCCGGTCATCCCGCTGGCAGCATCCTTCGCACTGGCGGCTGCACTAGCGCCTACCGATGCTGTGGCCGTGGGTGCACTGGAGCAGAAAGTGAAGATCCCTCATCAGACGATGCAAATTCTAGAGGGAGAATCTTTAATCAACGACGCATCGGGGCTGGTCTCCTTTCAGTTTGCCGTAGCTGCTATGGTCACTGGTATGTTTTCTTTCAAAACGGCCAGTATCAGCTTTATCTCCATTTCACTTGGTGGTGTAGTACTTGGCCTTCTGCTCACATTTGTAAAATATGGCATAGTAAAATGGCTGCGGAGACTGGGGATGGAGAATGTCACGCTACACATGCTGATTGAGATTATGACTCCTTTTTTGATTTTCATCGCTGCCGAGGAATTGGGGGTCAACGGTATCCTTGCTGTTGTTGCTGCAGGAATCGCCCATTCTTTAGGTTACAAGAAAATGAATCCCGAGGTTGCCAAGCTAAGAGTTGTATCTAAAAGCACCTGGTCGGTCATTATCTTTGTATTGAACGGACTGGTTTTCCTGCTGCTTGGTACACAGCTTCCGGAAATTATTCAGACGATTTGGAACAGCCCAGAAATAGGGAATGTTAAAGTCATTTTGTACACACTATTATTGACTGTAGCTGTACTCGGGTTACGCCTCATCTGGGCGCTTCTGATGGATCTCTCTGAAAAGGCCAATCCACGCGAACCATGGCCAGTCAGATTCAAGAAGGCGCTGATCCTCAGTTTATCAGGAGTACGGGGAACGATCACACTGGCTAGTACGTTGTCGCTGCCGTTTTTTCTTAATGATGGCACTGCTTTTCCGGCGAGAGATCTAATCATTTTCCTTGCGGCTGGAGTGATATTGTGGACCCTGCTAGCCTCCAACTATCTGTTGCCGCTTTTATTGGGGAAAGAGACGCAAAATGAGCAGGAAGAAGAGGATATTCAGGCCAAAATTGAGATTCTGCGAAATGTAGTTACCGGATTAAACGAACAGACCACAGATGAGAACCGGCTGGCAACGGTCCAGATTATCAATACGTATACTTCCAGGATTCGCACGCTCAGAAAAGATGACAATCAAGATAAGGTACAACGGTCCTTGGGCATATCTGTCCTGAAATGGGAAAGAGAGAACACGCTGCTTGCGCTTGAAGAGAAAGAAGTGAATCCATACATTGCATATAGTTACCTTAACAAAACTAATAAACTGTTATTTATGCAAACAAGAGATTCCAGCTATAAAAAAGAGCTTTTCCCCATTAAGCATTGGATCGAAATGTTCGAAAAACTACCGCAAGCTCCGTTAAGCTTCCGAGAAAGACGTGCAGAATTGCTTCGGCTCAGATTTCAAAATATTGCTTATGTCATTAAGCAACTAAACGCTCTGCTTGCAGAAGGTGAGCCAGATCATATGGTGACCGTCAGCGCACTGATCCTGCATCAGGAACGTACGCTACAGCATCTGAGCAAAAACGAATCGGTCACCGATACCCGAAAAGAGTTCGACATCTCGCTGCAGGAGCTGGCCCGGATCGGAATTCAGCTGGAGAGAGACAACATCCAATCCATGTTCGAGACAGGGCGGATCTCAAGACAGGGCATGAAGGAGATGAAACGCGATATTCTCTTTATGGAGCATGATCTGCGAGAAGAGATGGCTTGAGTGTGAGCTGGACTATTCCTAATGAAGTGAACTGTTTAAATGGAAAATTTGAGAAGTTCAATAACATATTCAATATAAAAAAAGGCAGCCCATTATAGGCTGCTTTTGCTATGTTCATGCTCATTATCCCGCAAAATTAATGCAGGAACGATCCGTATGTAAATCAACTCACCTACAAGTTCCACAATAGTCTGAGTTACAATAACTGCCGCTGCTATGGTAGCCCATTCCCCGGGTAAAGATAATGCCAAAGGGAGAACTACGAGCGAATTTCGAGTTCCTGAACTGAAAATAAGTGCTCTGCCTGCCCCAACATCCAGACGGAACCATGCTGCAATCATGCGTGATAACATTGGCATTACAATAAGAAATACAATATAAATTGGAAGGACATTTAGAATAACATCAAAATCGTTGACAACCTTCTCGATTTGAGAGGCAACTACAACAATTAAGGCTAATGCCATGAACGGAACGGGTAACCAAGCTGATAAATGAAGTGCTCTTTCTCCACTTGTTTTATTTTTGGCCCACAGTTGCGTCATAATTGCCAGAAATAGAGGGATAACAATTAGAAACAAGAAGGCTTCGACAAAAGGTCCAACCTTCACAATCTTAGCTGCTTCTTCTCCAATAAATAACCACAAATAGAAAGGAAGCAAAATCATTTGGACAACGAATAAGATAGGAGTCGCTGCTAGCATAAGCTTTTCATTGCCACGTCCCAGTTGTGTAAATACGATTACGTAGTCAATACATGGCGTTAACAGCACCAAGTAAATTCCGACTAAGATTGGAGGGGACTGGGGGAAGATCTGAGTTAATATCCATACTACGATTGGGACGATGACAAAGTTAGCGACCAATAAAGCCCCAATAAATCTTCCATTGGAAAGCGATTCTCGTAATTGAAGAAATGGGATTTGGGCAAACATGCTATACAGAAGAATCGCAAGAATTGGTGAGATCGTAAAATGAAGCAATGAACCAGTCTGAGGGCTAGTCAATCCTATAACTCCACCAATAATTAGAACAATTACATACAGCCAAATTTGTTGATGTTCAATTCTTTCTCTTGTTAACATTTCATTCTCCTTTCAACCATTAAGAAAATTATACTAACAAAGAGTGAAGGGGTAAACTTATTTTGTAGTACTCGATACATAGGTCAAAAGATTTATTTACATAAGTTTACATAAATCTATGTTCCTCCTAATTCTTGGGCGATAGGATAGTAGACGACAAGCAGGTGGTTAATTTTGGTAAGGCCTGCCGATCTATCACTTAAGGAGGATGGGGATGAAAAAGCATTCAGATTGGAAAAAGAAGCTGATTAAGGGCATGTTTGCAGTGGCGGTAGCTGTTCCGATGCAGTTGTTCACATTCGGAGCCGGTCCGGCTGTATACGCTGAGGGACCCACCGACCCTGCGCCGTACATTGAAGCCAAAGTAGTCAATGAGAATGCGGGCAAAAAGATTTTGTTCGATAATACCCATGAGCAGACTGCGGGCGCAGCCGATTGGGTGATTGACGGCGCTTTTTCCGATTTCGGTAACGCACTTGCGCAGAATGGTTATTATGTCAAAGAGCTTCGTAAGACAACGCCGATTACTTTAAGCGATCTATCCGCTTATGACGTCTTCATCACAGCCGAGGCCAACGTGCCATACAAAGCCAGTGAACAGCAGGCAATGGCGCAATACGTGCAGAATGGCGGTAGCATTTTCTTCATCGCTGATCATTACAACGCAGACCGCAACAAAAACCGCTGGGACGGTTCCGAGGCGTTCAACGGATACCGCCGCGGAGCGTGGGACAACCCGGCCAAAGGCATGAGCGCCGTAGAGGCCGCTTCCGATGCAATGCAGGGTGTAGTCAGTTCCGACTGGCTGGCAAATGAGTTCGGCGTTCGGTTCCGCTACAACGCCCTCGGCGACATCAATGCAACCAACATTGTCCCTCCTAATCAGGCCTTCGGCATCACGGCAGGAGTGTCGGCCGTAGCGATGCATGCAGGTTCCACGATCGCCATCCTGGACCCGAACCGGGCCAAGGGCATCGTGTACTTGCCACAAACGAGTGCAGCTTGGCCTAATGCCGTGGACCAAGGTGTCTATAGCGGCGGCGGAGTAGCGGAAGGTCCATATGTGGCAGTTGCCAAAAAAGGGGCCGGCAAGGCAGCCTTCATTGGTGACTCTTCCCCAGTAGAGGATGCGACGCCAAAATACCTTCGTGAGGATACCGGCGCTAAGAAAACAACTTACGATGGCTTCAAAGAAGTAGACGATGGCAAGCTGCTGGTGAATACTGTTAACTGGCTAGCCAAAAAAGAGAGCTATACAGATTTCACCCAGGTCAGCGGCCTGACACTGGATCAGCCGACAGCGTTGCTGCCGTTTGAAGAGCCAGCGCTATCCACCGAGCCAAAGCCTGAGCCATGGGCCGAGCCGAACGCCGGTTACAAATGGTATGATCGTAGTACGTTCAAGGCCGGCTCCTACGGCGGACCAACAACTAGCGCGAACGCGGTGTACAAATTCACGCACCAGGCCGTATTACCGAATGCGCAGGATTTTCAGATTCGAGTGATTGCGGATAATTTACCACCTGGTACTACAGTATCCGGCTTCCAGGTAGGTATCTACCAGGTAAGCGGGGGTACCCAGATTGCTAAGATTCAGAACAACGATGGTACCTGGCCGAGCAGCTACGGCTACAGCGCCTCTTTCAGCCTGACTGCCGATCTGAACGGCCATGCCTACAAGGATCTGACGGTACAGATCAAGCCAGGCACGACGGCTGCTTCGAACCTGCGACTTCGCCTTAATAGCACCAACCTGACAACCGAAGCAGTGACGCTGGGCAACGTTCCGGCCGAACCGCTCCCTGCCGAGAAAGATCCGATTCCGGCCACAATCTCCATCGGCGAAGCCCGGAACAAGGCCACAGGAACACTGGTGACTGTAGAAGGAACCGTGACGACTGAGCCGGGTATATTCGGCGGTCAGAGTTTTTACTTGCAGGATGAGACTGGCGGACTGTATGTCTTTCAGAGCCAGAGCGGCTTTCATATCGGTGATAAGGTTAAGGTGACGGCGCCCACTACTCTGTATAATACAGAGCTGGAGCTGTCCGACGTGGTGCAGATTGCGAAAACCGGAACGGCAGCACTCCCGCTGCCGATCTCGGCAACAGTGGTGAACGATGCTAATCAAGGTCAACTGCTCAAGCTTACGGGTGTGACAGTAAGCAACATCGTGAGCGCGGCTCCGAGCGGTTCTTTTGAGTTCGACGCTATAGCCGCAGATGGGACAAGCAATCATGTGCGAGTAGATGCCCGGACGGGAATTACACAGAGCAGCTTCCCATATACGGAAGGGCAGAAGCTGGATATTACGGGTGTTGCCGCGATTTTTAAAGGTGCCTATCAGCTCAAGCCGAGAAATCTCGAGGACCTCATTATTGTAAATGAGGAGAACGTTCCGGTAACGACAGCAACGCTGTCGTCCCAGCCGGGTGCTTCTGGCTGGCTGAATCAGCCCGCTGAGATTACCCTGACGGCTGATCCTGCTACGGCCACCATCCATTACGCACTGAATGATAAAACGGACAAGGTGTATAGCTTGCCAGTGGTTGTGAAGGAAGATGGACGGCATACGCTGACTTACTATGCGTTGTCTGGCAAGGGCAAGGCGGAAGAAATCAAGACACTTAGCTTTAATATCGACACGACTCCGCCGACCGCAGTATTGACGGAGTCCGGGCATACAGTCGGAGATGTGGAGGAGGGGGCGCAGCTTCAATTTGAATTGACCGCTTCTGATTCCCTATCCGGAGTTGCTTCCAAGCAGCTTCTGCTGGATGGACGGACGATGGCCGAAGGCCAACCCGTGAACGCTGCCGATCTGGGCGCAGGAGCCCATACGGTTGGATACGTTGTAACCGACGCCGCTGGTAACAAAGCGGAGAAGAGCTATTCCTTTCAGGTTACGAGCGGTACTTCGCTGGCTACAGGCAAGCCCGGACAAGCGGTACTGTCTTCGAATAGCGGCTATGCCAGCGGACTCAGTGACGGCAATTATACCGTCACCATGAATCTCTGGTGGGGCAACAATGGCACCAGCTACAAGCTCTATGAGAACGACGTGCTGATCGACAGCAAGTCGCTGAAGGATGTTTCTCCATCGGCCCAGACCACAAGCACAGAGCTTAACGGTAAGCCAAACGGCACGTATGTGTACACCGCAGAGCTGACCAACAAATATGGCACAACCAAGAGCAATACGCTCACAATCACTATTCGCGACGCCGCCCCGGGCAAACCAGTATTGACCGATGACAATTGGGATGGTGATGGCGAATATAAGGTCACGATGAACCTGTGGTGGGGTACCAATGCTACCGAGTACCGTCTGTACGAGAACGGTAAGCTTATCGACACGCAGGCGCTGAAACCGAACGCGCAATCGGCGCAGAGCGCTGAGACGACCATCAACGGCCGTGAACCCGGATTGTACGAGTATCATGCCGAGCTCGTTAACGCAGCAGGAGTGACCGTTAGTGATACAAGCAAGGTAACGGTCAACCGTTAAGTAGATGAACTAATCATGACGTTAATAAAGAAGGGCAGCCATATCCGGCTGCTCTTCTTTGTACATTGGAGAATATTTATCGGTTAATTCCACCGGTTCCGGATAACGTAATGACTTGAATGCGGCGCGGAGTTCTTCTGTGAAAAGTTCTGGCTGCTCCCAAGCCGCGAAATGTCCGCCCTTGTCGAGCTTGTTGTAATACATGAGTTTGGGATATGCGCGCTGTGCCCAATTTCGCGGGGCCTGATAAAGCTCATCTGGAAAAACGCTCACGGCAGCCGGGATCTCGACGCCCTTGACTCCAAAAAAGGAGAGCTTGTTCTCCCAGTAGAGACGAGCCGAAGAAATCGCCGTGTTCGTCAGCCAGTAAAGGGTGATGTTGTCGAGGACATCATCACGCGAAAGGCCACCGGGGTGTCCGGCAAAGGCCTGTGAGATCAGCTCCAGACTTTTTGCGTCATGGTCGAGCATAAAGGCGGCCAAACCAACGGGCGAATCTGCCAGTCCGGTCAACGTCTGTGGGCGTGTTCCCATCATTTCAGCATAGCCGATGTGATTGTATACATACTCTAGCTGCTTGTACGCGCGCTTTTCGTCTTCTGAGAGACCGGAGGGCATCGGTCCGCCAGACTTGAGCGCCTTTTCAATATCGGGTGGAACCGTACCAGGCATGTTAGAGTGAATACCAATCAAACCTTTAGGCTTCTGCACAGCCATCATATCCGTAATTATCGCCCCCCAGTCACCGCCCTGCGCCACATATTTCGTATATCCAAGGCGCTCCATCAGCTCTGCCCAGGCACTTGCGATGCGTTCAGGTCCCCAGCCGGTCGTAGTCGGCTTGCCCGAGAATCCATACCCTGGAATTGACGGGATGACCAGATGGAACGCATCTGATGCCTTTCCGCCATGTGCCGTAGGATTAGTGAGCGGATCGATAACCTTTAGTAGCTCGATGATCGATCCGGGCCAACCGTGCGTGATGATGAGCGGCAAAGCGTCTTTATGCTTCGACCGAACGTGGATGAAGTGAATGTCCTCACCATCGATCTCGGTCTTGAACTGCGGCAGGGCATTTAACTTCGCCTCGACCTTACGCCAGTCGTAATCCGAAGACCAGTAACGCGCGAGTTCCTGAATCGTCGCCAGCTGCACGCCTTGTGATTGATCAGCTACCGTTTCCTTCTCAGGCCATTTTGTCGCAAGTATACGCTTGCGTAATTCGGTAAGAGCTGATTCCGGGAACTTCACTTGAAACGGAGTAATCGCGTTCTTGTCTGTAGATTCCTTCAATAACTCCGTTTGACTAGCTATGTAATGTTGGGGAGTTATTTTCCCGCTGCTTGCTTTGAAAATCGTACCCCAGCCCATCAAACCCATGGATAGAATCAGAATCATTGTCACACGAAACCAGTATCTGATGCTCATAAGTAGAAACGCTCCATTCGGAAAGCTTTATTGGTTACCTCTCCGTTAGGTTCCTCCGAATAGCAATTCTTATTCCATGTTCTCATAGGAAGCAGATGAACAATTAGAACATCAAGGGATGAGTAGAAATCAGAGCTGGCTTCGCGCCAGACGACAATACCACTCGTTATTAGCGGGCCCCAAAATCAGCCACATTCTACATACAGTATGGAAAATTTAGGGGTGCAAATGAATTTCATCACTTTTTTGTACAACTAGTTGTCTAAAAAGTGGGATGTAAACGAATTCAACAATCAAATTTGTCATGTTATTATGAATCCACAGCAAGAACTTAGTTAATCCTGCTGGATACAAGGGATCATAAAGTAAGACAAAAAAAATTGAATTGAAGGTGACAAGAGACAAAACAATAACCTGAAAGTTGCAATATAGCTGAAGAAGGATTTTATCAAACCACATTGGGATGGACTTAGAACTTATATTAATTTATCTGGAGGAATTAACATGTCAAACTCAAAAATTGAAATCGTCGTAGCTTGTGGGAGCGGGGTAGCCACTTCAACGATTGCAGCAGATGCAGTGAAAGTAGTACTACAGGAAGCAGGTATTGCAAACTACAATATCATTAAAACGAGTATGGCGGAGCTACCGAATATCATTGACAACGTAGATATTGTTCTAACCACAAATAACTTCAAAACTGATGAAAAGCCACATCTGAACATTATGGGATTTGTAACCGGAATTAATGAAGAAAACCTGAAAACTCAGTTGCTAGAAAAACTTACGGATCTAAAAAAATAGTTAAGGTGGTAAATCATAATGGATACTTTGCATAATATTATAAAATCTATCACCGATATGGGTGCCACTGCTATTTTGCCGTTAATAATAACCTTACTTGGCTTAGTCTTTCGAATGAAATTTGGGAACGCTATCAAATCTGGGTTATTAGTTGGGGTAGGTTTCTTAGGATTAACATTAGTAGTTGGCTTACTTAATTCTTCGTTAAAACCAGCAGTCGATTATTATGCGAAGATTGGTTCTGGATTTACGATCGCGGATATTGGATGGCCTGCTGTTGGCGCGGCCTCTTGGGTGCCCCCTTTTGCAGCACTAGCAATTCCGCTTGGTTTAATTATTAATTTAGTATTAGTTCGACTCAAATGGACTAAAACATTAAATGTTGATATATGGAACTATATGCATTTCTTGATTCCAGGGGCTTTAGCCTACTTCCTTTTTGATAGTTTCTGGATCGGATTGGTAATCACATTGGTAATGTCTGTTATTGCTTTATTTGTAGGCGATCTGATTGCTGCAAAATGGCAAGAATACTTTGGTTTAGAAGGTACAACGAATACAACGCTCATTTATTCAGCTTGGGGATATCCGATTGCCTGGCTGGTAAATAAAATCATTGATTTCATTCCCGGTTTGAATAAATTGGAGTTTTCACTAAACAAAATTAATAAAAAAATCGGCGTTCTTGGCGATCCCGTTATTATTGGATTTATTGTTGGTGTAGTTCTAGGCGCGATCACTAAAAGACCAATTGCGGAGATCGTAACTATGGCTACGGGAATAGCCGGAGTAATGGTATTAATGCCTAAAGTTGTTGGAGTGATGATGGATGGACTGTCTCCAATCGGGAAATCAGCCAGAGACTTTATGGTTAAACGCATGGGAACGGACTCCAAGCTCAATGTAGGAATGGATATCTCATTAGGCTTGGGTGATCCAACTACGATTACAACTACAGTTGTGTCTATTCCACTTGTGATGTTGATGGCACTCATTCTGCCTGGCGTTCAATTCTTTCCAATAGGACTGTTAATGTCTGTTACCTATATCTCTGTAATGTGTACTCTAGCAAGCAAAGGAAATCTATTCCGTTCGATTGTATCGACAGTCGTATTTTGTATTATCACATTCTATCTGGCAGGATTGGTTGCACCAGGTGCAACACAAATGCTTACTAGTGCAGGTGTTAAGTTAGACGGTTTAGGGACAGATGTTACATTTACTGGTTTTTGGAGCTTAATTATTTATTGGGTAAGCACTTTAGTTAACTAGGAATTAGGGAAGAGGAAACGATCATGACTTTAATTTTGCCTTCATTGTTTGCTGCAGATTTGATGAACTTGAAAAGTGAATGCGATGTGTTATATGAAGAAGGATTTCGAGTGCTTCATGTAGATATGATGGATGGAAATTTCGTTCCTCATATCGCATTTGGCCCAGAGCAAATTAAAAACTTAAAAAAACAAGTGAATATGAAATTGGATGTTCACATGATGGTGTCGGCCCCAGAGCAGCACATAGCGAGCGTGTTGGAGACTGGAGCAGAAATGATATCGGTACACTATGAATCAACGCCTCATATTCGCTATGTCATTGATCAGATTAAGCAAAATGGTAGGAAAGCAGGGATCGTCATTAACCCTGGGACGGACACTTCCTTACTGAAACCTTTCCTAAACATTATTGACTATATTCTAATTATGTCGATCAATCCTGGAAGACCTAATCAAGTTTTCATAGAAGAAACGATTGATAGAATAAGAGAACTGAAAGTACTGATAGGTGACCGGAGGATTCAGATTGAGGTTGATGGTGGAGTCGATGAGAGTATAGCCAGTCAATGTATTGAAGCAGGCGCCTCATTAATTGTTATCGGTTCTTACTTATTTGCTAATGACAAAGCACATGTGAAGAATTTGAAGAGTCTAGAACATGGAGAGAGAAAGGAAGAGAGAAAATGAAATCATTAAAACTGTATGGTGTAAGAGATCTGCGTTTTGAAGAAGCGGAAAAACCCCAATTACTGGATGGAAAAGATGTCATTGTAAAAATAAAAGCATGTGGTATTTGTGGATCTGACATCTCTCGTTATAAAAAATTAGGTGCACACACACCTGGTCAAGTATGGGGACATGAATTTGCAGGTGTAGTAGAACAAGTTGGCGATGAAGTAACAAATCTGAAAGTCGGAGATCATGTTGCTGGATGTCCAGCACTAATAGATGAAGACGATTATTATTACCGGGCAGGTCAACCAGCTAGAGCAAATTCATTGCATGCAATAGGTGCTAAGGAACCTGGTGGATTTGCTGAATTCATTAAACTCCCAGAGAAGAATCTAGTTAAAGTACCTGATGATTTAGATTTCGATTCTGCTTCAATGGTAGAACCATCTACTGTAGTTTTACATGGGTATTATCGGACCAATCTATCGGTTGGCGATGATGTGGTCATTGTTGGAGCGGGGGGAACCATTGGGTTGTTTGCAGTTCAATGGGCAAAAATTTTTGGCGCGAAAAAAGTAATTGCGGTTGATATTGATGATGAGAAACTTCAAATTGCCAGGGAATTAGGCGCTGATTATACAATTAACTCTCTAAATGAAGATGTTCTGATAAAAGTTGCTGAGTATACGGATGGCATGAATGCAGATATTGTAGTTGAAGCAGCCGGAACGCCAAATACAGCAGCAACTGTGTTTGGTTACGCCAAAAAAGGCGGCGGTGTTGTATTTCTGGGTATCCCTTATGCAGATGTTGCGATGGAAAGATTTTATTTTGAAAAAATCCTAAGAAGTGAGCTAACCGTATGGGGATCATGGAGTTGTGTATCTGCACCATTCCCAGGTAAAGAATGGGCAACGACGGTTCACTTTATGCACAATAACAGATTAAATACTAAAAAAATGATTACACATCGAATACCACTTGAAGAGAGTCCGGAAATGTTCGAGCGATTAATGGAAAGAAAAGAACTTATCGGCAAAGTAATCATGTATCCAGAAAGCTGAAGGTGAATCTATGAATACTTTAGCGAAACAAATGGAAGTCATTTTGAGTGAATTGGAAACAGGCACTACCTTAATGAACGTTGCTGAGAGTGAGCAAGTCTTGAATGCCCTGTACCATACAAAGCGAATTTTCCTTGCTGGCTCAGGCAGATCTGGTTTAGCGATCCGTGCGTTTGCTAATCGACTGCTTCACTTGGGTAAGACTGTGTATATGGTTGGAGATATTACGACTCCAAGCATACAGGCAGGAGATGTTTTATTTATCGGTTCTGGTTCTGGAGAGACCGCAGGTCTCATTGTAAATGCCAAGAAAGCAAAGCAATCCGGGGCAACGGTAATTCTTAATACAACAAATTCGCAGTCCACTTTGGGTAAACTTGCTGATTATCTGCTTGTGATCAAAGTTGACAATAAAGAAACGGACACCAATGCAATGGAATCATCTGTTCAGCCGATGGGATCGGCATTTGAACAATTAAGTCTCCTCTTGTATGATGCGATTGTATTAGAATGGGTAGCTTCATTTAATGTAACTCATGATGATATGAAATTAAGGCATGCCAATCTGGAATAAGCCTTTTATCAAATCCTCTGGATCTGTCAATATTATGATTAACAAGGAAGGAGGGAAGAGAGCCATGCAGCTTGATGATCGAAGCAGTAGCTTGTTGCAAGAATTGTTATCAAACCCAAGTGTGAAGAGTAAGAACCTGGAAGTAAAGTACGGGCTGAGCCGAAGGCAAATTAGTTACAGCTTAGAAAAGATCAATGACTGGTTAGAGGGTCAACATCTGCCAAAAATCGAACGTAATCAACAAGGTGACTTTATTGTAGATGCCACTCTCTTCTCTGCTGTCCCTGATGAAGTAAACAAGCCCTCAACAAAAAAATACATTTTTTCTGAAGCAGAGCGAGTCGAACTTATTATTCTAATGCTCCTGAGCCGTTGTGAAGAACTATCATTGATTCATTTTACCAGTTCCATATATGTAAGCAAAAATACGATACTCAATGATTTGAAAATGGCGCAAAGCATAGTCGAACCGTATGATCTCATTATCCGTTACTCCCGGCGTTTCGGATACTCCATTGAGGGTCTTGAATTTCAAAAAAGAAAGTTATTGATAGATGTCGTCAACAAAATTCATCACATGTACAACGGGGAAACATGGGTTCAACAATTAGCCGAGATCACTGAAGAAGAAGTACAACTGATTCATGAACGTCTTGAAAAGATTGAAACCCATCTGAACTTGAAATTTACAGATGATAAGATGACAACATTGCCACATATCCTACTGATCTTACTGCGAAGAATCAAACTTGGAAAAACCATTAACTCCTTTCATATTAACTATGAGGAATTGTCGGATACCAAGGAATATCAAGCGGTTCAAGAATTACTAACCGACTTTGCGTATATACCGACCGAGGAAAGATTATTCATAACCCTCCAAATTCTTACCACAAATGTATCCTCGTCGGAGCGTTTAGAGGAAGATCTCGTAACGGATTTAAATCAGGCATTGGAAAAAATGCTGGAGCTATTTGAGCAAATGTCCTGTATTCTCTTGCAAGACAAAAAGCAATTATTGCATATGATGATGCAGCATATAAAGCCTGCATATTATCGCATTAAATACAAACTCACGATTACGAATCCACTGCAAGAAACCATTAACAGTGAATTCATTGAATTGCATCACCTGGTAAAAAAATCTGCATTACCTTTGGCTGAATTCATTGGTTGTGATATTCCAGATAGTGAATGTACCTATTTAACGATGCTTATTGGCGGCTGGTTAACCAAGCAAGGAGACAGCATTCTAAGTAAAACAAAAGCAGTAGTCGTTTGTACGAATGGAGTATCCATTTCTAAACTTTTGCTGATTACGTTGAATGATTTATTCCCTGAATTCATTTTTCTGGATTCCTTATCTGTGAGGGAGTTTAAGACGTATGATTTGGAATATGACATTGTTTTTTCTTCCGTATATCTGCAAACAAACAAACGATTATTTATTGTCAAACCCATACTTCAAAACGAAGAAAAAAGCTCTCTGCGTAAGCAAGTGATGGAATCGTTACACGGATTCACCCCATCAGAATTAAGCCTGAAAAATATTTTAGAGATCGTTGAGAAGTATGCAATCATCCAGAACCGTAAACTTCTTGCAAAAGAATTGCAACATTACTTTACCAACCAGCACTCGTTGTCTTTCAAATCACAGCCGGAATTACAAAAAACAAATTTGCATGACCTAATTATGCCAGAGAATATTACATTGCTTCCTTCAGTATCTTCTTGGGAGGAGGCAGTACGATTAGGCGCACTACCGTTGCTTCTTAATGGGAGCATTAAACCTTCTTATGTAGAAGCTATGATCCAACATTATGATGTGGAAGACCCGTATATCATTATTAGTCCATATGTGGCAATTCCTCATGATAAACCGGAAAGTGGTGTGAGTGAAGTATCCATGAGTTTGCTTCGTTTAGAGCAAGGCGTTGAATTCGCCAAAAATCGGCCAATTCAAATTGTTGTTATTATAGCCGCTGTTGATAAACAACAGCACTTAAGGGCATTAGTGCAATTAATGAAACTTGTTGAAAGTAGGGAAGATTGCGAAGCTATTATTCGTGCCCAAACCCCAAGCGATATCCATAACATCATCACAAAATATGGTTCGGATTAGGACTGGCTATTTAGATTCAATAAAAAGGGAGTAATTTTTATGAGCGAAAAAACAATAAACGGACTCATATTTGATCACGACTTGATCCAGTTGAACGCACGCTATGATTCGAAGGAAGAGCTTATCAAAAGCTTTGGAAAGAAGATCGAAGAGAAACAATATGCCAAACAAGGATATACAGAATCCTTACTTCAACGCGAAAGTGAGTATCCGACCGGAATCAATATGGGGACTATTGGAATAGCTATTCCTCATACCGATAAAAAATTCGTTAATGAAACTACGATTGGTGTGGCAGTTTTAGATCATAGCGTAGAGTTCCAAGATATGGGGAGCGATGAAACTGTCAACGCAGAAATCGTAATGGTACTTGTGGTTAAAAACCCTAAGATGCACATCTCTTTTTTAAAGAATCTGACCAGATTGTTTCAAGAAGAAGAGTTTATAAATAGTTTTAAGAATGCTACTAAACCTTCTGAGATCGAGGCAATCCTCTTGAAGTTGCTCTAATAGAAACACATCGATAAAGCATACGACAAAACACCCGCAAACAGAAGGCGTTCCTTCGTGTTAGCGGGTGTTTTGTGATAGATCACAAGCGTGATTTTCTTTTTTATAAAAGAGTATATCAACATATTAACGGTACCTGTAAGAAAAGCTTTGACATGTTCAACAGGTACCGTTATAATACGAATCAACAGGTACCGTTACATTGATTAACAGGTACCGTAAACAAAACAACCAAACCCAATCAAGGAGGATTTATTATGGACATGAATACCGAACTATACGAAAAGCTGGCGAAACTGCAATGGCTGCTGCAAAGGAAACAATTTAAAACCCACGCCGCTGTTGGTCCTATGGCAGACACATCACGCGGGCAAGGCAGGATCCTGGCGTTTCTCCGGATGAAAGACGGGATCAGCACAAAGGATTTGTCCTATATGCTGGACATCCGCGTATCATCCCTCAATGAGCTACTTGCAAAATTGGAGAAAGCGGAATATATCACACGTAGACCTTCAGAAACAGACAAACGTATTATTTTGATTTACTTGACGGAAAAAGGACAAAAGGAAGAAGAGCAGGAGACAGACGGTGGCAACATCTTTTCTGGTCTGTCACCAGAAGAACAGGTTACTTTCGGGGAATATCTCACCCGCGTCATAGCCGCCTTAGAGGAGGAGCTTGGAACCGAAGAAGAACGTGACATCATGGCGATATGGATGAAGGCTGCGCGGGAGCGTATGGGAACAGAGGAATTTGATCGATTAATGGCCATGCGCGAACAGATGGGCAGAGAGTGGAGAAATTCTGGGGACGAGCGCTTTGGCGGAAGATTCCCCGGGTTTGGACGGGATGGACGCGGTAGCGACATGCGCGGATTCGGCTGGCCCTCCAGAGACGATAGAAATGCTTCGACTGATAACTCACAAGACCCGGAGGATAAGTAAGCAGAACATTTCCACCAAGTTCAAAATAAATAAAGATAGTGGTGAACCCTATGGATGCAGAAAACCTCCATTACTTTGAAAAAGCCCCGGTCGCTAAAGCCGTCGCTCACTTCGCTATACCGATGATGCTAGGCACATCAATGAGTGTTATATACTCTATCTTGAATGCCTACTTCCTTGGTACACTCGGCAATACTGCCATGTTAACCGCACTGGCGCTAACCTTACCGTTATTCGCGATCATTATGGCGCTAGGCAACTTGATTGGCGTCGGTAGCGGTACATTCATCTCCCGTTTGCTGGGAGAGAAGCGATATGAGGATGTAAAGCATGTGTCTTCATTCGCTTTTTACAGCAGCTTGATTCTCGGTATAATCTTGATGGCTGCCGGCTTCCCGTTAATTGAACCAATCGTTCATAGCCTGGGAGCAACACCTGACTCCTTTGGATTTACGAAGGACTATGTCACGATCATGTTAATCGGTTCACCATTCATCGTATTATTCTTCACGCTGGAGAATATCGTACGTTCAGAGGGAGCAGCCATCACATCAATGGTCGGTATGATTCTCAGTGTTGTCGTGAATATTATCCTCGATGCATTAGTGATCTTCGTGTTCCACTGGGATGTGATCGGCGTTGCGTCTGCTACAGTCATTTCCAACTTGGTTGCGTGTGCATTCTACGCTTTCCATATCAGATATAAGAGCCAATTCTTTACCCTCTCCGTAAAATGGTTCAAGGCTACCAAGGAGATTCTCAGCAATGTACTCAAAATCGGAATTCCCATTTTTATCATGAGTGTCTTTATGGGAGCAATGTCACTCATCTTTAACCATTATCTTATTGAATATGGGGATCAGGCCGTAGCAGCCTTCGGTATTTCATCACGTTTATTGCAATTTCCTGAGTTTATTCTGATGGGATTATGTGAGGGTGTCGTGCCGCTCATTGCCTTCACTTTTGCAGCGAACAAATTGCGTATGAAGCATACCATTGGATTTACGATTAAAACGATAGTGGCGTTGGCTGTCGTGTTCGGCATCATCGTCTATCTGATTTCCGACCACTTAATCGGTTTGTTTACCAATGACCCGCTATTAATTGAAATGGGCAGCTACATTCTGCATGTGACGTTCTTATCCTTGTTCATTACAGGAATGACGTCGTTGTTCACAGGGATCTTCCAAGCAACTGCGCAAGGAACCGCCGCGTTCATTATGTCAATTATTCAAGGACTTACGCTGATTCCAGTGCTCTATATCGCCAATCAAATGAACGGATTTCACGGGGTGATCTGGTCGCTTGTTATTTCGGATGCTGTAGCATTCCTTGTTGGTGCCTTCATGTTGTATGTTCTGCGAAACAAATTGCAGCCAGACTTGGAAGCTTTAGCACAATAGAAATAGAAAGCAGAGAACATGCAAAAAGACAGGTTAAGGGTATCCCCAGATCCTGCCTTTTTTTGTTATATAGACGGGAGATACTAAACCTTCATAAGAAACTCATTCCGTTTCTGCAACTTCTTCAAGTGAATAGATGAGAGGCAGATGCTCGATCGGTGACGACATAATGATCTGAATGGTATAAGTTCCGTATTTATCACACTGTTTACCAAACTCTTCAATGGAAGACGTAGAGTCAGTCACGACTTTTAATAAATAATTGTAATCACCACTGATCCGATGACACTCTTTTATATAAGGGGATGTACGGGCGAAATCAAGAAATGCAGAGCAATCTCTAGTACGCAAAAGCATATATGCCGCAGCGTTTTTGCCTATTTTCTCAGGTGAAAGGACTGTCCGATAACCCTCAATAACCCCTTTTTCCTCCATTCGTCTAACTCGCTCCGATACCGCAGGCTGGGACAGGCCCACATATTTGCCGAGCTCTGTCATCGAAATTCTTCCCTGTTCCTGAAGATAAAACAGAATTTGCTTGTCTACTTGATCCATTACAACTAGCTCCTTTTAAACTAAAAGTGAAGTACCTATAATTCAAAGTATTCCTTAGCAAATTGGCTATAATTCATCGATTGCGCTATGCAAATTATTCATATTCATTATTATAATAAACTTGTATCAATCAAGTATCAATACACTAAAATTCAGATAGGAGTAATGTTATGAAAGAGTCATTGTTAAAAGCACACCGTCTATTTAAAGATAATCTGCCAAGTTATTCAGCATCCGTTGATGAGGTTCGTAAAATTACAGAAGAACAGATGTGGGGCTCATTGCCGGTAGCAAGTGATTTGATAACAGAAGAGGTAGACATTGATGGGATGCAAGGGGAATGGCAATTCTTCCCTGAGTCCAGCGAAGAACGTGTGCTATTATATTTGCATGGCGGCGGGTATATGATGGGAAGTATTAATTCACATCGAAGTGAATCCAGCGAAATAGGAAGAGCGGCTCAGGCACGTACATTGACTATAAATTATCGTCTGGCCCCGGAACATCCTTTCCCTGCTCCGATTGAAGATGCGATGAAAGCTTACAGTTGGTTACTGGACCAAGGATATCATCCCAAAAATATTATTATTGCTGGTGAATCCGCAGGGGGGAACCTTACGGCAGCCCTTTTAATGTACATCCGTGATACCGGGACACCATTGCCGGCAGGTGGGATCATGATCTCCCCATGGATTGATTTAGGACTAACCGGGGAGACGTATACCACCAGAGAGGGAGTAGACCCGATTAATACAAAGGCAGCCATTCAACAATTAGCTGATAATTATTTAAATGGTGTCTCCCCGACAGTTCCGTATGCCTCGCCGATTCACGGCGATTTGAGGGGATTGCCCCCAATCTACGTCATGGTCGGAGAAGCTGAAGTTATGTTAAGCGAGTCCTTAACTTTTGTGACACGTGCAGCATTGGCGGGCGTCGATATCCGTTTCAGATCTTGGCCGGCTATGTTCCATAACTGGATCTTCTGTCACTCTTTCCTGGAAGAGGCCAGAGAAGGAGTAGATAGTGCAGGGGCTTTCATGGAAGAGCTGTACACAAAACAATAAGTAAATCAGAGTTTCAAAAACCTCAGGTGATTCAAAACCTGGGGTTTCTTGTTGGTTTAGTGCACGAAAAAAGCGAATTGAAGCTTGCGAACAACTCAGGATAATAACCATTGGTTAATAATGACATTGACATTCGCAGGTTTTTCCAGAATAATAGAGTCTAATTGAATACTGGTACCTTTAATTCAGTCCAGAGAGGCTGGCAAGGGCAGCGGATTTTTATAATCACGCGTGAATCAGGGCATATTCCGTCAGGGGCTGCTCTGTGTCTTCGCGCGGGTTATGATGTAAAAAAGAGGCTACTTGTCAGTTTGAGACTTGACGAGTAGCCTCTTTTTTCTGCTTTTTTTGGTATCAGAACACTTTAACTTGGAGGTATTCTGATGAGCAAACAAGATCAAGAGTTTTCCTGGCAAGCAGTGCCGAAAACACAAAGAAACCATTTTTGGAAGACATTATCCGTGATGCTAGGGTTCACTTTCTTCTCGGCAAGCATGCTGGCAGGGGGGACGCTCGGAGTCAGCTTGACGTTCATGGAGTTCATTGGCATCGTGCTTGCGGGTAATTTGGTGCTCGGCATCTATACGGGGGCACTGGCGCATATTGCTGCCAAAACGGGCCTGTCCACACATTTGCTAGCAAAATATGCGTTCGGTCAAAAGGGGTCGTACCTGCCTTCGTTCCTACTCGGCTTCACTCAGGTCGGATGGTTTGGTGTCGGCGTGGCCATGTTCGCGATTCCGGTCGCCAAAGCGATGGATTGGAACGTGTACCTGTTGATCTTCCTGTTTGGTATCGCAATGACAGCATCTGCCATCTTCGGCATGAAGTCGCTCGTCATTCTGGGTTACATTGCGGTTCCGGCCATTGCGATTCTCGGCGGTTACTCCATGTTCCAAGGCGCAGACACGCTCGGTGGTCTGCAAGGGCTGTTCGATTACACACCGACACAAAGTCTCACTGCAGCAGCGGCGTTAACCATTTGTATCGGGTCATTCATTAGCGGCGGCACGCTGACGCCAGATTTTGCCCGGTTTTCACGGACGTCCAAGCAGGCGGTTACCGCAACGGTTATTGCCTTCTTCCTGGGGAATTCACTCATGTTCCTGTTCGGTGCAGTCGGCGCAATGGCGTATAACCTGGCAGAAATCTCGGAGGTCATGTTCCTGCAAGGATTGCTCATTCCTGCGATCATCGTTCTGGGGCTGAATATCTGGACGACCAACGATAATGCTCTTTACGCTTCCGGATTGGGCTTTGCTAACATCACTAAAATTTCGAAAAAGTTCTTCGTTATCGTAAACGGCATCGTGGGTACCGTATTCGCGATGTGGATGTACAATAACTTCGTCGGTTTCTTGAATGTACTGGGCGCGGCGGTGCCGTCTATCGGAGCTATCATCATCGCGGATTACTTCTTCGTGAAGCGTAGAAACTATAAACCGTTTGCCGAAATGACTTTCAAGAATGTAAACTGGATAGCGATGGTGGCTTGGGCTATCGGTGTTGCATTTGCCCAGCTGGCTCCTGGAGTAACGCCATTGAACGCACTGATCGGTACGGCGGTCGCCTACATCGTATTGATGCTGATCATTCCTGCGAAAGAATCTACACAAAACAAAGAAATGGGGAAAATAAATGATTATACAGAACGCGAAATTGCGGGGTAAAGAAGGTCTATGGAATATCGTCGTGAAGGACGGGAAGTTCGAACAAATTACGCAGACGCTTGAAGCAACTGCAAATGAGGAAGTAATTGATGTAAACGGCTCTCTTGTACTGCCACCGTTCATTGAACCTCATATTCACTTGGATACCACGCTGACGGCGGGCGAGCCGGAATGGAATTTGAGCGGAACGCTGTTCGAAGGCATCCAACGTTGGTCGCAGCGTAAGGCATTCCTGACGCATGAAGATGTTAAAACGCGTTCCAAAACAGCGCTGAAATGGCAAATAGCGCAGGGCATCCAGCATGTGCGGACACATGTGGATGTTACAGATCCAAGTCTGACAGCAGTCAAAGCGCTGCTTGAAGTGAAAGAAGAGATGGCACCATTCGTCAATATTCAGCTTGTCGCTTTCCCGCAGGAGGGCATTCACTCTTATCCGAACGGCGCGGAACTACTGGAAGAGGCACTAAAAATGGGCGTTGATGTGGTCGGCGGTATTCCGCACTTCGAATTCACGCGGGAATACGGCGTAGATTCCATGAAGGTGGCATTTGATCTCGCTGAAAAATATGACCGTCTCATCGATATCCATTGCGATGAAATCGATGATGAACAATCCCGTTTCGTAGAAGTAGTCGCCAAGGAAGCCTACGAACGCGGATTGGGCTCCCGTACGACAGCAAGCCACACTACGGCGATGGGCTCCTACAATGACGCATACACGTACAAATTGTTCAGATTGCTGAAGATGGCTGACCTGAATTTCGTCTCCAATCCACTGGTCAACATCCATCTGCAAGGACGTTTCGATACATATCCGAAAAGACGGGGACTAACCCGTGTCAAAGAATTGCAGGAAGCAGGTTTGAACGTGTGCTTCGGTCATGACGATATCTTCGATCCATGGTATCCGCTAGGCACGGGCAACATGCTTCAGGTGCTGCACATGGGCATCCATGCTTCGCAATTGCTCGGTTACGATCAAATCGTGAACTCTATCGATCTCATTACGAAAAATAGCGCAAGAACGTTACAGATCGAAGATGTGTACGGCATTGAAGAAGGTAAGCCTGCCAACTTCATCGTTCTTGAAGCAGAGAACGAATATGAGGCTATTCGCAAACAAGCAGGAATACTTTATTCCTTCAAAGGCGGCCGCAAAATCGCAGAAACGAAACCGCGGGAGACGTCGATCATTCTTGAAGGCGGTTCGGAGAAGGTCACTTTCAATAAATAATCGAATAAAGCATGCGATGCAACAAGCAGAGCCTGCGTATTAATCCAAAAATCCCCTCATAGTAAACAGGACAACAAGAGATCGCTTGATCTTGAACTCTTCCTGTAAACATGGGGGGATTTTTGTTCTCCGGTTGGGTGCTGTAAGTCCTTTTACATTTCCACTGAAATAAGGTAATTACACTTCCCATTTTCTAAATACTGAAGTCGCCCAGAGTTTGCTTCAATAACCTTTCTTGATGATAGGTTTACTTCATTACAGGTTAAGAGCAATTCACTAATTTTCTTCTGTTTTGCCGCCTTAATCAATTCATTAAGAATGATGTACCCATATCCCTTGCTTCTCTCGCTTGGTCTAATGGTATAGCCGATGTGTCCTCCTGATCTTCTTAAATCTTCATTTAGATAATGGCGAAGCTTACCAATCCCGACAGGTCTTGAATTAACCAATAGCCAGTATGTTGTTTGGGGGACATAGTGAGGAGGGAGATTTGTACCTTCGGACATATCAACCTTTCCTTTTAAGAATTTAGGAAAGTCTACATAGGGGATATCAAATCCAGAATTAATATAGCCGTTTTCTCCGGGTCCTAACTCGACAATCATTTCATAAATATCTTCACCATCATCTTCGTTAGCTGGGCGTAACTCAATTAACAACCATCCCAACCTCCAGTCATAGTATCAAAGTTATAGTTTAACTCATAATACCACATATTGGGATTAATCTTTCCACTAGCTTAATCAAGCGGCTGCAGGCGGACCTACAATTCGATCAATTCCATTGCTCGTTCCATTAAGCCGATCTTGTAACTTTGATCTAGATTCTCCCTAAAGATCACTTCAGGTATCATCAGCTGCGGGATGTTGTTTGAGCAATTCATTATTATGTCTTTAACATCGGCTTTACAGAGTAAATCACCCGTGACAACCACTGTTTTCGGTTGTAGTTTTGGTACCATGCTTATTACCGCGTCTGATGCTTGAATGACTGCAGTGGATCGTTTGTGAATTCGGTTATTTGAAAAACCTGAAGGAAGAAAGTATGACTCACTGAACACTTCTTTAGAAGCTACATGCGGGCTTCCATTTTCCACAAGTCCAGATCTAGGATATTTATTTTTATCAAATGAAACAACAACAATAGTAGCGTCACCCAAATCATTTTGCTCAAGATAAACGCCGTATGCTATCAAATTCATTTCATTTTCAACGAGTACTTTTGTATTAAACTTTTCCTGAAGGATAGACTCTAAAGGAACATGAATCAAGGAGTGAAATTCACAGTTTTTAATAATTCCCTCATGAACTGAACCGCATAGTCCAATCCCTATTCCTTTTAATGAGATATATGTTTCCTGCAATACTTTAATAATATCCACGATAGTATCAAGGTTTATTTGCCATAACTCAAGGTGATATGTATGGGTATGTTGTTTAGTCAAATCAGTAACCGCGTAGGTAAAAGAGACCTTATTGGACTTACTTTTTATAAAAATACAAACGATAAATGATGAAGTATCGTCATCTATTAATTGATAATTTGTGCAGTTATTCAAAGGGTAGGTGTTAGATACATGCATATCGTACTAAGGCCTCCTAATAAATCGCATCAACTTATTAAACGTGTTTAATAACTGGGGAGAATCATACCAGAATCAAATTATTATTACAACACCAATATTAATAGAATAGTTGAGAAAACGAATGAACTTTGCTACACTTTCTTGGGTATTTTAAATGTTCAATAAGTCAACTGATGAGGTGGGGTTATCATTGAATGAGTTACTTACAAATGCTAAGGATATGAAAAAGGCCATTCTTCAACGTATCCGTACTCATCTTCTGCATATTGAAAATGCGACTAAAGCTGAAATTAGTGAATCGTTAGGACTTAGTTTTCCAACTGTCAGTAAATTTTTAAAGCTGATGGAGGAAGATGGCGAGGTTTTTCCAGCTGGAGTGGATCGCTCAAGTGGTGGAAGAAGGGCTATGAGATACCAGTATAATCCGGATTATAAGCTGGGACTAGCTATTTTTCTGGAGAAAAATGCGACAAACTACGCTGTATATAATTGCCTCGGGCAATTGAAAGAACAAGGTACAATGGCAAGTCTCTTATCTGCAGATGTTACAAACGCCGCTAAAACTATTGAGAATTTAATTAAGAAGCATCCTAAGCTTGGTTCAATTGCTGTTGGTGTTCCTGGCTCTGTAAAAAACGGAGAGATCATTTATATACCTAATTACGAACAGTTTCGTACAGTTGATTTGAAGCATGATTTTGAACAGCAATTTGCTATTCCAGTTATTGTGGAGAATGATATGAATGCAGCAGTTCTTGGGTATACTCGTAAGAATAACCTATCGAACAAAGTAACAATAGTGTACTTGTATCTTGGTCAAAATGGTCCAGGAGCAGGTATTGTAGTGAACGGTGAGGTTATCCGGGGGAGTTCCTTTTTTTCTGGTGAAATTCAGTTCACCCCCCTATATGATCATTTGAATTTCGGAGAAGCTTTGGAGAAAAGGGACAGCGGAACAAGTGATCGTGCCACCGCTGATAAGCAAAAAACTGTAGATGTCATTAGCCGAATGGTAGCGACGTTTGCAGTGATGCTCAATCCGAATGCCATTATTTTTAATGCAGATGAAATAGATCGTTCTATGCTTCTACAAATTCGCACTAAGAGTGCCGAATACGTTCCGGAAGAGCATCTGCCTGAATTGATTGTAAGTGACTGGATACAGGATTATTTATACGGTTTACAGAGTCTCGGTCTAAATCTCATTGTGTCGGAAACAACCATTCCTGAATAACGAAGGAGCCCAATATGAGAATTGACCACATTGCAATTTATGTTTTATCGCCGAATCTAATGAGCAGTTAAGCCTCGGATTATTTTTCCGAGGTTTTTTATATTTCATTATTGACAAAATGGTGGAGATCGAACATTATGTATTTACTTTATAAAGAACATTAACTAAGGAGTTGTAAAGATGTTAGAAGAAGAGAGAATTTTTCGAGGTCTATTATTTAGTCCGGGTCACCCTGAACTTAAAAAGATCAAACGGCGCGCCCACAACCTTAGCCAACAATATAGCAGTACTTTTGAGGAGCAGACTGAAGAACGTGAAGACATCCTTCAGCAATTGCTTGCTAATAAGGGAGAGCATTGCTTTATGCAAGGTCCGATTTTTTTTCATTATGGAGCCCATACCGAGATCGGCGATCATTTCTTCGCCAATTATAACCTTACTGTGCAGGATGATGCCAAGGTTACCATCGGGAATCACACAATGTTTGGTCCTAATGTAACCATTGTTACCCCGAGTCACCCTTTTATTGCCGCAGAGCGTCAACAGATGATTGATCAACATGGAGATATCAAATCCTTATGCTACGCAAAGCCCGTAACGATCGGCAACAATGTATGGCTCTCTGCTAATGTAACGGTTTGTGGAGGTGTAACGATTGGTGACGGCTGCGTGATTGGTGCAGGGAGCGTTGTAACACGTGATATTCCAGAAAACTCGTTTGCTGCAGGTGTTCCGTGTAAGGTCATTCGTTCAATTACCGATGCAGATAGCATGCGCTATAAGCCGGAAATATTAGGGGATTGTCATATTCTTGAATAAAAACTGTAATCGTTCTAGGAATGGCTTTTGCTGAAGGTTCGGCAAACGACTGGATCCCGCTAATTATGGTGGACGGGTATAATGTTACACCAGCCCTAGGCTCTATAGCTTACAGTCTATTTGTAGCGGCTATGACGATATTCCGTATAACTACTCATTGTAATATTTGGCCAAAGCTATCACTTTGCCATTGTTGGAGTTGTGTTTTGGGGAATAGGCGCGGCATGTGGATTTCCGGTGGGCATGTCTGCAGCTGGAGACGATCCACGCGGTGTAGCTGCAAGAGTGAGTGTAGTATCGACACTCGATTATCTCGCCTCACTCGCCGGGCCGCCTTTAATAGGACTCATAGAGGAGTCTGTTGGTTTGCTTCGTGCTCTAATGATTATACTCATCGCGGTAACCGTTGCTGGTTTACTGTCACAGGCAACTATTTTTCCAAGTATTTATTCTACGTAGAATTAATGACCAACATCAGACCTTCCTCTGAATTCACTCGGGGTTAGACCTACGAACTTTTTGAATTGCCGCATAAAGTGTACATCGTTCTCATAACCGCAAATGCCGGAAATATGGCTAATTGTATACGATGTGTTCTTCAGTAAATAGGAGGCATGTCCTAGCCTGTTAAGAATGATGTCATTAATTACCGATATGCTGAAGATTTGTTTGTACATATGCTGAAAATAAGACCGGCTCATATTCATCTTATCTGCCAAAAATTCGACGGTATACCAAACAGAAGGAGAACTGAACACTTCATTTCTCAAATTCAGGAACGAATCATAGTATTTACTAATTTGATTGTGAGGCTCCACATGATTCCGAATATCGCTAAGCTTCATGAACAGAGAGCGAATGGTATAATCGATGATTTCATTGCGGAAGGTTCCGTTCTGCAGATTCTCCCAATGAATCTCATTCACTTTTCTGGAAATATAAAAGGGGTCGTGTGCTTTGATTAAGGTATCCAGAGGGAGGTTCAGCTGAGCGAAAAAGGACTCCGCTTCCTCCATTTCAAAATGGAACCAGTCATGGACCAGAGGTTGTTCGGCATCACGGTAGAAATACGGGCTGTTTTTGTTGAAAATAATAAAGGTATTGGGTTCAGCAAACATAACCTGTGATTGAATCCTCAGCTCCATTCTGCTCCGGAAGAAGATAAAGACGTAATCCCCTGAGCCGACCGGGCGGTCGACGGTAAAGCCCTCTGGATGGATTACATTGTATCCGCACCTCTTTAAAAGTATCAATGGATTTCGCCCCTTAATAAGATAATAGATCAGTCATTAGATAGGATAAATCATTTTCTTTCTTTGAACAAGATAGTAATCTGTGAAAGGCATACAGATAATACTTCAGTGATAAGAGAGAGGATCGATGCTAAAGTGACCGCAGCAGCTACGAAATTTTATATGAAAAACTACCCGAGACCCCAATTTGTACGGAGCCTATGGCTGGATCTGAACGGGGAGTGGGATTTTAGCTTCGATGATAACAAAGCCGGCGTTCCAGAACGTTGGATGGACCATTTTCCGGACTCACAAAAAATAAACGTTCCGTTTACCTATGAAACAGGGGCGAGCGGGATCGGCGAGGAGAAATTCCATCCGCAGATCTGGTACCGCAGACAACTGACGCTATCTCCTGAGGCGGAAGGGAAACGGACGATATTGCATTTTGAAGGTGTGGATTATAAAGCTACCTGCTGGGTTAACGGTAGTTTTGCGGGGGAACATGAAGGGGCCTACGCCCGGTTTTCCTTTGATATTACCGATCTGCTGGGGCAAGGCGGTGAAAATGAGATTGTGCTGAAGGTCGAAGACAGTGACAGCTGTCTGCAACCCCGGGGCAAGCAGCGCTGGGCCGGCCGGAATCATGACTCATTCTATGTGCAAACGACAGGCATTTGGAAAAGCGTCTGGCTCGAACATGTTCATGAAACCCGCCTGGATATGGTGAAAATGACGCCGGACATTGATCGTCAAATGATCCGGTTTGATTTTCGCATGCACGGTACGAAAGACAAAAAGGATCTCCGGCTGGAAACGGAAATTACATTTAGGGGGGAAACGGTAAGAAAGCTGAGCCTTTCGGTGGACAGAGACTGGCTAACAGTGGAAACCAGCATGATGAACGGCATTAACGGGCCTTGGCTGCAAAACCTGTGGTCGCCGGGCAATCCGAATCTGTTTGACGTGGAGTTTGTGCTTTACGAAGGAGAACAGGAGATCGACCGGGTAGGCTCTTATTTCGGTATGCGTAAAATTTCGATTAAGGGCGGCCAAGTCCTGCTGAACAATATTCCCCTTTACCAAAAACTAATCCTGGATCAGGGCTACTGGACCGAAAGTCATCTAACGCCTCCGTCCGAAGAGGCGCTGATTGAAGATATCGAGGCGATCGCCGAGATGGGCTACAATGGTCTGCGTAAGCATATGAAAATTGAAGACGCCCGGTTCCTATACTGGTGCGATGTCAAAGGTATGCTGGTTTGGTCCGAAATGGCAGCCGCTTATGAATATAACGATGAGGCCGTTGAGCGTTTTACTAAGGAATGGTTAGAGGTCGTGCAGCAGCAGTACAATCATCCTTGCATTATCACTTGGGTGCCATTTAACGAATCGTGGGGCATTCAGAATATTATTCATGATGTCCGGCAGCAAAAATTTACGGAAGGCATTTATCATCTAACCAAATCTATCGATCCTTATCGTCCGGTCATCACCAATGACGGATGGGAGCACACCGTTTCTGATATTTTGACCCTTCATGATTACGTGGAGCGGGGTGAAGATTTGTACGAAACTTACAAGGATAAAGACTCTATCACCGGTAATAGCGGTACGTACAACGAGTGGAAGTTTGCGTTCGCCCAAGGCTACAGTTATAAAGGCCAGCCGATTATCATCAGCGAGTTTGGAGGAATTGCTTTCAAGAGCGAACAGGGCTGGGGTTACGGCAATCAAGTGGATAACGAGGAAGCTTTCCTGGAGCGGTTTGGCAGCATAACCGGAGCGATTAAAGCCATTCCGTTTATTTCCGGCTACTGTTATACTCAGATTACGGACGTGCAGGATGAAGTAAACGGCCTGCTGACTGAAGACCGTAAACCGAAAGTAGCGCTAGAAAAGATCCGGGAGATTAATTTGAGGTAGTGTATGGAAGTTGGACAAATAATATTACTCAAGAAATAGATGTTAGATAAATAAAAATCAGTAGAGCAGTCGCCCTTAGGGCGATTGCTCTACTTACGCACAGGGTAATCGGAATACATTCTCCGTATCTCATGATTGCACTCTCGGATATTATCGTTTTCTTGCTTTGATCACAAAAGTTACCGGGAGCATTTTTGCTTTTTTGGCAAAATCACTGTTCTCGTCATGTGATTGCAAAAGATCTTCATCAGATTCCTCGATCATTTCCTCTATAACAAATCCCGCTTTTGAGAGCGCGTTCACATAGGTTGATAGTTTGCGATCCGATAAGGTTATTTCACCCTCACCAAGAGCTACCGAATACCAAGATTCATCGAAATAGCATTTTTTAAAAGCAAGCATATCATTTTCTGCAGCAACACATTTATGTATAGGGTGAGACCAGCTGAAAATAAACACACCGTCTTTTTTTAGATAAGAAGCAATTCGGCTAAAAGTACCCTCAAGATCGGTGGTCCAGCCTATGGCATAAACAGAATAAACAAAGTCAAAATAATCCACGGGTATGCCACATTCTTCTTCCATGGGAGAACAGATAAATTTTGCTGAAAGACCGGATGCCGCTAAATGTTGCGCTGCTTTTTCGATTTGTCGTTCTGAGATATCTGTACCCCATAATTCAGAGGCTCCGCGTTCCCCCAGATATTGCAAGGAATGACCGCTTCCACAGCCAATCTCCAGCATTGTTTTCCCTGAAACATCGCCAAAAAGCTGGAGTTTCTCTTCTGAGACAAATGCTCCATAGAAAGGGAGTGCGGTTGCTCCTATGACGTCATTTCCTTGTGTGTCCCAAAAGATGCTATTTGTTTTATGAATAGAATTCTTATCCATCTCAACCGTGACGGCGCTACCAACCTCGCCAGCACCTATAATGTTTGTTCGATATGCAGAGTTCTTTGCCATGCCCGATATCCTCCCAAATATTAATAATTATGAGACAAAACATATATTCCGACTTGCGCGTGACCCCAACAACACATTTCGAACACGAACACCTGTGCTATTGTCCCCAAAATAATGTACCATTTATCGATGAACAAGTCCACCTAAAATTATCCATTCAACGTCTATTTGGTCTTTCACGTAGGCAGCTAGAACTGACAATCTTTTTTGCATCCACAAGACCTAATACGTTAATAAATTCACTGAATGCACATGTTTTAGCGATATCTTTATGGTAAATGAACAAGCCGTGACTGGTGTCAGCTATACGCAAGGGAATGCACTAGAGACTGCTCAACCTAAGTTAACGCCCGTGTATCTGTGCGATTTTCTTACTGGATTCCTTGGTACATTCGGTGCTATGGTGGCATTAGCGCGTCGAGCTAAAGAAGGGGGCTCCTACCGGGTACAGGTGTCATTGTGTCAATCAGCTATGCTCATTCAGAGACAAGGATTATTGGAACAATTTAAACCTGCTCCAGGACACTTGTCGCAAGCGGAGTTTGAATCGTATGCTGTATACGACAATAATACCTCTTACGGAGATTTAAAAAGCCTAGGCCCCGTGATTCGAATGAACGAGACTCCTCCTCAGTGGTCTAGAACTACTCCTACGCTTGGTAGCGATAAAGCGGAATGATTGCCGCGGTAAAGAAAAATTTCTTCATATTCATTTAACAGGGGGCGTTCATAGGTGTTTGAAACTGAATTAACACGTACGCTTAACATTCGGTATCCAATATTCCAAGCGCCGATGGCAGGGGGGCCCACAACTCCTGACTTGGTAGCAGCTGTTTCAAATGCCGGAGGCTTGGGCAATCTAGGAGCGGGATACTTAACACCGGAGCAGCTCCGAAGTACCATCCACAAGATCAGAGAGCTCACAGATAAGCCTTTTGGAGTCAATTTGTTTGTACCTGAGCAACCGGAAGAAAGTGAAGAAGCAGTCGTTCAAATGATGGATCATCTTAGTAAATACCATATCAGATATGGAATCGCTCAAAATCCACCGTCATTTGAATCTCAGGAACACTTTGAGGAGCAAGTGCAAGTATTGCGTGAAGAGAAGGTTCCGGTGTTTAGTTTTACTTTTGGCATACCAGCACAAGACGTCATTCAAGCTATGAAGCAGCAAGGTACTGTCGTAATAGGGACTGCAACAACTGTTGAAGAAGCCAGACAATTAGACATGGCTGGAGTAAACGCAATTGTGGCACAGGGGTATGAGGCAGGAGGTCACCGAGGCACATTTTTAAACAATGTTTCCGGGTCTCTGATCGGCACCATGGCTCTTGTTCCACAGATTGTTGATCACGTGTCGATTCCGGTCATCGCATCAGGTGGCATCATGGATGGAAGGGGACTCCTTGCAAGTCTCGCATTAGGGGCTGGTGCTGTACAGATGGGTACTGCCTTTCTGGCGTCTCCGGAGAGTGGTGCCCATGAAGCGTACAAACAGATGCTCCTCTCATCCAATGAGGACTCCACTGAAATTACATCTGCATACTCGGGAAAAGCAGCAAGAGGTATTCGCACAAAATTTATGAATGACATGCATCAGTATACTGGAACAATCCCTGCCTATCCAACACAAAATGCTTTGACGCGAGAGATTCGACAGGCAGCTGCGAAAGCGAACGACCCTGAGTATATGTCTCTGTGGGCAGGGCAAGGTCTTAGGTTAGTAAGCGAACAATCTGCAGAGACAATCGTTAAGCAAACCATCGAGCAAGCAATTAGCATACACAAGAGTTTCTAATAAAGAAGGAGAGAATCGATATGCCTTTACTTCGTTTTGATCTAATTGAGGGGCGCGATAAAGTAACTCTGAAAAAGCTTTTAGATGTTGTTCATACGGTAGTCGTAGAGGTATTCGACGTTCCGGAGCGGGATCGTTACCAAATTGTTCATGAACACCCCGAAGAGCATATGATTATTGAAGATACGGGGTTAGGATTTAACCGTACCAATAATGTAGTTGTTCTATCCGTTGTCAGCAAGTCCCGGCCAAATGAGAAAAAACAACAATTCTATTCCTTACTATCCAAACGCTTAGAAGTGGAGTGTGGGATCGCTCCAAGCGATTTGATGGTAAATATCGTCGAAAATACAGGTGCTGATTGGAGTTTTGGTCTAGGCGAGGCACAATTTTTAACCGGTAAGCTATGAGGTGAAAGTAAACTATCTCTCTGATTATTAAAAAAAGGACTGCACCAGCTGGTGGCAGCCCTTTTTGGCCTTAATAAACAAGCTCTTCATGGTCCTAATTCAGACAAATGTTAATCCTGAAGAGATTTTTCTAATGATTTTTTCATGGATTCAACAAAACGTTGACGTGTGTCTTCAGATAACTCTAATAAGGAAAGATACGGATTTAAATCTTCCAATTCGACTAATAAAAGCTCCCCTTGTTTGGTGCGGCAGGCATCAACACGTTGAATTCCCCAGTCAATATTATTCCACTCAATGAAACGTTTAGCAAAAGCTAAATCTTCTTCCGTTGCTACGTAGTTTTTTAGTGCCCATCTCTTATCTTTATCGGGTGCATATAGAGCGTATTGAAATTCTTTGTCGATATAATAAAATGAGACTTCATATTCAAAATTGATAAATGGTTGGATCAAAGTATTTTTTGATTTTGGATCAACTTTTTTATTTAGATCATCTTTTGTAACAAATTCCATGCCGATCGAGTCTGCTCCATCTTTTGGCTTTACAATATACATGTCTACATCGGGAAGTTTATGAAGAGAATCAAGGGTATCAATTGTTGGAATAATAGGAAAATGGGCATTTGTTAGTTCAATCAAATACTCTTTTCCGTTCACATCAGCTTTCCCATTAAAGGCATTATATGTCTTTAGACGCTTAGAAACAATCCGCTTACGAAATGCTTCGTATTTGTCCTTGAAATTTGTGACAGGACCTGCATTTCGGAAAACAATTAAATCAGCTATATCTTCAAACGCCTCGATATCTTCAGGATGACAGATGACCAAATTAAAGGCTTCTCTAAGCTTAGAGGTAAGAAATAAATCCTCTTCATAATAGTTTCTGCCTTTTGCTTCATAATATAAGTCTGTTACAAATAGAAGGGTCTTCATTACAACATAACCTGCTTTCTATAGATAAATTTGATTATTTCAAAGCTTTTATATACCACGCGTTCATAGCAGAATGCTCTGAGCCTGACAGAGGTTCTGGTAAAAGTGTAAATCCAAATTTCTCATATAATTTACATGCAGCTTCTAATTCATGCTGTGTTTCTAAATAACACTTTGTGTAATGTTCGGAGGCAAATAGCAAAGCTGTTTCCATGAGTTTTTTTGCTAGTCCTAAACCTTGAGCTTTGGGGGTTAAGTAAAGCTTTTGCAATTCGCACACTTGTTCATGCTCGTTGAACGGTGCTATTCCAATACCACCAACAACTTCGTTTTCCATTTCTACTACCCAGTAGTTTGCATGTTTAATATGGTTATAATAGTGATGAAGATCATTAAGTTGAGGGTCAAAGTAAGCTGTTCCAGGAATCGCTAAGCCAAGCGATTTTAAGGAGTCTTGTATTATTTTTTTGATTTTTGCATTGTCTGCATTCTTTATGTCTCGAATCTTCATATATTATCTCCTTCAATTAGATGTTAATACAATATGCGTAACTAGATTACAAAAGTTGACTCAGTCCACATTTAAAAGATATAGTTATAGTAATGCTAAATGTGGACTGAGTCAACTAAAGGAGAACATAATGGATAAAAAAATAGTTTATGAAATCAGAGAATTTAATCGATTTTATACAAAGGTACTCGGTTTATTTAATAATCATATTTTAGATACAAATTATTCATTAACGGAAGCACGAATATTATTAGAAATAAGTGAACGGACGGAGTGTATTGCCAATAATCTCGTGCAAGAGCTTAGTATTGATCGAAGCTATATGAGTAGAATTTTACGTAAATTAGAGAAGGAAGGATTAATAGAGAAAAAAAGCTCACAAAGAGACAGTAGAAAAAACTTTCTCATGTTAACACAAAAAGGAGAGGAAATACTGGGTAAGATTCATATTCAGTCAGATGAACAAATAAATGAATTGTTTAATGGACTAAGTGATAGCGAGGTTAATGAAATTCTTAATTCGATGATGAAGATAAAAGAAAAATTAGACAATAATCAACGAATTACGAAAGGTAGTGAATGGTGATCTGTGCGAGGGGAGAGCGAAAAGAACTTGAATTTTTCTGTTTAGCATTTATAATGATAATTACTTTATAAAGTATCTTTATTATGTTGGAGTATTTTAAAAATTGCAGTAATGAGGAGCGAATGGAATGAGAATAGATCACATCGCCATGTATGTGAATGATTTGGAGTCTTGTAAACAATTTTTCATCAAATTCTTTAACGCCAAATCAAATGAGCTATACTACAACTCCAAAACAGGATTGAAAACGTATTTTCTTACATTCGATCATGGAACGAGACTAGAGATAATGAGTAAACCGAACATGGCTGATGAGACCAAGGAGTTGCTCCGTACTGGATTCACCCATTTGGCGTTTAGTGTAGGAAGCAAAGAAAAAGTGGATATTTTGACAAAACAGCTAAATGAGGCTGGTTATTCTATCTTAAGTGGACCACGCACAACGGGTGATGGTTATTACGAAAGTTGTATTTTGGGACCTGAAAATAATCAAATTGAAATTACTGAATAAATTCGTGAGATCACAGATCACAACAAAGTTATTGTATTAGGAGAGGATTTATCTATGGCAACCTGGTTTTTAATTGTGATCTACCTTGCTTTTGTTAGTCTCGGTCTTCCTGATTCTCTGCTTGGCTCAGCATGGCCCGTCATATGGCCGGAAATCGGTTCTTCTCTGGGCTCGGCAGGACTAATATCCATGATTATTGCTGGAGGAACAATCGTTTCCAGTTTGGCAAGCGGAAGAATGATTCAACGTCTAGGCACTGGAAAAATTACTTTATTCAGTTGCCTCCTTACCGCAGTCTCATTACTTGGATTTTCTATGGCTCCATCAATGTTTTGGTTTATCTTTTTGGCCATTCCACTTGGTCTTGGGGCGGGGGCGGTAGATGCAGCTTTAAATCACTATGTTGCTGAGAACTACAAGGCTCACCACATGAACTGGCTACACTGCTTCTGGGGTGTAGGAGCAACCATGGGGCCGATCATCATGGCCACTTATATGGCGGGTCAGCATTCATGGAGAGGCGGTTATGCTGCAGTAGCCATTATCCAAGCCATTCTGGTCATAATTCTTTTTGTAACTTTACCTTTATGGAAGCGTGTGGCTGCAATCCGGGATTTAGAGAATTCAAAGCACACAGTTCAAGACATACATCGTGAAGAAAAGGCAGAATCCGCTCTCCCAACAAAGGTGCTTCAATTAAGGGGAGTTAAACCCTCACTGCTTGCATTTCTCATGTATTGTGGAGTAGAAACGACTGTTGGGCTATGGGGAGCAAGTTACCTCGTGGGGACAAAAAATGTTACAGCAGAAATGGCTGCCGGATGGATTTCTTTGTACTACGGAGGCATTACCATAGGAAGGTTGATCACCGGTTTTATCACTTTAAAAGTACACAATCGACTGTTAATCCGTTACGGTCAACTCGTAACCATTGCAGGGGGAATCATCTTGTTGCTCCCATTCTCCGCGTCATTTTCCATGTTGGGGTTCATTCTTATCGGACTCGGACTCGCACCAATCTATCCAGGACTTCTGCATGAAACACCTGCTCGGTTTGGGAAAGAGCATTCAGCAAAATTGATGGGCTACCAGATGGCCGTCGCTTATAGTGGTACTACGCTTCTACCCCCTTTATTCGGACTCCTTGCAGCAAAAACGAGTACGGACTTGTTCCCGCCCGTGGTACTTATCCTATTAGTTCTCATGCTACTTAGTGTAGAGACTGTAAATCGTTTGCTAAGCAAACCCGGGAAAGTTAGTGGGTAAGAACCTCTGCAGATCATTTCCTGCAATTGGCGGTTGAACAATAATTTATTACACAAAAATCCGATTGCACCCTGTAGGGCAATCGGATTTTTGTGTATTGCTAGTGTGTAGAACTGCTGGCTGTCGTTACTGTGTCTGTCCTTGTTTCCAGATCACTTTGTGATGTTTACGAAGTATTCCACCCTCAGAAGATAGTACCAGCGCTCGTGACATCAGGGGCAAATGTATGTAAAAATTGGTGATAGAAATGAAAAATCCCCTAAAATGGTGAGTATAGTAAAAAGTTTATTCAACTGACTGAACCTTTTTACCCGCGGGAGCGAATTAAGAGTTGTAACATGTTCAGGAGGGGCCCCCATGAATGATAAAGAGTTACTTCCGTGGCTTGAAAAAGCGGCATTTGGCGACGAGTCGGCTTTTCAACTTGTCTATCAGGCGACTCACCAAGACGTCTATCGCACGGTTGCTTTTCTCGTCTACAACAAACAGGACATTGAGGATATCGTTAATGAAGTTTACATCAGCATGTGGCGTTCGTTTCATAAGTACGATCCCAATCGGCCGTTCCGGTTTTGGTTGCACGGAATCACTATCCGTCTTGTCCAGGATTGGAGAAGAAAGGCTTGGCGGCGAATTCGTCTCTTTGAACGAAACCGCCAAATGACTTGTGAATATTTCGACAGGACGGATAAAGCTGTCCTGCAGTCCGAAATGCAGCATGATCTGTTCGGGCTTGTCCGCCAGCTGTCTTACAAACTACGTGTGGTCGTCATCCTGCGATATTTTCACGATTATGCTCTGGAAGAAATCGCAGACATGCTGCAGATCCCCGTTGGCACAGTGAAATCCAGGCATCATCTCGCACTGAAAGAACTACGGAAACGATTCGAAATGGCGGGAGGAGACGCGTATGTCCATTGATAAGGAATTGCGTGAAGAACTTCGCCAGGCGGCAGATTCGATGCAATGCCCACCCAATTTGTATGGACGTGTCCAACAATCCTATCAACACTATGTAAACGAAAAGAGAGGTAGAACTCCCATGAAAAAACGCATGCTGGCAGGCATTGTCGCAGTAGCAGTCCTGATTCCGTCTGCCGTATTTGCTGCTTCCTATCTGGCCGATGATATTTTCGGTTCTTCCACGACCATTGAACAGCACGGTGGTACACAGGAAGATTATCAAGAGATTGAAGGCATGCTTCAGGCAGCAAAAGAGAAGCTCACGGAAGACGAATTCAAGGAGTATATGGCGCTAACCAAGCAGTTAATGCAATTAAAGCTGCAGATCACCAATGAAAATGGGGTCAAACATGAGGAGAAGTTGACTGAAGAAGAGCAGCAGCAGTTTGAGCAGCTCGCTTCCAAGCTGACCCCGTACTTCGAGAAGATTAACGGAACCGCCAAGCCGTAATAAAATGCAGGGACCCGTCCAATGTGGAGTGGGTCTTTTTTTTCTCGTCCAGGGAGCTTAGGTTCAAATGTCAAAAAACTTTGCATTAGTAATAGAGCATATTTAATAATTACCGCCAATAAGTTGTTATGAGAAGCATTTGATCCGAATCGAATCAAACGGATCGGACTCTAGGCATGCATTGTACCTAAACTAGAGGGGGCTATCACATAGAAAAGAAAACATTGTCGTTATGTATGATTGTGAAGAATGAAGAGAAATGGATCGGTCGCTGCCTGGAAAGTGTGAGGCACGTTGTCGATGAGATGATTATCGTGGATACAGGTTCAACGGATCGGACAGTAGAAATCGCTGAATCTGTGGGGGCTACCGTCTATTCTTTCCCTTGGACAAATCACTTTGCCGACGCCCGAAATTATGGCATTGAACGAGCTTCAGGGGACTGGATTGTATGGCTCGATGCCGACGAGGAAGTGGATAGCGTAGATGCTCCTCGTCTGCGAAGCGTGCTGGAGATGGATGACCAGAATCTTGTATTTGTTGAACTGATTAATTACTATGGCGAGTCCCCGCCAGATCCAGATAAAATCTATCGCCTGGCACATCATCGCTTGTTCCGTAATGGAATTGGCATCCGCTTCAACGGTTCCATTCATGAACAGCTAAATAACCGGGAGATTCTAGGAAATCAGGAGCAAATGAAGATGCTGGATGTTAAAGTATACCACTATGGGTATTTGGATTCGGAAGTAACAGCAAAAGCAAAATCCGAACGCAACCTGACCCTACTGAAAAAAGCGTCCAGCGAACCCGCCCCTGACCCCTGGATAGAATACCATTTGGCTAGTGAGCATTACCGATTGGAGAATTTCCCGGAAGCCTTTCAGCATGTGAACCAGTCTATCCGACTCTTTCTGGAAAATAGCATACTGCCGCCCGCCATGCTGTACAAATTGAAATATTCCTCGTTAATTGCACTTGGGAGCCTGGATAACGTTGTTGCAGCTATTGATAAAGCACTGGGCATTTATCCCGACTATGTAGATCTTCACTATTTAAAAGGCATCGCCCTATTGCATCGGAACATTGTACAAGAAGCAGCAGAAGCGTTTCGCTACTGTATTACGCTCGGGGATGACAATCTGCGATACTTAACGATGAAGGGAACTGGTTCCTTTCAGGCGTATTACTATCTCGGGGAATGTTATGAGAAACTGGGGAAGATCGTTGAGGCAAGAGGGGCTTATCTGGAAGCACTAAGATTGTCTCCCAATTATCTGGAAGCACAAGTAAGATACAATAAATTGCGCGCCAATGAATAGGCACTTGAACAAGCGTCTACAAAACTACCCTAGTCGCTAGTTATCTTTAATAAAATCACCCTACAATGTATAGAAGAGCTCACTCCGGTTATTTCCCCGAAGTGAGCTCTTTGCTTAATAATTTGAAACTCTCAGCGATATGGTGGATAGGTTACCGTACTTTCCGGAGGGCATGGTGGGGTGATGGAAGAATGTAAATTGTCAAAGATGGAACCCAGCTTCTTATGCAGGATCAGTTCTTGTAAAACCACCTCGCCAAGGGTTGCACGTACGTCTTTGTTGACTTGAAGGATTTCATGTAAGGTTGCTTTTGGAGTCAGTCCCGGTAGCGTTCCCAGCGCATATTGAATTTTCTCCGCCTCCGCGTTCACGATATGACTTAAACCGATCTCCTCCAAGGCGATGGATATGAGCAGCAGATTATAAGCATCTTGACTTGTCACACTAATCGTTGGCGTTATATTCGGTACGGATGGCAATGACACAAACATCTCTCCCTAAGTTAAGTATTTTTTTCTTTCTAGGTGGTATGAATAGTATGGGTTTGCTTACCTCATTCAATCACCTCCTTGCAAAACGACGGGGTGATATATGCCTCGCAGTAATCTTCCAGCCCGTAGAACTCCCCACTCAATCCACTCCGCCCTTATCACAACTCTCTTTCTCTTCGTAATGATCATCTATTAGACAGATAATACGGTCTATCTTATTGAGCCCCAGCCACTGCTCCATATTGATAACTTCCAGCAGCTTGGAGACAGAGGTAGTAAACCTCAGAAAATCCTTCGTTCGAATATTTCAGTTATGCCGGGCATGATGGGCAAAGGCTTGCATCTTCTCCGCTTCCGCATTGAGAATATGGGATATTGCCAGCTCCCTCATAGCGATGGAACTGAGCAGTAGAGATATCATTTCTTTCTTGGTAACGGAAATGGTGAGGGTTATATTCGGTATGGATGGTTGCGACATCTATCTATAACCACCTAAGTACTACTTATCCGATACGAAAATTCCGCTTCAACTAGAATCAATGTATGAAATAGAAAATTTGTTCTATTCCCATTGCCAGTCGGAAATTCTACAAACAAAACTTAGGCTGGTTGTACTCCTTCAGTTCCGATGAATTTAGAACAAGCTGGGGGAACCTCGGTTACAGGAATAGCATAGATGGTAAGTAGCATCTGAACGTTATTATGAGTAAGAGGATGGTGTGCAGCCGTATGTCGCAGGCGAATATTCCTAATATTACACCTCAGATTACTTTGACGAGGGATGAAGTCATTAATCTGATTTTGTCCTCTATCGCCATGCAGGAGCTTGGTCTAAGTCATATCATTAATACAGAAGCAGAGAAAATACAATTCGCATTAGGTACGCTTCCTGGCGGGTCTACTACACCAGCCACCTTTCCGGAGATTATCCAGATTAACCAGAATGTCAGAGAGACCCTGAAGGAAGTTGTAAAGACCGAATGGGTATTACAGAATAAGATGGACTCTCTAAAAGTATTCCTAGGTCCCGAATCGGGTGTGACGGGGCCTACAGGCTCCGGCGGCGGACCTACTTCTCAGAGTTACGCTAATCTGGCAATCGATACACAGTGTGTACCTCCATTAGGTCTCGTGAATCTAGTATTGCCAGCGCCTTCAGATCTGTATGGTTTAAATTTTAATGGAACGAACACGATCACTGTAGTCACATCCGGGTTATATTACATTGACTGGGTGATCACACTGTCATCGTGTCAGCCCATTCCTACGTTGTTTAGTCTGCTGATCAATGGAGCCCCTTTTAGCGGGACCGGTGGGCATGCCGCTTCAGGTATTCTTGCTTCAAGCAGGATCGGCTTACTCTTTGCCGGAGATACGATCCAGATCTCCAATCGCTCCGATACGCAGCGGGGAATACAGAGCGCCTTTGCCGCCAATACAGCAGGGCATCTATCTATAGTAAGAATAGCGGACAACGGATTGGTCTAGAACACTGCCATATAACCTTGAAGATCAGCAACACTGCATTAAACCATTTCTGCGGAAATGGTTCTTTTCTATGTAATGACGCAGGAATGAATCCACGAGGTGCCGCATACGTTTAGAATAGATTCATAACGGGACATTCCCTGTCGTCCAGACGGGTTCGCAAGCGAGGTGATGCAGATGATGACATTAACTTTGTGCATAGCAGTGGATCACAAGAACAATAGGCTTGAGCGATGCCTACAGAGTATACATTCACTGGTGGATGAAATCATCGTAGCGGATATGGGAACTTCCATGCCGGTTAACCAATTATACCAGGATTACGGAGCTACGGTTGTGGATTGTCGCCAAAGCATGCATCCAGCGGATGCACTCAATCTAGCCTTGGAGCAAGCAACCGGAGATTGGATCATATGGTTGAATCCGAATGAATATCTGAAGGAATCAGCGCTCCCCCGCTACCGGGACCTTCTCTATATTGCAGGTGCGGATCTAATCCTGCATCATGTGGTAGAGTTCCAGAAGACGGTAGAAGGGCGTGTGCGCGTGGTCGATTATGGTCATCCTCAATTATTTAGGCGGCAGGCTGGTTTCCATTTTTTCGGCAAAGATGAGGTCGTGTTCATAGATATTGACTGCACAACTTCAAGAGATGGACAGGGCCAAAGGATACACATGCGGTCGTTCAAGATTCATGCGGAATCGCAGGTGGAACAAACGGCAACCGAGCGCAAAATCAAGCGTGTAGAACGAGAAATGACTGCCGTTCAGTCCCATAGTCCATGGAACTTGTATGAGCTGGCCTGCGAGTATCTCCGGATTCGTGATTATAAGCAGGTGGTCAAATGGACAAACAAGATCATTCAGCTCTTCCTGGATCAAAAAACAACTCCCCCAGCAGTCATTTACAAGCTGAAGTATGCAGCAGTATTGGACCAGACTTCTTTTCCCCAGAATGAACGCAGTCTTGAGCTTGCGGCGAGAATGTATCCGGACTTCACGGATTTGCATTATTATATCGGTCTGAACTATGTGAAGCAGTCCCGATTCGAGGAAGCATTACAGGCGTTTAATCATTGCCTGGAATGCGGAAATACCCCAAGTGATTATTTTGTCCGCCAAGGTTTGGGAAGCTATATGGCTCACCAGTACAGCGGGATATGCCTGGAGAAGCTGGAGCGGACGGTTGAGGCTGCTTGCGCGTATATCCGTGCTATTGACAGTTACCAGAACTACGTTCCCGCGGTGGAAGCGTTGAACCGTCTCGTTATAGACTTCAATATTGATGTGGCAGACTGTATGTCAGAAGATATTGAGCTTCCACTAGAGCGACTCCAGGATCTATTGATGGCTTATGATGAGAAAAAAGGACAATCCCTCGTTCGATCGTTGTAGATCTAATCGGAACGAACCCGAGGTGAATTGATGACAATCCGTCCATTCAAAATAATAACACAGAGCCTTTTGGGGGTGCGGAGAGGGACAAGGATTCATAGCCTGTAACGTTCGCGTCATGTGGCTAATACTTCGCAAGCCCCGTTTTAACTTAAAGAGAATCATACAGCCTTTTCGCTTCCCAAAAATCCCCTCATGGTAAACAGGGCAATAAGAGATAACGTAATCGTTAACTCTTCCTGTAGACCAGAGGGGATTTTTAGTGCGTGTGCATATAGTACTTTTCTATTGTCGGCATGGGAATATCGATTTGCCTTCCCGAACATCTTTCGTCAGATCATTCATAGTGACAAGATTACGTTTAGATCCAAGAACAACAATGACATAATACGAGTCTCCTAGTGAATTTTTGATCACTAACTGATAACCCGAACCCCCGAATAATGGCTTGCAAATTGCATTAACCTTCAAAGGATCATTTTCCACATACTTTTTGCGTACATAATCCATTCCGAGACTTCCTGCTGCCTGTTTGTTCTGACGCTCTGAGTTCCCGTTGATTATTGCTATTACTGCTCCGATAATAATGATCAAAAGGATTAGATAACCTAAACGGTATCTCTTCATCTGTTCTCCTTATCCTGTTTCCCAAACCTGTAAGGTGATCGATTTACATAGAGTATGCAACCATTGAAAGGATTGGCTGATTGGTTGGGAAATCAATATAGTGCTCCTGTTTTGTTCCTGTATTGTCATTTACAATGATCATACTGTCGAAACTATCATAGGCATAACCTTTACCAACCGTCCAGTGATATGTGTAAGCATAATCCCAATCCGGTTCAAAAAAGGTGAACTTCTTATCAAATTTCACAGCAACCGGACGATTAGCATTAATCTCGTTTCTGTAGGCGTTATACCCTGAGATTACGGAAGCCGAAGCCGACCTATAAAAGTCTCCGTTATGCATCTCAAGTCCAATTTTCACTCCAGCTACACTCATCCCACCGATAAACCCACCATGTTCGCTGTAAAAGTGGTTTATAGTAGCTGCTTTAGAGCCATAGTAGATTGTGGATGGCAATAAGTTGAACCCACGATATTGTCTCCAATACTCAGAGATGGCCGCCATGGTTGTCGGTCCGCACGCAGATGCAGAATGATTTACACCTGTCTCGTACTGATCGAAGGTCGTAATCGTTATCTTTTTTTCAGTTAATGCCTTGATTCCTATAGAGAAGGATGAACCATTCAAATAAGCGTCCCACAAGGAATCCGCATCCGGATTCTTGACAAGACCGGTGTTGGAATTAGCAAATGTTTTTTGATCACTTTGATGGTTTTTCTCCATGACTTCTTCAGCATTCAAAGCTGATACAGCTTCAATTCCACCAAGATAATATAACTTACCTTCCTTGTTCAGCTCTGCAATATCGAGACTGCCTTCCCCAGCGGCCAGCACTGGAGAATATGACTTATTAGCTGCTACTAGGACGTATTGGTCACTGAATATGTAATAATACGCAATTAATTCTTCGTTAACATCATATGCTGGTTCAACGGATATTAGCGCTGTGAAAGGTTCTGAAAATTGATGTTTCTCCAAGAACTGCACAGCTACCTTGTCTGCTTCTTCTCTTGAAACCTTCGTACTTCCAACAGGCTCGACGCTGCTAGCCTCTGATATAGAGGGTATAACTAATATCAAAAAAACAACCAACAGAAAAGATTTCATTAAATAAGATTTCATTCTATCACTCCCTATAAGTAAATTAAGTGCACTATCTAAACATTAATATAATACCATATAATAGTATATATTTAAATATATGTTATTATTATCAATTTTAAATAATATTACATCTTTATAAGGAAAAAGTGACGGGGGTTGATGCGTGATTTTAATTAATTGGTGTTCCCTCATCGGGTATGTCAGAGGCTGACTATACACGAATCAGCTATGAAATGACGATAAAAGCAGCTAAGCAATTAGTGAAACTCAATCCGGATATGAGAATAATCTATGTTATTGGAATACTTGTCTTCTATATTTGCGCTCCCCCGATTTTATCTCAACGGCAGCTGACCAACAATCAGCTGCCGTTTTTATTTGAGCTGAGATGGATTAATTCCCATATTTATCTTGTATGTGATTTCCATATGTGTTATACATGTAATATAACAGATGCGAAGGGTGGTGTGATATGAGATGGCTTGCACATATCAAAACCTCAAGACAAGCAGCAAATGCCATAAGGAGGGATATTCTTGTTCATAGAGCTCGATCTGCAATCGGAGACTCCGATTTACGCACAACTGGTTGACCAAATCGTCGAAGGGATCGCGTCTGGCGAGTTGAAACCGGGGGATCCGCTTCAGTCGGTTCGGAGATTGGCGGAGGAACTGGGCATCAATCTTCATACCGTCAATAAATCCTACAATTTGCTCAAGCAGGAGGGTTTTCTTCAAGTACACCGGAAACAGGGCGTTATCGTTCAGTCCGACGGGATGCCCGGCGTGACGGAGGCGTTCGAGGCGAAGCTTCAGCGACAGATGCGGTCACTTGCGGCGGAAGCAGCGGTACGAGGCATGTCGGAAGAGGCATTTACGCAGCAAAGCAGAGCGGTATACCGGGATACCATTACAAATCGCGGAGGGGAACAACATTGACTGTACCTGAGACGATCATAATATCTAGCTTTTATTTGTTTATCGCGTTGATGATCAGCATACAATCCTATATCGGCTTGAGGACCCTGCTGTTCGGCATTACGCTGCCGGCGGAGGCCCTGCAGGATACGGCTGTCCGAGGCATTCGCCGGAAATACGTTTTGCTCACTGGTGGTTTTGCGATCGTCACCGGAGTAGCTTGCTTTTTAGTGACACGTCATCAAACGACGGGGCGGAGTTTCCTGTACTGGGCGGCCGCCATCTTGCTATTAATCATTGTGTCGTTCTTAGCCATTCTGATCAGCCAGATGTCCGCCCGGCGATTGAAGGCGGCCAGAGGCTGGCAGGTTGCCGTACAGACAAAGCGCACAGCAAGCCTTGCGTCTGGCCGAAGTCATGGTTCGGTGCTGAACTTTTGGTGGTTTACAGTGCATGTCTCCGTGATGGCATTATGTATCTTCTTTGTTGTTGTGAGATGGGACGACATTCCACAGTCGATCGCGATGCATATGGGGCGAAGCGGTTTTCCTGATCAGTACATTGACAAGTCCGTACGGACTGTATTCATGATCAACATCGTGCAAGCGCTGATGATCGTATTCTTCGCCGGCTATAATCTGATGATTAGCCGTGCCAGGACATCGCTGGATTCTCAAGACCGGGAAGGTTCGTTGCGGAAACAGTTGAAGCGTAAGAAAATCTACTCGATTACGGCTTGGGGTATTTCGCTTCTAGGGATTGCAAACTTAGGGTTGTTACAAGCTGTAATGCTGTACGGCTGGAATCTCAAACTGCTCTTGCGATACAACATCTCGTTCACGGCAGTATTCTTCTTAACGCTGATCGGCGTCTTGCTTTACCTGCGGTTTAGAGATCTTGATCAGCAAAAGGACGTTCCGTCAGAAGAGGAGAGGCACTGGAAATGGCTTGGCAGCATTTACGTGAACCCCGAAGACCCGGCGTTGTTCGTTCCGGATAGATATGGATTGGGATGGACGATCAATATGGCTAATTCGCTCGGTAAGACCATAGCCGCTGCGATGGTAGCCGTTCTGGTAACCGCCATTCTCGTAATTATTTTTAATTTTCGTTAAATAAAGGAATATTCGGAAGGAGAGTTCAAGTGATGAAAAGTCGATGGATAATGGGAGTTCTGCTAGCTTCGTGTCTACTGTTAACTCCCTGGAATGATAACATAGCACTAGCAGAGATGCAGAACATAGCAGTGAACACCTACGAAGTAACCCAGAAAGCTGCAAAGGAGAAGGCCGATCTCCTCACGCAAACTTACGGCACGAACAGTGTGCAGTACGCTCTTATTGATCATGGCAAAATCGTCGCATCCGGTCAATTCGGTAAGAATGATGAGCAGGGGCAGAAGTCGCTCACGAAAGACACGATGTATGGAATCGGCTCGACGAGTAAAATGTTTACCACGGTTGCCGTCATGCAGTTGGTCGACCAAGGGAAAATCGATCTCGATACGCCGGTTGTTCAGTATGTCCCTGAGTTTACGATGAAGGATGAACGTTACAAGCAGATTACACCGCGCATGCTGCTGAATCATTCTTCCGGTCTGAACGGATCGTCGCTAACGAATGCCTTTTTATTCGAAGATAACGATACTTACGCCCACGACACTCTGCTGGGGCAATTAGCTGGTCAGACCTTAAAGGCGGACCCGGGCGCGTATTCGGTTTACTGCAATGACGGATTTACGCTAGCCGAGATTTTGATCGAGCGTGTAAGCGGTATGGATTTTACCTCTTATATCCATAAATTTATTACGGAGCCTCTAGGTATGGTTAATACGACAACGCCGCTCGATACTCCGAATACAGCGAAGATGGCGGGACTTTATTATCCTACCTACTTAGGACAACTTCCTAACGAGACAGCCAACGTGATCGGAGCAGGAGGCATCTATTCCACGGCAGAAGACTTAGCTCGATTCTCGCAAATTTTCACAGGGGAAGCGAAAGGAGTTTTGTCCGGTAAATCGGCTGCAGCCATGGCGCAAGATGAGTACAAGACGCCTTTGTGGCCTGACGATACGGCCTACTCATTCGATTACGCTTACGGTCTCGGTTGGGACAGTGTCAATCTGTACCCATTCAACGAATACGGAATGAAGGGGTTGACCAAAGGCGGGGACACGCCTCTCTATCACTCGTCGCTCGTTGTACTTCCCGAACAGAACATGGCGGCAGCTGTTGTCACTTCCGGAGGGAGCGCTACGATCGACCGGCTTATGGCGAACGAAATCCTGCTTCAGGCGTTGAAGGAGAAGGGGACAATAGCCGATTTCAAACCTGAGAAATCATTTGGAGCGCCGGTAAAGGCCGATATGCCGGAATCTGTGCTGCAATATTCGGGAATCTATGGCGCGACCAATGCAACGGTGAAAATCGATATTACTAAAGGCGGCGTCATGTCCATCACTTCGGAGCAGTCGCCCGGTAATCCGGCCCAGATCTTCAAGTATTCAGCTGATGGCACGTTTCGGAGTGCGGATGGGAATGCGAAGCTCAGCTTCGTGACGCAGGAGAACGGCCGCACCTACTTATGGATACGTCAGTACGCTTCGTTACCAGGTCTTGGACAGATGTCTATGTCAGTGTACAACGCCGAGAAGCTCCAGCCACAAGATCTTTCGATAGCGACCAAGGAAGCATGGAAGCAGCGCGACGGCAAGAAATATTATCTGCTGAATGAAAGGTATACGTCGCTCATTTATTTGCTGTTGCCCCCGTTTCAATTGAATGTGTCGAAACAATTACCGGGGTATGTATTGGATAAGCGAATAACAGACCCGAATACGGCCATCTCCGAATTGCAAATCCCAGGAATGAGTGGGAGGGATCTTTCAGGTTATACGTTCTTTAAGCAGGACGGTGTAGAGTATCTGAATTCTGGTGGAAGCATCTTAGTGAACGAGAACGCGGTGAAGCCCATCTACGTCTCTAAGCAGTCAATCGTTACGATTCCGCCGAGCGGCTACGCCAGGTGGTTTACAATAAGCGACACAAACGGGGGCAAAATCATTAAGGTGAACATGTCCTCGAACGCTTCCTTCTCGGTTTATAATGCAAAGGGAACATGCATCTACTTCAGTGTCATCGGAGGCAAAGATAAAATCGAACTCCCCGCAGGAGGATCGATAGTTTTCGCCGGAGATGCCGGCGCGAAGTTCGAGATTTTGGCGCAGTAAAGAATCTAAATGGGTAAACTAAAACAAATATGTGAATGGTGGGATAGCCAAATGATGAATATGTTCTTGACAGTAGTTATCGGTTAATCGATATCTAAATAATGCTTCTTGTCATGAACATTCATCATTATCGCTATGTATATATGGACCTCAAAGGCTGCATTTTCTTTGTTGATCCCTATGCTGCAATTAGCCGTAGATGGACATTTGTTCATCTACGGCTGTTTGTGTGCATTCCACTTAATCTGTTTACATAGAAAGGAGATATTCAAAGTTAGTGGTTGAATCGAGCTGGAATTGAAACATAATTTGACAGTGAAAAGGTGGAGTAGAATATGGGAAATGAACACAACTCCCTTATGGAGAAAAAAATACCTCTATTTATTGTGACAGGTTCGAGTGGTTCTGGAAAAACCTATGTTATCAGTGAGCTTCGAAAAATATTACCTGAATTTACATTGTAATGATGAAACCCGTGAGCGTCGATTACGTGAGCGAAATTGGCCAGAAGACATGATCCAAGACTATAAGGAATTTGCTAAATGGTTGGTTGATAATGCAGACAAAGAATATAGCCCACCAATGCCAATTGTCGATACTACCGATGCCCATGTATCTGAAGTAGCAGCTCAAATCAAAGAATGGGTTCTTCAATTTATATAATCATTTGACATTAAGTGAACGATCATTTATTATTCATTTGTGAGAATAAGAGAAGAAAAAAGTACGGGTCAATAGATGATATATATAGTTGGTTGTTTCCGCAACTAACTCATAACCAATACAAGACTAAAATTATTTTTTTCAAAGAAAGGGTGTCCGTATGAAAGTAGTCTTATATGGTGCAACCGGTATGATAGGACAGCTAGCATTAAGAGAATGTTTATTAGATCCAGAGATAGAGCAGGTCGTCGCAATAGTTCGTAAGTCAACGGAAAAGCAGCATCCCAAATATCAAGAAATTGTGCTACCCGATATATCAGACCTTTCTTCCGTAAAGGAAAAAGTGACAGGGTTTGATGCGTGTTTATATCTAATTGGTGTTTCCTCAACAGGTATGTCCGAGGCTGAATATACACGTATCACCAATGAAATGACAATAAAGGCTGCTAAGCAATTAGTGAAACTCAATCCAAATATGAAAATAATCTATGTTTCTGGAATGGGAGCAGATAGTACAGAACAAGGAAAAGAAATGTGGGCACGAGTAGAGGGGAAAACGGAAAACACATTACTGGGTATGCCATTTGAAGCAGCGTACATGTTACGTCCAGGTGCTATTTTACCCATGCATGGTGAACGTTCAAAAACAACACAGTATCGTATACTATACAATATAATGAAACCATTAAATCCGTTGTTAAAACGAATGAAGTCGGTTGTAACCTCTGAACAGTTAGGTCAGGTCATTGTGCATTTAGCTAAAAAAGGAGCAACAAAAGAAGTTCTGGAAAGAGAACAGTTAAAGACATTAGCATTATCGATTGAAGGGAAATAAAACATACTCAAATAAAGGCTGATCTTCAGATTGTTGATGATTGGCCTTTATTATATGATGACGATGGAGTTGATTCAAAGCGGGCCTCTGGAAAGAGAAGAGCTTGGCGGATTACTATACTGAGACCATCAGTTGCTGTAATATAAACGCTTTGATACACTATGAGGACAGAATTATTGAGATTGGTAGGTGTTTGAATTGGTGACATCGCGTAAACCTGCGCGGGAGCGTATCCTGGAAGTGGCTTGCGATTTGTTTTATCGCAAAGGGATACGTTCGGTAGGGGTTGATACGATTGTTGAGAAATCCGGAGTTGGCAAGGCGACGCTTTATCGCCATTTTCCAACCAAAGATGATTTGATCGTCGCTTATCTCGTGGAATTGGACAGACATGACTGGAAACAATTTGACGAGGTTATTGCGAAGCATGAGGGATCCCCAAAAGAGCAATTGTTGGCATTTATCGATGCTATTACGGATACAATGATGAGTCCCGATTATCGTGGATGTGCTTTTTCAAACGCTCTTGCTGAATTTCCCGAAGAGAGCCATTTTGTCAAGAAAATGACTGTTGAATATAACGATTCAATGCATTTACGCTTGAACCGACTGACCCAGCAGGCCGGCGCGCAAGATGAAAATTTGACGGATCAACTTATGATTGTGATCACTGGAGCACTATCATTAGCTCATGCACTGGGCTCTGCCGGTCCGGCAGCCCAACTTAAAGCACTCGCAACACATTTGATCGATTTGCATGTATCTTGAAGCTTTAATTGAGAGAGCACAACGTAAACACCCCTTAGAATAAACATTGAATCTAATGTTCATTCTAAGGGGTGTTTTTTTGAAAAAGATAAATTGTACTGTCGCTTGACAAAGTACAAGCTATAATGTAATCTAATCGCATAACGGAACAGAACAGTTCTGTTCCGTTATGACAATGTTTTAGTACTAATGTTTAATAAACGATTAAAGGGGAGAGAACGATGTCAGAAACTATTTCTGCGGCGCAGGCGGGTACTATTTCAATAGGTGATTTCACTGTCAATCGAATCGGCTTGGGCACCAATCGCATCACCAACACACCGGATGCACACAATTTACTGAAACGAGCCCTTGAGCTTGGTACTAATTTTGTTGACACAGCTTACATCTATGCTGATGGAGAGAGTGAGAAGGGCATTGCCAGCGCGCTTGCACCTTACGGTAACGGCCTATTGGTGGCCACAAAAGGTGGTGCGAATGGGAATGATCCCCAACAATTACGAGCCGAGTTGGAAGAGAGTTTGGAGAGACTCCAAGTAGACCGAATTGACCTTTATCAGCTCCACCGTGTAGACGCTAATATTCCACTGGAAGAAACCATCCAGTTGCTTAAAAGCTTCCAAGATGAAGGCCTTATTAAGCACATCGGCTTGTCTGAAGTCACGGTTGAGCAGCTTCAAGTGGCACTGAAAATTGCACCGATAGTTAGCGTTCAGAACGAATACAATGTGTTCAATCGCAAATATGAGGATCTTGTAAACTTTTGCACCGAACATCAGATTGTTTTCATTCCTTGGTTCCCTTTGGGCGGCTTGTTTGGCGACACTGCCAAGGTAGAAGAAAGGGTGGCAGATATTGCCCGCAAATTGAATGCTACAACGCAGCAGGTGGCATTAAAGTGGCTGCTTCAACGCTCACCTATAATTCTGCCCATTCCTGGGACACTTTCTCCTGCCCACTTGGAAGATAATTTGCGTGCAGCTACTCTCGAACTAAGCGAAGAAGATTTCGCAGCTCTAACAAACTAATGTAGGTAATTATGCTATGAAAGTTGCCGCTATTGTAGGAAGTATCCGATGCAGATGCAGTATTGTGGGTGACGCCTGAATATAATGGTACGATTCCGGGTGTGTTAGGGAATGCCATCGATTGGTTGTCCCGCGTGGACAGAGTAATGAATGGCAAACCATCATGGATCGTCGGGGCCTCTATGGGTAATTTAGGAACAGTTAAAGCTCAACTGCATTTGCGAGAAATTTTATCTTCCTTTGGTATTTCATCTCCTCTTCTTCCTGGAAATGAAGTCTAAGATGTTATTAGGAGTTGTCCAAAAGTCTATTCAGGACTTAAGGGCAACTCCTTTTAGTAATAATAACGTAGTTGCTGAGTCGATTTTTTTTGATACGATTTGTCCGTGGTGCCGCATTGGTATATCACTAATTGAAAGAGTTCCTTAAGACGAATAGTGAGGATGAATACTGCTCATCCTTTATTTTTTGAGTACATTTGAATCCTATTGTACATCGTTTTGTTCTTCAAAGTGTTAAATATACTCATATCAGGCTGGGTATTAATCTCCAAGACCCAGGGATTCATTTTATTATCAATTGCTATATCAACTCCGAATGCTCGTTTACTTCTATATTTTTCACTAAGAACAGTGCTTGCATCTCTCCCTAATCGTTCCATTCTTTGAATGTACTGTTTCCTTGATTCGTCATTCAGATGTGACTTGAGTAAGATATCTAGAGGTAAGGGCGTTCCTCCAGAATGAAAATTCGTTACTATTTTATTACGCTTCGCTAGTCTTCCAATAATCCCTGTAACATCCAATGTGCCTTTTCCATTTTTTTGAACCATAACTCTTATATCGAAAGGACGATTATTGTGTTTTAACAGTTCAATTCCTTCTTGAACAATATATTTATCCTTAATTAGAATACTTTGAATTGATGTATATAAGTCATTTAATGAGCTAAAAATACGTGAATTCGAACCGGTGCGTATAGTAAGACTATTCATGCCCCTAGTGATTTTATATATCCCGTGACCGCCTGTTCCTTCATCGGGTTTTAAGAAAACGGATTTATACAATTTCAGCATTATTTTAATGTTAGACAAAGTTGCTTTTCGAGTGTCTGGCAAGAATTTGCTTATCATTTTATTCTTCTTCATGAATTCATGCTTTCCCAATTTCCCCATTTTATATTTTACCTTCTTCACAAGATCTACCTCCAATTTCTTCGCAGAAGTATAAAAACCATTCATATTTCTAAGCATTTCCAAATTCATTTCTTGGATCGAATGACTTCTTCAATCGCACGCTTCATTAATGCCCCGGCCCGGTCCCAAGATAAATGAAGCATATCTTTTCTGCCTTGGCGTCCTTTTTGTTTGCAAAGTTTGGGATTTTGGTACGTTTTCCTCATGATTTTTTTTAAGGCGACCAGATTCGGCTCCGCCCATAGTTGTCCCTTTTGCGCAAACAGGTTGCTAAACTTTTTCGAGATGGCTCTGTTCATGCTGCTTGACGGGCTCCGGAGCTGGTATGGAATCAGGAACGAGTTGTTATGCGTAAGAAAATCCATTTGCCCGCCCCAACTTGTAGTGATGACCGGTACGCCGCTCGCAAGCGCTTCTAGAAAAGGCAGTCCAACCCCCTCGCCACGAGTCGGAAGAACAAAAACATCACCGAGCGTATGCAAACCTTTTAGCCGGCTTTCACTAAGTTGGCGGCCTATAATGATAACGGGGGCCGTATCTTTTTGAATACCCAGTCTTTTTTTGTATTGCGATATTTTTGCCTGGATCCATCTTTCGTTCTCATGAGCCGCATATCCGTTTGTTTTGATCACAAGCACAACGTTATCTTTAGAGGAAAACTCTTCCCAATATGCCCTTAGCAGGCCCTCTGGATTTTTGCGATGCTGGAAGCCAAATACGGACACGAACGTAAACCTGCCTGTCGTCCCCGGCAAAGACATATTCTTATTGTTCGGATGAAACTCCTTTGTATTTACGCCATGAGGTATGACAAAAATCGGGACTTTCACACCGCTGTTCCTTAGCGTTCTTTTATTATGCATGGAGGGTACGCAAACAGCATCAAATCTGTTCATATGTGGAAGCCAGCCCCTGGGGATCTTACTTGTTTCCCAAACGGTATTCAAAATAATGAGATCATATACACTGCGCTCTTTTTTCCATTGAATGCTGCTGGGAATGCGGTGATAAATCAGCACCTTTTTGCCTTGGGTGCCGTTTTTACGATGGCTTGACGCTCCAATACTAACGGCTATGCCCTGCCGCTTTAGTGATTGGACGTACGCTCTTGTGGCACGGCCAAGACCGCTTGCTTTGTGTACAGGTCCCTTCCAGACGACATGATAGGGTTTCATTGGAACTCCTTCTTCAAAGATTTACGGATAGGGTGCTCTACATATTTTCTTACTGAATCAATGACATGAGGTAGTGTAGCCAGATCTTTCTCAATCGCTGGGATGAACTCATCAATTGGATTTGTCATTTTCTCATCTCCATATATCTTATATATGGATTATCGTATGCCGGAGGAATGAAAGCGGATGGGTGTAGTGAGCGTTAAAAACACACAAAAGTAACGGGTATTATGTATTTGTAGAATGAATATTGCCTACAATTGATTGAGAACGATCGGTCAATATTTATCTTGACCGATCGTTCTCAATATGATAAATTTGCTTTGAAAGGAGAGAGAAGGATGCCTAGGACAAAGGAATTTGATGAAGATGCCGTTTTGCTTAAAGCCATGGGGTTATTCTGGGAACAAGGATATGAGAAAACATCCATGCAGGAACTAGTATCACACATGGGAGTTCATAAAGGGAGCATGTATGATACTTTTGGCGATAAGAAAACACTCTATATCAAAGCATTAAAGCGATACAGCGAAAGGTTAGAGCAATCGTCTAAAATTCGAATAGATGGACTTTCTGCTAAGGAAGCCATTCGATTGTTGTTTGAAAGGGCCATTGATCCGGGAGAGGAGTTTCCTTCGGGCTGCTTTATCGTGAATACCGCGGTTGAGTTGGCAAAACATGATTCAGAGGCCAGAGATTGTGTTCATCAGTTTTGGGATTATACAGAACAGTTAATATGTAACCTTATAATAGAAGGTCAACAATCGGGGGAACTTTCCAAGACACTCAACGCGGAATTGCTTTCTCAATATTTTAACAATTCACTGATAGGTCTTCGCGTTATGGTTAAAACTACAACGGACAGGGATAAATTACGGCAAATCATTGAAATGAATATGTCGGTATTAAATTGATGCGATAACAATAAAAAGGAGTGCATATCCATGACACACGTGTACGATAAAACAACAACAGGACTTCTTCTGGTAGATCCTTATAATGATTTCTTGTCAGAGGAAGGCAAACTTTATCCACGGACGAAAGAAGTCTCGGAATCCGTAAACATGATTGAACATTTAAAGCAGACTGTTGAAGGTGCGCGTAAAGCGGGCATTCGTGTTTTTTACGTGCCTCATCACAGATCTGAGCCGAATGATTTTGATACTTGGCTACATCCGACGCCATATCAGCTTAAAGCAAAAGAAGGTCAGGTGTTTGCTAAAGATTCGTGGGGAGGGGAGTTCCATCCAGATTTCCAGCCTCAACAAGGCGATGTGATTATTAAAGAGCATTGGGGCAGCAGTGGATTCGCGAACACAGATCTGGATCATCAGCTAAAAATGCATGGCGTGCAAAAAATTATCGTTGTCGGTATGCTAGCCAATACTTGCATTGAAGCGACCGCGAGATTCGGTATGGAGCTAGGCTACAATGTTACGCTCGTCAGAGATGCGACATCAGCTTTTACAAAAGAAGCGCTGCATGCGGCACATGAAATTAACGGACCAACATTTGCCCATGCCATACTCACAACAGAAGAACTTCTTGCCAAACTATAAGAACAAATTTAAAACTTGCGATTCCTACTGACGTCATTGCAGCGATCATTTTTTCAACTGGTAGTCGTAAGAATGATCGCTTTGTTGCTCTTGAATAAACCCCTCCAAGCAGTCTGATAATAACGAAGGTTAAAAATTAAAGAAGGAGGTCTTTTGAATGGCCGTTATACGTCAAGACCTTACGCTTACCCAATCCGTCTGTAGCCATGTAATCGACGTTCCTGTTGGGAAAGTCGATATTGGGAAGTGGTTGTTCTCGCTTTCCGATGCTGAATATCAACGATGCTGCCCCCCTGACCATATTGCAGTAGGTGTTACTCAAACAGAAGATGGTCGTCCAATGTCTATCAATGTTGAGACAATCGGCACCAGTCTCGCTGTACAGCATTATGTCGGTGAGATCGTCAAAAAGGATTTTTGCCGGATGGTCTCTACATCCGACATCTTTCTTACAAACGGAAGAACCCAAATGCAAGTCATATGGGAGCTTAGCGCAAAGCCCATCAATGACAATCAGACAGAATATACGAATTCTGTGAGATCACATCCTACCGAGGATTTTTTGAAAACCATTGAAAGTCAGGGGTTATCATTCGAAGAGGTTGCGAAGGCTAGACAAAAAATCGTAGAGGATCATAATGAACGCGAAACGCCTCTTTTTGCAGAAAGCATCGCACGTGCTGCACACAAGTGATTGTATCTGATAGATCGCAAGTACAAATTAAGGGGGCTTGCTTATGTCCAAGATTCGTGAAGACCTAACGCTTGCACAATCAAGCTTTAGTCACATCATCGACGTTCCGGTGGAAGAAATCGATATCGGCCAATGGTTGTTTTCTCTTTCTGAAGCGGAATATCAACGTTGCTGTCCCCCCGACCATATTGCTGTAGGAACGACCACGACGGAAGACGGAAGACCAATGTCGATTAACGTGGAGAAAATCGGCACTAGTCTTTCGATTCAGCATTATGTCGGAGAGGTCGTCGAGAAACACAAATGCCGGATGGTCTCCACGACCGATATCTTTATTACGAACGAGCAACGAACCCAAATGCAAGTCATATGGGAGCTTAGCGTAAAAGCCGTTAACGCCAATCAAACCGAATTTACTAATTTCGTGGTAACTCATCCGTCGGAACATTTATTGAGTATATTCGAGAGTCAGGGACTCACGTTTGAGGAGGCGTCTGCGTCACGTCAAAAAATATCGGAAGATCACAACAGACGCGAGGCTTCTCTTTTCGCAGAAAGTATTGCACGTGCTGCACGTAGGGAAGGGCATTAGATATCTGATTTTCAGCGTGCATTTCGATAAAAAGAGCCTTCTCGATTGGTAACTCCCCCCAAAAAACCATCGTCAAATTCCACTGACGATGGTTTTTTGGGGGTTCATTAAAGTGTACAATGCTAATATAACTCTATGAAGGGAAGGGAAACACCAATGCTTCAAGATGAACAATTTATAAAACGGGGACCCCCTCCATGGAAGCTCTTTTTCGGATTCAAGCTCTTATTGGGTCTACTCGTCTCCGGTATTTTTTATTTTGAAACCTCAATTGAAGCCTTTTGGCGCTTCAGCTTTCTTGTATTTTCGGTTGCTGTGTTTCTACTCGTTAATTTATTCTATTCTAGGGCAGAGAAGCGGAAAAAATGGATGTTTCACCTGCTCATCCTGGATTTTCTGGTATCCGCTGCTTATGGCTATATTTTTATCGGTGGACATTTTCCAAATCAGCTATTTGTCGGGGTTACGGCATTGGCGATTCTCATGTTTTTCAACAATTTCCGCATGCTTATCATAACTTGCATTTTTTTGCTAATCCTCTATCTGGTGACAATGGGTAGTGTGGACTGGTATTTATACAAACAGTTTGACAGCATGAGCTACTTCATTACCTGCTCATTCATTATATTCGCAGGCATTGTCAGTACACTGATCCATTTCTATCAGAAAGCGCGTAAGGATACGTTGAAGTTATACGAGCAGTTGATGGAGTCTCATGAGCATCTTCAGGAGTATGCAACCAAGGCGGAAGAATGGGCTGTCTCCAGGGAGCGGGTACGGATTGCCCGCGAAATTCATGATACAGTCGGCCATACGCTGACGAGTCTGATTGTGCAAATGCAAGCCGCCCGCAAATTGAGCCAGGTAGATACCAATCGCAGCGAGAGTGTCTATCTTGAATGCGAGGATTTGGTACGTTCCGCTCTTCAGGACGTCCGCCTTGCAGTCCGGACGATCAGGGACGAACCGGTTCAACCGATGTTTTTGCATGAAAGCTTGGACAAACTGTCGGTTGAATTTACGAAATATGCGCAGGTTGCAACTCGCTTTGAGGTCGAGGGCAGCGCTGTGCTGCTGCCAGGCGAGCTACAGCTTACTGCATACCGCATCGTACAAGAATCGCTTACGAATGCCAAGAAGCACGCGGATGCAGAATATGCCCGCATCCGGATTGTCTACTCGGAGGAAGGTTTCTCGCTTTGCATCAGCAATGACGGTGACGTGCCAGACGAAGTGAAGCCGGGCTTCGGATTATTAAATCTACAAGAGAGAGTAAAGGAATGGAATGGCCAGGTATCCTTTGGGAAAGATGACCAAATGCAGTTTGTGGTCCAAGCGAACATTCCTTATCCAAATACAGAAAAAGGGGGACTGGTCCTTGAGAATACTGGTAGTTGACGATCAGCGGCTCATGCGGGAGGGTCTGGCGACCATCCTCAATTTGGAGCCAGGTATGGAAGTGGTTGGAACAGCCATTGACGGACGGGATGCGTATGCCAAAGTCACAGAACTTAGGCCTGATATCGTTTTAATGGACATCCGTATGCCTGGTATGGACGGCGTGGAAGGCTCCGAGCTGATTTTAAGGCACTTCCCGGAGACGAAAGTATTGATTTTGACCACATTCGATGATGCAGAATTGATTCTTCAGGTACTGGAGAAGGGTGTACATGGCTATTTGCTGAAGGACATGCCCTCTGAGGCTATCGTCAGCGCTATTCAAACGATATACAATGGAGGAACAGTCCTTCAGCCTGATATTACGGCCATGCTGCTCAAGGAATTGAATAAAATACAGGCTGTCCCGTCCATGCAGCCCCCTCTGCTGAATGCAAATGCCAACGAGCTGCTGGAAAGTCTGACTGACCGGGAGAAAGAAATTCTGGCTTTATTGGGCCAGGGCCTGAATAATAAGGAAATTGCCGGCCAGCTGCTTATTTCGGAAGGGACGGTCAAGAACCACGTATCCAGCTTGATGGCCAAACTCGGGCTGCGCGACCGAACTCAGGCGGCGGTATTTTCAGTGCGTCACTTCAAGTAACTTTAAGTAAACGAACAAACATGACTTTTGGCAGGGGGCATGAAAATCCTCATATCAGATCGCTAAAAAGACGGTTTAAAATGCATAAAATTCATGACAACCCGCACATTTGCTGCGGGTTTTTTCTTGATAAAATTCAAATTAAGAAAAAGGAGGTGGCTGAAATTGAAGTTCAAAAAAACGCGATATTTCATAGTGCCCGTTGCTTTTACTGTCGTCATGGCCTATTCCTTCTATAATGCACCTATCCAATCCTCAAACATGATGGAGGAACATAAGCCGGTGAATATCGCTCATGCCGATTCCGCAACAAAATATGAAACCGCAGTATTTGCAGGAGGCTGCTTCTGGCAGCTCGAGCCGTATTTTGAGGATCTCGAAGGCGTTTTGAGTGTGTCGGCTGGTTATACCGGAGGCCGTACTCAGAATCCCACCTATAACGAAGTATCTTCAGGAGGAACCGGACATCTCGAATCTGTGGAAATCCGTTATAACCCGAGCCAGATTTCGTATAAGAAGCTACTTCAGGTTTTCTGGCATAGCATTGACCCTACAAATGCAGACGGCCAGTTTGATAACCTTGGTTCACAGTATCACACGGCTGTGTTCTACAACAGCGCGGAGCAAAAAGCCGCCGCTGAAGCATCTAGAGATGCACTTGCGGCCTCCGGAAAATTTGACAAGCCAATTGTAACCGAGATTGCGGCTGCATCTAATTTCTACATGGCGGAGGAAGAGCATCAGGACTATTATAAGAAAAATCCGATCAGCTATAGGATTACCCAGTTTGTTTCGGGCCGGGACGCCTATCTGGACCGTACTTGGGGAGCAGAACATACAGTAGCGGTTGCTGATCAGGTCGGCAACGGGAAGGACTTCAACAAAGCGGAGAGGCTAAAAGCATTGACAAAGCTTCAATACGATGTGACCCAAAACGACGCAGATGAGCGACCGTTCGAGAATGAATATTGGGATAATAAGCAAGAAGGTATATACGTAGATATTGTTTCCGGTGAGCCGTTATTCAGCTCTAAAGATAAATTCGACGCTGGAACAGGCTGGCCCAGCTTCACACAGCCGCTAAACAAGGATCATGTTCTGCTGAAAGAAAAACGCGGCTTGTTCTCGGCGGGTACCCAAGTCAGAAGCCGGGATGCTGATTCCTTCCTGGGTGATCTGTTTGAAGATGGTCCTGAGCCAACAGGGCTTAGATACTGTATTAACTCGGCAGCACTGAAGTTCATTCCGAAGGATAAGCTTGAAGCCGAAGGCTACGGCGCTTATGCCGAACAATTCGAAGAGTAGTAATTAGGACAGATGTGGAATAACCATATCGCAGGTTAACCAATATGAGGAGGCACAAAACATGAGAGCAGATTTTATTTTCGACAGTTTGAAGAATCGTCATAATCAATTCGTAGAGCTGGTTGCCCAGTGTCCAGAGGACAAGCGTAATCTTATACCGAAAGGGTTCAAGAACAGCATTCATTGGCATCTTGGTCATGTGCTTACTGTTTCAGAGTTTCACGTGTTCGGTCTTTCGGAATTCGCACTGAATAAGAAGCTTCCTGCAAGCTACCAGGACTTTTTCGCTTATGGAACGAAACCCGCAGACTGGCAGGGGGAACCACCCGCATGGGATGTGCTGATTGATCAATTAAGAAAGCAGCCTGACGAGATCCGGGAATTACTGGTGGACAAGCTGGACGTACCGGTAATAGAAAACTTTTTGAAGGCCGAGACGTTTGGTGAGCTGATTATTTCCACGGTAATGCATGCGACCGATCATATCGGCTTTGTCTCCGCCATGCTGAAGGCATTGAAATAATCATCCGATTCTGAGCCATGACAGCAGTTCAAAGGGGACTTTGGACTGCTGTTTTTGATATCATCCAATTTCATCCGGGTACACGATGGGGGAATAATCATGAAAACAAAGATAAAACCAAATCCAGGAAAATGGCGGTTCACCATCCGGAATAAATTGCTGGTCGTCGCATTCGCAATCCTGATCATTCCGGCATTGCTCATAGGAAGCATGAGTATCTGGATTTCAGCCCGTGAAAGCGATTTGGAAACGGAGACCAATCTCCGAAACACGGTTCATATGGCTGCGGAGCTTATCGATTCGTTCGAGGATGCCACGGGGAAAGACACCTTAAGCAAGGAAGAGGCACAAGAGAAGATGAAGCAACTGCTTCTTGGGCCAAAGCAGCCGGATGGTACACGGACAATCAATACAAATATAGATATTGGCGAACACGGGTATTTTTTTGTTTTAAACGACCAGGGCGATCTGGTTGCCCACCCGACACAGGAAGGGGAGAGCTTTTGGGACAAGCAGACCATTGACGGCTTTTATCATATCCGGGATATGCTCCATAAGGGACAGCAGTCTGGGGGTGGAGTTACCCTATATAGGTGGCCGCTACCCGACTCGGGAGCTAACGCTATGAAAATTGCCTATTCGTTAAGGGAACCAAACTGGGGATGGACGATTGTAGCTGGCTCCTATACTAAGGATTATAATGCAGGACAGCAGCATATAGTCCAAGCCACTGTGTATTCGCTGCTGGGTTGTATTATAGTTGGTGGGATTATCGTGATCTTGCTTGCCAGGAATCTTACCAGGCCACTTGTCCAGTTGACGCAGCAGGCTAAACAGGTCGCCTCTGGCGACTTATCACATAGTGGGATTGTCATACATAGCCGGGATGAAATTGGCGACTTGTACACTTCATTCCAAACCATGCATAGCCGATTAAGGGAGCTGACACAGGGGCTGCTGTCCCATGCCGATGCCCTGTCATCGGCCTCCCGCGACTTGTCCATCACCTTCGGGGAAACGACATCGGCTACTGACCGAATTTCCGTATCTGCACAAGAAGTGGCCTTGAGCAATGAAACGCAAAAAAGAAGTCTGCAGGAGAGCGTCTATACCATGGAGGAGTTGTCAGCCAGCGCACAGCGCATCACGTCTACCTCATCGACCGCCTTTGAAGCTTCACAAGTTACTTTAAGTCACGCTGAACATGGAAATGGGCTGATTACACAGTCAGCGGAGCAAATGCTTGCCGTATCCACAACGGTGGGCGACCTCTCACTGATCATCAATCAGTTGAACGAGCGGTCACATCAGATTGGCGAAATCATTGGTGCGATGACGGCCATTTCGTCGCAAACCAATCTGCTCGCGCTGAATGCAGCGATCGAGGCTGCACGGGCCGGCGAGCAGGGTAAAGGATTTGCAGTTGTTGCGGATGAGATCAGAAAGCTAGCGGAGCGCTCCAGGACATCCGCAATAGAGGTCACTGAACTGATTCAGGCCATTCTTATGGACATTAATAAAGCCGCAACTGCTATGGATCAAGGCGAGCAAAAGGTGCAGGCTGGCGTTGATTCCATCCAACACTCGGGGGAGGCTTTCCAAAGAATTCTGTTAGCCACACGCAGTGCCGTGTATCACGTACAGGAAACCTCTGCTGCAGCCGAACAAATATCCGCAAGTGCCCAGGAGTTCAATGCTTCCCTGCAAGAGATCGATCACATGGCGGTTCGGTCCAACGATCTGGCACAGACGATTTCCACCTCCACGGCGGAACAGCTCACAGCTATGGAAGAAATCTCAGCTTCGGCAGACTCGATGAGCCAGATATCTGAAGAAATGCTTCTGCTCGTGAAGCAGTTCAAGTTCTAGGTCCGACAACTGTGAGGAGCCAAAAGACGATCTCCCGGCCGAACAAAGACAAGTCATGCTTATTACGAAACCACTGAATAACCAGCCTTTCGTGGTGAAAATAAGAATACGTATCAAAAAGACGACGGACAGGTTAAAGAAAGATTTGAGCAGTAAATATTTATAAATTCAGACCGGGTCCACCGCAGTGCAACCGTCATCCTGGCAATAGTTTTCATTCAGTTTCTCATAAACAGAGCTACTGTCCACTAGCTCATCCATTCGCCGCAGCAAATTATCTTTAGGAATGAATATATTGTAAAGTTCGATATACGGACTCAAGATAATGCTCTGCTGCTCAGGGAGCATGAAGACCACCAACCTTTAATTTGACACTTTTTATTGATTCCGAAAAAAAAGACACTCTCCTCAGAAAAATGAGGAGAGTGTTTCTTTGAGAGGTACTTCGAAGTTTATTAGTATATTTTTTATACTGTTAGTGAGATAGGAGTGTTGGTAACTTGAAGAAGTATAACAATGGTATGGATGTCGCACTGGAGATTGTCGGGGGGAAGTGGAAAAGCAGCATTTTATATCATTTGAACACCGGTAAGAAGCGTACCCATGAACTGAGAAAATTAATTCGCGACATTACCCCTAAGGTTCTAACACAGCAGCTTCGTGAGCTCGAAAAGGATGGTATTATCCATCGGATCGTACACTATGAGATTCCTCCCAAAGTGGAATATGAAATAAGCGAATATGGTTTAAGTCTAAAAACAGTACTGGAGAGCTTTTGCTCATGGGGTGAGAGCCACATGGAGAAACTTTATGGAGACCGTTCAGTTTTCTTGGAGAAGTAATGATCTTCGGTCGTCGCATCAAGAGATAGCCTTCATCTCTACACTCAAAATAGATTAAGAACGATCGTTCAATGTAATCGTTGACCGATCGTTCTTAATATGATACATTTGATTCGAAAGGAGGTAGCCATACGATGGCTAGAGCAAAGAAATTTGATGAAGACGCCGTGTTGCTAAAGGCCATGAAGTTATTTTGGGAGCAAGGTTACGAGAAGACATCCATCCAGGATCTCGTCACTCATACAGGAATTCATAAAGGAAGCATGTATGATACCTTCGGCGATAAAAAGTCACTATATATTAAAGCATTGAAACGCTACAGTGAAATGAATGATCAATCGATCAAACGTCTTAGAACTGAGCCGCATTCAACTAAGGAAGCCATTCGGTCCTTGTTCGATATGGCCGTCCGGCTGAGAGAAGAGCTTCCAGATGGCTGCTTTATCGTCAATACTGCAGTTGAGCTGGCCAAGCACGATGCCGAGTCTAAAGAGTGGGTTATAACGGAATGGGATCGTTTAGAACTTCTAATGTATGATCTTATTGTAGCTGGACAACAATCGGGCGAGCTCTCCAATACGCTAAACGCAGAGTGGTTATCACAATACTTTAATAACGCCTTAATCGGAATTCGTGTGATGGTGAAGTCGATAACGGACAGAGACAAATTGCAGCATATTATTGATATGAATATGTCGATTTTAGATTGAAGTTAAGATAAGAAACTCGTACGGGCAGTAAAGCTGCCTATTCTTATCTTAATTTTGGAACGATCGTTCAAACTAGTTGGATGAAATTAGATTAGGAGGAAAAATTTATGAGCAAACTAAATGGAAAAGTAGCTTTCATTACAGGCGGTAATAGTGGAATTGGTCTCGCAGCAGCAAAATTATTTGTCGCAGAAGGGGCGAAGGTCGTCATTACAGGCCGAAATCTGACGACGTTGAGTACAGTTTCTCAGGAATTAGGCGTTAATGTTCATGCAATTCAAGCAAACTCGGCCGATCCTGCAAGCATGGAAAACGCAGTATCTGAAGCTGTGGCCACCTTTGGGAAACTTGACATCTTATTCGCGAATGCCGGTATTACAGCCTCAACGCCAATAGGGAATACAGAGATTTCCGTTTTTGAGGAAGTATTGAAGGTTAATGTAACGGGAGTATTTGTTACAGTTCAGGCTGCACTAGCTCACCTGAAGGACGGGTCATCGATAATTTTAACTGGCTCAACTACTGCCACGAATGGCTATCCTGGAAGATCTGCTTATGCAGCGAGTAAAGGAGCCATAAGCAGCATGACAAAAGTGTTAGCTTCTGAGCTGTCCCCGCGTGGTATACGTGTTAACAATCTGGTCCCAGGAGCAACACGAACATCGATTTGGGGCAAATCACAGCCTGAAGAAGTTGCAAAGTTAGAAGCTTCTTTAGGAAAAGCAATTCCTCTACAGCGTATGGGCGACCCCGAAGAAGTAGCAAAGGTCGCGTTATTTTTGGCATCTGATGATTCTTCGTATATACAGGGGACAGACATTGTAGTTGATGGGGGAGCTGACGCATCACCGCTGGGAGCGCCAATATACAGCCAAAAATAAATAACAGAGGAACATTTTCACTTAAAAGGAGATAGTACTATGAGCACATACCAACAATTTTCTGTCAACCGCAAATCACCGGCTTATTGGCGAGTGACCTTTCAAAACCCGCCGATCAATCTGCTCGATCCGGATACAATCTTTGAATTATTATTGCTTCTGGATCAATTCGAGACAGACCCTGATCTGAAGGTCGTTGTGTTCGACAGTGCCGATCCTGACTATTTTATCGCCCACTTTGATATGACGCGTGCTGGAGAAGCGCAAAAAACACCTAAAGAAACGAGCCATCCAGCCTGGATTGACTTCATACACCGTCTTGCCACTAATTCAGTTGTCAGCATCGCTGAAGTAAGGGGACGGGCCCGGGGTGTCGGCAGCGAGTTTACGCTTGCTTGCGACATGCGGTTCGCCAGCCAAGAGAAGGCTATCTTCGGACAACCTGAAGTTGCTGTAGGTGTCATACCGGGAGGCGGAAGCATTGAATACTTATCCCGACTGGTAGGACGTGGACGGTCACTGGAGATCGTTCTTGGCTCTGATGACTTTAACGCAACAGAAGCGGAGCGCTACGGATGGATTAACAGAGCAATCCCGGATGCAGAATTGGATGGATTTGTAGACAACCTGGCCAAGAGAATATCGACATTTGATAAGCAGACGATCCGTGAAGCGAAGAAGCTTCTTAATCGTTCCTCCGTCCCTGAAATCTCTGAATTCATGGAATCTCGCACAGCCTTTATCTCTTCAGCATTGAGACCTGAAACGCAGACAATCTTAGCTAAAGCTATTCAGCTAGGCTTGGGTAAGCAGGGAGACTTTGAACTCCATTTAGGCCAAGGCGTAGGAAATTTAGAATAAAAACCGTTCACTCAAAGCGGGAGACTAGATGACCAAACACCTTCAAGAGTATACAGCTAAATAAGTCTCAAGACACAAGCTAGCGCCAATACTCATCCGCTTCTAAGCCATGACAGCAGTTCAAAGGGGACTTTGGACTGCTGTTTTTGATCATCCGAGTTCATTAGGATATATAGAATATTACATTTGGGACTGGAGCTCAAGGAGTTTTACGGGGGGATAATCATGAAAACAAAGACAAAGACAAAATCAAATCCAAGACAATGGCGGTTCACCATCCGGAATAAATTGCTGGTCGTCGCATTCGCAATCCTGATCATTCCGGCAGTGCTAGTAGGCAGCATGAGCATCTGGATTTCAGACCGTGAAAGCGATTTGGAAACGGAGACCAATCTCCGAAACACGGTTCATATGGCTGCGGAGCTTATCGATTCATTCGAGGATGCCACCAAGAAAGGCGTTTTAAACAAGAAAGAGGCGCAAGAAAAGATGAAGCAACTGCTTCTTGGGCCAAAACAGCCGGATGGTACACGGAGCATTAATGCAAATATAGATATTGGTAAACACGGGTATTTTTTTGTTCTAAACGACCAGGGTGATCTGGTTGCCCACCCGACTCAGGAAGGGGAGAGCTTTTGGAACAAGCAGACCATTGACGGCTTCTATCATATCCGGGATATGCTACATAAGGGGCAGCAGTCTGGGGGTGGAGTTACCTTATACAGGTGGCCGCTACCCGACTCGGGAGCAAACGCTATGAAAATTGCCTATTCGTTAAGGGAACCAGATTGGGGTTGGACGATTGTAGCTGGCTCCTATACTAAGGATTATAACGCAGGACAGCAACATATAGTCCAAGCCACTGTGTATTCGCTGCTGGGTTGTATTATAGTTGGCGGGATTATCGTTATCTTGCTTGCGAGGAATCTTACCAGGCCACTTGTACAGTTGACGCTGCAGGCTAAACTGGTGGCCGCGGGCGACTTGTCACAACGAACGATTATCATACATAGCCAGGATGAAATCGGTGACTTGTATACTTCCTTCCAGACCATGCATAGCCGATTAAGAGAGCTGACACAGGGGCTGCTGTCCCATGCTGATGCCTTGTCATCGGCCTCCCGCGACTTGTCCATCACCTTCGGGGAAACGACATCCGCGACAAACCGAATTTCCGTATCTGCACAAGAAGTCGCTTTGAGCAATGAAACGCAAAAAAGAAGTCTGCAGGAGAGCACCTATACCATGGAGGAGTTGTCAGCCAGCGCGCAGCGCATCACATCCACTTCATCGACCGCCTTTGAAGCTTCACAAGTGACTTTAAGTCACGCTGAACATGGAAATGGGCTGATTACACAGTCAGCGGAGCAAATGCTTGCCGTATCCACGACGGTGGGCGACCTCTCATTGATCATCAATCAGTTGAACAAGCGGTCACATCAGATTGGCGAAATCATTGATGCGATGACGGCCATTTCGTCACAAACCAATCTGCTTGCGCTGAATGCAGCGATTGAGGCTGCACGAGCCGGCGAAGAGGGCAAAGGATTTGCAGTAGTTGCAGATGAGATTAGAAAGCTAGCGGAGCGCTCCAGGACATCCGCAATAGAGGTCACTGAACTGATTCAGGCCATTCTTATGGACATTAATAAAGCCGCAACTGCTATGGATCAAGGCGAGCAAAAGGTGCAGGCTGGCGTTGATTCCATCCAACACTCGGGGGAGGCTTTCCAAAGAATTCTTCTCGCAACACGCAGTGCTGTGTATCACGTAAAGGAAACCTCTGCTGCAGCCGAACAAATATCCGCAAGTGCCCAGGAGTTCAATGCTTCCCTACAAGAGATCGATCACATGGCGGGTCGGTCCAACGATCTGGCACAGACGATTTCGACCTCCACGGCAGAACAGCTCACAGCTATGGAAGAAATCTCAGCATCGGCAGATTCGATGAACCAGATATCTGAAGAAATGCTTCTGCTCGTCAAGCAGTTCAAGCTATAGTTCCGGCAACTGTGAGGAGCCTAAAGATGATCTCCCGGCTGCACAAAGACAAGTCATGCTTATTACGAAGCCACTGAATCACTAGCCTTTCGTGGTGAAAACAAGAATGCGTATCAAAAAGACGACGGATTATTCTGCTGAACTCACAGGATAAACCATCGTCTTTTCTTGCTTTCCTCTTTGCGTGCGCTTTGGTATACGTCGCGTCTACAATGCTACCACGCATTTTATTTTCTCGTGACTAGCTTTAAGCACTCATCGATAATTTGGAGCAAAGACTCGGCTGCACAAAATACTAAACGATATAAATGCCTTTTTGTAAAACGATGGACTTGAGGTAATGAGGTTGACAATAATATATCCTAATATTAGAATATATAATAATAGGATATATTATAGAGGCGATAAGGAGGAATGAATTTGACTGAACGCGACGCAGAAGGAGAGCAACTTGATTTAAAGCTGATACGCGTATTAAGAAACATGGTAAAGGAATTGTACGCGAGCTTAGAACGTGACATTGACAGCTATGGTCTTAATATAGAAACCTTTCAAATTTTAGAACTTCTTTATAATAGAGGGCCGCAGCCTATTCAGAAAATAAGCGATACATTCTCAATTCCAAGCGGAAGTATCACCTATGTGGTGGACAAGCTTGAAAAGAAGGGGCTGGTGGAGCGGGTTCCCATCCTGGATGACCGGCGAAAAACGAATGTGACGTTAACTGCTGAAGGCCGCAGCAACTTTGATCATATCTTCCCCAAGCATGCCCAGTTGATCTCCGATAATTTGTCCTTCGCAACGGACGAGGAGAAATTCGAGCTAATACAAGTGTTGAAGAAAATCGGTTATGGTATCAAACATCGTGAAGGCAATACCAAATAGGAGGATTTAATAATGGAAATAGGAATAGATACATTTGTTGAGACAACTCCGGATGTGATAACAGGCGAAGCAATCAGTCATGCACAGCGTTTGCGTGAGGTTGTTGAAGAAATTGTTCTCGCTGACCAGGTCGGGCTCGATATATTTGGGGTTGGCGAGCATCATCGTAAAGAATTCGGAGATTCTGCTACAGCTGTCATTCTGGCGGCAGCTGCACCGATGACCAAAAGGATTCGTTTAACCAGTTCGGTTACTGTGCTCTCGGCGTCAGATCCGGTGCGTTTGTTCCAGCAATTTGCTACGCTAGATGGCATTTCGAACGGTCGTGCGGAGATTATTGCGGGCCGAGGCTCTATGGTCGATGCGTTTCCCTTGTTTGGGTATGATTTAAAAGATTATGATGCGCTATTTGAGGAGAAGCTTGAACTCTTATTAAAATTAAGAGATTCAGAAAAGGTTACGTGGAAAGGTGGTTTTCGGCCGGCCTTTACGGACTTAGGTGTGTATCCACGTCCCGTTCAGAAACAATTACCTGTATGGCTTGGTAGTGGAGGAAATCCGGATTCGGTTATACGTGCCGGGCAACTGGGACTCCCACTTGTACTCGCCATTATTGGCGGAAGTCCTTTGAACTTTGCTCCGCTCGTTCCGCTTTATAAGAAGGCAGCTGCAGATGCCGGGCATGATGTATCGAAATTAAAAATAGCTGTTCATTCACCAGGGTTTGTTGCAGAGAGTACCTCACTTGCGATCGAGAAGTACTTTCCGCCTACCCAAGCATCGTTTAACTATTTCGGCAAAGAGCGTGGCTGGGGACGATATACGCAAGCCCAATTCGATGCTTCACGTACCTTGGAAGGTGCTCTATATGTTGGGGATCCCGAAACGGTTGCCAACAAAATCATTTTTATGCAGAAGCAATTAGGCTTCACACGATTTATCCTGCACTTGCCGATTGGTACTATGCCACATGAAGATGTCATGAAAGCTATAGAGTTGTTGGGGAAAGAAGTAGCACCGCGAGTTCGGGATGAATTTGCAAAATTGTAAGCCAATAATGTGTGATAAAAGGAAATAAACTTTAAAAGGGTTGAAAAAAATTCACACGAAGAGGCTTACCTGAAATAAAATCAGAGCCTCTTTCATTGCTCAAGCGTATTTGCTTGGGCTTTTTGTTGTTTTAGAGACTATGGCCGATCTTGCTTTCTGAATGACATATAATATTTTCTCAGGATAGGAAACAAGGATTTGCCCATATGCTCAAGCAACCCGCGGTAATATCGAAGTCATTCTTTTCGATCCTTCAAATACCATTATTTCTTAAAAAGTTCAGCATCAGTTCTCCGATTTCTAACGCGTGTGTTTCCAATGCAAAGTGTCCTGTATCTAATAAATGAATCTCCGCTTCGGGTAAATCCTGTTTAAAAGCTTCAGCACCGGCCGGAATAAAGGATACGTCATTTTTCCCCCATACTGCCAATAAGGGCGGTTGATATTCTTGGAGATACTTTTGAAATTGCGGGTATAATCTTACATTGCTTTGGTAATCGAAAATTAAATCTGATTGTTTTTCATCATTTCCCGCACGAGACATATAAGCAATATCAAGCGTATAGCCATCAGGAGAAACTCTGTTATCTTCTGTTCCTTGAACATATTGATTCTTAATCGTATCAGGTGCAAATGCTGTCCGATAACTTTCTCTTTTTTCTGGAGTCGGATTATTCCAATACTCTTCTCTTGCTGCCCATTTTTCACCTAGACCTTCACGATATATGTTTCCATTCTGACTTATTATTGCGGTTACACGCTCTGGGCGGTGCATGGCGATACGAAAGCCAATCGGAGCTCCATAATCAAAGACGTATAACGCATATTTAGTCAGCATTAGTGTATCGATGAAAGATTCCATAACTTCTGTAATATGGTCAAATGTATACTGGAATTCTTCGCTGTCAGGTGATGATGTCTTCCCGAACCCTGGATAATCAGGAGCAATGACATAATAATCTTTCTCCAACACAGGGATTAGTTCTCTGAACATGTGACTGGCAGACGGAAAGCCATGCAGCAGTAAAATGACCGGTTTATCTGGACTACCTGCTTTACGATAAAAAACCTCTATTCCTTGGATCTTTACTGAATGATAAGTTGTCATATTTTTACCTCCTAATTACAATGAGTATTGCACACTGTCCAACATAATATTCACTATTCAATTGTTTAGGTTACCCAGAGTCAAGCTGAATTGAGAAGCAGACTCTATAAAAGTTCGTTCCTCTTGCAACTCCCTCCTAAAGAGCATTCTGGTGATCTTTTACCGAAACGCCCTCCAAAAATTGATAAATTTAGATAGCTGCCACTTAATATTACTCGCTCCAATAATCTGAATCTTGAAAACTTGTTTGTATACACTCTACCATTAAATAGTATGGAAGCTCTTTTTCAAAGTGTATATTTAATTTGACACCAGAAATATTATTATTAGATTACAATAGTAAAATATTGGATTGAATAATTTTTTTTTGTATTTGGCAAAATAGTTTCATTAAAATTTGAAAAGCTCGAGGTGTTTCTGTGAGAGGATTTAATCGTGAGCGTTTTAATAAAATGAACAGCACAGAACTGGAGGAAGATACAAATAGAGAGTTTACATCGGATATTCATCAGAATGAGAAGATTTTTAAGGAAACATTTCAGGACTGTTCAGACTTAGAATTTCGAAGAGTGGAAGATAATCACAACAACCATTTTTTGGTTATCTACATAGAGAATTTAATCAATAAAAAAATGCTTGAAGAGTACGTAATTAAACCACTGACAAGTTTAAGAAAAGAAAATATTTTAAAGGAAGAGGGAGAGCTTAAAAGTGAAATGCTCCCTATTAATACGTCAGGTAGTTCAACAAAAGTATCACAGATAATTCGGAATATATTAGAGGGGGACGTTGCTATTATAATACCTGGCCGGAAAAGTGTGATGAGTTTTTCAATTCCAGATTTACCGAAAAGAAGCCTTGAAGAATCTTCATCAGAGCCGGTAATACGCGGTCCAAAAGACGGATTCATCGAAAATATCTCTACTAACATTAGTCTGATACGTACAAGACTCAAAACTTCAAAATTAAAAGTAGAATTTATTACTGTAGGCAGATATTCACAGACTCGAATAGCTATTACATACTTAAAAGGTACTGCACAAGAAAAAATAGTCGATGAAGTTAGAAAAAGATTAAATTCCATTCAGTTGGACGATGTACTTGAATCAGCTTATATTGAAGAATTTATTGAAGATCAACCATATTCACCATTCCCCCAAGTCCATAGTACAGAACGTCCAGACGTAGTGGTTGCTGAGTTGCTAGAAGGAAAAGTAGCCATTATTGTTGATACCACGCCATTTGTTCTTGTTGTTCCGATGACTTTTTGGGCAGGGCTTCAGGCAAGTGAAGATTATTATGTGCGTTGGCCAGTCGCTACTTTTGTTCGATGGATTCGGTTCTTATTTGTCAATTTTGCGATTTTTGCTCCTTCACTATATGTGGCCATTACGACATTTCATCAGGAAATGATACCCACTAGTCTTGTATTGAGAATTGCAGCTTCAAGAGAATCAGTTCCTTTTCCAGCGATGGTTGAGGCTCTGTTTATTGAAATCATATTTGAAGCCTTGCGAGAAGCTGGAATTCGTCTGCCTAAACAGATCGGTCAAGCCATAAGCATTGTTGGAGGATTAGTGATTGGACAAGCAGCAGTCCAAGCAGGGTTAATATCTGCCCCAGTTGTGATTATAGTCTCCATTACTGGAATTTCAATATTTACAATTCCTCGATATAGTTTTGCAAATGGGATTCGTTTACTTCGTTTTCCGATGTTATTCTTAGCAGGAGCAATGGGACTATATGGAATTGTGCTAGGAGTGCTAGGCATCATTTTGCACCTAACCTCTCTTCGTTCATTCGGAGTTCTTTATTTTTCTCCAATCGCTCCACTTAAGTTTTCAGCGATGAAAGATGTTTTGATCAGAGCACCGGCTTGGGCGAAATTTCGGCATTCCATGAAGTCTAAATCAAGAGGGAATCTGAAATAGCGGTTTAGGAAGGATGGCTAGGACGATAAAAGGGGTAAAGATAAGAGATGAAAAGAGTAAAATGGATAACATTTCTTGTATTTCTCATCCTTTGCGGATGTTGGGACCGAACAGAAATAAATGACCTTGCTTTTGTTACAGGTACTTCCTTAGACTTGTCCGAAGACGGCAACCTAGTTTGTTCCCTTCAAATCGCTATCCCCATATCTACTGAAGCAGGAAATAATGTTGATAATAAAAAGAAGTTTTTTATCATCACCGCGGAAGGGAGAAGTGGGAATGAGATTCTTCAAAAACTTCAAAAAAAGATCTCGCGTACATTGTTTTTCTCGCATCGGAGCATTATTTTTATCAGTGAACGTTTAGCTGCGCATGGAATTAATGATGCGCTTGATATTTTTACTCATGATCCAAGGAATCGTCTAAAGACGTACATCATGATTGTAAAAGGAGAAGAAGGGCGTAAAATTTTGCAAATGGAGTATCCTTTAAATCAATTAACAATCGAAGCAGTGAAGGAAATAGGATTATCGGGAGAAGATTTGGCAATTACACTGCTTGATTTTTTTATTTTATCTTCAAGCGAAGGCGTTAATCCTGTTGCAGGAGGAATTGAAGAGGACACTCAATCAAAAAATGAAAAAAGTCAAAGCTTTAATCTGACAGGTGCAGGTGTTTTTAAAGACTTTAAATTATTAGGCTTTTTAAATCAAAAAGAAACATTAGGGCTAATGTGGCTTACCGACAAGTTGAAATCCAGTAGAATTACAGCGAGTTTACCTGAATACAATGGGGAAGTTGGAGTGAGGTTAATCCATACAACGCGTAAAATAATACTACAGGCTGTGGACGATACTGTAAAGTTTAAAGTTCATCTTGAAGGTCAAGGCAACTTATTTGAAAATAATACGGGGCTGAATATAAATGAACCGAAGGACTTGAAGCTCATAAAAACCGCGATAGAGGATACGATCAAGAAGCAAGTTCAAGATTTTTTATTTAAGATCCAAAAGAAATATAAAGTGGATAGCGTTGGTTTTGGACGCGAAATATATAAGAACAATCCTAAAGAATGGACTCTTTTGAAAGAACAATGGGATTTAAAATTTCCAGAAATAGATATATCGCTTGATGTTAGGTTGACAATAAATGGAGCAGGAATGGTGAATTCATCCTTAGAAGTGCGAGATAAGGAGACCGACAAGTGATTATTGCCCAAATAGGAACTGTTGTTATTCTAATGTTGAGCTGGTCGATTTATAAAGTTCATGGATTTTTAAACCAAAACCAACCTAAAGTGGCTGTTTTATATAGTTGCTTGATGGGGCTATGTATGTTTTTATGCGTTTTTCAAATTGCTCAAGTAAGTGTACCAAGTACCGCGAGTGTGGTAAGAATCATCTTCGATCCCGTTGGTAAATTCATTTTAAAGTAATGGAGCTCTCTCTGTTAATTTTTCCAGAGTCTTTTAATCGTATCAATAATCAGAAGCGTAAAAGGTAAAAATAATTGAGTCAATAATGAATAGCTTGGATAAATGTACTTCAGATAATAATTTAGATCAGTGGAGTAGTTAATAAAAACGGAAACTGATCCTAATACAGATAATATAGTTACAGGAAGTACAAAGTTCCTAAAATTTTGAACATTAAAAAGATGGCTTATACTTAGGCAGATAATAAAGAAGGTTAGGGAAATTTTAATAAAACTACCCATAACCCATATAGCCACTGCTATAGCCTCTATACGTTCAAAGCTCCCTCGTAAACCAATAAATTGAATAACACTTAACAATGGAAAAGTCAATTTATCGGTTAATGGGCCAAAGATCATAATTAAAGGTAAGACAGTAACTACAAAAAGAATTGAAACAATAATTAAACCGGAAAAGGAAGCTTTAAAGGCATTTCTTGAGTTCCTTAAATAAGGAAGAAGCCAACCTAATATAAAAAATTGACATAAATAAGCTGCTGGGAAAATGGCACCCTGAAAGACGGGCAACATTCCTTTACTCATAATAGGTCGGAGCAACTCTGGATCGGATTTAGTAAAGAGGAGCATCACAAGTGGAATCAATATAATAAACATGACTAATGCAAAGAACTCATTACTTCTGGCAATAGATTCGAGGCCCATATAAGCTGCTATACCACATAACAGTGCCAATGAAAAACTGACAAGAATTGAAGGAGTCTTTGGAAGCAGAATAGTATTAATGAATTGTATATGTTGATTAAGAATGATGAAGTCAAAGTTAATCCAGTAATATATGAGATATACTCCCAAGCACTTCCCAGGCCACTTACCTATAATATGTGAACTGTACTGTATAATCGTTTGACCAGGGTATCGATTCGATAAAGTTATCATTAACCAAATATTTAAAGCTCCAATTAAAAATGAAGGGAAAATAGTTATCCATGTATCTTGCTTTGTAATACTGGCGATCGAACTTGGAATAACTAAAATAATAGTAGGAGCAATAAAAGAAAAAAGTAATAGGCTTAATTGACTTGCCGATATTTTTTCAATTGGTTTCATGGGAAACCCCTTTCTAAAAATATACATAAATCATCCCCTTAATAGGCAATTAATATACAATTTTTATCTTCTTATCTCTTGGTTGACAAGATATCTATTAAAAGATAGAATTCAGACATGAATAAAAATAATACAGAAGAAGCTATTTTAGATACTGCTCAGTCAATTGTCCAAGAATTCGGGTTCAACGGTTTCAGTTATGCACACATTGCTAAAATAGTCGGGATACGCACTCCGACTATTCATTATTATTTCCCTAATAAGGAGGATCTAGGAGAAGCGCTGATCGAAAGGTATCACAGGAATTTTATTTCTTCACTTGCGCAAGTTGATACCGAAACACAGAATAATCTAGAAAAACTACGCAAATTCATACTTCTGTATGGCGGACCAGTCAAAGATTATTGTACTTGCATGGGTGTTATGCTTTCTACTGACCTAGCTTCTTTATCGATTAAGACACAAGAAGGAATAGCACAGTTGTTTACAACCAATCTGGAGTGGTTAGAACGAGTGTTGGAACAGGGGCGAAGGGAAGGCCAATTAAATTTTAAGGGGTCTGCAGATGTACTTGCACATCAATTCCTTGCTTCACTTCAAGGCGCCCAATTAATAGCAAGAAGTTACCGGGATCATAATAAATTCAATCTGATTACCGAAGGACTAATCTCCGCTTTGCTTTAGTTAAAAGCGGATTTTTTTGTGCTCATAATCTATCTATTAGTAAATAAAAAAACGTTCACAACACATTAAATTTGAAGTTGACAATTAATCTATTAAAAGATAGAATACAATCAAGCAATAAGATTATTATTCATATTTTGAATATTTAATGCGCAAATAATTTTTTTGAGTTAAATCTATCTTTTAATAGATAAAAATTAACTCGTGATAATTTCCTAATAAAGGGAGGTGGAAAAGGTGCTATATGAGCTACGGATTTATCATATTAATCCAGGTAAGATGAAGGCTATTCAAGATCGATTTAAAGATCATGTTATTCAACTATTTATGAAACATAATATGAAGATCACGCATTTCTGGGAAGATTCTGATGAAGGGAACAACCGCCTGTATTACATTGTTGAACATGAAAATATAGAAATGCGCAATCATAACTACGATAGTTTCCGTAATGATCCTGAATGGATTGAAGTAAAGAGAATCTCTGAGCTTGATGGAGCGTTAATCAATAAGCAAGAAAGTATTTTCATGAAAAATGTCTCTTTTTTTAACAACAAATAATCAAGTGTACTTTTTAAAAATAACTTATGAAACGGAGCTAATAAAATGAAAACCTTAGTAATTGTTGCTCACCCTAACATCGAAGCGTCCAACTGGAATAAAGCATGGGTGAAAGAATTACAAAAATATGATGATATTACAATTCACGAATTATACAAAGCGTATCCCGATGAAAACATTGATGTTTCTAGAGAGCAGCAATTGATTGAAGCGCATGATCGAATTATTTTCCAGTTTCCGCTTTATTGGTACAGCACGCCGCCACTGTTGAAAAAGTGGTTTGACACCGTACTGCTATATGGCTGGGCATATGGTCCGGAAGGCACTAAAACAGCAGGTAAAGAAATCGGTGTAGCTACTTCAACCTACGGAACTACAGAATCGTATCAAGCCACTGGATCCAATCGATATACACTGCAAGAAATCTTGCGGCCGATCGAAGCCCTTGCAGAGTTTATCAGTGCCTCTTACCTTCCTCACTTTTCACTGAATGACACTTCCGATGTTACGGAAGAACGATTGGTACAAAGTAGTGTTGATTACGCTCAGCATATTAAAACGGTAAAGCCAGTTGGGACTGTAAAATGAACAATTTAACCATAGATGTTTTTATGGACACGATTTGTCCATGGTGTCGCATGGGAACGGCCAGTCTGCGTACTGCTTTAAACCAATTCTCTGATGACACAGAAGTAACTCTCCGTTGGCATGCTTTTCAACTTAACCCCGGCATTCGTTCTGAGGGAGAAGATTATCGGGAAGTTATGACTGGGCGATTAGGAGGTGCTGCACAATTTGAAGCGAGAATGCGGCAGTACAACGAATACGGAGCTCATTTCGGTCTCGAATATAATATGGATAGTGTGAAATTCACTCCCAATACTACGTTGTCACATCAGTTAATTGCTATTACTCCTGAGGAGTTACAAGAGCAATTGATTGAGAGCATTTATACGGCTTATTTTGAAAATGGTATTAATGTTGGTGATGTCAATGAACTTGCAAAACTAGGAAAAGCAGTTGGAGTAACGGACACTGTTGCTGAACTTAAATCCCGTCTTTTGAATGGCGAGGGGCTTGAAGAAGTGAAGCTTGGGCAACGTGACGCACAAAAGATAGGGATCAGAGGTGTTCCTTACTATGTCATCAATGATGAGATCCACCTATCTGGATTAAAATCTCCTGATGAATTTATACAAGTATTTAAAAACATTTAAACATCAATGGTTCATACATTTATTGGAAGTAACAAATAAGTATGAATCAGTTTTTCAAAGATCATATTAAAATTTGGAGCGATAAAACATGAGTTTATTTAAAAAGCTATTTAAAAAGGAGACTACACAAATGTCGAAAAAAGTGAATTTAGCGGTTATCTATTACAGTTCAAATGGTACAAATTTTCAATTGGCTCAATGGGCAGCAGAAGGTGGTCGTAAAGCAGGGGCAGATGTAAAAATCCTAAAAGTAGCGGAAACTGCGCCGCAATCTGCAATTGATAGTAGCCCATCATGGAAATCACATCTTGAAGCAACAAAAAACGTTCCTACTGCATCTTTAGAAGACTTGGAGTGGGCAGATGCGATCATCTTTAGCATGCCTACTCGATTTGGTAATCTTCCAGCCCAAATGAAGCAATTCCTTGATACAGCAGGCGGACTTTGGGCTCAAGGCAAAACGGTGAATAAGGTAGTTAGTGGAATGACTTCCGCTCAAAATCCAAATGCTGGACAAGAGCAGACGATTCTTCAGCTATACACTTCAATGTATCACTGGGGGGCAATTGTCGCAGCTCCAGGATTTACTGACCCTTCTGTTTTTGTGGGTGGGGGTAATCCATACGGTACAAGTGTAACAGTGGATCAAAACGGGGCTTTGAAAGAAGACGTTCGAGCTGCCGCGGAACATCAAGCAAAACGTGCTGTAACAATTGCAGAATGGGTTAAAAGTGGCTTGGCACAATAAAGCAATTCTTTGATGCGGTTTATTCTTCATAAATAAAACATCAAAAGGAGTAATACAAATGGGTATTCAAGGGAAAGTATTTGTAATAACTGGTGGAAGCAGCGGCCTTGGGAAGGCAATGGCAATTGAGATGGTGAAGCAAGGAGCTAATGTCGTTATCAACGGTCGTCGAGAACAAGCACTAGCTGAGGTTGCAAAAGAAATTGATCCTACAGGAAAGCAAGTACGGTTTGTTGCTGGGGATATTGCAGATCCTAAGGTTGCACAGCAATTAATCGATGACAGTTTGACTCATTTTGGACGTATCGATACATTGGTTAATAATGCCGGGATATTCTTGGCCAAGCCTTTTACAGAGTACACAGAAGAGGATTTTGCAAAGTATTTATCCACTAATGTTGTTGGATTCTTCCATGTTACGCAACGAGTGGTGGATCAGATGCTGAAACAAGGGACAGGACATATTGTTACCATTACGACGAGTCTAGTAGACCAACCATCTGCTGCGGTTCCTTCCGTACTGGCTTCCCTGACAAAGGGCGGTTTGAAATCTGCAACGAAATCATTAGCTATTGAATATGCTTCTCGTGGCATTCGAGTAAATGCAGTCTCGCCTGGGGTTATTAAAACACCGATGCATTCCGTCGAATCCCACGAAGCCCTTGCTAAGTTACATCCACTGGGACGTATGGGTGAGGCGCATGAAATTGTGGATGCCGTTTTATACTTGGATTCGGCTGAATTTATAACCGGTGAGACAATTCATGTTGATGGCGGTCAGAATGCTGGTCGCTAATCAAATATTATAGTCTTCGCGAGCAACTAAATAATTCTAATGGGATAGGGGAGGATTTCGATGCCGATTGTTACAATTCAAGTAACCCGTGAGGGTACTACGCCTGATCATCAATCTGTCACTGCAGAAGAAAAAGCGAAGCTTATTAAAGGGGTTAGTGAGCTTTTACTTGATGTTCTGAACAAACCGCTAGAATCAACTTTTGTAGTTGTTGAAGAGGTTGACACCGAGAATTGGGGCTGGGGTGGGCTGCCTGTATTAGAATATCGTCAACAGCTTGCCGGCAGAAAGAAGGATCTATAAGGTTCTGCTTCACATCAGTGTTTTTTATAATTGACATCTACAGCGGTGTCCAGCGATGGTATTGAGATCGGAATGACTTTAGATTTAAGAACGATCGATCAAGATTGTTTTCGATCGTTCTTAAATTGATAATTATAATTTTTAACTAGAGTGCAAGATGGCTAAGTCCAAGTAATCCGATGAAAATTTCATTATGCTTAAAGCCATGCTTTTATTTGGGAACAAGGCTATACCATTCTTCCATATCCACTAAACTTAGGTATATTGGATACAGATACTTGATATCTCATTTCTGTATTATGCATGATTACTAGAACGATGTATTATCAGAGAATGCATAAAACCTTATTTACTCAATTCTCAGACGAGTATTGTTTTAAAATGACGAATTCAAAAGTGTAGATAACGGAAGTGGGGACTTGAAGATGATAATTTATATTGATACTTACACGGAGGAGAAGCTGGCGGAAAGTTTAGGAGAGTCCCCGGGTTACTTTAAACTTTTCTATGATACCGAAGATTGCGGGTGTAACGGAGTGCTCGCTATCGAAATTCTTGACCAACCACTTAAAACTGACATTGCTGTTATGGTGAAATCCTTTACTTTCTTGTTAGACATGCAGCAGGAAAGTTTGTTTGACAATGCATTGAAGCTAGAAGCGGATCGAGGATATCCGTCGTTCAAGGTGATCAGTGATTCGGCATTATACAGTACCAATGTTAGAATTAAAGACGGTAGAGGACACGCCGTTAAATAAGTGTCTGCAAATGAAAGGGTGAGTATATTTGGACAGTAGGAAATAACTTTGTTAAATGGGAGGTTATTATATCACCACTTATCATTCAATGGAGTTAGATGGATTAGAAGTGTTTTATCGTAAAGCTGGTGATCCAGATAAACCAGTCATTCTATTGCTTCATGGTCTATTACTCCATGGCTTTCCTTCTGCTAATCATACGTTCAGAGCACTAATCCCTGAGTTAGAGAAAGATTATTATGTCATTGCTCCTGACTATCCGGGGTTCGGGAATACATTATCCCCTGACGAAGAAGATTTTCAGTATACATTTGACCATATTACTGAAGTCATTGAGTCTTTTATCGATAAACTAATGCTGACTAAATATACGCTATATGTCTTTGATTATGGAGTTCCTATTGGTTTTCGTATCGCCATGCATCGTCCAGAGCATGTAACCGCAATAATAAGTCAAAATAGAAACCAACATTTGCACCTAACACGATCAAGAAACAATATATTCAAGGAACATCAATTAGAAGGATATGAGAGGGGACGGGATTTTACCTATACTTCGACATTTATTCTAAACTGATGCTCAAAGGATTGGTGACGCTATATTATTTAGTGCTCTATGGGAAAGTTGCTGATATTTAGCGGCTTTTTTTATTTTATAGGGAATAAATCGTTAATTAGGAGATTTTATTATTAAGCGGAACTTTCATTACGGGGGGAAATATTGACTTGTATTTTTTCGGTCCATAATGAATGCAATTACTGACCTTAAGTTCGGGTATGGCGACCTGATAGCCAGGCAACTCATAAATTAGAATGATGCAGCTTTTTCAACCTCACTATCAGTATTCGCCTTGTAGAGCCCAAAAAGATTTTGTAGTCGCCAATGTCTAATTGATATACGACAGGCAAACTTGGCATATGTGGGAAAGTATACATATCGTCACCAACATAAAGTTGTCTAGATCGCCGATTTTAAAGTCATCCTTGCTGAGGAGGTAGATATGAGCTTGAGAGGTTGACAAAAAAATATCCTAACACTAGAATAACTAATAATAGATTAACTAATATTAGGATAATATTTAAGAGAGTAAGGAGGAATGAATTTGACTGAACAAGATGCAGAAAGAGAGGAACTTAATTTAAAGCTGGTACGCTAAAGGAGTTGTACGCAAGCTTAGAACGTGACATTGACAGCTATGGTCTTAGTATAGAAACCTTTCAAATTTTAGAACTTCTTTATAATAGAGGGCCGCAGCCTATTCAGAAAATAAGCGATACCTTCTCGATTCCAAGCGGGAGTATCACCTACGTGGTGGACAATAGGCCAATTGTATTGTTCATATTTGGATTAGCAATATTAAGGCGATCCCCTATTACTTGAGGGGGAGCTCGAAATCCTGGCGAGATGTACGTATGTCTGGACAGTTAAGGGGACTTTCAGTGGGGTGAAGCAGTGGCTTCTCCTTTTGTGGCTCCAGTCAAAATGTGCGTTCGAATTTCCGTGCTATCTATTAACAAGGTCCCTGAGAGAGTTCAATGAATCTGTAGGGACCTTTATTTTAGTCTAGATGCTTTGCCTCAGCCTTATTTCTTTTCGTCTTCTTGAATCAGGTTAAAATCAACGTGACAATGAGCGCTCGGGTTGTTGGCCAGATACGCTTGGTGTCTCGCTTCTGCAATTTGAAAATGATGGAGATTACGTCCTTGCACTTGAATGCGTTCAGAATACTGCGAAGTTTTTGAAGCAATAAAATTTTCGATAATCAATTTATCGGACAGCTGCTCATAGAAGATTCCCGTTCGATAGTGAAGCCCTTGATCTTCTCCCTGTCTATCGTAAGAGGTGGGGTCAACGATGCGGAAGAGATGATCCATAATTTTTTCGAAGGTAATTACAGAAGAATCATAGGTTAGCATGACTGCTTCAATCAAGTTGTCAATGTTGTCGGAACCTACAAAAGTTGCATCTTCATGTGCAAACCCAACTTGGGTATCCACAATTCCTTTCAGGCGGCGATAGTATTCCTCTACTCCCCAGAAGCAGCCTCCTGCAACCGTTGCTGTTTTAAGTTCACTGTTTGTGGTGTTCATAATCAATCTCCTTTACTTCTTCATTAAAGAGTATAATAACACATTTAGTAAAATTAAACCACAGTATTCACATTAATCATATATGAATAGTTTACATTAAATTAAATTGTATGTATACTAAGTTTTACTATCTATGAAGGAGCGCAAAAATGAAAAATAAAATCAAGTTTATCAGTTTTGCTTTGGCTACAATGCTACTATTTACAGGATGCAGTTCTAGTAACAACAAAAATTCGCAAAGTATTGAAGCTTCCGGGAGTGGTGAAAAAGTCGTTACGTTTGCAAAAGACGTAGATATTATCAGTTTAGATACAAGTCTTGCTTCCGACGGCTTTTCTCTTGAAATGATTGAGACGTTTACCGATGGGCTGGTCGATTACGATAAAAGCGGTAACATCATTCCACGGATAGCAACCGAATGGAGCAAAAACGATAGTGGTACTGTTTATAAATTTAATTTACGTAAAGATGCGAAATGGTCGAATGGAGACCCTGTTACCGCAAAGGATTTCGTTTATTCTTGGCGCAGAGCTGTTGATCCGGCAACCGCCAGTGAGTATGCAGGATTCGTAGCGGATTCCGGCATTAAGAATGCGGCTGATATTACCTCTGGTAAACGCGCCATTGAAGATTTAGGTGTTAAAGCGCTGGATGACAATACGTTAGAAGTTACGCTTGAAACGGCCGTTCCTTATTTTATTAAATTTTTGCCCGTGCCGATCTTTAACCCTTTGAACGAAAAGTTCGTGAAGGAACAAGGCGATAAATACGCGCAAGAGCCGAAAAACTTGCTGTCCAACGGTCCGTTCATCTTCTCCGAATGGAATAAATTGAACAGTTGGAAAATCGTTAAAAACCCGACGTATTATGCTGCTAATGAAATCAAAGTCGATGAGGTCGATTTTGTTAAACGTCAAGACTATTCAGTAGCGGCGTTGGAATTTGAAAAAGGAAATATCGACGTAACGAAAATCTCTTCGGAGCTTGTACCTAGATATGCCAACAATAAGGGATTTACAAGCGTATTGTCCGGTTATGTATGGTATCTATCACCGAATAATCAATTTGAATCCCTTAAGAACAAAAATTTAAGACTAGCACTCGGTTACGCTATTGACAGAGATCATATTGCCAATGACATATTGAAAGACGGATCCGAAGCAGCAGATTACATTGTACCTAAAGGATTATCTACGGATGCAGAGGGAAAAGACTTCCGTGAAACTTCTTCTACTTTTCAAACTTATAATATCGACAAAGCGAATGAATATTTAGCTAAGGCCAAACAAGAGTTAGGCGTAACTAATCTGACTCTTGAATTGCTCATCGAGGATTCGAGCACGGTTAAGAAAACGGCAGAAGCGATCCAAGCTGATTTGCAAGCTTTAGAGGGGATTACGATAAATATCGTAACCGTAACGAAAGCAGAACGTCTGAAACGAATGAAAACGGATGATTACCAGCTCGGATTGACCAGATGGGGTCCGAACTATGGAGATCCTTATGATTATCTCGGAACGTTGTTCCTCTCGACATCCAACTTCAATTATCCGAAGTTCAATAATCCAGCTTATGATGAGCTGTTGAAGAAAACAGCTCCAGGCGGACAATTCGCTAAAGATGATGCTAGTCGTTGGAGCGCGTTTAAAGAAGCAGAGAAACTATTGTTACAAGATGAAGGCGGGGCTTTACCTGTATATCAAGCCGGTGAAGCGATGCTGATTAATCCTAATGTGCAAGGCGTGGAATACTTCGTTGTCGGTGGACTTATCTCTTACCGGAATCTTTCAATTCAAAATGACAAGTAAGTAATTTCTGCAATTGCATAGTAAGAAACAAAGAGCGCTATGCGCTCTTTTGTCTGCGAAGGGGAGAAATTCATGGCAACGTTTATCTTAAAGCGTATATTCTGGGCTGTCATTACATTGGTCGTTATTCTTTTCGTTCTCTTCCTTCTTCTGGAATTCATACCAGGATCACCATTCAATGACGAGCGGTTAACGGTTGACCAAGTCACCGTATTACGTGAGCACTATGGTTTTAATAAGCCTTTTTTTGAAAAGGCAGCGATTTTTTTCATGAACGCCCTTAGAGGAGACTTCGGAATATCCTATTCGATTATCAAAAACCAACCTGTAGCTGATTTAGTTTGGTCGGAATTGGGTGTATCGATCCGAATTGGGTTGCAGACGATGGTCGTAGGCAGTTTTTTAGGCTTAATTCTGGGTATTATAGCCGTGACCCAATACAATACTTGGAAAGACAATGTGGCCACGATTATTTCCGTACTGGGCGTGAGTGTTCCATCCTATGTTTTTGCGTTACTGCTCAGTTATTTTGTTGGATATAAACTAGGATGGGCTGATATTACTTACTCCATCGACCATCCGTATAGCTCCTCAGTTCTTCCGACGATTGCTTTGTCGATGTTTGTTATCTCGCAAATAGCCCGCTTCCTTAGAACGGAGCTCATTGAGGTGCTGCAAACCGATTACATTCAACTTGCCAGAGCAAAAGGGGTTCGAGCTAATCAAATTATTTATAAGCATGGTTTGCGAAATGCTCTAATCTCTGTCATTACTATTACAGGCCCTTTAATGGTTAACCTCATGACCGGTTCGCTTGTTGTTGAGAAGGTGTTTGGCATACCTGGTATTGGAAGCTTGTTGGTTAATGCAATACAAGTAAAGGATTATAATGTCATTGTCATGATCGCATTCGTCTATAGCGCATTTTATATTTTTGTTAACTTATTGGTTGATATCTTATATGGAATCATCGATCCAAGGATTCGCGTAGAAAAAGGAGGTTCATAATGTCGACAAATCCGTTCAAATTGAATAAAAGCAATAATCACATGGAACAAGAAGTGATTCAAGGCGAGGACCCTGGCTCTCTGAAAGAGGCGGTTGCACGGTTCAGTAAAAATAAGGGAGCGGTTGTTGGTTTTATCGTCATTGTGATCATCTTATTGTTTGCTTTAATCGCCCCCCTTGTCAGTGGTACGACGTATGATCATGTCGAGAAAAGCCAATTAAATCTACCTCCAAGAATTCCCGTCATCGAAAAACTAGGGATCTTCGATGGTAAAATAAATGGTTTCGATATGTATAAGAGTGATTCACTGAAGGATGTGTATCGTTGGTTCGGCAGTGATAGTTTAGGTCGTGATCTGTGGACCCGGGTGTGGAAAGGAACTCAAATTTCCTTTCTCATTGCGCTTATTGCAGCTGTAATTGATGTCATTATTGGAATTACCTATGGTCTTATCTCTGCTTATTATGGCGGTAAGGTGGATACGGTAATGCAGCGGTTCATAGAAATTCTCAGTGGCATACCTAACCTGGTAGTCGTTATTATTTTTATGGTCATATTCAAGCCTGGGATTCTCACCATCATACTGGCGCTGATGATAACCGGCTGGACCGGAATGAGCCGAGTCGTTCGTTCGCAAGTGTTAGCGCTGAAGGAGCAGGAGTTTGTACTAGCGGCGAAGACACTAGGGGCTTCCCATATCAAGATTATGATGAAAGAATTGTTGCCCAACATTGTGGGTCAGATCTTAGTCGTGTCGATGTTTTCCATACCTAGCGCGATCTTTTATGAATCTTTCTTAGCGTTTGTCGGCCTTGGACTGCAGCCTCCTCAAGCGTCACTTGGCGTGTTGATTAGTTCAGGATATGAGAGCATGCTGACACAACCGTATATTATCATTTTCCCTGTTATCGTATTATCACTGTTAATGATTAGCTTTAATTTAATAGCAGATGGCCTTCGCGATGCGTTGGATCCCAAGATGAAAGGGTTTTAGGTGATAAGATGGATAATACGAATTTATTAGAAGTTCAAAACTTAAAGCTTAAATTCAAAACGCGCCAAGGCTATAATCATGTGATTAGGGACGTTTCTTTCTACTTAGAACGTGGAGAGACATTGGCCATTGTAGGCGAAAGTGGCTGCGGGAAGTCACTAACGACCAAAGTGATATTAGGACTTGTTGGTAAAAATGCCGAGATCGAAGGAAGTATTCATTTTAACAAAGATGGTAAAGTTGTTGATTTAACAAAACTAAGTGAAAAACAATTCGAAACTACGATTCGCGGCTGTAAAATAGCGATTATTTTTCAAGATCCGATGACCTGCTTAAATCCCACAACGACAGTGGGGGAGCAGATCATGGAGAGCATGCTCATTCACAGAAAGGTTACATCTAAAAAGGAAGCACATGCCCGCACGTTGGAACTTTTGGAGCTAGTTGGAATTGAAAATCCTGTTAAGCGGATTAAACAATACCCTCACCAACTATCGGGTGGTATGAGGCAGCGCATTGTGATTGCTATTGCACTTGCATGTGAACCTGATTTATTGATTGCGGATGAGCCAACAACGGCACTAGATGTGACGATTCAGGCTCAGATTATCGATTTAATTAAAGAAATTCAACAACGTACTGGCGTTGCCATTATATTTATTACCCATGACTTAGGGGTTGTGGCGAATATTGCCGATCGTGTTGCGGTTATGTATGCAGGACAAATAGTTGAAGAGGGCAAGTCAGATGAAGTCTTCTATGACCCTAGGCATCCGTATACTTGGGGGCTGCTTTCTTCCATACCTACGTTGTCGGACAACTTGAATGAAAAGTTATATTCGATTCCAGGATCCCCGCCGAATTTAATTAACCCTCCTAAAGGTGATGCGTTTGCCTATCGGAGCGAGTATGCACTTGATATTGATTTCATAGAGGAACCTCCATACTTTCAAGTGACGACAACACATCGTGTGAAAAGCTGGCTATTAGATGAAAGAGCCCCTACAGTCAAAATACCTGAAATCCTCGCACAGAGGCTAGCCTTATTAAAGGAAGGATGAGGACATGAGTCGCAAGAAGGTTCTTTCCGTTCGCAATTTACATCTGCATTTTAGAGTGAATCGCAAAACGACGGTTCGCGCCGTTAATGGCGTATCTTTTGATGTTTTTGAAGGTGAAACCTTCAGCATCGTTGGTGAAAGTGGAAGTGGTAAGAGCACGCTGGCGCGCGCCTTGATCCGAATCTATGACTACCAACAAGGGGAAGTCACCTTTCTGGACGAGAAAATATCGGGTCGTCTAAAAAAGGATACAGAGAAGTTTCTTAGACGAAATATGCAGATGATTTTCCAAGATCCAATGGCCTCGCTGAATCCAAGGAAAAATGTGTTGGATATTGTGGCGTTTGGTTTGGATGTTAATCAAATGAGCCAGTCATCGGAAGATAGAAAGCAGCGCGTAGTAAACGTATTGGAAAGCGTGGGGTTGTCAGGGGCGCTTGTTAATCGGTTTCCTCATCAATTCTCAGGCGGACAACGACAACGGATTGGTATTGCGAGAGCCCTTGTAGTGGAACCAAAGTTTATAATTGCAGATGAAATTATTTCAGCTTTGGATGTATCCATCCAAGCACAAGTCGTAAATCTCATGAAAAACCTACAGAAGCAGTACAATTTGACCTATATGTTCATTGCCCATGATTTATCGATGGTAAGGTCAATTTCGGATAGAGTGGCCGTAATGCACTTAGGTCATATTGTTGAACTCGGGACAGTGAAGGATATCTATGAAAATCCGATCCATCCTTATACCAAGTCATTGTTATCCTCTATTCCAACTCCCGATCCATTTCGTGAAAAGACAAGAATTCGCCAGCTTTATAATAAACACGATATTGTTTACAATGAGGCTATCATTCATCAATTGAGTGACACACATCAGGTGCTTGCGTCAGAGAATCATTTGAAACTATGGAAAGAAAACCATTATGGGGAATATTTAAAAGAACTATAACAAGGTTAATAGCAGCTAGAATCATAAGACGACCGTAAAAAGACTGTCATCCAACTCTGGTGAGGAGTAATGAGAACAGTCTTTTTGCGGATTCATATCAAATTAGAGTTTGAAACCATAAGGTTGTTGCTCGGCTTTATGCAGAAGTTTATGTGCGTGTTGCCGTATTTTATCAAGCAAAGGAAAATTCCAGTTAATTAGCATCACTTATTTGAGAACGATCAGTAAATTTTATTCTTGACTGATCGTTCTTAATATGTTAAATTTGCTTTGAAAGGAGGAGAAAGATAGTCAGGTCAAAGAAGTTTTATGAAGAGGTCGTTTTAATAAGTTATGTTCCATATGGCTGGCCTTTCTGCCAAAGAAGCAATTCGAATGTTGTTTAAAAGCGAAATCCATCTAGGAAAAAGGTCAAGATGCTCGACGCGGAATGTCTTTCTCAAAATTTTCACCATGCTCGTATACGAATTCGCGTTATGGTAAAAAATACATTGGACAGAGAAAATGACGTTAATATTATTGAAATAAATCTGTCTCTATTCAATTAAATCTGATATATCAGAAGGGGATTTTAGTCCATGACAAAATTATACGATCAAACAAAAACAGGGCTCCTTTTGGTTGACCCTTACAATGATTTCTTATCACCTGAAGGTAAGAGTTTCCCCCGTGCTAAAGAAGTAGCAGACTCCGTCAACTTGCTCGAACATTTAAAAGAAATCGTTAACGCTGTTCGAGAAGCCGGCATTCAAGTTTTCTTTGTTCCTCACCACAGATCTGAACCCGATGATTTTGAAAATTGGTTGTACCCAACACCTTATCAGCTTGGTGTTAAAGAAAGACAGACATTTGCTAAAGGCTCATGGGGCGGGGAATTCCATTCGGATTTTCAACCTCAGAAGGGTGATGTAATTATTAAAGAGCACTGGGGCAGCAGCGGATTCGCAAACACTGACCTGGATCATCAACTTAAAATGCATGGTGTACAAAAGATAATCGTCGTAGGTTTGTTGGCTAATACGTGCATCGAAGCGACAGCACGCTTTGGCATGGAGCTTGGTTATCATGTCACACTTGTAAAAGATGCCACAGCTGCTTTCAGTAAAGAGGCTATGCGTGTCGCGCATGAAATTAATGGCCCTACCTTTGCACATGCCATTTTAACAACAAAAGAACTTCTTGCTGAGATGTAAAGCTTATAGAAGAAAGGGGAGGGATGTACCATGAAAACCGTTCAGTTAAAAAACACCCATATTCCGGCTGTAGCCCTAGGTACCTGGTCTTGGGGAACCGGCGCCAACGGAGGGGATGCAATTTTTGGAAATAATCTGATGGACGAGGATCTAAAGCCTATATTTAATGAGGCAATGAATGCCGGATTGAATCTTTGGGACACGGCCGCAGTTTATGGCATGGGCGCTTCGGAAACGATTCTAGGAAAATTCATTCACGGAAGAGATGACGTCCTGATTTCAACGAAATTTACACCAATGGGAGATCAGTCAGACGATGCTGTTGAAGAGTCCTTCGCAGGAAGCTTAAAGCGCCTTGGAAAGGATCATGTCGATATTTTATGGATTCACAATCCGAAAAACGTTCGGCGCTGGACTTCCAAACTGATCCCGTTAATGAAAAGCGGAAAGGTCAAATACGTGGGCGTTTCTAATCACAGCTTAGAGGAGATTAAGATCGCCGTGGACATATTGGCACAAGAGGGACTTCAGCTCTCCGCCGTCCAAAACCATTACAGTCTACTTTATCGGTCCTCAGAAGAAGCAGGCATCATTGAGTATTGCAAAGCCAATGACTTGCTATTCTTCTCCTATATGGTATTGGAACAAGGGGCTTTGACCGGTAAATATAGTGCGCAGAATCCTTTTAAGGCTGGAACCCGAAGAGGAGACGCCTTCAATGAAGAGGTATTTGCCAAACTGGAAAATCTGATCGATGTGATGCGAGAAATCGGCTTCCGGTATGAAGTCAATCCTGCTGAAATCGCCATTGCCTGGGCAATTGCTAAGGGAACGGTACCGATTATCGGCGTGACAAAACCATCGCATATCACTAGCGCTATTTCTGCTATTGACGTCAAATTGACGAATAAGGAAATTGAAGATCTGGAACAAGCCGCGAAATCGAGCGATGTGGAAATACGAGGTTCATGGGAAAATAGCATGATCTAAAGGAGGATATTGAAGATGGATAAAATAGAAAAGAAATTGTACACAGCTACTGTGATGGTGGAAGGCGGAAGAGAAGGCAAAGCGGTGTCCAGCGATGGCATCCTTGATATTGACTTAAAGGTTCCCAAGGAAATGGGAGGTCCCGGCGGAGACGGAACCAACCCTGAGCAACTGTTCGCAGCCGGATTTGCCGCATGTTTTGAAGGTGCGCTAGGTGTTGTTCTGAGAAAACATAGAATCAAATCGGAAGGTATAAAAATAACGTCACATGTTACGATCGGCAAGGATGCAAATGACGGCTTTGTCTTGTCAGTAAACATGGACATCGCTATTAAGGGTGTAGAGACGAGCATTGCGAAACAAATCGTCGAGGAAGCTCACGATGTTTGCCCTTATGCCCGAGCAACCCGCGGTAATATCGAAGTCATCACAAATGTGGTGAGTTGATCTTAGAACACGAACAGTAGAGTTTGCGGTGGTTACAAAAATATTGGGGTAGAATGATTTCAAATTTAAGAACGATCATTCGAACACATTTTTGAATGATCGTTCTTAAATTGTTTGTTTTAGAAATGAAGCAATCTACTTGGGAAGTAGAAGTACAATCAACATGATAGGACGGTATTCACATGAAAGATAAGATTGTCATACTGGTCTGGACAATAGGCACGTTCATCGTCATCATGAACACGACAATGTTTAATGTCTCCATTCCAAGCATCATTCGGGATATAGGCGTTTCAGCAGACCTCGGCTCTTGGATTGTTTCCAGCTACTCGATAGGCTACGCCTTGTCAACGGTCATTTATAGCAGGCTTTCCGACACGCTGCCCATTCGAAGATTGTTGTCAGTCGGGCTCACGATACTCGGGCTTTCTTCCGTTTTCGGTATATTCGCGAGCAGTTTTCACACGTTGCTAATAGCGCGGATCGCGCAGTCTGCAGGTGCCGGTTCGATGGCGGGACTCGGTCTCATCATCGCCAGTCGGTATGTTCCTTATGAAAGACGCGGCAGCGCGATTTCTATGATCTCTGCGGGATCTGCTATGGCATTCGGACTCGGGCCAATTATAGGTGGGCTGATCAGCGAGTACATCGGTTGGAACGGATTGTTCGCCATCACTTGCCTCGTGCTTGTACTTCTTCCGATTTTGCTGCGTTTGCTCCCTAAAGAGCAGCCTAAACCATTTAAGTTTGATATCGCAGGTGCTCTATTGACCGTCGTGAATGCCGTGACAATTTTGACTGCCGTATCGCAGCGCTCGATCGTTTGGCTGGGAGTCGGACTGTTATCGATTGCTGTCCATGCTGCCTACCTCAAACGTGCCAAGGCATCCTTCATCAATCCAGCAGTATTGGCTATACCCGCGTATCGGAAATTGCTTATAGTTGGATTCTGCATTTTGTTCATGAATCTCGGTAATCTGTTTTTAATGCCGCTTGCGCTGGCCAACCTGTTCGGCAGATCACCGCTAGAAATCGGTTTTACGATCGCGCCGGGGGCTGTTTTATCCGCTGTTCTCACTAGTTTCGTAGGACGCTGGATCGACCGCTACGGAAATTTCCGGTTCCTGTTAATCGGGCAAGTCATTTTAGCTTTGGTATTAATCGCTATTTGGACGAACCTAGGTGCCTCTTCGGCTGTCATTCTCTTCGGGTATCTATTTTTCTCACCGGCAGTTTCGACCTCATTATCCTCTTTAAATAACGAAACATCTCGTATTTTGCCTGCTGAGTTAATCGGCTCAGGTATGGGCTTCATGCAGCTGATTCAATTTTTCGGCGGTTCATTTTCCGTTGCGGTCTGCGGGATGCTGCTTGCTTTTCAAGATAAGGTTTCGCTGGTTCATGCTTATAAAAATGTGTACGTGGTCTTGACTGTGATCAGTATTTGTTCATTAATCGTGCTACTGCGATACTATGTATCCGGTCGTAAACAAGTCCAATCCAATTAAAAAAGGAGTATCAAAAAACGCCGAGAGACGTCGATCTCCCGCCGCTTATTGACTTTACAACACGGCTTTCCAAATCTTCGGTCGTCAGTATCGTTGAAATTCGGGGCCGGATTGGAGGAGTCGGTAGCGAGTTTGCTCTTGCATGCGACATGCGCTTTGCCAGTCTAGAGAAAGCCGTCTTCGGACAGCCGGAACTCGCTGTCGGTATCGTACCGGCCACTGGTGCAATAGAGAGGTTGTCCCGACTATCGGGGCGTGACCTAATCAATCGTATCCGATTACCTGAGTCCCCAGAGTTGCAAGAATCCAGATTCGCATTTATCTCGGGAGCTATGTCCCCGGGCACACTGGAAAAAGTTTCAAAATCGATGACGCTTGGATTTGGGTCACACGGGGATTTTGAGTTTAACTTAGGCCAGCGATTGATGGACGTAAACTAAGAAAACAAAAAGTCTGATCATTTGATCAGACTTTTATTGTTATTTAATTTTCAATTCAGTAGCATTGAGTACGTTTGATATTGTTCAAACCAACTCCAGCCTTACATAGACAATAGGGGATGTTCCAATAACAGAACCCCTCGACTCGGCTTACCAGGGAAGCTTGCCGTATTCATCGAAGTAACCACCGGTAGGCCCTTCTTCAGAAATCGTGGCTAGATCAACGATAATTTTGGCGGCTTGATTCGCCGAACGAAAACCAGCATTTCCGGTTAAATCAGTGGAGGTGGGGCCGGGTTCGACCGCGTTGAATTTCAACGGCGTATTTTTAAATTCTTTTGCAAACATTATTGTTAATGCGTTCACCGCCGCCTTGGAGCTTGAGTAGGCAAGTAAATGAAAATTAGCAAACTGGGACGCCGCATCGCTCAATAACGTCAATGAGCCGACTCCGCTAGAAACATTGACCACTCTGCCAGCCAACGATTTAGTCAGCAAAGGAATCATTGCTTTCGTTACAGCAAACATCCCGAAAAAGTTCGTCTCGAACGTTGTCTTCAGATCGATTAACTCAAGCTGGCTTGGAAAAGTTCCTTGTTCTAATAAAACTCCCGCATTATTGATCAACACGTCCAGCGATCCGAATTGTTCATCTATTGTACGAAATGCAGCATCAATCGTCGCTTGATCCGTCACGTCTAGTACAATGTTGGAGGCGCTAATGCCTTCACTTTCCAGTTTCGCTGCCGCTTCCTTGCCTCTGTCCTCGCTGCGCGCACCAACCAAAATCGTGAAGCCTACCGCGCCCAACTGTTGTGCCGTTTCGTACCCTATCCCTTTGTTTGCTCCAGTAATCAGAACAGTCTTCTTCTGCATATGTTTTCCTCTTTCCATTTTTCGGGTAATCGATTAACAATTATGAATTAATAGATTACCTCATGTTGATCACGTTTTTCGAATAGGTCCCAGTATACATTGGCAATTTGTTCTGGATCATAATCAGTTCCAGCTTGAACAACACCTGAAATCGAAACGGTACCTACAAAAATGCCTTCCGGGGCTAATTCGGCTGCTAAAGTTAGGGCCAGATTTCGCATGGCTGCTTTTCCAATAGATAAAGAAGAATAATCTGGAGATGGATGCATAGCAATGCTGCCACCTGTAAATAAAATAGTTCCTTCTTTTCGTTTTCGTTGATCCGGAATGACTTGCAATGCACTTGTTAATGCACCACCTACATCAACACTTAGATTGTTCAACAGTACTTCTGGAGTCAACGTGGTTGGTTTACCTCCAACACGGGTAACAGCATTGTAGACCAGCACATCAGTAACACCGTAAGATTGTTTGATCTGATCAAACGCTTGTTCCAGGGATTCAGCACTTCCGGCATCGGCAGTTATTCCATATGCTTCAATACCTTCAGATCTTAAAGCATCAACGTATGTGTTCAAAGAGTTCAAGCTACGAGAGATAAGAATAATGCGGAAGCCGTTTAATCCGAATTTTTTGGCCACGTGGTTTCCAACACCTGGTCCTGCGCCAACGATTACGGCTAATTTTTTACTCATAAGTGCCTCCTGAATTTTTATTTCCAGAAATCATAAAGAACAAGTTTAATTCTCATTCAAAAGAGATACATATCTTACCGAAATAATCTCCATTTTGTAAAAATTTAAAAGCATCAACTGCCTCTGCGAATGGGAATACACGATCAATAACAGGTCGAAGAACATTATGTTCAATAGCACGGTTCATCGCTTCAAACATTTCGCGACTGCCAGTCCTAACGCCATGAAGGCGTATTTTTCTTGTGAAAATAGGCAAAAGTGAGAGATTTTCAACTACCATACCCGATAAAGCACCAATTAGATTAATTTGTCCATTGGGTCTTACCGCTTCAATTGAACGATTTAAGGTTGAACCGCTAACTTCTATAATAAGATCAGCGCCACGATTGTTTGTATACTCCAAAACGGCTTTCTCCCAATCAGGGTTTGTTTTATAGTTAATGGAATAATTTGCACCTAAAGCCTTGGCTTTCTCAAGTTTATCATCGCTGCTTGAAGTAATAATCACGTTAGCACCTGATATTTTTGCAAATTGCATTGCAAATATGGATACACCACCGGTACCTTGAATAACGACAGTATCTCCAGCTTTAACTTTGCCATCTTTAACTACTGCATGCCAAGCTGTAATTGCGGCGCAAGGTAATGAAGCTGCCTCTACGTAAGATAAATGATCAGGGATGCGAACTAATCCTTCTTGTGGTAATACAACATATTCAGCAAGCATTCCGTCTAATGGTCCACCAAGTTCACCGTCATTATAATCGGGTAACATTTCTCCAGAAATCCATTTTTGATTAAAAATACCGGCAACTCGATCTCCAATTTGAAATTTATCGGCTCCTTCTCCTAAAGCGAAAATTTCCCCAGCTCCATCTGATACCGGGATGAAAGGGGCTGTTGATCCATTATTGAAATAACCATCGAGTGCAAAGATATCTCTGTAATTAAGGGATACTGCTTTCATGCGGATTAGAACTTCGCCTTTACCTGGAGTAGGAATTTGAAGATCAACTTCTTTCAAATAATCAATTCCAAGTCCATCTTTTACAACATATGCTTTCATAGTAATTTCTCCTTTTATGATGATAGCCATTAGAATGGGATGAATAGGGCAAAGGACAAGAAAAGCTAAATAAATCTGGGCTTAACTTTATCATTGACGATTCATAACGTCTAATTGATAATTATTATATAAATAATAAATACTAATTATGAATTTCGAATATGCGGAGGAGAAAATGGAATTAACTCAACTGGAATATTTTCTTACAGTGGCACGTTATCAACACATGACAAGGGCGGCTCAGGCTCTATCCATTACGCAACCGGCACTTAGCCAAGCTATCTCCAAACTGGAGACTGAGCTCGGCGTTCAATTGTTTGAACGAAAAGGCAGGAATGTTCAACTGAGTCGATATGGCAGTTTGTTTTCCCAGAATGTGGAGCGGGCTTTACGGGAGTTGGAACACGGCAAAAAAACGTTGGAGGAATGGACAAACCCTGAGACAGGACTTATTAGCATGGCCTTTCTCAATATTTTGGGAGCTGATCTTGTACCTAAACTGGTGAGAAATTATCAGAATATCTATCCCAAAATCAAATTTGAGCTGGAGCAGGGTAACCATGAGCTTATTAATGATGCGTTAAACCAAGGGAGGTGCGATCTGAGCATCACTTCTTTGAGACCGACGTCCGAAGAGTATAGTTGGATAACTTTAGAAACGGCTCCGCTCTACATTATCGTTTCCAACAATCACAGACTTGCTGGCGCATCATCTCTCAGTATTCATGAGCTGAAGAATGAGAACTATATCGGACTGAAAAGCAGTTGCGGCCTCAAGCTTTTGCTTGAATCCTGCATTATCCGATCTGATGCGGAGCTAACTCAAATTTATGAAGCAGAGGATTTGACTACTGTCACAGGCTTTGTTGCTGCAGGCCTCGGTGTTTCACTGGTGCCCAGAACGGCAGGAATGCGATTAGAGGGATTGTCCTGGGTTCCCATTCAAGAAAAGCATTGGAATTGGGAGGTAGGGCTGCAGTGGCGAACTTCTCAACAGCTATCACCAGCAGTTAAAAAATTTATTGATTATGTAAAAGAGTCATGTGATAAGATTAATGAGTCACTAGCTTAACCAATCGATGGAGCTGGCTGATGCTGTTACGGCTACCTTAGGAATGGATAGCGGAGACCACTGAAAAAGTAGCCTTTTAAAAATCAAATATTATGGGGCAGACATATGTCTCCTGATACGTAAACGAGCCTTAGAATCAATTCTAGAGGCTCGTTTTTTATTATTCTCTTCTTTAGAAAAAAGTCGAACTTCCTATTACATAGCCAGCATCAAATTTGAGCTGGAGCAGGGCAACAGAATAATACTGTGCTAATGAGTAGATACAAGTGAAGGATGAAGGATGTTAATATCCGATTTAAAAACCTTGATTAGAAACCATTTGAATATTATTGAAGCGCTACTTGAGCTGAATACGAATTGGAATGAGTGATTATTTAGTTTCACACAGCTTTATTCATTTTGGAAGAGAAGGAGCCGATCAGTTAGATGGGCTTTTTTTTATGAAACTCTATCTACGAAGATGAAATTGTCTCAACTGGAAACAATTCTTTAGTTTGTGTTAATCTGTCTAATAGTGAACTCGATGTAGAGAGAGGGAAGTTACTTGAAAAGAAACGTATTATATATTGAAGATAATGAGAAAATAGGCAGCTTTCTAAAAGAAGAATTGGAACAGCGGGGATTTTCAGTTCAGTGGCTGCGCTCTGGTGAAGGAGCGGATAAAGAAGTAAATCAGCATGAAATCGTTATTTTAGATATCATGTTACCCGGTTTAGACGGATTTACTGTAGGAAAACGATTAAAAAAGGTAGCTCCTGCGGTTCCTATATTGCTGTTATCTGCTCGAACATCGATAGATGATAAGGTGGATGGTTTACAATTTGCTGATGACTATTTAACGAAACCATTTCATACGGATGAATTAGTTGCAAGATTAGAAGTGTTAATCCGTCGAAGGGGTGTAACACATTCCGAACGCATTTTATTAGGAAATCATATTGAAGTTGATCCGGATGCCCAAATGGTAACTGATAAGCTCACAGGAGAAGAAATTATTTTGACAGGGAAACAACATCAAATATTAATGTACTTCTTACGCCACCCTAATCAAGTTCTACCAAAAGAACAAATTTATGAAGCCATATGGGAAGAAGTTTATATCACTGGTGATAAAACATTAATGGTACATATTCATCGACTACGGCAAAAGTTAGAACGTCATCCAGATTCCCCGGAGATTATTGAAACGTTGAAGGGGATAGGCTATCGGGTGAAACTATGAAACAGACTAGATCATTATTTCGGCATTTTCTAAAAGGACATTTTTTATTTATCTTTTTTCCTCCAATAGTGCTTATTTTCTTCTCTGCGTTCTTTGGGGTTTCTACCCATGGAGAAGAGCTGAATACGTTAAATCTATTTTACGTTGTACTACTTTTGTTTGGTTTTATTATTATCGCATTTGTTGTAATATCTTGGATTTTCTTCTTGAGACTTCGCAAACGTCTCACCCGCTTACAGGAGGTCATGTCATTTTCAGCTAATCATAACTCATTTCCTATACCCATATCTATTCAAAGTGATCGTATGGATGAAATAGACCAGTTAGGAAGTTCATTTAATTGGATGATTCAGCAGCTTGAAGACAGCCGCAAGCGAGAATATGAAGAGGAATTGTTACGCCATCGACTCATCGCGAATTTATCTCACGACCTACGAACGCCACTTACCATTTTGCGAGGACATATCACCAGATTAAATAAAGAATCAATGAGTCTAGAAGGACAAAATTCATTAGCGGAGATGAATCATACGATTACAAGAGTCGGAGATCTTATGGATGATTTACTTTCCTATACATTGCTTACATCAGGGAAACATCCTTTTGAGCCTACTTCAACAGATATTGGACGTTTAGTAAGAGCATCTGTTGCTGCATGGTATCCTGTATTTGAAGAAAAAGAAATTCAGTTGGATATTGATTTACCGGCAGAGGAGACTTTTTATTGGGAAGCGGATCCTAAATGGATGACACGGGTACTGGATAATTTATTTCAGAATATTGTTCGCCATGCAGCAGAGGGGAAATATGCAAAAATCGTGGTTGATGTAGTAAAAGAGCAGATCATTGTTGCAGACAGAGGTCCAGGTATGGATAACTCCTCCTATGAGCATGGGGCGGGGATTGGTTTATCGATCTCAAATTATATGTTGAAAAAAATGAAGCTGAAAGCTGACTTTACATCAAATGAAGATGGCACAAGAGTAGCTATTGCTAGAGCTTAACCTAAAGTTAACCCAGAAGTAAACCGCATGATAACCGAGATGTAACTTTGCTTCTTTATAATTAGAACCATAACAGAAAGGAAGTGTTATGGTTGCTTACAATTAATAACTTAGTCAAACATCGTGGAACTGGGGAAATCTTATCAGGTATCAGCTTTAAAGCTAGACCAGGTAGAGTAACTGGTTTTTTAGGTCCAAATGGGGCAGGTAAAAGTTCTACACTTCGCATCCTGCTTGGATTAGATCGTGCCACCTCAGGGAGTGCACTAATTAATGGGAAGCCATTCGCAGAATTGCAAAATCCTCTAGCAACAGTAGGTGCTGCGCTTGATGGATTTGGAGCTCACCGTCTGCGAACAGGACGAGCACACTTGCGTTGGATTGCTCGTGCCGCAGGATTGTCTAACTCACGTGTTGAGGAAGTTCTGAAGATAGTAGGTCTTAGTAATGCAGCTGATAAAAGAGTTGGGAAGTATTCTCTTGGCATGGGAAGAAGACTTGGCATGGCGGCTGCACTACTTGGTGATCCGAAAATATTGATTTTAGATGAACCCGTAAATGGGCTCGACCCAGAAGGAATCCGGTGGATTCGGACATTTTCACGTGAACGTGCCCAGTCTGGAAACACGGTGTTACTATCCAGTCATCTCATGGGAGAGCTTGCAGAGACTGTTGATGATGTAGTGATTATTAAGCATGGAACAATCGTCGCAGATGGAACATTGGAAGAAGTAATAGGTAACCATTCCACGCTAGAGAAAGCCTTTTTTGCCCTGACATCTGAACATGCAGGTGATGTTGTATGAGAGCTTTCAACGCGGAACTGTCTAAATTGTTCTCCCTGCCGGGCATTTGGCTTGCCTTTCTTATTGGAGCATTTGCCCCAGCGGTCATTACTGCCTTGGACAGTATAGTACAAAAAGAGGAGATTATAGCTGGAGTTAGCACACGGCTATCGGAAGTTGGGTATATCGGACTCGCTCTTGGTGTGCAAGGTGTCATTATTCTTGGTGTGCTTGCTGTCAGCAGTGAGTATTTGACAGAGAGCAGTGAATCTGGTGGAGGAGCGCAGATTACAACAAGTTTAACAGCTGTTGCATCACGACTTCATTTTTTGCTGGCAAAAGCAGGCGCTGTGACAGTGATCAGCATACTGCTGTGTATTGTTGCTATTATGACAACTGTGTCCACAACGTATCTTATTCTTGGTGAGTATACCCCTGCGTTTGAATGGTCTAGACTTATCGGTGCAGTTTGTTACTGGACATTCACTGCTCTTTTAGCACTTGGGATTACTTTGCTAACTAAGAATGGCATCATCCCGCTTGCTGTGCTCATGATCAATTCATCCCTTGTATCATTTAGTGTCCTGTTTTATAAGGTTACAAAGCTGGCGCTTTATTTACCCGATAGGGCTGGCCTTGAAATGTTTATGTTTACGAGCGACACCCCGTTTACAGGCAATTTATTTGACAGATTTCACACTCCTTTCACAGGCGGTTTAATCATGTTTACCTGGGTCGTCGTTATTTTCATTATTGCAGCTATTGTATTCCATAGGAGGGACGTTGCAGTATGAGTGTCTCATCTAGTAGGAAGATAATGCAAATCCTTGGTGCTGAACTGGATAAATTAATTACATTACCATTGATATGGCTCACCCTTATGAGTACATTCATTCTTAATTTAGCTTTAGCTGCAGCTTTTACTTCTGCTGGTCTACAAGGGACAGCGGGAACGCAAAGTATACTGAATATTGGACTTGCATCTATGGGATATCTTCAAGCAGGGTTCATTATTCTTGGTATCTTAGCTACTTGTTCGGAGTACACTGGCGGACAGATTCGAACTACTTTAACTACGATACCTTGGCGTGGGCTTCAATTATCCACGAAGCATTTAGCACTGGCGATGATAACTTTTCCTGTGGCGTTTATTATTGCTGCATCAGGTGTACTATATACTTTTATTATGATGAGAGACACAACGGTAGTGATTGAAATAGACACAATGATTGAAACATTAATAGGTGCAACAGGCTATCTAACATTAACCACACTTCTCAGTGCAGCTATAGGTGCTTTATTAAGACGAACCACACCTGCTTTAGTGGTACTACTTGGTTATTATTTCATTGTCAGTCCATTGATGAGAATTTTTCTACCTGGTATTAAAAAATATTTAAATTATTTTCCGGATACGGCAGGAAATTATATGTATATGCGGCCTTCCTCTGATGAAATAAATATCCTTACACCAATACAAGGGACAGGTATTACAATGTTATGGACACTTATCTTTATTACACTAGCTATTGTATTTTACTGTAAACGGGATGCCTAGGTTTAAGTTTCCTTATTTTGATAAAAATTACTGACAAGTTCAATAACTGAAGTGCTAAGAAGTATATCTGCAGTTCAGATCATACATACTTGTATGTGTTTTTCAAAAGCCGATTTTCATCCTTACCTTATTGCGTGTAAAGCAAGATGATTGTTGAACTTTCTTATATGTTAGAATATGAAACGGCAAATAAAGAAATATGCTATGCCGATTACGAAAAAAGAAGTCAACCATTTCGTTGGTCGACTTCTTTTTTCTATTGCGCGGTCAAAATTTGTGGACCTTCAGCCGTGATGGCGATCGTATGCTCGTATTGGGCAGCGAGCTTGCTGTCCATCGTCCGTGCGGTCCAGCCGTCCGGATCGATTGTCATGTAGTAGCTGCCCTCGGTGATCATGGGCTCAATTGTGAACACCATACCTTCCTTGATACGAATGCCTTTTCCAGGCTTGCCGACATGCATATAAGTCGGCTCCTCGTGCAAGTCGCGGCCGATGCCATGGGCGAGAAGGTCTCGCACGACGCCAAAACCGTGTGATTCCGCATGCCGCTGAATTGCGCTCGTCACGTCGCCGAGTCGATTGCCGGGCTGCGCCTGCTCGATACCCAGGTCAAGACATTCCTTCGTGACACGCATCAACTTCTCGGCTGTCGGCGAGATCTGCCCGACTGCATAACTCCAGGCCGAATCGCCGAGCCAGCCATCGAGCTCAGCGACCGTGTCGATCGTCACGATATCGCCTTCCTCAAGTGGCTTATTGCTAGGGAAGCCATGTGCGATCACATCGTTGGCGGAGGCACAAGTCGCATATTGATAGCCGTTATAGCCTTTCTGGTATGGCTTTGCTCCGTGCTTCAACATAATGTCCTCGAATATGCGCTCAATCTCGTTGGTGGTAATACCCGGTTTGATAAGCGGGGCGATTGTGCGATGGCATTCAGCCACCACTTGGCATGCCTTGCGGATAGCCTCAATTTCATGCTTGCTTTTTAAAATGATCATGTTCGTATCAGGACTCCTTCGTAATAGCTTGCATAGCGAGTCGGGCAATCCGATCGACGTTCAGGTTGGAATTGCCCGCATAGTAGTGCAGTCCACAGCAACCGACCAGCACGGCAAGCATATGGTCGACGCTGTCGTCTTCGCACTGGGCGATCGATTGGAGTGGAACGTACAGCCGTTCCATAAATTTTCTTTTGGCGTGGTGTCTATCCCTTTCAGGCAAACCTGTATAATGCTCCGCCGCCATTTTGTAGACGAGATATGCGCGGGCGTCGGACTGCCACAGCCGGAGTAGCGCTTTACAATACATCAACAACTGCCCGTCATCCGGGGGACTGCCGCTGATGTTCGTCCAGTTTGCAATAACTTGCTCGCACCGCTCGAAGCCGCTTCCTAACACATCTTCTATTAATAGATGCCGGTTGGGGTAATAATGGTATACTGTGCCGTAACCAAGCCCTGCCTCGCGGGCGACGTCGCGAATATCAAAGCTGCCGCCCGTGCGAAAGTAGGAGAGGGCGGCAACGTCCAGGATCTGTTCTCTGCGCTGTATGCGTATGAGCTCATTTTGTTCTTTAGTACGGGGGCACATAGCCTGTCAACCTCCTTATATAGACCTGCAAATATGTCGATATAAAAATACTAACGCATGAGATGGAGAAATGCAAAAGATTTTAAAGGTTTTCGTTAGGGTGTGGCGCACACAAGCTGGCTGTACCGGAAGAAACCGTGCGGCTGAGCTCTGCCTGCACCTGCGTTTGACCAATACCGCAACTTTGAAATTTTATACTCACTTAACTGGAGAAGTTCCTTGAGAAATACAGAACAAGTCCTAAATTTACTCGATGAATATAGCCAATTAAGCATTTTTTCATCAAAGTAGAGACTTTGTGTCATTTTAGAGACTTCCGAAATGTGGATTTCCGAACTTTCTTCTTAGTTCAGGCTTAAATCGTTGTGAAATCAAGAATAGGCTGCTCGTATTATGGCAATATAATAAAAACAGAAAGGAGAGATTCCTTTGAGAAGAACGATAGCCGATTCCATTGTGGAATCCCTTCTGAACGCCGGCGTGAAGCGAATTTACGGCATTATCGGCGATTCACTCAATGCCTTGCTCGATGCAATACGCCGTTCCGGAAAAATAGAATGGATCCATGTCCGCCACGAAGAGGTTGCAGCGTTCGCAGCTGGCGCGGATGCCACACTCAGCGGGGCAATTGCCGTGTGTGCGGGTAGCAGCGGACCAGGTAATTTGCATCTCATTAACGGATTGTATGATTGCCATCGAAACCGGGTGCCAGTACTTGCGATTGCCGCACATATTCCGAGCAGTGAAATCGGCAGCGGCTTTTTTCAAGAGACCCGTCCGGACATGTTGTTTCAGGAATGCAGCTTCTTTTGTGAGGTCGTAACCGGGCCGAAGCAAATCCCTCGAGCAGTTACGATGGCGATGCAAACCGCGACGGCAAGATCGGGGGTGTCTGTCTTAGTTCTTCCTGGTGATGTAGCCGCATTCGAATACGATGAAAGCCCGGTTCCGGAACGCGTCATCCATTCCACCCGGCCGATTGTAAGCCCTTCTACGGATGAATTGAAGACGCTTGCTGACTATTTAAACAAAGGTAAGAGGATCACCTTGCTATGCGGTGCCGGCTGTGCAGGAGCTCATGCTTCACTCATGAAGCTGTGCGAGAAGCTGCAATCCCCGATGGTCATAGCGCTGCGGGGAAAAGAATATCTGGAATACGACAACCCCTATTCCGTCGGATTAACCGGCCTCATTGGATATTCTTCCGGATACCATGCCATGATGGAATGTGATGTCTTACTCATGCTGGGTACCGATTTTCCATACCGGCAATTCTATCCACAAGAAGCGACCATCCTTCAGGTTGATTTGGACTCCTCCCGACTAGGCCGGCGAACGCCGCTCGCTTACGGTGTGTGCGGAGACGTGAAGACGACGGTCGAAATGCTGTTACCCCTGTTAAAGGAATCACACTCCCCAGATCATCTGCAGCACTTTGTAGCACATTATGCCAAAGTCCGCGAGGAACTGGACAATCTTGCAAATCCCGGCCGAGCACCTATTCATCCCCAATACCTCATGAAGGTAATCAGCGATCTCGCAAATGAGGATGCCGTTCTGACTTGCGATGTTGGGACACCGACTGTGTGGGCTGCACGATACTTGAGCATGAATGGAAAAAGAAGGCTTTTGGGATCGTTTAGTCACGGGACAATGGCGAACGCCATGCCTCAGGCAATTGGGGCACAGGTTGCACAGCCGGGACGCCAGGTCGTATCGCTGTCAGGGGACGGGGGACTCACCATGCTGCTTGGAGATCTATTGACCCTTCGTCAGCATAAGCTCCCGATCAAGATTGTAGTCTTTAATAATGGTGCGCTTGGATTCGTGGAGTTGGAAATGAAAGCAGCCGGCTTTTTAGAATTCGGAACGGAGCTCGACAATCCAAACTTTGCGATGCTAGCTCAAGCCATGGGAATCGAAGGAATACGGGTCGAGGATCCGAATGACTTAGAAAGCGCCGTTCGCCGAGCGTTCGAACATGGCGGTCCAGTAGTGCTGGACGTCGTCGTCAATCGTCAGGAGCTGGCTATGCCGCCAAAGATTAACTTCGAGCAGGCACGTGGATTTACGATGTGGATGCTGAAAGCCGTTTTGAACGGGCAAGGCAACGAAATCATCGAACTGGCGAAAACCAATCTCCTTCGATAAGAGAAGGGCGGCAAGGAAACGGGAACGAATACCGATCGCCGATTCGATATTCGTCTAAATTGTAGATAAGCTCAAATTAGAACAAGGGAATAAGCAATAGCTCGGCTTAAAAAGGCTACCTTCAGAATCAAAATGAAGGTAGCCTTTCGTATTACTTCATATTATGCAAACCATTTGAATTCATCGTCTATTTTGAGTACATAATTATAATAATAATTTCCAGTTTTCAACCAAAGAGGCAGGAACGGTTTAATAGACTTTAGGTTTCCACGCTAGTGTCTTCTAAGAATCGCTGTTTAGCAAGCCCCGATATACCAAAGCTTTTTTTGTAAAGATTATAAAATCTTTATCTTCTCTGAGTAACTACTCGTAGGGTACATGTAAATTTGAAACAGAACGGAAATGAGATATATCTTAATTTTCAATATTTGGAAACCATAGTTTTCTGTTTTAAAGATTGGTATGAACCTAACACTCATAAGGGAGGAATTTGTACATGTTAAAGAAATTGTATGCATTTACATTCATCTTTGTATTAGCGGTAGGAACTATACTCGCTCCTGTATCTAGTGCAGCAGCAAAACAGAAGAACGTTTCTAATCAAGAACTTCGTGCATGGGCTGCAGAATTAGAGTACATCTTTGAACACATTGCTCATAAAGATGCAGCAAGTGGTCTGTATAACATTGATGAGGCAAGCATTAGCAAAGTCCACGTTTAATCAAGAGGAGAAGCAGGGTGTACGTGCTATGATTCAATACATTAATAGTGAAAATGGCATAAATAATGAGAACAGCATAACGATTCAAAGTAATGCATGGCAAAGCTGTTGGCAAGAAGCTGTAGGCATTGGCGGAGATATTTTAAATGAATTTCCGGGGTATGTTGAGGCAAAACAATGGGCTGCTGCTGCGGGGGTTTTAGCAATTGGTGGAGTTATTTTAAGTCCGGTTGCAAATTTTATATTTGGTTTGACGTGTGGACCTGCTCCAGCAAGCTAAACGGATCTGTCAGAATCCCTTTTGTATGCCTAGACATACAAAAGGGATTCTTCGTTTTCTAAAAATTGTATACAATGCAATAAGAAGATAATTGAAGTTATTGCATACCTGTCGTTCGTTTTTAAAACCAAGTAGTAAGGGAAGGAGATGAAATAAGATATTCATTTTAGGTACACTTAATGATGTTGGAGTAATTTTTTTACTCATTGGTTCCTTTTTTTATTTCCTACACTTACGAAGAAGTAAAAGCCAAAGACAACTAACAGTTTTGGAAAGTTCGATGTACATCGTCACCCAAGCAGGTTATTTACTGTGGGCTGGAAGCAAGTTACTTATGTTAATATCAAATTAAGCTCAAATACATGAAGAAATAAGCCAGCTTTCTTATCCTTACAAATGGGCTTATTTCTTCATAGCTATTACTGTATTTTCAAATAGGTTCCACACATCATACATAGACATCCGCTTAAAAGGAACGGGGATGTCTTTTTTTTGTGTGAAGATGAATGTGAGGTTTAGATGGAATGGAATCGTTTTTCCATGTATACATTTCCTATAGGAAGCAAACGGATTGCAGCTAGGCTTATATAATAAGAGAAGTACGTGTTCAATGAAGAGATCCTTACCGAAGCAATTCAGCACCTGAAGCCCGAAGTCTTTCCGAAGACGTCACCTTATACGCTATAAGACAGCTCAATGGTCAATACCGTTGGCTAATCTTGAGATAAATACTTAATGTATTTCCGCTCTAAAGGATATGCTAATGACAAAGCAATCCAGTTATAAAAAATCTAAATTAGGTAAACCGGACCCGAGCCTCCATACTGATACAATATATCAATGGGGAGGGGAATGGTTTGTTTTTTAAGATGAGCAAGATTGAGAATAGGCATTACAACTGGTATTTTCTGCATTAACCACAATAATTTTAGTAGTTGGAGTTTTAGGAACAAATTATTATCCAAGTGGAGTATGTAACCATTAAACTTATAAAAGTTCAACGGTTATTTATTTGAATAAAAATAGGAGTTAAAGCAGGACGGCACGGCAAAGGGATCAAGAACTTTTACCGATTGCTGATAATGGACAAGAACCTGATCCGATTGCCGATTCGATATTCGTCTAAATTTTAGATAAACTCAAATATTATAAACCGCCTATCTTTTTGAAAGCTGAATGGAACCAATCAATTCATTCAATTCGGACTGTAATTGCAGATGGAGGTTCTCTACGATCGAAAAATCTGTGGCCGCAACATAGTAGGCCTTAATTTTAGAATCGATGGCTTCGGCCTCCTCCAGATGTGAGGTAGCCTCTTTCATTTTTGCCGAGTAGCGTGCTTTGATACCAGCTATTTCGGCAGCATGGGCTTCATCTGTTCCAGGAGCTATTGTCCATGCGTACATATCTAGGATCTCATCCCCGTCCTGATCTGGAAAGTATTCATGAGGAGCTGTACTGTCGAAGATAGCTGTTCCAAGTCTCGGGAATATCAGCATATCAAGACTGTTCGGATCAAAGCCGCAATGAAACACATGGACTTCGATTCCTTTCGTTTCGGCAGCGGAGGCAAGCTTTTTCAGCAGAGTCGATTTGCCAGATCCCGCCCTTCCTTTGATGAATATCCGTCTTTCCAGCTGAGCGGTTAAGCTTTGAATAAAATCGAAAGCCCCCCTCGGAGTCGCTGCTCCGAAAAACAAGTGACGCGGAGCCGTTGGCGAATCGCTTTCATGATCGGCGTATAATTCTTGAATCAAGTCCTGCGCAATCTGATCGGCCTTTGAGAAATCCATGTTTTCGATATAAATTTTTTCCCATTCGTCATGAATCCGCAATGCTTTTGCGAACGTTTCATACGTTTTTGAATAGGTCCTCTCAAGCTCGTCTCTAAGATCTTCTATCGTTCTGTTGTGTTCCGGTAAAATAAGACTGTTATCAAACGCTTCCCCGAAATGGATATAGATGATTTCACAGGCCCCGATATCAGAAATCCCCTTACAGACTTGCCCGTCGACAATACCAACCTTCAATTCCGTTAAAATAATGCCATCCAGTTCTTCGGGACGGAGAGGGGAGTGGAAGCATTGCACATGCAAGCCTTTATCCAGCAGACTATCCGCCAAACTTTGAATGACCGTCGATTTCCCCGTACCTTGGGGCCCCGTAAGGACGAATATCTTGTTTAGCCCATCAAATGCGGATTTATACAAGAAATGAGCTCCGTGCGCAGTGTTGCCTTGGGCAAAATAGTGAGATGATTTTAATGCCAACTTGAAACACTCCTTTGTGCCTATTCCGATTCGCAAAGATTACAGAATAAGCATGATTGGGATAAGTGCCTATTCAATTGTATATTCTGCATTTTAAAAAGTGGTGTTCGTCCTCTCCCATTTTTTCGTTATTTGTTGACGGGACTACAGAAGGACCAGTTTCACCCGGTATAAAAACTCCGGTTGTGTTGTTTGACATGCACCCTATTATGCTCCATCCATGCCGTGGCCAGTCGACCAACGGTCGTTATTTCAAGAACCGGACATCGGCGTTTCCGACTTTATGAATCTTACATTTTTTTCGTTATCGTAATTCCGCCTCAATTGAAATAAAATCTTCGTCGTCCACGGCTTGGGTCTTGTAAGTAACCAGAGCGTTCCCGGATACAGAATTAGAGGAATTTGTAGACAATTTGGCTCAGAGAATATCGACAATCTTTGGTTTTGATTAATTTTTTCACATCAACCAAAATATTCTCTTATTCATCCACAATATGGTATAGTAACAAATAGTGACATAGGTCTATTAACCTATATGCTTCGAGTAAGAGCCAGCTATTAAATAGATTTGTGCATAGTAAGAAAAAGAATTGCGGGGGGAGCAAGGTGTTTTGTCATCAGTGTGGGGCTAAGAATGCCTCGGATCAGAAAATATGCGAAAATTGCGGGGCCAGATTATTAACGAAAGAAATGAGATTGGCCGTTCTGGAGATGGCTGCAGATACAGAGTTGCTTCGGCAGCCGAACACTTCGGTAGGAAAGCAAGAAGAGATTGCGCTGCAAGGGACATCAACATCCACTCCTAAGAAAGGCAACAGCCTGGTATTCCAGTGGGTCATTCCGTTATTGCTTGCAGGGGTCATTGGTACGGGACTTATGCTTTATTACAATCATGAATTGTCCGTGAATCAGGAGGTAATGGCTCTACAGCAGAGCGCGAAGAAGGAAGCTTTGGCTGGACGTTATTCGGATGCGGTTCAACTACTGGAGCAAGCTATTGAGAAAAGACCTGGCTACGCAGCTCTGACTCGGGACCGGGAACTGGCGGTCAAGGCCGCTCAAATTAAGACTCGGTTGGATATTGTCCCTAATCAGCTAAAATCACAGAAACTAAATGAAGGCGAGAACTCGCTGAAAGAAATTGCGAACATGATCGGCAAGCGGGAAGAACCGCTATTTGCTCCCCTTCAGAAGGGACTTGCAGAACAGCAAACGATGCTGAAAGTGCTTCGCATCAAGGGCGAACTGGATAAACTGAGCACAATTAGTGCATTGGCGGACAAGTTGGATAGCATTCGCAGTCTTAATGGTCAGGAAGCTGCAGCAGTCAAAACACAGATTATAAACAAAATTACCGGGATTAGTTATTCATCCGCTGAGGCCAAGCTGCGAAAGAAAGACTTTGCCGGAGCGCTGGCAGAAGTGGATAATGGGTTGTTTTATAACTCGGATAATGAGAAGCTGACGGCATATCGAAAGCAAATTACTGAAGCAAAGCGGGAATTCGAGAAGGCTCAGACGAAGCGTATACAACTTGCCGAGCAGAAAGCAGCGGAAGAAGATTTGAAGAACCGCACGGCAGCAGTCAATGTGTCAGATCTCCGAGTGATTCTTGATGATTACGGCGATCTCTCAATCACTGGGACGGTCACGAACACCGCCACTCGCCCAATCTCTTCCATTAGCCTCTATCTGGAGATTTATAGCAGCGATTCGGGAAGCTATATTGGAAATACATATGCTGATGTTTCACCGTATAAGCTGAATCCTGGAGAATCAGGATTGTTTTCAACTTCATACTATGGGGTGTATCAACAGGTACAGGTCTCGGCTGCCAATGCATCTTGGTATCTAGAATAGGAGTATCGAAGAACATGAGTAAAGGAATTTGGATAAGCACATTGACATGTCTGATTCTTATTGGTTTCGGAGGCTGGGGCGCCTACATGATTCACCGGACGGCCGAGAACCAGTTGACTGAGCAACCGCTACTTGCGGCACAAGCCCCAGTGAAGACGACTACAGAGACTACCAAGACACAGCCGGCAAAGACTCGTAAAGCCATCATTGATGACAGTCAGAAGCTGGTGGTCACTATCGAAAGTGGGACCGGACTCGGATCAGGTTTTCTATACAACGATCAAGGCGACCTGTTGACGAATGCCCACGTTGTAGCTGGTTCGTCCCAAGTGACGATTCGAACACTGAATCATGAAGAATATAAAGGGAAAGTCATTGGAATCGGCACGGAGACAGATATTGCTGTGGTTCGTGTACAGGACCTTAAGAAGCTCAAGCCGCTTCCTTTAGCAGAGGGTTACAAGGCAGCAGTAGGGGACGAAATTCTCGCACTTGGCAGCCCGCTGGGACTGGAGAACACGGTGACAACGGGTATTATTAGCGGACTTGGTCGCAGTTTTGATATTGATCCTTATACATACAGCAATTTGTACCAAATCTCTGCGCCAATTACTCACGGGAATAGCGGAGGACCACTGGTTAGCGCTGAAACGGGAGAGGTGCTGGGCATTAATTCGGCTTCCGTCACCGAGGAGTCAGGATTCGGGTTCAGTATACCAATCTCCAGCATTCTACAGCAGGCCAGAGAGTGGTCTAAGACCCCGATGAGCAACCTTCCAGATGTGGCTGGTACAAATGATTATGCTACGGATAATGACGGAGTCATAGTGGACGAGCGGGATATTGTCTCGTTTTTCTATCAATGTCTGAACAATGGTGATTATGTTACAGCCTATTCTCTCCTGGGTAGCGAATGGCAGGGTGGAACAAGCTACGAGAAATTTCGGGAGGGTTACCTGAATACCGGTTACATTACACTCGGACGCCCCTCCATTGAAAAGCAAGCGGACAGTACTTTGGTTAAGGTGGATATTACTGCCGAAGAGCGGCGGAAGAGCGGTACCGTCTATCAAAATTACCGGGTGAGTTACACGGTGGGTTATGAAAACGGAGAGATGAAGATTCTTCACGGTAAGGGTAAGAAAATTTAGTAAGTCAAACGTATAATTTATAAGACTTCTCATTTAACTCTTACCTTAGCAACTTGAGCAAGAAGGTTGAGGAATAATCGAAAATCGAAGCTATCGTATAAGGCGCAGCTCCATCCTTTAAGGATGGGGCTTTTTATGTATATGGTGGGGTATTATTGAGTCTCGTAAACCCGTAGCGTCTCCTCTGCATTGAAGTCAAAACTTTCAGCAAACATTCAGTTGGCACTCATGGAGAATTAAGCCAAGAATCTTATGATACCTGTGTAATTCAAAAAAACAACACCACGGGAGGAACTACGCATGAAGAAGAGATTTATTGTAGCAAGCGCATTGGCTCTATCAGTAACGTTAGGTGGAGCCACATTTCTAACCGGAAATGTTCAAGCAGCCACAGTCGTCCAACCCACTAAGACCCAAAATGTAGCTGCACAAGGTTCGGCATCCGGAAATGTAAAAGGTAAAGGCTTCGAATGGCGTGGCTTCCGTGGTAATCAGGGAAGACTGGATCAAGCAGCGATCGCGACACTTCTAGGAATAACGGAAACGGATCTGAAGACAGCAGAGCGTGACGGGAAATCACTCGCGGTGATTGCTGGAGAAAAAGGAGTAGCTGTGCAATCCGTTGTTGATCTTGTGACAAAAGAACTCACAACGGCACTGGACAAGCAGTTGGCTGACGGCAAGATTACACAAGCTCAGTATAATACGAAAAAAGCTGAAATCTCCACAAAAGCTTCCGAGCTTGTAAATCGTACGTTTACAGCCAAAGGTGACCATGAGAATCACGGAAAACTGGATCAGGCAGCAATCGCGACACTTCTAGGACTGTCAGAAACAGATTTGAAGACAGCTTTGCACGGAGGTAAATCGCTCGCAGCGATTGCTGGAGAGAAGGGTGTATCGGTGCAAGCAGTGGTCGACCTCCTCAGCAAGCAATTTACTACGGCCCTGGATAAACGCTTAGCTGACGGCAAGATTACCCAAGCACAGTATGATAAAGAAAAAGCTACTATTACTGTAAAAGTTACAGAGATCGCAAACCGCACGCATACGGATAAAGACGGGCACGGCAAATTTGACCACAACAGAGGGTAATTGATTTTTCATAGTAGTGCTACTAGGTCTTGTCCTTCGCTAAGGGCAGGACCTTGTTTTGTTATTCGCTTAACCAAACGATTTCGATTTAAAGAACGTATGTTCCTACACCTAAAAAAGCTGACTACACGATTATTGTAGAAGAAGCCACTCTCTCCTGATTGGAGGGACCGACTTTTTTATTACAACGGATCAAGTTTTAGTTCAGAAACACAAGCTATGCAGTATATATAATGAATGACTCACGAAAAAGGAGGGGAAAGGAGTAAGAAGAACTATAGTGTCAACTGTTCGTTAATTTCCTGGATCGATAAAACTTAGAAGAGGTGATTTGCATGTCACAAGCGTCCATCCCGAATATTACGCCTACGATTAGTCTTACAGTTAAGCAGACCGTAGCCTTGCTATTAGGCTCTATAGCACTGGAAGAGCTGGCTCTCGCCCACATCATAAATGCTGAGGCAGAGAAGATCCAATACGTATTGGGAACACTGAAGCCAGGTGTCACCCCACAAGCTACTTTATCTGATCTGTTGGCAATTGATAACAGTGTTCGCAAGACGCTACAGGAAGTGGTGCGAAAAGAAATTCTGCTACAGCAGAAGTTGGAAGGGGTCTTACCGCTTGTGTCTGTAGTTTAAAATAAGTTATAGCTTGAAAGAACGTGGGAGGGCTCTGACGCGGATCAGTCCCTCCCACGTTTTTTATGATCTCATTTTAGGAAAAGCTCATGGATAAAATACCCTGTACATATACATCATTGTACATTAGGAAACAGGTTTTACTCTTCAAGTCAACAGAAATGGGTAAACCACGCATAAAGCTGCACGCACGGTAAGAGACCATATCGAATAGAGGGGAATGAACAAGATGAGTATGCCGAATATTCCGGATATCAAGCCGGAGATCATTCTGAAGAGACCGGAGGTTGTTAATCTTCTCCTCACGTCTATCGCTCTGGAGGAGATCAGCCTGTCACACATTGTGAATGCGGAAGCAGAGAAGCTGCAGAAGGTGATCCACGAGCATTGCTTCAGTCTGCAAGATGCGCTTGCAATCAATAACAGCGCCGAGCGGACATTAAGGACGGTAATCAAGAATCAGATGCTGCTGCATTTTAAGCTGGAAGATGTAGTGAGGTTGGAGGAACGGTGTGTGTTTATAGAGGACTTCATTGAAGAATAAGGTGTGGGAGCTATTGACTCGACCGTTCCAGATCAGTTTATGTGTTGATTGGTTTGAAAGTGAAAAATTATTTCGAATTTCCAGTTCAGTTGATCAAGCCATGCAGCATATAAAAATTAACAGAACAAAGAGGAGGAGTAAGTACTGAGCATTACAGAATTATCGTCCTGTCGTTAGTAATGAAGGTTCACCAAAAAAATGAATGAGGTGATTGGTTTGTCACAAGCGAACATCCCGAATATTACACCTACGATTAGTCTCACAATTGAGCAGACGGTAGCCTTACTGTTAGGCTCCATAGCACTGGAAGAGCTGGCTCTCGCCCACATCATGAATGCTGAGGCAGAAAAAATCCAATACGTACTCGGAACATTGGGACCTGGTCTTACCCCTCCAGCTACGATCTCTAATCTGTTGACCATTAATGATAGTGTGCGTAAAACACTACAAGAAGTGGTGCGTAAGGAGATTCTGCTGCAGCAGAAGCTAGAAGGGGTCCTGCCGCTTGTGCCTACGCCGACACCTTAAAGTCAAAAAGTGGATTGGAAGAGCGTGGTGGGTGCTGATGAGAATCAGACCCGTCACGCTTTTTTTATGATTTTTTTCGGAAAAGCTCATGGATGGAACGACTCGTACATAGATATGATTGTATAATACCCGCCCGGCTTAGTAACCATCATATGCATATGCAGCCGTTTCGTGCATCCTGCATCATGACGGGGGTGATAGTAACAGAAAGGGATGAACAAGATGAGTATGCCGAACATTCCGGATATCAAACCTGAGATTATTTTAAAGAGGCCCGAGGTTATCAATCTTCTCCTTACGTCCATCGCTCTGGAGGAGATCAGTCTGTCACACATTGTGAATGCGGAAGCAGAGAAGCTGCAGAAGGTGATCCACGAGCATTGCTTCAGTCTGCAAGATGCGCTTGCAATCAATAACAGCGCCGAGCGGACATTAAGGACGGTAATCAAGAATCAGATGCTGCTGCATTTTAAGCTGGAAGATGTAGTGAGGCTGGAAGAACAGGATGTGTGTGTGGAGGAGTGCATGGAAGAATAGGGGGGAAGGAGGATAAGGATGGAGATCAAAGGAATCACGTCAATCCGGTCTGTTCCTGCAATGGACGAAGCCGTATCTCATCTGATTGAATCCATTGCATCCGAAGAAAAAGCCCTCTCGAGACTGCTGGAGACGAAAGTGGAACATATCCGCGTCTTCTCCAAGCAAAATCAGGACCAGAGCAGTTCTACAGCAGCAGATAACATGCAATTCAACCAATCGGTTACCCAGTTCATGGACTCTGTTGTGATGGCTGAATGGATGCTGCTCAAAAAGCTGGATACTGTGCTTCAACTGGATCAGGAAAAACGGAAAGGTTATTCTCAGGAAAAAAGCCGTAAAGAACTGGGAAATTTAGAGGATATGTAAGATATATATTGGGAAGACGGGTGTATTTTCGATGATGATTGGAAGTAGCATGCAAGGTGGAGCAGAAGGACAACAAATCGGGTAAGAAAAGGGTGGAGACTGTGAAGAATAAACCCGGGCTGAACAATCATAATTCTCGTAAGCAAATGACAGCCTCCGTCATTCACATTTGCACTGGAATCATAGATGGAACAAGAGCAGGCACAGATAAAGAAAATAGTCAGCTTGAATTTCAGATGATGAACATGTTACAGACACTCGTTCAGTTTCATATTCAAGCGAAACGAAAGCAGATTGCCATGGACTATATGAATGCGGCCGCTGGATTGAGCGATTACAGGGATGATCAACCTAGCGGCTCAGCCCTTGATCATAGCCACTTGCCTGAGCTTTACACCTTCATGGAGAAGCTGCAACAAAAGCCGTTTCAGACCTCGTATTGTATGGAGCGAGTTCTAGAGAGCCTTGACTATTTGTCCACATGCTACACTCCTCTGCCAGACGTACATGAACAGCCACAAGCGCAAATAGAAGTTCTCATTGAAGAGCACGCGGTAGTTCAAGCAAAAGATCAAATAGAGCCTCAGACAGAAGCGCATATGGAAACACAGATCCGGTCCATTCATGAGCAGCCTGAGGATAATCAACAGACTGCGGACAAAGAATCTCCTAGCCCTCAAGCGCCTCAAGTGAACCCGGTATGGGGGCCTTTAGAGCCTATAGAAGAGGAGGATCTGAAGAATACACAAGCTAAAGTGTTCAATAATCCGCGCATTGGAGTGAAAGAGAAGGGCAGGAACACAGCTTCTCCCTCTAATCGTGGAAAGCGTTCTCCAGCTGTGCAGCCCCCTGCATTTTTTAGTAAAGCCAGTATAAGCATCGGCCAGACTCGTTACGTTCGTTATCTGAAATCTTTCTAACGGAGGGGTATGAACCTGAGGAGGATGCCGATTATTCCGAATATCAAGACAGGAGATGCAAGGAAATTGGGCAAGCAGTGCGAGCTTATGGAGGAAGGCATGGAAGAATAGGAGATGGAGGAGGATCAAGATGGTGGTCAAAGGAAACGCATCAGCCACGCCTGTTCCCCCAATGGACGAAGCCATATCTCATCTGATCGAATCCATTGCATCTGAAGAGAATGCACTCTCCAGTCTTTTGGAGACGGAAGCCAGGTATATTCGCGCTTTCTGCGAAGAGAAACTCGCTGAGAGCGGATCGGATGCAGGAGAAATTATCCAGTTCAACCATTCAGTTATCCAGTTTATGGACTCGTTCATGATGGCCGAATGGATGCTGCTCAAAAAACTAGATACTGCTCTACAATTGGATCAGGGGGATAAGAATGTTGCTTCGAGACTTTACGAGGCACAGAACCGCACACGCGATAATGTTAATGAAAAACATAAAGGGTACTATGTGGAATGGGATTATTGGGACCTTAACGACGGTTGGTAGTCTTGAAAAGGGAATGGAAAATGTTCTGTATTTTATCATCCTGCCATAGAATCGCACTTATTAGCTGTATTCGGCAGAGTACCGGAACAGCTTTTTTAGCGAAGACTGAGCGTTATAAACGGATCTAGAGGAGCTAAATGAGTTTTCTGAGTAGCAGCGAGCTTATCTATTTATTGGCTTTCGATACGGCTTCATAGGACTTTTTGCTGTGGCTCGAACCAGGGGATAAAATCGTGGTGATCGAACGATGGAAGTTCGGTGGCCTTAAGCATTCTATTGAGGAAAAAGATCAAAGAATAGCAGAAGGAATTACGATCAAGAGCCGGGCTGACACGCTACTGCTCTATAATTGAGCTTCTCCTGTGGGGGAGCTTTTTGCTTTTTGTCGAACTTCTTGTCGCCAAAATTCTTGAACAGCATAGTATAACTGAGACGAATGAAGGCGATAAGGGAGGGTGTTATTGGTGTCACAAGCGAATATTCCGAATATTACGCCTAGTATTACCGTAACAAGACAAGATGCATTGAATTTGTTGTTGGCGTCAATTGCGATCGAAGAACTGGGTCTAGGTCACGTTATTAATGCCGAGGCTGAGAAAATCCAATATGCGGTAGGTACTTTGCCGGGGCTCAGCGTTCCGGCAACCATCGACGATTTGCTTGCGATTAATAGTAGCGTAAAAAGTACAATGACGGAGCTTATCAAGAAAGAGCTACTGCTGGCTACCAAATTGGATAGCGTTCTTGCAGCGCCATCGCTTCTCGGCCCGACAGGGGCAACAGGGCCAACAGGGCCAGCCGGCGGACCCGTGGGGCCTACAGGGCTAACGGGTGCTACAGGAACTACAGGAGCTACAGGGGCTACAGGCACTACAGGAGCTACAGGGGCTACAGGAGTTACAGGGGCTACAGGAGTTACAGGGGCTACAGGAGTTACAGGAGTTACAGGGGCTACAGGCACTACAGGGGCTACAGGCACTACAGGAGCTACAGGTCCAACAGGAGCTACAGGTCCAACAGGAGCTACAGGAGATACAGGGCTGACGGGCACTACAGGCACTACAGGTCCTACAGGAGTTACAGGAGTCACAGGAGTCACAGGAGTCACAGGAGTTACAGGGGCTACAGGGGCTACAGGTCCTACAGGGCTAACAGGTGCTACAGGTCCAACAGGAACTTTATCTGGTGTCCACGGTTCATTTACAAATATCACTACCATCGGACCGTTTATCCCTTCCGGTGTCATGACTTCTGGAACTATTATTCCTGTGACTGGTGCAAGTGCAGCACCTATAAACACTCCTGGAGCATTTACATTAAATCTAGATGGTTCCGTTACCGTAAATGTAGCTGGTATTTATGAAGTGTCAGCAATGGTCAATCTCGCTGCAGAAAATTCTGGAACTTTTGGAATACAGGTCAATGGGGGAGGGATAGCAGTACCGTTTTTAAATTCTTTTGGTAATACAGGAAACATAAACGGAACAACGCAACTTAATCTAACTAATATTCTTAGTCTAGCAGCAGGAGACCATGTTTCAATTGGTTTAATCTCTAGTAACTTACCGACAGTAACCCTTTCATTTGCACCAAATGGTATAAGTGGTTCTAATGCGTCTTCACTAACATTTGTACAAATAGGGTAATAATGCGTTAGTAATATAGTAGACCAGGTCTGTTGATTAACCACTAAATGGTAGGTAAAGAGCTGTTAACTCGTTAAAAACGAGGCGAAAAATAGACTTTTTAAAGAGCTGCTGCTCATTGACTCAACCAATATGACGATGGGGAAAACACGCTTGCCTTGGGCTCCCTATCATGGAGAGAGTACTGCGGTTAAGCCGCATGTAGCCTTGCAAATTGACCACTTGTATGTCTCTCTCAATAAAGATTCGCTGAGAGCCTTTGTGGTTGCTTATTCGAACCTGGCAACGAGTGTGGAAGAGGCCACGGAGCATTTCGTCGTGGGTGTAACCCTCATCCTCACTTGTTTTTTCTTTGTTTAATTCAAAAAGTGCAACAGCAAGCAAACCATGACAAACATAACCGAACACGAGTGAGGGCTTGGAAGGAATTCTCTGTGCGTGACTGGATGGATACGTAATAGGTTTCGGTTCGGGAAATATTAAGAATGGTCGAAACGAAATCTATACGATGGTTAATGAGCAGGATAAGGAAGCTATGTTGTTATTAGAGTCAATAGGGTATACCTTTTCTGTAAGAATGAAACTCAAGGCATTGAATGTTTAAAAAAGGACGCAACGATTTCCATTGGGCGACCGATATTTCGTCAACGTGGAACGATAGTGCCACTCAGGCTACCGGTATAATCGGTGGCCTGTTGCTGGATCGTAAGCAGTAGCCGGCCACTTGACATGGCTGGTTTTTTTTAGTCTGATGAAAAAAAGTTCTATACTGGCGCGGCGGCGTTAGACAGGCAGGATAGTTCAATCGTTTCTCGAATATTTTATGATTTAGATAATTGTATAAACTTTGTGAATATAACGTTATCTGAAAACTACGCAAAGATTATTTTTGAAGGGATGATTAAATTGAAGCAAGGGATATTAGTTTATCTAAATGGAACTTCAAGTTCCGGAAAGACCTCTATATCGACTGAACTGATAAATCAGAAGGAGATTCCTTTTTATCATTTATCAATTGATGATTTTTTTAAAAATTACAATGATTTTATTAATAATAAATTTCCAGATGAACCTCCAAAGGAAATAGATCATCAAGTTGTCTCACAAATAGTTGATGATTCCATATTCTCAGTGTTCCATTCGACAATTAAATTGTTATTAGAATTTGGTTTTAATGTAATAGTAGATACCATAATCGACAATGACAAAAGGTTTAATGAGTTTGTTGATCAATTTTTCGATCAGCCTACGTTATTTATAGGTGTAATATGCTCGAAAGAAGAACTCATAAGAAGAGAGCAAACAAGAGGAGATAGACGGATTGGACTAGCAGCTTCACAGTTTAGCAAAGTATATTGCTTTGATGAATATGACCTCGAAGTAAATACGGAAGAGATGAATCCAACAGAATGTGCCGAAAAGATATTAAGTTTGATAAAGTCCAATAAGGAATATACTGTATTTAAGAAGTCACGTAAAAAAAACAACCCAAGTTGAATTCTGCTAAAATGTAGTTAATGTAGACATGCCTCATGAACAAAGGAGAACTGAAAATGAGAAAACTCGTTCTATTTCTTCACGCATCGCTTGATGGTTTTGTAGAAGGGCCGAATGGTGAAATGGACATTGGTTGGGTTTCCTACGATGCTGATTTGGAAAAGCATTCGAAAGAAATTCTGAGTACTGCCGACACTGTCATTTGGGGACGTGGGACTTATCAGATGATGCACAGTTACTGGCCATCTGTGCCTTCGAACCCATCAGCTTCGCAGCATGAACGGAATCATGCCGAGTGGATCGAAAAGACGGCCAAAATCGTTTTTTCCACGACGCTGGAGAAAGTCGAATGGAATAATTCCAGACTCGTGAAAGAAGCTGTCGAGGAAGAGATCAATAACCTCAAACAGCAGCCAGGCAAGGATATAATCATCCTCGGCAGTCCTAGGTTTGCACACCACCTTATGCAGCTTGATTTAATTGATGAGTATAAAATTACGGTTTCTCCCGTCCTGATCGGTAAGGGATTGCCGTTATTCCAAGGTCTCAAGGAGAAGATCAATCTTAAGCTAATCGAAAACAAGACCTTTGATTCTGGAGCCATAGGTCTCGTTTACCAGACGGTAAGATAACCTTGTTACTTAAGGTGATTACGCTTACGGGGAATGTTAGTGGAACGACAACAGCGGCAGTCTAAGACTTTGTTTTCATCAAACAAAATGAACCGCTAAACACATATCTGGCAACATCCTATTATAGGATCTGAACAAAAACTAAATAGGAGAAGACTTCGTTTCGCACATAATACAGCAATTACAACATATTCGTCGGAAGGGAGGATAACGTCATTTTTCTAATGTTGTTTTTGCTAGACATGCACTCTGGCGGGAATGGTCGTTGAATCAACCAGTGACACTTAATCTACTACTTTACTTTCTTTGTTCAATGGTGGCTGAAGAGGGGGTTTACTGCTTCAATTTTTTAGGTTGCGATTATTTAGCACATGGATGGATTCGAATGTGACGCTGCAGCGTCGCCGGTGCAGGTAGAAATTTCCACTAGGATGCGCTTTGCAGATGGAGTGCTAGCGTCCGAACCAAGCCATCGGTTGACTTGTTATCATTACTGAACGTATCCAGCAAAAAGCAGGCAGCATTTAAAATGGGTCTGCTTTTTTTGAAGGTATTGAAATATTTGAAGTTATTGAAATATTTGAAGTTATTGAGTTAAGGCATATGTTGCAAAACCGAGAGCCACGAAACTAATGAGCATGACTAACATAAAACCCAATTCGGTAAGAGTAACAAAACAAAATGTCTGGTCATTGGATTAGGCTTTTTTGTCGTATATCAATAGGAAAAGGGGACGTGAAAGCTGCGATAGTTGGTCAACTTGCATTACTTTACAGGCAAGTTGAAGCTCGTAAATGTGGACGTTAATGCCATTTTCAAAACACCTCTTCGTCAAATTTGTTTGTGTTCATTTATGCCTTCGTTTATATAGACGACAGCCGATCCGGGAATTCATCGGTCTCATGGATTCGGAAGCATAAATTTTGAAAAATAATTTGGTATTGAGTTCGGATACCAGTCATTCCCGTAAGGTTGCTTATTCTTATTGTGCAGGGATAAAGATTGAACCTCTCTAAAAAGGAATTCTCTTAATATATGACAATTAAAGAATGGGTATCGAGTGACGGAATGAGGAATGGTATGCAAACTAATGATAAAACTGAAGTGCAAAAAAAAAAGCATGATCACATAGGGCATATCCATCCAAAGAGGCGTTAATGTGAAAGGTGGGAAGTGGAAGTGAATTATACAATGACGTGTCAATAAATCAAAAAAACCGCATCCAGCAGTGCTTTCAATAAAATATGTTCTTGTCCGAGCAAAGGACTAGTATTGCAGAGGTTGTAACGTGTGATTGTCTTTTGTCGTTGTGCTCATTAACAGTTTACCGGGCGGCAGCAGGGTTGGGGAACCCTGATCTGTACGTCGCTGGAAGGGGAGTAGGGGGACAACTGGGGAAGGGGCTATCGCCCAAGCCAACGCCAGCATGCTGACATATACATAAAAAGAAGCACTCATATGAAAATGCAGATACGAATGTATACTCAGAAAGAGGATGAAGCATATGGCGGAGATTCCCAACTTTCCCCAAAGGCTTATGGATGAGCATGCCCGATGGCATATGAGCCATATGAATCGGGACGTGCGTCCGGGCGATGGCATTTCGTTCCTTCGGTTTCATCGAAGTTTTTTGAGAAAAGCCCTGCGATGGTATAAGGCCCAAGGGCTCAATCTCCAAAGAGTGACGCCATGGTCCCGGATCCCATCGGCTGTCAAAGCCAGCCCCGGCTGGGACAGCCAGCTGCAGGAAGCCGAGGACCGTATCGTGGAGCGTATGGGCTCGTTCAAGTCCTCGGATGAACTGGGCCGGTTCCTGCTGACGTCCTCGCTCCACGACTCCATTCATGTCCTCGGCTCGGAGGTTTACGGAGACCCAGATTTCGGAGTCATCCATAGATCCCCTCGAAGCACCCTGTTCTATCGCTGGCATGGCCTGATCGAACGATGGTGGAGGAAGTACCAGCAGTTGAACAAGAGCAAGAAGACACAGACCAAGAAGACACAGACCAAGAAGACACAGACCAAGAAGACACAGACCAAGAAGACCGCTCACCGAGCGGTCTTCTTGGTGTGTTTAGCGGGCAGTGCGCATTGTCACTAAGAAGGTCGGGCCGGACGGGAGCGTGATAGACATGAATACTTTATTATCGTTGGGAAATCTCGTCCGAACATCGATCGAGTCTTTAAGCTCCCTCGGGAAACGATAGTTGAATGTACACCGCTGCAGTCGGTCATGTGATCATCCAGTGAAGTACACCAAAACACAATAAACAAGGAGCAAGATCCACGGAGATCTTGCTCCTTGATCTACATTTAGGGAAGAAAAATGAATCTTGGCTGCGACGAAGACTCCTATGCTAAGGCGGCTCCTACGGTTGAAGTTTAATTGGAAAGTTAATTTTCATGCTTTGGTTCAATCGATCTGCTTTTTCGTTATCCGCGGGTATCCTTGGATAGCAATTCCAGGTAAACGGTCTGATCTATCGGAAACTGAGCACGATTGCATGAGGCATAGATGCATCACCAGGACATCATTGTGTGAAAATGCATTTGGCACCTCTTTAGGAGTTAAGGTTATTCAATTATATCGAATTAAGGTGAACTCATGGCTGATAAAAATAGGCAGCATTTTGTTCCAAAGTTTTATTTAAGAAACTTCTCCAACAACATAAAAGCAATAGATACTTTTAACCTCACAAACTCCAAGTACATTCAAAATTCGTCAATAAAAGATATGTGCCATCGGCATAACTTTTATGGGGCCGATAACAGAATGGAGAATTTTCTTGCTGAAGTGATAGAATCCAAGGCTAGTTTACTCATCAATATTATTCTGGAAACGAATCAATTTCCAAAAGAAATAGAAGAATATATACATTTGTATCAATTTCTATTAATAAGTGAAGCAAGAAATTTCAAGATAGCTGAATCCATAAATAATAGTGCTAATTTCATAGCTAGATCAATTCTAGAACAACATCCGGAATTTAAAGATTCTGATTTAGACGCTTATATCGTTCCAATATTCGAAGCAATGATGTAGCCCGAAGTGGAGGACGATTTGGATATGAGCTGCTTACTAATACAATAACTGATGACATCAAATTGTTATTGGAAGAATATGTTCTTATAAGTAAGGGGAAACGGGTAAATAAAGATACATTGGAGTGGATTCAAGAACAATGGTCATATTATATAAAGAAGCAATGATTATTGAAAACAGCTCCAATTGAGTTGTTTTTTTATGCCCAGAATAGGGGCTTTGTCGACAATGGGACCATGTTCTTTTCCACCGACAAAACAATTTTTAAGTCAATGGGAGGACTAATTCTTACTCACACACATATGTACAAAATACGGGTTTTGTGAATATGTTCTATAGAAACCATGTAACAAGTCGAGTTATTAATCTATATTGTCCGTTGATAAGAAAATTAAACTTATTGCATCAAGACTATTCTATTCATCAGACTTCTCATCTTCTCATTAGTTTAATTAATGCTGGTTTCCAAAGGCTGCTGAGTATTTCCGGATCAGCTTCTCAATGGATCTCGTCGTTAAACGCCGGCTATTACTTTACGGTATACAAAAAAAGCTAATGCTCTGATTTTTCGTTATGAATCTGCTGTCCAGATCCCAGCAAGCTTTCCAGATTCAATAAAGCTTGCTGACTAAATTATACATATTATTCCTTGTTTTCTTTATGCAGTACGTACACTTGCCCTTGTTCATATCCAAATTCTCAATATTAATACCCTATACTTTGGGTAACTGCAATCCGGATCCAAGGATGGAAGTAATTAAGCAGATCCGTATGTGACAGTTTAGATTTGTGACGATCTTCCCCTTCCACAATCTTCAGACAAAAAAAGGCGAATCCCCCGTAATGTAAACGCTTAATTAAGTTATTATTTAGAGTATTAATCCTCCTTGAGTAAACCATATTGATGAAATTTAGCTCCAAAGTCAGTAAGTCTGATTCTACTTCTGCAGAATCTATCGATCCCTCAGAATAGATTGCTACATCTCTCCTAGCTAGAATACCTTGTGCTCTTAACTTTTGGAAAATGTTAATCCCCACTCCTTCTTCTCTTTCAAATTTGAAGACTCACTCTAGTAAAACAAACGCCGCAACGGTGTTGCCTGCGAAAACAGACATACCGCCAACGGCGTTTTCTTTTGATCAGTGCAATTGTTTCGAGGCAACCGCATCCTGGGCGTTGAGTTGGGCGATCAGTTTGTCGCCTTCGACGTCCAGGTTCGGCAGGATGCGGTCCAACCATTTAGGCAGCGCCCAGGCCTTGTCTCCGAAGAGTGCCATGACCGCGGGGACAAGTGCCATCCGCACCAGGAACGCATCGATCAGGATGCCGATGGCCAGCGCGAAACCGATTTGTTTGATCATAATGTCATGTGTGAAAATAAACCCGGCGAAAACGGATACCATGATGATGGCGGCAGCCACGACGACACGGCTGGCTTGGCCATAGCCGTGGATCACGCTTTTCACGCCCCGATGCCCATGGACGTGCGCCTCGCGCATAGATGAGACGAGGAATACCTGGTAGTCCATCGCCAGACCGTACAAGATCCCGGTTGCCATGATAGGCATGAAGCTCATGATCGGTCCACCGGTGTCGAACCCGAACAGATCGCTTAACCAGCCCCATTGAAACACGGCGGTGGAAATGCCGAACGTCGCCAGAATGCTGAGCAGGAAGCCTACTGTCGCTTTGATCGGCACAAGAATCGAACGGAAAACGAGTAGCAGAATGATAAGCGATAGGATGACAATGATTACGATATAGATCGGGAACACTTCTGCCAGCTTGGAGGACATGTCGATGTTGATCGCCGTGAACCCCGTCACTCCGAGGGTCACACCGTAGGTTTCCGCAATGCTCGAATTGGCGGCGCGCAAATCCTGCACGAGATCCCGGGTCGCCGTGTCCGTCGGGCCTGTCTTCGGAATGAGGCTCAGAATGGCAATGTTACCTTCCTGGTTCAAACCGAGCGGCGAGACGACTGACACATCCTGCACCTGCTGAATATCCTGAACGAGACCACCCAACATTTTCGGGGAAATGGTACCCGTAGGATCTTTCGGTTCCGCGACAATCAGCAGCGGCCCGTTGAAGCCTTCTCCGAAGCCCTTAGATATCGCGTCATAGCTTTGGCGTTGAGGCGTATCCAGATTCGCGGTCGATCCGTTGGGCATGCCCATTTTCATTTCGGTGGCCGGAATCGCCGCAAAACCGAGAATGGCAATCACGCCCAAGATAACCAGCCAGCGGTATTTGACGACGCCTTTGACATAGCGGTCCGCGACGCCGTGCTTGTTGGTTGGCTTGGAAGGGGTTTTCTCGCGCGCTTTGCGGGAGCAGATGCGTTCCCCCATCAGACCTAGCAGCGCCGGCAGTAGCGTGAGCGCGATAAGCACATTGAGGAACACGGTCACCGAAGCGACGAGTGCCATCAGGCTCAGGAACGAAATTTCGATAACGAGTAAGCCGCAGAGAGCGATGATAACCGTCAACCCGGCGAAAAATACAGCGCTTCCGGCGGTGCCGACCGCTCGGGCAGCTGCTTCGCGAGCCGAAAGTCCCTCATCCAGAATAAGGCGGCGCTGGCGGTTGACAATAAAGAGCGCATAGTCGATGCCGACGGCCAGACCGATCATCAGCGCCAATACCGGCGTAATTGAGCTCATGGTCACGAAGCTTGAGATTGCGAAGGCGCCTCCGACCCCGATCGCCACGCCGAACAGCGCGACTACCAGAGGCAGACCGGCTGCAACGATGGAGCCTAGCGTAACGATGAGTACAATGGCGGCTATGACTAAGCCGTAGATTTCGTTCGTGCCGACCGGGATGTCTACGACATTCAGTGAGTCGCTCGGCAGCACGGCTATGCCGGGATCTTTCTCGACTTCCTTGACCGCTTCGACGACCGAATCCGTGACACCTTTCGGCAAGGAGGTTTGCATGACGGTAAACTGGAATTGAAACAGGGCGACGCTGCCGTCGGTGGCGATCAGTACGCCGGGCACCGGCACGCCGTCGATCATCAGCGGCATGTAAGGCGGCATTTCAGCGGGCGCCAATGCCACTGAGGCTCGCGTGTCCTCGCCGCCTTGCGTGGCTTCTCCGCTTTGAGCACCTTCAGTTTGTGTCGCTGCTTGAGCGCTCTGGCCTTGGGCGGCAGCGGCGGCTAGCTCGGCGGGGTTTATCACATATTCCAGCCCATAGACTTTGTTGATCGCTTTGGTGATTTCCGCCAGGCGCTCAGGCGTATCGAGACGCTCACCTTCTGCAGCGGCGAATACGACGCTCGCTTGGCCGCCCGCCGCTTCCGGGAGCTCCTGAACCAGCTTGTCCAGAACCTTTTGAGATTCGGTGCCCTCCAGCTTCATATCCGAGCTGACGTTAAGTCCGTTGACGCCGATCATCGCCACGACGATGCCCAGAATCAGAATCCAGCTCGCAATGAAGGCCCAGGGCTTCCCGTAGGCGGCTTTACCTATTTTGTAGAGAAACGTTGACATAACAGTATGGCACTCCTTTTTTATCTGAGATCAGAAGCCGTTGCGCAAATAGCCGAAGGTAATGTCCAAATATTCGCTGAAGGTAGCCGCGTCGGGCGTTTCCTCGGGGGAGTCGCCAGGCAACAGGATCTGGAGACTTCCGTCGATAACGGGGAGGATCGCTCCGTATACCGCGCCTATGAGCAAGTGGCTGTATCCTTCCGAATAACGTCCTTGAAAATGACAGCTGATCGTCTCGCGGGCCGCCGTTAGCAGCCGGCGGAAGGTGCTGAGAATATACGGCTCTAACGTGGGATATCGTATGGATAACGACATCAGGTCGCGCATTCTACGGAACAGCTCTGCGGTGAACTGCGCCTTCAGCCAGTGGTGCAGCACATCCAGTGGTGTGGCGCTCTCAGGCAATTCCGTCATTATTTCTTCCGCGCCGGCCATATCGTCAGAAGGGAAAGCAGCCGACGCGACGGCTTCCTCCTTGCACGTAAAGTGATTGGCGAACGTCCTGCGAGAATAACCGGCGCGCTGGGCCACTTCGTCCACGACAAAGCCGTCCAAACCGCGTTCGAGCGCCAGCTGAAATGCCGCCTCCGATAAGGCGTGGGCTGTGGCTTCCTTTTTGATATAGCGCAGACTATGCTTATCCATTGATTTTTACACCTCTCTCTCATTGGGATGACAATAACTTAACATATTATTGCCCATAGTGCAATTATACTCAAAGAGCATTAATGCTCAATGTGCAGTTTTCGTATGACCCGGCCAACACTGCGTCCACAACGATCTCAGGGTCATAGAGCGAAGCTGACTTCTTCAATCTCTGGGGCATGGCTTGCACACTTTCATGGATTATCACCTCGTATTCATTTTATAAATCACGACAAAAAGACACGTACCCTAACGGACGTGTCTTTTGATTACCCGGGAATGCATCGCACGCATGCAGGAGATCGTGGCCTTGCGTCCCAGTCTTTCGATCCAGTTTGCCATTTCCTAATAATTAAAACGACAGTTTTGTCAGATCAATTCCTTGAGGGAAAGTTTGTTCAAAGCGATCTTTTCTTTCATATAAATCATACCAAGCTTCTGCAATGACATCTGGATCACCTTCTGTACCTGGCTGAATCAATGTGCCAATGGAGAGATGTCCGACAAATATGCCTTTTTCCTTTAATTCATTGTGAAGATTTGTTGCATAGTTGCGAAGACCTGACATGGTAATTCCTACATTGCCGGTAAATGGCATAGGGAACATCGCGGATAAACCTGTTGTAAAGAGAATCGCTCCTGAACCACTATTGATCATGTCTGGCAATACTTCGTTGACAGAAAGAATGACTGGCAGTAAATGACTACTTACTTGTTCCATTACATCTTCAGGTTTTGTTTGTAATACATGCCTAAATATTTCAGGTCCTGCATATGGGCTAAACTCCAGCACATCGATATGACCAAAATCTTGTTTAATAGCTTGTAGCACTTTTTTCAGAGCGATCAAATCCGCGATATCCGCAACATAAGACTTCACTTCAATATTTTGCTTGTTAAGCTCATTTATGATAAGGGCTAATTTCTCAGGATTGCGCGCAACTGCAGCTACCTTGAAGCCATTCTCCCCGAATTTTTTAGCAAGGGACAATCCTAACCCTGGACCCGCACCAATTATTGCAATAGTTTTCATCATGCTTTAACTCCTTTCAGTAATTGAACTGTTTGGTTATAAAGCTTTTGAGCATTTTCTTTATCAAAGGTTTTCATCGCTAGACTTACTTCTTTCCACACTTTATAAGCAGATAAAGAAGGTGTGGGCGGATTTTCAAGCAAACTGATAATCGGAAGAACCGCTTCTTCTACCGGTCTACCCACTGTTTTATAAAGGAGCTTCGTAATACTCCTTAACACTGGATTTTCAATGGCATCAAAAGTGCCAGCGGTTTGGACAGCCCAAGGGTTAAAGAGAATATATTTTACCTTTCCAATAGTATCATTTTGGGCAAAGGCTACACCTAGTAAGTCGTTTAATCGGCTGCCGTGATATTTCGTTTTTCCACCGTTGTAGTTCCTCTTGTATTGGATATCATCCAGGTTAACTGTTCCGTTCATTCCTGGAGCACACACATTAAGGATCACAGGGTTAAGAGAATTTTCCAAAACATCTTTTAAGCCATAACTAAGAACAAATCTGCTCAAATAAGATAGACCAAAGCTAAACTCAAAGCCCTCTTGGGTTTCAGAATATTCTTTTCTGGTCTTGTGACTGGTTGCACATAAAACAATCTTATCCAATGAATTGAACCTGCTTTTTATTTCCTCAATAATGCGCTTATTTTCTTTGACCAAACTCAAATTTGCTTGAAGAAAGAAAGCCCTCTCCTTTGCTCCTGACTGTCTAGCCTCTCTTAAGAAGAGTTCCCCTTTAGCAGATGAACTGCCGACCACTATTACACGGTCACCCTTCTTTAAGAAGTGTGTAGCAACTCCTTTTCCGATACCATCCGTTCCGCCTGTTATAAGTATTGTTTGCATCCTCTATTCTCCTCATTCGTTACAGTTTATTTAAAAGCGACTATCGCAACAAATATCGCCAAAGACTAATTACGCATTTTTCTGTGACCAAGAAACAGAAGTAAACACAACACGAGAAGCACCTAGGGCATAACGATAACGTCAAATCCTTGATGGGCTCTAATATGCGTTAAAATGGCCCCAGTCATGACCACGACCAACACTGAACTGAATACAGGGACGAGCTTTTTCTTCCAAAACCCTAAAAGTAATCCTACTACTGCGAGAATTTCTATTGCCCCTACCGCATACATCAACCCTGTCCCAACTCAATTGTATATTCCCTCCTTTTATGATATGTTAAAGCAACAGTGTTACTTTAATAAACATACACCGAATGACTAAACAGAACAACCAACAATAAAGCTGAAATGTTGCTATAACATCAGAAATGAAAAAATGTCAGCATAGGAGTGAAGAACTTGGGAACAAAAGTGAGGAATATACGAACAACTCAAACGAAGCAGTCTTTGATTAGTGCGTTTGTTAATCTGGTGAATGAGAAGGATTTTGAAAAAATAACAATAGCCGATTTGACAAAAGGAGCGCATGTAAATCGAGCTACATTTTATGCCCATTTCAATGATAAGTACGAATTATTGGATTACATCGTAAATGAATCTGCTGCGGCTGTTATTGAAAAACACACATCAGAAAATATGAAATTCGATAAAGAATACATTCATCAGCTCGTTCTAGCTGTGTGTGATTATCATCAACCACCAAATTTTCAATGTCGCAGCAGTTATTTTAGTTTAATTCCGCAATTGAAAGATAAAATGTTAATAGAGTTGAAAAAAAAATTATCAAAAAGTTTAGATTTAACATACGCAGATATAGAGAAGAGTTTTTATGTACCGATATATGCCAACATTATCCTTGAGGCTGGTTACTTATGGGCTACTGGGCAAGTTGAATTTGACAAAGAAGAAGTAGCCAAGAAAACCTCATTAATAATACTAGGAGAATAATCTTCCGGAAAATAAGTTTTCAACGAGGAGCGTTAGTTCTAGATCTCTTCTACCAGAAAAACTTTAGTCCGAGGTGATTTAATACTTACTTCTACGGCTCTTCACTGGTTGGTTGTGCCTAACTTGACTAGGCGCACATATGTAAAAAAAGCGGTTGATTTTATCAGTCAACCGCTTAAGATACCTTGGTAAAACCATCCCCTTTTTTAATTGAGATCTATCTTCAATTACCCTCTAGTATTCCATTCACCATGAAACCAGGCATTAGATAGGCCGGGCAACTAAACTGTGAAAATTCAATTATAGTTTTCAACCGCTATCCGATGTACCGGCATATCCTCTCTGGTTATAAATTTCAGACGATTTCATAATGATGTTTTCCCGTATCCTATCCCCTTTTTTCATGAGATTCTCCGTATGAACCTTATTCGAATCATTTATTATAAACAAATTATGCAATTCTGGGGCTTGCCATTCACTAGAATCATGCTACAATAAATGATACCATTCGGTCTCTTTTATTTCACCGGTGTGGAATAAAAATATAACTTATAGGGGGACTGCTATGAAAGAAAGCTTCCGATCCAGAAACTTTCGGCTACACGGAAGATGCTAGATAAATAATCACAAGATAGAGAGAAGGAAAATTCTATGAAGGATGCACTCCACAACACGATGATGGAGGAAAACGAAGTGCCCCTTCTTCCCCGTGAAGGCGTCATTATTACGTTGCTATGCATTACCATTGTGTTGGTCACGATGAATACGGCCATGTTTAATTTAGCTTTAAACGATTTAAGTCATTATTTTAACCTGCCGTCGTCCATCGTCTCATTGACGGTCACCGGTTATTCTATTATGTTCGCCATCTCCTCGATCACCTACAGCCGGCTGTCTGATTTTGTTCCATTGAACCGGTTGTTCGCCATTAGTCTGGTTTTGACGGGAGGCGCATCGGTTGGGGCGATGCTGAGCAATCATTTTTGGGTGCTGCTTACAGCCCGCATTTTACAAGCTGCCGGTGCCGGTGCGGCGCTCTCCCTGTCCATCGTGCTTTTGACCCGTTACGTACCGCTGGTGCGCCGGGGAAAATCGATGACGTTCATCATGTCCTCCGTGTCACTGGGATTTGGACTAGGCCCAGTAATTGGCGGCCTTGTGGTGCAATATCTCGGTTGGAAGTATCTCTTTGCAGTCACATCCTTGCTGTTGTGTATTCCCCCGCTGCTTATGCGTTATATTCCAAAAGAGTCGCTTGCTAAACGGCCTTTCGATTTGGTGGGGGCAGTGACACTAAGCGCGGGTACAGCGGGTATATTACTATTCTTAACCAACCATCATCCCATTGCTTTGTTGATCGGAATTTTGGGTCTTCTTCTCTTTACTTTACGTATCCGCCGCGCGAAGCACCCGTTTGTGCTGCCTTCGTTATTAACCAATAGAACCTATCTTGTCCTTGCCTTAATCGGTGTTTTCTCCTATTTATGCAACTTTGCCACGCTCTTTTTGTTACCACAAATGCTATTGAAGCAGTTTGGTTTGAGTGCAAGTCAAGCCGGTTTTGTTATTTTTCCTGGGGCTATTTTGTCCACGCTGCTATCAAGAACGATTGGGACGATGATCGACAAGCGGGGAAATAGCCGTATGTTGCGTACAACTCCTATGCTCATACTATTGGCGGGCGTATTGTTCGCAGGAGTGGGTACCCAATATTGGGTAGCGAATATTTTCGTGTACATGCTGATGAACTTAGGCTTTGCTATCATCAGCAGTAGTGTTTCAAACGAAATTTCGCGCATATTGCCCTCCTCTCAAATTGGATCAGGCACAGGCTTGTTTCAACTGATGCAATTCATCAGCGGATCATTCGGCCTTGCCGTGTTATCTAGCGCGTTGGAATGGCAACAACCCCTTGCGCCAGGCCATGCGTATGCAAATTTATTCTGGGGACTGGCCGTCATAGCGGTTTTGGCCAATCTGTGCGCTTTTCTGTACGTGAGACGACTATCCCAAAGTACCACGTAGCTCTCTCTTCCTATCGACTGCTCAAACAATCAAAGATGAGATAATTATGAAATATAAAAGGGATAACTTGACCCAGTGTTGTCAAGTTATCCTCAGTACAATTGAAATGTGGCGATGGGCCAAATACTAATTGTATTAGGTTTATATAGCCTCGGATTGCGAAATCTCAATTTTATGTGCTTCATTTAGAGCCAAAATAATGAAGCCCAAAGGCTGCGGCAAGAACGTCGCGTCCTTGGGATGGTAAAACTCATCTCTACTTTTGCTCATTTTATACTACACATTACAAACTCCGTCAGTGCAGCTATCGTCACCATTTGATCGGTTCATTTCTTCCAATTCCTCAAGTTTCTTCTCTTCATCCCAGACCGAGTTCAGCACATTTAAGAAAACTTCCTCAGGCTGAGCACCTGACAGGGTGTATTTGTTATTAAACACGAAGAATGGCACTCCTGAAATGTTTAGTTCCTTGGCCTCGGTGATATCAGCTTTGACCGAATCTGTATAAGCATCGGATTTAAGCATTTGCGCTACGTCGCGATCATTAAGTCCCATCTCGCTGGCCAAGGAAATAAGCACGTCGTGGTCAGCAATATTCATGCGCTCTGAAAGGTATGCGCGAATAAGGCGTTCTGTTAATTCAGCCCCCTTCCCCTCTTTTGCTGCAAAATGAGCCAAACGATGCCCATCGAATGTATTCGCAATCACAACTTGATCATAATTGACTTCAAGTCCAGCCTCTTTTTTAAGCATATTAGCTACTTGTGCTTGCTTGACTTTCATTTGCTCGACACTCATTCCCTTTTCGCGGGCAAGTTGCTGAGTACTAAGCGTTCTATTTTCTGCATTCGGATCCAGTTGAAAACTGCGATACACAACTTCCACTTTATCTCCCATTGCAAACTTTCCAAGAGCATTCTCCAGTTTTCTTTTACCTATCACGCAAAAAGGACATCCAAAATCAGACCAAACATCGATTCTCATGATCAATTCCTCCAATGATTTAAATGTGTTTTCCCACAGCTAAAAACCCCAATACAGATCTTTAATATCCATAATTAAGACACAAAAATTGTAATGCTGCTTGTTTTCCTCATGGCTGCAACCATTGTCGGTCTTTTCCTACACGCTCCGGATCCCGCTCGTTACACCATTCACCTCTGGAAAAGCGCGTACGTCCCCGTCCTGACACAGCTTGAAATGAGTTTGGGTACATAACTTTTTTGCATAACTACACCTGATCCCCCCTCAAATAATTACTATTATAGATCTATATTGTCCATATTAAATGATGAAACTCCATTTTGCAATGCCTTCCTAGATTCGAATTACAATTAACCAAACTTCAAATCTTGAATTGCAAAGATGAAGTTGTTTTCAAACCATTATTTTCTAAACGATTCTAAGTCATTCGCGTCTGCCATTAGAAACTACTGAGCACTCGAGAACTTACGAGAAGTCGTCCGATACGTTGTCGGTGACATGCCCTTTCTAGCTGTGAACTGTTTGATGAAATAAGTATCATACTCAAATCCAGTAGCCCGCGCAATTTCATTAAGACTCATATCTGTGTGTGTCAAAAGATCACTCGCGACCTTTAAGCGATGAGCAAGCAAGTAACCTATCGCCGTATTTCCGCATCTCTCCTGGAACATCTTATTCAGCGTCACACGGTTCAAATGAACACACTTCGTCAACTCTTCCAATGTAATCTTTTGCGGATAATGAGTGTGAATATAGTCTAGCACTACATCGACAGGCGAATGTTCGCTATTTTGATTCAATTCCTCAAGCAGCCCCAAAATTTGAATGAGGTACTTCTTTATTCTGCACACCCAGAGGTCATCACTTTGCGCCTGCACTTCCATACCAAGCACGAAGAACCATTCAAACAACAGCGGGTACGCTTTTTCCGTTACACGAGGCACTCCATGATACAGATGATTACTTTGAAAAAGGGAAAGTCCTGTTTGTATTCTTGGTCCTGAAGGAAAGTAATCCTTCGTTTCAGAAAGCGTATTGGTGTTAAGAAATTCGGGATGAAAGCTGAAGGATTGTGCGGATACGTTATTCTTTTCAAGCATATGCACATGATCGTCTTCAGCCAAGCAGAGGATGCCAGGCGCACTAATAGAAATAGGACGCTCGTTTAGTATCCCCTTTAACTTCCCAGACGTAATAAAAATCATCGTAAACCGATCTGGGTATGGAAGAATATTAAACTCCTCCACGGCTACAAATTCTATATTCACGGTGCGTTCTTTGTGTCGGTCTACCTGCGGCATGATGATCACCTATCAAATAGTATAGTTAGTTGCTTCACTTATAACAGTGTATCATACAAGTCCAATGGATATAATAACGCTATAAATCAACACAGGGAGGAAATCATAGTGGCTATTAAACCTTTTCATATTCAGGTCTCCGATGACATTCTTAACGATCTACAATATAGGCTGCAGCACGTCCGCCTGCCTGATCAGGTAGAAGACTCCGGCTGGGAGCGAGGAACAGATTTAGTTTTTTTAAAATCACTACTTTCCTATTGGCGGGATCATTACGATTGGCGCGCACAAGAATCGAAGTTGAATCGCTTTGCCCAGTTCCACTGTGATATTGATGGGATCGATGTTCACTTCGTACATGAGCGTGGTAAAGGCCCTAACCCTATGCCGATTATTCTTACCCATGGATGGCCCGACAGTTACCTTCGTTATGAAAAGATTATTCCGCTCCTTACAGATCCGGCTAGCCACGGAGGTAATCCAGAGGACTCTTTCGATGTCATTGTCCCTTCATTGCCTGGATTCGGATTCTCAAGTCGCCCTACTAAGCCTGGCTTTAACAATTATAGTGTGTCCCATTTGTGGGCTAAGCTAATGACTCAAGAATTAGGCTACACAAAATTCGCAGCTGCCGGTGGAGATATTGGCTCTGGTGTGACAAGGTATTTGGCAGCGAATGATCCTGAACTTTTATATGGCATCCATCTAACGGATGTTGGCATTATAAGAAGTCTCATGACTTCACAGGATGCAGAACTTTCTGAAGAAGAGCAGCAATATAAGAAAAATGCTTCTTCATGGTTAGCGAATGAGGGCGGTTATATATCCATGCAGTCCACCAAGCCACAGACTCTTGCTTATGGACTATCCGATTCGCCGGTAGGTGTGGCTGCTTGGATCATCGAGAAACTTCGGGCATGGAGCGATTGTAAGGGTGATCTGAGTCAGAGATACAGCAAGGATGAGTTGTTAACTCATATCATGATCTATTGGGTGACTAACACCATAGGATCATCTATACAAATGTATTACGAAAATTCACACTCCTTGCCGCCACTCGGTCACATAGAAGTTCCAACAGGGGTAGCCATATTTCCTGCAGATATTGTACTTCCTCCAAAATCCTGGGCTGAGCGTAATCTGAATATTACTCGTTGGAGCACCATGCCTGCCGGCGGCCATTTTACTGCCATGGAAGAACCTGAGGCACTGGCGGACGACATTCGCGCATTCTACAGACCTATGAGAATGAAGAATAAATAGTGATCTCGAGGTATATAAAAAAGCTCTTGAATCGCCGCTAGACGAGTTCAGGAGCTTTTTTATGTAGACGCGTTTGGTAATTCACTTCATGTTACTGTGCTTTTTCCATTACCGCAAAATAATTCTGTTCATTATCTGCGAAGTTGAACACTCTGCCATTAGGAAGCTCTACAATTTCTCCAACGGTGACATTTTTGTTCTTCAGATCACTATTTAATTTATCGAAATTGTCCGTGAAGAACATAAGCGAAGGTGTTCCCAGATTCATGCCAGGATTCATTTTAGCAACGAATTCCTTGTTATGAAGAACAATAGTGGTTGCTGCATCTTTTGGAGCGAGCTCAATAAATCTCACCGGGCCACTAGTTTCATCTGCAATTACCTCAAACCCTAGCTTTTCTGTCCAGAAATCTCTGGATTCATCTTGGTTATTTACATACAACATCACTTGGCCAATTTTGTTAATCATATTTGCACACTCCTTAGGTGAAATAATTTATCTCAAACCTTCGCATTCTAATATACAGGTGATAGTCGACTTATGGGCTCTCTACTTCAAGGACTCCAACCGCTCTTCCAGGCGATTCCAAGTTTCAGTGATCCCTTGCAGCATGCCCATATCCATGACGGTTTTAAGCGCCTCTGCCGATGTATATTCAGCACGATTTATTAGCTTAGTCTTGCCGCCCAGATCTATAAAATCCAACGTGATAAGGGTCGATGGCAGGGACTCATTTATATTACCCTCGGCATCACAGAAGTAATCGTTGTAGATGATCTTCTCCGGCTCAACGATTTCCTCATAAACAGCTTTGGCCCACGATTCCATTCCGTAAAATGTGCCTTGATTCGGATCAACGCATTTCATACAGTAATGCCATACACCGCCTGGATGGAAATCAATGGTGCATACCGGGATCTCCCACCCTCTCGGTCCCCACCAATGCTTGATATGCTCAGCTTCCTTAAACATCTGAAATACAAGCTCACGCGGGGCATCGAATACGCGTTCCAGTACCAGGAACCGATCGTTCTCTACTCTTGACACCATATTGTTTGACATTGTTACTATCCCTCCCAATCTAATATGATTACGGCTTATCCTTATTCTGCAGTTCACGCAAGTAATTATCCAAGTTATCGAACCGTTCTTCCATAAGATGACGGAAGGACTGTACCCAAGAATCCATCGCTTGGAAGGGCTCAGGCCGGAGTGTATATATCCGACGGTTCGCGTCTATTCTCACTTCCACAATCCCGCTATCGCTAAGCACTTTCAAATGTTTCGACGCTTGTGGTTGACGTAGTCCTAATTGGTCAGCGATTTCGCCGACAGCCAGAGGACCGCTGCGCAACAATTGAACAATATTCATGCGATTCGGTTCAGCTAAAGCACTCAACGTCGTTATGTCCATTCCCGGACTTGTGCCGGACATGTTGCTCACCTCTGTATTTAATGGTTGTTATCTAACCATCTCCTTGATTTAGAGTGACTTTCAACCTGCTGATCACAATATACCTTATAAAGAATATTCCCGTCAAGGAATATTGAAGATGAACGCCACAGGAATGTGATACCAGATATTTAGAAACTGGAGATCAAAGCATGGACTCATTCTCTACCCATTTCCAAATCTCATCAGTGACGAAAAAAACTCTCCTCCGCTCCGTCCGAAGACGCATGGGAAGAGAGCTCTATTAATTGTAGAACAACAAAATAAGCAACTCGACATAAGTGGGCGAAGGGCAACTAACCTAGGCCTCAGCTACACACGGGTCTTAGCATAACGATTAGTGGGACGCTTAAGCCCCAGATGCTCACGCAATGTGCGTCCGGTATACTCTGTGCGGAACACCCCTCTCCGCTGCAGTTCAGGGACAACCAGATTCACGAAGTCATCCAGGCCGCCCGGCAGATGGGAGAACGAGACGTTGAAGCCATCTGCTGCCCCTTTCTTGAACCACTCCTCCATGATGTCCGCGATCTGCTCCGGTGTTCCGGCAAGTGAGCGTTTGTTAGTCACCCGCTCATACAGCTGGCGAAGCGTCAGACCCTTATCGATCAGATCGAGGATGCCCTTAAGAACGGTTTTGCTCTGATTATACTGATCGATATCCGGACGGAACGGAAGCGGCTCATCAAGCGGGTAGGATGACACATCCTGACCAAGATGATGGGAAAGAATATCGAGACCTAGCTGCGGCGGTGTCAAGCTCTCCGTGAGCGCAAGTCGCTCCCTCGCCTCTTCCTCTGTCCGGCCGATAATCGGCATAATGCCAGGCAATATTTTCAGATCATCACGACTTCTGCCGAACTTAGCCATTCTACCCTTAAGATCCTCATAGAACTGCTGACTTGCCAGCAGTCCCTCGGCTGAATAAGAGCTGACAAGGGCGAAGACCACCTCCGCTCTAGCTGCAGCCATCTCCTTACCGGCCTCCGAGGCTCCGGCTTGAACCAACACGGGGTAGCCTTGTGGAGGTCTAGCCACATTAAGCGGACCATGTACCTGAAAGTGATTGCCCTTGTGCTGAATGTTGTGCAGCTTATCCTTATCTGCGAAGTACCCGCTCTCTTTATCAAGGAGCAGAGCGTCATCTTCCCAACTGTCCCACAAGCCTTGTGTCACATCCACGAACTCCTCGGCCCGTTCATATCGATTGGTGTGGTCCAGATGTTTATCACGGCCAAAATTACGCGCCTCCTCATCCGTTTGCGAGGTAACGACATTCCAGGCCGCCCGCCCATTGCTGAGGTAATCCAGTGTCGCCAGCTTCCGGGCGATATGGTATGGCTCATTATAGGTCGTGGATATTGTCGCTGCCAGCCCGATATGCTCTGTGGCTGCGGCCAGCGCTGAGAGTAAAGTAATGGGCTCAGGACGAATGCTGTTAGCATGGCTGATGCCCGATTCGAAGCGATCCCACACATACAGCTCATCTGCATAGAAGAACAGATCGAATTTCCCGCGTTCTGCAGTCTGAACGATATTCTTATAATAGTTGAAATCAAGCAGTCCTTGGGGATTCGCGTCAGGATGCCTCCAACTGGAAATTTGCCCTCCTGCCGGGAAAAACATCATCGCCCCAAGCGTCATTTGCCGCTCTGGTTTGCTCACTTTGTTAACCTCCCTGTCATGTATTCTTAACGAGAATAACGGTTGACTGGCCGTGTCAGGCCCAGCGTATCCCGCAGCGTACCGCCAGGATATTCCGTGCGGAATAGTCCCCTGCGCCGGAGTTCTGGCAACACTAGCTCTATAAAATCGTCGAGGCCTCCTGGGAGATGCGCAAATGGCATAATGAATCCATCGGCCGCCTCTTCTTTAAAATAAGTTTCCATCACATCCGCAACTTGCTCTGGTGTGCCTGCAAAGCTGTTATTGTAGATTTTTTTGAACAACTGACGCGGCGTTAGGCGCTCTTTTTCCAACAGTCGGATAACACGATCAATTCTGCTCTTGCTCTGATTGTTATTTTCCTGGCTAGGAATAAAAGGAAGCGGCTCGTCCAGCGACAAATGAGAGATGTCCTGCCCTAAATAATGCGACAGCAGATCCCGGCATAATGCATCAGGGATCAGGTCTCCGACAATTTCAAGCTGCTCCTTGGCCTCGGCTTCTGTCCTTCCGACAATGGGTATAAATGACGGCATAATTTTCACTTCATGCGGCTCTCGGCCATATTTGGACAAGCGTCCTTTTACATCCCGGTAGAACGCCTTTGCATCTTCCAATGGAACGAATGGAGAAAATATAACCTCGGCTGTTCTCGCTGCGAGTTCCTTTCCGGATTCAGAAGCACCTGCCTGAACCAGGACAGGATGGCCTTGCGGCGAACGTGATACATTAAGCGGCCCGCGAACCTTGAAAAACTCACCGGAATGATTCAGGTAGTGTACCTTCTCAGGATCAGCGAATTCTCCCGACTCCTTATTCATTACAACGCTGTCCTCTTCCCAACTGTCAAACAGGCCCAGCGTGACATCGACGAACTCGGCTGCCCGTCTATACCGCGTGCTATGCTCCAGATGCTTTTCCTTATTGAAATTTTGTGCCTCTTCATCAGCTGAAGAGGTGATTACGTTCCATGCGGTTCGGCCCTTGCTAAAATGGTCCAGCGTTGCCATCTTCCGAGCTATATGATAAGGCTCGTTGTACGACGTAGAAATCGTAGGCGCCAGTCCGATATGCTTCGTAACAGATGCCAAAGCAGCCATTAACGTAATCGGCTCCGGACGGATGCTGTTTGCCCCGCGGATGCTGGAATCATAGCGATCCCAGACGTACAGATTGTCCGCATAGAAGAACAAATCGAATTTGGCACGCTCCGCTGCCTGAACGATATTTTTATAGTAATCGAAATCCAGCATTTGCGAGGCGTCCACCTCCGGGTGCCGCCAGCTGGCAATATTCTCGCCGGAGGGATAAAACATCATCGCTCCAAGTGACATTTGACGGTTATTATTTCCCATATAAGAGCTCCTCCTAAAATACGATTTTTAATAAAGCGATTCAAACGGTCATCGAACAGATCTCTGTCATGTTACGATGACCGTTCGATTGCTACTTATCTCAACGGCAATGCTGCAAATTATCTAGCGATTATTTCAAAAATCCTTCCTGCTTCAACCATGCTTTAGCCACATCTTCCGGCTCTTTCTGCTCAGCGTCCACCTGTCTGTTCATCTCGCGAATGGCTTGAAGGGATACTTTGTTGCTCAGCTTATTAAGCACTTCTTTAAGTTCAGGATGTGCTTTCAGCGTCTCATTGCGTACGAGCGGTGCAGCATAGTAAGGAATAAAGATATGTTTATCGTCCGCCAGCGGAACGAGATTGTTCACTTCAAAAATACCTTTCGTAGCCAGGGTTATCATTACATCCGCTTCTTTACTTTTCAGAGCTTCCAGCTGTAGCGGTGGACTGGAGATGCCAAGAAGCTGCTTAAACTTAAAGCCGTACGCTTCCTTAACGAGTCTATATCCGTCTGGACGGTTGGATTTTTCAATCATCGGATCTGCTGCAAAGATTAATTCGTTTGAATGCTCCGCCAATTGCGTGAGATTAGTAATTCCGTATTTATCCGCAACTTCCTTCCGTATAGCAAACGCATACGTACTGTCAAACCCGAGCGGATCCAGCATTGTCAGATTTTCCTGCTCGTTCAGCATAGTCTTAACCTTGTTATAGACCTTCTCAGGATCACGCTCTGGCTCCTGCTTTAAAATGTTCATTAGTGCTGTACCCGTATACTCCACATAGGCATCGACATCGCCTTTCTTAATCGCTTCCCAAAGAATATTATTATCGAGCTTCACTGTTTCTACATCAATCGAGGTATTTTCCGTCACAATCAGTTTTAGCAACTGTTGCATAACATTTGACTCGGTATTCCCTTTAGTCGCGATAACGATTTTAGAGGGCTTAGCATTACTGCACCCCGCAATAACAAGTACAATGATAACTAACAATAGAATGCTTACCTGCTTAAACGTGCGCTTTTTCAATTTCTGAACGAATGATCTCTGAGATGTTTGCATGACTTTCTCTCCATTCTTAGATGTTTAGTTGGATTTATTCTTACGGAGCCCTTTGGGCGTTAAGAATCGATTGAGTTGCAGTAAGACGATATTGATCAGAATCACTAGCAAAGATACAGGGATGGCGCCTTCTAAAATTCGTGCAGTGTTCATATCATTAATCCCTGTCGTAATAATATCTCCAAGCCCTCCAGCAGCAATGAAGGTCCCGATAGTAGCCATACTAATCATCTGAATGGCCATTAATCTCACACCTGCCAAAATATAGCTGCGTGCAATCGGCACTTGAACCATCCATAGCAGCTGCCAGTTTGACATTCCCATCCCGCGACCTGCTTCAGTCAGTGCAGGACTAACAGAAGTGATACCCACATAAGTATTCTGGAGTACCGGCAAAATGCCATAGAAGGTAAGCACGATTAGGGCTGGTTTAAATCCAATGCCGAATACTGGGACCATAAAGCCGAAAAGTGCCAGGACGGGAATCGTCTGTACGGCTGAAACAACCGTAATAACAGAATTGGCTAATCTCTTATGGCGTGCAAGATAGATTCCAAACGGAATTGAAATCAGACAAGCCAGTGCCAGAGAAAGAAGAGACAACTCGATATGCTCCAACGTTTTTTCAGCAACTATTGGCCAATCCTCCTGTAGCGTGTTCCAAAAATGGTTCAAGTGGCATCCCCCCATTCTTGGGCAGATGCATAGCTTTTTCTCACTTGTGTTAACTCTAGATCCATAACTCTCCTCACCTTCGAATCCTTTCTCCAAAACAAAAAGGTCTCACCTTCCCGTCGCGTTAGCTTACAGGAAAATGAGACCTCCGAATGGTATGGTCGACCTCTAAAATTATTAAATTATGATAATCAATAATCACAATTTAATATTAAATTCATTCTATAAAATTGTCAACAATTATTCTTTATTTTCTTATCGGATTTATATGTTTTCCTATATATGTTTTCTGAATTTTTAATTATAGCTCTTTTTTCAGCCCAACCTTTTCACTGCTCCAGTCCCATAGCTCAACTGCACGACTGACATCGTAGGACTCTTCGGAGGAGGCAATGTCCTTCGTGCCATCCCAGTACGTTCCACTCTTCACCGATTCTTTTAATACTAACTGAGCAAGATCATTGCCGGACTGATTGGTTGAACGAATACCTGAGCTGACGAAGCGGAACAACGGCATGATATGATTCCAGGCAAATTGCATAGCGGGATTATAGTCCCTGGCTAGTGCCGAGCCTTTGCCGGGCATCATACCAGGATTAAAGGCGACAACGGATACGGATGGCTTGGACTCTTGAACCCGGCGTGAGAGCTCATACGTAAAATACAAGTTAGTAAGCTTGGAGGTCGCATAGCGGACCATCCCTTTAGAAAAATCGTTCAGATCATGCAAGTTCTGATCCGAAGCCACAGGATCGGCCATAGTTCCCGGACTAACGTAGCGAACGGATGTCGCAGAATTGCCCCTTGATTGGTGCGTATCACTGCTAACAACAACGATACTCCCCGGCTCCACCAGCTGATTATAAAGCAGCCGCACGAGCAAGAAATGTCCCATATGATTGACACCAAAGGTTGCTTCAAGGCCATCCGCAGTTACTTGAGTGCCCTGTACAAAAGCAGCACCGGCATTGCAGACGATAGCATGTAACGGAGGAAGATCACTCTTCGTGAATTGATCTGCGAATTGCTTAATCGACGAGAACGAGGATAAATCCAGTACCATTGCAGATATATGAGGATTACGAGTAGCCTGAATCAAGGTTTGGGCTGCTTCGTTTCCTTTTTGCTGACTGCGTGATGCGATAACGATATGCCACTCCGTTGTAGAGCTGGCAATGACTTTGGCCGTTTCAAACCCAAGCCCTGTATTGCCCCCTGTAATAATGACCGTTTTTGCAGCTGTCTGCATTTATCATTCACCTCTACTCTTCTTTTGAAGTTTTCGGGCAATTCGTACCGCTTGGATTTTCGAAAATCTCCCGAAAGTTCTGAATCTTAAATTCAATAATTTTTTGAATTTCAGACAATCTGGCAATTTCGCTTTGAATATTCCGGTTATGCTCCTCTAGCAGCGACAGTCTTCCGGGTATGGTCTCATCACCGGAACTCGTCATTTCCTGAAATTTCTTCATTTCTGCTATCGTCATTCCTGTCGCTTTCAATCGGGTTAGAAAGAGAATACTATGGATTTGTTCCCGGCTATACACCCGATGCCCATTTTTCTTCCGATCGGCATAGGGCAGCAATCCAATTTTCTCATAATAACGAATTGTATCTTCTGTCAGGCCTGTCAATTGTGCTGCTTCCTTGATGGAGGTGACAAGCTCCGGAATTTTCTGGATGAGATTAGCCCATTCAGTCTTACCAGGGAATTGGGACATTTTCGTTAATGAAGCCTCCTTATAGATCTATATCAGGGGACACTGTATCTAATTTTTTTAGAATGGCGTTGAAAAATAGTGACCTGTTAAATGTACAACTTGGAGTACACTCCAAGTCAAGCCATCCGTTCTAGCGACTGTACTTCAATGTTGTCCTAAAATGATCTCGTTTAGTATGTAATCCCGTGCATACAAACAGAAAAACACCTCCAAAGTCGTTCACCACATCCTCTGACATGGGAGCATACTCTGAAAGGTGTTTTGTTTTGTAAAGCTCGAGTGGGAGAGAATCCCTGCATTATGTGTTAAGCTGTTCACGGCTTTTTAGGAGACATCATTTGCTCTAGGAGTTGTCTAACTTCCTCAGTAGAAAAAGCCTCAGCCAATTCTTCATTAAAAGTGACCATAGCGCTATCTATTTTAGATTGTCCGAGATCTGTCAACGCTGTATAAATACTGCGGCGATCTTCATCACAAGAGATTCTTTCCAGAGCACCACAACTTCGAGCTTCGAAACGGCTCACAAGTCTGGATATCGCACTTTGGCTCAGCCCGATCATGGATTCCAGTTGTTGCAACCGAAGTTTTTTCTCAGGTGCTTGCGATAAAAACATCAACAAGTAAAAATCATTTAAAGAATAATTATGTTTTTCCATTAGCTTTGCCTCTAATTTATTCGCAACAGTACTTTGCATTTGTGTAAAGGCTAACCAGTTAGCGATAAGATTATTATTAGACGTAGTAGTCATCTTACACTTCCTTTCTAAAGGTAATGCTGTACACCATCTATCCTATAATATCATAAGAGATCATATAAGAGTTAATGATGTACTACGCAGGTTACCTTGTCCAATACACAACAGCACTTATGGAATAAAAAAGCGTAATAAATGATTAGGGATACAATTCCAGATTCTTAGCTGTGGGCTTCCCGTATACTTTTATCCTAATGATAATCAATAAGAAGGCCAGTATAGAAAATCCTATTCCGCACCATACAAGTTGATGTACTCCCCATTGCACAAGAAACCAGCCGCCAACCGCTGTTCCGATTGTTATTCCTAAATTCGTGAAGGTTACAAACAAGCTGTTTCCAAATTCAGGCGCTGATTGAGATTCGATGATCAGCCAGCTTTGACCAATGATAAGTCCACCAGCGTGTACAATACCCCATAAGAAAATCAGTGCAAACATAGGAATAAAATGATTTCCTAAAAAATATAGCATCACATAAATGATTAGGAAAATTAGAGGAAACAACGTTGTTGTGAGCGTAATATTCTTCTGCACGAACCCGCCAAATATGAAGTTCCCCAAAATCATGACCACTCCGAAAATGAATAACATGATGCTGACCCAGGAGCCATTCATTTGTGTTACTTGTCCGAGATATTCGGCAAAATAACTATATACAGAGAACATAGCCGCAAATAAAGAGGCAACGGATGCGATGTTTAACCACAAAGCAGGTTTACGTAAAACGCGGAGTTGTTCTCCATAAGTCATCTTTTCTTGAACAGGCATCGAAGGAAGCCAGATCAATATGCCGATAAAGGCTATGATACTAATTATGGCACCAAACATGAAGGCAACTTCAACGGAAATCCGCTCTGCAAGATAAGAGGTCAAAGGTACACCAAAGGCAAAGCCTGCTGTTATCCCTGTAAATACTTTGGTTACCGCTTGGCTACTTTTCTCTGGAGAAACCAGTGAAGCTGCCACCACAAGAGCTACAGAAAAGAAAGCAGGATGCGCTAAAGCCGGTATAATCCGAAATGCCAGCATCACATTGAAGCTTGTAGCGAAAATATAGACAACGTTAGAGATCGCAAACAGCAACACAGCGATTAACAATATGAATTTACGATTGATCCCTGAAGAGAACAGAGTTATAAAAGGTCCAGACAAGGCAACGACCAGGGCGAATATACTAACAAGCCAACCGGCCTCTGAGGTAGAAATATTGAATTTCTGCGCTACTTGCGGTAGCACGCCGATAATCCCCATCTCCGTTGTGATGATTCCGAATACTCCTAAAGCCAATACTACAATTAGCAACGGGTTAGTTTTTGTCATTCAATCCTCCCCAAATCTGGATTAACGAAATCCCATCGCGTACTGTTTAGGGATGCTATTCTCCTGTTTGAGTGAATCTGCAGCAGTTAATGCCCAATATGGATTTCTCAACATTCCTCGACCTATGGCAACAAGGTCAGTATCTTCATTAGCAATAACTGCGTTCGCAACTGCCGGCTCATCCAACTTCCCTACGGCAATAACCGGAACTTGCAATTTTTGTTTGATCTCTCTAGCTAACGAAATCTGATAAGCCGCCTGTGTTCCCGGGGCATTAGCAGGTGATACAGGACCCTCACCACCGGAGCTGACATGGAACATATCTACTCCTGCTTCCTTGTACGCTTTACTGAATTCCACTGCCTGAGGCAAATCATATCCTCCATCTGTGTATTCCTTGGCAGAGATCCGCATAATTAACGGCATTCCTTCAGGCATCTCCCCTTTGGCGGCAGCAATCACTTCTTTACCAAACAGGGTTAGATCCTGACCGTATTCATCTGTTCTGCGATTCGTTAACGGTGAATGGAATTGGTGGATGAGGTAGCCATGTGCGCCATGCAGCTCGATAACGTCCACTCCGGCTTGCACCGCACGTTTAACGCCGAGACGGAACTTCTCCACCATACCCTTCACTTCTTCAGTAGTAAGCTCCCGCGGAGTTTTGGATTTTGAGCTAAAAGGAATAGCTGAAGGCGCAACCGGAACGGCAGCATCCTCTGCCTTACGTCCAGCATGGGCAATCTGAATTCCAGCCTTTGCGCCATGAGCATGAACGGCATCTACAATTCTAGCTAGAGCAGGGATTTGCTCATCGTTCCAGATTCCAAGATCGTAATCAGAGATGCGACCATCCGGGTCTACATCTGTCATTTCTATAATAATCAATCCAGCTCCACCAACCGCCCGGCTAACATAGTGATTGTAGTGCCAGTCATTAGCAATACCATCTTTGTTGACTACTGAATATTGACACATCGGAGGCATAACGACACGGTTCTTCAATTGCAAGGAACTGAGTTCAAACGGACTGAATAAGTAATTCATGATTTCTCTCCTCTGTATATGCAATTTGATCTGTAATCAACTTGCAAGTTGTAATAATCAGCATGCGATATTTAGATGCATGCGTATGCATATAATATATTAAAATAAAAATCCATTGTCAACTGTAGTTCTACGAAAAGAAAAACACCGCCCCGAAGGGCGATGTAAACTAACTTATTTTTTCAATTGTCCGATAACATGTCAGAACATCTATTTATGGAGATAGCCGATTTTTTAGTAACAATAATCCCTTAGTTTCTTACTCCATCTGGAAAAAAATCTGCTTTTTTCAGATACACAACGTCGATCTTCTCATGTAAAGGTCCATTTTGTTCCGTTCTCTCCTTAAGCTCGAGCCATTCCGGATCTTCTTGAAAAGCCTTAAAGTTCTGTTCCCGAGCAGCCAGGTCACGATGCTCAAGTACATAATACAACCGATTCGTGGATTCATCCGCTTCCACCCAAAACTCAGTGACCTTCATATGATGCTTGGCAAAAATTGTTATCGTACCATCCCGGAATCGATCCAGTATGGATTGCATGCGACCAGGAATGACATGGTAGATCCGCAGTTCATATAGCATAAACATCATCCTCCGTTCATTTTATGAATGCAAGTATTATTCCCGTTTGCAAGATGTTCTATAGCTTACCACCGGCCAGCACTTTGACCCCCATCGACATGAAGGATTTCACCGGTTACGAACCGTGCCGATTCCAGATACAGAATAGCATTCACAATATCTTGAGCCTCGCCCATTACACCAATAGGATGCAACTTAGCCAAGAAATCATGTGTCTCTACAGGGTGCATCGGTGTTTTGATAATTCCTGGTGCTACTGCATTTACGCGAATGCCTTTATCGGCATACTCAATGGCAAGCGATTTTGTTGCCGCCGCTAAACCGCCTTTAGTCAGGGCAGCAAGAACGGATGGCACACCTTTGATAGGCTGATCAACAGCACCACTCGCCGTGATGTTAACGATGTGACCAGAACCCGTCTTCAGCATCTCAGTCACCGCATGCTGGGTCACATGGAAGAATCCTTTGAGATTGACGGCCAGTTTGGATTCAAGGTCCTCTTTAGTGTAATCTGTGAATGATTTCGATATAAAAATGCCGGCATTGTTCACCAAGGTATCGATACGTCCAAAACGCGATAATCCTTCAGCAATCAAACGTTCTGCAATTTGTGGATCTGAAATGTCGCCGATGACATAAGCAATCTGCTTACCTGTTGGATCGATTTCCTTAGCAGCTTCCACCAAGAGTTGCTCACGGCGCCCGTTGATCACTACATTTGCACCTTGTTTTACCAATTCAATCGCTACTGCCTTTCCGATACCGCTGCTTCCGCCTGTAACTACTGCCACTTTATTTTGAAAACTCATGTTGTTATCTCCTTTGTCTACCTTTTAATAGGTAATTGTATTTATCTGCCCACTCATCATACAATGATATCTGCTATCATGTATAATACAGAATCATGATGCCAAATATCTATAATCAAGATACCTAAATCAACTCTACAGGAGGTCAACATGGATATTCAGTTGCTCAAAGTGTTTTTCACCACAGCCCAGGAAGGAAGTATATCCAAAGCAGCTCATAAATTAAACTTTGCCCAATCCAATGTGACGCATAAGATTCAACAGTTGGAAGCTGATTTGCAGACACAGTTATTTTACCGTCACAATCGGGGCATTACACTTACCCCTTCCGGCCAAACCCTGATTACCTATGCGGAGAAAATATTACATGTTATTCAAGAAGCCAGGTTGGCCGTTGGAGACACCGCTGTGCCTGCAGGACAGCTTCACATCGGATCCCTGGAGGTCACTGCTGCCGTTCGGCTGCCTGCCCTGCTTACTAAATATCACGCCGAATATCCGGCGGTCGACTTTTCTTTAATCACAGGTCCAACCGAGCAGCATCTTCACGGGGTTCTACACTATGAGCTGAACGGAGCATTCGTATCGGGCCCCGTGGAGCATCCGGAATTGATTCAAGAAAATGTCATTGAGGAAGAAATGGTGCTTGTCACCCCCCTCTCCCATCCGCCCGTCCAGGCAATCCATGACATACAGCTTCGCACAGTTCTTGTCTTTCCAAGCGGCTGCACCTATCGGTCCAAATTAAGTCAGATGCTTCAGGAAGAAGGGATCTCACCTGAGAAGATGATGGAATTCGCATCGCTCGAAACGATCATCGGTTGTGTCAGCGCTGGCTTGGGGATTTCGCTTATGCCGCGTTCCATGGTAGCCGTGTCGGAGCAGCAAGGCCGTGTCCGCTGTCATACCATCTCTGACAAACATGCCTTGGCGCAAACCGTGTTCATTATGCGAAAAGACACTTTAATGACGCCTGCCTTATCAACCTTCTTGTCGGAAATGCGGTCCCACTTTAGCTGAAGCATTGAAGTTAACGCTATATAAAATGTATCGTAGTGTAATTAGCGGCATTTTCGTACCTTAAATCCTCTCCCGCTAGCGGTTAGTGGAGATTAAGTGCAATATTGTACCTTAAATTTTCCAGAATCCCCGTACAACGTGCTTTTTCGAAAAATAAGATACAGAAATGCCCTTATTCCCCTCTTTTGCCTATATAGAAGGAAAATAAGATACAAAAATGCCGTTAATTGGGTAAGTGTCCCCTCTTTTTCACTGTTAAGACAACTGGTGCAGGGGAATTGCCGCTTCTAGTTGTTCGGCTTACATAGCACAATTAAAATGCGATTTTCAGAAATATAGAACATATGTTCTACACACGTAAAAACAGCATTTTTATCGACACACGACTAATATCGTTTATTAATATCGCAAATAAGTCATAATTCCTATAATGTACCTATTTGAGCATTCAAATCGAGTATCTTCTCAAGCGAAAAAATGCGATAATTACCAATCTCGAACATATGTTCTCTTCTCGGAATAGATCATTCACCGTTAACTGGAGTCTATTGTTAGTTGGAGGTAACATAGAATCAACTCGGGGGGAACTACGTAGAAAATTCATACGAACAAAAAATATGGAACTTGCACCTGAACTTGAACAAATAGTTTTGCACAGACGTTAATCTTTTGGTTTCTTGCGCCGCTCTTGGCGGGGCTTTCTAAACCAAGTAAAGAACGACAATCCGAATGCGATAATCACAAAGTACACAGGCTGAACCCAAGGATGTTCCAACATCACATTAGATTTCCAGAAGGCTATCCAGGTTGTCATTTAATCGCCTCACTCGCTGGTCAGATTTTGTTTTTTTCGCCGAATCCATGAAACAATCATTAATATCATTGGGATCACGAACATTAACGATATATAAACCGGACTGAACGGAACGACCTTTTCCACTACAGCAATATGCTCAATGACATTGGGAGCCATCGTCATCCCTAACACGAAAGCAATGATGACCACAGGCAGAATAAAAATGCGGCTGCTTTGTGTGTAAGTCAGCTTTTGAACGCTCCGGATCGTGGCAAACAAATAAATAAAGGTCTTCAGGAATGCCATAAAGCAAAAATAAAGAACGCCTGTAGCATCAAGTTGGGTAATAAAGTCTGCCACAGAGATCACTTGGATCAGCGCATACATCGGGTAGGTTGCCCGCTGGAAAATCGCTTCCCCGAATACGGAAATGGCCAAGGCATCGGTGAAAGCGATAAAACTGCCGGCCAGCAATGTTGAAACAACCATGGTCCTTCCTACTTTCCCTTTGGGCTTGACAGAAGTCCAGATTAGTGCCAAGGCCAGAGATTCCCCATAGGATTGGATAACTCCTAACGGCCATACAACTTTCCATATCCTGCCCCATCCTTGGTCCAGTAGTGGAAAAAGATTTCTTGTATCTACAACTCCAGAACTAAATATTAAGATCACTTCTACTGCATAAATGAGGGCCAGGATCGGCAGTATCAGCTCGGCGAGCCGCCCCATTACTCGTATTCCCAAAAAAAGAGCATAGGCGAGGGCAATCATAAACAAAATCAAAATGGCCCAGGGAGGCGTGCGGGGCAAAATGGTTGAGGGTACTAAATTATTGATGTCCGCCACGATTCTCCCGGCGATATACAAAAATAAAAGTGGATGGAGCCAGGCAAGAGGCGTACCCAGCCAACGGCCAAATTGCTTCGGAAAACATTCAACATAGGTAAGCCCCGGATTTAATTTAGTGACACTGACATAAATCAAGACAACACCTGTACCCAAAATAGTGGATATCAAAACAGCCAACCAGGAATCTCTCCCTGCGCCAGCCGCGAAACCAAATATGATGGTCGTTCCAATTTGATAAATAATCGAAATAGTCAGCAATTGGTGCCGTGAGATGGTTTCCATACGGTTGTCCCTATTCCTTAGTTAAATTTAATACAGCTATTTGTCTAATTTCTTTTCATCCCAGAACATGGAGTCGTTCACACGCCCTGTTCCGACGATTTTAAAATGAGCCTTCGTCTGGATCTCAACCTTTGGAAATTCCTCTTGCCATTGCTTGGAATACTTCTCATTCCATACTTTCTTATTGGCTCTATGCAAGAGAATCCCCAGTCCAATAACATCAGATTTATACTGCTTCTTTAACTTTTCTACAGTGCTCGTGACTCTTTTTTCAATCTCTTGCTCCAGCGCATGTTGCACTTTATTTAAACTTTGAACCTCTGTGAAGTTAAGTTTGGTGGAATTCTCAAATATTTCGCCTGTGATATGAACATTAATCTCAAAGCTAATGTTATCCCCTTGGATTTTGGGTTTAATGTTGGTTTTGGCTTTATAGAGCTGAGCACTTATTTTTCCGGATATCCTTTCATTGGGTGCCTTTTCATCGGGCATAGTGACGGTAATCGCAGTGTTTTTCACTTTACCCTTTATCCATAATAAAGTCTCAGCATCTCGCCGCTTCATCCATCCGATCAATTTATCATTATTGAAAATGCCTACACCCACCATACCGAATCCTGAGGGGTCGTTCTGGGATTGGGAGCTATCAAGGCCGTTTAGGGGCACAACTTGTACTTGTGTGCTCAACGGCTCGATCCCTTGTTCAAGCAGTCGAAAGATAAAATCCCGAACAGTGGCACTCTCCATCAGCAAAGCCTTCTCCTCTTCCCTGATCTCCTCGGCCGTAAAGATTTCAAAATTGGGAGGTGTCATTAATAAATCCTTCGCCTTCCCTTGAGTTGTAAGTAAAAAGTTACTTCCCCGGGCTTCCCTGTGTCTGCTGAAAAATTCCAGCGCAGGTGTAATCCCCGAGCGTGCGAATTTATCGCCCACAATGACCACACGATTATGAGAGAAAATCACAACGCGAGAAAGCTTTTTCTGAAGAAGATGATAGGCATCTAAGATCGTCTCCCCCGTCTCGGAGACGACGAGCGTCGCGCTATCACTTGCACCTCCTTTTTCACTGATTCCTTTGGTCATTTTCACCTTTAAAATTTGCAAGCTTAGTTGCAGCTTGTCGTCCTCGGCAAGGTCTATCGCAGTCCCGGTGACAATAGCCACGTCGTTCAACTCCACTCTGCTCCAGCAGCCCGATAGCGATATAGAGATTAGCAATGTGAGTATCAGAATCAGCGTTTTTCTCATTAGGACCTCTTGTGCGAGTTTATTATTCGCTTGTACGAGACGAATTTTTAAATCTTCGGAGCCGGTTGGCACGAACAATGACATCTTTAATGCCGCGGAAGCGCAGAGGTGCCAGAGGAGCCATGTAAGGATGACCGAAAGACTGGAGATTCAACATATGAAGCAGGAGCATCAAAAGCAGCATCAAAATTCCATAGAGCCCCAGTGTTGCTGCCGCAATCATCATAGGGAAACGAAGCAGGCGGAAGGAGAGCCCTAATTGAAAGCTTGGAAAAATAAAAGAAGCAATACCGGTCATGGACACAATAATAACCAGTGGTGAAGATACAATACCGGCCGCTACAGCAGCCTGTCCAATGACCAAAGCTCCAACGATACTTACGGCTTGTCCGACTGGCCTCGGAAGACGCACCCCCGCCTCCCGCAAGCCCTCGAATGAAACTTCCATCAGCAAAGCTTCCACAAATGCGGGGAAGGGCACGGTTTCCCGGGAAGAAGCTATACTGACCAATAGCATAGTCGGTATCATTTCGTGATGATAGGTCGTCAAGGCAATATAAAGCGAGGGCAAAAGTAGTGAGGAAGCAACGGCCAGCAGACGCAAAAAACGAATAAACGTAGAAACGAGATACCTCTGATAATAATCCTCGGGCGATTGCAGCAATTGAAAAAATGTTCCGGGTACAATGATTGCAAACGGCGTATTGTCAATCAGTATCCCTACCTTCCCTTCGAGCAGGTTGCCGACTACCCGATCCGGTCGTTCGGTAATCACCACTTGGGGAAAGGGCGATAACGAATTATCCTCAATCAGCTCTTCAATATACCCGCTTTCCAGAATTGCATTGATGCGAATACTGCCCACCCTTTTTTTCACTTCAGCAATTAAGTCATCCTTCGCCACGCCTTCCAGATAAGTAATGGCTATATTCGTATTGGACAACTGACCGAGCACAACCATCTCCATTTTAAGCTGTACGGTCTTTAGTCTTCTGCGAATGAGGCTGATATTTGTACTCAGATCTTCTTGAAAACCTTCCCTGGGACCCCGAATCACCGCTTCGGTAGCGGGTTCTTCGATCGCTCTTTTCTCCCAGCCTTTTGCATTCATAATTAGAACCTGATTCCACCCGTCCATCAGTAACGCCAAATCGCCAGATAAAATATATCCAACCGCTTCTTGAAAATCATTCGCCCAGCTTACTTGAGAAATGAAGCTCAGCTTAGACTGAATCGTATGCTTGATATCATCCGTTAGCTTGACGACATCCCCTGTAATACTGGACTCCATGAACTGTCTCATGATGTCCAAATCAATGGATTTGGTGTCGACCATTCCGCTCAAGTAAATAAGTGACCCTTTTTGCCCAACATTAATCTCAAATGGACGATATTGAATATCCGCACACTTATCAAAAATAGCCAGAAATTGCTGGAGATTCTCATTCAAATCTCTGCTAAAGGTGTAATTGTGGGTATTAACGTCTGCTGGTGGTAAGTTGGAGGCCATTTCAGACTCATTCCTTTTTTTGGACAACTAATTTTTGTTAATATAACCAACCCGCTTTTTTAATATGCAAGTGACTAGTTGTCTGACGATGCTCGGGGATACACAAAGAGTTATGCATTCAGCAACCGCCCAATACGCTCCACTTCCTGGCTGAATTTTTTAGCAAGTCTTGCTTTGCCGAGATTGGATTTTACAATCTTTTGTATTCGTTTGTCCTCTGACCCAGCAAATTTGGCCAACAGCGCGAAACCAGCTTCGGGGGCCCGCTCTACAAACAGGCTGACCGCATACTCCAATCCTTTGGATAATACCCGATAATCTTCTGTGTTATGGTTCATTTGGCCGGCAGTAATCTCATCTAGAATTTGTTCGGATAATTTTAAGGCATACAGTACGTGGGAGGATTCTTTCAGAAGAGGCGGATGGGCCAATGTCGCAACAAAGGCACGTTTCTCCAGCGGATTGGCCTGGAGACCGATGGAATCAAACAGAGATTGGATGACATTGAATTCTTTTTCTCCGATCCGTTGGAGTGCCATAGCTGCCGCTTCGCGCATTCGCCATCTGACATCATTCATAGCCGCTTGGCATTTTTCGAGGATGATCTGCTTTCTAGAAAGCTCTGCATAATAGTAATAGGCCCCCATCGCCTGCAGCGCACAGAAAGGTAGATATTCACAGGGATTATTGGTAGGCGCATCCGTAGCAGTGATGTTTACCCACTTCAAGATAAGGGTCCAAGCGTCGCTAGTGACCACACTAGATTCAAAAGCATTCGCAAACGTAGCAGCGATCTCCAGATTCGCACGTGGTCCCGGCAAATTGGATTCGCCCAACAACATCTCTTCAAGTTCAGTGAATCTGTTGGCATCCTGAAGATCATCATAGAATCTATTCTTTGTCACTTTACTGTTCATACTACCCCTCCCGCATTGTAAAATAGCCTATTTCATCCAATATATGTCCTATTCTATAGGAATCATTAGCATGGGAAAGGAGGTTTCTCATAGTCTCTTCACGATAAAAGTGTTCAAAAACCCAGCTATTTAGCCAAGGTTCATGAACACTTTTTAGGCATTACATTTTCAATTCAATTTACAAGCGACACCCCCCGCCGTCCACCATCAACGTCTGACCCGTAATATAATTGGAATCATCGCTGGCAAAGAAAACAACAGCGCGTCCGATATCGTCCTCTACATCTCCTACTCTTCGCATCGGAATCTTGGATAACGTTTCTTCAAAATGCTCCGGCATATGCTGCGCCCACTGTTGAACACCTGGAGAATTAGCAAATGGACAGATCACGTTGACTTTGATGCCGTGTGGTCCAAATTCATTGGCTACGACACGGGACAATCCCCGAACAGCTTCTTTGGAGGCGGCATAGGCAGCTTGGTTCAAGTCTCCATTAATTCCCGCTCCGGAAGCAAAGTTAATGATGTGCCCTTGAGTTTCCTTTAAATAAGGAAAAGCTTGCTGCATAAGAAAGAACGTGGGGAAGAATCCGGTTTTGAACGGCAGCTCCAGGTCAGCTGGAGTGATCTCCATGAAAGGCTTCACGCGCGAAGCTTGGGCATTGTTAACCAGGATATCCAGCTGTCCAAAGACATCGATCGTCCGACTGACAATTCTCGAATGTGTACTGAAATCTGCCAGATCGGCATGAATGAAAATAGACTCCGGCCCAAGCAGCTTCAGATCCTCAATGGCTTGATTACCAGTCTCTTCGTTGTAGTCCACGATTACAACCTTTGCCCCTTCTTTTACAAAAGCTTTGGCAATTCCATTCCCTACGCCTGACGCCCCGCCCGTAATAATCGCTACCTTATTCTCTAGTTTTCTCATGTTATCACCTCAGGTTTTTTTGTTATTGCTTGATGCATAGACAAAGTATAGTGATAACCATTGACTGGACATAGAGCGGATAATTTGTCGATTAACAAGTAAAACAGTATAATTCCATAATAAGCGTACAGAACCAGCACACAAGGAGATCATATTATGGAGCTTCAGCAGCTTAAATACTTTGTCGAGGTAGCCAATCAATTGCATTTTGGGCGTGCTGCCGAACGATTGCATGCTTCTCAGCAGTCCGTCAGCCATCAAATCGCACAGTTGGAAAGTGAGCTTGGCGTTCAACTATTCAAGCGCACTACACGCAAGGTCGAGCTGACACAGTCTGGGGAAGCGCTGCTTGAGCAGGTTCATCTTGTCTTCAAGCATTTGCAGCGGGGAATTGACGAAGCCGTACGGGCAGAGCATGGCCGCAGAGGCCGGCTTACGATCGGTTATTTTGGCATTATGCTCTACAGCATTTTACCAAGCGCCGTTCGGCTGTACCGGGAACGTTATCCCGAGGTTGAGATTGTTATGCAGGAGCTGCCCTCTCACCAATTGGAGGAAAAGCTTCTTCAAGGCGAAATTGATGTCGGTTTTTCTGTGTATCTTAACGATAAACATAGCGAGCTGAGTATGAATTGGCTTCCATTTTCAACAGAGTCCATTGTCTTTGCCCTGCCGAAGCATCATCCCTTAGCCACGAAAAAAGAGCTTTCCCTGGCCGATTTAGAAAAAGAGCCCTTTGTTATGCTGAACCGGAACGATTCACCCGTGTTGTTCGATATTTTCGTCCTCTTCTGCCGTCAGACCGGCTTCAGTCCGAATATAGTACAGGAAGCTGCCAGTGATCAGGCCGTTATTGGGTTAGTAGCCGCTGGTGTGGGTACTGCTCTGGTGCTGGGTTGTATGAGTAGACTGTTTGAAAATGATATTACTTATGTTCCAATGGCGGAGTCGATGTTTAACATTCAGCTCGCGATTTGTTGGCTCCACAGCAACGAGACGGCACAGGTAGAACATTTCGCAGAAGTCGTAAGAAGCTTTATTCCTTGAATGCTGATCATAGAAAAGCAAACAAAAAAGAATCCCGCCGATTCCACGAATGGCAGGGATTCTTTCTTATTTATGCCGCAATCATTTTTCTTAGGCGCTGCTTCTTATCCATTGGATGCACTCTCTTCCGGCGCCTTCGTCCGTTTAACAAAAAGACCTAGCACGAGTGCAACGAGACAGATGTAAAAAGCAACCTGAAATGCGCCCTGCATACCTGATACCAATCCCTTAGTGGCTTCCTCAAGTCCTGTTGGATTGGCGGACGACTCCAAATACCGCTTGGTTCCATTTGAGAAAATACTGATGAACAGCGCTGTCCCGACGGCACCTGATACCTGCTGCAGTGTATTCATAATAGCGGTTCCGTGCGGATATAAATTTCTTGGCAGCTGATTCAGTCCTGTCGTCTGCGCCGGCATCATAATCATGGAAATACCAATCATCAGAATGACATGCAGCGTGATTAATGTTCCTTTGGACGTCTCTAAATCCATGCCTGTAATGAGAAAGAGTGAAATTGCCGTGATGATGAGACCTGGTACGATAAGCACTTTAGGGCCAAATTTATCAAAGAGCTTGCCGGAGATCGGCGACATAATCCCGTTGACAATACCGCCTGGCATGAGTGTCAACCCAGCGGCGAATGCTGTCATTAGCAATGCTTTTTGCATGTATAGCGGTAATATGATCGTCGTCGAAAATAAGGTCATCGTCATCACAAGCATGAGCACAGTCGTTAGTGCGAACATCGGATATTTGAATACCCGCATGTCCATCATCGGCTCTTTGACGACCAGTTGACGCCAGACGAACAGCAAGATGGACACCCCACCTGCGGCTATGGTCCAGATCACCTCATGCTCCGACCATGAGACCTCCCCTGCCTTGCTAAAGCCATATACAATCCCGCCAAAGCCTATGGTGGATAGCAGAATAGACAGGAAATCCACCTTTGGTTTAGTTATATCCGATACATTCTTCAAATAAATAAAGCCAAAAACAAGCGATACCACAACTAGCGGAATGACCAGGAAAAATAACCAATGCCAAGACAAAGAGTCAATAATGAGTCCGGATAAAGTGGGACCGATAGCTGGACCGAACATAAGCACGAGCCCAATCATCCCCATAGCCGCTCCCCGGTTATCCGGCGGATAAATAATCAGGATCGTATTCATCATCACCGGAATTAAGAGTCCTGTACCCGCAGCCTGTACAATTCGCCCAATGAGGAGAAGCTCAAAGGAACCAGAGAATCCGCAGATTATAGTGCCGACCAGAAAAAGCATCATGGCAGATAAGAACATCTGGCGCGTGCTAAACCATTGCTGCAGCAATGCCGTTACGGGCACCAAAATGCCAATAACCAACATATAGACCGTTGACAGCCATTGTATGGTCGAGGTTTCTACATTGAACTGCTTCATTAAATCCGGAAAAGCGATGCCGATTAGCGTCTCATTCAAAATCGCTACAAAAGCACCGATGATCAGAGCCGTAATGATCGGTCCACGTTTAATCGTGCTTAAATCTACTTTGGATGATGTGTTGCTTCCTGTGATCATCTTTTTGCCCCCTTACACTGTATTTGTTGGGATTACATACAAAGTATAAGGAGTATTATTAACTTGAAAAAGAATGTATATTTTGTTGATTAACAATTTAAATTGTATAATCCAAAGAATCTGCTCACCTGATTTCCGTGAAAATGTACATCACCGCACGAAAAAAAGCCGCGATATTCGCGGCTTTAAGCTCATTCCCTTTTGCATCTTATCACAGTTCAATTACTTTAGTGGCAATATTGTTGCAGAACTCACTATCATGCTCTACAAAAAGAATCGTCGGTGCGTATTCATTCAGCAGCTCTTCAATCTGCATCCGGGAAATCACATCAATAAAATTAAGCGGCTCGTCCCAAATATGCAGATGGACCTTCTCACATAGACTTTTGGCAATCAGCACTTTTTTCTTTTGTCCGCCGCTGTAATCCTCAATGTTCTTTTCGAATTGCACTCTGGAGAAATCCAATTTTCTAAGAATCGCTTTGAACAGGCTCTCATCTATGTCATTCCGCCTCGCGTAATCTGTCAAATTACCCTCTAGATGTGAGGTATCCTGGGATACATAGGAGATCTTAAGCTGGCTTCCTTTTCTAAAAGTACCGGTATAACTAAGCTCCTCCCCGCAAATCAATTTGATAATGCTCGATTTACCGGAACCGTTCTTCCCTGAAAGCGCGATCCGTTCGCCCTGCTCAATGGTGAAACTGACATCCTCACACACCGTCTTCTCCCCATATTGGATCGAGACTCCAATCAGCTCGGCAAGCTGGTTTTTGTGATAAGCCAGCTGTGAGATCTTCAGATTTTCGGAGCTTTCAATATTTTTGAGCAGCTTGGAACGGTCGTCAATGGACGTCTGCTGTCTTTGCTCAATACCTTTAGAGCGTTTCATCATTTTGGCCGCCTTATGGCCTACGTATCCTTTGTCTAACTTGGAGCCGGAATTGCGGGTACCATTTTTCGATTTTTCCACTTTATCCGACCAGTCACTAGTTCGTTTAGCCGCTTCCGACAAACGCCGGATATCTTTCCGCAGATGCTCGTTCTCAGCCAGCTCTGATTGATCCTGACGCTGTTTGTTCTCCCACCAATCCGAGAAATTTCCTTTTTGAATCTCGATGTTGGTCTTGTTGATTGAGAGAATGTGATCCACGCAGTGATCCAGAAAGGACCGGTCGTGCGACACGAGGATAAATCCGCTTTTGCTGTTCAGATAGTCGCTAACGAGCCGCCTTGCCTTCATGTCTAAATGGTTGGTTGGCTCATCGATGAGCAGGAAGCTATCCTCTTTGAGGAATAAAGCAGCCAGCAACACCTTGGTTTGTTCCCCGTTTGATAAGGAATCAAAGGGTCTGTATAACACATCCTCAGATACCTCCAGCAATGTAAGCTCACGCATCAACTCCCAATGCTGATAATCCGGGTAAATTTCCTCTACGACATCTATCGTATGGTACTCCTTGTGCTCAACGTGGAACGGAAAATAATCAAAGCTGACCTTAGCAGAAATCTGACCGCTATATTCGTATTTACCGAGCAAAAGGTTCATAAAGGTCGTCTTCCCTCTGCCGTTCCTGCCCGTAAATCCTAACTTCCAATCACTATCGAGCTGAAAGCTTACATTCTCAAATATATTATCGTAGCTGCCCTCATGGGCAAACGTGAGGTTCATAACATTAATCAATGACATACAACCATCTCCTTGTGTAAAAAAATAAGAGCTACAAGAAAGTTACTTTCTCGTAGCTCAAATAAACACAACAAATCTAACCCCTTGAGGGCATAGATAAGGAGATATTGTTTGAGTGAAAAGAATACGTAACTTTCTTGCATCACAAATAAAACATGCGAAAAATCATCGCTTTTTTTGTTTTATCGCTTCGCAAGAATTCTACATATTCCTTTCAACCCCTGTCATCAATAATTAGGGTAATTTTAACATGCATGTCGTTAAATTTCAACTTTCAAATTCGTTTCCTCTGCAAATTTCCCTTTAGCGAGCTCTTTTCGATAAGAATCGGCTGCTTTTTTACGAGCCTGCACCTTTATAACGTCTTACCCCATAGTTCCAAGCCATCAGTCCGATGCCCAGGAATACCAGGCCAACAACAGGCGTCAATAACGCCATATTCTTCATTTCGTCACGCTGCAGGAAAAGCGCCGCTGGGTAGATACCCACAAACGCAAACGGGATAATCCAGGTGAGCAGCACCTGAATTGCCCGGTTATAGATCGTCACCGGATAGCGACCATACGACTGAATGTTGTACATCAGCGGGAGAATCCCGGTCGGTGCATCCGAGTAGAATGATAACGAAGTCAAAGCCGTATAGATGCCTGTATAGATCGCTACCGCGCTTAGTGTAAAGAGGATCAGCACCGGTATCGTCCACCACTCAAACGGAAGGGCAAGATTGGACCCGCTGATCCCCATGATGATGAGACCGATGAAGGAGCCCACGAGTGCCGGCGGATCTATATTTTCCAGAAAAATCTGGAACAGGTTATGCGCCGGACGCGTCAGAATACGGTCCATCTCACCCTTAACGATATAACGCTCACTGAAGCCCCACATGTTCACAAAACAACTGAACACGCCGAAAGGCACCATAAAGAAGCCGTAGACGAACACCACTTCGTTCTGATTCCAGCCGCCAAGGCTGTTGGTATGCATGAATATAACAAGAATGAAAATAAAGTTCGTTGCCTGAAACAACAAATCCGAAATGACCTCTACCCAAAAGTCGGCACGGTAGGTCAGCCGGGTCTTCATATAATTTTTAAGATACTCTATGACTAATCCAAAGTAATACAAACTTCCTCAACCTCCCTGCACGAACAGACGCTTCCGCGCCGCATGGTATAGCCAGACAATCGGAATGAGCAGCAGCAGGAACCAGAGAACCTGAATTCCTAGCACATTCCATATTCCAACGCCCTGTACCCGTCCCGTGAACACGGAACCCGGCAGGTACGTGATTGCCTGAAACGGCAACACCTCAAGCACGGAGGACATCCAGCCCGGAAAGAGGCTGATTGGTACGATAAGACCCGAGAACAGATCGACGACAACACGTTTCATCCGCATCATGCCCTCATTATTTTCCACGAAGAAGGCCAAGAGACCGGTGATTATGTTGATCTGTGAGTTGATCAGGAAGCTAAAGAACAGCATGACCAAGAATCCGATCCAAGCAGACGGGGCAGTCGGCAGATTTACCGGGAACAGCAGCATGGCAATGGCCATACCTGGGATCATGAACAGCATAAACCGGAAGAGTCCCTCTCCGAGTCCCTGCATCATTTTGACCAGTATATAGTTATAAGGCCGTATGAATTGGATTGCGATACTACCATCCCGTATATCTGTCGAGATTTCCCTATCCAGATTGTTAAAGTAAAACGCACGCGCCATCCAGGAAACCGCAACATAGGTGGTCATCTGAGCAGCCGTAAAGCCGCCAAGTGCCTGTCCGTCGCCGTAGATTGCTTTCCAGGTAAAATAGTTGACCCCAATATTCAGTGTATAGATTAGGATCCCTGAGTAGTAATTCACCCGGTAAGCCAGCATCGTTAGAAAACGAATGCGAATGAAATCGAAATAGGCACCGAGCAGCAGCTTGCGGCTGTTGCCCCCGGAGTCAGGCCTGCGGGTGGAACCACCCGGAGATGAAGATGCCACACCGAGCATTTTAGACATGTACAACCTCTTTCCCGTCCTGCTCGGCCCGCGCTTCTTCCGGTTTCTCGGCAGAGCCAGATTGGTAGATGCTGCGTACGATATCGTCCGTGTTCGTCTCGATGATCTTAATATCCGTGATGTCAGCCTGTCCGACCACGCGGCCCAGCACATCAGATACGTTCAAGTCCAGCGGAATCCATGCTTTGGCATTCAGGTCATTCTCCGCAGACCAGGTCACCGGCATGCCGTCCGTCCAATGGTTAAGCTGTCCAAGCTTGGTGGCCGTTCCGAATTGGAAGAGCACTTCCCGGCCGGTCCCCCAGCGCTGCTTCAGCTCTTCCAGTCCTCCGTCATAAATGATCCTTCCGTCATCAAGCATAATGACACGTGAGCATAGTGCTTCAATATCCTGCAAGTCATGTGTTGTGAGGAGAATGGTCGTGCCATGCTCACGGTTCATATCCTTGAGGAAGTCGCGAATTTCCGATTTCACTACAATATCCAGTCCGATTGTTGGCTCGTCGAGGAACAAGATCGAAGGATTATGCAGCAGCGCCGCCACAAGCTCGCAGCGCATCCGTTGACCCAGGCTGAGCTTGCGCACCGGACGATTCAACAGTTCTTGGAGCGCAAGCCGTTCCACCAGCTCGTCCAGCCGCTTCTTGAAGTCAGCTTCCGATACACGATATACCTTGCGCAGCAGCTGAAAGGATTCAATAACGCCGATATCCCACCATAGCTGGCTGCGCTGTCCGAATACAACGCCGATATTACGAACGAACTTCTCCCGTTCTTCATACGGCACATAACCACCAACCGAAAGTACGCCGGAGGTCGGCACAAGAATGCCGGTCAGCATCTTGATGGTTGTCGATTTCCCGGCTCCATTCTCTCCGATGTACCCGCAGATTTCTCCTTCGGGAATCGTGAAAGAGATGTCCTTGACCGCAGTGACTTCGGTGTATTCCCTTTTAAACAAATCAGCGAAGGCCCCTTTGAGGCCCTCGCGGTTTTTCTGGACTTTAAATGTCTTTCTTAAGTCCTGCACTTGAATGGCAGCCATATTATACCTCGCTAAGCTAAGAGTTGAATGAACAGATTAATATTATAATGCACAACGCGGAAAAGCACTAGCCAAAATAAGCGGCTTCCAGTTTGTGTGTGGAAGCCGCTTAAAAGATACAATTATTAAACGATTCTAATATTGTCGCGTAGCTCGCCATTAGTATCATCGTTTAGGTGACCTGAACGGGTAACCTTGGTACGCAGATACTTCTCATTGAAGGAGGAAACATCGCCCCAAAGCGGTACTCTTTTCACAACATTCATTCCCGCTGTCTTCAATGCATCCAGCTTTCTAGGGTTGTTGGTAATCAAAGTGACTGGTTTGTGGCGCAGGTGCTGCAGCACGCTGATCGCATCGGAGTAGTTCCGGGAATCATCTGCAAAGCCCAGCTCCAGATTAGCCTCTACCGTATCGTATCCTTCTTCCTGTAAAATATAAGCCATCGCCTTGCTGAACAGGCCAATGCCTCTTCCTTCATGATTGGCGAGATAGAACAAGGCGCCTGAGCCATGCTCTACGATCATTTTCATGGATTGATGCAACTGGAAGCCGCAATCGCAACGCTTGCTACCAAAGATATCCCCGGTATGGCAGATGCTGTGCATACGGATCAGCGCATCCTCAGAACCTTCAAAGTCGCCGTAGACCAGTACGCTCGACTGTTGACCTTCGGCAAGATTCAGAGATGATAAACGTTTAATCAGGGCTGCTGTAGCTTCCGGACTGTCTTCTTGAAGCAGTTCTTCATCGGTAACTTTCAACCAGTTATACCATTTAAAAGTCACCGTCTCCCCGTCCAGATTGACTGGCAGAGTAATCGGGCCTACCAATATATTGGTGGACTCATCCATTGTAATCTTCTTAATTTTTTTTTGCAGAATAGAAATGATATCAGGTTTAATCATGAGTACACCTTCCTTGAGTTCATTTATAGGTTATGTTTGTTAAACAGAATATTGCTGCAATTAGGCTGCGCTAAACAAGTAACTATTTGTAAGTTAGTTTATCATTGTAATATAACTTCGTCAAGTTATAATATATATTTTAATATTTATAATTACTTAATGTAAGTTTGTGATATAATGAATGCAGAGGTGATGCCAATGAATGATTTCGACATGTGTCCGCGCTTCGAGAAAGCCGTTGATCTATTGAGCAAACGGTGGGTGGCCCTGATTGCTTTCGTACTCATCCCAGGCCCTCGTCGATTTGGCGAAATTGAGAGCTGTCTTTCGAACCTCAGCGGTAAAGTCTTGTCCGACCGTCTGAAGGAAATGGAGAATGAGGGAATTATCGAACGCAAAGTCTATCCGGAGATGCCGGTACGAATCGAGTATTCGCTTACGGACAAAGGTCATGCGCTAGCCCCGATCCTTGGGGAAATCAGCAATTGGTCTTCAGACTGGATTGAGCTTGGTGTAAAGATTTGATTCCCCGCGGCAAGCAAAAGCGCCCTTTCTGACTTCCCATCTATGCGGAAGCCAAAAAGGGCTGCTTTTGTTATTGGAAGGATTTCCTGCGTATTGCGTGCGCTCACAGATCCTTGCGCCCAAATATCCACAGACCCAGCAGAAATGCGACTATGGTATATCCGGCTCCATACATAACGAAAGTGCCTGATGGAACATTGGCAAAACTGTTGATTCCGAAGGCAGCGGTTTGCAGCGAAACCACACCACCCAGTTCTTTCAAATTGAATAGCTCGGATAGCATCTTACGCTGCATTCCGTCTACCGGCATGAGCAGTGAAATGACTCCGGTCATATTTTTCAGCGAATTCATAATTTCAGGCTCCAGACCAATCGAGGTCGACAGCTTCTCAATCATTCCCCCTAGCCAGCCCGCCCCGTATAGCATGGTCATAAATACACCATTCCCCAAAGCTGAGAACCAGCCCGATCCCAACATAGATACCGTCACCAGCATGGGAACTGCTGATGCAAACAATAGAAACGACAGGATCCACGCGGTAGGGTCCATTGGTATTGCAGCATGAAATTTCGTGATCAGCATAATGGCAACATACAAGAGTAGGGCATAACCCAGACCCAGCGTAATAAACCCCAGCCAGCGACCCAGATACCATTTCCAGCGCGGGAGCGGCCGAGGCAACAACGCTTGCAGCACCCCTTGCTCCGCTTCTCCGGCTATAGCAGAAAACGAACTGAAAATGGCCAGAAATGCTAGCACAAATGAGCCGAAGAAAAATCCTAGCGTCAATATAATTGTACCATTGGTAAATTTGGCGATCAGCAATTCCGAATTGCCCATTCCCCATCTCCCCTCGGGAATCCCATGTTTACCTAAGCTGGATGCCACAAACCAAAAAGCCAACAAAAAGATGAGGGTCATTAGCAACGTTAATACCATGACTCGCTTACGCAGCATTTCTTTCCATGTCATCCCCATAATGATGCCCATTATCGCTCACCCCGATGGTTCAGCCCCGACAGGGCGTTCACGAACCATTCTTCCAGACGTTCTTTTTTACGTGAAACTTCATATAAGGTCATCCCCTGCTCCATAATCAGCGAATTTAACCAGCCTACCTGCTCCTCACTATCTAGCTCTGCTTCCAGCCAGACCACACTGCTGTCTTCTGCTTGTGCTGGTGAAAAGGCGTTTGCGTCTCTCTTCACGTCGATGGCCACTTTGATGACAAGTCCGGTTCTCTCTTCCAGCCAAGACAGCAAAAAAGGCGAATAACCGCCAACTTTAAAAAGCCAGCTCATTCGCTTATGAAGCACCTCGGATACACTGCCGTGCCGCAGAATAACGCCGTTATTCAGCAGCGCCATTCGGTCACACAGCATTTCAACATCCTCCAGCAGGTGGGAGTTGAGAAATATAGTCTTCCCCTGATTCTTGAGCTTCTTCAGGATAATGCGCACTTCGCTGCGTCCAATTGGGTCCATGGCCGAGGAAGGCTCGTCCAAAAAGACAATTGCGGGGTCAGCCACTAGCGCACACGCTAATCCCAGCCGCTGCTGCATCCCCTTGGAATAATGCTTGACCTTGTCCCGGCTTCGGATACCAATCCCGACTTCTTCCAGAACCTCACGAACTCTCCGCTCTATGGAAGAGGACTCTACTCGGCTGAGCCGGGCATGCAGCTTGACCACTTCTTGTCCAGTCAGCCACTCCTGATAACGGTACAATTCCGGCAAATACCCGATCAGTGACTTGGCTTCCATTGTACCGATTCTGTGTCCCATTAGAGAGGCGCTACCGCTCGTCGGTGAAATCAGCCCCACGAGCATTTTGACAAAGGTGCTCTTGCCCGCCCCGTTGGGGCCGAGGAAGCCGAAGGCTTCCCCTTTCCCTACAGTGATTGTGACATTTTGGCAGCCACGACCGTTGTCATACGTTTTGCTAAGTCCCTGGGTTTCGATCGCGGCAACACTCATGATTGGATCAACTCCTGCAGTTTAGCCATCAATTTCTCTTTACTATTGAATGTGTTCCCTCCATTAAAGTTGAACAACTGCCCGTCCTTCACCCAAACGGCACTGTAATTCTTATAATCCTTGCCCATATCGGTCGTTTGCAGCATAACCGTTACACCAGCTACCTGAACTTGTTCGCTACTGTCGTTAACAAATACCGGCATCGGAATTTCACCTGACAAGATTCCTGTTTGCTGCAGACTGCTCTTTAGGCTTTCAGGGAGTAGCGGGAAGTTGAGCACGGCCTCCAGCGCTTCCTCTACTTTAATAGAAGGATCTACCGTCAATATTGGTGTCTTCATCTGCTGCAAGCTTGCCCAATCATTTTTATTCTCTGCAAGATTGTAATTTACAATCTCAGGGATATGCAGCGTAATTGGCTTACCGTCCACCGATTCAGGCAGCAGCTTTACCGCTCCTAATCGTTTCATGACTTCGTTTGTTTTTTCAACATTCAGACTAAGCTTAATCTCCTGCGAAGATGAAACAAACAGCTGTCCATGGTTATTCCGGAGTGCAGCGCTCAAGGGAGAATAACCTAAGGACTCCTGTATTTGCGCCGGGGACATGTCTCCCGAAACCATGCCAGGCGTGCTCTGGAATGATCCAAAATCATTGACAGCTTCATGGATGTTATCTCTGTCGGTGAGCTGGTAGAACATATTACGCAAGTCATCCTCATTGACAGCTGTAACTGTCTCCATGCGGAACTGGTTCAGGAGCGAGGCCATGGCCGTGTTGCCGACAGGGGTCGCTAATACTACAGCAAGAGCAGCCACGCCGGCTACTGCCGCCGCCCATTTGCTGCGACGGGTCATTTTCCAGCGGCGTAATGGCACATTATTGTGAGTAGAGCTATCCGAATACGTGGCCCTCTCCTCTTGCGGCATTTCTCCAACCGTTATTTCAGACTTCATGCTTATTACAGGACCCCCTTCTTCTTTCTCTGAAGTCAGTCCCCATTCATTCCAGCGGGGATTTATTGCCTCTCCAGCAAGGGTGGCTTGCAATCTGGCCCATGCCTCATCCGTTGCTTGTTTCTCTCTATCGTTGTTCAGGGGAAGTTTCGTCATCGGTTTCACCCTCCTTTAATTTAAAAGATTTCTTTAATCGATTTGTGGCTGGGATTTGGTTGCCGTCTTCCTCAATCTTGTCGTAGCCCGGTTAAGCAACGTACCAACTACGGGTGCCTTCACCCCTAGCTCACCGGCGATTTCTGCATAACTGTAGCCCGAGTATTTCAGGAGCAGTACCTGCCGGTCACGTTCCGGCAGTTCATCCAGCCATTCCCGTACATCCTCCTGGTCCAGCTTACGAAGCACTGCGTCTTCACCCGTCGGGGGTGCAGGTTCACTGCCTAAGAACAATTCTTGCTTGTCCTGTAATCGGCGTTCCCTGGCCTTCTTGGTCATGTAGTCATATCCGATCCGAGTAAGCACCCTATGGAGCCATGCGCCAAGGGCTGCAGGATCATCCGGTGGATTGCGGTACAGCCTCAGGAACACATCCTGTGCCAAATCGTCCGCAGCCGCTTCATCTCTGATCAGCGCCACCAATTTACGTCTTACAATGGGATAGTGTTCATAAAATATATTTTGAAATATTTCTGATTCCGGAATATTCATTTTGTTTATACCTCCTTATCCGCTGCAGCTATAAGTAAGACGACTAACAGCTATTTTTTGTATCAGAAGGATTAGAAAAAAATCATTTTTATCTTAACACATGCAAAAAGACAGCTCCTTTTAAAGAGCTGTCTTTTACTTTTCCCAGTTTAATGCTGGAATAAGCTAGAAATCTTCACAATTTGCTATTGAATTATCTAGTAAAATATAGTAATTTTAAGTAGGCAAGTAAACCAAATTGAGAGGCGGAATTAAAATGGAAAAAATGTGTATGGAAATGATGATGAGCATGTGTATGGAGGACATGATGGCTAAGATGAACACCATGAAGATGTGCATGGAGAAGATGTCTGAAATGAACATGATGGACATGGATATGGACATGATGATGAAGAAAATGCAAGACTGCGATGAAATGATGACAATGTGCATGACCATGATGCGTGAAGGAATGCAAATGTCTAAGTAATTCCATTGTCTGATTTATTTTTCTTAATCAAGTGAATCCCCAAAATTCACTTTACAAGAAGACCATCAAGTCTTGGCAGAGCAGACAACTGCATGCCATTTTTTTATGTTCACCTATTACTCTCGTATCTCTTCCTCTGCTATCTAATACCGATATATTTACTCTGAATCCGCTTCGCTAATCTAATCCGTTCCAGCTTTAGCTCCCAGATCTTCTCTTTCAGCGAATTCTGATCCTCTGTAGGTTCATTCTCACGCAGCTTGTTGAACAACTCCACCAATACTGCATTCACATCGTCAAATTGTACCCACAATTCCCGGACACTTTCTTCTCTTTGCTTCTGAGCGGAAGCTGCGGGAAGGTTCTTCAATCGCTCAATGATGTCAGCCTGCCACTGTCCATCGTTAATCGCTTTGGCGTAATTTAAAAGATCCAGATAATCATCGACTGACATGTGTACCGACTCCTTACTCTCTGTATACCAAGTATTATACTCGGTATTAAGGAAAATGCAATGCCTTATCCATAAAAAATTGTAAAATCTTCTTTTCTACATAAGACGAACTTAAGATCCTAACGTAAGGCTCGGTCGTCACTACGGTGGAATGTTTGGACTTCCGGCCGCTGTTGTCTCCAGATTTCTTTCCATTGTACCGCTGTTTGCGGTTGAAATCCGAAGACAGCTTAGGCTTCCGACGCGAGCTTTCCTGCGGAAAGCTTTTAGGCGGTCGCTACCGCTCCTACAGTTCCAAACTTCCCCCTTCGTTCCTTCTCACTTTTTGTTTTAATTTCTTTTATTCGTCTTATGTAAAAAAGACCGGCCCCTCCACACGGAAGAAACCGGACCTCACTTCAATGAATCTATTACTTGCCTTGTTTATTATGCCAAATTAAGGCATGTAATTGTGGCAATACCCGCACCCGGTTCAATGCAGGATCGGCGATCACCTTGTTGAACAGCCATTCCAGGCGCCTTAGCAGCCTTCCCGAGATGTCGCCAGCCTCCTTAACATCGTCGTTACCCGGCTGCAAGAAGAGCTGTACATCCTCATACCGCCGATGAACCGATTTGGCATACTCCAAATCTTCCTCTCCAAAGACCACGACCTTCAGATTATGTGTCGCGCGTCCATGCTCCCTCATGTTCCGCAGAATATGGTCCAGTACTTCCCAATCGGTCTTCATCCCCGAGCTTGGCGGCTTCGGACTGATGGTTAGGACATCCACATCATAGAACCAATCCTGCCAGCGGCTCCCTTGGGTTTCGATAGCGATCTGAATGCCTTTTCTATGAAGAAGATCGATGAAATGCTTCATCCCCTCACCGATCAACGCCGGGTTGCCCCCAGAAATCGTTACACTGTCAAAATTGCCGTCAGCCAGAGCCATCAGCTCTTCTACAATCGTTTCCGGTTCCAGCAGGCGGAGCTTGTCTTTAGCTGACCCATCCCAGGTAAAAGCCGAGTCACACCAGCTACAGCGGTAATCACAACCGTAAGTGCGTACGAACATCGTTTTCACCCCAATAACTGCACCCTCGCCCTGAATGGTAGGGCCAAAGATCTCGATGACCGGCAGCTTACTCACAGTCACACCCCCCATAAAGGCGGTAAGACGGACCTTCTATCGGAATATCTTCCGCCAATACTTCCGCCCATGACGTTGGTGTTTCCCAGAGCTTCACAGAGTACAACGGCAGCCCTGCTTTCTTCAACTCATAGGCCGCGTAGGATGACAAATTCTCGGCTGTCGTGCGGAATGAGAGTTGTGCAACCTTAGAGCCAGAGCTGTACAGCGACTCAAGTACAGGTTCATTGCCTGTAGCGAGAAAAGCATGATCCAGACGATCAATCAGTACCTCCTGCACCCTCGCCTTGATGTCGCTAAAATCAACGACGAAGCCTTCGTCAGAATGCCCCTCCTGCACGGAAGGAACACCTTTCAGCACAACCTCCAGCTTGTAGGTATGGCCGTGAAGATTGCTGCATTTCCCCTTATGACCGATAAGCTGGTGGGCAGCGTCAAAGGTGAAGATTTTGCATACCGAAACCTCGTTCAGCATGAGTCACCCTTCTTTCGCTCCCCTTCGTACTGCGTCAGCCCACGGCTGCGCAAGAGGCACGCGGGACAAGTCCCGCAGCCACTCCCAATGATCCCGTTGTAACAGGTCAGCGTGCGCTCACGAATATAATCAAAGTGGCCCAGATCGTCGGCCATTTTCCAGGTTTCTTTTTTATCCAGCCACATCAGCGGCGTATGAATCACGAATTCGTAGTCCATCGACAGATTCAGCGTCACATTCAGCGATTTCACGAACACATCACGGCAGTCCGGATATCCGCTGAAATCAGTCTGACAGACCCCTGTTACAATATGGTGGTAGCCAAGCTGCTTGGCAAGAATTGCCGCAAACGACAGGAACAACAGATTACGCCCATCCACAAAAGTACTTGGGAGCTCATTCTCTGCTCCTTCTTCAATAGCGATATCTTCCCGTGTTAATGCGTTGGGTGCCAGCTGATTCAGCAGTCCCAGATCAAGAATATGTTGCTTTACTTTAAAATCGGCGGCAATCTGCTGTGCTACTTCAATCTCAGCGGCATGCCGCTGATTATAATTGAACGTGACCACTTGGACCTCATCATAGTGTTGAAGCGCCCAGATCAGACAGGTCGTGCTGTCCTGGCCGCCGCTAAAGACGACCAATGCTTTTTTATTCATCTTCGAAATCTCCTTTTTTACAAAATAGGGTTAGCGGTTATCCACTTTTTCCGGGTAAAGGTCATGATTCATGAGACGGTGTTCTGCCATTGCCTCATACTTCGTTCCCGGACGTCCCCAGTTGCAATAAGGGTCAATCGAAATGCCGCCCCGCGGGGTGAATTTCCCCCATACTTCAATATAACGCGGGTCCATTAGGCTGATGAGATCATTCATAATGATATTGACGCAGTCCTCATGGAAATCCCCATGATTGCGGAAACTGAACAAATACAGCTTCAGCGATTTGGATTCCACCATTCTTTGCTCCGGGATGTACGAGATGTACAGTGTTGCAAAATCCGGCTGGCCCGTAACGGGGCACAGACTGGTGAATTCCGGGCAATTGAACTTGACGAAATAATCGCGTCCCGGATGCTTGTTATCGAACGATTCCAGCACCTCTGGCGCATAGCCAAAATGGTATTGCGTTCCCTGATTGCCCAGCAGTGTAACTTCCTTCATTTCATCTTTCAATCTTCCTTCAGACATGACAAAAAATCCCTCTCTTTTCCTTCGGCCTGCGCCGGAATTGGAAAGAAGAACGAGATTTCGAAAACTTGGCTCTACTAAGAATAAACGAGTTCTGACCCATGGACAGAGTTATCCCGTTTATACGCGGAACATCATTCGCTATGGCATCTGACGTCCCTTAAGGGTCTTAGTTTTTTATAGAGGGAGTTTGCGAACCTCTCCTGCGCACAATGACGCAGACTTCTTCTTTAACTGATATCGTGCGTCTTGAACTATACCATGGGGTATGCGGGATGACAAGTGTAAAAATAATGATTAATAATATTAATTATAAATGTGATAAATTTATTTTCCACCGCAAAAATGACGGATTCATTTTTGGCGAACAGGGTAACTTATAGCCTATAGATCATCTTCTAAAGGATGGGATCAGGTTATGGAACAGCAGGTACAACAGCTCTCGGATTGGCTGAATACACAGGTGAACCAGACGATTCTAATTGAGAAGCAAGAGCTTTCGGATACGGACACCATTCATTTCAAGCTGGAAGGCGTCGATTACCGTGATGCGGATGATGTCATTGATGATTATCTGGATAGTGCGCTAATTCTTAGAGGTTCGGGAAGCACGCTGAACAGAGATGGCGAATTGGTGCGCTTGCCCCAGGCGAACTACGAAATTGCAGTCAGCGGGCTGCGGCTGAATCGTTCCGATGCAGAGGCTGCAGAGGTGAAGACAGACCGTGCCCATTACACTTTGTCTAAAGAATGATACCTCAGGCTTCGTAATACCCATGTGATCTGTAACAGGATAACACCGTTTGTTATGAAAAGATGACTAAAGAGGCTGCGGATAAAAGCCCGCAGCCTCTTGCCAGTCCATATCTACTACTCTTCACCGATGATCTCCACTTCGGTTTCCAGCTCTACGCCAAATTTATCCATCACGGTTTCTCTGACATGTTGAATCAGACCGATATAGTCGCTAGCCGTGGCATGATCTGCATTTACGATAAATCCAGCGTGTTTACGGGACACCTCGGCACCGCCGATACGGGTTCCCTGGAGTCCGCTTTCCTGAATTAACTGGCCGGCAAACCGTCCTGGAGGACGCTTGAAAACACTACCACAAGACGGGTATTCCAGTGGCTGCTTCGATTCCCGGAGAAACGTCAATTCATCCATAACGGACTTGATGGCTGCAGCTTCCCCCGGCTTAAGAGCAAACCGTGCCTCCAGAACAACGTATTCACCGCTGGAGAAAATGCTCTTCCGGTATCCCCATTGCATTTGGTCACCTTGAAGCGTTATTAGTTCGCCAGCCTTGTTCAAGACAACGGCGCTGTGGAGTACATCCTTGACCTCACCACCGTAGGCTCCTGCGTTCATGTAAAGAGCGCCCCCTACTGTACCAGGGATACCACAAGCAAATTCCAGGCCCGCCAATTCCTGATCCAGCGCATAACGCGATACATCAATGATTTTGGCGCCACACTCTGCATACAACAGTCCATCCCGCACTTCCATGCCCGTCAGGTCTGAGGTTTGTAGCACAATACCGCGTACTCCTCCGTCGCGGATAATGACATTAGAGCCATTGCCAAGTACCGTCAGCGGAATACGCTGTTCACTCGCATATGTAACAATTTTCTGAATTTCTTCATAAGTAGCGGGAGCTGCCAGAATATCTGCCCGTCCCCCCATTTTGGTGAATACCCGGTCCTTTAATTCTTCATGACTTTTAACGACGCCTGCTGTGACAATGGCTTGCAGATCGTCCTGAACTTTGCTGATATTCATATTGCATACCCCTTTGATGGAATAGAAATAAACCCGCTTGACGGGACACAAACTTGTAACTATAATGATTACAGGTTAAACATTAAAAATTTATTTTCATTATGGAAAGGAAGTTAACTCATGTCAACTTTAGTTATCGTCGCGCACCCCAACCTTGAACAATCCAAGATCAATAAATACTGGCAGGAATACCTCAAGGCCAATACTGATGTTACCGTACACAATCTTTATGAGACTTACCCTTCAGAGGTTATCGATGTAGAGCGTGAACAGAAGCTGGTGGAACAGCATGACCGTATCGTGCTTCAATATCCCTTTTATTGGTACAGCACACCGCCACTTTTGAAAAAATGGTTCGATTCCGTGCTTACCTACGGCTGGGCTTATGGCGAGAACGGCAACAAGCTGCATGGCAAGGAATTGCAGATTGCATTGTCCACCGGCGGTCCTAAGGAAGCGTATACCCCAACCGGCTATAACAAATTCAGTCTGGAAGAGCTGCTTAGACCTATTGAAGCTACTTCCAATCTCATTGGCACAAAACTGCAGCCTTACTTCATTCTCAGTGGCGCAATGACCATCACGGATGAAGAGATTCATGCTTCTGCAATACAATATGCCAAACTTATCACTACCTAAGAATATAGGGTAGATGATCAGGCAACCACAACTTTAACAACGAACAGGCTCCCTTGTCAATGACGGGAGCCTGTTCTTCTATACATATATTGATATTATGGATAATTTTATGACGATATAACCAATTTCCCTTGATGGCTTGCTACAGTCCAACAGCTTTGTAAGCTGCAAGTTCATATGGGAGGCACAGCGGCACGCCCGTGCGCGGATCAGGCACGATATCGCACTCGATTCCGAATACTTCACGCAAGACCGGTGTGGTCATTACCTCGGCAGGTGCACCTTCACTAATCACTGTGCCGGACTTGATCGCCACCATATGCTGCGCGTAACGGGAAGCATGGTTCAAGTCATGGACTACCATGATGATGGTACGGCCCTTCTCTTCATTCAGCTTTTGCAGCAATTGCAGCACTTCCAGTTGATGTGCCATATCAAGGAACGTTGTAGGTTCATCCAAGAACAGAATATCCGTCTCTTGCGCCAATGCCATAGCAATCCAAGCACGCTGACGTTGTCCCCCGGAGAGACGATCAATCGGGCGGTCATGGAAGTCCGACATCCCCGTCTCAGCGATCGCATTAGAGATAATTTGGCGGTCTTCCGGTGTTAATGTACCGAAGCCCTTCTGATGGGGATAACGACCGTAACTTACCAATTCAGCTACAGTAAGTCCGTCTGGTGCTGTTGGGTTCTGTGGCAAAATCGCTAACTGACGGGCCACTTCTTTGGTGGAGAGGTTATGAATGGATTTGCCGTCCAGCATTACACTGCCGCTCTTCGGCTTCATGATCCGGGCCATCGTCTTTAGAATCGTCGACTTTCCGGAGCCGTTAGCCCCGACAAGCGCCGTAATTTTCCCTGTTGGAAGCGTCAGGTTCAGTCCCTTAACTATAGTGGCTTCCGAGTACCCGATGCTTAGCTGTTCTGTATTCAAACGTTCTGACATGATCTTCACTCCCTGTAGTTTTTCGGGGTATGCCCGTTAATATTGGATTTGTAGAATAAATTAAGCTCTTGATTTGGCGAGCAAATATAAAAAATAGGGTGCGCCGATTACAGCCACTACGACGCCTGCCGGCACTTCCGCCGGCTGCATGATCCAGCGGCCGATCGTATCGGCGGCCAGTAGCAATAGTCCGCCTGTTAGAGCAGCGGCCGGCAGCAGCACCTGATGCCGCGGTCCCACCAGCCTGCGGGCCAGATGGGGTGCAATCAGACCAACGAAGCCGATGCCGCCGCTGACAGCCACGCAGGAGCCTGCAAGGGCTACCGCAGCCGCGAGCAGCAGCAAGCGTTCACGCTCCACTGGAGCGCCAAGCCCGGTGGACATCTGGTCGCCCAGATTCATTACATTCAGCACTCGGGCTTTATAGAACGCGAACGGCAGAAGAACGACAATCCACGGCAGCAGCGCCAGTACAAAGCGCCAATCGCCACCCCAGATCTTCCCGGCCATCCAGGTGGCCACGAATTGATAATTCTTGGGATCAAGTCTCAGCGCCAACACAATCTGGTAAGCGTTGATGCCTGCGGCAACCGCGATCCCGATCAGCACAAGCCTTGCCGGGGACAGCCCTTCCCGGCGAAAAGCCAGGATGTAGATTAGCGCGGCTGTAAGACCGGCGCCCAGCAAGGCTAGCAGCGGAAGCACGTAGATCGGCGCCGCCGTTGTAGCTGGAAAGAAATAAACAAGATGACCGCAAAACCGGCACCTGCGGTGACCCCTAAGGTAGAAGGTTCAGCTAATGCATTGCGCGACAAGCTTTGCAGTATACAGCCGGAGACTGCAAAGCCCGCCCCGACTAGCAGCGAAATCACGATACGAGGCAACCGGAAATCAAACAGGATTAGCTTCTGTTGATGATTTCCTTGTCCGCCGATCGTATGCAGAACCTCCAGCGGTGAGAGACGCATAAAGCCTGTATTCATGCTGATGACGAACACAGTGGCGATAAGAAAACCGAGCAGTGACAGAACCGTGATGTTCCTTGTTCGTCTCTGCTTCTCATAAGTACTGAGGATGGGCTTACTCATGACAGCGCCCCCTTCCGTCTGCTCGCCAGATAAATAAAGAACGGTACACCAAGCAGCGAGATTAGAGCGCCGATCGGCGTCTCATAAGGTGCATTCAGGAGTCTGGCTCCAATATCTGCAAAGATCAGCAGCAGACTGCCGAGTACAGCTGAACAAGGAATGACCCAGCGGTAATCAATGCCAACCAGGTAACGTGTAATATGAGGAATCAGCAGACCGACAAAAGCAATCGGACCTACAGCCGAAACCGCTGTTCCGGCAAGCACCACAACTGTGAGCATGCCTCCGGCCTGCACCAGCCTTGTATTTTGTCCAAGTCCTGCTGCCACCTCGCTGCCGAGGCTAAGCAGTGTAATGGAACGAGACATCATCATTGCCACGATAAGGGCAACGAGGATTGGCGGTGCCATAATCTTAAGCTGACCCCATGTCGTTCCGGCGACCCCGCCGGCCAGCCAGAACGTTAGATCCTGAGACAGGTGGAACAGGATCGCTACTCCCTGGCTGACAGCGAGCAAGAGCGCACTTACTGCAGCTCCGGCAAGTGTAAGACGAATGGGTGTTAATCCATTGCGGGAGAGGGAGCCAATCCCGAACACAAGCAAGGCCGCTAACGCTGCGCCGATAAAACAAAACAGCATAATCAAAGTGAAAGGCATCGAAGGTGTAAAAGCAAACGCTAAGGCCAGCGCAGCTGTCGCTCCGGCATTCAGACCAAGCAGGCCTGAATCCGCTAACGGGTTACGGGTCATCCCCTGCATCATAGCTCCAGCTACGGCAAAGCAGGCTCCAACCAGTGCCCCGGCGAGGGAACGCGGGATGCGCAGCTCCCATATCACCTGATGCTGTCGTATGTCAGGATTAAAATGAAATACTGCTTCCCATACTGTCGATAGTTTAATATCCGCAGCACCTACTGAGATCGAGAGCGCCAGTCCGAACAGAATACCTCCCAGACCAATGATCAGAATGAGGATAGCCGCTGCCGGTCGCGAAGTAATCGGAAGATCAGGAGCCCTTAACTTGGTGCTATTTATCTAATCTGAATCCTGGGATGAAACCATTCAATAACTTGTCTCCTTATTGAGTAATAACAAGAATCATTCTCATTATCGCAAATATATGAAATATGTACAATATCCCGATGAGGACATCTACAAAAATTGCGGTGGATCATATGAAAAACTTATTATTTAACGAGAAACTTCAATACATCGTCAATGGTTTTGGAATCTGCAGTAGCTCCGCTATACAACCAGGTGCTGTTGGAACTCAGCTCATAGACATGTCCCGCTTTGACTGCAGGGATACTTTTCCAGGTCGCGCTATTCAAAATTTCCGAATTGTCCGATTTGTCACTGTTCACCAGGAAGATATGATCAGCTTTCAGTTCAGAGAGCTTCTCCAAAGAGATCGGATTCCACGTCGCTCTCTGATCTGCCGGAATTTCCGTCACCAGGTTTGGTGAAGCAAGTCCCAGATCCTTATACAACACTTCCCCACTGGCACGTGTCTCATCTACTAGGTAGAAATTCTTTTGCACCAGCCACAAAGCAGCAGCTGACTGTCCGCCGGCAACACTGGCAAGCTTCTCTTTAGCTTCTGCGGCTTTCTGATCATAATCTTTGATCGCTTGCGCGGCTTCTGCACCCTTGCCGAGCAAATCACCAATAGTCGTCAAGGCTTTGCGCCAGTCTTTGTTCACGGCATCGCCAAGCACATACGTAGGTGCGATTTTGTTATATTGATCATACAGGCCGTTCTGAACCGCAGATTCCGAATCCACGATGATAAGATCCGGCGCAAAGCTAGTCACCGCTTCAAGCGGAAGATCATAGCTGATTGTCGGAACCTCTTTTAATTCTGGAGACAGATACTCCTGTATTCCGTTTGGAACCGACCACTGTGCTACAGGTGTAACTCCTAGTGTAACGAGGTGATCTTCAAGATAGGAAGCAAGCACACGCTGCGGATTGGCTGGAATGCTGACCTGATGACCCATAGCATCTGTTACCGTCTTCGCTTCCCCTTGATTCGGAGCTGCAGTAGCTTGAGCAGAAGGAGCAGCCGTTGATCCAGCAGCGCTATTAGCCGCGTTCCCGGCATTGTTATTGCCACAAGCAGACAAGATCACCATGAGGGCCGCTAGACCCGCCATCGCCAGCTTTGTACTGCCTGATATATTTCTTTTTAATGCAAACATTCAAAATCCCCCTTGTATCTGCTTCCATTCCTATTCTATATAAGACGAACTTAAGATCCGAACGTAAGGCTCGGTCGTCACTTCGGTGGAATGTTTGGACTTCCGGCCGCTGTTGTCTCCAGATTTCATCTGAATAACCGCTTTTGCGGTTGAAATCCGGACACCAGCTTAGGCTTCCGATGCGAGCTTTCCTTCGGAAAGCTTTTAGGCGAGCGCTTTCGCTCCTACAGTTCCAACCTTCCCCCTTCGTTCCTTCTCGCTTTTTGTTACTTTCTTTTGTTCGGCTTATATAGATCATTACCTCTTATCTTAACTCTTTTAAATGATATTGATTCTCATTATCTATGTCAACATAAATATTAAAAATTCTACAGGGTTCGCGCCTGTTTGACACAAACAAAACGAATGGAAATAAAAAAAGAAGCCGCATCGCGGCTTCTCTTCAATGTACAGCTACTCCACAGCTATTTATTCAAATGATAAGGCACTGTGGCGACCACGACATCCTTCTGGTTCATTAGGTAGGAACGAATCAAGAAACTGGTCTGGTTGTGCAATAGAGCCTGCCACCAATGCTTCGTAATAAATTGCGGAATCAGGATCGTAATGTGATCTGTCGAAGCGGTCTTCCACTCCACCGTATCGATGAACTTAAGCAGCGGGCGGAGAATGCTGCGGTACCGGGAGCGCAGGACAATAAGCCGTACACCCGGATTCCATTCTTCCCACTTCTGCTCCATCCGGTGAATCTCCTCTTCATCAAAACCGACGTACACTGCAACCACGTTATCTGTTAACGACTTGGCGTAACTAAGCGAATGCAGAACGGCGCGAGTAACGCCAGCTACAGGCACAACCACGGTGCTTCCTTTAATAACTGGTTTATCTTTGTCAAGGCAGATACGAAGCTGATCCGCTGTATTCATGTAGTGACCATGTATGCGGTAGAACACGAACATTACGATTGGCAGGAAGAGAAAGGCCATCCACACACTGGAGAATTTGGTGATGATGAAAATCAAGGTAATCGTTAATGTCGTCAGCATGCCGATTGTATTGACAGCAAATTTACTTTTCCAGCCAGCCGGCTTCAATTTGTACCAGCGAACCATCATGCCCAGCTGAGACAATGTAAACGGAATGAACACACCGACAGCATACAGTGGAATCAGACCTTCTGTATTCCCGTGAAATGCGGCTACCAGTAGTGCAGACATCACACCGAGGAAAATAATCCCGTTCGAGAAACCGAGCCGGTCTCCACGAACCATGAACGCATGCGGCATGTATTTGTCTTTGGCAAACATACAGGCGAGCAGCGGGAACGCTGAGTAAGCGGTATTGGCTGCCAGGAACAGAATGACAGCGGTAATCCCTTGAATGAAGAAATACAGCACGCCGCGTCCAAAGGTGGATTCAGTGATCTGGGATACGACGGTAGCTTTCTCGTCGGGCACAATGCCATACCAGTAAGCCAGGACGGTTATACCTGTGAACATAATCCCTAGAATGAGGCCCATGGCCATTAGGGTTTTTGCCGCGTTTTTCTCAGCAGGCGCTTTAAAGTTCGGAATAGCATTGGATACAGCCTCAACCCCGGTCAAAGCCGAACAGCCAGAGCTAAAGGCCTTCAGGAGCAGGAACAAGCTAACATTGGATACGGCAGTCCCGATCTCGGGAACATGGGCATGCGCACCGCCCGTAGCATATTTTATAACCCCTGAAATAATCAAGACAAAAATGGAAATAACAAACAGGTATACAGGAACAGCAATGAAAGATGCGGATTCTGTTACACCGCGTAGATTAAGTATCGTTAGGATGATAATTACGGTAACTGCAATAAGAACGGTATGACCATGCAAGCTTGGAAAAGCCGATGTGATCGCATCTGTCCCTGCTGACGCACTTACGGCAACCGTCAAAATGTAATCCACGAGCAAAGAGCCCCCAGCCAAAAGCCCGGTCGGAACGCCTAGATTGTTCTTAGCTACGATATAAGCACCGCCGCCTTGTGGATAAGCAAAGATCGTCTGCCGGTATGATAAAATCAGAATCGCCAGCAGTCCCAATACGGCAAGTGCAATTGGCAGTGAGTACCAGATCGCAGTGAACCCCGCGGCGACCAGTACAATCAGGATTTGTTCCGTTCCGTAGGCCACAGACGAGAGCGCATCTGAAGACAGAACAGCCAGTGCTTTCACCTTGGATAACTTTTCATGATCGAGTTCGTTGGATTTCATCGGACGCCCGATCAAAAGTCGTTTTACTTTGCTTACCATTGTAGAAACAGTTCCTCTCTTTGTGAGTTGAATCGGTCATACCGTGCGCCGTTTTCACGGGTGGATTTCATAAATGCAGGCACAAAAACAAGCATACGGAAATGATCCGCATGCCTGGGGCATGGTCATTATCCCACTTTTGCTTACGAGGTTAGCTGGCGGATTCGGGCTGTGGTAGCCCTACGGTTCGGCCGTATAGGCCGCTTCCGATTCACCCCTTTGGCATCGTTATGCCAAGATTGGTTCCCCCGTTTTTCCTAGGAAAATTCAGCGCATATTCAACTTCTCACAAGGTCTAATATTAGTCTACAAAGTGCATCCAGTAAAGCGGTGAAAAAAATGAAAAAAGAATGAAAAAACATTCAAAACCCGCAAATTTTATATCGGGAACTGTCCGCTCTTTCATTCTCTTCTATTATCCCTTCGGCCCGTGTTTTTATAACATTTTGACGTTATTTGTGACGAATCAGCAGGGAATATTTTTTGGTTGTACTTGCTTATGCTTCTTCTGTTTCCTGCTCCAGCGGCTTACGGCCGAACCAGAGCAAAACCGTGATCAAGGCAAAGGCGATTAGCGCCATAAAAGGAATCGTGATAAAACCAAAATAATTCAAATAATCTTTGTTGCAAGGAACTCCCACTGTGCAGGGAATAATCTTGCTAAGCGCGGGAATTTTCTGTTCTGCGTAATGATACAGTGAAATGCTTCCCCCGATAATGCTCAGTGGCAGCACATAAGGAATAATGCGCTTGTCTCCCCGGTACGTGGCAATGCCTAGCAGAAATAGCTGGGGATACATAAAAATGCGCTGGAACCAGCAGAGCTTACAGGGCTCATACTTTAGAACCTCACTTAGATAAAGGCTGCCTGCCACGGCCACTACTGACACAAACCAGGCCAGATAAAGAGCGTTACGGCGGCAAAATAGGGAGAATTTACTCATTTCACTTGGCCTCCGCCGCTTTGGCTGCAGTATTCACTTCCGCCGAAATAGCGTCAAAGTTAAACGGCTCTGCGGATTTCACGCCATTAATGAAGATGGTTGGCGTATTATTAACCCCTGCGTCAGAAGCTGTCTTGATGTCACGCTGCAATTCGTCATAATACGTACGTTCCTTGATGTCCTTGCGCAGCAGCTCCAGATCAATGTTCAGCTTCTCCTTCTCAGCTAAGCTAACCAGATAATCCTCAGTCGCCCACTTAGCATTTTCATCGCCTTGATTTGCATATACGGCATCAAAGAACTTCCAGAACTCATCCGCATTCTGATGGTAAATGGACAGGGCAGCAAGTGAAGCTGTTTCGGAATCAGGACCGATAAAGGCCATATTTACAAAATAAAAAGAGGCTTTTCCTGGCTCTACCAGCTCTTTCACGATTTGCGGTTTGATCAATCCCGTGAACTGGGCACAAGCGGGACATTTGAAGTCTCCAAATTCAACAATTTTAACTGGTGCATCCTCTTTACCCAGTCTCGGCAGCTCACTGTAATTGAAGCTCGTTGGTGCTGCAGTTGTGGTGGTGGAGGAAGTATCCTTCGCTGCCATCATAAATAGGACTACAAAAATAATGACTACAAAGACAATTGTACCGATAATAAACATTCTGTTCGTCTGTTTCTGTTTATCTTGCTTGGTGCGGTCTCTCTCCTGCTTGCTCAATTGAGAAGCCGCTGGACTCTTCTTCTTAGGTTTGCTCAAGGATCGGTTCCTTTCTGTCCATTAAGGACGGGCATAGTATAATATTTTAAAATTATATAATTAAAGAACTCACCTTGGCAATCAATACTATTGACTCGAAGGCATGTACAATGGAAAAATAACAACCCAAAAAGGCATAGCGCCGTTAAACGACACCATGCCCTTGTGCTACTAATCATATTGAAAATCTAAGCCCCTGCTTCTTCGGCAAGAATCTCTACCTTGAGCAGTTTGATTCGGGAGATCCGCTTATGGTCGATTTCCTCAACACTAAACAAATGATTGTCGAATGTTATGGTCTGGCCCATCTGCGGCGGATTTACTTCCAGCTTGGAATACAACCAGCCACCCAGGGTATCATAATCATCGGTCTCCATATGCAGTCCCAGAAGGTCGTTGATCTCCTCGATCAGCATCAAGCCATCGATGGAGTATTCATCCTCCCCCAGCTTTTCCACGCCAGGGCGCTCTTCATCGAATTCATCCTGAATTTCCCCTACGATCTCTTCCATGATATCTTCCAGAGTAACCATGCCCGAAGTTCCGCCGTACTCATCAATGAGGATCGCGATCTGAGTCTTAGCCCGCTGCATAACCTTGAGCAAAGCACTGATCTGGATTGATTCCGGTACGGTAAGAATCGGGCGGATCAATTCATGATACTGGGGAACACGTTCCCTGATCAAGTCCTTAATGTGAATGAAACCAAGAATATGGTCCTTGTCGCCATCACAGACTGGATAACGAGTCCGCATGCCTTCAAAGGCAATATTAATGTTCTCTTCCACCGATAGATGGTTATTCAGACAAATCATTTCCGTACGCGGAATCATGATCTCTCTGGCCATCGTATCGGCAAATTCAAAGATATTATCGACCAGCGTCATTTCAGTGTTGTCGATCAGACCGCTTTTATTGCTCTCCTGCATCAGAATCCGAATCTCTTCTTCTGTATGAGCCGTTCCAAGCTCAGATGGAGGCGTCAGCCGGAAAAGTCGTAGCAAGCCACGCGCCAGATTGTTGACAACCCAGATGAATGGAAACATCAGCTTGTAAAATACATTCATCGGTCCTGCAGTTAGCAGAAGTACAGCTTCAGCCTTGTTGACAGCAATCGTCTTCGGTGCAAGCTCGCCAAGCACAATATGCAGTACTGTAATTAGCATGAAGGCAATAATCAGAGAGATAACATAAACTGTCGTTGCGCCAAAGCCCAGACTAACCAGCAGCGGCCCAACCAGCGTCGCAATTGCCGGTTCACCCAGCCATCCCAGCGCCAATGATGCCAGGGTAATTCCAAGCTGACAAGCAGATAGATAAGCATCTAAGTTGTGAACAATAGGTTTTGCAGACAGCGCTCTTTTGCTGCCCTCCTCGATAAGCGAATCAATGCGCCCGCTGCGCACTTTCACCATCGCATACTCCACGGAAACAAAAAATCCGTTCAGCAGCACCAATAAAATCATTAAACCTACATTTAATATACCGGGTAAAGGGTCGCTCAAATTATGCTCCTATCCACCGTTCTCACACGGGGCGGATAGGCCCACCTCCTTCGTTTTTTCAAAATGACAGCATGTAAATCGTCAGTCTTCTGCATCAATTCCCCAATGCTTTCAGCTCCTGTCTATAGTCACGAATATAAATATATACATTATTATATATTTATAATCTACACAGTCAAACCGCAGCGTATGACGGCATAATGAGGTTTTACCACAATTCTTTGACTTTTACTGATGAATTTGAGCTCTCCTGCGTATTCAGGCCGTTTCCAGCCTTTTCAATAATAAAAGCCTCTCTCCGGTAGCGGAAAGAGGCTTAAAAATCAGTTTTAGCGATAGTAACGCGTACCGGGGTTCCCAATAACACCAGGATATTGATAAGTAAGAGGTTCGTCGAAAGTCGCGTAATCGAAGTTAATCATAAGTAACATGATGCGCTGTCCCGTTGTCGGGTCACTGATGATGATGTGGTCGCGTCCAGCTGCTTCCAGTTTACCCTTGAAGATTTTGGCATTCCAGTCCTTGTTGTTCTCATAGGTCATGTAGAATGTGCCAACCTTGCCCAAATTCAGCCGTAAAATGTTCTCGATGTAAGATTGTTCAAATACAGGGGCTGGAGCCGAAACCACAGTTCCTGAAGGAGTCATCGGACTTCCGCTGGATACTTGGGGAGGTACCGCCTGCATTGTGCCACCCATCGTACCCATTGTTCCCATTGGGGCCATGCTGTTTGACGTACCCATAGTGCCTGAAGATACACTTCCGATCGTGTAAGTAACAGGACGGTAAGGTTGTTGAACGATCATTGATAAATTACCTCCTAAAAATTAATCGGGAGCTTGCGCCCCCGGGCCTAATACACGGCTGGACAGTCTCCGCTGGTCGGAGAAAAGAAGCAATGGGCCTTAAAGCGGCCGGTGTTACTCTGGTTGTACCAGGTGTCAGGACAATCGCCTGCCGGACGGAAGAACCAAAGAGCATTACTGGCAGGCCAGGTCCGTTCGCCCCCGATGGCTCTTTTCGCCAGACGGATATCGGCATCTCTCGCTCGCTGGTAGAAGTAGCTCTTAGTCGGCGCTTCAAATCCTCCCGGACTTTGATACACCATATCATCGATATTGCGGATGTTTTTGAAGTCGAGGCAATTGCCCAAAATGCGGTTGACGCCGACATTGCCTACCATCAGCATCCCAAGATCTCCATCCTCTTCGGCTTCCGCTCTCATTAGCCGCGCCAGTACTCTTACATCTGCCGAGTTCGCTTTGATGACGGCCACACGCGTCCCTCCTTGTAATGGCTACTTCGCAGAACAGCAATTTCGCTCTTTACTGCACGTTGTATTGTATGTGCATCCGCCCAAGAGGTGACAGTCCGTCGGCAATTTAGATTTCCAATTATAATTTTCAGGAGATCGTACTAAGGCTCGTAGATCATTTTGCGGGTCATCCCGCCATCAATCACAAGCTGGGCACCCGTCACGAAGTTATTGTCTTCTCCGCTAAGGTACAGACAGGCACGGGCAATATCCTGAGGAGTACCGACCCGACCCGATGGGTGCTGTTTATGATCGATTTCACGCAGCTCGTTGTAATCCTCTGTTTCAATCCAGCCTGGGCTAATACAATTTACTGTAATACCATCCGGGCCTAGTGAGATCGCCATGGCATGTGTAAGCGCGGTGATCGCGCCTTTGGAAGCTGCATACGCTTCTGTATGCGCTTCAGACATCAGGGAACGTGTGGAGGAGAGGTTGATTACAGCGCCTCCCTGCGGGTTCTCCTTCATGGCTTTCGCAGCCTCACGGGTTGCCAGAAAACAGCTTCTTGCATTCGTATTCATCACCTTGTCCCATTCCTCTACCGACAGCTCGTACACGGAAGCTGTATGTGGATTGGCAATTCCGGCATTGTTGATCAAAATATTAATGGTACCAAAGGCTTCGACTGTACGCTTCATTAGAGCGACAATATCGGCTTCACGGCTCACATCGCATAAGACGAAGAGCGCCTTTCCCCCATGTCTAACAATTTCATTCACCGTCTGGCGTCCCCGCTCCTCTTCCAGCTCAGCAACGACCACCTTCGCGCCTGCACTGGCATAACTCATCGCTATGGCCCTGCCGATCCCACGTCCCGCCCCTGTTACAATAACAGTCTTGTCCTTGAAGCTCATCCCTGTCACGTTCCTTTCATCTATGTAAATTTGTCGACAATATAAATATCCCCCTGCTCCGTAAATCGGAAACAAGGGGATTGTACAGGAAGCATAAGAGTATTGCAACGGCTACCTAGAGATCTTCAAGAATGCCCGGCAGATGTAAAAGAAGGCTGGCGCTGGAATCCGTGATACCTGGTGCCCTGATAGCTTAGCTGCCCCCGGTCTCCTTCCACACTCATTCCGTATTCGGTGCCATTCACCTTGAACTCCATTCGTGTTCCATCCTCCAGCTCGTAGGTCAAATAGTAGTACGTCGTACTGGTCCGGCTCGATCCGCCTTCGTCCTGAAGCTGCTGGTGTCTGATTTCGCTTCGCTTGCTCACGATATGGGCAGAGGTGGTCAACATGGGCGAGCTATTGTTCCGACTCCATTGCAGTAGCCCTCTGCCTGCAGATATAGCGACAATGCCAACCATCACCACGAGAAAGATCGGTATCACTGTTCCGGCAAAATCAAACATCCATGAAGGATCTGGGCCCATTCCCATGACATATTCCTCCTTATTCCCCGCGAGATTCCTCCGGCAGCCTACTCCGGGCGTTCCTGTACATGTATATGCCTGTTCCAGCTCATACAGCATCAAGAGTTGCTTCACGGCAGAAGAAATATGTGCCACATCTATAAAAACACAAAAAGACCACTTCCTCCTCTTATCCTACAAGAAATGAAGTGGTCTCCAGTTATTCGATTTTACTGCCATCTTAAGCATGTACTAAGTCTAAAAAGTGCTTGGTTTCATCTTCTTCGATTGGAAGCATTCCGTTCTCTGCCCAGCAGGCTCTACATTGTTCTTCGGTCTCACACAAGTGGGCGTCATCACAGTTGTAGCACAATTGCAGAAGGTTTCTAGTCATATAATCCGTTTCAAAAGTTGTCATGGTAATCGCTCCTATCGGATGGTTAGTTTGTGAAAAAAATAACTTTCTTTCTATGTGTTAAATATATCACAAGGTATCGTGTTTGTCATGTGATTTTTTTCACATTTATGAGGAAAATTTTAAATAAGTTTTTTAGAAAAAATAAATACAAAACAGCAGGCTCGCTACGAACCTGCTGTCTATCGCTTCTTATAATATTATAACACTCGCCAGCTTGCCCCGCCGTTCGTGGTCTGCAGAAGAATGGACCGCTTGTCCTCTTTCTTCTCGATCAAGAGCCAGCCAACCTCTGAAGAGAAGAATTGCAGCTTGACGATCTCCGGATACTCCTCCAGCTTGGACTCTAGTACACTGCTTGACTTGAGCGCAGTCCAGGTCGCTCCCTGATCCTGCGTCTGGTATAGTGTGCTTCCATCCAGAATCCAACCGGTCGATAGATTCAGGAAGGTAGGCGCGAGATGACGGTTCCCGCCCGTCCTGCTCTTAAAACCAAAAGCCCTGAACTTCCAGCTTTCCCCGCCGTTAGCAGTGAAGTAGCCGTCGTAAGTAATGCTGTTGTCCTTATCCTTCTGGCAACCAACAGACATCCAGCCTGTCGTTCTACCTCCCCCGAAGAATTCCGGCCTGCCGGTAATCACCCGATCACAGCCATCAAATCGCTCGTTGACCAGGAACGGTGCGCCTTGCTGCCAAGTCTTCCCCCCATCCTTAGTTGTGTAAATCTTAGGCAATGCTCCTGTCTGCAGGGTGACGAAGCCATGCATGCTATCTCTAAAAATCATCCCCGTCGTTACACCCGCCATAGGAATCGCCGGATTCGGCAGCTTAGGGTTGTATTGTTCATTCTGCATAACATTCTTCCAGGTCGCCCCGCCGTCTACCGTGGAATACAATGCTTTGCTTTCTTTGGTGGCCGTAGTGTCCCATGAGGTCAAAAGCCAGCCGTAGTTTGGAGAATAAAAGTACATCGACGAAATTGGATTCGCATCCGGCAACGAGGATACTTTCCAGGACTGTCCTCCATCCTTGGTTCGCAGCACGATCGTCTCCGTCATGCCGTACGCGCTCCTGATGATCCAGCCATTACTTGGATCGGTAAAGAATATTTCTTTGCCATAGACTGGGTTAGAAGGAAACTGTACATTGGCGGAGGGCGAAATATTAGCCCAAGTCGTACCGTTATCCTTCGTTATATACATACGCAGCTCATTCTTGGTTACGCCCCAGGCTAGTCCCTCGGATTCGCTGAGTAGCTGAAAATCTGTCAGACGGGTCTGAATCTGATACTTAGGATTATTCTCCGCATCCATATTCCGCGCATCCGGTGTAATCAATGTAATCGTCTGCCCTTCTTCCGGGGGCTCCGTAGGCTGCGGTGTCTGAGCAGGCGCCGCCGTTTTCGACATACAGGCCGACAGGATCAGCATGGACAGCAGGAGTAGAAGCACAACACTCAGAACCTTAGAACCTTGAGTTTTGGACGGCAATGCGCTCTCTCCTCTCAGTTAATAAAACTACATGATCTTTCCGTACATTATTTATCGTTCCTGGAGTAGTCTCCGTTCAACTTGCTGTTGCGATAGCCGTATAGTGCATAGATCAGCAGGCCGATGACCAACCAGATTAGAAATCCGATCCAGGTCGCGCTCCCGAGATTGTACATCAGATAGCCACAAGCCGCAGCACTGAGCAACGGAAGAAAAGGTACCCAGGGTACCTTGAAACCCCGCTTCAAGGTGGGTTGACTATAACGTAAGGCAATGACGCCAATCGAAACAACTAAGAAAGCAAACAATGTTCCAATACTAGTCAGATTCGCCAGGCGGCTAAGCGGAACAAATCCGGTCAAGATAGCGCTGACTATTCCCATCATCCAGATACTGCGATTTGGTTGCTGTGTCGTCGAGTTGACCTTAGACAGGCTTTTCGGAAGCAAACCATCACGTGAAATTGCATAGAGCAGACGAGTCTGTCCATACATCATAACCAGCAGCACTGTAGTCATTCCTGTAATGGCTCCCAATGAGATCAATCCGGCAATCCAATTCTGGTCAACAAGCCGCAGTGCATAGGATACCGGGTCGCTTACATTCAGATCGTAATAAGGAACAATACCGGTTAGGACCAGGGACACGGATATGTACAACACCGTACAGATCACAACGGATGATATGATCCCAATCGGTATATCTCGCTGCGGACTCTTGACCTCTTCAGCAGCATTGGAGATCGCATCGAAGCCGATATAGGCAAAAAACACGGTCGCTGCCCCATTCATAACCCCATGCATACCGAAGGGGAGGAAAGGCGACCAGTTCTCCGGTTTTATATAGAAAATCCCCGTAAAAATGAACAATAAAACTACCGCCAGCTTTATTACGACCATAATCGCATTAAAACGAGCCGTTTCTTTCGCTCCGCGGGTCAGCAGCAAGGAGATCAGTAGAATAATGACGACTGCAGGCAGATCGATAAAAGTACCTTTGTCCGCATTATACGCCCCGGAGAGCAATGTAGGCAAATGCAAGCCGAAGCCTTCCAGCAATCCCTGAATATATCCGGACCAGCCACTCCCCACTGCAGCAACTGCTACTCCATACTCGAGCACCAAATCCCAACCAAGAATCCAGGCAAGCAGCTCGCCAAAAGCAACATAACTGTATGCGTAAGCACTCCCGGACACGGGTAATGCGGAAGCCAGCTCGGAATAACATAAGGCGGAGAGCACGCAAGCAATGCCTGCCAGGATAAAGGACAGAATAATTCCCGGTCCAGCGTGCTCGGCTGCTGCAACTCCGGTTACGACGAATATTCCTGTTCCGATGACTGCCCCCACACCAAGTGCTGTCAAATCAAAAGCACCCAATGTTTTGTTTAATTTGTTAGTGTCGCCGCCCAGAACTGCGGTCAGCGATTTTTTGCGAAATAAATCCATTTCTTACTACTCTCCTGTCAGGTGATTAAATTATACAACAAGGCGCTAGGGGGAAGTTCTAAGCTGCTTAAGACCCAGATCTACAAAGATTATGCCACATGTGACACTAGTCCCCTCTTGCACTAGCGGTTTCTCCAACAGCTTTACCGCTGAAGACGCCGGCGAAATAAGCCAGGGTGAATTAATCAAGACGGCTACCCGCTTCTCGGATCTCGGATCTCGGATCTCGGTATCAGTATAAGCAGCACAGCAGCTCCCATAAACAACATTATTGTGGAAAAAGTAAACTGTCCATTCTCTTTTATCCTTAATTTGTACGTTGACAAATCCGCTTTCGACTGATGGATTAACAGTAATCCTCTTGAAAACACTACTTGTAACGATTATGATGAATAAGATTGGACACAAAAAATTCGCAATTCGGAGGAGATGGAACAATGGCCCCCCCAAAGCCCAACCGCGTAGTCGTAATCGGTACAGGCGCCGTCGGAACGACAACCGCCTATACTTTGTTGTTGCGCAGACGGATGCAAGAACTGGTATTGATCGACGTTAATCATCAGAAAGCGCTCGGTGAAGCGCTTGATATGAATCACGGCATGCCCTTTGTCGGCGGCGTGAAACTATGGGCAGGTACTTATGAAGATTGCCGTGATGCGGATATCATTATTGTGACCGCCGGCGCCTCCCAAAAACCGGGTGAGACTCGGATTGACCTGCTAAGAAAGAACATTTCAATTTTCAAAGACATCATTCAGAAAATAACCAAATACAATCAACATGCTATTTTGCTGATTGCTACGAACCCGGTTGATATTTTGTCCTATGCGACATTGAAAATAAGCGGCTTTGACCGTAGACGCGTTATCGGTTCGGGCACTGTACTTGATAGCGCAAGATTCCGTTATCTGATCGGACGCCACAAGGAGATTGATCCGCGCAGCATCCACGGCCAGATCATTGGAGAGCATGGCGACTCCGAGCTTCCAGTATGGAGTCTCGCGAATGTGGCCGGGATCGAGCTTGGCTTTGACGAAGAAGAGCGCAAGGAGATTTTTGAGGATACCAAGAACGCAGCCTACGAAATCATCGACGCCAAAGGGTCCACATCCTATGCGATTGCCCTGGCACTCGACCGGATTGTCGTTTCGATCCTTCATAATGAAGGTGCGGTCCTGAACGTCTCGACATTGCTCAATAATTACAATGGAGTCTCGGATGTATTCCTTGGTGCTCCTTGTATTGTTGACCGTTCCGGCGTGCGCGAGGTTCTTGATCTTCCACTGAACGAAGAAGAACAAGCCCTCTTCCAAAAATCCGCCGAGAAGCTTAAATCCGAAATCGCGAAGCTTGAATTATAAGCTTCTTGTACAAGCTGCTGCCAGTCTTTTGACTGGCGGCTTTTTGTTACTCCTCTATTCTTCCCAGGTGCCGTCGTCATCCCCCGAGCTTTTTATCCAGCAAGCGCTTGGTCTCCACATAGTTCAGAAAATATTTGGAGAAAGCTTCAAAGTATCATGCTTGGAAGGACTGATGAATCTACCATTCCTCATCCAATCCTCTTTCACTACTCACCCATGCTCTCTTCAGGCCTATAGAGATCTACTCGATCGATTTCATATAGCGAGCGCTCGTTGCCAAGTAACGGACACCAGAGACCTTATTGCCTATTGATTCAAGCAATTAGGAAGCTAACGGACTCCAGTGCCCTTATGAGCAGAAATGCTATTCAAAATCCACTGTTCGGGAGAAAATAGCGTCTCCTGTGTCCACTACATGTTCTAGGAGCGGCTTCATCTGCAAATAACGACGATACGGTCCGTTAGCGCCCATGCGTGAGATTCAATCTCTGTAGATTCTAGAATGAGTCTGATTCCAAGGCATCCCCCAAATGAGTTTCCATAGCCAGATTGCAAAGGATCCCCGTTCAATCATATGGTTAACATAATAATTATTATGTAATTATGGGAACAGCAAACGACTACCGCTGCGGTAGCGAGATTTGCAGTTTTGCCATGGCTTCTTCCTTCTCCCGACTCGTAATATGCGTATACACCGTTGTCGTCTGGATCGACGAATGGCCCAGCAGCTCCTGAAGCGTCCGCAAGTCTGCCCCTTTACGAAGTAACATAGTTGCGAAGGAGTGACGCAGCTTGTGACTGGAATACGGCCGACGCTGGGAAGCCGGAATCTCTTCCTGAAAACGGTCGAACGTGTCAGTAGCGATTTGCTGAATGGCCCGGATAGAAAGCCGTCGTCCCTTTTGCGAGATGAACATGGCTTCCTCTTTGTTGCGCCAAGGCGCAAGCCGCTCGGACAAAGCCTGATCCAAAAAAGGCGCAATGTCTTCCGGAACCGGAATATTCCGCCACTTCCGCCCTTTTCCGAACACTCTAAGCGAACGTCTTTCTACATTATAGTCTCCCATATTCAGCGTATGGACTTCCCCTACCCGTAGACCCATATAGGACATCAGCAAAAAGATGGCCAGGTTGCGATGTCTGTACTTGCCTTCTATGGAAGACATAAAGCGCTGCAGATCGCCTTCATCAAGGTAAACGGGCTCCCGGTTTTTTTCTGTTTTGGATTTCTTGATGCCTGCTGCGGGATTGTCTCTATGCAGCTCCAGTTCGATCAGCGCCTTGAAAAAGCAATTCACCGAAGCATGCTTACGGTTACGGGTGGCATCACTGACCCCGCGTTCGCGGACTGAGGTCAGGAAGGAGACTACATGCAGCTTCTTGACCATATCTAGTCTTTTGCCGTTCAGACTGCCGAGAAACTCCCTCACATCTGCAAGATAGGATTTCTGCGTATATGGGGTGTATCCGGCATCCTTCATCCAGATGAGGAAGGCATGCAATTCTTCTTCGTATTCTTCATTCAAGTCGTCCACACCTATGCAGCCCCTCTCTGTGATTTCGACAATCTATTGTACCATAGATTGCCCCGCGCGAAAGTAGTCTTTCTTCCTAGAGGATGTGTCCTGTACGTCTGCTATCGCGTTATTCCACTCTATCCCATGCTTCTGAACCATCAATAGAAATTCAGCCAGCGCTGGTGATTTCCACTTTTTATGATGATAAGCAATTTGAGTTGCTACACGCTGAGATTCATCATTCCAGTTCAACTTGGCCATTTTTCCTTCAGCAAGCTCGCTTCGCACGGTCACCAGCGGTACAAATGATAAACCCAGTCCAGCCATCACACACTGCTTGATCGCCTCGATGCTCCAGAACTCCAGATTGGGATCAGGAAAAACGCCATGACTGTTCAAATAATGTTCGAACAGAGTCCGGTAGGTGCACCCCGTCTCCGTATGAAGAATAGTTTCATCTTTCAAGTGGAGTGGCTCTACTTCTTCAAGGAACACCAGCGGGTGATCCAGCGGAGCAATAAGCGCCATCTCTTCATGAATCAAAGTCTCAACGTACAGATCTTTATACTCAGTCTCAGGCTGCAGTAGGAAGGCTATATCCAACTCTCCAGAACGCAAGAAGTCGGTCAGTTCCCAGCAAGCTCCCGGCTTGAGAATAATCTGGACCTGCGGATAGCGGCCACGGAATTCCCGGATAATCCCCGGTAGTCGAAAAGCCGCCAGCGATTCCGGCGCACCGATCCGCAAGGTGCCTGTGATCTCACTGCCAGCGCGTAGCGCATCCTGAGCCATGGCATGCATTTTGGAGATTTCCTGGGCATACGGTAGCAGACGGCGTCCCGCATCGGTCAGGATGATTTTTTTGCTGATTCGGTCAAATAAGGGCTGACCCAGTTCCCCCTCCAGCGCCTGAATCTGTGCGGTAATACTAGATTGTGCGTAATCCAGCTTCTGCGCCGCACGGGTAAAACTACCGGTCTCCACCACAACCAAAAAGGTAAATAAATGACGCGATTCCATGTGGCCTCCTGTCTATGAATTCAACCATCGGTTTTTCAGATGGATAAGATTCGATAATTCTGTTTTTCCAATGGGTTTATTATCTGATACTCTATAACAAAACACAAGGAAAGCAGGATCAATATTAATGAAGCAAACGTTACAACGTCATATTGGCATGCCACAAGCAATCGCACTATATATAGGAGCCGTACTTGGTTCTGGTGTCCTAATTGTCCCCGGACTAGCTGCGGAGATGGCGGGTCCCGCCTCCCTGCTGGCCTGGGGATTCATGACACTCCTGATCCTACCAATGGCACTATCCATGGGGCTACTCTCCGCCAAGTTCCCCAATGCCGGGGGTGTATCCCACTTTGTCACCTTGGCCTTCGGACCAAAGGCAGGCGCTCTGGTGGGCTGGTTCTTCCTTATGTCCGTCCCGATTGGCGGCCCTGTCGCGTCCTTGACCGGAGCGGGTTATATGACTGCCGCCATGGGCTGGGACAACAATGTTAGAATCGCTCTGGCCGCTGGCATGTTAGCCATTGGACTAATCACCAACTGGATCGGCATGCAGTTAGCCGGTAAAATTCAGGTGGCCGTCGTCATCGCCATCGTGGCCGTGCTTGTATTCTCTTTCGCCGCGGCGCTGCCCCGAATGGAGAGTGTTCATTTTACACCTTTCGTGCCACATGGCTGGATGAGTGTCGGTCAAGCCGCAGCCATCCTATTCTGGTGTTTTATTGGCTGGGAGGCGGTCTCCCATCTCTCCGAGGAATTCAAAGACCCGCAGCGTGCCGCTGTAAAAGGGGTCACGATTGCTGCGATTATCGTCGGCATTCTGTATTTCCTGTCGGCATTAGCGACAGTGGGCACCCAAAGCTACCTTCAAGGCGGCTCTGACGCATCGCTCGTCTGGATCATCAGCCAGCCGCTCGGCCGCTGGGGCGGATTCATTGCCGGACTTACTGGTATGTTCATCTGCACGGCGACTATTATAGCCTATTCCAGTGCAGCCTCCCGGGTTGCTTTCGCCTTAGCACGACAAGGTTATGCGCCCAAGTGGATGGGAACTCTGTCGGCACGGTATAACACACCCACTGGAGCTATAGGCTTTCTGTTGGGATGCTTTGTGATTGTCTTTGTACTATATGGAAGCGGCCTGCTCTCCATTACGACGCTAATCCAATTTCCGAACGCAACGTTTATCCTGACCTATATTGGCGGCTGCGCAGCCGGAATTCGTCTTATGCGCGGCAATCGGTTAGGCGTAACAATCAGTTGGATTTCTTTAGTGGCGACACTCGCTGTCTTCCCGTTTACGGGTTGGGCGATCGGTTACCCCTTGATCATTTCACTATTGTTTGTCTGGGTGGTTTACCGTAAGAAAAGTAGTGATGAGCTCAATAATTCAGCAAATATTAATTAGATCAAAAAGCTCCCCATACAGTACCAGGCTTTTGTCCTTCGCCTGACCACCGTATGGGGAGCTTATTAATTTTACAAATATTTTTTCCGGATTAGTCCAATGTTTTTTTAAATCTCATACAAGCAATCGATAACATTGCCAAAGTAAAAATACATAAGACCGTTACCTGCGTAATTAAAAACTCAATACCCACACCCTTTACCATTATCCCTCGGGTTATTTCAATAAAATATGTTAGAGGAATTAAATAGCTTAGTGTATCAATAACTACAGGCATTGCTTCCCTCGGAAAAATAAAACCAGACAATAAAACGCTAGGCAACAATATTAATGAGGTGTAATTCATGGCTTGCACTTGAGTTTTAGCGATTGTTGAAATAAGAATGCCTATAGATAATGTGCATAGCACAAAAAGAAAACCCAACCCTAGAAATAGCGGAAAACTACCGGAAATGTGTACTCCAAACAGCAAGATACAGATAATTAGCGAAAATAAAAAACCAATATAACCAATTACAATGTAAGGTATTAGTTTGCCAAAAATCAGCTCACTTGCTTTTACAGGAGTCACCATTAATTGTTCGATGGTACCTTTCTCCCGCTCTCGGACTAGCGTGAACGCAGACAACATAATGGTGATGTTTTGTACAATCAAAGCAATTAATCCTGGAATACTGAATACGGAGTTTTCCATCGTAGGATTATATTTAATATCAGTAGCCAATACCAACGAATTAAATCCAGAGCTCTCTCCAATTCCAAGAAGATTCATACGTTGCCCGGTTATATCTGCAATGTAATCTTTCCAGACTAGAGATGCACTATTAAGAGCCGTACCCGCGATGGTTGGATCTGTTCCATCAACCAGGAATTTCACCTTGGCAGCCTCTCCTGACTGTAACGCCTTCTGAAAATTAGGGGGAATCACTATTCCAGACCGTACTTTACCAGCATCAAGTAAATCAGACAGCTCAGATATTGAAGCCACATCTTTAGCGACAGTGAATGATCCTGAATTAGAGAAGAGACTAACCAACTCACGACTCTCCTGTGTTTTACTCTGATCAAAAACAGCTAGGGCAATATGATCGACATTGTTTTGTACAGAGTACCCGAATAAAACAATCCAAACAATGGGGATTACAATAGGGACCTTTATACTGACCGGATCTCTTATAATCTGAAAAAACTCTTTTTTCACAATAGACCAAAATCTCTGGAAGCTGAAGCGATTACGCATTATAGCCTCCTATCCCCGGAGAACTTTCCTCCTTGTTCATTCTGTCAACATAGCGAACAAATACATCCTCTATTCCCTTAGCACGTTCTTGTTCTAAAAGATGGATGGGAGAGACTACGTCACCTATAATTTTCCCGTTATAGATGAATCCTATTAAATCACAGCGTTCTGCTTCATCCATATAATGAGTAGTAATCAAAAATGAAGTCCCTTGATCTGCAAGTTCTCGAATGATCCCCCAGAACTCTCTGCGAGAAATAGGGTCAACACCTGCAGTTGGTTCATCAAGTATCATTAGCTGTGGTCGATGAATCATTGCACACCCCAGTGCCAGCCGCTGCTTCCATCCCCCTGAAAGGTGCCCTGCAATCTGTTTCTCTCTTCCTTCAAGTTTGGCCATGCTTAGCAGTTCCCTTTTCCTCACTTCACGGGCAGACTTATTCAATCCATAGATCCCGGCATAAAAATCCAGATTCTTCTCCACACTCAAATCTTCGTACAAACTAAACTTCTGTGACATATACCCTAAATTCTGACGAACAAAATCAGTATTTGTTTTTACATCTTTTCCGAGAACCCGCAAGTTTCCAGCCGTAGGGAGCAGAACACCACACAACATACGAATTGTAGTCGACTTCCCAGACCCATTGGGGCCCAGAAAACCAAAGATTTTGTTCTTTGGAACTGAAAAGCTAATGTTATCCACCGCAGCATAACTTCCGAAATGTTTGCTTAAACCTTCCACTTCAATAGCATATTCCATAACTTCCCCCTATTCCAAAGGAATAATTGCATCAGCAGTCATTCCAGGTTTTAAATTTTGTCCCTTATCGACCTGAACTATAAATTTAAATGATGAATAATCGTTGTTATTTGAATTTTTAATGTTCTCAGATGAAAAATCAGCTTCTTCCGCTATGAATGTGATAGTCCCTTGTAGTTTATCATCATTTCGTCCCTTAATTTCCAAATCTACTTTTTGATTCAATTGAATGCGATCTAGATATGCTTGTGGGATATAGAAGCTTACTTTTCTTTCTTCGGGACCTGCTAAGATAGCAACTGCTGTTCCAACACTGATTATATCTCCGATTTGAACGAATCTATTTGTATACACGCCTGTTACGGTTGCAATAATCCTATGTTTCTGAAGCAGAAGATTTGCTTGATCCAATTGAGCGGTTGCAGCATCGACGTCTGCAGTTAGTTGGGCGATTTCACTTGCGGACCCGTCATTATCATTTTGGGCCTCTTTCAATTTCTCTTTTTTACCACGAACAATCGCTTCCTGTTGGTTTACTATTAACTGCTGCATGGAAGAATCGAGTACGAATAGCGATTCTCCCTTTTGAATCGAGTCACCTTCTTTTTTTAACACCTCGGTAAGCGTTCCACTCACTTCACTTCTGACCGTATAATTATCACCCTCCACATTACCACTTAATCTAAGTTTAGACTCAGTAGAACAGCCAGATACTAGCAATGCATAGAAAATGAAGGTTGCTGTAATAAAAATTTTCGCTAACCGAGCATTCAGTATAGAAGTAATCATCATCTTCCTGCCTCTCTTGATCATTGTGCCTACCTCCCATCATCATTATCAGATAGTATTTCAATTTCCCCGCTCATCCCGTCCATTCTTATCATTTGCCCCGTCTGCAATCGACTAGTTGCATTTATAGCTCCTACAATTGCCGGTATTCCATATTCACGCGCAACGACAGAACCATGAGTCATCATCCCACCGACCTCCATTATCAATCCGCCTGCTATGAGGAATAGAGGTGTCCACGCAGGATCTGTCGCAGGACAAACGAGTATATCTCCAGGTGTTAGCTGAACTTCTTTAGGATCATGCATCACACACACCCTTCCCTTCACTATACCAGGTGAGACGGGATTGCCAGACAACTTCTGTGAAACCTCTCCACTTCCAAGTTGCTCATCGTAAAAAGCAGTACCGTCACTAAGCAGTAAACGCGGAATTCGTTTCCGCCGGTTCTCTTGCAAGTATCTTTCTTTTCGATCCTCAATTAGGTTTTTCCATTTATTTGTTGCTTCGGAGTTCTCGTCTTCATTTACGATTAATTGCTCCACTTCATCAATATGCAAATAAAAAATATCATCTACGGCTGCAAGCAGATCTTTCTTGGTCAACACTGTTCCAATACACATTAAATTACTGCGAATCTTATCCAAAAAACAAATAATTGCAAACTTCGGTGTTTCACGCAACCCCCCCAACAAACGCAGGCGCTTCGAGGATATCAGAGCCAACCGTCTTTTCAGACTCCCGGACAAACCTTTTTTGAATGATGACTCCAATTCACGCTCTGCTTCTGCCGCCTTCATCACACCCATTTGATAGAGTTCAACAGGAGAAGACTGATTATCCTTGACCTCTAGATAACTTTTTAATACATGAAATACATGTGTTGGATCCTCTGTCCATCTTTTTCGTCCAATATCAATTTCTGCAATTCCCCGCATTCCATAATTTTGAAAAAAATCCATCAGTAGCCTCTGCACCTTATTTGGTAGTCGATTATCCAAATATCGATTTGAAAGTTCAGAATCAGTCAAGAGACGGATACATTTGTAACTTTCTTGATCCTCCTTCACAGCTAAAGCAATATTCCATAATTGAAAATCCATTTCCGAAGTAATGTTATTGGGCAGACTTCGCGTAAGATCCAAAGAAATTTGCATCCCCCGAGGCAGTGTCGAAGTAAGTCCAAGGAGCAATTGCATTGGAAGATGTCCAGACAGAGTCCCAGGTAGCAAATGGCGAAATAAGAGTTCAGGCAGAGCTGCTGAATACTCTTTGACTTGCCGTAATAGATCGATTGGCGTATCTTGATCTCGTTTGGCAATATTGGTTAATGCTGACTCAATATGTCTCTGTAATTTATCAGGCGCGGTTTTGACAAAAATTAAATTTCTAGCTGTTTCTATCCACATTTGCCCTAGTTTCCACAGAAAACGCGGCCTTAACAGAAGCTTTATGGCTTGTAAGGAAGAGTTCAGCCACGGGTCTCCTTCTCGAGTAATCCTATTTAGTATTGAATGAATTGTCGGGTCTAAGGAAGACATGATCGTCAATATAATTCTGCGTCCCAAGGTGTCACGCACGAGTGGGGTAATATTTACATAAAAACGTTCTGCTGCTGTATAAAAGGCTCGCTGTTTCAAAGTTAGCTCTCTAAATCCTAAATATCCGGATATATTTCCGATGATATCTGATAAAATACTTTGCCCCATTGGAGTAAAGGGAGTCATAACCCCTTGCCAGGAAGCAAAGGAGAACCAAATCTGGAGTGACTTCTCCTCCTCTTTCGAGTGTTCCTTGTGGTAGGTTTGCGGGATTGGAAACAAAGAAGTTATTGAACGAGACTGAACGATATAAAAGACACCCTGATCATTTAGAGCCCACTCTACATCCTGAGGATGTTTGAAGTAATCTTGAATCCGCTCTCCTACCATGACTAATTCCATGATTTCAGAGTCGTTAAGTGTTGGTACAGATGAACCCTCTACTTCTTCAACCTCTTCAATGCCTCCTTCTGGTTTGCCACGAATAATTAATCCTTTCTCACCCAAATACATTGATACAATTTCTCTAGAGGATACGTCTACTACAAAATGATCCGGGTCTACCTGTCCTGAAACTAAGGACTCTCCTAAGCCCCATGTGGCATCGATCACAATTTCCGTTCTTTTTCCCGTCAATGGATTTGCTGTAAAGAACACTCCTGAAACCCTGCTTGGAATCATCTGTTGTACAACTACCGCCAAAGCCTGGTCTTCATGAACAACAGCATTTCTATTGCGATAATCTATCGCTCTTGCTGTCCATAGACTGCTCCAACATTGAACAACATTAGAAAGCAAGGAATCGATCCCCGTCACATGTAAAAAGGTATCTTGTTGCCCGGCAAAAGACATATTCGGAAGGTCTTCAGATGTTGCAGAAGATCGCACCGCAACCGGACAACAATCTCCAGCATCCGTCTGCTGATTTAGCAGCTCGTAAGCCTGCTCAACTTCTTTAATGATCTCAAGAGGAATCTCTCCAGCATCAAAAAAGGCTCTAATCTTCGCTTCAGAAGACTGCGTGTTAAAAAGCACAGTTTCATTTACTGTTAGTGCGTCGTTGATTTTCTGAGCCAACTCATTGCTCTTCAAAAAATGCCAATAGGCATCAGTTGTAATACAAAAGCCAGGAGGGACCTGAAAATCACCTTTAATCAAACGTCCAAGATTGGCAGCTTTCCCACCAACCAGACTTAACGCTTCATCATCGATCACATCTAAAAATTTAATGTATTTCAAAATGCTCCCCGCTTTCCACGTTAGATCACTTTACAATTCCATTGAAAAAAATATCCAGGATTCCCGCCGTACTATACGTTTGTTTCTCACCAAGTCCGACTAATCGAATCGAGGCATATGTTCCTTGTATAAGGTTTAGCAGAACTATTGCAGCCTCTTGTGAGTTTATTGCTCTAAATATACCTTCTTCTATTCCCTGATCAATTGCTTGAGATAAGAGTGATAGGTAGCGTTCATAGATTGGTAGTAATTCCGGCTTATTCTTATTCCAAAGTGCCGGTAATTCCTGCCGCACCAACTGTATTACTGAAGATGACTCATACAAAAAAGAAATGGTTATTTCAGCGCCGACAGTTAGTCTCGCTCTAGGATCGGCTATTTCGCTTATAGATTGTGCAACTTCGTGAAATTTAAAGATAGTTTCTACCAACAGCTGTTGCACAATAGCTTCTTTGTCTGGAAAGTAGTGATAGATTGTCGCTTTCGCCAATCCGGAATGTTCAGCAATCTCTCTTACCGAAGTTCCTTTATAACCCTTACTTTTAAAAAGCATATTGGATACTTCTAGTATTTTAGCAAAAGAGTTATCTATGGGTTCTCACTCCTTAGGTTAAACTTGTAATCGACCGACCGCCCGATCGGTCGGGATGATTTATTGTTATTTTATTTCCATTTTGTGCTATTGTCAATATCAAAAAGGTATTTATTGTTTTTATTTAATATATATTACAATTATTTTATTCTGTGTTAAATTTAATCCAATTTACACCATGAAATTACATATTATTCTATTAATTATTATCGGGAGGTAAAAAATGAATAGTAGAAAGATCAAAATCATGGGTACCGGAAAATATTTACCTAAAAGAAAAGTACTTTCAGAAGAGATTGATCGCAAGTTAGGTTTACCTGAAGGCTGGACAGAACAAAAGTCAGGCGTAGCTTATCGTCATTACGTGGATACTGAATCCACATCGGAAATGGGTGCAAATGCCGCCAGAGAAGCGATTAAGGATGCCGGTTTGGAACTGGAGGATATAGACTGCATTGTATCTGCAAGCGGCACTTATGAACAACCTATCCCTTGCACAGCTGCACTCATCAAAATTAAACTCGACATGGGCAATTCCAATATCCCCTGCTTTGACATTAATTCAACATGCTTAAGCTTCGTAACTGCGCTGGACGTAGTTTCATTTCTCGTACATGAGAGGAAGTATAAAAATGTGCTGATTGTATCCAGTGAAATTGCATCGCCAGGATTAAACTGGAAACAAAAAGAAAGCTGCATTCTCTTTGGCGATGGAGCAGCAGCAGCTATCATAAGTCGAAGCGAAGAGCATGAATCTTCTGAACTCTTAACCTCATTAACTGAAACCTATGTAGAGGGCGCCTCTTATACCGAGATTCGCGGAGGCGGAACCCGTATTCCATCAACAGAATATAATGGAGATAATTTGGATGATTATTTATTTAATATGAATGGTCGAGCCGTCTTTAAACTTTCCTCCAAAGTCATTCATAACTTCATGAAGCGACTTTTCGATCAGACGTCTATCAGCAAGCAAGACATACATATGGTTATACCACATCAAGCTAGTGGCTTGGCCATGCGGATCATGAGACAGAAGCTAAATTATAAAGAAGAGAAATTTATGAATATCATTTCCACACACGGCAATGTAATTGCAGCCTCAATCCCTATGGCCCTGCATGAGTGCATCAAACAAAAACGAGTTCAAAGAGGAGAAAGATTATTGCTGATGGGTACTTCTGCTGGCCTTTCTCTCGGAGCCGTGGTTTTGGTCTATTAGTCGCTCATTTTAGCCGTAATTCCCTTCATTTTTGCACCTACACTTGCCCTTCTTATTGATATTTAATCGATCTAAATCAAAACTGCGTATAATTTGTGTTATACGCAGTTATTTTAGAGCCTTTTTGCCCTTATTTAGCCTCAAATAACTACATCCTGTCGGAGGACAAGAACCTCTAACGATTGCCGATTTCAGTATGAGAAATTTTACGAATGCTCTTAAAAAGGGATCAAAAGCTCTTAAAAAAAGCAGCGGGGTCTGGAACATGAAATACAATGTTCCAGACCCCGCTGCCGTTATTGGGCTACTATTATTAGTTATAGAGCTTATCTACCCCTCCGCCGATGCTTGGATCAATAGAAGATCATAACTGGCAGTAACACCTCCCTCTATGCTGAACTTCTCCTCGTATTCCTTATACATGTTGGCGAACAGCCGTCTCGAACTAAGACCACGCACATTAACAGCCTCAGAAGTGCTGGCTCCCATCGATTTTACCGAGTGAAGAAAGTCTCTTGCTGAAGCATACTTTTCCGTTTGAATCGAGCGTTCCAATTGGATACTTGAAAATCCTGATTCCTTAAGTATGCTGTTCCATTCACCGGTTGATAGAAACCTCAGCCCGTGTCGCTGCGGTTCCAATCCATTGGCTCGATAAGCTTCATTAAAAGCTTCATGCATCTCGCAGAATGTGTCTGGCCCGAATGTCGTGAATATCAGCGAACCTCCAGGACGAAGCATCCGCTGAAGGTGACCAAGTGTTTGCCTAGGATTGCTCAGCCATTGAAAGCAGGCGTTGGAGACGATGAGATCAAACGAGGCTGCCTTAGCATCTAACGCCCACATTTCAACATCAGCTTGAAGAAAGCGTAAACGGTCTGAGGGCTTTTTCCTGATGCCATTAAAGTTCGCTTCATCTGATAGGACACGTTGTTCAGCTAATTTGATCATCGCAGGCGCAATATCAAGGGCAGTAATATTCGCACTGGGCCATTCAGAAACTAGAATCTCGGTCAGCGTCCCCGTGCCGCAGCCGATCTCAAGAATGTTGGGCCCGGAGATGTTACTTTTGGTCTTCATCCCTAAAAAAGATTTTGCAAGTCGATCTGACATCAAACGCTGAACATGAGCGTGAGTGTCATACGAATTTGCATTACGGTTAAATTGACGTCGAATATCACTTATCCTGCTGCTCATGCCACCATCTCCTCAGTTCATTAGCTATTTGGCCTTCCCTCCCCAGGAACGGGGCATGCCCGCTGGCAGGTATCGTGAGTAAGTTTGCTTTTGGTAACTGGGCCATCAGCTCCGATGCAGCGCCGTAAGGACAAATACGATCCTCCGTCCCGTGCACAAGAAATACCGGACAAGTGATGCTTTTTAATTGAGGCAGACATTCCTCGCTTCGCAAGATTTGAAGACCTGCGATTAGCGCTGAGGTTGTCCAGCTACCAATTGGTGGAAGGCTTATGCCAAGAGCGGCCTCCCATTCTGCTTCAGTAAATATGAGCTGTCGGAACTTTGCTTCAACATCTTGTCGGTTCTGTGCAAGCCCTGCAATCATCTTCCTAACATATATATCCGCCCAACCGAGATCAGACTCCTCTTTCGATCTAGTAAATCGAGCAGTTGCCCCGAACAACACAAGACCATCAGCGAACCCTTTGATCGCTAGTCGTAGTGCCAGTAAACCTCCGAGAGACCATCCTCCGATCAACAGCGGACCGTGGACAACCCTTGTCCTAGAAGCATCTCCATTTGAATACAGAATATTTTTCACTGCTATTTCAGTCAGAAGTAGCATTTCCTCTGGAGAATCAGCATCACTGTAATCTACAGAGACATGATGGAAATCCGGAAGTAACTCACGAGTCCGGTCGAAAACCGTATCCGGCATCCCCCATCCGCACAACCATAATATAGTGCCACTGCCACTTGTCTTTGGCTGAGCCTCCATTGAAATATCATCCAAACCAATCATGACCTCAACACCCCTAGTCGAAGTCCGATGTTGTGGATGCGTACGGCTGCATGGGTCAGCTCCTTATCACTGTGAACGGCTGACAAGGAAAAACGAATGCGCGCTGTGCCATCAGGCACAGTAGGTGGACGAATGGCAACCGCTAGAATCCCCTCTTCTTCTAGAGCTCTGCTGAAGCGTAAAGCCAGATCGTTATCGCCGACGATTAAAGGTACAATTGGAGAGTCGCCGGCACCGATGTTAAACCCGGCGTCACAAAGCAAGGACCGAAATAACCTGCTTGCCGCACAAAGCCTTTCTCGACGCCAGTGTTCCTCTTGTACCAAAACTAATGCTTTTGTAATACCAGCTACGATAGAAGGAGGCAACGCAGTTGAATAGATAAGTGGTCTAGCCTTGTTCACAAGCCAGCGAATTAACATGCGGCTGCCACAAATATAAGCACCATAGACACCGAAGGATTTGCTGAATGTTCCCATGTGTATATCCACATCATCCTGCAACCCAAGTTCATGGCTTAACCCCTCGCCGCGCCCTCCGTAGATCCCCCCGCTATGTGCCTCATCCATCATTAGCATTGCTCCGTACTCGCGTTTGAGCGCAGCAAGTTCACGCAATGGCGCCTGATCGCCATCCATGGAGAAAACAGCATCTGTAACGATCAGCTTCCGCCGTTTATCACGATACTTGTCCAATAGCGTGCGCAAATGCTCCATATCATTATGACGGTACCGGGCATGCTCCGCTCGGCTCAATACAATACCGTCCACAATGCTTGCATGGTTCAACTGATCGCTAAAAACAACATCTCCCCGGCCTACAAGTGCACTAATAACACCTGAATTCGCCATATAGCCATTAGCAAGAACCAGTGCTGCTTCGCAGTTTTGCCAATCGGCCAGCGCTTCTTCCAAACGACTATAAGACGCCCGGTTACCTGTCACATGGCGTGAAGCACCTGAGCCAGCTCCTTCCGTGAGCAGTGCCTCCCGCATCACTTCAAGTATGGCAGGATGCTGGGAGAGTCCAAGATAGTCATTGGAGGACAGGTTGAGTAGCACTTGCTCTCCGCGCAACGTATAACCAGGAGATCCGGATACTGGGCTACTTATGTGCAAGGAGCGCTCCAACGAAGCATCAGCCATTAATTTAAGCTCATTTTCCATCCAGATCATGGTTGACACCGCCTTAAAGGGCATTTAATTCAATCTCAAAGCCCAAATCCTCAATGATTTGATGATCAGCCGTAACTTCTTGGCCTGCTGTCGTTAAATAATCACCTACAAAGAGTGAGTTTGCGGCGAACAGAGATAAAGGCTGCAGCGTACGGAGGTTGACTTCTCGGCCGCCTGCCACGCGGATTTCTTTAGAAGGACAAATGAAACGAAATAGCGCCAGTACCTTCAACGCTTTCATTGACGGTGTGCGGCCCGCATGTTCCAGAGGTGTTCCTGGTATCGAGTTCAGGAAATTGATAGGAATCGAATCCGCATCCAATTCGCGGAGCGCATATGCCATTTCAACAATTTCTTGATTGGTCTCTCCCATGCCGATAATTACACCAGAGCAGGGAGACATACCGTGAGTCTTTACCTTCTCCACGGTTTCAACACGTTGATCATAGGTATGGGTCGTCGTGATGGAGGGGTAGTTCGCCTTACTCGTGTTTAAATTGTGGTTGTAGCGATGTACGCCAGCTTCAGCAAGACGTTCGGCTTGATCGTCCTTGAGAATCCCCAGACATGCGCAAATTTTCAGTGGCATTGTGTTACGGATTTCTCTAACCGCATCCACCACTTGATCCAACTCCTTGTCTGTCGGGCCTTTCCCGGACGCTACAATACAATAGGTTCCGGCTTTGCGTGCCAGCGCTTCACGTGCGCCTGAAACCAACGTGTCTTTATCAAGCAAGGTGTATTTTTTAACCGGGGCTGTCGAAACAATCGATTGCGAGCAGTAGCCACAGTCCTCAGGGCAAAGGCCGCTTTTGGCGTTGATGATCATGTTCAGCTTCACTTTTTTACCGTAAAAATGTTTTCTCACCTTAAACGCAGCCTGCATGAGCAATAGCACCTCATCATTGTCGGCGTCCAGCACAGCAAGCCCTTCCTCTAACGTTAAACATTCTCCGTTCAATGCTTTTTGGGCAAGCGCTAGCCAATCCATCTCCGCTGCAATTGTATTCATATCAATCATCCTCCTATGGTCTGAACTGCAAATGCCTCTTTGATAGGCGCGAGTTGTATGGTTCTGCGTACGTTATGTATCAACGTCTCTGATGTTGCTTCATCGGTTAAACGGGGAAAGCGACCGAGAACCTTTAGACCGCTGTATTGTTCGATGAGTTGTGCATTCGTAGCCACACTTGGATCATCATAGGGTTCCGTTGACTCCCCGACATTCAATATGACACCCACAATTGGAACCCCACGATCCCGAAGAAATGAAGCAGTCAGAAGTGTATGATTAATTGTTCCTAGACCAGAACGGGCTACAATTAATGCAGGTACCCGAAGCTCCGAGATTAAGTCCACTATGAGAGCGTCATCGGTTAGCGGGACAGCGACGCCTCCTGCGCCTTCGATGAGTAATGCCTCGAAACGTTTAGTCAGCGGTAGACCTGCAGCGATAATCTCTTGTAGAGTAAGATTTACCCCAGCTTGTCTGGCGGCGAGCATGGGTGTAAGTGGAGCTTCAAAGGTAAAGGGTGCGACTGCTTCGGGCCGTTCATTAATTCCCGTGCTTTTCAGCAGCCGTTCAGCATCGGTAAGTCCGCTTCCAAGAGGTGCACCCGACTGAATCGGCTTCCAAACACCGGCATTCAACCCTTCGGCTCGGAGCGTAGCTGTAATGGCAGCTGTTATAACCGTCTTCCCGATGCCGGTGTCTGTACCTGTCACAAATAATCCACGTAGCGTTTCATTGTTCGCTTTGTTCATGTAACCAGACCACCTTCAGTGACTTGAGATATGGATTCTGCCAAAATATCTATCATGGCACCAAGTTCAGCCTCACTACTGACAAGCGGAGGGATGAAGACGATCACATTGCCGAGCGGTCTTGTTAGCATTCCGAGTTCTCTGGCCCGCAAGCTTGTCCGAACGCCAACTCGCTCTGCCCAATCGTACGGCTCACGTGATCTTTTATCGCGTACGAGCTCGATTCCGATCATTAGTCCCTTTTGCCGGATTTCGCCGACGTGCGGATAATCCTTGAGTACTGCCAGCTTTTGTTCAACAAATGATGCCTTTGTTCTCACTTCCTCGATCATATTGCGCTCTTCAAACAGCTTCAAACTGGCCAAAGCGACAGCACATCCGAGGGGATTGCCCGTGAAGGAATGACCGTGGAAAAATGTTTTCTGCTCTTGGTAATCAGCATAAAATGCTTCGTATACTTCGTCAGTCGCAAGCGTCGCTGCCACAGGCAAATAACCACCAGTCAACCCTTTCCCGATCACCAGCAAATCAGGTGAAACATCTTCGAGATCACAAGCGAACATAGCCCCTGTCCGGCCGAAACCAGTCGCCACTTCGTCAGCGATGAGCAGCACGCCATACTTCCGGCACAGATTAGCCATTTGGCTTAAACAGCCTGGTGGCATGACTATGATGCCACTAGCTCCTTGCACGATCGGCTCCACGATGAGCGCCGCAATCTCATCCGCCCGAGTCTCGAGCAAATGACGCAGTGCGGTCAGTGTATCTTCCATTGCCTTCGTCTCACCGCCCTCATGACGATAAGCGTAGGGATATGGAATGACGTGGGAAGGAAACAGCATCGGGCGAAACACATCATGGTACAGAGGGATCGCCCCGACACTCACTGCTCCAACTGTATCTCCGTGGTACGCCTGATTCATCGTGATAAACTTCGTTTTACCCCGTACTCCCTTGTTATGCCAGTATTGAAAAGCCATTTTGATCGCGATCTCGACACCGGTTGCGCCTGAATCTGAGTAAAACACTTTGTTTAATCCTTCCGGAGTGATCTCCACCAACTTTTCTGCAAGCTCGATTGCTGGTACATTGGCCATGCCGAGAAGGGTAGAATGAGCGACTCGCCCCAATTGTTCCGTGATTGCCTGATTTAGCTCCGCCACGTTGTGTCCATGTACGTTGAGCCAAACGGATGAGAAACCGTCATAATAAGCACGTCCTTGGACGTCATAGAGCATGATGCCTTCGCCGCGTTCAATAATGAGTGGATCAGAGTTATCGTAATCTTTCATTTGCGTAAAAGGATGCCATAAGTGATCCTTGTTCATAGCAGCAAGACGTTTGTAATCCGTTATCAAAGATTATCACCATCCGTTGTTTATTTAATTGTAAACCTAATTAGTTTTATAGGTTCACAATCGGATTTGGTAATTCTAGCAGACAGAAACGCCCCTGTAAAGAGAATTAAAATTGTAAGTTTGAAGATTGACATCACGAAAACTAAGGGAGAACGCGGAAACGTGGTACCTTAAAGACTCAGGTGAAAACATCACCTCAGATATGAAAACAAAGAAAAAAGCCGCTAAATTAGCGACTTTTATTATTTATTCAAATTCATTCCCTCGTCCAAACGCTAGCATGTTTTTTGGCAAAATCCATAAAAGATACAGGCGCTTTGCCGGTGACCTTTAATACCGAATCGGTGGTTAAATCCTCTGTCCCCTCCTCACGAATTCTGCGATCAAGTGCGGTCATGAACGCTGCATACTCCTTGCCTAGTCCTAACGCTAACCAGCTACGGGTGAGTTCATGATCTTCGATAGATGTATGCTTTATAATTCTTCCCGTTACATAGCTTATGATTTGACTGACCTCATCATATGAGAGAGAATCCGGTCCGGTAATCATATGCTCCGTATTATGGGCATGACCATCAATAAGTGCTCTTACCGCAACTTCGGCGATATCTTCCGCGGTAACAAAACCAATCTTCCCTTGTCCTGCAGCGCTTATAATCAGATTCTGATTCGAAATGGTCGCTGCGTGCTGACTTTCGGTGAAATTCTGCATGAAATAGGATGGTCTGAGAACTGTCCACTCCGGAGCCAGCTCCTTCAACAATTGATGAACCGGACCAAAGACGGGTCCGTTCTCTGAAATGGATGCACTGCTAAGTAGCACAAATCGACGAACGCCCTTTTCCAGTGCCAACTCAATAAATGGTTTCATGACTTTAACAGGTTCAGGGTCGCCTATTGGTGCAACCAAATAAACGCGTTCAATATCTTTCAATGCCGGGAGAAATGTGGAACTGTCGTACCAGTCGAAATGGACTTCATTTTCCGGGTTTGTAATCAACTGAGCGTTTCTAAGAGTAGTCGTATAAGAATATCCCTGTTGTTCCAGCCGCTCTGCAATTTTTGTCCCTGTCTTCCCTCTTCCGCCTGTTATGAGGATTTTTCGCTGATTTTTCATCTAGAATGCATCTCCTTTTTCAGACCATTTAGTCCGATATGTTCAAAAAATATAAACGCAAAATCGCTTATCAGACTATTCAGTCTAAAATAAATAAAATAATAATGAAGCCCTCCTCCTTTGATCACATCATTATCATACTCATTTCGGATCGATCAGTCAAGAAAGGATATCAAATTAACAAAACACAGCAATTGCATGAGACGTATCTCTTACAATTGCTGTGTTATCTTTTTAATAGTTTTGGAGAATAGTCTTATTCTTCTCAAAGAAACGGGCGTTATGAGACGAAACACCGGCCATATCTGAGGCTGTCGGTTCCATGTATAGTTTTGCGCTGTTCACCGCTAAGACCGCATCATTAAAGGCACCTGCGATCAAGCGGACCTTGCTGCCGTAAGTGATACAATCACCGGCCCCGAATATCCCCGGGATACTGGTTCGCATCCGTGGATCAACAGTCATCCCGTAATCTTCCTTGGCTAAGCCCCAATTCAATAATTCGCCAAAATCACGATCAAACCCATGACTCACTACCACTTCATCGACATCAAGGTGTTCAATTGCACCAGTCTCTGCATGTTGGAGGGCAACCTTTTCTATTTTATCCCCTACTCCATGTAAGCGAGAAATACTATAAGGTGTCATCACCGTCGCACTGGCCTTCATTTCTGCAACAGGGAGTTCGTGTGCCGTGAATTGATCCCGTCTGTGGGCAACGGTGACATGCTTAGTCCATTTTACAATCTCGTTGGCCCAGTCAACGGCAGAATCCCCTCCGCCAGAAATAAGAACACGCTTATCTTTAAATCTCGACAAATCCGTAATCGTATAGTGAAGATTCGTTAATTCATAACGGTTTGCACCTTCAACATCCAGCTTTTGAACTTGGGTCATGCCCCGACCAGCACATAATATTAGTGTACGTGAGTAATGACGTTCCCCCGATTTCGCTGTGATTACAAGGGTATTATCAGCAAGTCGTTCCAGATGTGCGATTTCTTGGCCAAAAATAATCGTTGGGTCAAAGGTTCTGGCTTGTCTTTCTAAAGAATCAATTAATTGTTCACAAGGTATCGGATCGACTCCGCCAACATCCCACACGAGCTTTTCGGGATAGGTCCGCATGAAGCCGCCCAATTCCGTTTTGGCTTCGATAATTTTGGTACGCATGGCTCTCATCCCGCTGTAGAAAGCCGCATACATTCCTGCCGGACCACCGCCGATAATCGTAACATCATATACATCCATTTCGTGTGTACTCATTAAGGCACCAGCTTTTCTACAATATAGTCAATTAACATACCTGTTCCGATCGGACCCTTAGCTTGAATATAATCATTGGTGCGCAATGGGAATACTTGATTATTTTTAACTGCACTCAGGCCTTTCCACAGAGGATTGTCTTCTAATTCCCCTAAGGATTGTGTGCTATCGTAGTCCACCATACTTCTTGTTTCTAGGAAAATATAATCCGGTTTGATTTCCGGTAAAATTTCTAATGAAAACTGTGTGAACCATACGTCTGAATCCTTAGTGACTTCGGGACTTTTCAGCCCAAGCGTCTGATAAAAAAATCTACTGACATCATCATCCGCCTTTGGCCCTAAATAGCGGTACCGGGTAGGCTCAACTCGAAGTACAAGTACCGTTTTATCGCCAATCGCTTGATGAATTTTATCTTTAGCCTCACTCGCTTTCTGGTCTAAAGCGGTTAATACTTTGTCTACTTCGGCTTCTTTATCGAAAAGCACTCCCAGCTCTTTCATGGCCTCATGTACCCCGACACCTGCCTTTATAGCAACGGTGGGTGCAATTTTTGACAACTCATCATACACTTTGGTTTCTATACCTTCCCCTGACGTAAGAATCATATCCGGTGATAAGCTCAGCAACTGCTCAAAGTTATATTCATATTGCGCTTGCGAGATCGTTTTTACCCCGTGTTTTTCTAAATAGGGGGTTCGGTAATCAGGCTCAATCTCAGGAACAACTACGGCTAACTGTGGAGTTATACCCATCTCAATTAGATCCTCTGCATAGCTTGAGCTTGTGACAAGCAGGTTCTTGGGATGGGCCGGAATCGTCACCTCACCAAAAATATCAGTTACAACCCTTGTTTCGCTATGATTTGCCGGCGTTTCCGCAGACACCTCTTCTTTCTTACTGGATTCGTTGGAACATGCAGCTAAAACAACAACCATTAGCGCTGTTCCAAGCAACTTGGACAATCTTCCTGCCATTATGTACTCGCCCCTTTATTTATTGATAATAATTATCATTATCATTATCAAAGATTATCAAATAAAGAGCCTTCCTTCCATAGCGAATGGTGCGATTTCAAATGGATTATTGTGCTACACCCTGCTAATGATTTTTCAAACTGCTAACCACTTGATCAATAATTATGTTCTGGCCAATGACTCCACAGCCATCCACCCACAGACTTGTATCAATGTAGAAAACATGACCGTCCTTTACCGCCCTTAAATCCCTCCACTGCTGGCCTTCTCTTAGTTTCTCCATATTTTCGTCTGCATTAAAATACTCCATCATACGTTTCTCCACAAATAAATAAGCCGGATCGGCTGCAGATAATTGATCGATTGTACAAGGGTTAAACCAACCCTCTCCTGCCATTAGAGACTCGGGAAGCGCCAGCCCTAATCTCTGATACAGCAGCTGTGACACGCCACTGGAGTTGCCGCCCAAATATCGATAGCCGAACGGTTCTACTCGCAAGACCATTACTGTGGCCCCAGATTCAATGATTGAGCTTAATTGTTGCCTTGCAGCATTTACTTTGTTGTCCATTTGTACCTGAAGAGCGTTAGCTTCTTCTTGTTTATGAAACCAAGCACCAAACTGTTGGAGCAGGATTTCTACATCATTGGTCAGACCGGTTAGGATTGGAGCGACCCCGCGCAACTTCTTCTTAATATCTTCTGTTATGAAATGCCCCATAATGATCTCAGGCTGCTCTTGCTGAATGAATTCTATATTAGTCTCATATTGGGGAACTTCCAGCAGTTTTACCCCATGCTTTTCAAATAGCTCTTGTTGATGCTGAGGTATTAGTAAAGGTGTTACCATTACAGCCTGGGGAATGATCCCTAATGAGATTAGAACCTCGGCACAGAGTGCTGAGATTGATAATACCTTCCGCTCGCCCAAATGCTGAACATAATTCCTTGGTGACATGCCTGCAAATTGTTTGAAGCGACGGCTGAAATAATGTACATCTTCAAATCCTATCTTTTTGGCAATATCTTGTGAACTGACTGACGTTAATAGCAACTCTTCCTGGGCACGATGGATTCTGTAATTTGCCAGGTAGTCTAAAGGAGGCTTGCCACACAATTCACCAAATTTGCGAGAATAATGCCACTGACTGACACCTGCGATCTGTGCTAGTTCTTCGCGGGTAATCGTCTCATGATAATGCTCCTGCATATAAGCAATCGAACGCAGAATTCCTTCTTCTGTTGTGTGCTGATCACTCGTTGGTTTAAGATATAAGCTTTTCAATAATCCATATAAAAAAGCCTGATGCTCTACAAGCTGCTCAGATGCTCCCATAGACTGCTGTGTATTTAAAGAATCACTTATGCTCGTTAAAAAACCACCGGTCAGCTGCACAATCTGGTATGTATTTCCTAACGGTACATGCCAATCTGCTTTCACTACTGTTCCTTCTGCTTTCAGAATGGACCAAGTATGAAATTGGATATGCCAGCCTGCTAAATCCAGGTTTCCGCCCTCTAATACCTCAACGAAAGAGTTCTCTTCAATGGCGATGAAATGACCAAAGGCTACATGAACATGCTGCCCGTTAATATTCCAAACCGCTTGGCCATCTGTGATCACGATTAATGTATGGGATGTACAATAATTAATTTCACCAGCAGTCATCCATTTCTCTGACAACAATGTAGTCGACTCCCATTGAGCGATCCATGGTCTTACATTGGGTTGATGCGTTTCTGTCCAACTCAAGATGTTCTAACCCCCTTATAGCCTTTAACAATCCATAACGCGCCCTTTTGTCCACATTACAGTGCAGAGACTTTCATTCTACACGAAATTACCATGACCTTGTAGTCGAAGCTGGACGTATAAAAATACCCCCAAATGCTATGCATTGGAGGTGTTCATTATTTCTATGAGGCAGAAAAGAGTACAACAGCTCTTTTGCGCTTACTGTGGATGTGGAAGACTTAACTGCCAAGATACCCCGAACCGGTCGGCGGTCCAGCCGAATTTTTGACTGAATGGGTACGCGCCTAGTGGCATTAGGATTTGCCCACCTTCCGACAGCTCGGCAAAGATCCGGTCAATCTCTTCTTCGGAATCACAGGTGACGAACAGGGAGATCGCAGGTGTGAAGGTAAAAGCATGCTTGACATGGCTGTCGATACACATATAGACTTGACCGTTCAACGAGAAGGAGGCCTGTACTACGCTTCCTTCAGCACCGGACTCATTGGGCCCATAACGCTTGATGCTGATGATTTCAGAGTTTTCAAACAAGGAGATATAGAAATTCATCGCCTCTTCGGCCTGTCCTTCGAACATTAGAAATGTGGCAATTTTTTGTGATACTTGTCCCATGCGTAGTCAACTCCAGTAACTATTTTAAAATGTACTATTCTTATTTTAGAGGAGTTAGAAGAGAATTGCTACAACCCCCAACTCGGTTTGGTTACCATCCTTATTCCTTCTCTGCTGGAGGAAAAACATTTCTCTCGTATACCTTTAACCGGGCATATACCGTTTGCAGAATAGGGTAATCGCCTTGATCTGGAGCCGCCAATGCCAGAAGGAAACCATGCAGATGATCGGCTTCGATCGGAAGCCTCTTCTGCATATCCCGCTGCATCGATGACATCATTGATGGCTGCATGGAAATCATAGTTTGCAAGGTGGTGGACTCCAGATCTGGATCTACCGACATTCCGGCACTACGGGCAATGGTGACAATTTCCTTGAGCAGCAGCGAGTATACCGACATGGCTTCAGGTGTTTGAAGAATCGGCCCCACTGGAGACTCCATGAATGTAGTTATGCCGCTAAAGCTTGCGATGAATACATATTTCTGCCAGACTACACGCTGAATATCCTCGGATAGAACGACTGTGAATCCCGCACCATCCAGGTGACTAAACAGCTGCTGAGACCGCTCTGATACCCCGCCTGTCCATTCTCCAAATACAATACGGTGAAACGGACTGCTCTGAATGATTGTCCCTTCCTCATCTAGCGTCGATTCAATATAACAAAGACCGCCAAGCACTTTCTCACGGCCAAAATGGTTGCTTAACGCACTGAAATGGTCGTAACCGTTAAGGAGCGGAAGAATTAATGTATGTTCTCCCACGTAAGGGGCAAGATCACTCAGTAGGTCCGGCAGATGGTAGGCTTTAACTGACAGGAGGATGCAATCAAATGGCTCCGCCTGATCTCCATATGTAATCGTACGGATCGGGGTATGAAAATCCCCATGAACACTTTTAACCTGCAGCCCGTGATCTGCTAATTGACACTGCTTGGACGGGCGAACGAGAAACGTAACATCTTCTCCTTTTTGAACAAGACGACCACCGAAGTAACCGCCAATTGCACCTGCACCTACAACCAGAAAACGCATGTTTGTCATCAAAATTCAATCCTCTCTATAACCTTATTGGGATAAATAAAAAGACCTCTTAGCAAATCTGCTAAACAGGTCCGATCGGCAAAAAAAAGAGTCAAGTTTTGACCGTTCTTTTGTCTCGGTCCTTGCGGATCAGAGCAAAATCCAACGAGTTCACCTCCATGGCTTCGCGTGAAGAGCTATTCAAATACTGCAATTACTAAGGAGCACCATTCGACCTGGTCGATACAGCCTCCTTCGTGAGTATAACAGAGTTGGCTATACCTGCATACCCTCTCAAACAGTCAGAAGAGCTTTATGAATCAATCATGCGATCATTATCCGGAATTGGAGTGGCACCCTGAGGCGGCGTTTTAATCCAAAGCTTCGAGAGATCCAGAAAACCAAAGGTACTGGTGTGTAATCCATATAAACTTTGATCGAACAGGGCTCTCTTGTTGAGATGGCATCCGTAGAGCACCCAGAAATTATCACGAAGTATACTCTCTGCTTGATTCAGCAGCCTGGCCCTATCAACTTCATTCTGCTGCGCAAAATCCTCCAAGCTCCGGTCGATAACATCAAGCTGGCTCTTGAGCAGAAGTATGCGCAAGAAATTGGACTCGTTCTTAAAGTAGGTAATCATTCCCCACTGCCAATCCTCTTCCAGGATCTCTTCACCCAATATCAATTCCGCATGATTTGTAACCTCTTCGGCATTATGTTTCTCAAGCGGGTGAAACTTAAGCGTTATTCCCACCGCGGCACAACGATGCTGCAGCCACTGCGCTTCTTCGCTTTCTTCTTTTTTAGATATAAAAGCAACAGTAATTGGCTCTCCATCATACCCGCAAGCCCGCAGCAGCTCTTTGATCTGCTCTGCTGAATCGGTTGTATTCTCCCAATTCCTCTCTCTGCTATTCCAGGGCAATAAGCTGTCTGCCGGGGTCAATCGACTGCCTCCAAGCTCCTTGATTACAGCTGTCCGGTCATAAATCAGCCGCAAGGCTTGCCGAAACTTAAGCTGATGATGTATGCCTTTCTTACGAAAGTTGAACAGAATATATCGGCAGCCTAGCGCAGGATAATCAATTCGGTTATTGCAGTCATGACGGTTTTCCCGCTCCTTCAGCAGCTGATCCGGCAGCTCATATTGCCGTTCAGGCGCAACGTCATGGAGCAAAAACCAGATTTCTACCCGGTCGAGCAGCGCACGCAGACCATAATATTGGTCAAATGCCTCCAGCACAAGAACATTCTCATTCAGTTCCTTGACCCGGTACGGTCCGGAGCCGACAAATGCTGTACTGAAATCCACGTCATAAGGCACAATGGACATATGAATATTGCTGAACAAATGCAAAATAAACAAATTCGGCCGGCTCAAATGAAAATGAACACAATATTCTCCTTGCATCTAGGCACTAATAATATCGTTATAAAACCAAAGCGAGGGACTATGCAAATTTCGCAAACGTTCTAGCGACGCGATAATATCTTTGGCGGTCATGATCCGCCCATGATGAAAACGGACCCCTTTACGAAGATAAAAGACCCAGTGTGTATGATCCTCGTTGCTCTCCCACATATGCGCCAAGCCCGGCAAAAAGCGATTGTTAGCCGTTTCATAGATCACTAACGTGCTGCAAATTTGGCTTAGCAAATAGGATTCAAACGCAGAATAGACAAATGCAGGGTCCAACTTATCCAAGGCCCTATTTCGAACCATCCGCAGCACATCCTGTCCCGAAGTGGACTCCGGTTCATGCTGAAAACCAAGATGTTTGTTAAGTTCGTTCAGCAGACGAATCTTGAACGGTTCATTTCCGGTGGCATTGCCCAGCAACACGGTAGCTTCTTTTATTTTCCCCTTACGAAGTAATTCCTGAAAGCTGTTCTCCATTATCTCCTCTTTACTCTGCAGGAAGGTAAGCTGGGACATGTTGCCCCTCCCTCTGCCCGCCTGCCAATGAATCATTCCCTTCTCTTCAAGCTTCCGGAGGATGAATTTCACATTACGGGAGGTGCAGCAGAGGATCTCACTAAGTTCTTCGATACTTACAGGAAGCGGCTCATGTAGCCGAAAAGCAGGATTCAAGGATTCTGCCATATTCAAATAATGCAATATAGCCTGATTGTACATAACGGCCTCCCTATTTTCCGGAAAAGGTGAAAAGATGAAAGAATATCTTACACTTTTACTTCCCCCTTTAGTCTGTACAATTATAAATAAACATTTATGAAAGATACAGAAAATTCACAGCGAATTAGGAGAAACAGCTATGAAACAGCATTTGCAGCAAATTCATCCCTTAGCCTGGACCATCATTGTGGGCACAATGTTCGGTCGTCTAGTCACTTCCATGAGTATTCCCTTTCTATCCATTTATCTAGTCCAAGTGCTCGGCGCCACCCCTACACAGACTGGCATTACGGTTGCCGTCAGCTCACTTGCAGGAATTCTGATCAGTTTCTACGGCGGCTACATTTCTGATAAAATCGGCCGGAAGGTCATCATGCTGATTTCCGTCTTTAGCTGGGCGGGCGTCTTTTTTGGCTTCGCGGCAGCACAAGAACTATGGGTCTTCTTTCTCGTTAATATGCTTAACGGAATCTGTCGCGCAGTCTTTGAACCCAGCTCGCGCGCACTGTTATCAGATGTTACTCCGGCTAAACACAAACTGCTTGTCTTTAATCTGAGATACGCTGCGATCAATCTGGGTGTTGTATTCGGACCGATTATCGGGCTGCAGCTCGGCTCAGTACAATCCAAATTCCCTTTTATCGTTGCCGGGATCGTCTACATTGTCTATGGACTGGTCATCTTTCTCCAGTTCACTTTGCACCGCTCAGCTCTGCCTGTTCACAACGATGTCACGACACCACGTCTTCGGGAAGCCTTAACCACGACAGGGAAGGATGGCGTATTCGTGTCGGTACTCATTGGTACGATCTTTTGCATCATGGCTTATGGACTTTTTGATTCCACGCTAGCGCAGTATCTAACCATGAACACGCACTTCTCTAATGGCAAGCAGCTGTTCTCATATATGCTATCGCTGAACGCAGTAACCGTATTGGTTATGCAATATCCTGTTGTGCGGATCGCCCGCAGATTCTCGCCCCTGGTCCCATTGATCCTGGGGAATGCTCTTCTTGCGTGCAGTATGATGCTCTTCGGCTTAGCTGGAGGCATTGGCTTGATGAGCTTTAGTGTTGTGCTATTTACAATCGGTGAAGTACTGCTCGCCTCGATGATGGATATGCTGATCGACCGGATCTCTAAACCTGAATTGAAAGGCACCTACTTTGGCGTTATCGGGTTTAACAACTTGGGAAACGTTATAGCCCCGGTTATAGGTGGTCTTCTGTTGGATGAGTTCGGCATGCAGAACGGCCCTGCCGTCTTTCTCCCGCTGGGATTAATCATAGCTCTCGGCATCCCCTTCCTGCTCATCGCTAAGAAAAAGCTTGCGGCCAGAGAGCGAGATGCTGTGCAGGCGAGGGAGCACATGGATATAGCTTAATTGCATGTTCAAAAAACGGACAAGACCCGGTAAAGAGACGATATCTCTTAGCCGGGTCTTTATTTTAGCGTATAGGGGGAGCGTGAAGTGCAATGTAATTCTAAGAACGATTAATGCTGAGGGTAATGGATGGAATTAATCTTTATAAGACTAAATGTTTGGACGTATTTGTAAGCATTTGAAATCATTCGAAAGTATTCGAAAGGTAACAATAGGAATTCTTATTGTTCAAATCATGTTAGTTAACATAATATTATTTCCGTAAACTATTATGTATACTGTCTGAACATAGTGGGGATTCGTTCTTTGACAAACTCCCTAAGAACTGCAGGCTCAACGATTTTAGCGTAGCTCATTAGCTTCAGTGCTGTGTTACAAGCGGACTCATAGTCGTACATATTCACGGTAAGCAGCTGTTGTTCCCCCTCTTCAACCACGCTTATGATCTCTAGATTCCCGAGTGCTTGAACATGCTGTAGATCAACTTTGAGTAAAACTTTATACTGCTCCGCCTACCTTCCGCGCCACGAAAAACTTGAGTTCTAAGTGAAGATGGGTCTTGGTTACCTTTTTCCATGGTTTTGTTGATAGAAAATGATAGGCGTATGTATTTATGTCAGAGTAGCTAAGTGAAGGGTTTTTTTTGATTTTACTAATGTGAATTTTTCATATATTGAAATCGCAGAATTTTGTGTTGTTTTTTTACTGATTAGTGGATTCGGTGGTTGGTTCATTGGGTTGTTTGATTGTTTTGTTGTTTTTCGTTAGTTCAGTTAGTTCACTTGATTAATTAGTTGCTTATTCGTTATTCACGCCCTTAATTAATTGTTAAAGTTGTTAATAAAAAGTTCACAAGTTAACTTAATTATTATTATGTTAACTATATTTCTCTCTCCTTCTCTTTCCACCAAAAAAGCATCGTTTACCCAAAGAGGTATACAATGCTTTTAACAGGCTGATCAAGTATATACCAGCTTACTCCAATAGTGGTTAGCTAGAACATACTGTGTCCAATGCCCTCTTTATTTTCTGGACAATAAAAAGTTCATATCGTAAATCCAATCTCTTTTGTAATTAACCTGGAAACTAAATTTAGAACTTATCCTGAACTTACCGAGAACTGAAGTGACGCACACAATATGGGGCTGACACACAAGTTTAGGGAATCAGAACGCCCATGCCTCCACTCGATTGCCTGTGCTGCTATAGTTGTTATACTTGCCATTCTTCTATAGTTGCTATAGTTCCTATAGTTGATATGCCGTCGTTTTCCTTCGTGTAACATTTATTTTTCCAAAGTTCTCCAAAGTCTACACAGTGTTTAAATAGCGGCATTTTTGTACCTTATATTGATGATTTTAGCGTGAAAAAGGGAATTAGGAGCATTATTGTACCTTATTTTCCTACATATCCCTCAAAAGACGATATCCCCAAAGAATTAAGATACATACAAAAATGCACTTATTTATGCATCAGCGAGGACAGAAGGGCAAACCGGTGCTGAGCCAGAAAGTCCTTCCCCTGTCGTTCCAAAGATGGAACAAGTTTGAAGAGGGCACGGATACAACTGGTGACGAACAGCAAGTTTATACTAGTATAGTAGCTTGCGAGCGTCTCAAAGACCGGTGTTGCTGCTTGCTTACACAAGTTTATTTTTCGCCTGTTTGCTCAAAATCCTCACTTCTCCATAACGAAAATCATTAAATTGGGGCAAAAAACTAACGTTGATGTAGAGTGTGATACAGTGATTTCTTAGTGCTGTAAAGCTTTTAATTGTCCATTTACTTTATAGTATTAATATTTAATGTACTGAAATATTGACTGGGATTGCCTTGCCTCGGATTAAAGCGCTCCTGAAAAGCCCCATCGGTATAGCTACCGATCACGCGGTGCCAAAAATTACGGGCCGGAATATTGGCACGGACCTGCGACACCTTCCAGTCACCTGGGAACATGTCAAACAGCTTGTGCGCAGCCCAGGTACCAACCCCGGTACGGCGATATTTTTGCATCACAAAAAATTCTGTCATATAAAACTGCCCTTCCGTGCTGCGCAGCAGCCTGTCCACCAACGCAAAGCCAGCTGTAGCACCGTTCACCGTCATCTGGTAGGCAAATTTGTTGTTCCCGCTGCTCCAATAGGCTTCAAGCCCCGGATAGGTCGGAAACAAGCCGTCACGATTCACATCAAGCTCCAGATACTGTGTAAAATCATACAAGTAGAGCTGCATCAGATTGCTGATCAGTTGTTTACGTTCCTTGGGAACCAGTTCAATTCCAAGTTCCATGAGGTTCACCCCTGCAAGTCGCTTTTTTATAACCCATCATATAACTTTGTCTCCCTTGGAGCAAGGTACCCTCCCCTGTAACCCCCTGCACTTCGGGCCAAGCCAGGAAAAACATGTTAAGATAGAGTAAAGTTAACCCGATGGAATACATACAAGAAGGTGATATTGATGAGCATTCAAAAGACCAACGACCGCAAACATCTAGACCTGAAGCTGCCGCTCATGCCCTGGTTCGTGCAGCAGTTTATCGATTATAAACGGCCTGACCTCTCTCCCTCCACCCTGCTGGAGTATATCCGGGATTATGAGTCTTTTTTCAATTGGCTGCGTGCAGAGGGTTTGTCCCTTGCCGACAATAATACCGGAATAACACTGCTAGAACTGGAGACGCTGCATATGGACAGCATTATCGGCTACCGGCTCCATCTCACGACTCGTGCGGAGAGTACGAATAGTAAGGTCACTGTCTCCCGCAAGCTCTCCTCTCTTCGCTCTCTATTTCATTATCTGAGCCAGATTGCTGAAGATGAGAATTTCTACCCCCTCCTCAAACGCAATATCATGGCCAAAGTGGAGATCAAACGTATTCACAAGCCGAAGGATACGGCGGCCAAATTGAAGGGTAAAATTTTAGAGGAAGAAGAGCTTCTCGAGTTCGTCGGCTACATTTATGAGGGGTACGGGCGTGATGTTGAGGGTAACAAGCAAGCGTATTATTCTTTTCAAATCAATCGCGAACGGGATGCCTGCATCGCCAGTCTGATTCTCAACTCCGGTCTGCGTGTATCAGAGGTCGTCAATCTCAATGTGGACGATCTGGATCTGAACAATAAAATGCTATATGTATATCGCAAGGGTCACAATGATGAAACCTTTAAAACCCCGGTCTATTTCCGGGAACAAGCCAAAGATGATCTCACCCATTATCTCGGCCTGCGCTCCTCGCGGTATAAGACTCCTAAACGGGAAAAAGCGCTCTTCATCGCTCTTCCGAACGGTAGCCAGGAGGGCAAACGGATGACCAAGAGGGCCATGCAAGAGATGATCATCAAATACGCCAAGCGTTTTGGCAAGCCTTATCTGACGGTTCATAAACTGCGTCATTCTTTCGCAACCGACTATTATTTGCAGAATGATATCTATAAGACCAAAGAGCAGCTTGGACACGCCTCTACAGAGACCACAGAGGTCTACGCCCATCTGACCGATAAAACGATGTCTGAAGCGATTGAGCGGCGTCTGGAGTCCTAATTTGTCTCTCCCTCCGCGGCTCCGCCCTATCTAATAGCTGGGCTGGAGCCGCTGCTTTTGTGACGAGGGGTTTATGGACGTGTCGGGGATACGGCTGTGTGGTTAATTTCAAATTTTCTATTGTGAATTTTTCATATGTTGATATTTGGTAAATAAAGAGCGAAGTTGGAGCATTATTCTTCGTCACCGTTCGTTCAGCGTTCGTTCTTTTTCTGTAAAAAAAACGGATACATCCTCCAAAGAAGGTTTGTATCCGTTTTCATTGTAATTTATCGTTAATCGTTAAAGCACGTGTTATAGATACCTAGTAGATTTCGTAGCCCGCTTGAGCCGTTCTATCTCCTGATCAGACAGCTTCTCCTTACCAAGCAAATGATTATATACTTGTTTCGTCGTAAACTCAGGCGTTACATTCACTTTCTTTTCTGTGAGGTCTGAATCCCAGATCGAACCGATAGTCGCACCTTTTAGCATTGATTTACCAATATCTTTTAAAGAGGTGATCGTCTGTTTCTCATCCTTCATCGTGATTCCCTCCTGTGAAATTAATTGCCTTGCTACTTTAGTATTACGACTGTTATGTAAAAAAGGTACATCAAAACGCTGGTAAAATCAACTAATTCCACCCATAACTAGAGAACCAGCGGCCATCCTTATGGTCTTTCAGCGCTTGTCCAATAAAAGGGATGAGGTTGTCAGGAAGATCATCCATGGGAAACCAACACATATGATCACATTTATTGGGCTCGGCATTTCGGATCTCTCCCACCCAGCGCTCAGTAATAAAGAAAAAATCCACCCGCTCGTTAGCAGCTTTGATGTGCATAACACCAGTCATCTCCAGATCATCCGGCTGAATCACAACGCCGCATTCTTCTCTGACTTCCCGTATAGCTGCCATTTTCACTTCTTCGCCTCCGTCAAGCTTTCCTCCCGGGGGGCCATACCTTCCATCCTCATGACCAGTGTTACTACGGCGCATTAAGAGTATTTGCTGATCCTTAACCAGAAATACATGAGCTACACTTACCAGTTGAAAATAACTCATCCGTTATCCTCCAATGTGTAAAGTAAAGAGCAGAAGTGCGGAAAATAGCATATGCAAACATACGTTCTCAATCCAAGAATACCACATTTTCAGTTCAGTTAACATCCATTTTTAAGAAGAATATCTTCGCTTCACGCGTCCTTTTTTTCAACCTGTTATCCCTTTTCTACCCCATCTCATTAAAAAAGCAGAGCCGCTCTTACTGACGCGTCTCTGCTTAAAGTTAGGATGTTACCTACCCCTTCGGCCGATTTTACCGGTACCAAAGCGGGTTTTGGGTTTGCTAATTTTGGGCTTCGGAGCATCGAAAATGCTGGACCCGCCCTTTTTACGGGAAATGCTGCCTTTGCTTGTACCGCTATCACTCTTACCGCTCCCTCCGGTCACACTGCCCGGATCGGTGACACTCTTACTGTTCCCCCTGCGGGTGAGCTGTCCCTTCCGTTCTACGGTGATCGGTGGCGCAATTTTCTTATCCTGCTCAGTCGGCTTGTGATACGTTCCTTGCTTAGGCTTATATTCATCCTTACTTCCATAACCCCTGTAAGAGCCATAACCGCCCCCCGAACCGAACAAATCGCCGATCAGCCTGGCAGCGAGATACGTTTCCAGAAAGCTGGAGTTATAGTTGCTACGCACATACTCTTCTGAATCGACTTCGACCAGCGTATCCTCCGGCTTTTTCGGATCTTGTTGCAAATGATACCACTGTTTGCCGTACACCAGGAACATATGTTCCGAATTAGCGGATGAGATCTGATCAGGCTTCTTCTGTGACGCCAGTTCATCTGCTACTTCCTCGACCGATTGGCCACTTGCCCTGTAGACATAGGAGGTGGAATGACCTTCCTGGTTCACCGATTCCAGCGGATAGTTCTCCTTGAGGTCGGGAGCACTGCCGCATGCGGCAAGCACGGAGGCCAGCAACCCCAGTACCATAACTAAGGATAACAAGCGTGCTAACTGTCTTTTCATGGGCACCCTCTCCTATGAAGCCCGGATTACCCTAACATCGCCCGGGATCACTTTCTCACCTTCATACAGCATAAACCGTCCGTTCTGCCATTCAATGCGCAATAGACGGAAATCGTCGGACTGATACTGCCACACATGCTGCTCTCCCCCATTCATGAATGGGGTCTGTCCCGCCACTGCTACATGACCTTCGTATTCTTCCTCTAGGAAATACTCATGGTCATCCAGTTCCAGTGTTGTAGGCACCTCTGCAGGATTATCCAGCCGTCCGTCAATCGGTTTATACAACCCATATTGTAGCTGCTCCCGCTCCTCAATATGCAGATAGGCGATTTCGCTTCCATCACGTAGCGTCAGCACAACTGCATTCCGTCCTCGGTTATGGGTCCTCCCAGTGACCTCATAAGTAACCAGCGAGACTTCACAGATATCCCCGGGCGCAAGACTTAGCATGCTCTTGGGTACTGCCGGAGGCTCCGGCTTGGAGAATAAATTGCCTATGCGTTTCCAGATACTCAACCTCCATCAATCCTTCCTACAAAAAAGCTGAAATTATTAAAGCCCCGACGATATGCAGCGAACCTGAAAGCAAGCCATAACCGATTTTACCCTGCTGCGTCCCATGATCCAGATCCAGCTTGCCCCAAACGGCAAACAACAGGCGCACAGTACGCTCAAGTAACAGCAGTAATGCAAAAGAAACCACTGATACAAGCAGCGCTTCCCCGAGCCGGTTTGAAGTTGCGATCGAGGTTGATAATATGTATGCCTGGGTCAGCAGCTTCAGTACGAGCCTGGTCGTGACAGCCATGTTGCCCGCTTTCAGTTCTTCAATATCGTTATAACGGGTAAAAAGTGAATCCACGTACATCAGCACGAACAGCAAAATAACACTGCATACCGTCCATACCACCATGGACACCAGTATATGGAGATCCATTACCTTCAGCCCCCGCTAAATTAATTTTCATATCCTGTACTTGCATAGATAAAAGCGAAGGAGAAACGATCCCGCTGTCTCCCCTTCGCCTATTAATATTAAGCTGTTATTCCGGCTCTGCTTGCCTTACTTCTTGTCGTATTGCTTAAGCAGTGCAGCCAGCTCGTCTTCCACAGCCTGGTCCTTGTGAAGCTTCTCAAATTCGTCATCCAGCGATTTGCTGCCGGAGCTCATTTCGTTGCTCGCTTCCGCCTGTGCTTCTGCTTGGAGCATCTTCTCTTCCATACGTTTGAGGCCTGCTGAGGCCGAGTCAGAGCTGAATCCGCTCATAGCTTTGTTGATTTCAGTTTGCGCTTTAGCAGCGTTGTAACGCGCTACCAGCGTCTCACGTTTGTTCTTCATCTGAGCAAGCTGCTTGCGCATCTCATCCAGCTTACCGCGCAGGTTGTCTGCTGACGCTTTGTTCTGATCAAAGCTAGCCTTGTACTCCACAAGCTTAGCTTCCGCTGCTTTCTTCTCTTCAAGTGCACGGCGGGCAAGATCAACATTCCCGGCTTGAGCGGCCGCGTGAGCCTGCTGGTTGCGTTTGTCGACCAGTGCTTCCTGCTCTTCGTAGAGCTGTTTAAATTTCTTCTCAATGGCGATTTGAGCAGCTACTGCTTTCTCAGCATCCTCCAGATCCTCAGTCATATCGCGGATGTATTGATCCGTCATCTTAATTGGATCTTCCGCCTTATCGATAATCGCATTAATATTGGACATTGTGAGATCGCGTAATCTTTTAAAAATAGACATTGTTCATTCCTCCAAAAGAAAAGTTTAAAAAACTGTTTGTTATCTCATACGCAAAGATGCCGCCGCCGTTTCAACTTTGTTGCAATAAATACTGTTCCACTTTGGCATTAACAATTTCTACAACCTGCTGAATGCCCTCCTTGGTCAGATCATCATAATGAATGCCCATGACTACCGTTACCGATCTCCGCAGTGCAGTTGCTACCTTGTGAGCAATCCCCTCACTCAAGGTGTGTTCTTTGTGATGAGGAACAGCTGAGGTCAGCACTTCAACTTGATCCCCGATCAGAAAAGCTGTACTGGCTGCACCGATATGGCTGACGCCTCCGGTAATAAGCAGCAGCAGATCACGGCCAACCTCCAGCGCGGTCAGTTCAATATCGCCCGGATGAATGTTCTCGTCAGCCAATTTCATAGCCTCCTCTTATTTTAACCGAATCATCAAGAAATAACTTCCTTCCCACCTGCTACGGCAGTAAGGTGAGACCTCTGTTACTTACTTTACTATATCATGGAACCGACTGTCTCTGGTAGAACACAAGAGGCCTTACTAATAAATCATGCTTTGTTAATAAGGAGCGTTACCACTAAGTCAATATTCTCTCAACAGTTTCAAAATTCTCATGAAGGCTTATGCTACCGTCTACTTCAATGACATACCGGCTTAGTTCTACGGCTTCTCTGTGTACATATTTTGCGAATGAAGCATCCCTGTTCATCCAGTTGTCAAAAGCAATTAACGGATCGTCTGTCTGTCTCAAAACATCGTGAATCCACGGTCTTTGGCTGTAGAACTTTCTTTGAAAAGGCTCAGCGGGCACAAGCCACAACGCTCGATGATGACTATGACTCTTTAGATAAGGATCGACAAGGCACGGTAATAACTGGTTGCCTTCCACAACCACAGGCCGGTCTGCCGGCTTATCAGCTAGGTCTTGGATTACAAAAAGAAAGTCTTCCTTAAAGAACTGGATGTAATGTCTTAGCTGTTCCTGAGGATCAGTGTGACAGAAAGCCTCATTGAAATCCATCAGCGTGCTCTTAAGCATGGCCGGATGATTTTGTGGAGATATCTGCTTCATATGGACTTCAGAATGGGCATCGCAGACATAGAGATCCAGCCCATGCTTTTCCGCATACCTTGCAGCGATCGTACTTTTCCCAGAGCAGGCGGAACCGCCTATCCAATAAATAGTCTGATTCAGATTCATGTTCATACCCCCACCGCTTTGTTTAACTGGCTCAAACAGGGCTGAATTTAGAGAACAGCCCCAAAAAACACGGGGCTGCACCTGAAATTTATATAATTCCGCGAATTTCGTCCAACGATCCGATCTTTTCTTCCTCCATAAACTGCAGCAGTTCATCTGCCAGCGTGCTACCGGCCCGCAGATTCATAAAGTTGTAAGTTCCCACCTGAACCACCGTAGCCCCGGCCATAATGAATTCAATGATATCGGTGGCTGAGGTGATTCCGCCCATGCCCATGACGGGAATGTTCACGTTCTTGGACACTTGATGCACCATCCGTAGTGCAACTGGCTTAATGGCCGGACCGGATAATCCGGCATACAGATTGTTGAACACACTGCTACGTTTGCGGACATCAATTTTCATGCCTGAAATGGTATTAATGAGAGAGACTGCGTCCGCACCTTCCGCCTCACACATTTGTGCCATCACGGCGATATCCTCTGCTTGGGGCGACAGCTTCACAGCGAGCGGAAGCTGCGTGGCCCGCCGCACGGCCCGTACCACTTCTTGCGCGGCCGGTGTTTTGATACCAAAAGCGATCCCGCCCTCCTTCACGTTAGGACAAGAGATGTTCAGTTCGATCATGTCCACAGCAGTTGTTCCGGCGCACTGACGGGCATCTGCGTCCTGCTGGATCAGCTCCGCACCGAGCACATAATCCTCAAGCGTCCCTCCGCCAAGATTGACGATACGAACCGTATCAAGGTTCTCCCAGTAAGGACATTCCTTGGCGAGGAACGCTTCTATGCCGGGATTCTCCAGTCCAACGCTGTTGAGCAGGCCTGAAGCGGTCTCGTATACGCGAATACCGGGGTTGCCCGCCTTGAGATGCAGTGTCAGACCTTTGCCTGAGATCCCGCCCAATGTGGACACATCATACATTTTTCCATACTCATGTCCAAAGCCAAAGGTGCCGGAGGCCATAACAATTGGATTCTTAAAATGAACATTGCCGATCTTGGCGCTCAGATTAGTCATGGAAAATCACCTCTTCCGCCAGAAAGACAGGTCCGTCTGCGCAGGCTTTGCGCTGTCCGTCACGACAGGACACGCTGCATACTAGACAGGCACCGATGCCACAGGCCATCCGGTTCTCCAGCGATAGATATACCTGAGTTCTGCTTCCAGCCTCTATCGCAGCCTGGCCCTTCTGCTGGGCTGATTTCAGCATGGGATGTGGTCCACATACGAAGATATGGTCATACGCAGCAAAATCAACGCTGTCGAGGATCCGTCCGCCCACATCCACCGTTAAGGATGCGGCGCGGGAAGAAAAGGCCTCCGTGCGGAAGGCCTCCCTGCTGAAGCCTAAGTATACGTCGCTGCGAGGCAGCTTCTCAGCGCAATAAAAAAGCGGGGCAATACCGATCCCCCCGCCTATGAGCGCTACTTTACCGGAAACAAACGGAAACCCGCTACCAAACGGCCCTTCCAGATTTACCGTATCACCAGGATTTAAACCAGCTAATATTGCTGTACCTTCCCCAACCACATGATACAGAAATTCAACTCCATCATCATTTACTTGATGTATACTAAGCGGCCTGGACAGCAGCGGATAGGCTCCCCATGCCCGCAGCATGTAGAATTGACCCATTTGTCCGCCATGATTTCCCTCCACCCTGAGATGGAAGACCCCTTCTGCCAGCCGTTCGTTACTTATAACTGTCGCCACGTTATCAAGCTCCTTCAAATTTAATCTTATTAAAGATTGCCTTAGAAGGAGCTTGAAATCTGTGACAATATTCACACTAACAACAATCTATTTTCTATTCCACAGCCCGCGCTCATAAGCTTTGGGCACCTGATTTGCGCCTCCCAGCGCTTCCTCTGCATGCAGTGCCCAGTAAGGATCACTCAGCATGCCACGCCCAACCGCGATCAGCTCAGCACGCTCCTCTGCTACTATGGCCTGTGCATCCGAATAGGATTCCAAACGCCCTACGGCAATCACAGGTACCTGAAGTCCGTTCCGTAAGTACTCGGCCAGATCCGCCTGATATGCCGGAACGGCATTCGGTCCTCCATTGGAGCCGATTGGACCTTCCCCGCCGGAGGATACATGGAACAGATCTACCCCTGCATCGCGATAACGGGTGCAGAATTTGAGCGCATACTCACGGTCATATCCCCCATCTACATACTCCTTGGCTGAAACCCGCATGATAACAGGCATGTCCGCTGGCAGCACTTCTTTGACGGCTCTGACGACCTGCTCACCGAACAAGCCCAGATCCTTGCCATACTCATCTTCTCTGACATTCGTCAGCGGAGAATGGAACTGATGAATCAGGTATCCGTGCGCACCATGGATCTCCACGCTGTCAAACCCTGCTTCCACCGCTCTGCGCGCAGCTTCACGATAGGCATCAACCAGTTCAGCGATCTCTTCACGAGACAAAGCTTTAGGAGTCTTAGAGCGGCTGTCGAAAGGTATTGCAGACGGTGCTACCGGCGGCTTCGCATCCACTGCCTTACGTCCAGCATGGCCAAGTTGAATCGCAATTTTGGCACCATGACTATGCACGGCATCTGTGAGCTTGCGATAAGCTTCAATCTGTCCGTCATCCCAAATCCCGGTGTCTTGGTTCGTGATGCGGCCATCCGGGTGAACACCCGTCATCTCTACAATAATAAAGCCTGTACCGCCAACGGCACGGCTGACATAATGCACAAAATGCCAGTCATTAGGGATGCCATCCTGCTTGTCCACGGAATACTGGCACATTGGAGGCATCACAATCCGATTTTTCAGCGATAATCCTTTCAATTCATAAGGGGTGAATAAATTCGGCATACTTGTCTCCATCCTTCCCTGATCCCTATCTATCGGGCATTTTCATTGTCCCGTTTCATAAGTATACACGCATTGCCTGCTAGAAGAAATATTGGCCACAGAACGACGGGGACAGCATAAAATCCGGCATTCTGGGAGATAACAAAGGAAGATAATGGCCGTGATCATGACAAAAAAGGAGGTGCTTTCGGATGAATGATCTGTCCAAGGGCTGGAGACTGACCCTCATGACAACGGTGATCTGCTCCCTGCTATTTTCTCCCCCTGCACCAATAAATGCTTCAGCTATTACTAATCAGACATCTGGGCAGCAGATTAGCTCCTATGATCCTGAGGCTTTTTTCCCCAAAGGAAATCCCGCAGAGCCTGCCGAGACAACGTCTTCCTTGGAAGCAGCCCGGCCGCGGAAGGATTCCAAAGGGCTTACACTAAGCCAACTGCTGCACAAATATCCTGAGACGATCAAGACCAGCGGCCCCCGGCGAAAGATCATCGCCCTTACCTTCGATGATGTGCCCGACCCGCGCTTTACTCCGCAATTGCTAGATGTCCTCCGCAAGTACAAAGTGAAGGCCACCTTTTTTGTCGTAGGAAGCCGGGCAGAGAAACATCCAGGGCTCGTTGCCCGCATGATCAGGGAAGGACACGTCATCGGCAACCACTCGTATAATCATCCGCAGTTTGTGAAGCTGAGACTGAATGATTTTCGGACACAGATTGTTCGTACTGAAAATATTTTGCAAGCCATCGCGGGCTATAAACCCCGCCTGATTCGCCCTCCTTATGGAGATATCAATGAACAGCAGCTTAAATGGGCGAAATCGCATGGCTACAAGCTGGTCAACTGGAATGTGGATTCGCTGGATTGGAAAGGGCTCTCCAAGACACAGGTCAAGAACAACATCCTCTCTCATGCCGGCAAGGGAGCGATCATTCTGCAGCATGGCGGCGGCGGACATGGGAGCAACCTGAGGGGAAGCATACAGGCGCTGCCCGAGGTGATTACGAGCCTGCGACAAAGGGGCTACACCTTCGTAACTGTTCCCCAGCTTCTGCAAATTTCCAAAAGCAAATAACAAAAAACGGAGGACGCCGCTATCAGCGGTCATCCTCCGTTTGTATTTCATATGAAGTTTTTAATGAACTATTGAATAACGTATAATTGTACATACTGATAACCAAAGTCAGCTACAAAGCTCGGGCTTCCCGGGATAAAAATATCAATCCGGTTTCCCTTGATGGCACTACCCATATCGGTAGCGGTAGCAACAAAAGCGGACTTCGGTAGTCCAGGGTGAGTATAACCTGTCACCAGAACTTTAGTGCCGATTGGAATCACGGATGGATCTACAGCAATCGTACCCAGCTTCAGTGGGTTGCCAAGGTAATCGACCGCGCCCCATTTCCCGTTCTCGCTGCTTGCAGACGAGTAAGCCGAAGCTTTGACCTGCAGCGTCCGGTCATAGTTGAACACTTTTCCCCAAGCAGACACGGTATTGGTTTCCGGTTGAACGTTGAGATTGGCAGTAATGACCTCCGCTTTGGCAGATTCGCTTTGAGCTACCAGCGTAGGTGTCTTCCCAGGAATGTTCAGTTTCAAGCCTGAGTAAATGTTCGTTGCAGACACCTGCGGGTTAGCTTTCATTAAGGCGTCAACACTGACTCCGTATTGCTTGGACAACGTATAGAAAGTGTTCCCTTCCTTAGCCGTGTGAATGCCATCAGCATGGACAGGAACGGCTTGCAGCGCAGCGCTGATTCCTAAAAGAGCAGCAAAGGTTTTGATCATTTTGAAATTAATCTTCATTTCTTCCTCCTTGGTTTACAATGCACGGCGGCCATTGAACAGCGCACTGCGCAAGTCTTTACCCTGTAGCTATGTATGAATTACTAAAGGGCATCAAAATGCAGCTCTTTGTAAACTAACAGAATCGAATATATCACAATTTTGTAACCAGTGCCAAAGCAATTGTTACCATTTTGAAAGAACTGTTCTTTTTAACGAAAAAGAGGGCTTTTATTTGGAGAACAATATAGGTTACATAACCATTATTATGTTAACTTATATTTCACTATCCGACCTGCAGCGCAAACTTTCGGCAAATTAAACCAAAGATTTTACACAGATTTAACAAAACTATCTTCTTCAAATAGTAAAATGGTAAAATACGATAAGCCGAAATTACGGCTGCACCGCCACCAAAGCGGTAACGAAAGAAAAAAGAATGACGTGGAGGGGCCATGAGCAAAATGATCGAAGAAGAGAAAAAGAATATCTTTAGCAGCAGTCCTGCCACTGCCTATCTCAACCGGGACCTCAGTTGGGTCGAATTTAACCGCCGGGTACTGCAAGAGGCCCAAGATGTGGACAACCCGTTGATGGAGCGGGCCAAATTTCTGGCTATTGTGTCCAGCAACCTGGATGAGTTCATCAGCGTGCGTGTAGCGGGCATCCAGGATCAGATCCGTGCAGGATATACGAAAAAAGACTTCACCGGTTATACTCCATCCGGCTTGTACAAACGCCTCTTCAAACGGGTCTCCAAAATCATCGCAGACCAGTACCGCACCTTCCGCGATATCTCCAGGAATCTGCACAAGGAAGGCATTGTATTCGTTGATTACGGCGATTTGACACATGCACAGGAACTTTCCATAGAACAATATTACCGCGACATTATTTATCCCGTTCTTACGCCGATGGCAGTGGACCAGAGCCGTCCGTTTCCGCTAGTACATAGCCAATTCATCTACTTGGCGGTGGTTCTCTCCCGTAAAAATGCTCTAGAGGAAGAACCGTATTTTGCCATCCTGCAAATCCCGTCCAATCTGCCTAGATGTATCCCTCTGCCCCATCGCTCCAACAGCAAGAAGCGGCAGTTCGTATTCATAGAAGATGTCATCAGACATCATATCCAGACCTTGTTCAGCGGCTATGAGCCAGTCTCAGTTAGCGAGTTCCGCCTGACACGCAATTCGGACCTTACGATTGATGAGGAAGGCGCTGAGGACCTGCTGGAGGAGATTGAAAAAGAGCTGCGCAAGCGCAGACGCGGCGTACCGGCCCGGCTTGAAGTACAAAAAGGCATCCACCCCTATGCGCTGGAGCAGTTGCAGGCTGAATTCGAAATCGAGGATTTCGTATTCGAGATTGACGGTCCGCTGGATCTCGGATTCCTGCGCCAGTTTGCTGGTAGCCTTAAAGGCTTCAGTTACTTGAACTACCCTCCGGTGGAGCCACTATATCCGGTGGAGTTTGAAGAGAATGAAGACTTCTTCGAAGTGCTGCAAGAACGTGATGTGCTGGTATATCATCCGTACGAATCCTTTGACGCGATGACGGATTTTATTATTCAAGCCTCTGAAGACGAACAGGTCATGGCCATCAAAATGACACTGTACCGGGTCAGCGGCAATTCCCCGCTGATTACTGCCTTGGCAAACGCCGCCGAGTCGGGCAAGCAGGTCACGGTCGTAGTTGAGCTTAAAGCCCGCTTCGACGAGGAGCGCAACATTGCTTGGGCGCGCAAGCTTGAGCAGTCTGGATGCCATGTCGTCTACGGCCTGGTCGGACTCAAGACCCACGCCAAGATCACGTTGATTGTACGCCAGGAAGGCACAGAGCTGAAACGGTATGTGCATGTCGGGACCGGTAACTATAATGACAGTACCGCCAAGGCTTACACGGACTTGAGTTTGTTCACCGCGAATACCGACATCGGTCTGGACGCTTCCGAGCTGTTCAATCAAATGACCGGCTACTCCGCCAATTATGACTGGAATTCGTTCATCGTCGCGCCAACCAACATGAGCCTGTCCTTACAGAAGCTGATGCAGCGTGAGGCTGAGCATGCTGCGGCTGGACGTCCGGCCCGTATTATCGCCAAGATGAACTCCCTGTCCAACCAGCAGGTCATCGACGATCTCTACATCGCAGCCCAGGCCGGCGTATCCATTGATCTCATCGTGCGCGGGGTCTGCTGCCTGCGGCCGGGAATTGAAGGATTAAGCGAACGAATTACGGTGCGCAGCATCGTGGACCGCTTCCTGGAGCATTCACGCATTTATTATTTTGAGAACGGCGGCAAGCCAGAGGTCTATCTCTCCAGTGCAGACTGGATGACACGAAATCTGACCCGGCGAATCGAACTGATGTGCCCTGTGCATGACAGTACCATCCGGACGCAGATCATCAAGATTCTTGAGCTGACACTGAGCGATAACACCAAATCCAGTTTCCTTCAGCCCAATGGATATTATGAACGCGCGGACGACAAAAAGGCCCCTTTCCGGAGCCAGTTTGCCGCTATGGATGTTACACGTTGGAAGGGGAGTCGAGCTTTACCTTTAGACCCCAAACGTTCCTGAATGCTTTCAGAGCGTTCTCAATATCTTCAAGACCGATCAGAATGTCTGAGTCGCCCTGGAGGCTCATATGGAGGGTATTCCCTTGCATATGGCCTTCCAGGCCCCTGACAACGCCAATCTCGGTGCTGTCCAGTGCAATGCTCAACTGAACAAGCGTTCCAAGCTTGTGAATCCACTCTTCGTCGGAAGCCAGTAAAATGTCCTTGTGTTCGGTGGACAATTTCTGCTTCCGGCTTTTTGTGCTATAGGAAGAAATCATGGCGCACAGGATGAGCTGCCGATGCGTGAGACCGCGTATGGGCGAGTTCATTAGCCAATATCTCGTATGGCGCTTGGACTGATAATAATTAATATTCGATCCCGTTCGGTGCAACATGATGGAGACATAGACCAGCATCTCGATCTCCCGGGTATCCCCTTCGATCTTAAGCATGGACAGTAGGCTGCGAGCGAGTTTGTGAATGTGATCCAGATGCGTCTTGGAGGTGCGAATATCAAAGCGAATGATCGTATCCAGACTAAATTCCAGAGCGCTGTCCCGCACCGGCTGCTCCGGCTTCAGCAGATCATGCAGCATGCCTTCCCGCAAGCCTTCTCCGCTGATAACAGCCTGCACAGCACCAACATATTTGTATACGGTGTGAAAAATAATCAAACCGGAGACAATGATATCCGCCCGGCTTTTGGACAACCCGTCCAGTTCCTTCCGCTTATCAAGCGGCAACGCCGGTAGTGTAGCCATAAATTGCTCAATCGTCTCAGACGACAGCGTATATCCGTGCGAGTTTGGCAGCGAATAATCTTTACTCTTCTGATCCAGCTTACCCAGTGACCGCAGAGTACCGCCCAGTCCGAACAGAGGCAAGCCTTCCCCGGTAGTCAGCCAGTCATGCTCCACAAGCCGCCCCAGCACGTAAGCTTGAAGCTTATGAACCTGCTCCGCTGTCCAGTTACCGCCGTGGCCGAACATGACATTGGTATTCACAGCTCCGAACGGAAAAGAAATGCTGTGCTGATACCGGCGGCCTCTAAACAGCGTGATCTCCGTACTTCCGCCCCCGATGTCGATAACAAATCCGTCCTCGACATTAAACGCATTAATCACCCCGAGGAATCCAAAATAGGCTTCCTGATGACCGCTGATCACTTCAATTGGAATCGTTGAAGCTTCGGATAGGAAGGATATAATTTCGGCCGAATTAGCAGCATTACGGATGGCTGCTGTTGCACCTGCCCGGACTCTCTCTACACCGAATCCGTCGCAGATCTCCTTGAACTGACGCAGCACCGGGACAACGGTCTCCATGTCCTTCTGATCCAGCCGGCCATCTCTTGTTATTTTCTCACTCAGACGAGCGGAGTATTTGCATTCCTTTATGATCTTATAGCCTCCCGCCGGCGTCGTGTCATAGATTACCAGACGAATGGAGTTGGAGCCAATATCAATAATGCCGATCCGGCAGAGGTCATCTTTCATATGTATGTACTCCTTTTCAGGTTCATTAACCACTTATTATACATGTTTTGGACACATAAATGAACTTTAAAACAAAACGGCCTCCGGTAACCTACCGGGGGCCGTTTTACATATTATGCATTACAGCACTTTGCTCAGGAAATCCTGAGTCCGCGCATGCTTGGGATTACCGAAAACTTCCGCAGGGGTTCCCTGCTCAACAATAAAGCCCCCATCCATGAACAGAATGCGGTCGCCGACTTCTCGGGCGAAGCCCATCTCATGGGTCACGATCACCATGGTCATGCCGTCTTCAGCCAATTTCTTCATGACCTCCAGCACCTCACCGACCATTTCAGGATCAAGTGCAGAGGTCGGCTCATCGAACAGCATCACATGCGGCTGCATAGCCAAAGCACGGGCAATTGCGATCCGCTGCTTCTGTCCCCCGGACAACTGATTCGGATAAGCATCCTTTTTATCCTCCAGACCGACGGTCCGAAGAAGATTCAGAGCGAATTTCTCAGCTTCCTGCTGCGACTGTTTCTTCACCTTGATCGGCGCCAAGGTGATATTCTGAAGTACGGTCATATGCGGGAACAGATTGAATTGCTGGAACACCATCCCCATCTTCTCACGGGTAAGATTAATGTCATGCTTGCGCGAGGTTATGGACTCGCCCTCAAAGGTGATTTCACCGCCGGTTGGCTGCTCAAGCAGGTTCAGGCAGCGCAAAAAGGTGCTTTTGCCAGAACCGCTGGGGCCGATCACCACAACAACCTCCCCTTTTTGGATCTCCAGATCAATGCCTTTCAGGATTTCCAACTTTCCGTAATGCTTCTCCAGATTCTTAACGGCGATCATCGGTGTTCAGCCTCCTTTCGAGTCTGCCAAGCAGCTTGGACATAGTAAAGGTCAACACAAAGTACATCACAGCAACGACAATTAACGGTGTAAACCCGTCATAGGTAATTGTAGTTACCGCACGGGATTGGAACATAAGATCTGCCACCCCGATAAAAGAAACGATCGACGATTCCTTGATAATCGTAATAAATTCGTTGCCGATAGCTGGAAGTACGCTTTTCAAAGCCTGTGGCAGCACGATGTGGCGCATCGTCATTGCCTGTCTCATGCCGAGGGAACGCGCAGCCTCCACTTGCCCCCGGTCCACCCCTTGAATCCCTGCCCGGAAAATCTCGGCCAGATATGCGGAGCTGTTAATGGACAGTGTAATCGCACCCGATTGCACTGCGCTGAACTCGACACCAAAGCTGGCCAGACCATAGTGAATAAGGAAGAGCTGCACCAGCATCGGTGTCCCCCGTAGGAACTCTACCCAAGCCGTGGCAATAAATCTGAGTACACGCAATTTGGACATGCGAAGCAGCGCAACAGCAATCCCCAGTACGAAACCGAAGAATACGCCGAGCACGGCCAGCAGCAGGGTGTACTGTAGACCAGACAGAAAAAAGTTCCGGTAATCATAAGCTAAACTAAAAATGTTCATTATACCTGCACAACCTCCAATCTCCAAAAAAATAGAAAACAGCGGAACAAGCACCGCTATTTTCTGTAAGTACAGCTGTTCATTCCAATTGATAACAGATTAATTACTTTTCAGCCAGTTCGCTTGCTTCTGTTACGTATTGCTCAATCTTACCTTCGGAATTCAGTCGGCTAAGTGTCTTGTTAACTTGATCCAGCAGCTCTGTGTTGCCTTTCTTGATCCCTACCACATAACCATCATCTTCAGCTTCTGGTTTGGCATCTGTAATTACGATTCCTTTAACGTTCTTTACAAAGGACTTCGCAACAGGACCTTCAATAATGGCAGCGTCCACGCGGTTGGATTGCAGCTGGAGCACGATCTCGGAAATTTTGCCAAGGGAAGTCAATTGTGCGCCTTCAATGCCTTTAGCGAGCTCTTCCTGGATCGATCCGGTCTGAACGCCGATCTTCGTTCCTTTAAGCGAGTCCATCGTCGAGAACTTGTCCTTATCTGCTTCGCGAACAACCACAGATTGCTCTGCTTTGTAGTAGATATCGGACAGCTCGACTGCTTTCCTACGCTCTTCCGTTGGGCTGAGGCCCGAGATGACCATATCGATTCTTCCGCTCGACAATTCATTCAGGAGGGAATCAAAAGGCAGATCCTTAATCTCAAGCTCAGCGCCCATGTCAGCGGCGATATCTTTGGCAATGTTGATGTCAAAACCAACGATGCTGTCTTTACCGTCAATAACCTTGTGGAATTCATAAGGCGGGAAATCCGCGCTAGTACCCAGTGTCAGTGTTTTTTTGGTAGTAGATCCGGTGTTAGCTTCTCCGCTAGCTGCGGAATCATTGCCATTCTTATTTTGACCGCAGGCCGTCAGTAGTCCTACTGCAAGCAGCAAAGTTAGTGAAAGTGTACCCCATTTTTTCATTTCTATATCTCCCTTTTCTGTATTTAGCGTATGCTGTTTAATTAGACCGATTTATTATAAATCAGTTCGTATGAATATGCAAAGACATTTTTACTAGAAATGCTTATTATTTTGTGTAATTTTCAGTAAATTTCAAACTTTTTGCACAGTGTTGACATAAAAAGTATATACTGATTTTAAACAAAAACACCCATTTTGAGAGCTTGGTTCATTCCACAGATTCAACGGGTATTAACTTGCTAACACACTGTTGCCAGGCGCATAATCCTTGCTCTGAAACTATCCAATAAGGAGGTGCTGTCATGCTGTTGGAGGCTTTGTACCATGTTCCCCGCGACAAGTGGGCTTATGCTTACGATACTGAAACCATTCACTTGCGTGTCCGCACCAAACAGAACGATGTAGATCATGTAACGGCTCTGACCGGCGACAAATATGACTGGAAACACACTTATTATGAGGTACGAATGGAAAAAGTCGCTTCCGACGAGATGTTCGACTATTGGGAGGCAGCCGTCAGACCCAAATATAAGCGATTGTGTTACACCATACGAATTAGTTCTGGAGCCGAAGTGATTTATTTGCTCGATAATGGTATCATTCGCCACGAATACCCCACCCCGCCGAATCACTATTTTGAGTTCTCCTACATTCACAAAATCGATGTGTTCAAGGTACCTGAGTGGGCCAAAGACGCGGTATTCTACCAGATCATGACGGAGCGGTTCGCGAACGGCAATCCTTCAATTAATCCCAAGGGTACAGAGGAATGGGGCGGCCGGCCAAAGCTGGACAATTTTTTCGGCGGAGATCTCCAAGGGGTGTTGGATCATCTGGACGACCTGCAGGAGCTCGGCATCAATGCCATTTATTTCACCCCGCTCTTCCTCTCGCCCTCCAATCATAAATATGACATTGTGGATTATAAAAAAGTCGACCCCCATTTTGGGGATAATGCACTGCTAAAGCGTGTGGTGCAACAATGCCATGCACGGGGTATACGCGTCATGCTGGATGCGGTCTTCAATCACTGCAGCGACCAGTTCCCTCCCTTTCAGGATGTACTGCAAAAAGGCGAATACTCTCTGTACAGGCACTGGTTTCATATTAACTCTTTTCCGGCCGAGATTGTCGATGGGATTCCTACCTATGACACCTTCGGTTTTTTTGGCAATATGCCCAAATTCAACACCGCCAATCCAGAAGTCAGATCTTATCTGCTAGAGGTTGCCGAATACTGGATCAAGGAGATCAAAGTAGATGGCTGGCGGCTGGATGTTGCCAATGAGGTGGACCACCATTTTTGGCGGGACTTCCGCAAAGTCGTGAAGAATGCCAACCCCGAAGCCTATATTGTCGGAGAGGTGTGGAGCGATTCACTAACCTGGCTGCTGGGCGATCAATTTGATTCGGTTATGAACTATCCCTTCTCAGGAACCGTGCTGGAATTCTTCGCTGGCGGTATGAATGGCGTGACATTCGGGCATCGGATCGGCGGACTACTGATGCGTTATCCGCAGCAGACGAATGAGGTGGTCTTCAATCTTCTTGGCAGTCATGATACCCCTCGATTGCTGACCTGTGTAGGTGAAGATAAACGCCGCCTGAAGCTCGCCGTTGTCTTCCTGTTCACATTCATGGGCACACCTTGTATTTATTACGGAGATGAGATTGGCCTTAGCGGTTATCAGGACCCGGACTGCCGGAAATGCATGGAGTGGGACCCCGCAAAACAGGACCGGGAGTTATATGAATTCTATCGGACGATGATTGCCCTGCGCAAGGAGCACAAGGCGCTGCGCGAAGGGCGGTTTCGCCTGCTGCAGGCCAGTGAGCGCGATGCCTGCATCGTCTATGAGCGGGCGGACGACAAGCTGCACTTCACGATCTGGATGAACAACATGCCGGAAGAGCGCACGCTGAGTCATCCTATGGAGACCGACGACTGGCAGGATGCTCTGACGGGAGAATCTGTCTTTCCGCAGAACGGGATCATGAATATTCGCCTGGAGCCTTATGGCTACCGGATACTCACTCGTAATTTAGACTGAAAAACAGGCTGTCCCTTGTGCCATCATATGGCAGGGACAGCCTGTTTCATTATTCCTCCGGCAGATCCGTTACAGCGCCTTTCGCCGCTGAAGAGACAAGACGCGCATACTTGGCAAGCGCACCTCTTGTGACTTTAAGCGCTGGCTTGTTCCATGCGGCCTTTCTGCGCTCCAATTCATCCGGTGTAACTTCGAATGAGATCTCCTGCACTTCACTGTCGATCGTCACCAGATCATTAGTCTGCAGCAGTGCGATCGGTCCGCCGACTTGCGCTTCCGGGGCCACATGACCCACAACAAAGCCGTGGGAACCACCGGAGAATCTGCCGTCGGTAATCAACGCTACGTCACCGCCGAAGCCTTTTCCGACAATTAAAGCAGTTACCGAGAGCATTTCCGGCATGCCGGGGCCACCTTTAGGACCGCAATATCGAATAACGACAACATCGCCTTTGCGGATTTCATCATTCAGAATGGCATCCGTGGCCTCAGATTCACTGTCATACACTTTCGCCGGACCGGTAAAGCGAAGCTTCTTCATCCCGGACATCTTGGCGATCGCTCCTTCCGGCGCCAGGTTACCCCGGAGCACAACCAGCGGTCCGTCAGCCTTGAGCGGCTCATCGAACGGACGGATAATATCTTGATCCTTTGGAAGCGGCGCAGCCTCAGCCAAATTTTCTGCCAGCGTCTTGCCAGTGACGGTCAGGCAATCCCCATGCAGCAGTCCTCTTTCCAGCAGTACCTTCATGACGCCGGACACGCCACCGATATCATTCAAATCCTGCATCACATATTTACCGCTCGGCTTAAGATTAGCAAGATGTGGAACCTTAACGCGGATGCGCTCAAAATCGTCATAGGTCAAATCAACTCCAACCGAATGGGCAATCGCAATCAGATGCAGGAAAGCATTCGTGGAACCGCCGAGGGCCATGACTAGTGTTATGGCGTTCTCAAAAGCTTTTTTCGTCATAATATCCCGCGGATATATCTCCTTCTCCAGCAGACTCAGTACCTGTTTCCCTGCCTTAGCGCATTCCTCTGCTTTGTCTGGAGAAATTGCAGGTGTTGAGGAAGATCCGGGCAGGCTCATACCCAATGCTTCGGCAGCGGAAGCCATCGTATTGGCGGTATACATGCCGCCACAGGCACCCGGACCTGGACAGACGCTGCATTCAATCTTGTGCAGCTCCTTCTCGGTCATTCGGCCGTCATGATACTGTCCAACCGCTTCGAAAGCCGTGACGATATCGACCTTCTTACCATCTAGCGTACCCGGCTGTATCGTTCCACCATATACGTAGACTGCTGGCAGATTCAGCCGACCAATTGCCATCAGACAGGCGGGCGTATTCTTGTCACAGCCGCCAACTGCGACGAGTGCATCCAGGCGTTCCGCGCCCATGACAATCTCAATGGAATCGGCAATGGCTTCCCGGCTGGGCAAGGAAAAAGACATGCCTTCATGACCCATTGCGATTCCATCTGCAACGGTGATCGTATTGAAGATGAGCGGCGCACCGCCGTTATCCTTAACTCCTTTTTTAGCCTGGACCGCCAGTTGGTCAATATGCATGTTACACGGAGTGACTTCGCTCCAGGTGCTTGCAATGCCGATCATCGGCTTCTTGAAATCCTCGTCTGTAAAGCCTACCGCCCGGAGCATGGCCCGGTTCGGCACACGATTAACGCCCTCGCTGATGACTTTGCTGCGTATTCTCAGATCTTTACTTGTTGACATATTCTCACCCTTTTCTAATAGATCAGTTCATATAGCTTATGCAGTCTTTCTCTATAGCTTTTCCAAACTTCGCAATTAATTGCTACCTTCGTTGACATTCCAAATTACTAAAGGGAAATAGTAAGATCATCATTACCCTATCCTTTTTTTCTTAGTATGCAATATATCGCATATATATATTAAAATCAAGTTGTTTTCTACATATAAAAAAACGCTCCCCAAGATCTCTTGATCTTAGGAAACGGTTTATTGTGGTTTCTATTCTATATCTTGCCGGGAGAATTTCTTGGTTGCTATCCTGTAATTCTCTTATAGATATCAATGTACTGCTGTGCAGATACATTCCAGCTGTAATCTCCCGCGAAGGCATTCTTCGTGATTCTTTTCCAATGCTCAGGTTGGTTATAGGTGGAAATCCCCCTGCGCAAGGTGTGCATCATATCATGGGCATTATAGTCCTTGAAAGTAAACCCGTTGCCCTCCCCCGTCACTTCGTTGTAGGAATGCACGGTATCGTTCAGCCCGCCGGTCTCCCGCACTACCGGAATGCTGCCATAGCGGAGGGCAAGTAGTTGGCTAATGCCGCATGGTTCGAACTTGGAGGGCATAAGGAACAGATCGCTTGCGGCATATATTTTGCGAGACAGACCCTCGCTGAACGTAATTTGTGAAGACACCTTATCAGGATATCGCCAGGCTGCTTCGCGGAACCAGCGCTCATAAGACTCATCCCCGGTTCCTAAGACGACAAATTGAAATTCATCATTATATAGCAGCTCATCCAGCACCCGTGTCACAAGATCCAAGCCTTTGGAATCTACGAGACGGGTAACCATGGCAACCAGCGGAACTTGGGGATTCACCGGTAGACCGAGCTCCTGCTGCAATCCCACCTTATTCTCGGCCTTCTTGGCCAGATTGGAACGGTAACGGGTAAAAATATGAGGGTCCGACGCTGGATTGTAGCTTTTAGTATCAATGCCATTCACAATTCCGCTCAAACTGCCTGCCCGCTCATTCAATAACCCGTCCAACCCATAACCATAATAAGGTGTGCGGATTTCTTCGGCATAGGTCGGACTCACAGTAGTAATATAATCGCTATATACAAGGCCGCCCTTCATATAATTCACGTTGCCGTAGTACTCCACACCGAGGAAATAATTACTGTCAAGACCAAGCAGCTCGCTCAGCACCTCATATGGGAACACTCCCTGATACAGCAGATTGTGGATCGTAAACACCGTACGTATATCACTGTAAAAAGGGTTGTGGCGGTAATGCCCCTGCAGCAGCAATGGGATCACCGCGGCATGCCAGTCATGGCAATGCAGCACATCCGGCTGAAAGTCGATGGCCGGCAGGCATTCCAGCACGGCACGGTTGAAGAAGGCAAAACGCTCCCCATCATCCATATATCCGTAAATGGCATCCCGCCCGAAATAATACTCGTTGTCGATAAAATACACCGTGATCCCGTCATGCACGAGTCGTTCAATACCGCAATACTGGCTACGCCAGCCGACAGGGACGTTGACTACGGTAACCGGTTGTAGCTGAGATGTGAATTTTTCAGGAATTCCGCGATACTTTGGCATAATGACTCTGACATCCACCCCTGCACCCTTCAGTGCTTTAGGCAGGGCACCAATAACATCGGCCAGACCGCCCGTTTTGATAAACGGATGACCTTCGGCTGCGGCAAATAAAACTTTCATGTTTATTTCCCCCTTCGGCTTCTGTATTTGTTCACGATTACTCTGACGTCTCGATCTTCTTACTGACACGAGGCGCCTTCTTCAGCACCACAAAACTCAGCGGCGGAAGAACCAGTTCAATACTGTTGATCTGATTATGCCATTTCTGCTTGCTGCTCTTCAAAGGTGCATTAAGGATACCGGAACCGCCATAAGCCGGGGACTCTGAACTGAATATTTCCTCATAGATTCCCGCACGTGGCACTCCAATCCGGTATGTGCTGCGTTCCACCGGCTGAAAATTAATGATAATGAGGAGCGTGTCCACAGGACGCTTACCTCGGCGAATGTAAGAAATGACGCTCTGACCGTTGTCATCAGCATCGATCCACTGATATCCCTCCAAGGTATGGTCCTGCTCCCATAGAGCTTTTTCACTCCGGTACAACTTGTTCAAAGCTGCGGTGTAAGCCAACATCTGGCGATGACGCTCATAATCGAGCAACAGCCAGTCGAGCTGCTCCTGATCCTTCCACTCGATGAATTGTCCAAATTCGCCACCCATGAACAGCAGCTTTTTGCCGGGATGAGTGATCTGATAACCTAGCAGCTGCCGGAGGCCAGCAAATTTCTGCTCATATGACCCAGGCATCTTGTCCAGCAACGATTTCTTACCATGCACAACTTCATCATGGGATAGGGGCAGGGTGTAGTTCTCGGAATACGCATAACAGATCGGGAAGGTAAGCAAATTATGATGGTAGGGCCGCGCCCCGAAGTCATGTTCTATGTATCCAAGGGTGTCGTTCATCCAGCCCATGTTCCATTTGTAATTGAAGCCAAGTCCTCCCTCATGGGCAGGTGCAGTTACACCGGGCCAGGCACTGGATTCTTCGGCCATCATTAAGGCATGAGGATAATGCTGGAATATAGCTTTGTTCAAGCGCTGCAGAAAAGATATAGCTTCCAGGTTCTCTAGTCCACCATTGGCATTGGGGCGATATTGGTGGTGCTGTTTCTCGAAGTCAAGACGCAGCATGCTGGTTACCGCATCCACCCGCATTCCGTCTATGTGGTACAGTTCAAACCAGAACAGTGCATTGGAAATCAGGAATGAAGATATTTCAGGCTTACTGAAATCAAAGGAAAGTGTGCCCCAGCCGGGCTTTTCGGCCAACAGCGGATCAGCATACTCATATAGTGGCGAACCATCAAAGCGTCTCAGACCATGAGCATCCTTGGCAAAGTGAGCAGGCACCCAGTCCAGAATCACACCGATATCTGCCTGGTGGAGGTGGTCTATGAGGTACATTAGCTCATGTGGCTCACCATAGCGGCTGGTTGCTGCAAAATAGCCTGTCCCCTGGTAGCCCCACGACAAGTCATATGGATGTTCTGCCAGCGGCATGAATTCCACATGGGTATAGCTCATTTCCACCAGATAAGGAATCAACTGATCGACAAGTTCCTTATAAGTGTAGAATTGCCCGTCTTCCTTTTGCCGCCATGTGCCTAGATGCATTTCATAAATATTAAGGGGTTTGTTGTACGGAGTCTTGTTCTTGCGCCGCCAGGCGGCATCGCCCCAGCGATAGCCCTGAAGATCAGTCACAACCGAAGCGGTTGCAGGGCGAACCTCGGCTTTGAACCCGTAAGGGTCAGCTTTGAGGAAGCTTGTGCCATCAGCGGCAATAATTCTATATTTGTATAACATTCCCAGCTTCATCCCCGGGAAAAACCGACTCCAAAATCCCGAATCGGGTATCTTATATAACGTGTCCATGTCCTGCGTTCCGTCCCAGCCATTGTGATCGCCGGCCAAACCTACATATGTCGCATGAGGAGCCCACACGGTAAAGCGCACACCGGAAGTCCCTTCCCAAGCGGCAATGTGCGCACCTAGGATGTTATAGCTGTGATAGTGCGTGCCCTCATGAAACAAATAAATATCGATATCATCCGTTGACGGGAGGGTTTCTGTTCTTGGTGTCTCAGCCAATTCATCACCACCTTTTTAAATAGGATGCACCTATAACATTACCCGAAAAAGTTCCATTTGAAAATGATTTGACTTGAAAAGAAATTTTTTATGGATAAAGAAAATAATTCATGTAATTTTTCCAGTTTCACAGCAATATACTTCACCTATGTCGTTTCAAGACTGGGCCCACAGTTTATATTACAAGCATTGACAAAAAAATGGGAGGGATAACAAATGAGTAAAAAAGAATGTATCGCCATGCTACTGGCCGGTGGGGAAGGACGAAGATTGGCCCCCCTGACGTCCAGCATGGCTAAACCGGCAGTCCCTTTCGGCGGACAGTATAGAATCATTGACTTTCCCCTCAGTAATTGTGTCAATTCCAATATTGACACTGTAGGCGTACTTACGCAATATGAAGCCGAATCGCTGCACAGTCATATCGGAGAAGGTGAGCCCTGGGGGCTCCATACAAAGAACGGCAAAGGTGTGACTCTTCTCCCTTCCGGCACTGAAGGCAGAGATCTTTATTCAGGAACAGCCGATGCTATTTATAAGAACATTGATTTTATTGACAATCAGAATCCGGAGAATGTGCTGATTCTCTCCGGTGATCATATTTACCACATGGATTATCAGAAGATGCTGGAATACCACATCGGCAAAGACGCCAAAGCCACCATCTCTGTGATGGAGGTGCCTTGGGAGGAAGCCAGCCGCTTTGGGGTAATGAACGTGAACGAATCGCTGAAGATTTCCGAATTCGCCGAGAAGCCTAAGGTACCGCAGAGCAATCTTGCTTCTATGGGCATTTACCTCTTCCGCTGGGACTACCTGAAAGAGCATCTGCTACGTGACGCTGCCAACACTGACTCCAGCCATGACTTCGGTAAAGATGTCATTCCGGGTATGCTTAGTACCAATGATGATCTGTTCGCTTATCGTTTTCAGGGATACTGGAGAGATGTTGGAACCGTAGACAGTCTTTGGGAAGCACATATGGACCTCTTGACAACAGATAATGGCTGGAAGCTTGAAAATGAAGTGTGGCCAATGTACAGTCGAGCCCGTCGTACCAAGCTATCCGTTCACAAGTCGCGTAGCCAAATGTCAGGTGCTGACTGCCTGGTGAACGACTACTGCACACTGGAAGGAAGCCTGCAGCGCTCAGTCGTCTTCGGAGGCGTTGAGATCGGCAAAATGTCGGTCATCAAACAAAGTGTAGTGATGCCAGGTGCCCGCATCGGACGCGGAGTGCACATTGAGAACGCGATTATCGGCGAAGGTGCTGTCATCAAGGACGGAGCCATCATCAAAGGCAGCACAGACAACATTGTTGTCGTCGGACCGCATGAGATTGTCGCTGCGAAGCCAGTGATTCGGACTCAGCCCTCGCGCTTACTGCAGGATGTTTATGAGAAGACCGGCAGACTTCGGGCCGCTGAAGGGCTTCCTTCCTAAGTACAGCGTTAACCGTATCAACACTTTACGTCCTGAGTCTGATACAAAGCTATAAAAGGATATTAAGGTGACGCAGAATAATCATTCTGCTTATAACAACTATAAAACGCGCATCTCTCTAATGGAGATGCGCGTTATTGATGTATTTGAGATCTGAGCCTTCGCTGCTCCCCAACAAAACATAAAAAGCTGCCTTCAGCACAGATGCTCCGCGCCAAAAACAGCTTAAGATGAGACATGAATACGCTAAGTTTAACGGGGAAGCTCCTGCCACTCCCGGTCTAGAAGACTCATATCAAGACAATCCACATATCGTCCACCGATCAGAACCGCTTCTCGCTGCGTCCCTTCATGGACAAAACCTGCTGCTTCATAAGACTTACGAGCACTAGTATTAAAGTCAAACACACTTAGTGCCAGGCGATGCAGCCCAAGTCCTGCAAAACCAATCCGCAGAGCCTCCTGCAGCATCCGGGACCCGATCCCCCGACCTCTAAACTGCGGATCCACCACCAACCGGGAGATACGGGCATGACTGTCCTCCCTATTGATCTGGCTTAGACTGACATGTCCAACAACCTTTCCGCTGCCCCTGTGCACAGCACTATAAATCAACAGTGACGATTGTGCCGGATGGTTGGTATTCTCCATATATTTCTGCAGCTGTTCATCGTCCAGTGGGTAGGTCAGCGAAGGTCCAGCCCATTGCTTCAGAAAATCCGGCGACAGACTCCAGCTCTGTAGCAGCGGGAAATCAGCCACCGAGAAATAGCGAAGCAGAATATCGTCCGGGTCCTCACTGTTCTCATGATACTGATACAGATTTACGAGACGCCCGCCCCCCGCATCATTCGTGCCCTGATAACGGAACCCCAGGCTCTGATAATAACGGTTCAGCTTGACATTATGTGACACAGTATCCAGTCGAAGACCCTTACGGCCCAGCTTCAGCGCCTGTTTAGCGGCAAACAGGATCATTTGCTCACCGAGACCACTGCCCCGGTAAGGCCCAGACACGGTTAGACGATGCAAGTAAGCAAAGCCGTCATCATTCTTGTTCCCCCAGTACTGAGGATCGCTGAATTGGAGGGTGAACAGACCTACAGGGGTCTCTCCATCCAGCGCCAAGTACACTTCCCTCTGGTCAAAATAACCTTCTATCTCCTGAGCCGTGAATTGGTCCGGGGACCATTGACGGATTCCGTTATCGACCATCCATTGAGCAGCCGCTCTCAGCATCCGGAGAATATCCTCCGTCCTGTCCACACCTACGCGTTCGACACGAATTGGATCTTGCGAGGATAGGTTCTCCCCGTTCTCTCCAGCAGCCGGTTCCGCCATATCCAATTCCCCCTATCCTGGTGTTTATCTAAATCCGCTGGTGTTTATCTAAATCCGATCGAATTTATTAGACTAAAGCTTGCTCTGTAGCTAGCGGCAAAATGACAGTGACCTGTGTCCCCTTACCCAGCTCACTATGCATCTCGATCCGGCCATTATGCAGTTCGACGATCTGTTGGGTAATGGCAAGCCCCAGTCCAGTTCCGCCATTGAGGGCATCCACCTGGAAAAAGCGATCCCTGACCTTGGCCAGATGGGCTTCGCTGATCCCGATCCCGCTATCCCGGACAATGATGGCAACCTCCTGATTAGACAGTGATTGCACAGTCAGCACAATACTGGAATCCTCATGGGAGAACTTAATGGCATTATCGACAAGATTCAGAAATACCTGCTTCAGTCGGTTGGCGTCACCCTTTACAAACACAGCGTCATCACATTCCAGAAGCAAATGGATTCTCTTCTTCTCTGCCTTCGCCCAGACATTCAGAATGGTCTCCTGCAGCAGCACCTTCATATCCACGATCCCGATAGACAGCTTCATTTCATTCTGCTGCAGCTTGGAGAAGTCGAGAATCTCCTCTACCAGCCCAATCAGCCGATCACTTTCTTTGGAGATGATTCCCATGCCAAGCTTCGTTTCCTCCGGATCATAGCCTCCAGACACCAGGGTCTCACTCCAGCCCTTGATACTGGTGAGTGGTGTGCGCAGTTCGTGAGAGATTGACGAGATAAAGTCATCCTTGATCTGATTACTGCGTACTATCTCTTGGGCCATATAATTGATCGTGGTGGCCAACTCGGCAATTTCGTACCTATAGTTGCCCTTGATTCTTGTATTGAATTTGCCTTTCGCCATTTGGGCGGATACAGCCGTAATATTATTCAGTGGCTTAACGATGGAGTTGGCAAGTCCGAAGCTGAACAGCGCAACAATAGCCAGTACAGCTGCGCCGATCCCTACGGTGAGCAGAGTGAGATTCAACAGCCCGCTGTTAATAAACTCCACCGAAGTGAGGTATCTCAGAATGTAGACATCCCGACCGTGAATTTGCAGCATTTTGGAGACCGCCATGACACTTTCGTTGGTTCCTGGCTGTCTGCCAACCCAGCGGCCGATACTCCCGCCTGCCGCCTCTGGAACATCGCTGGTGGTAATTGTCCGGTCTGGCTGGAACCCTGTAGAGCTGGTGATGATATCACCGTTACGAGTCAGCACCTCAAGCTCTGTGTTATTAAACGAGAAGGTGTCCAGCAGATCCTGCAGACGAACCGTTGAATCCATGCCCGTAACCTGGTATTTGTTAAAATAGGTCTCTGCCGTACTAAGTTGATTGGTAATCTTACTATAAATGCTGTCGTAGTAGTAGGTCCGAATAGCCAGCAGGAAAATCACTTCTACCAGGAGAAGCGCCAAGAAGACTACAAGAATGTAATGCAGTACGATCTGTCTGCGCATCCCCTTCTTTATCATTGTCCTTGGCCTCTCCATTTGTAGCCGTGGCCCCACACCGTTTGCAGATATTCCGGCTCAGAGGGATTATTCTCAATCTTTTGACGCAGGCGGCGGATGTTCACGTCCACGATTTTGGGATCTCCCATATATTCCTTGCCCCACACATGATCGAGCAGCAGATCACGGCTAAGCGGTGTATTTTCTTTTTCCAGGAAAAATTGCACCAGCGAGAACTCTGTTGGAGTCAATTCAATAAGCTCCCCACTGCGCTTGAACTGCTTGGAGATCAGATCCAGCGTAAAATGTCCGGATTGGAACGAGACTTTGGCCGATGGCTCCCGGTGAACGTTAACCCGGCGCAACAGCGACTGAATACGGGCAATCAGCTCTGTAGGACTGAACGGCTTGCTAACATGATCGTCCGCGCCTACCGACAACGCGTAGACTTTATCCTGCTCTTGAACTTTGGCTGTGAGGAAAATAATGCCCAGCCGCTCGTTGCTCTCGCGTACACGACGACACACTTCAAATCCGTCAATGCCGGGAACCATGACATCCAGGAGCGCAATATCAATATCAGGAATCGTAGTCAGCTTATGCAGCGCTTCGTTGCCGTCCGCCGCCTCCAGTACCTCGAACCCGTTACGTTTCAGATTGATGACAATAAAACTGCGGATAGACTCTTCGTCCTCCAATATGAGCACTTTACTCATCTATTCCCTTCCTTTCGATCGGGGTGGTGATTTTGTTGTTGTTTCCCCCGTTGGTCTTCTGATCCAGCTTCCCCCGGTAGCCAATGAATGTATTGCCGTCACGTCCCCAAAGCTCCCAGTTGCTATTCTTCAGCTGCTCCCATTCATGCGGCGAGAAGAATGACACTTCGGCAACCGTCTCCCCGGTATCGGCCAGAATAAACTTCAGGTATTTATCCAGAACAGACTTCGTATCCACCGTGACGTTTCCATGCCATTCTGGCGGAAAATTGATAAAGAAACGGTCGGCAGGATCACGATACTGCTGCATGGCAAACGTCAGGCCATCCTTGCCGTCCCATTTATAATAGGAATTGAAATAGGGTACTGTATTGGGATCAAAATACTCCCAGCCTTTGGGCTTCTCCAGCAAACCGATTTCAATAATACCATCGCCATCGATGTCCTCGCTAACAATTTTCCGGTCTTTCAGGGTCCGATCATCCCCATGCACAACAACCCGCAGCTTGTTGTTCTCCATGACCACCACAGAGGTGTAGGCGGAATTGGACTCCACGGCTGCATCCAGTACGATACCTTCTTTGTTTTCCGCTACTTTTCCTGCGACAATATTGTAATAATTATTAAAATACGGATCGATGTTATCCAGCTTATCCAGCACCTTGAAGCCGCCATCGGCGTATTGATAAGTTGTAATGGTCGCATATTCGTTGCGCTTGAAAGAAACCACAGTAATGTCCTGGATACCGTCGCGATTCAAATCATCTATAATATATTTGGTATAAGGAACCTGCAGTACTTCTTCAAGCGTACCGTTAGAATAACTATAGACTACCATTCCTTTGTCTTCACCACGGGAGTACCCGGCAATAATATCCAGTTTCCCGTCGTTCGTAACATCCTTCAGATCCAGTGATTCAAGCACTGTACCATCACCGTCAAAGACCAGCTTCTTGACCCAGGCATCCCCCTGCTTTTCCAGAAGCATGCCATGAATCTGCACAGCCTCTCCCGGTGTCTCATAGAAAACGATCGTCTCCATGATCCCGTCCTTGTTCAAATCCTCCGTACGGATCGAACTGTCATCATCATTCTTTGGCCGGATCAGCGAAGAACCCGAAGGTATCATCGATGTAATCGCAGTCATCAATGTTGCCTTGTCTGCCGACAACCGCGGCGTTTTCATCTGGGATACCGGGTCGCTGATGAACGTACATCCCGAGAGCAACGACAGCGCCAGTGACGCTGCGGCCAGCCGGCTTATGATTCTTCTATTCAACATTCATCACTCTTTTCCTTGATTAAAGGCTGAGACGCTCCTGAGAGGTCAATCGGCGGCCGTTAACGTTATGCTTGATACGACCGTCCTTCAATACCCACAGGCGCGAGGCGTAACGCTCTGCTAGCTCTATAGGCAGAACGGCGATGACCGTCAAGCCGCTTTCCTTGCACAGCTTGCGAAGGTTCTCCATGACCCGCTCTGCGGACTTCGGATCAAGCCCTGTCACAGGCTCATCCGCCAGAATGACCTTTGCGCCATGCACCAGGGCGCGGGCAATTGCCACACGCTGCCGCTCACCACCACTTAACTGGCTTGCCTTAAGCTTCGCTTTGTCCAGCAGGCCAAGGGCCTCCAATTCGTCCATGGCTCCCATATAATCATCTGAGCGGACCATTCCTGTTACCATACGCCATAATGGAGTTTGGGCGGATTGGCCGATCAGCACGTTCTTCAGTGCGGTCCGATTAGGATTCAGCTCGGCATTCTGTTCAAGATAGGCCCATTCGCGGCGGATTTTCCGTTTACCGGAGAAACCGCTCTTCAATATATCTTTTCCATCTACGCGGAAATTTCCCCGATCCCATTTTTCCCGTAGCGCCAAACAACGCAGCAGGGTAGATTTACCGCTGCCGCTCCCCCCGAGCACTGCAACAAATTCCCCTTCTTCCAACTGAAAACCGATGTCTTGCAGCACCGGAAGCTTAGTCTCCCCGACTACTTTGGCTAAATGTTCAACTGTGATCATAGTTCAGCTCTCCTGTCCTCATCTCTATACTATAGTGTATTGGAAAGCGAGATTAAATTCCATGCGATCACCTGTTCTTATTTTACTTCAAATTTGTGACCGTGGCGAGAACAATAATCCCAGCAGTCCAAACAAGATAAAGAGCAGTCCCATGAGCCCGAATACACCGCCGCCGGAGCTGAGCTCCAGAAGCAGTCCGCCCAAAGCCGGACCGAGAATACTGCCTGCGCTAAAGTGAAAAGATGCCACAACATTGGCCGCCGGCAACAAGTTACGCGGCAGAATATCTGCTGCATAGGCTAGACCAAGCGAGAAGAATGAACCGACAAAACCGCCGGCAAATGCAAGCAGAACTAGCGAAATCATGAAATGATCTCCCGCTAGTGGCAGCAGCGTGAAGCTCAAACCGCCTCCGATCCCGGCAAGCATGAGAACTTTTTTGCGGCCGAACCGGTCGCTCCACATCCCCAGGGGAAGCTGAAACACTAGCCCCCCGATACCGGCAAAAGGCAGCAGTGCAGCAATCTGATCCGCACTGTAACCAATCCGCAGGCCATAGATCGGGAAGTTGCTGTTCAGGCTGGCCTCCATGTAGCCGTATAGGAGAGCCGGAATCAAGGCATACCAAGCGAGACTGTAGCTTCGCCCAAAGCGGCGCGCCTGTCCCTCCCTACTCTCGGAGGTTTCCGGGCGGGATTCCGGGAGCTTGATCAATGTCAGTAGTAGAGCCATCAAGAACAGCGTAGCTAACACCAAGAAAGGCGTGGCTTGTCCGAAGCGCAGCAGACTAATCCCCACAGGACCAAGACTGAAGCCAAGACCATATGACATTCCGTAGATGGAAAGATTACGTCCACGGTTCTGTGCCGGGGTCATCAGCAGCACCCAGAGCTGGGCAGCATAATTGATGGCCGAGTCCCCGATACCGACAAGCAGTCGAAGCACGAACCACGCCTTGATGCCCGGCAGCACCGGGAATAGCAATAGGCTCACCAGCACGAGCGTGAGTCCTGCGGTAATAAGCTTCTTAAAGCCGATGACTCCCAGCACCCGCTCGGCGATAAGCGTCATGCCGAACGAACCGATATACAGTGCCGCTGCGTTTAAACCGTTCAGGGACGAGGAGACCCCTTTTTGCTCCAAAAGAATGGATAAAACCGGCAGCAGCAGCCCTTGGCTAAGTCCGGCAGCAATAATAACCGTGATGAGAATCAGGTAATTCACGTTGCTGTTTCGTTGAACAGCGCTTGAGTGCGGGTCTGACACAGGTGAAAGCCTCCTACATAAACAAATAAAAGTAAACAAAAACAAACGTTATCCGAACTGCACCCAAAAGACAAACACCGAACATTATAGTGGACAAGCCTCTTCAAAACAAGAGATAATATATAGAAGTGACGGATTTCCTGGGGGTGCAAGCTTCATGAACTATGAATTGAAAATTGATGTCTCACCGGTCTATGAGCTGATTGACAGCTTTATGTTATATGTTACGCGAAAATGGATTTCCAATCTGGATATCGGCCCCGACTGGGTCAGTGACGTGGAAAGCCGCTTTCCATCGCATCAGGCTGCGGAGATTATGCAGGCTGCTGAATGGCCATTCAGCGATTATGATGTCCTGTATGCCTGGGCTTACAGCCTTGGACCAGCCGAGAAGGTCCTAAGCTACTTGGATGAACTGGAGTCCACTTCGCTCGAAGATTGTTTCCGGCATGTGGCTCCACTCATTACAGGCTTTACCTTGGAAGAATGTCAACGTATCAAGGACAGCTACACCCCTCTGCTGCGGCTGTGGTACAGTCAATATTTCCGCCATGTGGAGCACAAAATCCTACCGCTGCTCATCGAGGATGCCTCCGAGAAGAAAATGCTGCAGAGCAAAATGGACCCCATCGCCCTGATTGAATATGCTTCTGGCGGCGTCGTTATTGAAGAACTGCCGAATTTACAAACCATTGTTCTGCTTCCTACGGTCCACAATCGGCCGATCAACACCTATTGCTTCTATAACACCATGGTTATTATCCAATATCCGGTCGATGTGCCTTTAGAAAATGAGGACGAGCCCCCTACTGTGCTGCTTCGCATGACCCGGGCTTTAGCTAATCCCACAAGGCTCAGATTGCTGCGGCATGTGGCTCATGAGCCGAAGACACTTTGGGAGATACAGTCCGACTTGAACCAGTCGCGGGAGATGCTCATGCATCATCTGATGATTCTGCGGGTAGCAGGTCTATTGCGTATTCATCTGCGCGGTGAGTATAATGAACGTTTCAGCATCCGCCCTGACGGAGCATCAGAGCTGCAGATGTTCCTGGAATCCTATATACGTTTATAATAGAATGGACAGAGAGCAAAGATTGAGACAGAGACAGAACAAGGAGTGAGTGGCGTGAAATATATGACTCAACAAGTCATTTTCGATTTGGACGATACCCTCGTCCACTGCAACAAATACTTCGATCTCATTCTGGGACAATATTTTGAACTGATGGCAGAATGGTTCCAGGATTATGGACTGCCTACCAGCGAGATGCGGAGTAAACAGGCTGAAATTGATGTAGAAACCGTTAGCACAAGCGGTCTAGCCAGCGATAACTTCCCTAAATCCCTGATTGGGACCTATCATTTCTTCTGCGCCAAATACGGGCGGAAAGCCGATGCTTTTGAGGAGCAGCAGCTGATGAAGCTGGGCATGAGTGTCTATGATCAGGAGATTGAGGCCTACCCCGGCATGGTTGAGACGCTCGATACCTTGAAACAGGAAGGTCATGATCTATACCTCTACACTGGTGGAGACGATACCATACAGCAGCGCAAGATTGAACAAATGAAGCTGGACGTTTATTTTGACGATCGTATCTTTATCCGCAAGCATAAAAATGTCGAGGCCCTGGAGAACATCCTGGCCAGCGGTACCTTTGACCGTAAAGTGACCTGGATGGTCGGAAACTCTCTGCGTACAGATGTACTGCCAGCCGTAACAGCCGGGATCAACAGCATTTATCTTAAACAACAGAACGAATGGCTCTACAACATGATTGAGCTTCAGCGTGAAATGCAGCAAGCCGTCAAGACCATTTCTTCGATCTACGAGGTCCCTCCGGTCATCCGTACCGCAGCGAAGCAGATTAAAATCCACGGCTAGGACCCTTCTCTAGTGTTAGAAATGCCATAGGCTTCCTTTAGCAGCTTTGATTATACTGTTACAGTGAATGATCAAAGCGTGCAGGAGGAAGTCTGGAATGAATAAACAAGTAAATTCAAAACATAGCAATAACAAGTTACTACCCATGCTCTTGACGGTGATTGGTGTTGTTCTGGTTGTAGTCGCTGCCTTTGTCTTCACGGGCAAGAACGGCACTTCCGAGCTCGACAGCTTGCCAAATTACACTGAGGTTAAAGGCAAGATTGTGGTTGACGGTTTAAAGTATGAGAAGCAGCCCCATCTGGGGAGCAGCACTGCCAAAGTCAAAGTGATAGAATTTGCGGATTTCAAGTGCCCTGCTTGCAAAAAGTGGACTGAGCAGTATCTGGACACCTTCATCAAGGACTACATAGATACTGGTAAGGCGGAATTCTTCTTCATGAACTTTGCTTTTATTGACAGAGACTCCTATCTGGCCGCGAGTGCCGGTGAAGCCATCTATAATCAGAGCAACGAGAAGTTCTGGGAATATGTCCACAAGCTATACGCGAACCAAGGCGATGAGAGCAAGATTTGGGCGACCGAGAAGTTCATCCTGAAGTTCGTCAAGGATAATATCGCCGGCATTGATTATGGTCAGTTCGAGCAGGATGTCAAGAACCACACTTACATGTTCGATGTTAAAGAGGACTTCAAAATTGCCGGCGCCTACGGAGTTAACGGCACGCCTAAATTCATGGTGAATGGTGTGCTGCTTCCCGACTCTTCTTACGAAGGCCTGACTACGGCGATTGAAGCGGCTTTGAAGGAATAGAACGGTAATAGAGCTTCCCAAAGGAGTCATTATGACGGCGGGACGCTCCTTTTTCATATTATTAGACAAAAAGAAACCGGTCCTTGGTAAAGGGGCGTTCTTTGCAGCCGGGAATGGAAGTCAAACGAAGTGGAGTATATGTATATAGATATTAAGTAGAGTTAAAATCGGAGAACTATACGTTACAGATTACATGATCAACAACCCCTTCTTTCTAAAAAGAAAAATTATATCTAATCCGTTACGCCTGACTATCTAGGTGATAGCAAATTTGGCTCGACCGGCTTACTAAGCCAGTGGTCATCGGTCTGGACATGATTTTTACGAACGAATTTGGCGACACTGTATTTAAAATCCTCATACGCAAAAGCGTCAGCCAGCCGCACAACATACCCTTCCTGCTCTCCCCCGCAATTCGATTGCTTGGTGTAACAAGTCTTTACTGCTTCCTCGTTCCAAATCCCTTTATACAGCACCGGGACGGTTACCAGTCCCAGACGCTCCGCCCATGCTTCAGTTTCCTCCCAAGACAAACATTGATTACTGCGATCCCACACGGAAAAGAGCATAAAATAAGATGGCAGCGCTGAATAGTACAGCGAATGCTTGGCATAGACATTTTCTCCGCATAACCGATAGTCTTCGGGAATCAGGTACTTGATACCGCCATGCAGCGTCTTAACAAAATGCCTTGACGGATGATCCTTGCTGTCCAGCGACCGGGCATGAATGGAGTGACTGTACATCGTGGTGTTCTCTCCATCCATTTTCTCCGTAATGACGACTTCACGGTCCTTGAAATGCTCAGTATTCCGCAAAATCTTATCGTCGTCCGTGTACCCTCTCGACCAAGGCAGATGCATCGTCCTCGGATATTTCACTTTCATGTTTCTTCACCTCTTTACTTGCCAAAGCTGTCAGCTTCAGCGAAAAAATACAGCTCTGCCAGCAACTCACCGCCCAGCAGATGATAAATGTTCGAAGCTCCTGCGTCGCCGCCATGCAGAATCTCCATATGGAAGCTGACCAGATAGACGACATGCAGGACAAAATCGTCATCATAGCCCAGCGCTTTCAGCAGATTGCAGGCAATGATCGCGGAGACATGTTCATGACCGAAGTAAGAGTAATACTCCCGGGTCTGCTTCCAGACCTTGCACAGCGGTTTGCCTGTATCATGAAACAGCGCCGCCAGCTGCATCGCCAGCAAATGCTCACCCTCATAACATTCGTTAATGTATTCCAGCACACTATAGGTATGCTCAGAAAGCGTCTTGGAATGATAAGGATTCCCTTGATCAAATCCCAGCATAATCGAAAAATAAGGCGATGCGGACAGATAGCGAAACAGCTCATCATGTCCTGGTTCGGCTGCTAGCAACTGCTCCAATTCCTCACGCACGATCCCGGGATCAGCTTCAGCATGTACGATATGCACGGCAGAGAAGCCTTCACCTGGCACCGGAAATGCAAAATTCTTGGCGTATTTAGTTAGGATTACCTCGTTCAACCTTCGCTTTCGCAGCTTGTTCCGCGCAAGGGCCAGTTCGTAAGGAGTATCGCAGACGTGGCATTCTACAGGGATCTCGCTGAATCGCTTCAGGAACTTCTGTCTTCGTCCCCGGTCAATATTTGTAGCGTCAAAAACAACATTTCGGCCGCCGGCCAACACCTGCTCCATCTCTGCAAAAGCCGTATCAAACACCAGATAGTTATTTTTCTGCTTGGATTCGCTACCGAACAACCGCTCCCGGATGTCATCTGTGGCCACTAGCACAGCCCGTTCACTGCGGCAAAGTTGCTTGGCATACGTGCTCTTACCGCTGCCGGGAATACCCGTCAGCATATGAATGGTACTCATAGTTATCACCTCCTTTCAAATACTAATTTTATTTCGGGACAGCATTTGAGCCAACATAGCGTTATGCTTCCTATATCGTTTCAATTCTCCCTGGGCTGAATGAATCTTGCCGTTGTACTTCATCAGAACTATGAGCAGCAGCTTTAACACCTAACTTAGAGTATAACGAACAAAGATTGGTCCTCACAATCGACCTAAGGGCTTATTGTAGGAGAACATATTACAGAAAAACAGCACTCCTTACTTCAAAGGAATATCTATAGTTTTTCCATACCGTTCCGAATAAACCATCTCCTTGATTTGTAAATACTCTGGCTTCAACGATGTGTCGAACAGCAACGTTTCTATTTTATTATCTCCTCCGTCTGCTCTCTTGACGTACTTACTATCAACCACCTTTTTTAAGGGCACTAGACCATCTTTAGTTTCTAAAGATAATTCCTTCAAGAATACATCTTCATCCATTTCCAACGTAATTTTGGTGCCTTCAATATCATGTACTATCTTTAATAACCGAATAGCCTGCCCTTCCAAACTTAGTGGTATATTCAATTCAGTCAGCGGAAGTCTCTGCAAGGTGTTGCGATAGACAGGAAATGTCCTCACCTTAAGCTGAAGCGAATGCAGGTCCTCAGGGATTGCATCATAATCTATGGAAAAACCGTAGACATCACCCGTTCGATTATTAGTCTGACTACTAGAACGCGAAACAGGCTGACCGTTTGCAATAAGTCCGACATCGAGTAATTTGTTCGATAACAGAAGTTGATTCTCTCCTTGTATAGAACCTTCTACCAAGGTCATCGTTGGCGTTGCAGTTATAGACTTAAACGTCAGAGTCGAATTATCTAACATCAAGCTCTTATCGATGGACTGCTTGATCTGGGTAGTCATCGCCTCGTCCGGGTGATAAGGGAAGGTTAGCTGTTTCATTTGTCTTTGATCGGCTCCTAGACTGTAATCCATATAAGTAAGTGTTAGATTCTTGGCAAGAGGGCTGACCGGTTCAAAGGCACTGAATCTGAAAACATTCTCCCCCCCTCCTTGGACTGAAAAACCTCCGCCTTTGGTCGAACTCGATTTCGTTTGGTAACCCGAAACATCAAGAAAAACTAAACTATCGATCACATTTGTAGCAGGTTTGCCGGAAGGGGGGATTAACGTATAGTATAAAATCAATTGATTGTCATCTGACATGATCCCGTCAAGAACGAACTCTGTTCCGTTAGCGAGGGTAACCCGCTTATCTAACGATTGTCCCCAGCCTCGATCAATCAGCTTTTTCAGTGTACCGTCGCTGATAATTTCATAACCAAGCAGTTTTTTTCCGTAATAAGCAAGCGCGTGATATTGGTTGCTAACAACTAGCGTGACAGCGATAATAGCCACCGCAATTCGAAGACCTGCCGTGAAGCGGCGCCGTGTTCTTATATGAGGATTACCGCGATTCAGCGCTGTACGTAATCTCTCCTCTAGTTCGGGCGGAGCGACAAGCTCAGACCATTCTTCCTTGGCATTCCAGTGAGAACGTTCCATTTTACTTCCTCTCCTCCTTTCCTAACAAGGCCCTGAGCTTCTTCAACCCATGAAAAACCCTGGATTTCACGGTCCCTGTCGGTACATTAGTAATCGCTGCAATCGCTCCATAATCCAAATCACGGTAATATTTTAGCTGTATTGCTTCACGTTGCTCATCATTAAGCTGCTGCAAAAGTTCTTGCAAATCCATTCTCTCCTCTACCTGAGAAGGATGGCTGTCTCCGGATGTATTCTCCCCTCTACGTACATTCTGCAAATTTTCTGCAGGGAGTAATTTCTGTCTTCGTCTCAAAGACTGCTTGCACTGATTGACTAGAATCGTCTTGCTCCAGGAATAGAACGCTTCCGGCTTTTTCAGTTGATGAATTCCCTCATACAGCTTAACAATCATATCCTCCAGCGCATCCAGCGCATCCGATTCATTTCTCATATAAGCATAAGCCAACCGGTAATACGCATCTTTTTCTGTCATGATTAGCCGGAGCAATGCTTCTTTATCCCCCTTTTTGGACTTTTTGACCTGTTGAACCACATCCATCTCTTCACCTCTCTCCCTTCTAAGAGTATTGGGCGGCTTAAAAGGTTCAATTTCAGCAGAAAAAATAACCGCTGATCTATTCAGCGGCTAATAATGCATCCTTCTGTTTCCCGTTCATTCTAGATCATGACTGTAAGATCACGGTAATATAATGCCAGAGCAGGTTGATTAGTCATCGGACAACTCCCCTTCAAGAAACTTTATGAGGTGCAATTCAGGCTCCTCGAGGAACTCTGTAAAGCTGCATAAATCAGCATAGACCTGGTGCTCCATATCATAACAACCGATTAAACCTTTTTTCTTTGGATTCCAAAGCAGTTGCAGACCAGAGTAATTGCCGATGTCGGCTGAAAGACGCAGCAGCTTTTGCCTCCCTACTTTCATCTCAATCGTATCGGTCAATGTAAAAAAGTCGATATACCCGATTTCATATTCATTTGGCGCCAGCTCAAGGCGTAGCTTGTTTCCTGTAAGAAAGCTGACCAGTTCATGTGTTAATTTATATTTTTTAAGCTCAAGCTTCTTGTTCGCCACATTATGAAAATCAGCCGGTTCCAGCGATTTCAGATAGTCAGCCAAGTCAGTATGCTTATTGCTGACCGCAATTGTATACGGCCGCTCGCCGTCTTTTTCCGCCAAAGTAACGTCTGCGCCGTGTTCAATCAGAAATTTGACCATGTCCATAGACCCCATTCGCGCAGCCACAGTTAATGGAGTTGCTTCATAAGGGTAGACCATATCCGGTTTATTATAATTGATGTCCACTCCCTGATGTAGTAAATACGTGAGTGTCTTGTAGTCATGGTCCGATACCGTTTGACGCAATACGGCGCCGCCATGCAGCTTGATATCTAATCCGAGTTCATGTATAAGCGGAATGTTCTTTTTGTTACCATAGTAGGCCTGTGAATATGCACCCGATCTTGTTTGATTGAGCTTGTCCATCTTGGCTCCCTGCGCAACAACGTAACGAACGATATCCTCCTTACCATAGCGAACAGCTCGCAAAAAGGCCGGATTATGATGGACATTCAGATTGACGCCATGCTCTACCAGCAGCTTCACAACTTGCGTTTGCTGCGATATAAGCGCCAGATCCAACGGACTAACGGTGATATGCTTGCTCAATACGATACCCTGTTCTATATCCCAATCTGATGCGATGGCAGCCTGTAAATCCGGAATATTTCCTTTGTAAATATGCATCGCCCTTTCTGGCAATTCCTCGAATCTCCCGATATCTTTCAGAACGATCATTCACACCACTCCTGCTTCAAAATCTTATGAAATCGTTTCGCACCCTATTGACAAGAGCCATTCCTTCATAATAGCAAACGCCTGTTGAGCATCCCGTTCGTAGAAGACAGCCACCTCTTGCTGGTAAGCATAATTCAAACGTATATAGCCGCCCAGTTCTCGGTAAAACAGGAAGCACGCATATGGGGTCTCAATGGACAAATCCGGTGGAAAATCAGCTTGGCACACTCTGGCCAGTTCGCGCAGCGAAAGCTGATTCTGCCCTGGTGGCAAACGCAAAAAGAGATGACTCCGAGTGCCTGTCCACGGTTCATAATAGACGTCTTCCTCTAGGCTGCTTCCATAAATCTGACGGTATATGTCGTCCAGCACCAAGGCGTACGTCCCTTCGTCCTCCTGCTCCCGTGCCTGCAGCGAAATGGCCTTTATGTGCTCCGCATGCCGGGGCAGCCAGAGCAGCCCAGCCGTCTCGGGATGTACCGCCAGAAAGTCACCGTCCACCGTCGTGCCTATAGCGATACACTCGCCGATCTGTTGTTCATGAATGGGGCTGTCTTCGCCATACTCCCACAACCCATACTCGGCAAAAGGTTGTAGCACCTCCGGATCAGGCAATTGGACATTCATCCATCCTCTGTAAGTCCCTTCGCCGAATCGCCGTAAAAAGCGGAGATAGCCTTGTGGATAAATAGCGGCATCTTCCTTCGCAAGCACTTGGTTTTGGGCTTCAGACAGCGGATTTTGCCGAGATACTATGTACATGAATACTCCTCCAGTTTCCTGAATATGATAGCGAAATGTTTAAAAATCTATATCCCCATACCTCCAGTAGTTCTAACCTTATTTCGCCTCCAATTGTGCTAAAATCACTCGGGCACGTTCATGCTCAAAATCCAGCACATCCGTATCCAAATTCATACAAGCAGCTTCTTCGAGGGCCAGCTTCAGCCATTCGGCGGCAGGTTCGAGCCCTCCCCGTCTCCGACAATAAATCGCCGTAACAGACCACGGCCTGTATGAAAACGGCGTTGTCGCTAGCGATCTTCGCTGCTTCTATTGCTTGTTTCAAACACTGCTCTCCCTCCTCCATTTTCCCTGCGTCCAAGTATCTCAGGGCCTTGTTAAACTCCTGGTAAGCCTCCAGTGTATCCACCTTCTTTGTTACGACATAGACACCAGCAAAAACCAGCTTTCCAGAGATTGGACTTCATCCCAACAGATTAAATCTTACTTATCCATCAGTAATCGCGAGCTGCATCGAACCAGCTTTGAGCCATCTCCTCAGTTATAGGCTGGCCAATTAAATGATTGGACTGGCTGAGTTGCCATACTGCTTCGCCAAGGTCTTCTCTTTCGGTAGTTTCGATACCTTTGAGGGTATTGAAGCGCATAGTGAAAGCCGTAATGGCCGCCTCGGCATCGGCAAAGCTGCGGGCCTGGGCCAAGGATACCTGGGCAACGTTGAAAGCTTCATTAGCCAGCTTGGCCTGACGTTTAGGCCAGGACGAAAACGGGCGACCGAACTCGGTCAGCCACCATTCAGGCTTTCGCAATTGGCTCACTGAAGCATGACCGGACCACGGGCGGGTTTTAGCGCGTGCTTTCATTTGCTGCCTTAGGCGCTTGCCCACGGTCTCTTCCACATTGTAGGCGATAAATCTGTCAAGCAACGGCCACGTGTCCAGGGAGGGCAAGTCCGCCAGATCAGGCATGAAGCGCAGCTCCAGATTCGTTAACCCCGTATGACGAGCCAACGAGTCCATGTCGCAGAAATTCCCCCACAAACTCAGTGAGTCAAGATTTGGGAACCGGTCTAGACAACCCAGCGAGATGGGCTGTCCCAGCGGCGCGTTGTGCAGCATAAGGCTCGTCACCTGATGCAATTCACCGAGGTCCGGCAGTATAAAAGGAGGATCATTCTTGCGTCGGCCGGTACGCGGCACTAGGGTCAGAGAAGACGGCATATCGCCAGTTGCCAAGAAACGTGATAGGTCGCCGGACACGTTCAGTCGGAAAGGTCTCTGCGGAAGCCTCAGCGTCAGTCGCTCTCCGGACGGGCCCAGCTCGATATGTAAGCCATGCAAAATGGACTGGCTGGCGTCTACTACCGTATCGGCAGACAGAACCGGAGACCACGTCATCTCTTCAATGGGACGTTTCTGTGCCCAATCCAAGAAGCCCGTGTCACTGCCTGAATAGTGCAGAAATCTCGGCCAGGGCGAGCCTGCAGGCGTAGCAAAGGCATCGAATACTGTCCAATCGATGACCGCGTCTGGTTCGACGTGAAGGTCCGCCTTTTTCCCCAAGTGCGACGGTCCAATAGACAGACTGCCCACACCGGGCTGAATGACAAGAGTGTGACTGCGAGGACCTGTCAGGTCGATAGGATAACGGCCAACTTCTCTGACGGAGCCAGCAGAAGGACGCGCCTGGTTATCATTTGACATTTCTGTTATCCTCCTATCAAGTTATGCTCCATTTTTGAAAACCCAACTTTAATAAGGAATCTTGTATTTCTTGATCTACTTTGCTTTTGGAGGTCGCGAATTCAAATTCAGATAAAGCACTTGGAAGCTCTTGATGGATAAAAGAATCAAAACCAATGGCTGTTTTAAAAATGCGGAGCTTGCGCAGTGTAGGCAGGTGCTTCATTTCCAACAAAGAAGTCAAGCCTTTACAATTCGAAATAGATAGCTCCTCCAGCGCTTTCATCTCCCGGTCAAATCCGATTTCCTGCAGTTGAATTTGATCCTCGATTACGAGCCTCGTTAGGTCCTTAAATTTAGTAATATTGCTCAGGTCATGGAATCCACGGACTCTAATGATCTCCAGGTCGTCGATCTCGTTCTCTTCGATTTCCTGAATATGTTCGCGGCCTCCAAAAAGAATACGAAGGTACTTCAATTTCTGCAATTGATTAATAAAATGCAATGGTGATTTGCTAATCGAATGCAGCGCGAGGTAATTCAAGCGTTCCAGATGGCCTACCGCATCCAGGTTTTTCACCTTCCCCCCAACATGTAATTGTTCTAGATGAGAGAATTCTTTTAAATATAGCAGGTTAAGATTCTTTTTCTCCGAAATAATCGTTAACTCTCTTAGCGATCGCAGAGAGTCAATTCCCAGAATATCCGAATTCTCCAGCTCATATATGCCCACATGCAAACTGTACAGATGTTCCAGCGTAGCCAATGTATCGGTGTTATGCGCCTGAGTGAGACTATTGAGATGCAGCATTTTGACATGGGGAATCCGAAGAAGCGTGTCAGCATCAAAAGAGAGGGAATAATGCCCATAGAAACGCACTCCGAAATTCTCATTCAAACGCGCGCAAAGTTCATCGACTTCCTCCAAGATAGAGCCATAAAAATCCGGGTGGGAGAACTGGACAATCACTTGGTTACCATCGTGCAAATCCTGCTTGATCTGCACCGGGTCTAGCGCAACAGGATTATCGATCAGAATCCTTCTTTTCCATTGCTTACGCATGCGTAAACCTCCTATTTGGCATGTGATTTACTTATTATTCATAACAAGTTTATATTTTTTGAAAATCCAAGAGTTCATCATGTCATTTACCGCATTTTTGCTTATGCGAACCGGCGGTTTTTGCTCTTGCAAACCATCTTCCGCATGTGCCAAAAAACGAAACGGTGTTGTGATTTGTTTAATATTGCTTGCTACTTCGTTAAAAAACGTATACGTTAATGGCTGATGTTCACGAATATCCTCGTATATATAATACTTTCCCTTTTCGTCCTCCAAATCCATTTGGAAACCTTTCGGTAAGGAAAACATGATATATGGCAGTTCATCTTCTGCCCATCGCTCACCATATGGAAATCTGAGACTCTCATTTCTCGCAAAAAAACCAGAGCTTTCATTACCAGCAGTAAAAGAAATAGAATATACAAAGAACGGGTGGTAATCGGGCTTTTCTTGCGTTATGAAATATTGGTAGAATTTTTCATAAGCCTCATACACCTGTGTTGAGTCATGTTTTGTCTGAGCGTAATTAGTATGACTAAATTGTGCTTGTTGCTGCTCGAAAAGTTTTAAAACATCTTTAAATTCCTCTGGTGTTATAAAGAATTTAAGTTTATAGAATCCGCTGTGTTTTAATCCACTCATTTACTTCACCACCATTTAAGGGAGTTTAACCTTAGCGAAGTCCTCATCCCTGAAACAACAATAGGGTGAATCGGCATAGGACCATTTGATGAGTTCCGCAATCGTTGATCCCGGCGTGCCGCTCTCCTCTCCTTGCCTGACTGCTTCCCTCTCCAAGGCCTCCCACGACCAGGCAGAGATGTTAGGCGCATGTCCCTCTCCAGTAGTAAATAGAGTGCAGTAATAGTAACGTTCTCCATTTTCAAAAAGAGTGCAAAAAGACGCCCTGGCCGCGCCGGCGATCTCTGCTACCAGCTCCACTATTTCTTGCATCGGGTTTATGATCATCGCCCACTTTTCATTTTAAATATCGGATTCGTCACTATGGATCCCCATCCATATGCCTTCTACAATTGATATGGCGGGGCTTTTTCAGCTGCGATGTTGTCCGGATGAGCTTCAGTTGGCTCATAATCATGCATACGGAGAAGGATATACTCCACTTCTTCTAATGGCATTTGCAATTGTCGGCTGACCTCATAAAGTCCCACATTCTGCGCAAGTAGCATCCTTGCTTTATTGATCTTTCCATCCAACCAATTGTTTTCTAACATCCAATTTTTTACCCGGATCGATAATTGATCTTGTGTTTCCTTATCTGCTTGCTTTTTATATTTTGCAATAGACTCCAGCAGATACTCATAGAGAAAGATACCTAAAGCTTCGCGTTGCTCACTTTTAGACATCCGTTCATACTGCTCATAGACGATGCTGATGTCTAAATAGAGAGCGTGATCCCTGCTATCAAAACGTCTAAATGTTTTTCGGCCATAACTTTCAGGTAAAATACGCAATACAAAATGAATATCATACGGAAACTCCCATGTCTCTGCTAATTCCTCCAAAGGCAACAGTTCATCTCTCAATTGACCGACGCATGTTCCATATGTATCTAACAAGAAATCTAGCTTCATTCATGCCTCCTTGGAACAAATTTCAAATCACTGTATCATCTGCGTCTAATGCAAGGAGCCATGTCTATACACTAATGTATGTTCAAAGTTCATATTTTTCAAATTGCTTTTTGAGCGTCTCTTCATACGGTATCCACTCAAAATCGCTCCACAAACTTAATTCAACGAGCTCCGACAGCTTATTAACGGCTTGTTCAGGGCTAGTAATACTGATGAGATCGGCCAGAGACTCATTGTCAATACCCAACACTTCTTTAAGGTAGTCATCATTAAGACGTTCTTCTTTGAGCTGCTCGTATTCATCTCTCGTCCACTGTTCACAAAAGATTCTCTCGGCTTGAATGTCTCCGTCGGCAAAAAACGACAACTCGAAAATTTCCTCATTTATGTATCCGCCGGTCATGATTGGCTCCCCGATAAGCTGGGATAACGTTTTGCCAATCGCCTTCACCGTACCCCATACAAAATAATCATGGAGGACGCTGATCCAGTCATCATTGCTTTTGCTTACGTACATGACAATTTTGGTCTCCTGAGCTTCTTTTCCACCTAATACTTCGGCATGCCCTTCGCTTAGCTCTCTTAGTGAATCGAGCGTCTTCTCAAGGTTATTCGACTTAATATGTAAATTAGCAAATGATCTTCCCACAAGATAACCTCCTTCAGTTTTTAACTAAGACGCATTCACATTGATATATGCTATACTTTTCACCTGAATTTTTCGTCATCATTTTGGATACGGTTCACCATAATATACTTAAACACAAAGTACAGTTTTACCACAAAATTTCACATAAACAAATAAAAAAAGAAACCGCTCCTGACGTATGGAGTGGTTTTCTACAGTACATATGCTGATATTGACTATAATTGGAGTCTATAACCCGCTTCAATCCAAAACTCCACTCAGCGTTTAGCGACACCATCACGACTAGGATATAAACCATTCAAATTAAGCAAAATCGATTTTAATTCAATTAAGTCATCGATTACGAAGTCAGCCTGGGCAAGTTCATTTTCTTGTGCAAAATCAAAATTACATCCGATTGCAACTAAACCATTATCTTTAGCCGCATTTATATCCGATAGGCGGTCGCCTACTACTGCCCCATTGGTAATACCATATTTTTCAATAACAATCCGAACTAAGTCTGATTTATTCAGCGATTCAATTTGTTGGATACTAAATGCTTCAGTCACCCAATGATCCAAATTAAAATAACTGACAATGGCTTTTAAGTATTCCGTCAAACCATTACTCGCTATATAGATTGAACAATTATTCTCTTTTAAAAAACTGAAAACTTCATTTACATTTGGATATAAAGCGCCTTTCCCACGCTTAATATTTTCAATTAATCTTTCCAGGAAATAAGCATCCGTCTGCTCTCTTTCTTCAATAGAATGATCAGGCAGCAAAGCTTCCCATACTTTGGGTAAAGGTACACCCATAATTTCACGGTACTTATCAATAGGCGTTGCTGTATCCCATCTATTTAGCGACCGTAAACGGTTAAAAGCATCCTCAAGAGATAATTCTAAAATCTTATCTGTTTGAAATAGTGTTCCATCCATATCAAAGATAAATGATTGCGACATTGGTTCCTCTCCCTTTTTCAAAAAAGACTGATCTTCCCTCAAATTTTCACTATAACAATTACTTTTTCATTCTCCAAAGAATACTCACTCTTAATATAGCATATGTCGAAATTTAATCGTGGGGAAAGTATGCAACTAATTATACGGGATACTCTCTACCGTGCGGTCACCTCATACCGGAGGAGGATCCGCAGGGTCTACTAAATGCACTACACCATTTTCTACGGATATGAGCTCTATCTCTCATTGAACAGAGGTTGAATATTGTTATAACCAGCCCACTTATTGAGTGGCTTCTATCGTTTTTCCTACAGAAAAGAAAATAGTCACATGGAATGATTTCCAATGTGACTATAAGAGGTTATTTTTTAACTATACGTTTGTTTAATGCTACCTACTGCTAAACCGTTTGATCGCTTCCTCGGTCACCGGCTCGAAGAGGTTAACGAGGTTGCCGTCAGGATCGCGGAAAAGCACAGAACGGTTTCCCCACGGCATCGTGGTCGGTTCCTGTACCCATTCTTCGACAATTGGCTTTAAGCGCACGTATTCGGCTTCGACATCGTCGACGCGGAACTCGATGATGACAGTGCGATTGTTGGCCGCTACTACGGAACCAGCGCCGAATAGCCCCGCCGTCTGGGAGTGGCCGATGGCCAGGGTACAAGATGGCAGGGCGAGTTCGGCAAAAACGGGCGCGGGGCGCTCCGCCGAAACACCTATGACTTTCTCATAGAACTCAACGAGACGATCCACGTCGTCGGTAATGATGCGTACAGAAGCGAAATTCACAAAATATCATCCTTCCTAATAATAAATGAAACAATAGTTTAATATCGTGGGCTAGAACCAACGACGTTACGTTTACATACCCGATTATAAAACAACGCTACTGACAACGTTATGTCAGTAGCGTTTTAGCATCTTTTGGACTTCCTCAGTAATCCTTTTTCGGAATGATTCGGGTTCCAATACGATTACACCCGCTCCCCAGCCAAGCACCCATTGTAGCAATTCATCCAGTTGACGAACACGTAAGGTTACATGCAAGCCATCTTGACGCTCTTCCATATCCTCTATGTAATGATAGTTCGATTCCTTCACCTTATCTGCGATATCATGGTTAAATCGAAGGCGAACTCGCAAGTGGCGATCATCCGCAGGGGTATACTCCCTTAAGTTAAAATGCGCCGGTAGTTCGAATTGTTCATCCAGATCGATTAGCTCGGTCATTCGGGACAAACGGAAATGGCGAATATCTTGACGTAGATCACAACGGGCCACGAGCATCCAAGATCCTTCAACGAGTACCAGACCATAGGGAGCGACGGTACGATCACTATGGTAATTCCCCTTGGAATCACCAATCCCTTTCGAATAATGAAATCTGATCTTTCGTTCCTCTAATATCGCCAGGCGGATCTTTTCGAAATATTCCTTTTCTTTTGACAGCACGTCCGGTTTACCGGGAGTGAGCAAGCGCAGCGCCTTGCGCACACGAGAAGTCTCATCGCGAACGCTCTCCGATAGAATGGCCTCGATTTTCCTCCGAGCGGCTTGAGCCCTGACACGATACTCATCATCAAATCGTTGCTCGATAAAGTCCGTTCCTATAAGCAAGGTCACGGCTTCTTCTACCGTGAAATGGATCGGCGGCAGGAAATAGCCTTTCATCATAGAATATCCTGTGCCCGGGGCACCAATAATCGGCACGCCCGCTTCGCTAAGTGCCTGAATATCACGATAGATGGTCCGCAAGCTGGTCTCGAATAGGTCCGCTAACTCTTCGCCCCGTACCACTTCTCTACTTTGCAGCTCCAGAACGATGGCTAATAAACGGTCTGTTTTGTTCATTGGCTGCCTCCCTTGAAACTTAATGCTGTTCACCAAAAACTTGCCATCACTTGGGGCAAGGTTCATCGCACTATGAGTAACGGCACGTTTTAGAGAAACGATCATCCATAAGATGTGTTCTTCATTTCTTTCTTCTGAACTCAAGAATAGTCTTGCTCTAATACTCTTCGTTAATCCTCTAGTTTAGTGATCTTCGCATGCACTTTACTCAAATTCGTCTTAAAATATGTAGTAAAATACCAGTCATGATACTCTTTCGGTACTTCAATCTCATCAATGCTTCTATTACTTTGAACGGCTTCTGTCACTATTTTCATGATATTGGTTATATACCCCTTCACTTCGTGAAGTTCGTGTAATGAGCATACTTCGCCATGTCCCGGTACGATAGTTTCTACATCTAGCAGTTCAACCTGCTCCAAAATATTCAGCCATTCCTGAGGATTTGCATGCGTCAAAACCGGGTGATGTTTTGAAAGCACCAAATCCCCTATTATGGCTATTTTATCTTCAGGGATGTACACGATTGCATCACTTTGCGTGTGACCCCCGCCAAATGTGATGAGCTGAATGCTACGATTACTGCCATGTATGGTCATCTGTTGATCAAAAGTTATCGTCGGCAGCGAATGCACCAGATTGGGGAGCATCTTCATAAACTCACGGTCACTAGCATTTTCCCAGGCCATTTCCCTTTTTAACTTTTCATCCGTCTCTTGTTGTATTTGCTCTTCAAGCTCGTCGATAGCCTGATACATTTGATCCATATTTTCCTTATATTTCGTTAACCTATCTCTGGAAAAAGAATTCATAATCTCACGGGTAGTTGATGTCGAAATAATTTGAGCCGTAGGGATGAACACTTGATTTCCAGAGGTATGGTCACTGTGCCAATGCGTATTGATTACATAGGATACAGGATTTCCCGTAAGGTACTCTGCCGCCGCTTTCAAATCCTCAGCAGCTTGTATAGTCGAGAAAGTATCCACGACAACAGTTGTATCGCCTAGATCAATGATTGCTGCATTTCCCAAAGAACCGGTACCTGGAATCGCAATCGCTGCAATTACACTATCAGCGATGTGATTCAGCCGAAAATGCTCGGAGCCTCTAAATGTTTCTATACTATTTTTCATATTCGCCTCTCCCTCCAATATCGAAATATATCATATGCCAGATCAATACGAGAGACAATGGTTTTTTTTCAAAAATCAGGATATACAAGCTAGACTTAAGAATGATGAATAGCAGACGGTATGTCTTTAAAAAGCTTCCGCCGTGAACCGGTACACTGTTCCGCTCCCGTCCGATTGCAACGTGTAAGCAATGTGCAGGACCTGGGACAGTTCCTCAATGATCTTTAGTCCAAGACCGGAATGGCTGACATGTGCATCAAAACCTGTTCCGTTATCGCAGATCGTCACCACATTGTCTTGAATCGATACCTCGACTATATTCGCGTTTGAATGTCTGAGCGCATTCTGAAAAATATTATCGAACATCCGCTGCAGCCACAGGACGTTGCTTGTCCAGTTCAGCTCCCGGTTCAAGCATGCATAATGCAGCTCCACACTCTGGATGCTATAGAGATAAGCCCACTTTTTCACCATCGTCTCTAGTAATTCATGCAGATTCACCCGGTCCTTCAAGATATACGAACTGTCCGGCGTGCCGGTGGATTGAAGTCTGATTTCAGTCGTCAATTCCGAGATGTACTGAATCTGCCTGGACAGTGACCACGTTAAGTTGGCATGCTCTGGATTCTCGATTTCCAGATCGAACAGCTGCAGCCGCATCGCGGTCAGCGGAGTGTTAATATCATGTCGCAGCTTGTTCATCATCTCCTTGTTAAGTTCTTCCTGCTCACGGAGCTGAAGCTCACGATAAGTCGTACGTTCAATTAACAGATTCACCGACCGGATCAAGTCTCCAATTTCATCCCCGGTATAAACGCTAAGCGTATCTGGAATCTTCTCGTCGCTCGCGAGCTCCCGAACCGTCTGATTGAGCAAATTAATTCGTTTCAGCAGGGAGTGAATGGACCTTGAGAACAAGAGAGCAGTCAGCAGCAGTGAGCACAAAAAGAGACCGAGCATCACTGGGTAGGCAAAAGAGGCGTAAAAAGGTATCCCCCCGTTAGCTGTCTTGAACACCGCATCGTACACTAGCGAAACAAGTACACCTACCACCAGCATTGTAACCGGCACCGTGACAAGTGCGGATACCAGCAACAGCCGGAATTTAGTCTTTAATGTCATGATTTAAAATAGGTATTCAGTCGATACCCTTCTCCGTATATAGTCTCGATAATCTTGCCCAGTTCATCCTGAATCTTCGCCCTTACTTTCTTTATATGTACCGGAATCAGATTCGGATTGCGGTCTTCCAATTGCCATGCGTATTCGAGAAAATGCTCTTTGGACAGGATGCGGCCCCGGTTCTCGTACAGATAGAAGAACAGCTTACGCTCCGTCGCGGTAAAGAGCACCTCCTGGTGGAGGCTGCCGTTGAACACCCTTTTCCGCTCCACGCCGATATACAGATGTAAAATCTGCACGAAGGTCCCGTAAGTGCTGTCCAGCATTTTCCGTATCCGGAGCAATAGTTCCCTAGGATCGAACGGTTTGACCATATACTCTTCTCCGATCTCCAGTCCTTGAAGCTTGCTGTCCATATCACCCCGGGCGGACAGAAAAATAACGGGGATAGGAAGTCCCCGATTCTTGAGCTTGCGGGTCAATAAATACCCGTCTTCATCTGGCAGCATCACATCCATAATGACCAAATCTATATGTTTGATAATCTCCAGCATATCTTTGCCGTCTGTTCTCCAGTAGACCTTATACCCTTCGCGCTGTAATATTTTCACCAGCAATGAGCCGATTAAATGGTCGTCTTCTATAATGAGCAGGTTGTATTCCTTCATCATTCAGCCTTTCTGCTTGTCTGATTTACAGTCTGTCCATGAACTTCTCCGCAAGCTGGAAGATTTCATCTGGTGCGTACAAATAGAGAGAGTGCTTACCTTTTACCCGAACCACCTCAGCAGCATCCAACTGTCCGGCGATTACTTGATAGTGCTCTTCCTTTTGGCGAGTATATTTCGAATCCTGGTTCTCTTCCGTATAGGCGGATAGAAACAGGATCGGCGTTCCCTTAGGTAAAGGTAGCTTCAGTGATCGTCCAGCATTGGTGGCTGCGTTAAGGAGTTCCCGCATCATATCTTCATTGAAAGCATGCTTATAAGAAATCGCTTTGAATTTCCGCTTCTCCTCTTCGGTCAGAAAAGTCTGCCGGATAATCTCGGGATCATAGGTCATAAAAGGCGACAAACGCTGAAAACCCAGGCGCGTCATCACATTCATGCCTCGCATGAACAGCTTGTCCAGCCTTCCCAACGGATACTCCACGTATTCTTCGGGAAGACCAATATCCAGTCCAATGATCGCTTTAATCTCATCGGGATATTTCTGCGCCCAATAGATCGCTTCCAGCCCTGACAAAGAGTGCGACACAAGAATATAAGGCGGCTTGTTGCCGCTTCGATGCAGCGCTTCCCTCGATTCTTCGAGGATCTTATCCAGATCCCTATCGTCGCCAGCGATCTCGCTATACCCGTACCCGGCTCTTTCAATAACCGCGATTTTGTGGTCCGCCGAGAATTTGCTGTAAAGCCCTTTAAGCTCATACATTGGCGAGGCAGTTCCGGAACCGGCCATGAACACATAGGTGTCTTCGCCACTGCCCTCATTATATACATTAAGCTCATGGTTGTTTACCCTTACTCTCTGCCCTTCACCTGCAAACAGCCCCGACTCCTCGCGCAGCTGATACTGGTGGTTCAAATAAATGGCTACGGTCCCTACAATAAGCAGGCCGATAACAGCTAATGTCAGTTGCTTCAGTATTTTCTTTACGGCCTTCCATCCTGTTCTCATTATCGTACTCCCCCTTATAGAGTACAGCATAGAGAATCATTCTAAAGATCTGATAAACATTTTTGTAACATAGGCAAATTTAGTAGGAAGCTCGACTTAAATACAGAAGCCGCTTTTCCTAAGCAAAGCCCCCAGAAGCCTGTTTGCGCATCGTTTCTATCGGAGCGTGCCCCATCCTACTCCTAAAGTCGATATAATGCCAACACAGACTCTTGCAAGATCTCCCAAGAAAACTTGCCACTACTTATGATAAGGTTCATCGCGCTGTCTGTAACGGCAAGTTTTTTAGGCCATCCACTGTAGGGATGGCCCTTCTAGTACATCTAATGAATATCAAACACCTGAACTCAATAACTCACCGAATTCCTTACCACGGGATATTAATATCTTTGTTATACATGCTTTGGTTTATTTTTAAGATTCCAAAGCATTTTTAAGAAATTGAAGTGAATTATGACGAAATGCACTTGTTTTTGATTCGTCTATATGATGAAAAGTAACATCATCAATATTTGGAATATTTGATGTATCATAAACATAGCAAGAAGATAAGCCAAACGTATCCAGCAGAGCTATCAGTCTTGAATCCATTGATATGGGGTCTTGTGGATTATCAGATACAGGGAAAACCAAGAATGGAACCTTATATAAAATGGCAAAGACAGCCCCATGAAAAGCACTAGTAATAAAATACTTAGCGTGTTTTATGTATCCTACAAATTCCTTCGGACCAAATGTAGCTGCTCCAGCAGTTGCAAGAGATATAATCTCGTATCCGTACTTTTTTGAAAGTGCTTCAGCATATTCCTGAACCCCTGTATCTCGTAAATCATAAGTCAGTATATAGGCTTTTTCTGGCGGAGTAGCAGATATATCATCCCATTCGTATTCATCAAGAAGCATTACAGGATCCAATACATGAGTTACCTCTACATTCTTCATCGTTTTCACAAAAGGGATTGCACTTTTTTCACGAACAGAAACAAAGTCTAAAGAATTAACGTGTGGAGCAAGGATATTTTTTCGATCGGGCCCTATTTCTGCTCCTCCCATGCTTGGTGCGTATGCAATTTTCGTTTTTGATGCTGGAACAAAAGAAAGTGCCATACAGGGTAAAATGTCATCGGAAATAACCCATGGTAAACCCCATATTTGGTCGCTACCACAAACAAAAATATCGTAATCATTAACACATTCTGCAATATCAGATACTGTATATAAACGTTCGCTGTGGGGAATGCTTTCGGAAAAAACCCTAAAATATTCAGCACTTTTAGCACTTTCACACGCTCGTAAGTAGTATTCATTTTGCCACTTGAATGTAATTTGCTCACAATGAAATCCTAACTTAGCTATAGCTTTGTGCAGTGCATAAGCCCCAAGTTGGCCACCGTAATTATAGTTTTTGTAATAAACAGTAACAATTCCAACTCTTTTCATAATAATCTCCATTCAGACAAAGTCGGCACAAACAGGAATGAAAGAAAAGTGCCGAAAAGTCTACATAAATTATTTTGCATCCATCTGACTAAGGCGATGAGATCGAAAATAATTGCGTAAAACAATACGGCACTGACTTTTACACGAAAGTTGTTTAGATAAATGTGAATCGGTCCTTGGCAATGTTGGGCACGCCGATAAAGTTTCGTCACCATGCCCACAACGAATTCCGCAAAAAACTTGCCCTTATTTATGATACGGTTCCCCGCGCTGGCTAAAGCGGCAAGTTTTGCAGAGAAACGAATTCACAGGCCATTGACTCAGCTTCTTAGAAATAGTGTATTAAAGAACACCCTAACCCTAACGATCCACTCGGATCACCGGGCGGATCGCTCTCACAGACACTTATGAGGTACGCTTCAAAGGGTATGTGCTTTTTTTCGGACGTACCTTTTTCATCACATGTTTGCTCTTTTTTCTGACCAGCGGCAGTTTCTTCTTTCTCAATTGCAGTGCTTTTTTCTTCCTTCTCAATTGCAGTGCTTTTTTCTTCTTTACATGTAGACGCTTGATCAGTTTTATCCGCTTTATAGAACGATATTTGGCACGGATCATTCTTTTCTTTCTCAGTCTACTTATTATCCGTAACCGTAACGATCTGCGGCGTTTCCGTCTGCGCCGCTTTACGGGAATATTCTCCGGGGCCGGGGCTGCCACTTCAAGGGCCGGGGCTGCAACTTCAGGGACCGGGTTTTCCGGAAGCTGTGTTTCTACAGGTTGAATTTCTGGAGCGGGCGGCTCAGACGGGATGTTGGCCTGCTCCGGCTCAGAAACTGGCGCTGGTGTAAATTCTCTGCCCCAGGGAGTCATGGCAAGGAATTTATTGTATAGCGGTGCTGCGGGTGAGTCTGTCTCCCACCATTTGTTGTCTCCGGCGAAATGAACAATTTTATTATCTAAATCGAGTTCGCTATGAGCGAACGTATTAAAGCGCTGATCCATTTGCAAATAGTTAGAGCTATAAACGGCATTCAGAACATCCTGATCCGGCATGGTCATCATTGGAAAATCACGCAAGAAATTGAGCATTTCTCCATACCAATTCTGTTTATTGCGGATATTGTTCAGTTGAAACAGAATGACCCCTGAGTTAAAATACAGCTCCGCATTTAGCCCAAGTGAGGTAAAGTACTCAAGCAAGTTTTCGCCCTGGTCCAGCACTGCGCCCAAATAGTGTTCTCCCAGGTCGATGCTCCACAATTCGTTAATATCCATATTGACCAAAATGTCGCAGTCCAGATAAATAACCCTGTCAGCCTGAATAAAATTCGGAAGCAACAAACGGTACATACTGGCCATAGTCCAATATTCAATTTTATGAACGCCGGCTGCAACTTCAATCATATCCCCAGGAACTGTAACGTGATAAAAAAAGATGTTGTGATGAAATACATCCACCAACTGGGTGAGCTTTAACTTGTTCTCTTCACTTAAGGAATCGTCATGCACAATGTGCACATTGATCGTTTGCTGGGTATTGAAAAAAATCGATGCAAGAACAACACCCGCATGCGCCGTATAGCTCCCGTCTTTATCGTTGATCGTCAAAACCAGCTCAATCATTCTCAAGGACCACCTACCCTTAAAAGTATACTTCTGCATAGTCGTCTAATGCATTTGACTACTTTAAGTGTATGTTTACCCCAGTGACTGGATTGGACCAATCCCCAGTAAGCAGCCGATTTATTTTGAAACGTTCGGCAAGTCAGGATTGTATCTTGTAATCGTTGCGCGATCTCCCAGGATATAACGGGCCGGCTGCTCCTGAATTTCTTGTTCAGCTAGATGAACATGTGATCCAAAAACACTTCCCTCCGCATGAACATGGGACAATCGCACCTGATCCGTCAAAATGCTATTGGTCAGAATACAATCTTCGACGACGCTATCCGGACCAATATACACATGAGGTCCAATTACACTGTTCGTTACGCGGGCGGTCGGATCAACCCTAACCGGAGGGATCCACTGAACGAAGTTAATGCCGGAAGGCATCACAAAGTTCTTGGGATCTTGATCCATCTTGTAGCGGTTCGCATCAAGCCAGCGCTCATGGGTCCCGATATCAAAAAATGGTGCGGTCGTTACGCTGTACGCAACATGCCGGCCTTCCGAAACCAACATTTGAATCGCATCTGTTAGCTCGTATTCCCCTCGTGGAGAAGGTGTAAGTCTCTCAATTGCCGGCCAGATGGCTGCTGTCAAAGCATACACACCGACAATAGCCAAATTGGATTTGGGATAGCGGGGTTTCTCTTCCAGACTGACAATTTGCCCATCTTTGATCACGGCAACACCAAATTGACGGGGTTCCTCGACCCGCTGAAGCAGTATTGAAGCCGCAGATTTATCTGCGTCCAGTGATCGAATCAATGGCTCTAAATCACCCTCATACAAATTATCGCCAAGCATCAATAAAAAAGGGGAATCCGCCACAAAAGACTGCGCACTTTTGACTGCATCGGCCAGTCCCTTAGCTTCTTTTTGCAGTAGGAAGGTTAAAGAGGCGTTCCACTGCCCCCCATCCCCGATCATTTCCCGGATCTCTCCTTGCGAATGGTTCACTACGATTCCAATATCGGTAATTCCGGCCGCAACAAGTTCGTTAATGATTGAGACAAGAATATACTCACCGTTAACAGGCAGCATGCACTTTGGTTTGGTATAAGTCGAAGGCTGCAGTCTCGTCCCCCGGCCAGCGCACAAGATTAGTCCTTTCATAAACGTCCCCCTACTCATTAACTTTGCAAACTGCGAGACTGATGCAAATGAGCTCTATATATTTTATGCACAAGCTATGAGAGAGCTTGGGTATATATTAAGCAGCAATAACCTATTAAATTATGATCCGGAAGGCATATGTTCGTCATCCGCTTTTTCTGATCATTCGATTAAAATACAAATGACCCGTAGCAGGGTCACTTTTTTTCTAACATCATGTATTCCTCTTAATCTCCCCATAAATAAATGCATATCTACTACTTAAGTTTGCGTACAAGAAAATCGGTTCGTCTACTTTATGAGCTAACAGTCATTATTTAAAAAACTTGCCCCTATTTATGATACGGTTCACCGTGATGTATCTAAGCACAAAGTACAGTTTGACCACAAGATATACATATCAGTAGTACATATTTCATTCCAACTCTAAAACTGATTCGCCACTAATTATCGTACCGTTATTCTTACCTTCACAAATTTCTTTCATCGAACCTGGTTTATCGAAGTTAAATACATGCATTGGCAGATTGTAGTCTCTTGCTAAAATGAAAGCTGATTGGTCCATTACCTTTAAGTTGTGTTTTAAAACGTCGTTGTAATGAAGCGAACGAAATTTCCTTGCATCTTTATCAAATTTAGGGTCTGCATTAAGAACACCATCAACACCTTGCTTTGCAACTAATAAAGCGTCACAATTAACCTCGATGGCTCTTTGTACTGAAGGATAGTCTGTTGTAACGTAAGGTTGACCGTTTCCCCCTGCAAAAATTACAATATAGCCTTTTTCTAGATGGTGGATTGCTCTTAGACGAATGTATGGTTCTGCAACTGAAGTAATAGGTATTGCCGTCATTACTCGTACTTCCTTTTTGGTCTTGGCTTTAAGAACTCCACGAAGCATTAAACTATTTACTACAGTGGCAAGCGTCCCAATGTTATCAGCTTCTGCCCTTTCTATCCCCCAGCTTTCCGCCATATTACCTCTGAAAATGTTACCCCCACCTATAACTAACGATACTTCAATACCTAAGTTTACTACTGACATAATTTCATCCGCAATATGGTCTAACCTTTCTGGCTCAAAACCAAATTCAGAGTTTCCTGCTACTGCTCCACCACTTAGCTTAACGAGAACCCTTTTGTACCTTGACAATTATTACACCCCCATAAAATAAAAACACTAAAGCAATAAATGCTTTAGTGTATTAATGGAATGGAAATATGAAATTACGCAAGTCGACTGAATGTAAGTCTTCCGTTTCCACCTCATACTACCACTCCTTCCATGTTTTTTCCATCAAGTAATTTTACATTACGTGAAGGTAAATTGCAATTACCGTAAAATACATATTTTCTTGTTATCGTATCGCTTTAAATTATATTCACAGTCGGTCGATGGATGTGCTAACGCCATTTCTGAAAGTGCCAAGCACAAAATTGATGTAAACTCCCCACCCACCCTTCGACACCTCGCCAGACCGCTCCAGAAGCCATTCTGGTGTGTTCTACACCTTACTTCCATAACTGTAACGGACTATTATTGGAAGCCAATACTTTCCCGCTTCCGCCTTTATTAAGCATGTCAAAAAGTATACAAATTGACAAGGTGTTTTTGTTGGTCTAAAGCATGAGCCAAAACATGTATTTCAACTATCGAAATGTTTCATAATATTTTATACGGTTTATGACATCCACACTATCTGTAACATAAATCTTTTAAGCTAGGGAAGAAAGAGCTTCAAAAGATAGCTTTGCAGTACAAATGACGAATAATGCCATATATTTTGGGATAACCAAAGATAATACAAAGCACCAAGAACCTAGACAGGAAATGCGTTCTGAGACTTTCCAACAATCAGATATAACAAGCGGCGAACACTGACAGTGATCTAGTCCTTGAACTCTTACATGGATCTAATCAGTTCACTTGAAACTGAACTTCCCAACAAAAGGAGCGAACAGACAATTACCTGTTCGCTCCTTTTGTTGGGTTAAATTATTACATACAGTTTATGCAGTAATGTTCCATTCTTTTAGGTTAACCAAAACCACCACTCTCCGCTTTACCACTATTTGTGGTACGGTTCTCCGCTATATCTATAACAGCATGTTTTATGGTCATCTTTTCTAGGATGATCCTTTCTTGGTTTTCGCTTTGTTCAACGATAGCCTCCCTTTAGACTTCAGATTACTGATCGTCAGTCTGCTGTGAATTGTTGTGTTGTATACATGCCTTCCCAAATCTGGCCGTTAGACAGATAGTATTCTCTTTCCACTGAACCATCTGTCCTGGTGCAGCTGATCACAAAGACCGGCATAATCCTTGAACCCATTCAAATCCTGCTTCCCAAAATACGATGCTAAGTACTCCTTGCCCTGTAAGGTGATGTAATCTACTCTGGATGGCTTAATATTTTTAGCAATCCATCTTAGATCCTCAGAATAAATGTTGTCGCCATAATGCTCCTGTAATTGGTTGGCCATACAAGGAATAGATTGGGTATAATCCATTTCATCAAGCCCGGTATGTGCTGAGCCGTAAATGCCCATGACGCTCTCGCTGCCCAGCTTTCCAAATTCACGGATAAAGTTTTCGGTCATCTTGTTTTCTCGATATACGTTGTCATCTTTGCTGTAATAAAAACGGCCTTGCTGTATCGCTTCTATTGTTAAAGTATACTCTTCCGTCCTTGTCAGATCGTTTGCCACAAGATAAGACAAGAAGCGGCTTCCAAATACTTCCGGATTCTTGCGTCACCATAGCCGTTTCTTTGGTCTGCTGCGCAGACTTACTTGCTGTTTTGCCCACGGAGGAATTGCTGCAGGCTGCAAAGATCCCAGCCACAAATGTAACGATCAGGGCAAGCAGCAACGGTGTACGAACGTCATTTTCGCTTTGACTGACCAGATGAGCTTGTTGTCGTTCATAAACAAGGATCATCCTTTCATGTTCATTTGAAAATCCACAATTAGGTATTCTCCAACTGATGCGAGATTTCCTCGTACATAGTTCTTCTTATGGTCATAACTTTGATTCGAAAACTTGACTCCTTGAGAAAGGAGTCTTTTCACTATGATTAAATATAAAGCTCTTTTAAGATGTGTTGTTTAGACAAAAAAGAACACCGAAGTAACCGGTGTCCTGATTTTGAAGTCTTCAATTTAAGCGAATGTTATAGTCTTTGAATATGTGTGTCTTTAAAAACCGTTTCATATTTCAATCCAAAGCCCATCATTCGGTCCATACCGATATGAACCATCCAGATGAAGCCGATCATCATGAGAAAATCGACCGAGAAAACCAGTCCTAGCAGTAATAATAGCAAAGGCGTAACGAACGTATGGGCAAAATTATACACATACGCTCCAGTCTTATTGCTGACCACATATCCGATCATGGACAGGTCGGGCAACATTAATAGCAGCAGGAAGACGGCCCAGCTGTATCCGTTGGAAAAGTACAAATAGGTGCCTAGGACCAGCACGACCAGTCCTTCGACTCTAATCAAGTTCTTAGTCATGGTTTTATTCTCCTTTCTCCTGTGCTGCAGAACGAATTCCGTCAAGCATCCATCCGATTCCCTGTGACACCTGCTCGTAGGAGAGCGGCTCCGGAGACAGCGGTACAGGAGCTTGAAGCATCAATCCGTCGAAAACGGCCTGGATCAGTGCTGCAAAAGTCTCCTTTTCGCTCTGGTTCAGCTGCAGCCCCATGCGATCGATGATCTCTATAATGCCCGACTTCATTTCCTTGTATAGTTCCAGCAGCTCTTTGGCGAGCTTCTCGTTGTTCACGCTCTCCGTCCAAAGGCTGATCAATAATGTGAACCACTCCGGGTTTTCTTTTCGAAATTCAACCACATGGCGCAACCCCTGCTGAAGAAGCTCAGCTGGAGATAGGTGCAAATCCAACTTCGCAAAGGCCGCCTTCATTCCTTGATTGATCATCCACTCCCTGACCACTTCGACCAGCAGTGTTTCTTTAGTGCTGAAATGGTATCCGATCAGTCCTTGAGCCACTCCCGCCTTAGCCGCTATGTCTTTCATCGTCGCTTTCGTGTAGCCCACCTGTCCGAATAATGTGAATGCCGCTTGCATGATGGCACTTCTTCGTTCGTCCTGGTTGGACGGTTGTGTTTTAGTCATTGCTCGCTCACTCCAATACTGTTTGGTTGAACAGTCAGTTGTTATGCATCTATCTTAAAACTGTTTGTTCGAACAGTCAATAATTTTTGTGTAGTAAACGAAAAAATCCTCCTCAAATCAATCTGAGGAAGATTATTTCATGTTTTATAGGTCGCCGCAGATGTGAAATTCCACATGCTTGATATGTTTTAATGAGGACTTATTCCACAGCTAATTGCCCCGTGGCACTGTTGGCCAACACCAGCTTGCCCTCCAGCGGAGAGCCATCTTCGGCGGTGAGCTTTAGCTTACCCGTCTTACCTTTTTCGATCAAAGCTTTGACCTGAGTGTCCGTCAGACTGCGTCCATAGCATTCTTTCCAGATCACGAACTTGCAGCCTTCTTTGTAATGAGAGCAGCCGTATCCTTTGCGCCCCATAAAAATCATACCGCCGCAGCCCGGATTTGGACATTGGCCGATGATCTTCGGCCCGGTTTCAGCGGACGCTTGGGCAGGAGCAGTTTTAGTCCGGCTGCCGCTTGCCCCGCCCTCGCCTTCCGTCTTGCGCTTGCGCGGAGCCGCTGCCTTGCTCTCCGTCTTCCGAGCGGCTCCGCTCCGGCTTTTACCACTTACAGCAGGCGTCTCTCCTTCAAACGAAGTCTTGTCCGCGCGAGATTGCACCTTAACCTTCGTCACGATCATCGTGGCGAATTTCTTGACATTCTCCATAAACTGATTATCCGACGCTGTACCACGTGAGATTTCCGTCAGCCGCCGTTCCCATTGTCCGGTCATCTCTGGCGAGGTCAGCAGCTCAATACCGGCACCGCGGATCAGTTCGATCGCAGTTCGGCCTTTTTGAGTAATCGCAATTTTCTTTCCTTGCATTTCCACGTATCCGACATTCTTGAGTCGTTCAATCGTAGCCGCACGTGTGGCTGGTGTCCCCAGACCCGAATCCTTCATCGCATCACGTAGTTCTTCATCCTCAATCTGCTTCCCGGCACTCTCCATCGCTTTAAGCAATGTTCCCTCTGTGTAATGCTTGGGCGGCTGCGTGTCCTTCTCTTTCACAATGGCATCACTGCAGGTCAATGGATGGGATGGAGCGACTGAGAACGGCTCATTCACTTCGATCTCTTCCTCTTCTTCCTCGTCCTTACCTTTGCCTTTGGAAGTCTTCGCCTTGTCCTTCTTCTGGTCGGCATAAATAACCTTCCATCCCAGGCTCAGCAGTTCCTTGACCGTGGTTTTGAATTTCTCGTTCTCTACCTCTGTAATGACAGTATGTACCTTATATTCCGCCGCCGGGTAGAACTGTGACAGGAAACGACGAACGATGAGATCATACAGCTTCTGCTCATCCGCACTGAGTCCTGAAGCTTTGCGATTAGTGGGCAGGATGGCATGGTGGTCCTCGACCTTCGCCGGATTACAAATGAATTTGTTGCCTTTGTGCACCAGATTCCGGTTAGCCCCCTTCACCCATTCGTCATAGGCCGTGCCTTGCAGCGCAGACAAGGTCTTATGCATCTCGGGAATGTTCTGTTCGGTCACATAGTTGGAGTTCGTCCGCGGATACGAGATGACTTTATGCTTTTCATAGAGCGCCTGCGCGACATCCAGCGTTTTTTTGGCCGAAAAAGCGTACTTGCCGTTCGCTTCCCGCTGCAGCAGCGTCAAATCATACAGCTTGTTCGGATACTCCTTGGTCTCTTTGACCTCGTAGGAAGCAATCCGTCCCGGCTTGCCCTTCACCTTAGCGGCTAATGCCTCAGCCTTCGCCCCGTCGGTCATGCGTTCGCCCTGCCACATACCTTTATACGTCATCTCACCCTGCGTAAAATGCCCTTCCACTTCAAAAAACTTCAGCGATGAGAAGGCCTCAATGGTCTTCTGCCGGTCATAAATAAGCGCCAGTACGGGAGTTTGTACTCTGCCCACCGACAACAGCACATTGTGCTTCGTCGTAAATGCGCGGGAGCCGTTCATGCCAATCAGCCAGTCGGCTTCACTGCGCGCTTTTGCCGCCTTGGTCAGATTCTCGTATTCGGCCCCGTCCTTCAGCTCCTGAAAGCCCTTGCGGATCGTTTCCGGCGTCAAATCAGAGATCCACAGGCGCTTAACGGGATGTTTAAGCTTCAGGTGCCGTTGAATGAGCGAAAAGATATGTTGCCCTTCCCGCCCGGCATCGCAGGAGTTTACCAGCAGATTGCTCCGTTTCGCCAGCTCCGCAATCACCTTAAGCTGATCCATCGTTCTGGAATTTGGTACCAGCTTGAATTCATCGGGAATAATCGGCAGATCATTAATGTTCCATTTTTTGTATTTAACATCGTAGGCATCGGGTTCAGCCAAGCCGATCAAATGACCGATCGCCCAGGTAATAATGTACTGCTCCCCTTCTAGATAGGAACGGTGATTTTTGGCCTTCGGTTCTATTGCGGCGGCGATATTCCGCCCCATATCCGGTTTTTCCGCAATAATAAGTGTCTTCAAAAATATTCGCTCCTTACGTCTCTCGTTTCCTCCACAATACGTCCAGTAGTCTATTATACCACTATGTCCCTCTACTTTTCAGCGATTCAGACATGAATCTGGTCCAATCTTTTTAATAACCGCCCGTATTTCTCCAGCTCAGCTGCTGCCTTTACCCTGACTCCTGATTGATAAAACTCCAGATTACCGCTGCCCTTATGCAGATCTCCCGCTTCTGCCAGCGTTCTTTTAAGATGCTTAACCGTTCCTCTGTTTCCATCAATAATATGGATACCTTCCGGAAGCAGCTTTCTGAACATATCCTTGTAGAAAGAGAAATGAGTGCAGCCTAAAACCACCGTCTCATAGTGGCTCCAATCATAACCTTGCAGCTGTTCCCTAAGATAAGGCAGAACGACTTCCTCACTAAATTCCAATTCCTCCGCAAAATGAACGAGAGCCGGGAGCGCCAGCAAATCAACGATATGTTCGTTATCCAGCTTAGTTATTAAATTTTGCAGCTTCTCTTCCTTCAGTGTAAGAGCCGTGGCGGTTACCAGAACACGCGTATTTCCCCTCCGATTGTGTTCAACCGCTGGCTTGACCGCGGGCTCCATACCGATGATCGGAATGTCGTAGTGTGCTCTTAGCTCGTCTATCGAGACGCTTGTAGCAGTATTGCAGGCAATCACCACTGCTTTGACCTGCTGTTCAACAATGAACTCTACGGCATTAGAAATATAGGTCCTTACTTCTTCTTTCGGCTTCGGACCGTAGGGAACATGCAGTGTATCGGCGTAATATATATAATCCTCCATGGGAAGCTGCTTTAAGGCCTCATGCAAAACCGTAATGCCGCCCACCCCGGAATCAAAAATTCCAATTCGCATTTCTAACCCTCCAATAATTAACGATATTAAATAAATTCTTCCCATTCTCCAAGATGAATTGCTTATATAGTATGAAACATGCCGATTCACAGTGCAAGCCCGCTTTCGAGGTCGGGACTTTCGTCCTGCATGATTACTACAACACCTATTTCCCTCTAAAAACAAAAGAACAGCACATCTCCCGTTGGCGGGAGACGTACTGTTCTGTGCTTATCCGGTGTCTTCTAGTCCAAGTAAACCGCTTGACCTGTACGAGCAGATTCATAGAGGGCTTCCAGGATCCGTGACACCACATAAGCCTGTTCAGGCGTGACGACTGGATCTTTGTCCTCTTCAATCGCTTCAATCCATTTTCTCATCTCGATGTCCGGCGCACTTTCTTCACGGCCTTCGTAGAAGGCTACTCCGCCAGCGCTCAGTTCAACTTCATTCGTGTATAAGCGGCCGTACTTCTCGCCGTTGATGCGCAGACCGTTCTTCATGTCCGCCCCGGCTTCCGTTCCGCTCAGACTACATTTTGCCTCATCTACTTCGAGGGAGTTCAGCGCCCAGCTGGATTCCAGCATAATCGTCGCTCCGTTCTCCATCACGATCATGCCAAACGCCGAATCTTCTACTTTGAACTGGCTCGGGTCCCAAGGTCCCCAGGCATTGGCTGCATTTTCTCTCTTGGAAAGCTCATGATACTTCGTGCCAAGCACTACCTTAGGTTTATAATTGTCCATCATCCATAAGGTCAAATCCAGTGCGTGGGTGCCGATATCAATCAGCGGCCCGCCGCCTTGCTTCTCCTCATCCAGAAAGACACCCCAGGTCGGGACAGCTCTCCGGCGGATCGCGTGAGCCTTAGCCATGTAGATATGGCCGAGCTCGCCTTCTTCGCAAAGCTTTTTCAAATACAAGCTGTCTTCTCTGAAACGGTTATTATAACCGATAGTCAGTTTCTTGCCAGTCCGTTTAGCTGCTTCCACCATCGCTTTGGCTTCCTCGGAGGTCTTGGCCATTGGCTTCTCGCACATCACATGCTTGCCGGCTTCGAGCCCTGCGATGGAGATTTCAGCATGAGAGATATTTGGTGTTAGGACATGCACAATGTCAATCGAAGCGTCCTGCAAGAGTTCCTGATAGTCCGTATAGACCTTGGCATCTACGGCTCCATACTTGGCTGCTGCTTCTTCCGCCCGTTCCCCTACGATATCGCAAAAAGCTACCAGCTCAACGTTCGCAAGCTTACTTAAACTCGGCAAATGCTTTCCATTAGCGATCCCGCCGCAGCCAATAATTCCAACCTTGTATACTTTGCTCATATCCATTCTCCCTCACTAGTAGTTTGCTGTTTCATGTTACGATACACCGCGGGCGTCAACCCCATGCGTTTGCGAAAAACGGCATGCAGGTAGTTCGCATTCGTAAAGCCCGCTGCCTGCGCAATCTGCTCAATCGGGTACGTACTCTCCTCCAGATTGCGACATACCGCCTGCAACCTAATATCTTCCAAAACCCTGCTAAATGGCCGTTTCGGATCAGCCTGATTGAAAATCCGCTGCAGCTGCCTGCTGCTGATGTTCAGTTTCTCTGCTACATTGTCCAGTGTGACAGCCGACGAATGGTTCGCTTCCATGTACTGGACGGCATACTCATAGCGATAGGTCGACATATCCCGGACTGGGGCTTCACTCACGATCTCGCCTGTATCATAGGCTCTTGCTGCTTTGATCAGAATGCTGATAACCAGGTGCCTAATCGATGTATAGTAGCCGATGAGCTTTCCATCACAGGCTGTATAAGCTTCCAAAAAACATTTCATCGCCTGATGATAATCATACGCCGGTGTCAAGGGCAGCGCCCGGAGCTTCGCGACGAATTCTTCGGCTTCTGCAGCCTCCCATGGATCTACATCTTCCCTCGGCTTCTCTACAATGTCCACATGCAGACACAACTCTTCCATGGACTCTTCGGAGTCGGCCTCCTGGTAATGAACGAGCCCCGGTCCGGTCATATATAGCATCCCTTCGGACAACGGGTACATTTGATCGCCGAGAATAACCTTCCCTTTTCCTCTCGGGATAAAATGAAATTCGAATTCAGCATGAACGTGGAAATCAATGATCTTACCTGGTGGAAAAGAGGTCAGGTGAAACCGCAGCACCCGAATCTCATAATGTCCCCACGGGATGGTGAGATCCAGCCGCTCCAGAAGTTCATGCTTCTCGAACATGATCTCGAAAGGAAATTTATTCATTGTAAGCGTCCTCCCAAAGGCATTAGGAGCCGAGTTCTTCCAGCTTGATCTTACGTCCTTCCTGGACGGAGCGATTCGCCGCTTCCATCAGAGAAGTAAGCTCGGTGGCTATTGCCAGGTTCTCTTCAGCCAGCGTATTCCCCCGAATGTGGCCAACCCACTGATGGAACGCACTCTCCCGGTTATCCGGCAGTGTCAGCTCATTCCACTCTGGCGAATCCTGTGAACCGACATTTGTCTTGAGTAGAAGTTTGGCCTCCGGCGTTCCGAACAAAAGAGTCCCTTCAATTCCATGCACTTCAATGGTAAACGGCGAATGACTGTTCACGAATCCGGCTTCCACCACACCAATTGCACCTGATTCGGTATGCAAAGTAGCCACCGCATTGTCTTCCACTTCCTTACCGGTCACATAACCAAAGTTAGCGCTTACACCAGTGATTTTCTCCCCTAGGAACAAACGGGTCAGATACATTGGGTGACAACCCAAATCGATCAATGCACCGCCCTGACATTGCTCCAGATTGTAGAAATGAGATGGCAACCAGTTCGCCGTGGCCCCGTTGTGGGACAAACGAACTCTAACGTATGTGATTTTACCCAGTAATTTCTGTTCCAGGACCTCTTGTATCTTCAAAGTATACGCATCATTTAGACGAGGCAGCGAAACCGTCAGCTTGACCTTATTATCGTTAACAGCAGCAAGGATATGATTGGCTTCCTTTTGCGTGGAGGCGATCACTTTTTCCGTGAAAATATGTTTGCCCGCCTTGGCCGCAGCCAGTATAACCTCTTCATGCCGATTCGTCGGCGCATCTACAATTACGGCATCAATATCTTCTTGTGCCAGCATTTCATCCAGGGATTCAAAAAAAGGAACATTCAGTTTCGCAGCAGCCTCTGCCCCGCGCTCAGCATCTTCATCCCACACCGCAGCGATAACGGTATCTTCATGCTCTTGGGCTTGTTTGACATAGTCCCAGGCATGGACGTGCCAAAAACTGATTTTGCCAATTCTAATGGTCATTTCGCTTGGCCTCCAAGTATATATTATTCTGACATCCACCTATAAGGTATCACATCTTCTGGGCATTTTTAATAGGAATATGCGACACCTACTATATAAAATTACGACGCACTTCCGAAAATATAATTCCACTCATAAAAAACCTCAAACAACTGGCGAAGTCTTTCGCCTATTGTATGTAAGAGAAATCAGGTCAGGTGGGCGGCCTGTAGGGACCTGTACCTTAGTGAATAACTAGCACTGCGAAGGGAAAGTTATTCAAAAAACTTGTCTTGATAGGGAGTGAGCAAGAGATGGTAATGAAAACAGCGGTGGGCAGCTCTAACCCGATAACTGGAACATCGCAAAAAACACTTGGCCAGTATTTGTTCGATTGCCTGAAGCTGGAGGGGATTACCGAAATTTTCGGCGTTGCTGGAGACTATAATTTCACACTACTGGATGCACTGGAGCAGTATAACGGGGTTAACTTTATTAGTGGACGAAACGAATTGAACTCAGGCTATGCAGCGGATGGGTATGCAAGAATCAAAGGTCTCTCCGCTCTTATCACGACTTTCGGGGTGGGGGAGCTCAGTGCCTGCAATGCAATCGCGGGAGCTAACAGTGAGCATGTGCCGCTGATTCACATCGTAGGTGCACCTCCCGAGAAGGATCAACAAGCACACAAGCTGATGCACCACACGTTGATGAATGGAGATTTCGACGTCTTCCACAAAGTGTATGAACTGATTACAGCTTACACCGTGAAATTGACGCCAGAAAACGCCGAAATTGAAATTCCTGCCGCCATTCGCATCGCCAAGGAAAAGAAAAAACCGGTATATCTGGTTGTGGCTGATGATCTGGTGACCAAGCCGGTCATTACTCGCCAAGAGCCCGTTCTTCCGCGTCCAGCGTCCAATCTGAAAACCCTTCAAGCAGCAACAGAACATGTCCGCCAGTTATTAGAGCGTGCCCACCGTCCAGTCATTCTCGTTGATGTCAAAACAATGCGTTTTGGCCTGGAGACAGCGGTTCGGCGGTTGGCCGACACCATGGATGTACCCGTAGCGACAATGATGTTCGGAAAAGGGGCATTCGACGAAACCCATCCCAATTATATTGGGATGTACGAAGGCTCCTTCGGAAGTTCTGAAGTTCAAGCCACGGTAGAAAATGCAGACTGTATCCTTGCGATAGGCTTGGTATTGGCGGACAACAACACTGCGAATTTCACTGCGAAGCTGAACCCACTGGTGACAGTCGATATTCAACCGGATAAGGTTAAGGCCGCAGAAGCGGAAAATCCGAATGTGTTCGCTGCTGACATGTTGCTAGCGTTACAGAAGGTCGGTTACAAAGGCCAAGGCTTGGCTGGAAACCCGACATTCCCATACGACCAAATCACCGGCGGGACCGATGATCCACTAACGGCGGCCATTTATTATCCTCGTATTCAGCAGATGCTGAAAGAGGGAGATATTGTGATTGCCGAGACCGGTACGTTTTACAACGGAATGGCGCAAGTAAGACTGCCGCGCAATGTAACGTATATTGCTCAGGGAGGCTGGGAGTCCATCGGTTATGCCACACCCTCGGCATTTGGTGCCTGTATCGCTGCCCCGGACCGACGGGTGTTGTTATTTACAGGTGATGGCTCCTTACAGCTAACAGCCCAAGAGATTAGCTCCATGCTCTATTATGAATGCAAGCCTATTATCTTCATCTTGAATAACGATGGTTATACGATCGAGAAATATTTAAATGTCAAAACAGAGAAGCAGCAATATAACAAAATTCCGCGCTGGTCATACACGAAGCTGGCCGAAGCTTTTGGAGGCGATGCATTCACCGTGACTGTCCGGTCCTATGGGGAGCTTGACCAGGCTATAATCCAGGCGGAGAAGGAACGTGCCGAAAGACTCTGTATCATTGAAATGATCGCCGCCGATCCCATGGATGCACCCGAAAATATGCGCCGGATGCGCAACTATTTGGAAATGCAGGAGAAGCAGCAACGCTAGAATTAGAATCATATGATTAGTTAGTTATTTCAAAATAAGACCGGATAAGCCCCTGAATCGAGCTTATCCGGTCTCTCCTATTTCCGCTATTGCGGTTACATCAGGATATCAATATAAAGCCGCCCCAAGTAAGGTGGTTTAGTTGAACTATCTTTCCGCGTTAGTTCAATGTTTGGATACAGATTTTTAGTAGATTACTGTATTGTTTGCATCGTAAAAAGTTAATTCAGCAGGGAAAGTTTTTTTCAAATCACTTGGTAGCTTCTTATACTTTACAAACATTTCGTCTTTAGAAATATCTGTTGTAAAACTAAATTCTCCATGTATTAATTTAGTAGTTATATGATTAATTTTCAAACTGGGATTTTTTCCGACTAAAATACCATACATACCTTCATTTGTCCGTATATTTTCATACGAGACTACATTAGATCCATATCCTGCTAGCTCAATCTTGAAGTTCCCATTCAATCCTTTAATCAATTGCGAGTATCCTATATCATCATTTTCCAACTGAAATAATGCGATGTATGAATTTGAATGATTTAGTCGCACGACCTTTATAAGGTTAGCACTAATTTGTTCTTTGTCCCCTCTATTTAGCCAACTATTCAAATTAGATTGAATAGAAACATTTGAGTCATCAATATGATATTGATTAAAATAATGCAATGAATACCCAATACAAAAGACTATAAGAAATACAGAAAAATATATCACCTTTTTGACTCTACACATTTAAACACCTCCAAAAAATGTTGACTTCTTAGCATCGTTGATGGTCTTCACCACGGAGGTAACCGGGATTCATGAATATTCTATTCTTCATATTTTAACCCGAATCAGACAAAAAAAAAGGAGATGGTTTAAAATCGCCCCCTTCCATCGGACAAACGGAAGCTTAACGAAACAATGCCTTGAATGGGCTCACAGAAGATCATTTATAGACATGAAAAAAGCACCCGAAGGTGCTATTCTTACTCCTCGTACCATATTAGCGCATTTGCCTTATCTCCAGAAGAAGATAGTTGAATGTTTTTAACGTTTTTCCTCTTGTTGTTGCTCAACCATGAATTAATTTTATTTTCTACCTCCTGTTCTACGGTCGTAAGAAAAACATCCTGTGACGATACAGTTATAATTATCACTTTTTCTCTTTTCTCACTCATCTCGCCACCTCCATTCGACAATTATAATTCGACAATTAGGAAGGTTTTCCCTTCTGGTATCCTATATCTTTGCCAGTTATTAAATGCCTATTACGAAGTTACTGAGCGGAAATCTCGAACTTCGTGCCGGCATCTCCGGCGAAAATAATCGATCCTCCCGCGGGCAATACAACCGGATCCTTGCTTCCGATGACACTGAAGTAGATGCATGTTCCCTTCACATCATAAACAGCGAAGGAGGCGTTCGAGGACATGTTCACCTGGGCGGTCTTGCCCCCGTCTGTGTCGCTTATCGTATACCATCTGGCGTATCCGTCGGGCGGAATCGTAACGATAGACTTCTTATCGAAGTTAAAAGGCTTCACGGCGTCCTCGTTCACAAAGATTATTCCGCCTTGATCCAGGTACTCAACGCCTTCCTGCGTAAAGAACGTTAACCCTGAGAGATCCCGCCCGTTCATTCCCGGAATTTGCAATTCGGAGACGGCCGTATCCGGGCCTGTAATTCGCTTATCTAGCACATACCCCGGCAATTGTTTCGACACGTTCAATTGGGTTGGCGGCAACACCAAATAAAAGATCGACGAATACTTCTCATTCAGCAAATAATACTTCTTGCCGTCGCGCTGCATCCATGCTTTTTTTGTCTTTGCCGGAAGTTCTTGAGGCTGGAGCTTCTCGGCGCTATACTCTGACATTGCCGTCTGCCCAAGACCCGGTAACGAAATGTATCGACGAAGCCATTGGTAGGTGCGGCCGTTCTCCTCCGTCACGAAGCTGAACATCTCGTTCCCATCTACACTCCGGAACGTGCCGTCCGCCGAATACTCGTAGATCTGGGGCGGGTTACCAGGTAACTGCTCCGAAGTGACAGACATAACGCCGCCTTTGTTAATATCGATCTTAAACGTTCCAGTATATGCACCATAGATTCCCGCATACTTCAGCATGGACTCCGGCATATCAGCCTTTACCGGCACGCCGTAGGACTTCTCAGGATTGAATTCAGCAAGTATCCCTTTCTCCTTTAGCGCCTGAAGCAGGATTCCGTTCGCCAGAAGCTGGTCGTACGTGCTGCTCCCGCCAGAAGAGACGACGGCTGCAGCCATGTCCTGTTCGGGAAGCACAACGAGCGACGAGTGAATAAGAGGCGTGTCCCCTCCTTTGGTGAGTGCCTTTATCCCGTACTCGCTGAAGGGATACAGATTGACGCTGTCCCAGCCGAGACCGTATTCTAATGAGTTGTCCGCATCGTCAGGCCACAATGACGTCTTGTACTCGTCTTGCACCATAGCCGCAGCCGATTTGCCGGACAAGACTTCTTCCGCTCTCCCCGTGAAAATTTGCGAGAATACAGCCAAATCTTCAGCCGTGGAATAGATGCCCCCCGTTCCGATCACGTTAACCGACTGGTTGGGAAGTTGTCCTATGTAGGTAGGATAATAGAGTCCCGCCATCTTCGTTGTATCCGGAGAATCGAGCGGCGTCTCCGTATTGGCCATACCTAGAGGTTTCGTAATATATCGGTGGATATAAGAGGTAAAGTCCATACCGCTGACACGTTCGACCAGAATCTCGGCCAGCGTAAATCCGTCATTGCAGTAAACCGAGTAAGCACCCGGGTCCGCCTTCAAGGTCTGTCTGGCCAGTTGCTTCAGCAGTGTGTCGTGGGCGTAAGTATCGTTATCTTCAAGTAAAGAGGCGTACGTAATTGTCGATCCGTTCAGACCGGAAGAATGATTCAGCAGCATGCGCGGTGTAATCTGCTTGTAGCGTTCATCCTTCATCGTAAACTCGGGGATATACTGGACGACCGGCGTATCGAGATCGATTTCCCCTTGATCGACCAGTTGCATAACAGCAACCGTGGTAAACATTTTACTCGTCGAGCCGATCCCATACATCGTGTCTTTCGTGAGCGGCCTCTGTCCCTGCTCATCATTCTTGCCGGATTGACCGGATACGACGATGTTACCATGATCGATAATGGCGTACTGCACGCTGTTAGTATCGTAAGTTTTCGCCAGAAGATCTGCCTTCTCTTTTGCAACTTTCCGGGTAATTTCGTATGTAAGCCAAGCTTCGTTCGAAGGTGAGTCTATTGCCGCCACCGGCAGGGTTGTCGGAACTGCGACTGGTTCGATCACCTCAGACGTATTCAGTGCCTCTGCTATGTTCTGCATCTCAGATACTGGTGTGTTGTCGTCGCAAGCGGTTAACGGCAGAAGCAGACACAAGGATAGCACAGCTATAATTATCCATCGACTTTTAAACAATCGAATTCCCCCTCCGGATATTAAATTATTTATTCAAAATAGGAAGAAATAAGATAATTTCGATCACCGGAACGGTTATGATCGCGGCGACTATGATCTTACCAAGCGAATTGGCCATATTGATTGTCCAGCCGAAACCGTGAATGTTCGGAACGATCGACGCCGGATCTTCAGGGTTCACATAAATGCTGCCGAGCCACTTCCAGTGCCTTTCCTCCATCGACGGAACGTCCCTTAGCTGATCTATACCTTTGATTCGCAGGTAAATCATGACGCCGATCAGTGCCAAGAAGAGCACTGTACAAAGCAACATACCGGAGAGGAAAAGCAAATTCCCCCTCCAACCGTACAACGCTATGGCTTGCGCCACCCCTAAGAATACAACCATTAGGAGCGAAGCGGCCCAAGTCAGAATCGAATGAATTTTCTTGTGCTTCAACTGTTTTTGCAACGAACCTTTACGGTCCTGGGGATCCAGCGCTGTTCTGGCACGCTTGATCATCAGATTAATACCGACGAAAACGGTGATATTCAGCGCTTGCACGATGTTCAACGCGAACACGGTCCATACGGATTTGTAAAAGTCATACTTTCCGAGATGCAACCACCCCGGAATCGTATCCCACCTCGCAATAGCAAAGTAGATGCATAGCGCCATCACGGCGACATTTGCTGAATACCACCAAGAATTCAGCACCGCGTCCTGCGTCCGGCCAATCCCGAGGCTCGCTGCGCGCTTACTCTGCACGACAACCTGCCAGCCTCTTGCTGCCTTCAAGCGCTCCGCGGACCTCCGGCTGATCCACGTAGCGAAGAATGACGCAATCATTAAAAGCAAGAGGGCTGTCGTCCAAATCAGGAGACCCCGTACCGGTTGATGACGCACCCATAAAAAGCAAGCGCCTCCGATGACAACCGCAAAACCGCTGGTAAGCAAAGCGTAATTCCGGCGAATGACTCGGACGGCCGCGTCCTGCAAGGCCTCAACCGGCAACACAATGCCGAACAGCAGAGTCCGCAAGCCGATAAAGGCCTGTAAGCTGAGCAACAGCGTAAGCATCAAATAACTGCTGAACATTATGATCATGGCTTCTTGTTTCAACGTTTTTCCCCTCCACGATTGGTAATCATATCCCGGTACACCGACATGCTCTCCTGTGCAAATGCCTCTTCCGACATACCTCGCACCGCGGCGGCGGCGGCAAGAGACCGTAGCTGTCTCCTAAGCTTCTCTTCGAAATCCTCCGTCACGCCAGGCATCCCGTCGGGCTGAATGATAACGCCCTTCTTTCGGTGTACTTGAAGTAAGCCCTCTTGCTTGAGCAAATTGTAGGCTTTATTGACGGTGTGGAGATTGATTCCTAAGTCCTCCGCCAAGCTCCGGATCGACGGAAGCGGATCTCCCGGCTGCAAGGTACCAGAGGCGATCCCCTCTACAATTTGGTCAACCAGTTGTGCGTAAATTGGTGTTTCTGATTGCAGATCGAGTTCTATGAACAAAAATATCCCTCCTTATGGCAGTTGCTGTGTGTCTTCAAGAAGCGAGTGGAGCCGATATTGCCGTACAAATGCATATCGACTGCAAGTACGTTTGCCGTTATGTAAAAAAATGAGGGAGTCACAGCCTTCTGATACGGTCCAGCCTTGCGAGCGGCCACATGAACAGAGACATCGACGGTTTCTCGGCCTTCGGTAGCACTTCTAGGAAATAGGGTATTAGCAGCGCACCAGTAATGGCGTAGGCGATCATTATGTATGCGCGATATTGACATGTCGAAGTAGTTCTATATCGCATCACCTCCACATGTGTTATATTACATATATAACACATGTGGGAATGATATACAAGATTCAGATGTAAATTCTTCCATCTTGATGAGTTTGCTCAGATAAAGCACTAAAAGACCTGTTCTTAGCCTAATAAAAAACAGCAGCTGATTTATGGTCAGCTGCCGTGGCATCCTTGTTCAATTTTCCTGCGTATAAGCACAGCAAAGGCAACCGATCATTTAGATCGACTGCCTCCTCCTAATGCTTTTTTAGTTCTCATATCCAGTAAATTCAATCATTTAACTTCAATAACAAAAACTGCTGATGTATCACCTTTCGAAAATTTACCATCATCTGTTTTCCAGACCGCCGAAATCCCATAGTAATAAGTACCTTGTTCTTTGGGGGCGTTAAAAGCCCCCTTATTCAAAGGGATTTGTATTGTTTTATCATCGATAAATTGCTGAATATACAACTCATTAGGTGCTGGTTTATAAGCAAAAGAAACTTTAATGTCTCCTTCGGGAGTTATAGCAGTGGGAGTAACCTCCTTTAACATTGTACTTCCCCCTACATAATCTGCACATCCTAAACGGCCCCAGCAATAACTACTCTGGATAACTGGAATTTGAGTTTGCCCCGAAGTAACACTCGGTAGCGGTGGGGATTTTTTTATAATTTTAACCCCAACGCTCCTAGCGTATCCTTCAAGCCTTGTATTTGCTACAAGGTTTCCTGCAACAGGAGTTACATAGACGAGCACTACCAATGAAATTAAAAATCCCGTAGCAAGAATAATAAATGCCTTTTTCCGATACATTCCAAGCCCCCTATAGACGTGATTTTACCGTATTAGTACTTCATCTAACTTGAATATGTATTAAACTACTCTGCACGTCAGTTCAAAAACCAAGCAGCTTAAACATAAAACCCACCTTAATGTCCTCCGCTTGGTAGCAGTTTTCGAATTTCCCTTTAAGCAATAGACTTCGGCAAGCAGCTCCTGATTCTTCATAAATATCTGTATTTACATTCAAATCAATATTTCTATAGTCATTATATTTAGGACTTTCATTCTTTATAGAAAGGATGTCGGAGGGTTTCCAAGATAGCGAAAAATCATCTTTATGATTACTTGAATATACCTTTTTCTTATTACCAGTCTGCGTTTGTTCAACCTCGACAATATACATTACCCCACCTGCTGCACCGCCATACTCTAAATAATACGCGTTAGCATTATATTGACCATCTGGTGATTCTATGGGACCTAAAAATAATGTTGCATTATCAAGGCTTTTGAAACTATAAAAGTACCTATTATAGCCAATTAAAAGTAATATGCCGAAAATCAATAGTAAAATAACAAAATATCTTTTTTTCATATAATCCCCCAGTGTTGACTGGTCTAATATTTCTCCAATATTTTGAATACCAACAATATTTCCTATTAATCCATATTATTGTATTCTATAAACTAGCTATCAGCAAGATTGCTCTGGTTGAGACGCGGCGTAGTCAGGAACAGATAACTAAAATAGGCTCTAATCACTTTTGACGGTGAAATAGCGCCTGTAATAAATTTGTTACATAAACGTACTATTCACACAGGGGGAGAATGTATGACGATTAATGCTGCACGTTCATTGTTTGATGAGTATTGTCACTTCAAGGAAATTAACCCACTCAATACGGACGAGACGCTATTGTTAACGGCTAGGGATCAAGTATTGACTGACATCGCGTTGAACGGATACACCAAGGAAGCAGCCCGACTAATGCATCGGATCTTGAGCTTCCTAGGCGATGCAGGGTTACAGGAACGGGAACATCAATTGAGACTTTACCTGCGTGAACCTCTGGAGCGGGACGAACGGTTTTGGGCTCACTGGGAACTAGTTGATACATTAGCACTATTAAAAAAATGCAAGGAGACAGTAGCCGAACAACTCATGTTTCTGCATTGGACAAAGGCGAACTGTGAACCAAAAGCATGGCCAGCCGTTATGTTCGATGGTACACAAGCACATTGCTGGGCGTGCGTGAACAGAATGACCGAATGGTTTGATCTCTATTACAATATCATCAATTCGATAGAGTCAACTGAAGATAGCCGTAAGAACCGAGCGTCCTATATTAGGACAGCCGGCGAACATTTAGTATTCCACAATAAAATGGATGAAGCAATGAAAGAGTCAGAACGTCTAATGAAAGTCGTGGATGAGTCTGCACAATGGCCAGAGCGGGTTATTTTTTGGCTGGGCGCCACCACAATAAAGCTGGAGGTTTTTCGAAAAAAACAAGATTGGGAAAGCTACGATCAACAGGTACAGTCTATTATGGCTCTACTTGAAACGGACTCGCTTGATATAGAGAAGAAGAAGTTTATCGCTAATGATTTCGGAGCCTGTCTTTTATGGGCTGGTCGGTATCAGCAAGCACAGCTTTTATTCGAATCTAACATAAAACACGGCTCCGGTGGGATCACGCATTACTTTTTGGCAATATGCATCTGGTCATCGAAAAAAGATCGTACGCAAACACTGCATCATTTGGCCATGGCTGAAAATGAAGTTGTCAACAACCTGAACATGAGAGGCCGCTATATTGAGATGTTTAAGGAACAACCGGAATTTTCAGATATCTGGGATGACCAGGAATTTCTGTCCGTTATTTCTCCCATAGCTCGATCAGTCGACCTTCAGGATCTTCAATCCAAACAAACTTCCCAAATTCACTAATCTCTTCTTTCTTTGCAAGAGGGACGCCAATATGTTCAAGATGCTGAATAGTCTCGTTTAGATTATCTACTTGGAAATTTAACATCACTTGTTGTTCTATTGGAAAATAACTGTCATCCTCGGTAAAGAAAGAAAAGATAGTCTCATTTCCTAATTGGGGTTTGATCACAGTTCCGTTCCAATGATCTATTTCAATCTTCAACACTTCACTGTACCATTTTTTTATAACTTCAAGATTTTTCGTTCGCCAAAATATACCTCCGAAACCTTTTATCATCGTATTTAACTCCTGTCTGTCATCAATTTTTTAGCTATCCGATTACGATTACCTATTTAAAAGCTTCAATAACCTCAAATAACTCGTACACCGGAATTTTGTCTAAAAGCATTAACTCATAAACCATTCTACCTAATCCACTTAAGATTAAACCTGCAGGATCACTTTCTTCTCCCTATATATAGCAAATGAGATGATATTCCCAATACCGTAGGATCTTTAGCCATGGAAATGAGAAAATTAACCATTCTATCATACTCACCTTGGTCTGCCCAATACTGCTTTTGTTCATTTGAAAGCATTGCACCGATGCTGGAAGAACCAATTAAATCTATTGTATCGAATCCATTCTTCTCCATAAAAGGTTTTACTTCATCGATGTTAAAATAAAACGCTCCTGTAAATCGACCTTTATCATTATGATTGAACACCCCGGTCTCGTAGAACTCATTTATTGTATCCAAGTTATCATTGGGCTTCCAAAATAGTGGATTTTGTAAAGATGTAATTGTCATTCTCATCCGGCTTTGGAAAGCGACAAAAACGATGCCGTTCCGCTTTGTTACACGATGCAACTCCCTAATTGCTGATATTCGTTCCTCTTCCTTTTGTAAATGGTATAGAGGACCAAGCATCAAAGAAGCGTCATACATCTCGTCTGGTATCCCCTCTAAATGTGTTGCATTTAATACATGAAACCCATTAAACCGTTCTGTCAATCCTAATTCAGATACCTTCTGTTGCGCTATTTCAACTAACTTAGGTGTTAGGTCAGATAGCGTTACGTTATATCCAAGCTTCGCTAACTCAATTGAGTATTTACCTGGACCTGCGCCATTATCTAGTACAGTTCCGGACGAAGCTAAATACTGTTTTATATAATGCAGATTAATAGTAAACTCAAGCGGCTCCCTGTCCAGCCTCCCCCATTCATCAAACCGGGAGTAATAATCAATAACATTATCCATTGACCAAACACCTCTCTTTACAGTTTTTATGCAGAAAAAACAGAAAAAACCTATCGCCTACAAAGAGGCGACAGGTTTAACCTTCGCGGTACCACTCTTCTTGATCGTTGTTATAAGTAAAACGACAACGAATCTTAGAACCCGATTACGGAGGTTAGCCGTTAAGATCTACTAATGTTCGACCTTACCACTCATGGGTGAGTTGGGGGAACCATTGACTGTCTTGCACCAATCGACAGCTCTCTGGGCAATAGTTATTCCTTAATACTCCCAATCATTGCGTTTAATCATATTCTAATTGGACTTAGTATACATTTTACAAATATTACCTGTCAATAGAAACTTAATTTTAACTATTCTTCGCATTCAAACTCGTCAAAAGCACAATTCACCGCTTAATACTATTAGTTATGCGGTTCTCCTCGCTGACTGTACAGGAAATTATCATTTTACGCTTTAGTCTCATAACGCAAAATCAGCCCTGTCTAATCCGGAGTATGGCTTCCTCAAGACCCATGCTTTCCTTCGTCAGTACTTTGCGTTCAATAAGCTCTACCTGACCTTCAGCGGCTCCCTTACCGATCACGACGGTGAATGGGAGACCGATCAGCTCGGCATCCTTGAATTTCACGCCTGGACGCTCATCCCGGTCATCGAGCAGCACTTCTAGTCCTTGCTTACTCAGCACCGTGTAGAGATTCTCCGCAGCTGTGCGCTGAACTTCATCCTTCACCGACATTAGCAAAATGTGAACCTGGAATGGAGCCAACGCCGCTGGCCAGCTTATCCCATGGTCATCATGGTTCTGCTCCACTACGGCGGCCAGCAGCCGGGATATACCGATGCCGTAACAGCCCATGATCATGTCCTTGTTTTTGCCGGAAGGATCAAGATAGCGTGCACCCAGTTTTTCACTGTATTTGGTCCCCAGCTTGAAGACATGCCCGATTTCAATCCCCAGATGGAATTTTAGCTGTCCTGTGCCGCAACGCGGGCAGCTGTCTCCTTCCTCCACATTTCGGAAATCACCTACTTGATCCAGGCTGAAATCCCGACCAGGCACTACATAACGAAGATGGTAATCCACTTCGCCAGCGCCGGCTACCCCATGCGCCACAGCTGCTACCTCTGCATCGACGAGCAGCGGAATCAGCAGCCCGACAGGACCAATAAAGCCACTCTCTGTCCCCGCTGTTGCTTCAATACTCTCGTAGCTCACGAGCGTAATCTCCTCGGCTCCCACTGCTTTTTTCACCTTAATTTCATTGACTTCATGATCACCCCTGACCAGAACGGCAAATACTTTACCTGCGCCGGAATAGATCAGGGTCTTGATGATCTCCTGAGGCTGCAACCCCACTGCCGTAAGCTGCTCAATGGAGCGTAGGTCTGGCGTATGGAATTTCTCCATAGCTGGCAGATCTGCCACAACTTTCACCACTTGCTCACTTGTCTTTGCAGATTCGGCTTGCTCCAGATTCGCTGCATAATTACATGCCGTACAGGCAGCAACGGTATCTTCCCCGATATCTGCGAGTGCCATGAATTCATGACTGCCGCCTTCGCCGCCAATCGCTCCCGAATCCGCCTCCACCGCATGGAAGATCAGTCCGCAGCGTTCAAAAATCCGATGATACGCATTAAACATTGTCTGATAAGATTGGTCCAGACTCTCCCATCCGTTGTCGAAGGAGTAAGCATCCTTCATCAGGAACTCTCTTCCCCGCAGCAGTCCCGAGCGGGGACGACGTTCATCACGGAACTTGGTCTGAATCTGATACAGCGTAACCGGCAGCTTCCGGTAAGAGCTGATCTCGTTCCGTACCAATGTAGTGATAACTTCCTCATGCGTTGGACCGAGCACAAATTCCCGGTCATGGCGATCCTGCAGAGTGATCAACTCCTTGCCATATACCCCGAACCGCCCCGATTCCTGCCACAGTTCGGCAGGCTGCATCGCGGGCAGCAGTACTTCCTGGGCTCCCGCCTTGTCCATCTCTTCTCTCACAATGTTCTCCAACTTGTGCAGGACGCGCCGCCCAAGCGGCAGATAACTGTAAATCCCGGCGGCCAGCTGCCGGATATAACCGGCCCGCAGCAGCAGTCCATGGCTTGCTGTTTCCGCTTCTGCCGGAGCCTCTCGCAGAGTAGTAAGTAACAGATTGCTTTGACGCATGTTCATCATCCTCCCAGATACCTTTTTTAAAAGTTGTTCACTCTCTGACGGCTACCAGAACCTTCGCCAGAAAAACAAAAAGACGCATTCGTCAGGGACGAATGCGTCGTGATACCACCCTGTTTCAACTGCCGCAGACAATCGTGGCAGTCCTCCATCGGATAACGGCCGAGTCCGGCAGCGTTTGTACGTTCTCTCACGCTGCTGCTACCAAGGCAGGATGCACTCCGCTCGTTATGAGGAACCTTTCACCCGGTGGGTTCCCTCTCTGTTCCAACGATAATGGGACTGCAGATCCTTGGTCCATGCATTTTTCATATGATTACAAACTGAACAAAGTTCGACTTACATAGATTGTAATTAATCTATATGATCAAGTGGAATTCGTCAAGGAAAGGATTTTGATTTTAAAACGGCGGTAAACAATATCTAGAGCTGCTATGCAATACAAAAGAGACCGTCCCCCAGTTCTGATAACTGAAAAGACGGTCTCTTCGATTAAGAATATTTATGCTTTTATCATAGTACTCTTAGACAAGTACAGTGGAGCCCATCAGGAATTTGTCAACTTCACGGGCCGCTGCGCGACCTTCGTTAATTGCCCATACCACGAGGCTTTGTCCACGACGCATATCACCCGCAGCAAATACTTTTTCCACGTTGGTGTTGAACTTGCCATAACGTGCCTTCACGTTCGTGCGGCGGTCTGTTTCCAGGTTCAACGCTTGAACCAGATCTTGTTCAGGTCCGTCAAAACCAATTGCGATCAGCGCCAGCTGAGCAGGATAAACCGCTTCTGTGCCAGGCACTGGCTGGTAGATTTTGCGTCCGGTCTCATCAACCATCCGGCGGATTTGCACAGTGTGCAGCTCCTTCAAATTCCCCTCTTCATCCCCAACAAACTTAGTCGTCATGATCGAGAACTCACGCGGATCATCGCCGAATACTGCTTTGGCTTCCTGTTGTGCATAATCAAGGGTATACACATTCGGGAACTGTGGCCAAGGGTTAGCAATCTGGTCACGCTCCAGTGGAGCCTTCTCATGCGTACCAAACTGGGTGATGCTGTTACAGCCGTGGCGAAGCGATGTAGCAACACAGTCGGAACCAGTATCTCCACCGCCCAGAACAACAACATCCTTGCCGGCAGCCGATACGAAGTTGCCATCTTCCAGATTTGAGCTCAGATAGCTCTTGATCGTTCCGTTCAGGTAATCCATTGCATACATAACGCCCTTCAGATCACTGCCTTCGACGTTGAACTGACGCGCTTTGGTTGCTCCGCCGCAAAGTACGACTGCGTCGAACTCGTCCACCAGCTGTTGTGCCGGGATATCCTTACCAATCTCAGTGTTCACTACAAAGTTCACACCTTCAGCAGCAAGGAGATCCACACGACGCTGCACTACACGTTTATCCAGCTTCATAGTTGGAATACCGTAAGTCAGAAGTCCGCCGACACGATCGCTGCGCTCGTATACCGTAACGGTATGTCCCGCTTTGTTCAACTGTGCTGCTGCTGCCAGACCTGCCGGACCAGAACCAACGATTGCAACGGTCTTGCCCGTACGTTTCTCCGGAGGTGTCGGTACCACCCAGCCCTCTTCAAAGCCCTTGTCGATAATAGCTAGCTCAATAGTCTTGATCGTAACCGGCTGGCCAATCAGGCCGACCGTACATGAGCCTTCACAAGGAGCTGGACAGATACTGCCGGTGAATTCAGGAAAATTATTCGTCTTGTGCAGGCGCTCCAGCGCTTCCCGCCACAACCCGCGATACACCAGATTATTCCATTCCGGAATCAGGTTGTGTACAGGACAACCTGAGGTTCCGCCAGCCATATCAATACCGGTATGACAATAAGGGGTTCCGCAATCCATGCAGCGTGCACCCTGTGTCCGAAGCTCGTCCTCGGATAAATGGTGGTGGAACTCCTCCCAATCTTTTACCCGCTGCTCAGGATCACGATCACCTGGGAGCTGGCGTTTATACTCCATAAAACCTGTAGGTGTAGACATGTTTACGTTTCCCCCATCCGTTCTCTTCGTGTTGATATCTATAGTTTATTGTAGCATACCTGTGGCTTAATGATGTCGTGAACAGTGCAACTTTAGTCCTGTGCATTCTATCGTTTAGCAATTTCTAATTTTAATAATATTAGCATTCCAGACTTTTGCACTGTAATGGATTAATCTGCTGATTATTTGTACTATTTCACATGTTGTGTTAGAGAAAACGCTTTTACACCAGCTCCGTACGTTCATAAACTACAAAACGGTAATCATACGGATTCTTCTCATCTTTGATCCCCGGCGTACTGGAAACTTCCTTCCATTCATCCCAATTTACATCTGGAAAGAAGGTATCCCCGGCAAAATCATGCTCTATGCGGGTCACGATCAGCTTGTCTGCATAAGGCAGCACGATTCGGTAAATCTCGGCTCCGCCGATGATCATCAACTCATCCGTACGCTTCGCAGCTTGCAGTGCCTCCTCAAGTGTATGCACCACTTCAGCCCCTTCAGCAGTAAAGCTGTGATCTCTGGTCAGCACAATACTCGTTCTACCTTTCAGCGGCTTACCGCCTAACGAATCCCATGTTTTGCGGCCCATCAGCATTGTTTTCCCCATCGTTTCGCTCTTGAAAAAAGCAAAATCCCGCGGCAAATGCCAGGGCATACTGTTATCCTTGCCGATCACACCTTTAATGTCCATGGCCCAGATCATGCTGATGCTCATTTCCATCTCTCCTTTCACTTCGATGTTAGATCGCTACCGGTGCCTTGATTCCCGGATGATGCTGATAGCCCTCAAACTCAAAGTCTTCAAAAACATAATCGAAAATACTGTCTGGTTTTCTGCGGATTTTCAGCGTTGGCAACGGATAAGGATCTCTTTGCAGCTGAGTTGCAACCTGTTCCAAGTGATTTGTATAAATATGCACATCCGCACCCGACCAAATGAACTCACCGACCTCCAGGCCGGTCTGCTGGGCGACCATGTGGGTCAGCAGCGCGTAGCTGGCAATATTGAATGGCAGACCAAGGAACGTGTCCACCGAACGCATGGTGAGCATACAGGACAGCTTTCCACCTGCTACATAGAACTGGAATACAAAGTGACACGGCGGTAGCTTCATGTTCTCAATCTCGCCTACGTTCCAGGCACTAACGATGTGTCTGCGCGAGTCAGGGTTATTCTTAATCGCCTCGATGACATTTGTAATCTGGTCGATAAGCCGTCCATCTGCAGTCTCCCATGCTCGCCACTGCGAACCATAGACGGGCCCTAAATTGCCGTTCTCATCCGCCCATTCGTCCCAGATGGAGACACCGTTCTCTTTGAGATAAGAGATATTAGTTTCGCCTTTCAAGAACCATAGCAGCTCATGTACTACCGATTTCAAATGGATGCGCTTAGTCGTAACAAGCGGAAAGCCTTTACTAAGATCAAACCGCAGCTGCCGTCCAAAAACAGACCGGGTACCAGTCCCTGTCCGGTCACTTTTTTCCACCCCGTTGTCCAAAACATCCTGAAGTAATTCCAAATAATTGCGCAAAGTTTAACGCCCCTCTTCTTTGATGACATTACATATAAGGTTCTCTCATTTGCTTTTGTTTAACCTTGAATATGCCTTTCGAGAAACGTAAAGCCGCTCCTAAAGGAGCAGCTCTTCATTTCGTCCGTTCTATTAGTTTACCACGACCTGATCCTGCTTGTAACTTGCCAAACTGTAGAAAACGAGAAAAACAGAACCGTTTCGCTACCTTTCCTGCAGGATTTTGAGAAAAGCTCTGACGATAAAAAGACGATTCGCTCCCCTTGTAACAACAGGTGCAGATCGCCCTTGCAGCTTCCTATACTCTTCATAAGAGGTCTCGCATATCGATCATGTTGATTACTGACCCGTTCAGGAGTGGCTGTGAGCTTCTTTTTGCCCAACACACGTTTAGGGCCCATGGTGCCATTTAACGTTCGTAAGGAGGGTTCTTACGAGGCTTCAGGAGCGACCTAGGATAGATTAAATGAATCGCATATAGATAAATTTGAATCACCTTATTCAGTGATCTGTAGTTCAATCTTTAGTACACCAGCATGTAAGCTTGCCCGACCGCCTACCGGAAAAGTAATCATGGGAGAAGTATGTCCGAAGTCTACATCTGCTATAACGGGGAGGTGCCCCAGCTCCTGTTTACTTTTGATTATTTTGGTCAGCAGCTCTCTTGTCATACCTGAACTCTTTTGAAATCTGCCAATGGCTATGCCTTTTACTTGCTCAAAGCATAATAATACGTATTTCATCGCCTGCTTGTAGCTGGTCTGCTCTCATGAGGATCACTTCCCAATCATTATTCAACTTTAATCAGCTTTATTCGGCTTTCCTGGCCTTCCAAATATACCTGTACTCCCTGATGCCTAATCGACCATCGATTACATGTGCTTTAATTTTGTTCTCCAGTTCCTCACTATACTTGGGGTCTGTATAATCCGGGTTACCAGGAATACCGGAAATAAATTTTGCAAATTCTTTTTCATCTGGAAAATAGGAAACCGCATCATGGAACTCTTCGATCTCTATATGTATAAATCCATTTGCCTCTAGCCGCTTTCTGACCTTGTCTAGTGCGCCCGAATGAATTCCGAACACCGTACCCCCTGGACGTAAAATCCGGCTATGGTTCAAGATAGAGGTAGGTCCTCTGCGGTCGTAGATGAGGTCAAACTGGTGATCGGCAAATGGCAGCTTATCTTTGGTCGAAGACCAGAAAAACTGGAGATTGGGTGTCTGCTCCTCGGTGAGAAGTCTTTGGGCGATATTAATCATTTCCACGGAGTTATCGAAGCCTATGAGGGAATTAGTGTATTCCGCCATCCGTAAAGTAAAATCCCCATGGCCACAACCCGCATCAAGCACTGAATCAAAGCCCGGCAGCATCTCAATCAATCTACGCTCAAATATAGGCTCAGCTGATATCCCTTCTGTATAAAAAACAGCGTTATTCCTGTACCCGCCATTCCTTCTGGCAATCTCATCATACCAGTCCATCCCCACGTTCATCCCTCCTATTGATCATGCGTTTATCCAGTTTATCACCCCAGCTAAATTTTGGAAAACAAAAAAGAGAGCAAAGACGCAATATGCGTCCTCGCTCTCTTCAGCAGCCTGACATACAGGCCAATTGTTATACTATTTCAAGATGTGAATCGGATGACCTTCAACCAGTTCAGCCGCTTCCATGACGATTTCACCAAGGGTTGGGTGAGCATGGATAGTCAATGCAATATCTTCAAGCGTAGCGCCCATCTCAATTGCCAGACCCAGCTCAGCAATCAGGTTAGAAGCTTCGATACCGACGATTTGCGCGCCGAGTACAAGGTTGTTCTCGCTGTTAGCTACAATCTTGATGAAGCCTTCTGCACCGTTCAGGGAGACTGCACGTCCATTACCCGCGAACGGGAACTTGCCGCTCTTCACTTTGTAGCCTTTATCCTTAGCTTCTTTCTCAGTCAAGCCAACGCTGGAGCACTCAGGATCAGTGAAGACAACAGCCGGAATGACTTTGTAGTCAACCACGGAAGTGTGTCCTGCGATCGCTTCTGCAGCAACTTTACCTTCGTAAGAAGCTTTGTGAGCCAGAGCCAGACCAGGAACAATGTCCCCGATAGCGAAGATGTGTGGAATGTTAGTGCGTCCTTGGTGGTCAACTTTGATCAGACCGCGCTCGTCAAGCTCAACGCCGATAAGGTCCAGACCAAGCTCACCATCCGTGTTTGGACGACGGCCAACGGTAACAAGCAAGTAATCTGCAGTAACTTCTTTGGACTCGCCGCCCACAGAATACTTCACAGTAACTTCCTTGTCGTTTTGTACAGCACTCTCAGCTTTAGCATTAGTAACGATCTCAATGCCAGTCTTAGCCATGTTCTTGGCTACCAGACGAGTCATGTCTTTGTCGAAGCCAGGAAGAACAGTATCCAGACCTTCGATGATAGTTACTTTTGTGCCGAATTTAGAGTACATTTGACCCAGCTCAGCACCGATGTAGCCGCCGCCGATAACGATCAGGCTCTTCGGAATTTCCGGAAGCTCAAGCGCTTCAGTGGAAGACAGAATACGACCGCCGAACGGGAAAGGTTTCAGTTCGATTGGACGGGAACCTGTAGCAATGATGCAGTTCTTGAAACGGTAACGCGGAGATTCGTGATCGTTGAATACCCGTGCTTCGGTTTCGCTGATGAACATGCACTCACCGTTGAATACTTCGATCTTGTTGCCTTTCAGAAGGCCAGATACGCCAGTAGTCATTTGCTTAACGACTTTGTTCTTGAACTCTTGTGTTTTAGCAAAATCCACTTTAACGTTCTCAGCTGTTACACCGTAAACGTCAGCGTGTTGTGCAGATTCATAAGAGTGAGCTGCTGCGATCAGTGCTTTGGACGGAATACAACCACGGTTCAAACATACGCCGCCGAGTTCCGATTTGTCTACGATAAGCACTTTTTGACCAAGCTGAGCTGCACGAATGGCTGCTACATATCCGCCGGGACCTGCACCAATGACTAATGTATCAATATCGAGTGAAGCGTCTCCCACTACCATATTATTACACCTCCATAACTAGCATATCAGGATTAGCAAGCAAGGTCTTAATGTAGTTCATGAAATTCTGTGCTGTTGCGCCATCGATAATACGGTGGTCAAAGCTCAGGGACAATGCCATTACAGGAGCAGCTACGATTTCACCGTTCTTAACAACTGGTTTCTCAGTGATACGGCCTGTACCCAGGATCGCAACTTCAGGGAAGTTGATGATTGGAGTAAAGAACATACCGCCTGCAGAACCGATGTTAGAGATCGAGATGGAGCTGCCTTTCATTTCGTTCGGAGTCAGCTTGCCTTCACGACCACGCAGTGCAAGGTCACTAATGGCGCTAGCAATCATCCAGATGCTCTTACGGTCAGCATCTTTGATAACTGGAACGATCAAGCCGTTATCAGTATCTGTTGCGATACCAACGTTGTAGTATTTCTTGTAGACAATTTCGTTGTTCTCTTCGTCAATCGAAGCGTTAAGCGCAGGGAATTGACGGGAAGCTGCAACGAGTGCCTTCACGATGAACGGAAGGTAAGTTACCTTCACGCCTTTTTTCTCAGCTACAGGTTTCATGCGGGCACGGAATGCTACCAGTTCAGTTACGTCTACTTCGTCCATGATCGTAACGTGTGGTGCAGTGTAAGCCGATTTAACCATAGCGTTCGAGATTGCTTTGCGGATACCTTTGAATGGCACGCGCTCTTCTTCCAGGCTCACGTTGCCTGCAGAAGCTGCTGCTGCCGGAGCAGCTTTCTCTTCAGTCTTAGGCGCTTCAGCAGAAGCTGCTGCTGCCGGTGCTGCTACAGAACCACCGTTTTGGAAGGCTTCAACATCCTCACGAGTGATTTTTCCGCCTTTACCAGTGCCATTGACTTTAGAGATGTCAACGCCTTGTTCACGAGCAAACTTGCGTACGCTTGGTGTAGCCAGAACATCACGGTCTGGAGCTGGTACAGCTGCAGGAGCTGCTCCGCCTTCTTTAGCATCAGCAGGGCTGCTTGCTGCAGGAGAAGAAGTTGTATCTGCGCTACCTTTTGCTGCGTCAGCTTCTTGGGAGTGCGCTTCTGCATTTCCATCATCCGGGATATCGCCTTCAGCATCGATTACAGCTACAGTTTGGCCTACGTGGAACACGTCGCCGTCTTTAGCCAATACTTCGAGAACGGTACCGTTAACCGGACAAGGAACTTCAACAACCGCCTTGTCGTTTTGTACTTCCATAATGATATCTTCATCGGTTACTTTATCGCCGACTTTGATAAGCACTTTGATGATTTCGCCTTCATGCAAGCCTTCGCCCAGCTCAGGGAACGGGTAATTATATTTAGCCACGTTCAAGTACCTCCTTATGGTAATAGAATGTCGTGATGAGTGTTTATATTAAAATTCCAGAACTTTCTTAACGCCTGCAATTACGCGGGCAGGGTTAGGCAACCAAGTATCTTCGATTTGCGCGAACGGATAAATTGTATCCGGTCCAGCTACACGAAGCACTGGAGCTTCCAAGTGCAGGATACCTTTTTCGTTGATTTGTGCAATAACTTCAGCGGCTACGCCGGAGCTCTTTTGAGCTTCTTGTACCACAATTGCACGGTTTGTTTTCTTCACAGATTCCATGATGGTGTCAATGTCGATCGGGCTAACGGTACGCAGGTCAATAACTTCAGCCTGAATGCCTTCCTTCTCGAGTTGATCAGCCGCTTTAGTAGCTGTGTGAACCATCAGGCCGTAAGCGATAATGGTAACATCAGAACCTTCGCGAACTACATTGGCTTTACCAAGCTCAACGGTGTACTCACCTTCAGGCACTTCAGCGCGGAAAGCATGGTACAAGTTAAGGTGCTCCATGAAGAATACCGGGTCGTTGTCGCGGATCGAAGCGATCATCAGACCTTTAGCATCGTAAGGGTTGGAAGGAACTACTACTTTAATACCCGGGCTTTGGGCAATCAAACCTTCCAGGGAGTCAGTGTGCAGCTCAGCCGCTTTAACACCGCCGCCAAATGGCGTACGGAATACGATTGGTGAGTTGTATTTGCCGCCGGAACGGTAGCGCATACGTGCAGCTTGAATTACGATTTGATCCAGAGCTTCATAAATAAAGCCGATAAATTGAATTTCTGCGATTGGACGGAAGCCTTGAATACCAAGACCTACAGCCAGACCACCGATAGCGGACTCAGCCAGCGGCGTATCGAATACGCGATCTTCGCCAAATTCTTTTTGCAGACCTTCAGTTGTGCGGAATACACCGCCTACATTACCAACATCTTCCCCAAAAACAAGGACGTTAGGGTCACGATTCAGTTCAACGCGGATAGCGTCGCGGATCGCTTCTTTCAAGTTCATTTGTGCCATGCCTGTTATCCCCCTTATTCAAAATCGGCTTTTTGCTCTTCCAGATGTTTCGGAGTTGCCTCGAACATGCTGTCAATCAAGCCGGAAACGGTCATTTTTTCGGTTTGTTCTGCTTTTTTGATTTGCTCATTAACAGTAGCTTTCGCTTCTTCTTTCACACGAGCTGTATCTTCTTCGGTCCAAAGGCCTTTTTTCTCCAGATACTTAGCAAGACGGGCAATTGGGTCCTTCTCGCTCCATTGTCCTTCTTCTTCCTTAGAGCGGTATTTGCTCGCATCATCAGAAAGGGAGTGTGGACGGAAACGGTAAGTTACAGCTTCGATCAGGGTAGCGCCTTCTCCGTTACGAGCACGCTCAGCAGCTTCTTGAACTGCGCTGATAACCGCGAAGATATCCATACCGTCAACCTTGATTCCCGGAATACCAGCTGCAACCGCTTTGTGAGCGATAGACTTAGAAGCCGTTTGCTTCGAGAATGGTGTGGTGATGGCGTAACCGTTGTTTTGAACAAAGAAAATTACAGGCAGTTTAAAGCGTCCAGCAAAGTTAAGGCCTTCATAGAAGTCGCCTTCGGAGGAACCGCCGTCACCTGTATAAGTAATCGCTACATTCTTCTGGTTCTTCAATTTGAAGCCCATTGCAATCCCTGTAGCATGCAGAATTTGTGCACCGATGATGATTTGCGGCATCAGTACGTTTACACCGTCAGGAATTTGTCCACCATGTTGGTGTCCGCGGGAATACAGGAATGCTTGGTACAGCGGGAGGCCATGCCATACAAGCTGTGGAATATCACGGTAGCCCGGGCAGATGAAATCTTCCTTCTGCAGCGCGAACTCACTACCGATCATTGTAGCTTCTTGACCGGATACCGGTGCATAGAAACCGAGGCGACCTTGACGGCCCAGGTTAACCGCACGGTCATCCCAAGTACGGGTAAATACCATACGGTACATAATTTCTTTCAATTGATCATCAGTAAGAGCAGGCAGTTTATCTTTATTGATAACTTCTCCATCCGGGGAAAGTACCGAAAGAGCCTCGACGTCCTCTGTGTACACTTCATAAGGAACTTTACTCATTATCATCTTCACCTCAACAAAAAAATTTGAATATCAGTTGCCTCTGTTATAGAATTATTATACACCTGTTTTATCTATTTCGTCAAAGAAATACGCATAAAATTTATGTTTCCATAAATTTTGTATGTATAACAGGTTTAATTTAATTATATAACAGATGCCATTCATTTTGACAAGTAAATGATGTATGCCACATTTACCCCTTGGTAATATTATCGTATTGCCGTCGTGAATGCAAAATTCGACAAGAAAGGTGACAAGAACAGCTATGAATGATTCTGTTTTTCTGAAACGTACAATTGTTAAAAAAAACCTGTGGAGCGAATCGCTGCAGGAGGAACGCAAGCTGCGCATCTACCTCCCGCCCGGCTACAATGAAGTTCTCAGTTATCCCGTAGTCTACTGCCAGGATGGTGAGGAGTTCTTCAACTTCGGACGAATCGCTACGCTGGCAGGCCAGCTGATCCTGGAAGAAGATGTCGAACCTTTCATTATTGTAGGCGTTGAAGTTGACGTGAAAGTTAGAACTCAGGAATACGCGCCATTCGGCAACCGGTTTGAGCAATACCTGTCTTGCTTCGCCGAAGAAATTATTCCCTTCATTGAACACAATTATCCGGTACGGCGTACGCCTGATGAGCGTATTCTGGCTGGCGACTCTCTGGGAGGCAGTGTGTCCCTCCATCTGGCCTTAGCATATCCATCCATATTTAACCGTATCCTCAGCCTTTCCGGCGCCTTTTATCCCGAGACGCGTGAAATGATCGAAGATGAAGAGGATCTCTCTTGGCTTACTATTAATATGGTAGTTGGACTACAGGAGACGGAATATAAGACGGATACAGGCGTTTATGATTTTGTTGATATGAACCGCAAGACGAAAGCGCTGCTTGAAGAGCGCGGAGCCACAGTATCATACCGGGAGAAAGACGGCGTTCATCTCTGGGGATTTTGGCAGAAAGAACTGCCCGAATCGCTACTCTATTTCTTTTAAACACCTGAAACAGCCTTGAGACATGCAAAAATGAACATCATGAGAACATTATGTAGATTCCCTGTGTGATTGCGCTTTCAGGGCGGTAGGGGCAGAAACGGTCCCCCGCCCTTCTCAAGGACGGTTGTTCCGAATCTTAAAGCATGAACTAGAGCTTCTCCCTAACGATGGTGTCTAACAGCACGTCGCAACCAGCATCCATCAGATCATAGACCTGTTCAAAGTTTCCGGTAAAGTAAGGGTCCGGCACTTCACGCAGTTCTTCCTCCGGGAGCAAGTCCATAAAGAACAACAGCTCGGCCTCTTCTCCGCCCTGGAGCTTCCGCACATTGGTTCCGTTAGAATTGTCCATACAAATGATATATTGATAATTCTCAAAATCATCGCTGGACACCCGGCGAGCTTTCATCCCCTCATAACTGATCCCATGCTGATCCAGAATACGCCGCGTCCCTTCATGCGGAGGGTTGCCAATATGCCAGTCCCCTGTTCCAGCAGAATCCACAGTAATCGAACTAGACAAGCCGCGTTCATGGATCTTGTGGCGCAGCACAGCTTCAGCCATCGGTGAACGGCAAATATTGCCGAGACAAACAAACAGTACGTTTACGATTTCACTCACCTCCAAATCTCTTTTCTATACAATCCAACAGCTTCCAGCATCTCGCTGGACACGCTATTCTTATTTTAGCGTTGTCCGGGGCAATTGTACAACCTTTCAAACTGCATTATACTTGATACTTGGTTCTGGATCAGAATCTTTAGAATTGTAAGGAAGGGGAGGATTAGTGATGCCATCCGGAAGAGTCGTTATTTGGGCCGGTGGGGAGCTGTCTCCGGAACATTTGAATGTATTAGATGAAGAGGATTTTATTATCGGTGCCGATCGGGGTGCCTTATTCCTCATTAACCATGGGATTACGCCGGATCTTGCGGTCGGAGATTTCGATTCTGTATCCCCGGAAGCCCTGCAAGACATTAGGAACAGAAGCCGGGAGATCATTACCTGCGATGCAATAGACAAAGACCTGACCGACAGCGAGCTGGCCCTGGACCTGGCTCTGAACAGATCGCCCTCATCGATCCTCATGCTGGGTGTGACAGGATCGCGGATTGACCATATGCTGGCCAGCATTCAAATGATGACACTGGCAATGCAGCGTCAGGTGAGCTGTTCCATCATGGACAGTCATAATTATCTTACCCTTACAGGGTCACAAGCCCTCGTTGAGGATCGCGGCTTCACCTATGTTTCCCTGCTGCCTCTAACGCCTGAAGTGACCGGAATTACGCTGGAAGGCTTTCAATATCCGCTGAGCAACGCCACACTGAAGCTTGGTCAATCACTCGGTGTGAGCAACAGACTGCTGGCGGCGTCCGGAACCGTATCTATTGAGAGCGGCCTGCTGCTGATTATTCAGAGCAAGGATTGAATTACATACGAGATTTGGAGACATGGTTGTTACTTTTAAATGCATTTTGTATAAGCCGAAAACCCTTGCTGTTAAAGGGTTTTCGGCTTTTTTCATTCTATCATCCGTTGTAAATATTAATTTTTTGTAACTTTTAATCGTTTTTTAATAAAACGCTTACATCCCTTGCCCCGTCTCTATTTGCCCCACCTCTTCCAATATATAGGCACTAGATTACCTGCTATACTACGAATCAGCGAAAGAAACGAAACATACGAAACAAACCTTGGAGGGAATCACAACATGAATAAACAACAATGGTTCAAAAAAGCAATCGTCATCGGGATGTGCACTACTATTGGCCTGTCCACACTGGCAGCAACTGAAATCGGCACTCCACACGCCGCAGCAGCTACAGCGTCTAAAGGACAAAGTATTGTAAATCTCGGTAAAAAATATATGGGCGTTCGTTATGAATTCGGAGCATCTACTTCAAGCACTCGTACCTTTGACTGCTCGTCGTTCACCAAATATATTTTTGGTAAATACGGTGTTAATCTGCCCCGTACTTCTGTAGCCCAATCCAAAGTAGGCAAAGCCGTCTCGAAAGCCAATCTGCGTGTCGGAGACCTCGTATTCTTCTCCAGCGGCAGCAGAGCAAACGGCAAGAATGTTACTCACGTAGCAGTGTATGCCGGCAATGGTAAAATTCTGCATACCTACGGCTCGCCAGGTGTTACGGTCTCGGATCTGAACTCCGGCAACTGGAAAAGAACTTACCTGAAAGCCCGCCGCGTACTGTAACAGCTCTAAAGATTAGAGTTTTGACTATGATAGAGGATTGGATTCAGCATGTGGCGTCTCCGTGAGACGCCCTCATTACATAGCCGGTTCCCCTTATCGTGTGAATGAGTTTGTTCCGATAGCCCTTGTCCACCTTCAGGCGGATATGCCGGATATACACATCTACGACATTGGTGTCCGCCTCAAAGTTATAGCCCCAGACCTGCTGCAAGATTTCGGTTCTGGGGCATATTTGTCCTGCATGAGCTGCCAGGTAATAGAGCAAGTCGAACTCTTTGCCTGTTAACTTCAGCTGGTTACCATCCCGGTTCACATGCCGGCAGCTAGGGTCCAGAATCAACCCGTCAATTTTCAAAAGATGATTCTTGCGGCGACGTCCGCTGAGAATTAGTAAATTTAAGATACGACAGGTCAGTTCCCCTGTATGAATGGGTCGGGACAGATAATCATTTGCCCCTGCCTTGAAAGCTGCTACCGCATCTTCTCCAGAGCCTGCTCCTGACATGACGAGTACGGGTAGATCCATCCCTTGATCCCGTAGCTCGGTAACGAGTTGCCAGCCCTCCCATTCATCAGCCCGCTCCAGCTCAGTCAAGAGTAGCGAGGGCTCGCCTCCAGCTAACATTGAGCGCAGATCGCGAAGATCTTCACTCATTGTTATTTCCAGGCCTGCTTCCAGCAAGGCCTGGAGGACAGTGTCATGATCTGTTTTTTCCTGAATATAAGTCCCGCTGCTCGGCTCTTGTCTGCTGCTCTTCCGTTCTTCTTGGAACCATCGTTCACCGTTGCCGTCCTCCGCGTCAAGACTTCACCGCTGCCGGGCATCCCGGCACAGATAACCCTAGCGTGCCCCATATACAAAAAGAGCATTCCATCGTCGATGAAATGCTCCCACTTTATTTCGTTGTCAGTTTCCTTTTACAACATCGATTTCTTGAAACTTCGCTACTTCCGTCTCCCACCGTTGCTTTACAAATTCCTGATGGATGGGGTGATTCATGTAAGTATCAAAAGCTTCCTGTCCGTCAAACTCCATGCTGAAGCCAAAATGGAAATCACATTTCGGGCTGACTTGACGCAGAACCTCAAATTCTTTTACCCCTGTAATGGAGGTTAAGATTCTCTCCCCATCCTTGAGAAATGCTGCTGTCTCCGGTGCATCCACCGGATATTTCAAGCTGAAGTAAACCATATGCCGAAGAATTCCGTTGTTCATGTTGTTTGCCTCCCCATTATTTATACAGATTGTGACGACCACTGCTCGACATCCCAAGTCTTCGTTACCCAGTCTTCATAGAATTCCGGTTCGTGGGACACGAGCAGAACAGTCCCTTTGTATTCCCGCAATGCACGTTTCAATTCTGCTTTGGCGATCACATCAAGGTGATTGGTCGGCTCATCAAACAGCACCCAATTGCTCTCACGCATCAATAGCTTACACAAACGTACCTTAGCTTGTTCTCCACCACTTAACATACTGAGCGGACGGGTGATATGCTCGTTTTTCAAGCCACAGCGGGCCAAGTGCGCACGCACCTCGTGCTGATTAAGACTGGAGAACTCGTTCCATACATCATCAATCGGCGTAATATTGGCAGCCTTAACCTCTTGCTGGAAGTAGGCAGGTGTAAGGTAATCACCAAGATACGTTTTTCCGCTGTATGCCGGGATTACGCCTAGAATCGTCTTCAGCAGTGTCGATTTACCGACACCGTTGCAGCCGACAATGGCAATCTTCTCCCCGCGTTCAATGGTCATATTCAACTTCGGCAGAAGCGGCCGATCATAGCCGATTTCAAAGTCAATGCCTTCGAAGACTGTTTTACCGCTAGCCCGTGATTCCTTAAAAACGAAGGTCGGTTTAGCCGCTTCATCTGGCCGGTCGATCCTTTCCATCCGATCCAATTGCTTCTCGCGGCTCTTGGCCCGGCCAGAAGTTGAAGCCCGCGCTTTATTGCGCTGAATGAAATCCTCTTGCTTTTTGATGAACTCCTGCTGCTTCGCATAAGCTTCTATATGCTGGTTCTTGTTCAGTTCTGCCATCTCAAGGAAACGCTCATAGTTCCCGGTATATCGGGTCAGCTTCGTAAACTCCAGGTGATAGACAACATTCACGACCTTGTTCATGAATTCCGTATCATGGGAGATCAGAATAAATGCGTACGGATATTGCTTCAAGTAGTTCGTCAGCCAGTCGATATGTTCCACATCAAGATAGTTGGTAGGCTCATCAAGCAGCAGTACACTAGGCTTCTCAAGCAGTAGCTTGGCCAAAAGCACCTTGGTCCGCTGTCCCCCGCTCAGGGAAGCTACATCACGATCCAAACCGATCGCAGATAAGCCGAGACCATTCCCCATTTCTTCTACCTTCACATCGATCAGATAAAAGTCGCCAATCTCCAGCTCCTCTTGAATCTCACCCATCTGCTCCAGCAGTACTTCAAGCTCTTCAGGCGTAGCTTCACCCATCTTGTCGGTAATGGCCATCATTTCCCGTTCTAGTTCCAGCAGCGGGAGGAAGGCATCTTTCAGCACATCACGTATAGTTTTGCCGGGCGTCAGCTTCGTATGTTGATCCAGATAACCATAGCGCACACGCGGCGTCCATTCTACTTTCCCGCTGTCTTTCAGCAGTTTTCCTGTCAAAATATTCATCAATGTCGATTTGCCTACACCATTCGCTCCAACCAATCCGACATGCTCGCCGGCCAACAGCCGGAACGATACATCCTTGAACAACTGGCGTTCACCGAAATTGTGGGCAACCTCTTCTACTGTCAGTAAACTCATAACTTCTCTGCAAGCTCCTATCTATATTTTAAAATGAGGCGAGATTGCGTAACATACAACGATTCATTTTAGCATAAGTATGCGTCACTCTGACACAGAAAATTAAATAAGACAAACTTTAAGGTTATCACTTAAGGCTCGGTCGTCACTACAGCGAATGTTTGGACTTCCGGCCGCTGTTGTGTCCAGTTTTCTTTGATTATACCGCTATTCGCGGATAAAATCCGGGAACAGATTACGCTTACGCTTCCGATGCGGGCTTTCCTGCAGAAAGCTTTCAGGCGAACATTATCGCTCCTACAGTTCCAAACCTTCCCCTCCGTTCCTTCTCGCTTTTAATTACTGCCTTTTCCCGCGAAAAAGAGCACTGCCCCGCTGCGGTTTCCTCATGTCGATGGCTTCCTTCAACATCACTTCCAGCACGTCACCGAGCCTTCCCTTGGAGCGGAAAGGATCATGCTGCAGAGGCAATGCGTACACCTCGGCTGTACCTAGCGCCTTCTGCAGCAGTACAGCAGCGTTGTCTCCAGCCAGCGGCAGAACCACCTTCCAGCCCCGCTGCGGCTCAAGCCGACGCCGGCGTAGCCAATGCAGCACCTCCCCAAGACGCCAGTCTGCCCCTGAAGCAATCAGCAGCGGCATATCGCTCTGATCGAACTCTTCGAGGGCTCCTTTTCCGCTGGCAGTACCAAGGTCCAGTACAATGAAAGAATAATCGCCCTCTGGGAGCCTGCCGCTCCCTTTATCCGGACAAGTCCAGTAATGAACATTGTTCCACGCAAAGGATGCAACATCGTACATACCGGTTGGAACGAGTTCCTGCCCCTGAACCATTGCATAAAGATTATGGAACACTCCGCCATCCGGAGAGCCGTCAACCCAGGCCGTGAGACCGTACCTGGACAGGCGAGCTGCTACTGCTAATGAAGTATGCGTCGTCCCAAGCCCACTTGCTGTACCAGCCAGCGACACAACAACTGCATCCGTCATGCGTGAGGTCAGGCGTGATGGTGTCTCCTCCACTCGTGTTCGGCCGCTGAGATCTATTGAAGCCAACGCATCAAGAACCGAGGCGGCACTGGGATACCTCTCTTCGGGCCGGTCCCTGAGCAAGCGGCGCAGAACCGGAATGAATTGGGAAGGGACGACACCCTGCAGCCGAGACTCCATGCCTGGCTCCCAACTGCAATATTTGCCCCCGGTGACCAAATGGAGCAGCAGAGCCCCAAGGCCATAGAGGTCAGAGACCGGCTGGCTCTGCCCAACATATTGCTCCGGTGCAGCAAAGCCCACAGTCCCCAGCTTGCTCGTATCGGCATCACCGGAACGTCCATAGTTTCGGGCAATGCCAAAATCGATCAGCACCAATTCATGCTGCCCTGTAAGCATGATATTGGACGGTTTCAGATCCCGATAGATAATCGGTGTAGGCAGATTATGCAGGTACTTCAGCACTTCAAGCAGCTGCATGGCATACTGGATCACTCGATCCCAAGGCAGTGGCCCCGGGTGAAGCTCCAGATAACGGCTCAATGTTACCCCATCAATATAATCCATCACCAGATAAGAATATCCGTCTTTATCGGGTGGGTAGAAATCAGTCACTCTCGGCAGCCTGGGATGATTCAAGGAAATCAGCAGTTCCGCCTCGGCTACAATATCACCAGAAGCATATTCCGTTATGCCTGGGCTTACACTTTCCTTCACCGCCCACCACTTGCCGGGCAGCCGCAGGTCTTCTGCCAGGTACACATGGCTCATCCCCCCGGACCCGATTAGCTCGGCGACCCGATAGCGTTCTTCAATTAATTGTCCTACTGCTAGTTTCGATGGATACAGCATATACACATCTCCCCCTTTATGATTGCTCATTGTAAATTCAGTGATTGAATAAAAGATCTGCCTCGAAACCAAGGCTTGCCCACTCAAGGATTATTTACTGGGAGAGCCCGACTCCAGAGACCTTATGCCTTATCCAGCAAGCTAACTCAAGAAGCTAACGGACCTCAGAGACGCTATACTTATTCAGCAAGCTGATTCAAGAAGCTAACGGACCTCAGAAACGCTATACCTATACAGCAAGCTGATTCAAGAAGCTAACGGACCTCAGAAACGCTATACCTATCCAGCAAGCTAACTCAAGAAGCTAACGGACCTCAGAGACGCTATACTTATTCAGCAAGCTGATTCAAGAAGCTAACGGACCTCAGAAACGCTATACCTATACAGCAAGCTGATTCAAGAAGCTAACGGACCTCAGAAACGCTATACCTATACAGCAAGCTGATTCAAGAAGCTAACGGACTCCAGAGACGCTATGAGCAGGAATTCTGTGTAAATTTTGCTGTTCAGTAGGAAATAACGTCATCTGAGTCCGCTACATGCTCCCGAACAGCTTCATCCCGCAAATAACGGCTATACAGTCCGTTCGCTTCTATAAATAAGCTTCAATCTACAAAAAATAAGCTCCAATCTGCCAAATCGATGTTCTCACGAAGTCGTTTGCTCATATTCTTTTGCTAATCTCAGATGATGATATTGAGCCAGAATAAAAATATATAAAAAAAGAAAGCACCACCGCTGACGCATTACCGGCGGTACGCCGGTCGTCAACGGGATGCTTTCCCAGAACATAAAATAATAATGTAGTTAATACTTAATCATATAAAGTGTAATCTCATCACGGTTATGGAACAGCTGCTTCGCCCGCTGGATTTGCATGCGCTCGCTCTCGAACATAGCGATGAGCTCCTTAATCAGCGCAAGTGGCTTCTTGTGCATCAGCTTCACTGTCACGATGGCAGTCCCTCCAGGAGCCAAGCTGTGCAGTTGTGATGTCACAAGCTTCGCCATCAGCTTAGGACTCCAGCTCATATCGCAAACGAAGAGATCAAATTCGTGATCCTTGAATTTCACATCTCCGGCGTTCTTGCGCAGCACCTTTAGACCAGGAGCGTTACGCAAGGAAGCGTGCATCAATGCCGGGTCTACGGCTGTGACCTTTATGCCACGTTCCAGAAGGAATGAGGTCCAGCCGCCCGGCGATGCACCGATGTCCACGGCATTGCGGAAGTTCGCAAATGGAATGCCGAACTCCTTCTCCGCTTCCATCAGCTTGAATTTGGCGCGGGAGATTTGCCCGTCTTCCTTGCGGAAGCGGATTGCTCCACCGTTCCAGCCGGAGAGGTTGTCCTCCGGCCGTGAAACCCCGGCGTACAGAGCATCCCGGGTCGCGTAAACGGAAATGACCCACGCCGGCTCCTGAACAGTAAACTCAGCTTCAAGGTTTTGCAATTCTCCCTGAATCCATTCGCGCAGCTCACCTGGACTCTGCTCCCAGAAACAATCCGCGCTCTTGCGGACATGCAGCGCCACCTTCACGCCTTCCAGCTCACTGCGACGGCTCAAGTAGGTGGCCAGACGCTGCAATGCTTCCATACTACCCTCGTCCTGAAATTGCACAGGCTGAATATGCCGTAAGAAGATTGGCGGCTGCTGTGCCAACAGTCCGGCCACATCCTCAGGCTTCGCCTGAAGGGTAGCCAGGAAGATTTCCCCCGGCAGCAACAGCGTGCTTTTTACAGCCCCGAACAAACGGCGCAGCTCTTCCTGCGCATAGGGAGCAAAACCATGATTGGCAGTACAAATATAACGTGAGATTACTTCTTCCGAAGCAGTTTCCTGCTCCGTTCTATCTTCTATCAAGTTGTTCAAATGGATATGCCTCCAGGTCTAATTTTTATCCAGGGACGACCGTTTTCCCATTCCACATGGACAGGGATATCATAGGTCGCCCTAATCATCTCGTCCGTCAATACTTCTTCCTTGCGGCCGGAACCGGCCAGCTTTCCGTCCTTGATCAACGCCACATGACTGAACAACGGCACAATCTCTTCAATATGATGCGTCACATATACCACTGTAACTTTGCGCTGTCTCAGCTTGTCCACTTCATCCAGCATTTTCTCCCGCTCGTACAGATCGAGCCCCGCACAAGGTTCATCCATGACCAGCAGCTTGGGATCAGCCATCAAACAACGGGCCAGCATGACTTTTTTGCGCTCTCCCTGTGAAAGAGTCCCCAAAGAATGGAACGCAAGCGCACCAAGATTCATATCTTTTAGCAGCGCGAGGGCCCGTTCCTTTACATCTTCCGGGATACTCTGGTAGAAACGCAAGAAAGCATACGCTCCAGTAGCCACGACTTCCCACACCGGATCGCTGAGCGACAGCTTCTCCATCAGGGAAGGTCCGATATAACCAATCTCCTTCCGCACTTCGCGCAGATCGCATTGTCCGTAAAGATTGCCAAGAACCTCGATTGTGCCGCTACTCGGAAACATATATCCGGTCAGCATCTCCAGAATCGTGGTTTTACCGGAACCATTCCGGCCCAAAATTGCCCAGTTTTCACCTTCTTTAATTTCCAGCGACACATCGTCTAGGATCAGACTCTCTTCCCTGCGGAGCGTAAGATGTTGTAATGATATCATGGCGTAATCCCCCTCCTTATGTATTCCAGCACCCGTTCTACCGAACTCATCGCATAATGAACTTCTGGCGGCGTCAAGCGGTCAGCTTGAGCCACTAGAAGAGCAGGTACACTGGATATACGGTAACTCCCCACAATTTCCGGCAGCATGTTCACATTTGCCTCGTGAATCACAAGATCCTCTGGCAGCAAATGTCCTGCGATCTCCAACATTCGGTGGGCAACTTTACAGGTTCCGCATAGTGGTGTATGAAGAAAGACTACCAGCGGCTTGCCGGGAATCTCCAGTGCTTTCAGTAATTCCGATTCCTTTATCTCCTGTGTCATCATAAGGCATCGGCACCAGAAGCAATCTTGTACAGTTGCTCCACACTTAGCGGACCGTTATGCAGAGCCGTTCCATCCGGCTTAGCCGGGTACAGGATTTCGAACATTTCCTTGCGGCCCCAAGGACTGGAGGTGTGCAGAAAAATAGAACGAGGGAACAAACCCTCCAGCACGATCCGTTTAGCCACTTCACCACCATTATGGTCATCAGGACCCATGTCATAATCCAGCGATAAAATATCAACTTCACAATCCCGCAGCAGCATCAGACATTCTTCTGTCGTCCGGGCCAACGCAAAACCCTCCGGCCGCTTACGGTAATCATCCATATATACGTTAATCAAGGTCAATCCTCCGTTCCAAACCAGGCCTTTACCAGGGATATCTCTCGGGAATGACTTCCGTCCGGTCCCTTCTCTGTCTCCATAACAAGCGCTGCACCCTGCAGCGGCTCTGACGTCAATAGTCCAGCCAGACCCTTCTCTCCGATATACCCCTGCCCAATGGCAGCGTGTCTGTCCCTGCGTGAGGCTAAAGGGTACTTTGAATCATTGAGATGTATGGCAACGAGATTCTGCCAATAGCCGAGGTCGTCTCCACGACGGAGCAGTGCCTCCGTATCTTCCGGGTTCCAGATTCCAGCGGCATAAGCATGGCAAGTATCGAAGCAGAAGCCGATTTTCTCCGGATATTGGCTTAGTTCACGAACCTTCACCAACTCCTCCAGCGTCATACCCTCCCGGCCGTGATTGCCGGCTTGATTCTCGATTAAGAGCTTGGTTCGGCCTTCCCACGACGCCAAGGTTTCATTCATACATTGTATAATATTTTGATAGCCTTGTAACGGCTCCATCCCGCCAAATTGTCCAAAATGCACGACAATCCCCAGAGAGCCGCAAGCTTCGGCAATCTCCAGATCATTTCGCAGCGAGGACACCATAACCGCTCCAGGTGTTGCAGCACCCTTCCCCGCCGCCATATTGGTCGGATAAGGCGTGTGGGCAATAGAGACGATTCCGTGCTCCCGACAAAAGGATGCGCAGTCCTCAGCATCCCGGCCATCGACCGGTTTAAGCTTCAGACTGCGCGGATTTTTCGGAAAATACTGAAAGCTTGTCGCACCGCTCTCCCAGGCGAACCGGGCCGCTCGGCCGTATCCGCCGCGGATGCTGACATGTGCCCCGATTTTAGGGCTATTGTTCATGCTGGCAGTCCGGGCAATAGAACACTTTGCGTCCGGACAGCTCGATTTTAACAACTGTTCCCCCTCCGCGCAGGCAAGGTTCGCCTTCACGGTCATACACCATGCACCGATCGTTATACGTTCCTGTGACGGTATCGCCATTCATAAATGGCATTTCCATATAGCCGCCGATCTCGGTTGCGTCGGTCAAAACCTTACGGATGGCCTCATACAATCTTGCGATGGAATCCTGTGTCAGGTTCTGCACAAGCGCAGAAGGCAGCAATCTGGCTTCAAAAGCAATCTCATCAGCATAGCAGTTGCCTATGCCAGCGATGAACTGTTGATTCACAAGCAGGCTCTTCAGCGCGCCGCGCCGACCCTTGAGCATCCCTGTGAAACGCTCCAGGGTCATCCGGCGATCTAACGGTTCAGGTCCAAGCTTGCCCATGGCGGCTTCCGCTTCCTTAACCGACAGCAGATGCAGGTAGCCTAGCCGCAAACCCATGAAATAGAGAATATGATCGCCAAAAGTTATCTCCACCTGAGTGTTGCGGTCCGGTCTTTCTTCCTCAGTGCCATAGAAAAGCAATCCGCCGAGCATTAAATGCAGCAGCAGTCTGCGGCCGTCATGCAAGTGGAACAAAATATGCTTAGCACGTCTCTCCACAAATACAACACGCGCGCCGACCAGTGCTTGAGTGAACGCCTCAGTCTCCAGATTAATGGACTTCTCTCTATTCACAGTTACGCCTGTAATCGGCACGTTGATAATATGTTGACCAAGCCTTTGTCTATAGTTCTCCATTTCCGGCAGTTCCGGCATATCTCAATCTTCCCTTCTAGGTTGGTGGAATGGTTGTTCCTATGCCATTATACACCGAGAAATGCTTGAAGTTCAGTTAAATCGGCACAAATGACATCCGGGGTAATTCCCGTGATCTCTTTATAATGTTCCAGGTTCTCAGCATTGGTGAGCCCTGTATAGACCAATATGGTTTGGCAGCCTGCACGTGCACCTGCTGCGATATCCGTCCGCATGTTGTCTCCAACCATAATAGCATCTCCGGGCTCAATCCCCAGCCGATCTGTTGCATATGCTATCAGGTGGGAATGCGGTTTGCCAATAACTACTGGAGCAACCCCGGTGGCTGCTTCAATAGCAGCCCCGATCGTTCCTGCACCTGGCATGATTCCGCCATCACCTGGCAGCATCAGATCCGGGTTCGTCAGTACTGATCGGGCACCACCCAAAATCCAGCGCTGGGCCTGTGCCAGCTTGTCATATGTAAAGGAACGATCGATTCCTTGAACGACATACTGGGGCGATTCTGTCACAATATTCAGACCCGCCTCTTCACAAGCTTGGTGCAAGCCTTTTTCTCCAAGTATCGCCACGGATGCCCCTGGCGATTCCTCGGCAATATAGCGGGCAGCCGCCAGCGAGGAAGTGCATACTTCATCAGCCTTGGCTTCAATTCCCATACCTCGCAAATGTGTCGCTACGTCCTCCGCTGTACGCGAAGAATTATTGGTCACGAACAAGAAGGGGATATTCGCTTTTCTTAAGCCAGCAATCAAGGTATCCGCGCCCGCAATCATCGTATGACCATGATACAAGGTTCCATCGAGATCAATTAGCAATCCTGAGATTTTATTCATAGCTTCTCCTTTGTCAATGGCAAGAACTATATTTAATGATGTGAATTAATCATACAATGAATTAAATATTCCCTTATGTTATAAGGCTTCCAGATTACTCCAATACAACTTTCACCATAAAGACTTTATATTTCAACGCACTTTGTCGACCCAAATCGAACCCGGATTGGGTTCCGGCATTTTTTGGACAAGGCTGTCAGTTCCTGCGCTTTCCCGGAAAATAATTATTTTCCGGGCGCTCTCCGAAACACTGGAAATGTGCTGAACTCTTCGGCTAGTAACGTCTCCGGGAAGACGGCTTGCGCCTCTTCCTGAAGCGGAGCCAGTTCATCAAATGAAATGTACCGGGAACTGAAATGGGTTAGAAGTAATGAACGTGCTCCGGCGTCGCGTGCAGTCTCCGCAGCCTGCCTTGCCGTACTGTGATGATACTGATGAGCCATTTCTGCCAGATCATGTGCGAAGGTGGCTTCATGAATCATCAGGTCGGCATCCAGTGAGAGGCGAAGGGCTTCCTCACAGGGTCTTGTGTCTCCAAGCACTGTTACGATGCGACCACGCTTCGGCTCGTTAACAACATCAGCAGGTTGGATGACCAACCCATCCGGTGTTGTTACGGCCTCCCCTTTCTTCAGCTTGCCGTACAGGGGACCCGGTTTAAGTCCATAGCCTAGCAGACGTTCTGTATTGAGGCTGCCGGGGCTGTCCTTTTCCGTTACACGGTATCCATAACTATCAATCCGGTGCTCAAGCAGGCCCGCCTCCACACGGAAGCTTGCGTCCTCGAACACAACTCCCCCGGTATGCTCCACGATTTCCAGCTTATAAGGGATACGGGACTGACTAACGGACAACGAGATCTCGAGATAATCTTTCAACCCCGGAGGTCCATATACAGTAAGTGGAGCAGTACCTCCTTGATAGCCGCGACTGGAGATTAATCCAGGCAATCCGAACAAATGGTCACCGTGCAAGTGAGTGATGAAGATCTTCTCCAACTTGCCGAGTCGCAGCGGAGAGCGAAGAACCTGATGTTGTGTCCCTTCTCCGCAATCAAACATCCAGAAGCTGCGCCGCTCTTCCATCAGACGCAAGGCAATCGAAGTCACGTTTCTTTGTAAGGTCGGCACCCCGGCATTGGTTCCTAAGAAGTATATTTCCATAGCTCTCCTCCTTTCTGTGCATTGTGTCTTAGCCGTTCTTCTATTATTCCAGCAAAAAACCTCCCGTAACCGGGAGGCTTCGCCGGGGAGGATTAATAATCACCCTCATTCCGGCTATCATCAAGAAGAAATTACTGCTTCTCTACGTTAAAATACTGCGCTTCAGGATGCGCGAATACCATCGCAGATACAGAAGCTTCCGGTTCCATCATGAAGCCCTCGGTCAGCTCAACGCCGATATCTTCAGGAGACATCAATTTGAACAGCGGCCCCTGATCTTCCAGATCCGGGCAGGCCGGGTACCCGAAGGAAACACGAATTCCTTGATAACGGGCGCCATGACGTTGCTTCATGGTCAGATCCGCCGGATCTGGGAAGCCCCAAGTATCCCGCATCATATGATGGACACGCTCCGCCAGACCTTCCGCCACCTCTAGAGCAACTGCCTGCAGTGCGTGGGAGCGCAGATAATCTCCTCTATCCTTCAGCTCCGTGGACATTTCGCGAACGCCGTGTCCTGCCGTCACTACAAGGAATCCTACATAATCCATAATACCGCTATCCACAGGCTTCAAGAAGTCGGCCAGACACAAGAATGGCTCAACCCCTTGGCGAGGGAAGGTAAAGGTATGCAGCACCTTGGAGGTATCCTGCGGATCGTAGATCAGAATATCATTGCCCTTAGACTGGGCCGGGAAGAAACGGTACATCGCATGTGGTGTAATCGTCCCGTTCACCATCGCCTGATGCAGAATATCATCTACGGTCGCCTTTAGATCCACTGTACGCTTGTCCCCTGCAGCGAGCAAGTTTTCCACCGAACCCTTAAGTCCAAGATGGTGACCCAGCAGCATCTGCATGTTCACATAAGGAACGATATGCCCCAGCGGATAATTGCGCAGGACATGACGCTCCAGATCCGGTGGCGTAAAGACCGGAGCATCTGGTGAGATATTCGAGCGAACCGCACGGGTCAGCTTCGGCAGTTCTGTCTTCACCGCTACAGTAGCCCCTGCTTCAGCTTCGGCACGAACCTCTTCTTCAATCTTGGCCCGCTCCTCCGGATTCATGAGCCGGTTGGCAATGTCCAGTCCATCCATGGCATCCTTGGCGTACAGCACCAGTCCATCATATTCTGGACGAATGCGAGTCTTGGTAAATTTGCGTGTCAACGCGGCACCGCCGACCATGATCGGCACATCGATACCAGCGTTCCGCAAATCCTGTGCGGTCAGCACCATTTGCTGAGCTGACTTCACCAGAAGGCCAGAGAGGCCGATAGCGTCTGCTTTTTCACGCCGGAACGCCTCAATGATGTTTTCCGGTGGTACTTTTATACCCAAATTGACGATCTGGTAACCATTGTTGGACAGGATGATCTCCACCAGGTTTTTGCCAATGTCATGCACATCCCCTTTGACGGTGGCCAGCATGATCTTTCCTTTTACCGCAGTCTCGTCCTTCTCCATAAACTGCTCCAGATGTCTAACCGAAGCCTTCATGACTTCCGCGCTTTGCAGCACCTCAGCCACGATTAGTTCATTGTTGTTAAACAATCTTCCGACCTCAGACATTCCGGCCATTAGAGGGCCGTTAATAATCTCCAGCGGCGACGCTTTAGTCAGCGCCTCGTTCAGATCGGGAATCAGACCTTCCTTCGTTCCTTCAACCACATAAGAAGCCAGACGCTCGTCCAACGAGAGATTGGAGATCTTCTCCTTTTTCTCGACTTTCTTGCCACGGAAGGCAGCGACAAAAGCAGACAGCGTATCATCGTTAGTATTGTAGATCAGTTGCTCAGCCAAGATCCGCTCAGCTTCGGGAATGGAAGCATAACGCTCCACCTTCTCGGTATTCACAATAGCGTAGTCGAGTCCAGCCTTAGTGCATTCATACAGGAACACAGAGTTCAACACCTCACGCCCTGCTTCAGGCAGACCAAATGAAACGTTACTGATCCCGAGGATCGTATGAACAGAAGGCAAGGCTTCTTTGATCATGCGAATCCCGTCAATCGTCTCCTTCGCGGAACCGATGTACTGCTCATCCCCTGTCCCAACCGGGAAGACCAGCGTATCAAAAATTATATCTTCCGATGACAGACCATACTTGTTCACGAGCAGATCATGGGAACGTTTCGCTACCGCCAGCTTGTCGACCGCCTTGATCGCCTGCCCACTCTCATCAATTGTTCCGACAACAATAGCAGCACCATATTTATGAATCAACGGTGTAACATGCTCGAATTTTTCTTCACCATCTTCAAGGTTAATGGAGTTAATGATCGCTTTACCCTGGCAATACTGCAAGGCAAGGTCAATAACCTTCGGGTCTGTGGTGTCAATCATCAGCGGAACTTTAACCTTCTTGACCACAAGCTCCAAGAATTCCTTGATATCTTCGCTCTCGTCACGGTCAGGGTCCTGTACGCAGACGTCAACTACCTGTGCACCACTCTTGACCTGAGCCCGGGCAATTTCAGAAGCTTCCTCATACTTCCCTTCCACGATCAGACGTTTGAACTTCCGCGAGCCCAGTACATTCGTACGCTCTCCAACCATGTAAGGACGGTTACCATCCTCGACATAGACTGGATCAATCCCCGACAAAGCGGGCGGATGAGTGCCGTTCAGCTCACGGGGCGGGAATTTCGACAATTCCTCAACCATAGCCCGGATATGTTCCGGTGTCGTTCCGCAGCAACCGCCCGCGATATTCAGCCAGCCCTTTTCGGCAAAAGCACCAATCTTGCGGGCAAGCGAATCCGGCGATTCATGATAATGCCCGTTCTCGTCCGGCAGACCCGCATTGGGGTAACAACTGATGGCAGATGATGAAATATCCGACAGCGTCCGGATGTGATCGCGCATGAACTCTGGTCCGGTCGCACAGTTGAGGCCAACAGAGATCGGTTTTAAATGCTCCAGTGAAATATAAAAGGCTTCGATATTCTGCCCAGCGAGCGTTGTGCCCATCGGCTCAATCGTACCCGAAATCATAACAGGTAGTGTAATACCGGTTTTCTCAAAAGCATTACGGATGCCGATACTGCCCGCTTTAACATTCAGGGTATCCTGTGAGGTCTCTAGCAGCAGCACATCGACTTCACCATCGATCAAGGCAACTGCCTGTTCCTCATAACTGTCCACCAGTTCCGCAAACGTGACACCGCCGGTTACCGACAAAGTCTTCGTTGTAGGACCCATAGCACCAACTACATAACGCGGGTGATCTGGAGTCTCATACTTTTCGACAGCATTGCGCGCCAGTTTGGCGGCTGCCAGGTTAATCTCACGTGCCCGCTGCGGAATATCATACTCCGCAAGAACGACTGATGTAGCTCCAAATGTATTGGTTTCGATGAGATCAGCACCTGCTTCCAGGTACTGCTCATGGATCGTCTGAATAACTTCTGGCCTTGTAAGCACCAACATTTCATTACAACCGTCCAGTTCTTCTCCACCAAAATCTTCTCCAGTAAGCGGGACCTGCTGGATCATGGTCCCCATTGCGCCATCAAGAATCAAAATGCGTTGCTGTAAGCTCTCTGCAAGTGTATATTTAGCCACGTTCCTATCCCCCCAGTAAAACATTAGAGTAAGTTTAGCAGAATAAAGGGAATTCGGAAAGTCTTCCTTCCGTCTCTGCCGATTCATCGCTGTTCAAGTCATGCTATCGTAATTATGGCAATGGCTTAACGGAAAGCTCCTTGCTTGGCATGGAATGCTGTGTCCGTGCGGTTACATGAGAGGTCACATTGTAAAGCCCTTCCTCGGCAAAGGTTCCTTCTGCGGTGTACTTCCCGTCTCCTGCCGAAGAGCCTTTTAGTTCCATTTTTTCAGTCTTACCCTCTTTGTTGACGATTTCAAAAAGCACTTCCCTGGCATCATCCACAGGTTTACCTTCCTTGGTTACCGTAGCTTCGAATGTAACCGGACTGCTCACTGTAACTTCAGCCGGACTCCAGTCCAGTTCTACTTTGATCGGCTCCATAGACATATCTACAGAATGACCGGCATGCCCTCCCCCACCTGTTCCGGAGGCGCAGCCTGCCAGTAGCAATGTGAATACAATACCTAATAATGAGACCGTTTTCCTCGGGTTCAACATCTGAAGCCCTCCTGATATAATGGTTATCTTATTACTAGAGTTGCTATGTAAGATGAGTTTAAGATACGAACGTAAGGCTCGGCGTCACTCCGGTGAAGTTTGGACTTTCGGTCACTGTTGTCCCCAGAATTCTTTCATTTGTACCGCTTATGGCGGTTGGAATCCGGTGACAGTTTATGCTTTCGATGCTAGCTTTCCTTCGGAAAGCTTTCAGACGAACGCCATCGCTCCTACAGTTCCAATCTTCCCTTCCGTTCCTACTCGCTTTTTGTTAATCTCTTTTATTCATCTTTTATAGCATCAAACATTGCTGCATGGAGCCCTCGGTGTAATAATTCTCTTTCTATTATACACATTATTTACATTTTTTCAGGAAGGAAAGACTGCTTCATTAACATACTAGTAATAGAAAAAGCCGCCCCATCCGTAGAAAATCTACTTCAGGAGGCGGCTCTATACAAAAAAGTTCCTTACAGAGTTTGTACCAGCGGAAGCAGCTCCGCTAGATGTCCGATTTCATAGTCCGGCGTAATCGCCGGATCTTTGTCCTTACCGGTACGGTTAATCCAGACGGTCGTAAGTCCTGTACTCAAGCCGCCGAGAATATCGGTAGTCAGCTTGTCACCGACCATGATGCCCTGCTCCGGCGCAATGTCCAGCAAGCCAAGGGCATGCTCGAAAATCGAAGTATCCGGTTTGCCTTTGCCAAAACTGCCAGAGATCACAATATGATCAAAATAAGGAATCAGTTCCGGCACCCCGTCCAGTTTCTCTTGCTGAAGGGCAGGACAACCGTTGGTTAGCAACAACAGCTTCACTTTTCCGCGTAGCTGATCCAATACCTGCAAGGTCTCTTCGTACATATAAGGACGGCTGCGGCGTTCAGATGCAAACTTGGCCGCGAGCGTCTCAGCAAGGACTTCGTCATCTACACCAAGCGATGCAAGCCCCCGGCGCCAAGACTCTTTGCGGTAGATCGGTGCCAGCTGTTCCAACTGACGGAATTCAGGCTGCTCACCAGCACTGAAGTTGGCCCAAAGCGCTTCAAACGGGTTAATCCCAATCATTTTGGTAAACGGAAAAGTCTCATAGGATTCATACAAACCTCTGGCTTCTCTACGTACAGCAGCTTCCAACTCATGGGGATCCACAGCGTCTCCTGCACCCTCACAAGCGGAAAGGAACGATTCCTCAACACTGCGTTCATCCCAAAGCAGCGTATCGTCCAAATCAAACAGTACAGCGGTAATCGGCATTTAAGTAACTCCCTCTCCCTGAAGTGAACTGCTCTCTATTGTTTACAATTGCTCTACCGGAATGTTGTTGACCTTACCGAATTCTTGCAGTCGTTCGCCCATCGCAGCCGTGTCATAACGGTTAATCAGCTTGGAGAACATCCAAGTGGTACGTTTGCCTTTATACTTAATCGTGACAGCACTACGCGAGACTGTGATTTTCTCAATATCGGTAGCAGGCAGCCAACGTTCGCGGTTGAATTTGATAGTGGATAATCTGTTCCGCTCTACCTTCAGGAAAGGACGACGGAAATACAGCATAACTGCCAGCAGCAAGTACAACCCAACGCCTAGCCAGTGCATGAAGACGCTACCTCCACTTTGATCCAGAGTGCCGATGATCCAATACAGCACACCTAGCGCAACGAGAGCAACGGGCAATACGATATTGCGACCCTTGAATACATCGCTGGTCTTTGTAGTGGAGTTCGCGGAATGAATAGCATCCTTCCCCTGTTTCTTTCTTTGCTTATTGAGTTGCTGTGAATTGCGTTGAACCATTCTTTCCCAAGAACGGGCCATGTCATTTCCCCCTAGTCATCCTGAAATATCTATGAAAAGAAACAGAGGGTTCATACGAAGCCTCTGCTCCTTGTTCAGCGCTTATTTATCTACGAATTCAATGGTATCCAGTTGGGACCGAAAATTACGGCGGATGTTACCCAGGTAAATTTCACGGAGCTTAGCGCGTTCAGCCGTTTCCTCTTCATTCAGGCCTTCGCTCTTCTGCTTGCGTGCCAGTTCATTAATTCGTGCAACCAATACATCTATATCCAAAGATTTCGCCTCCCTAATAAATTCATTCTAACTTTGCCATGAGAAAAAGAGCTTGTCAAGGTTTACCCCCTGCAAGCTCTCTGATGTTCCTATCTATGATCATGAAGTTCTTAAAATAACGGCACTGTTATAATATCTCCTGCTCGAATATGACTGTCGGTCAATTGGCTCGATCGTTTAATTCCTTCTATATATACGGCTGTCTTCATCTTGGCCGGTTTATTCTTGAGAGCAATGCTCCAGAGTGTGTCTCCAGGTGCAACAACAATCTTCTTCTCTTGCTTCGCAAGATTGACGGGACCAGCAAACACATTACCTACTACAGTAAATCCTGCAACAATCAGCAGCAAAAAAAGAGCTATCTTATAGAAGTTAAATGTTCTAGACAACGGACTTAATCCTTTCGACAGCACCTTGGTGATTTCTTGAATTCTATTTATTATTCCGGAACCTAAAGTTTGTCCTGCAGAGTTAACTTCTGTACCCTCGTCATAGATGCTATGGTATGTACTGTACTTTAACATGATTCATCATCCTCCAAACACTTGTTCTTACTTTCAAAAACAATATAACACGAACATGTGTTTTGATCAATACTATTTTCGAACAATTGTTCCCCTCTTATTAAATTGCCTTTTTGGTTGCAAAAAATGATCCTGATGTGCTTATTTCCCTTGCCGATCTTGCTCATTTCCTCAACGTACTAGTCAATTATTGAATATACCATTCTCCCTACTGTTCTCATCCTTGTTCGCTTCTCTTAAACTATTGATAACGTTAGAACTTATGTTTGTGCGAACGACAGTTCTATGTTATAATTTTCCCAAACATTACTATATGGGGTTGATTCTGATGTCAAAGATTTCGAGTCGCCAGCTGGCGATCCTGGAATTTATACGTAACGAAGTCCGCAGCAAGGGTTATCCTCCTTCCGTACGGGAAATCGGGGAAGCTGTAGGCCTCGCCTCCAGTTCCACGGTGCACGGTCATCTGGACCGTCTTGAGAAGAAAGGCCTGATCCGCAGGGATCCGACAAAGCCGCGTGCCATTGAACTGCTTGGCCAGGAAGACTCGGAGAATGTCCATCAATTTGCCCAGACGATTACTCGTGTTCCTGTTGTAGGTAAGGTTACCGCCGGGGTGCCTATCACCGCAACGGAGAACATCGAGGACTATTTCCCGCTCCCAACGCATTACGTTGGTGACAACAAAGTGTTCATGCTCTCTGTTCTTGGTGACAGTATGATCGATGCTGGTATTATGAACGGCGATTATGTCATTGTGCGCCAGCAGCAAACCGCAGATAACGGTGATATTGTTGTCGCTATGACTGAAGACGATGAAGCTACCGTCAAGACCTTTTATAAGGAACGCGATCATATTCGTCTCCAGCCAGAGAATCCGTCCTATGAGCCACTGCGCCTGAATCGGGTAAGCATTCTGGGCAAGGTCATCGGATTGTTCCGGGATGTCCACTAACTCATCAATAATGACTCTATTTAGAAGACTGTTCCGTTACGCGGAGCAGTCTTTTGTTTATTCATACTCTCACCCTTTGATAACCTTCTTATTTTCAACAACTCTTCGCATTAACGGCACCCCTACTCCGCACATATCCTGATATCAAAGGAGTGCTGATCCTATGCCCAATTACCGAATTATCGTCGATTTGACACAACGGATGCTTTATTTGCTGGACAACGATTCTGTCGTCAGAGGTTTCCCTGTTGGAATCGGAACCATGCTGACCACAACACCAGAGGGAGATTATACGATCATTAACAAACAGCCCAATCCCGGGGGCCCATTCGGGGTATTCTGGATGGGACTTTCCAAGCCGCATTATGGCATTCACGGGACGAACGATCCTTCTTCCATCGGACATCAGGTCTCGCATGGGTGTATTCGAATGTTTAATCAAGATGTGCTGACACTTGCTGCGCTGGTTCCAATTGGAACTCGGGTGACTATACGGCGTTAAGCTCCCAGTGTCAGCAGATTTGAAATGCAAAAAGCCGTCAGACATTGTCTGACGGCTTGAACATGGAGACGTAATCAAATTAAAGCCAGAAAGATTTAGTGATGATAACCAACAAGATGAAAAGAACCAAGATTGCAGCAGTAGATGTGCCCAAACCGTATCCTCCAGCATATTGACCCATGAGTAATTCCTCCTTTTTTTTATGAAGACACCAGGTTTTGCAGTAACAAAAGATCCGCCCTTGAGATAAGATGATTTTTCTTCCCGGCTAACTTATTGTCAGATTAGTTCAGTTTTCTCTTCATTAAATCCAGCAAATACTCAAGATGATCACAAGCAGAATGTAAAGCACCAAAATCGTTCCTGTAGATGTCCAAGGACTTACTACCGGTCCACAATGTTCTGCACCCATGTGAATTCCTCCTTCAGATTAATGACTACAGAACAGAATATGTAACAATATCCTACGAAGTATGGGCAAATTGGAAAAGAAAATGTACTCCTGTATTAGAGGTGAAAGCTTACATTTGAGGGAAATGTAAAAGGTCCACACAAAGGTAGATCTTATTTATTTCTGGCGCGGAAGTATAGTACACTGGTAAAAACTAATGTTCGGAGGGCTTTCATCATGTGTGGACGTTACACCATTACAGTTTCTATTGAAGAACTAATGTTGAGATATCTTACGAATGACGCCAGTATCCTTCATTATGCCCCCAGATACAATGCCGCTCCCATGCAGCATATACCGGCTGTGATTCATACAGGCACCGGCAACCGAATCGGTGAACTGCGTTGGGGCCTTGTCCCATCCTGGGCGCAGGACGACAAGATTGGCAGCAAGATGATCAACGCCCGCGGGGAGTCATTATTGGAGAAGGCCTCGTTCAAGAAACTCGTGGCGGCACGGCGGTGCCTGATCCCAGCTGACGGCTATTATGATTGGAAACAGCTAGACGGTCGCAAACAGCCCATGAGAATCGGCATGTCGGACGGCAGTATTTTCTCCATGGCTGCTTTATATGATATATGGATGGACCCGAAAGGCCAGAAGCTGGCCACCTGCACGATTATCACGACCACTCCCAATACATTAATGGCAGAGATTCATGACCGAATGCCTGTTATTCTGCGACCGGAAGATGAAAGCGACTGGCTCGGACGGGACAACCACGATGTCCAGAATTTATTAAAGCTGCTTAAGCCTTATGAATCTGCCAAAATGAGAGCATACCCCGTAGCCCCTGCTGTAGGTAATGTCAAAAATGATTATCCCGAACTATTGAAAGAGGCTGCCAACTAGCAGCCCCCTTAACTTACTCCTTAGTATTTCCATTCCGGTTGTTAAAGGCCAGTTCGAACAGTCCTGTCGCGGATAAACCCGCCAAAGCCCCCGCCCATAACCGCAGCACGAGTTCCATATCTGTGAACGGATAAGCTGCCGCTCCAATAAGCATCCCTACAATTACACCGATTAACGGTAAAATATTCTTGGGAACCTTCACCGTTACTTTCACCAGCTGTACCCCTGTCAACACGAAGACAGACAACAGAGATGCAAAGGCCAGAACATTCGTTAAATTCTGATTCTCCATCCACCTCTCCCCTTTCTGCTTTTCTATTTCTATTCCGCACTCAAGCGGTACATGCTCAATAATCAAGGCCTCTCTCCAAAAATATACCGTTCCGCATACAAATATTTGTCTTGTCAGCATACTATATTGCAAAAATGCTAGCCGTAAGAAAAATGCCATGCATAACACTAAGCGTCATAATCGCGTTAGATTACTCCTAAGAATGAGGAGGTGCAGGTTCGATGTGGGGAATCATGATTCAGCAATATCTCGATTACTCAATTAGACATCCGGAGGAGCAGTTCAAGCCGGGGGATATTTTCGAGCGCTTCTATTCATTTATGGTGGATTTGTTGGGAATGGACGAACAGGACGCGGAGATAGAAGTCGCTTACTTTATGAACGCAATGTATGATCTGATGGATTAACAGATGCCGTTACTTCCAAAAGAACCCTTCAAGGCCAGTCTTGAGGGGTCCGCGGCATGTGCTTACACCTGCATCTCTCTCGCAAACCTCATCCTCTCCACAATTTTTTTCCCATCTACTAATCACCCTAAAGTCCTATCATTTCGAAATATTTTCCTATGTATATAGAACTATAGACATAGGGATGCTATATTTAGGGAAACCCTATAATTGGAAAGGTGAGTATATGTTACGGAAAATCGCTAGATTTAGTTTGTTGTTCGTTCTTATTTTTGTGTTGAGTACCCAGCCCCTATTCGCAGCTGGTAACACTGTAAAGATTAAAGTCACATTTGTGGAAGCTAAATTAGTGGAGAACAATCATGTGGGCAACGAATGGTGGTGGGGCGGTTTTGTTAATGGCAAAGAACTTAATGACGGGGAAAGCGTGACGGTTAGCGCCAATGCCGCCGGATCGATCAAACTTCATGCAGAAGCACAGGAACAGGACAAGTACCCGGATGACGGCGAAGCCAGCGCCTCCGTTAAAGTCTCCTCGATTAAAACTAGTGTGACCAAGAAGCTGAACGTAACCGTTGTCGAGAACCGTGGACGTTATTCCGGGAACACCGCGAAGTGGCAGTTTACTTTTAAGTTGGAGAAAGTGAAGTAAGTTCCAAATAGCTTCCTTAAAGTCAACTACCTAAAGAATTATGAATTGAAGCTCATTCCGATCCATCCGATAACACATGCAGCAAGGATAATTAAAAGCACAACCGCAGTCAGCCAACCATATTTCCGGCTCATTTCGCTACCTCCCTTGTCTAACGTAGCCATCGTGCCTCCTCAATCGCAGATGGATTGTTGTATTTTTCCATGATCTATGACTTCGCTTATGAACAAAATTTAGAGCAGCTACGGAGTTAATTATGAAAAAGAAAACGTTGTTAATCACTAGGATGATCTCTCCCTAGTCATCAGTTATGCACGTAAATATAATGGTACAGGCGGAGCTTGGTTTTAAACAAATTAAACAATAAAAGGCCTCTGGACTTCCAGGACCTTTTATTATCTAACCATACTTATAATATTTTATTAAAATGATTGAGTAAGCGGTTTAGACTTTTTAGGAAGCGCTCAATTAGTCACACTTACCCTGCGGATACAAATTGAACAATACCTACTATGAACAGAATAATAAAAAGTCCAATAATAACACTTAGGGTAGTCCAAACGAATTTTTGTGGTCCTCTTGGTGATAAACCCTCCAACCTCGCAACACGCTCTTCAAGTTCTTTGTATCTTCTGTCAAGATCACTCATGAACAACCCTCCAAACGTTTCTTATCACTAAAAGTTAATTTCAATTATAATAAATTTGGGACATTATGTAAATAAAATTTCACGCTTCATAATTACATCAATTGCAAGGTAAGGGTTAGCAGCAGGGACCGGGTTACGACCTCTACGCGTGTTTCTGAGACCTCTTGAAGGCGTCGGATTAATGACAATGATGTTAGTCCGCTTTTACAATATTTCCTTTAAAAACATCCCTGTATACGATTCGCTTACCATGGCTACTTCTTCAGGAGTCCCACATGCGACTACAGTTCCTCCGTCACGCCCCGCCCCCCGACCAATATCGATGATGTGATCTGCCGTTTTGATAACATCCAGGTTATGCTCAATGACTAACACAGTATGACCCGAATCAACCAAGCGATTAATGCACTGTAACAATTTTTGTATATCTGCGACATGCAGTCCTGTCGTGGGTTCATCTAATATATAAATATTGTTTGCACCTTTCTTGATTTTTGATAGTTCAGCCGCTAGCTTTACGCGCTGAGCTTCCCCTCCTAAAATCGTGGATGAGGACTGTCCTAATCGCAAATAACCTAACCCTAATTCGCTCATAACCACTAATTTATGATGAATGTAAGGAACTGACTTAAAAAACTCAATCGCTTCATCAATCGAAAGATGTAATACTTCCGAGATCGACTTTCCGTTATACGCAATTTCCAGGATTTCTTCTTTATAACGGGACCCTTGACATGAAGGGCACGTGACTACGACATCGGGCATAAATTGCAGTTCTGTTGTTAACGCCCCTACTCCATTACATTCATCACATCTTCCACTTCCCGTTTGGGTAAAGCTAAAGTCAAATGGCGTAACCCCAGCCTCTTGTCCTTGGTCTGTCTCAGCGAAGAGCTGCCTTATCCGATCAAAAATCCCCATATAGGTAGCCGGACTTGAGTTTACCGTTCGGCCGATCGGTAATTGATCGATATGTATGCAGTGATTAACATGCTGAATCCCCTCAATAGAGTCATGCTCTCCCGGGATAATATGAGGATTTACAATCGAATGTAGTTTTTTATATAAAATTTCATGTTTGAATGAGAACATATGCTGGCTCATCTACTTCGATTCTGCTTCTGCTTGTTAAGCGAATAGAGTGTGGTACTCTTTTAATGATGTTCAAGTCAGATAACCATTCACAAGCTTCGAGGAAATGCGGAATACTGACATCAGTACGTTTGAACAAAGGGTCATGAAGATAGGATATTGGCTGGGGCATTCCTGTTTCCTGTAGTAGCTGTAAGATGGGACGGAAAAATAGAGCATTATGCTTAACAAGAAATTCATAAATGGTCTCCAGGATACGGGTTACTTGGCGTTCAACCGGTATCGCCCGAATAAATTGAATATAAAGGACATCCATTAGTTCAGGTTCAAGCGCCATAGCTTGGGGCACTACTTTTTGTAAAGGAACTTTCCCATTCATGATTACGACAAGACGAGCGATATTATCAATAAGGTCACTCATTTTATAGTAGCCGTATGAAAAATCCTTTAAAACCATGATTGTTTTTAGTGTTTTATAATAACCAGCAACCGCATTTATTCCATAAATAGCCAGCTGTAAGGCGATGTCGTTATCCCCCAGCTCCTGGATGTCTGCAAAATAGGTCTCAATACTGGGGTCTGTAGTATACAAAAGCCTGCTTTGGTGAATTAAAGAATGAAAATCATCGCCCTGTACAAGGCTTTGAAGCTTCTTCTTGAAACTCATTCTGGAGAAAACCAACGCATTGATTATAATTCCATGTTCTATAAAACTACGAAAATCAAATGCCGTCTTCTCATCATTGACCACTACAATCAAATCAATATCTGACTTCTTCCAAAGGGTGCCGCTGACGTAACTGCCATAAGCAATGGCTGCTACAATAGCTTTATCCTTCTTAAGTTTGGCAAGGAACTGACCTAATGCAACATCGAAGTTCTCTTTTATCATCAAAAAGAGTGTCCCCCTTTCAAGCTAATATAGTGCTTGATAATTCTTTTATTACTCTTCTATGTAATTCTGGCTGGATTGCTGGATAAGTTAGTTCAGAATAGAATAATCCCCCAAAAGATTCATCACTATTGTCATGTGTATTAGAATAAATTAACAATGGAACTATATTAAACGAAAGGGCTCCAGTTTCTTCATAAAGTTCACGACGTGCTGTCTCATGAATATCTTCATTTACCTCTCTTCTTCCACCTGGGATTTCCCAAGTATCCCGTTCTTTATGTTTTACATAGATAGATTTATTTTGGTACCTGGCGAAAATCACAGCATATTTCAAACAAGAGTCTTCTATTGTATTCAAATCATAAAACTTAACTTGCATACACTAGCACCGCCTATAATATTTGATCACTGCTCTGATCCAGTTACATATTCTGGTTAATTGTGAGCATGAAAACCATTATATTTTATTGGAAACATTATGTAAATGATGTTAATATCTTCAATTAACATAAAGTTAATATTCAGTTATTTAATAAGGTAATGATGCTACGCATGATATTTCTGTCCACAAAAAAAAGCCCCCAACGCTTACGCGTCAGGGGCTGCTTCATTCTAGTAAAGAGTCATGTATTGATCTCTTTCCCATTGGTGCACTTGCGTGCGGTAAATGTACTTCATTGATGTATACTTATTTATACGAGATAAAATCATCAGGTTCAAACATTTTCGAAAACAGAGCACTTATAATAAACCGTATGTTCTTCTTTCTTTGTGGTAACTTTGTGGGAAGAATTGTGGGAAATAAATAACACCTTTTTAAAACAACCTGAAGTATAAAACTACTTTTCAGGTTGTTTTTTTTCTTCTAATAAAGAGCAAATAAACTGTGCTATTTCTTTTACGTGTTCTTGCGAGATAACCTTGCCATCATACTTCCATGCTATATTTTCAAAATGCTCTACTTTTTTTTCACGAATAAATGAACTAGAACTGATATCAGCTTTTACTTCGTTAATCCATTCCATAAATATCCTCCTGGTAATCCAAATATATCGGCCACAATAATTATCAAGCGCTTTTTTCAACTCATTATTAATCAGTCACTACGGGCCGTAGAGGCGAATGAGCTTTGCACGAACAATGCATTTAAAAGATACATATGATATAATTCGCTCGAATAGCAACCTTAACCGAAAGGAGTCATGGCAACTTGCGCGTAACTCGCGGAAGATGCTTACTCCAGGACTGGATCGACAGTAAAGGTTGGACTCAAGCAGAATATGCAAAGAGATCCGGTCGTCCCAAGCGTATCATCTCCCATTTCTGCAATAATGAGAGAGTAATGCGGCCCGAAGATGAATATGCTGCTTCTCTCATCTTTAACTGCAGGATGGAAGATTTACACGAGTGGATTGTCAAGTATGATGACAAGGAGTAGGCTGTGCGGATTACCGCACTTCCCTACTTCGTTTGAGAGCAATTTGCTCTCGAACACTATTCTATAACAACATTGGAAATATGTATGTCACTAAATGTCGAATATTAAACGGTAATTGTATACAAAAATTAACTTCAAAATCCATGACCAATTAACAAAGAAGGACACTATAAATATATCTAGATATATGAAGCAAACAGCCGACACCATGGTTATGTATACCACTGGCTACTTCATTATTCAGTCAAGTAAGATGTCGAACCAAACAAAGGTAACATCCTTCTATCACCTCCTAAAAAAAGAATACAAAAAGGCCGCTACATTCCAAGGGAATTGTGATCACAACACAAACTAATACCGTTAAGTAAAACCGGTATAGTGAGCTTTTAAAGTGATCTAATTCAACCTTGAACTGTAACGGCCTGGATCTCCATTGAAGAAGAGAAAATGCGACCATCATTAACCACAAATACTGTGTAACAGTTCCTTGTTACTCCAAAACTCCTCTGCACATTGCCCAGAGGTAGATTAAGAGTGTACTTTAATAATTCGATAGTAATCCAAAAGAAAAGTTTTGTCAAATATAGCTAAGGTAAATTTTTTCCAAACAACAAAAGAGCCGCCCAGGTTAAAGCTGCCGGCTCTTTTGTATCCGTTACTACGAAGTGTCTACATAGATTTTAACCTCCATTTATTTTGATCTGCTAAGCATAATTCAAAATCATCTCGTTCTACTTTTTGCTTACTTCCAACACATTTCAAGAAAAAAGGCCATAAACTTACTCTATCTATTTCAAAACACTTCATCACAGTGAATCCTCATAATCTCTGGATATTGCGACATCGCTAGCCGTGCTTAGCTTGGAAATCCAGAAAAATCTTGGTGACTGGAGCATCCTTATATGAATAAGGAGAATTTATCTGACCAATTGTACTTACCTCCAACTCATGATTATTAGGGTTGCTCACTGAGCCACTGTTCTAAAAAGTTCCGTGTCTCTTTTACTGGATAATACCATTTCCCACCAACTTTATGTTTCAGAAACCTCGCATCGAAGAAAAATGTATCTTGAATAGTGTTCCAACTCATACACGTTCGTTTTTTTAGTTCCCTAGTATCCCAAAATATGTATTCATTATCTATGTCATTAAGTAATTTCTTTATTTCGTCACGGCAAATTATTAATACTCTTGATTTGTCTATATTTATAGTAACTAATGCGCTCTCATCACTCATTTTCTCTTACTCCTTAACTAAGTTCAACATACAATCTTTCTTATAATTATTAATCAGCTTGCATTCAAATTATACAACTTGGATATAATTAAATTTAAAAATACAAATAAAATTAACCAAAGGAGCGATCTCTTGTCACCAATTGAAAAAGCTATTTCCGATATTGTCGCCGTTCAAGTCGCGGCTGTTGAAAAGATGTTACTAGAAAAACTAAATATATCACAAGACCGCAAACTCACTTTTATTGAAGCATGTGAATTTCTGGGTATGTCAGAGTACACTCTTCGTAATCTATGCAAAGCAAAACGCCTCCCCCATCGCACTATAGGAACTGAAGGCAGTAAGAATCCTAGATATCTGTTTAGTAAAAATAGCCTGATTCAATGGATGAAAGAAGAAGAGAACAGAAACTGGATACGATAATACGAATTTCGTTTAGAAAGAATTGCAAATCGATCATAAATCATTCCATCTTAAATAATCTACCTCTAGTCGGAACTAGTGGGCATAATTTTAAATACTTGGGAATTTACAATACAACCCTATTTATTTCAGTCGATTAACGGGGGTAATGGGGTATAAATTTTCATTCCTTTTAATGAGCAGTTGCTTGCGCAGTCGTTTATTTATGCATACAAAACGCCCGTTTCCTCAATGCTTTTGGTCTATCCTGGGGATGCTCTTGCTGCACCTCAGCTCATAAAGATACAAACGTCTTTTCTTTAGTCAGTTCAGAAAGGAAAAAGCGCTCCCTTCATATCGTACGCCGCCTGATTTACTGTGGCATCCGTTGTCGTTCGGTTTCGTCGGTTAGCTTGGTGACTTCCCTGTCATTTGGCCGTTTTCTCTTTTGTTGCTGGGTTAACTGGGTTAACTCGGTTAACCATTGTATTATCAGGGTTTGTAGTTAACTAAGTATTCAGAAAGGAAATATGATATGAATAAATCTTGGGATGCCTTTGAAGATGCAATTAAATCCATCGTATCTGAGTATGTAACTATTTCTGAAAATCGTCTTAGGTCTGAATTTTCAGGCCTAATAGATAAAACATTGGACGTGGCAGAGACGGCAGCACACATAGGGGTTTCTGAAAAACTGATATACCGCATGTGTCAAGAAGGAAGTATTCCACATGAACGTTATGGAACAATAGGTTCCAGAAGGCCTGTAATCAAGTTTCGGCTCTCTGATTTAGAAGCATGGAGAGCAGCGCAGCGCGCTGCAAATTACAAGAGAGAGTTGAGGCTTAGCTTATATAATTTTAAAAAGGAGGTTTTAAACAGTAGGTACGATAATGAACAACAATAACATGTGATCACTGCTGATTCACTTAAATTCGGATTATATGTAAAGGTATTCTTAACAGGAATGACAGTAACTAAAGTAAGTGTGCCGGAAAGCAAGGAACGAAATTATGTAAAAAGCCCCGTTTCAGTAAACGGAGCCATTAAAACAAATGTCTGCTTTTCTGTGATTGTTACTAAAGTAAGTACCTTACTATTAAGTAAAGGTTTAACTTTCAAAATGGTCATGTTTATTCTCGACAAATCAAAAGAAGTTCTTCCAAAATGTAAGTACTTTGCTCCAGCAAAAATACACTCCTTAATTTCGATTCATTGGTACACCAAAAATTTGAGGCAAAGCAACATGTTGTTCATTAGCGAGTTCTACAGATTTTACGGAAGCTGAAAAATAGAAAATATCATTGTCATTGCCACGTCTGAATGTGAAACAATCACTTGAAAGTATGAAATTAACAACTTCGATTTGAGAAGATACTCTTTTAGGGATACTTATTTCGTCGCTAATAAAATCTTCTAAATCAAAACTACGTTCAAATCCATTGTTATCATCAGATCTTCTGTAGCCTCTCAATACAGTATCGGAATTCAGTTCCAAGTGTGTTCCATCGACAAAATTAATAATCACCATATTGAACCTCTTTTCTAAATAATTTGGTTGATCAGGACACGGAACATCGAAGTAGGTAGCCTGAATTTATCCATCAGTATAAAGGAATACACTCCGGTCAATGAGATGATTGAGAAATTTGAAATAAGACTACATGAGCTCACGTAATTTGATTACTTCAGGATTCGATTTCTCGATCTTAGCAGTGATTGAGGAATAAAGATCGATATCTTGTTTTAAGGTGTCTGGATGAATAGGATTACCTGGTGTAGCCTTAATCAATTCTAACTCTTTTATTTTCTTCATGAAATGACCATAAATCAAAAGAATATCTTTGTTTGTGAAATCAATGACTGGCATTACATTTCCTCCTTAGTTTTGGTCAGTCTGGACAACTACCAATATTCGACAAAAGGTAATGAAATACCTACTAAAAAGGATGTGGAATCTTGATCCGACTGTTATTTATTAATAACGGTAAACCAGTTATAGGCATCCTAATGGTCACTGAAGCTTTCAGTGAATAGCATGCACGAGTAATGAAGAATGTTCCGGAGTTAACCTGTAGTGAAGTATATCGAGTCGACAATTTCGCCGAGTCCCCCTACTTAATCTCTCCAACTCCGGCATACCTGGGAGTCCGCTGAAGTGTCTGGAGTAATGCGTAATAATAAGCAGCAGCTTACGTGCTGTATCACTCAACATGATGTAGCACCCTTATTGTTCGTGGTTTGCTGCCCTGTCTACTTATGTAGCCCTTATATTCCAACTTAGAGATAAATCCAAGTATTTTTGTTTGCCCACCGATTCCGGTCTCTTTGGTTATCTCCCTCACTGTAGGCGAGATCTGGTGAGTATCGATAATTCGAATAATTGCTTCAAGAGTTATCTTTTCCCCATCGCTAATCTGTAGCATACAATCCCCTCCACAAAATAAGAACATTTGTTTGTATTATATACGAACATTAGTTCTTTTATCAATGGGAAAAACTTTCTGGATTCAATGTTTAAGAAAAAAGACAAGCTCGCACTAAGGAGAGTTTGTCTTTTTTCTTAAAGCAACCGAGAATCAACTATCTACATAGCACGTTCTCACTGAAATTTTCATTCCTCGACTAAATTTCTTAATAACCATTGAGGGATGAGTCTTAATTGAGCCAATCTTTTAATAACTTGCACTGTACGATCGTACTCTATATTAGTAATGGCAACTAAATCTTTAACACTTCTTGTTCGATCCTGTAATATGTTATTAAAAATTATATTTTCAGCTTTGCTTAATTTAGCCACAGCACGCTGGTATTCACTCTCATTTAAAGCCTTTTCTACTGTTTCGACTTTAGTTGCAGTTGAAGTTTTAGATGCCTCGTTCGATTTAGTTTCTTCTGGTTTTTCGATCTCACCATTGTCCTCTTTACTCTCTATTACTTCCGTCGTCACAAAGGAACCTCTATATATCAAAAAGTTTTTTTCATCTTTAAAATCACTAGGTGCGTATAACGCGTCTGACCTAAAACAGAGAATCAGAAAAAACAATACTACCAATACTGATGGGAAAACCATTACAAACCAAATGAAAATCTTCTGTAATGATGGCTCAAGTAACCCCAATGCTACAGTTGATGACACCTCAGCAAGTCCAGCAAATATTGCGATTATTGTGAGTGGGTTGCTGACCTTTTTCACTTTATCAACCAAAAAAGACACCTCCATAGACAATAAAAAAACCCATTAACCGAAGCTAACAGGGCTATTTACCGATTCTTTCGGACTACACACGTCGGTGCTTCCGACTTGTGAGTACAGATTAGCACGATTGTAACAATTTGTAAATGAATTTTTGAATATCGGAGTATATTAAATTATCTAGGAATATTTTAGGAATATTTTTCATTGATTTCGACATGTTTTGTGTTAAGATTATACTAAGAAGATGTTGAGGAGGGAATTCCGTGAGATTAATGACTGAGTTTGAAGCAAAAGCCATCTTAGAACCATACATTCCAAAGATACATAAGGCTATCTTAGATGCTGTAAATTCTTATTTTGCTAACCCAGCGCTTGCTTTATTAAGATCAAAAATGTCTAAGAGATCCGACGCCTCAATTTGCCATGACCTGATTATCGAGAATATGAAAAGTGTATTTGAAGGAGAATCTGGAATAAAGTGCTCTTATTCGAACAAACTATTCTTGCTGGTTGTAAAAGGTCAAGTTGTACTTAGATTTAATCTATTTGATAGCAACAAATTATCTCACGGAATCCAAACTGGACAACTAATCGCATATAACAATCAACAATTTGATGAACCAGAACTTGACATTGATACTCCTGACGGGTTACTGTATGCTGGCTATTTAATTAACCCACTTAGAACGGGTGCATCTAACGTATTTATAACTTGCAGATATCAGAACCATAATGTCTGGGAATGGGAACTAGTTGCACCTCAACCTAAAATTACAGAGATCACCAAGGATAAGGATGTTCAGAAGCCTGTCCGTAAACGCAGAGTTAAACCTAAAAACAACAAGATTGGTGATGTAAATGATTCAGCACAATAATGCCACTTATAACTACAAAATGGCAGTTTTAGCTAGGGAATCTAGAGGATTAAGCCAAAAAGAATTATGTGAATATTCTGGAATTTCTCAAGGTAAATTATCTAAGGTTGAAAACGGCCTTCTTCAATTAACTGATGATGATATCAAAAAACTGTCTTCTGTCTTAGATTATCCAAAATCATTCTTTGAGAAGGATGAGAGATTGCTCGGAGTTGGACTGAGCGAATTTTTCCATAGAAAGCGACAAGCCGTATCCCAAAGAACGCTTAATAAAGTGTACGCCAACATTGAAATAAGAAGAATGGAGATTGCCACACTTCTTAAAGCAGTAGATATCGAGGATGTCAATATTAGTAGAATTGACCCAATTGAATATGATAATGATGTTGAGCAAATTGCACAGATCATTAGAGCGAGTTGGAGTGTGCCTAAAGGTCCTATCGAAAATGTCGTCGATTTGATCGAGGAAGCCGGTGCGATTGTTATTCCGTTTGACTTTGAAAAGGCAAACATTGATGGTATCAGTATGTGGCCAGTGGGCATGCCACCTTTAATATTTGTGAATTTCGATCGTCCAATGGACCGTATTAGATTCACTTTGTGCCACGAGCTTGGGCATCTTGTTCTTCATAGGACTCCTTCAGTAGATGGGGAAGACATTGAGGAGCAGGCTGATCGATTTGCTTCTGAATTTCTAATGCCTCAGAAGGATATTCTCACATCCTTGAGAGGTGTTTCCATGCAAAAGTTTGCTGCACTGAAACTATATTGGAAAACTTCTATGGCTTCTCTTATAAAAAGGTCATCGGATTTAGGGACCATTACCGATCGGCAAAACAAATATTTTTGGATGCAAATGGGTAAGCTTGGATACAGAACAATTGAACCCCCAGAGTTAGCACCACCGATAGAGAAACCTTGGTTACTGGAAAACATTATCGAGACCTACCATCATGAGTTGAAATACAGTGTGAAGGATATGAGCGAGGTTTTGAATCTTAATACTTTTGAGTTTAAGAATATTTACATGAGGGGCTTTAATGGACTACGACTTGTTAGATAAAACTTCCCGCCAGTTTCTACTGGCGGAAATTCCAATTTTATGACGAACAATATCACTGTTAATCCGATTATACTTGAATTGCTCCCCTGTAATCTATGATATTGTCTGGGGCATTCTCTCCAATTTGTAGAACATAAACTCTGCTACCCAGCGTTGCAGCAAGTAAATCATCATCACTTGCAAGGACCTAATATGTAAGGCTCAAAACTTACCACTCCAGTGAGTTTTCATTGCTTCATTAAAAAATCACATAAAAGTTAACGCAATAGAATGGATTCTTTGCAAATAAACTTCCACTCTTCTTCCGTCCTCTATATCTGCTTTCAAGTAGTTCCCAATATCCCTGTTTTTCGCTCTTAAATTAATACCTAGCCCATAATTTTTACAAGTAGGGCTCGCGGTTTCAATTTCTTTCAAAATACTTATCATGGATTTTAATGATCTTGGACTTCTATGAGCGAGATAGTTCCTGATTTTTTTAATTGAGTTAATCAAAGATATATCATCTCTATGTAATTTAGAAAATTTCCTTGCATGTTCCTCCACTAACCATTGTTTTGCTTTTTTCTTAAGTATCTTACAGTCAGCAAATTTTATATTATCATCATCCGGCATTAGAAGCTCTCGAATTTGTGCTACATTTAAGTTTGTAGGTATGCTGACATTTACAAATTGTTTTACTGAGTTATTGCTTAGGTCGTTCTGAACACTGGTACAGACATAACTGCTAAATTGTTGACTATTATTATTTATATATGCAACAAAAATATCACTGATAAATTGCTCAAACAAAACTGCCATGGAAACAAATACTTGCTCAGACAAGTGTCCTATTAATAGGTCTTTTCTGGATGGATTTTGCATGATGATGTATCTCTCAACATCAGAGAAGTACTGCCATAATTCTGAAATATCATTTTCAAATTTTTTTATTATTTTCTTGTGGTCAATCTTCCTCAATTAGATCACCTCTTCTTTGATTATAAATAAGTTAATAACAAAATAATACATTGAAACCAATCTGTATACGCATTTTTCATCATATAAAGACAAAAAGCCCACCAGCCGAAGCCAGTGGGCAAAATATGAAGCGTTCAGGAGTTCACTTCTTGGTGGTCAGTGTTGCTGTCTTGGTATTGTTATCCCAGGACACGGCAGTGCCAATAGCCTTGCCAATCGCTGACAACGGCACGTAGGTTCTGCCCTCGATCAAAACATATTTCATTAATCATTGGTGAGCCTTCTTCCGTTACTTATCAAAATACTCACTCTTATTAAAAATATACTGCGCCTACAATTTTATTCGTTAAGTTGCGCTTGCAGTTCTTTGATTCGTGCTTCTGCTGCAGTTATTAATACTTGCTGCTCTGTGATATAAATCTCGCTATCCTTGATTTTTTTCTGCAGCCCCTCAGTCACTGCCTTATCGCGATCGTCAGTTCCGCCTTTTGCTAGGTGCTCCGTGAGATTTGTTTGGTCCGGCTTAAGGCTGTTAGTTTGGCGGCTCTCTATGTTCTTCTTATACCATTCGATCTTTTCTTTTAACGTAGATATCTCGACTTTTACAGCATCATTGCTCGCTGCCGACGGTTCCTCCCCTATCTTCAGCACACTTTCCAACTCTACCACATCTCCTTTATAAGAAACAGTGTAGCCAGCGCTTTCCGCAATATCTCGGACGGGTGCATATGTCACTCCATCTATGATTATTGCTTTCTTAGCTGAGCTAACTCCATTTTTCTTTATCGTAACCTCTTTCGCTACCGACTTACCGACCATCGATGATGTGGCTGCAACCGCGGACGTTCCTGTAACAAGTATACACGCAACTACTAACGTTATGATCGACTTTTTCATGAGCAAACCCTCCTAAGTAGTTATAGCGTGATTATACCAATATTAGGGAGGGTCTGCATATGTTAGTTTTGCGTATGTGTATGCGCAGGAACTCCGGTCCAGGTATACGCCTTGCCGTCTACGTCTCTCAGCACTGTGCCGATTGGGATTCCACAGTTGTATGGACCAGCAGATCCGGTTACAGCTCCTTTGCTAGCCTTACCCGTGAGACCTTCCCCAAGACCATTAAGCGCTGATTGAAGGCCGGTAATTGATTCAATCCTAATTCCGCTCACGGAAATCGCATTATCAAACCGCACGTTACCGTTGAACGCGACAACCGGCGCGTACAGGTTCATATAACTGGGCGCGTCGATGTAGAACCCGTCATCGATCCCGTACACACCACCTTTATATATTCCTGCTCCGTCAAAGTATTCCGTTCCGGCCACGCCATATTTCCCGCTTTGTGAAATGGATACCCGGGTTTTACCACCACTATCTACTGAACGGAAACTGTTAATATCCAGTTCTACTCGTTGGCCATCGGGTGCCGTTCTAATCAAAGCCCCGGTAATGGTTCCACCCTCAATCTCATTTCCTACGACTCGACTAGCCCGGATTAGAGAAGACACAATATCGCTTTGTTCGACACTACCCGTCAATGTGATCTTTCTTGCAACCACATTTCCGTTCATGTCTAATCTGAATGGGGCATCATTAAAATTAGCATGTCCAGCAGAAAAGCCCGTGTGATTTAAAAGTATAATTTCATTGTCATGACCGACACTAAGCGATTCGAAATTACCGATTTTACCGATGATAGACTCACCCATGACCCCATCTGCTGTGACTGCAGCTCGCAGAGTGTGCCATCCGTCTGTAGATATTCCAAGACCGGCTGATGTAAGTCTCACCTGGCGCAATGGATTCACTTTATCCTGAGCAAGTATGCCGCCTTCCAGCGGATAGATCAGTTCTGTCTTAGAGTTATTTATGTCCGCGATGACTTGGCGTGCTACAGATTCAAATAGTTCTGTACGCACACGTCCATTAGAAAATAAATTATCAACCAACTTCTTACTCTTGTCCAGGTCTGCGATGATATCGTTATAGTCTCTACTGGCTACATTTGATATTGTTGCTTGGGCATGCTTCTCTTTGGTGTATGGGTATTCTGTTAATTCGGTGATTCTTGCCATAAGATTGTTCATTTCCATTTTCGGATCATAGCAATAGACCGTATCTCCTAGTCCCGGCGTTGGTTCTTCTTTATCAATTTTGTGTAAATCCGCTCCTGACACGCTGACTTCAAAACTTGGAATCTCTCGTTCTCGTAGTGATTTTCTAGTTGCATTTACGAGATCCGTAACTGCCCTTTGTTCGTTTATGCTAGGATCAATATCCTGCAAAATAATTTCATCGTCGAAAAACGGGACTGAATCGCTAGCCCATGCAGAAGCGTAGGGAGATATGAGGTAGTTAACCTTGAGGATTCCGTCTACAACAGCACCAGGAACGGCCTCCAATAGCGTTCTCTCTTCATTTGTAAGGATGGATGTAGGTTGACCTATCCATGTAGTTCCGTCCTTCATTTGGGCGAATAGGCGTGTCACAAGCGATGAAGCATCGTCTTTAAACTGGTCAGAAACAATATTCTTCTTAATGCGATACTGTAAGCCATTATCGACCCCAATTTTCTTTTTGAGGTGGATAACAAAATTGTCCGGCTCTATTTCACACCCATACATTTCGATGATCTTATTCAGTGCCTGAAGACAGTTGCCCCTGCCAAAGTCTTTAACATCATGTAAATCAAAGCTATCGTCAATAATAAATTTGAATCTGTTCCCGGTGGCTGTAGAAATTAAATCCGTCAGTTGTGAGATATGTACACCGTAAGATTCATTAATGTAAAAAGTATATGGAAATTTAAAATCCGTTAGTTTGAACATCACATGGGTGCACACAATAGAGGCAATTAGTTTTTTTCCATCCCTAACTCTGGAACGGCTATTGATAACATAATATTGACCTCGTTCATCTTGAATGTGGCCTTTAATCACCAGTTTTTCTTGATAATCTTCTGATGTCATTGGGACGAGAAATTGAATTTCATAATCTGAGTTGATCCTTCTTTTTCTCTGTATGTCGTAAGCGTCCACCAGTAATCCTACCCGCGTTAAATTTTTATCGAATGATTCCAATAGTCTCAATCCATTCACCTCTCACGGAAAATTTTCCTTGGCTTCTAAATTTCTTATCGACGAAAAAAGAGACCTGCCGCAAATGACGGAAGGTCTCTTGGTTATTTTTTCGGAAAGAAGCCCAGGTCTGAAAGATACTTCGCCTTCTTTGGCTTTTTGCTTCCGACTTCCCCGCCGTGCAGGATGACTTCAAATTCTTCTTTCTTGTTCTTGGCTTTCATTAGCGCCCGTATTTTGGGAATGGTCATATTCGGCCATTCTGTATCCGATATACCATTGCTGATACAAAGTGCCCATAAATTCATCCAGTGAGTTGACTGTTCCTCATCCCCACCTTCTTCCGGCTCGTCATCATCTTCTTCGGCTTCCGGATCTGGCGGAAATGACTCTTTATAGAAATCGGTCCAGGAGTGTATCCAACTCCTTGATTCCCTGTTCGTCTACTCGGTCGTACTCTTCGTCAGATAGTCCTTCAACCAATACGAGGTTGAACGCTTCTCTGTAAGTCGATTCAACTGCCGGCCAATCCACCGCGATGGTCTTATCTGTCTCGTTCCACTTCTCCCGACCGATGGACGCGGAAAATGTATAGCGAGTATCTTTCATCAACGATCGAACTTTACGAATCAGCCCGATCGTACCAATCCTGATCGTCTTAACAATTTCCCCATGCTCCCCAGTTGCCGCAGCAAGGGTTACTTCTGAGCCAACGTTTACTGTCTCATCAATCTCTTTCAATGTCTCGTCGATCTCTTTTCCCACGTTAATTCCTCCTTGAATTAAATCCCCCAGCCAATGACTGGGGGTGATAGCGTTCTATTAGATACCAAGGATCAATTCGACAGCCCAGCCTTCTGGGTTATCCATAGTTTTATCTGGATCCATAATTTCAAGATTCATGGTGTTGGTGGAAGGCTTTTTCCGCTCTTGCGAAACGTCTAGCGTACCGCCGCCGAGTGCCTTATGAATGGTTAACTGGCAAGGAATCAAGTCGCCTGTCCGATCGTCGGTTAACTCAAAGCGATGAATCAGTTTGAATGGCTTAGGCCGGCGTCTTCCGCCAAGACCGCTTTTAGTGCCTTTCTCCTTTGTCCATACGAACGAAACGTCGATAGCCTTACCTTTGTTGGCCGCATCACAGGTAATCTTGCCCTCAGGAGTGATTGCGTATTGTTCTGCCGTTGGGGTAGTGGCCACTTTAGTTAGTAATTTCCTGTCGCCGTTCTCCGTTTTCAGAGACACTTTTTCGCTACCAACCTTAAATGTACCTTTGAACTTTGTTGGTGCCTTAACGGTATAAGCGCTACTTTCGTCCAAAACCCCTGTTTCCGTCTCATCAAATTTCACTTCTCCGCTCTGCGTTTCAGCGCCTTGGGATAATTCCGCCAAAATCGGGGAAAATCGCGGTACTTCAATACTGGCTTTATCAGCTAGATCTTGAGCAGTATAGTGAAAGGCATACCCGGAGTCACCGCCCATAACCTTTTGCCAGTCAAACTGCAGTTGTAGTGTTACTTTAGTGATTTTATCGTCAAGGTATTTCAACGTTCCGTCTGTTTGATATACGGATACTGTACCCACACCATCAAATACTAATGAACTCATCGTTATTTAGCCTCCTTATGGCATAAAAAAAGAACCGGCCATGTTATTTGACTAGTTCCCATAGTTTCAGATCGATTTCATTGATCCGTTGGTATTCTTCTGTTCCTTCATAGCCGTCAATAGGTTCTGAACCTTCGCCCATCAAGCCTAGTTTTTGAGAAAGTGTGACTTTCTCCTTAACCAGAGTTTCCAACTCCGAAGGTTCTTTCTTCGGTTTATCTTGGATGGTCATACTCTTCACCTCAATTCATTCGAAGGTAGTCAATATCATAAATCGCTTTGTATCCTTTAACGCCGCTGATGCCTGTTGCAAAATCGTTGTCATAAGCCAATACACATAGGAATGAGCAAAATCCAGGCTGAACAATCCTCTGATCATGCAGAAGTTTGAAGGATCTTTCGAACATTAATTTGGCTTCGTATGCCGTTCTTCCGTAAAAATCTATACAAAACTTCCCTTGAAATACAAGTTGATTTCCTGAGTACCTACCAGGCATCACGTACTGACAAAGGTGGGGCACGGTGTCTCTTGATATTGTAACCTCAGGCTCGACACCTTTCGTGAATCGTGTGACGATTTCTTCAGACTCAGATGATGGAGTCAGTCCCACCATAGCCATAAACTCAGCATCGGCCTTATGAGTGTTTTGAATAGCGTCAATTAATTGTAAGCTCAATCCTTCGCCTCCAAAAAGTAACGGTGATATGGGAACTCATGGATAACCTTTGATATTCCCTCAAGAATTCGCGCTCTGTTTGACTGGATAGCAATCCTCAAGAAGTAAGTGGGCGGCGTAGGTTTGAACTTTGGATCAATATCCCCGCGTTCTGCCAGCTCCTCAAGGTTTACTCCAGCATATCCCCCTCCAGAGTACCAGAGTGTACCGTCTATGCTCTTGTAGTTACCTTGGCCGCGCCCTACGACTACCTTACTGCTTCGCGATCTCAGACGGTTCCATGCATCAGAGTTCATGTAGGTAACCAAGCCCGGATTCTGGCCGCTGTCAGCCATCAGGGACCCCTTACCGAATTGCTCCAGCCACGCTTGCCAGTAATCTGCTGTAATGTCTCCTGAGATCATCTGATTAGCCAGCACGAACATTTCCATTTGCAGCTTGTCTCTCACTGCTGGATAGTACCTTATACCGCCTTTTGCCGTTAAGAGCACAAGTTTGTTCAGACCTGTAATCTCTAATGCCAACTTGTTTTCCAAGTCCTTTGCTGCGCGGGCGGTGTCGTATCCGGTAATCATCGGATGTCCTCAGACAATTGCACTTGGTAAAGGCCGGGGTATTCTATATCGTCAATGACATCAACCTGATATGGCCTGTTGTTAATGATAATTCGATCCCTCTGCTGCAACGTCTTGTCATTTGGCCTCCGGACATCCACACTACTTTGCACTCGTAATAGATAGGTTGTCGTTGGTAGTAACCCTGGCTTTTCTTGCTGCAGTTTGGCGTTGATCAGCTCCACAAACCCGGGCGCTGATTGGACGATTTTGAACTCAGGCTTACCGACAGGATTGTCATTCTTGTTGTACTCTTGACGATATCTTCGAACCTCTACCTTCGCGTTTACTTTGACCATCCCGCAATTCTTATCTTGGTCCGTAGACCGCCGCAGTGATGTAACCAAGAACGAGTCTACAGCTACTACCAATGCCCCAGTCTCCACAGGTGAGGTCGGGGCAAATACTCCGTTGTAGTTGGACTCCTTACTTACTTGCGATGCGCTTCTGGATTCTCGGGATAAGATTACCTTGTCGACCACTCCATTCACTGTACATGCAGTGTGCCGGTGTGAAAAATGATAGAACATGTTGTCACCTACCTGAAGGGACGGACTTGATACTCAGAAAGCAAATCCGCTATTTCTGGAGTAATCATGTCGTTCCCAAAGTATTCAATGCTCAGGTCCAGGCCCTTTTTCGACTTCACGTTAGTATCTGGGTTCCCGCTGAGTTGAGCGACGATTAACCCACAGGCTACCTTCACTTTGTCCGGGATTGGGTCCCAGCCGCTGGTATAGGTTATCTCCAGCTCGGCGTATGGTGCGCCAAACCACGAACCGCCGCTAATTATCGACCCGATTTCTTTATCGACATCTATAGTGCTCGTATCGATTTCCGTAAACCCCGGCGCACCGAAAAAGTTGTCTCCAGTAATCCCGAAGGCTGCTCTACCCTTAACGGATTCAACTTCCTTCACAGGATAATATGATAAATGTCCTCGGCCTTGGGTCAGCGGTATGCGCTCGGTGTAGCTTTTCACGCCAATCTCACGCTTACATCGTCCATCAATGATTGCGGAAGCACGAATGATCAAAGGGGGCGTCAGTGCAGTTCCTGTGGGAACGTAATCTGAATCCTCTGCAGTCAAATACTGACTCATTCAACGAACCCGGCCTGACGTAGCGCTTCAGCCGCTTCGGAAGATAATTCTGCTTGGCCGTCTATAAATGTGAATATACCTTCTTTGAGGTGGATGGTATGAGCGCCTTCACGACCTTCTTCCCAGCCCTTGAGCGCTACCGATTCCTTAGGCGGTAGGTCTACAATCTTTTCCGCCGCCTTTGCTCCATCTACAGATGGGACTGTCGTCTCCGTTACAGCAGGAGTTGAAGCTCCATTTTCGTTCAGATTATCACCTGCAGCTGAGCCTTGTTCTTTGTTGTCGCCGCTATCTTCTGGTTTGATCTTACTCATCAACATCTTCCCCTTTCTATTTAGAAGGGCGGCGATTAGGCCGCCCAGTAAATTAAACTGCTACAATGGTCGGACGCTCTACAACGCCATATGCGTGAGCGTAACCAGGTCCTTTTGCTACAGGAGCGCCGAATTTAACGCCGACATACGATTCAGCCAGATTACCTGTTGTACCCAACTCAAACAGCATAATTCCTTTATCTCCGACATAGTGATACTCGATCATAGATTCAGTTACGATGGCGAATCCATAGTCGGTGTTCTCAACGCGTGTCGCATTTTTAGCCGAAGGCATGAATGGTTCTGGAATCAAAGGCAACACGCCAGCGGCGGTTTGAATGGCTTGTACAGATAAACCAGCAATTGTTGTTTTCGACAAGTTACTAATGTGTGTGGAATTGAACGAGGCCAGTTTCTCTTCTTCAGCCAGATAATGCAGAGCCAATGGATGGATATAAATCGCTGTAGGCATTAATTCATATGTTTCACTAGCAATCATAGAAGCTACTTTTGCGCAAATCGCTGAAACGATAGACGCACCAATACCAACCGAGAATGTGTTAGTGATCTGTTTAGGAATACCGACATATTGCAGATTGGTTGGTACCATGAGATTAGTATCCGTTCCTCTCCACAGCATCTTTCCGTGGTAAAGACCTACTCCATTGAGCATATCGGCTAAGTCCTTGGATCTTAACTCAGGAAAATTATCCTGTTGTTTCCCAAGGAGGTTGTCATATAAGCCGAAATCAACTTGGTTTGTAATGGCCTTGATCTTCACTCCATGTGGAGTACGTGGATTGCTTGTCGCCGAAGAACTGATGTTTCTAGGATCGACTGACACTCCACCGTTGATGGTGTTTTGTTCGTAGTACGTGGAGATGTCACCAGTTGCCGGTGTATAATTCATGCGACCATCTAGAATCGAATTTCGGCGCAGTGTATCCGTGATTTCCTTTTGAAAATCATCTGTGATTAGTGCGCCAGGGCTTTGGAACTGTAATGCGGCCTTTACTTCAATCGATTGCGCCTGTCCAACTTGGTTACTCATATGTTATTTTTCCTCCTTGTTAAACTGAGCTTTTGCTTGCAATTTCAAATTCATAGAATCGGACATTGGCAGGTTTAAGGCATCTACTGAAGCGCAGAACGTCTTGTAGTCTTCCGGTTCACCATTGTTATTGCCATATTTAGAAAGCAATTGCGCGGCTGAGAACGTCTTTCTCTGTGGTTCTGCTGGCGACTGTTCTGTCTTTGCTTTCAGCTCTTTCAATTCAGTCTCAAGTTGCGTCATACGTTCTTGAGAAGCCCTCAGGTCGGCTGCAGTCTGTTCTTCAGGAGTTTTCTGACCATCTGGTGCCTTGGCCGCTTTAAGGGATGCGACATCAGTCACAACGCTTTGAACGCTGGCAGTGATTGATGCCATGCTCTCCTGCAGTAATTTCATGCCATCTTCCATGGCCTTGATTTGTTCTGGTGTCATGTCGTTGACAACCCCCTCATTTGGTTTATTATTTCGAGCCGCGAAACTCGTTGTTTTGTAAGCAGCAGCCTCAGCGAAAAGAATTGCAGCGCCGGTACCGCAAAATTCGATTACATCCAAAACATTGTCTATGTCCGTGGCATCTTGCACAGATGCTTCCATTTCAAGTGATGCTCCGAACTGATACTCTGACCAGTTATATTCAGCCGCAAGGCCGTTGTAATAACGAATGGTCGCTACGACATCCGGGAAGTCCTTTCCATAGATGTATCCGTCAATCCACGCATATCCATCCAAGGACCGGTAGGCTTTATCGATGACCGCCACCTTAAATCTCGGATCATGGTCAGCCATCCCTGCGGCATAGTCTATATTCAGCGCCATCCCTACGAATGTCTGGAGATACTGGTCACAGACACTCGACGATATTCGAATCTTCTTGCCGCCAGCTCCGTGCGGTGAACCATCACTTGGTTGATCGACCGCAAACAATGCGCACTTGAATGGAACTTTGTTAGGATGTCCCCCGGTATCCGAGAGTTTGAAGTCCTGGACGCGCATTTTCTGGTTACTGAGTTTCAACGTTTTAAGCATTTTTGGTTCTCACCTCCCCTCAGGGCAAAATAAAAACACCGTTACGTTTCCTCGGTGTTTGGATCTTCCTTATTTTGTTCATCCTCTTGCGCTGGCGCCTCTGGAGAAACATTCTTAGCCTTCTCTGCTTCTGCGAGTTCGCCTTTAGTCTTGTTTATATCAACAACCGATAATTTGCTCGGCTGTAGCAATACTTCGCCATGTTGGTTAGGGAGTGCTTTCTTTCCTTGCTTGTCTCTTACTTCATCCGGCGTGGTCACTCTTCGATCCAGGTATATCGCGTCAATATCTGCCTGTGTCTTGAGATCCTTTAATGACGTAGCATACAGGAACTTGAATTCGATCACGCCGCCCATTTTAAAGATTCCATCAATGATATGGTTGTTTATATGCTCAACGATGTTCTCAGCAATAGATTGTACGGTAGCGTTCGTATCCTCGTCTTCACTTTCCGCTGTGTTACGGTTAACGTCCTTTGTCTGCCCCAACTTTTTAGGAGATACGCCGAATGATATAGCTATGATTTCAATCAGGAATCGCTGCCACTCAAGGAACAACGCTTTGTCGTCCGTAGCTCCCAAGTTCAAAACAGATGGATTAAACCCGCTGATTATAGGGATAATTCCTTTTCCCTGAACTTCTGCATTCCAATACGCACGAAATGCTTTCGCATCAACACTATTACCATCTTTACCGGTGCCGAGGTTGAGTATTTTATTAAGAATGGTGTTTTTAGTCTGATTACCAGCTGTTTTATGAGATGAAACGAAGTTTTCCGCTGATTCCCATACGGTTTCTAATGGCGAAAGACCAAATGGAGTGTTCGTTCTTGGGTTCATGCGGATATACATCATCTCAGATGCTGTAAGGTGTACGTATTGACCGTTAATCCGCTGAGCGAATCGATATGAGTTAGGTTTTCCGTCCCACTGTGGGTAAAGGTCGATGGAGAATGTGTCCACTGGATACATTCGGAAAGGTCGAAGTGGATCTCCTGCCTTCAAAATCTCTGAGCTACCAGCACTACACACCAACATGTCTTCGATGACTTGCTCCAACCATGATCGGAATGAATCTCCTGAATTGGGTTTAAGCAATGATCGCTCGATCAATTTACATATGTCTTTGTACTTTTCGGTGTCATTCTCATCAATGGCGGCCACTGACCAGTTAAGTTTAGTAATACCATCCTTGATTACGTTGATTGCTCGGCGTGGTATCGGCGATTCACTCAGTAGCCTAAGGTTCGCCGGCGTTCGTTTAACTACTGGTTGGTTATTTCCGTTTCGACTTAAGTAGCCCCACGCTTGTGAGTAGGCTTCCGTCTGACGGTCTGGCTCATTCTTCGTTCTCCCAGCTTCCAGCCACGTGATGATCCTTTGTCTAACCCCCAAAGGTGTACCTCCTTTCTTTGCAGACTTCTATGAATTAAAGATAACATCCGTCTTATTCAGTAACGCTACGGATTTTTGATTGCACACAGGCAAACGCATCTACGTAGCACACCGCCATAAGACATTCAGGCGGAAGATTATCGAATTCACCCTTCGCGTATACTTTTTCAAGATTGAGACCGTGTTCACGGAACGCCGCGTCTCTTTTCTCTCTCCATTGACTGATAGCGAATTGAACAAACTCAGCAGTTTCATTCATTGCTTTCACCTTGATTCAGTTCCTTTGCATAGATAACGCTCGACATAGGAAAATAATATTCTTGATTTGAATTAAGATCATTAACCTTCAGCATCGAAGATGGACTCATGATGCCATTGAAGAATCCTTTTTTAAACGTTTTTAAGAATTCATGGTCACCAACAATCGTTGTACCGTCACTAAGTTTGATTTCTACACCCACTTTAATCCCCTCCTCCAGACATAAAAAACAGAAGGCAGGAAATGTTTCCTGACCTTCTGTTTTCGTTCATACTTTTATGAATTAATAATAACAGTGGTTTTATACGGTGTTACTACGTCTTTTCCTCAACTTTTTTTTGTTTTTTCTCTTCGCTTGTTTTGATTATATTTCGAAGCATTAATTGCCGCTCGTGTTTAGCAACATACCAGTCTTTAATAAGCATTTCAAGCAGCCCTATTAGCATAGTCGCCTCTTCTGGTTCAACATCCACAATTATGTTGATGTCCTTTTCCATATGGGCGCCGATATTACCAATTTTTCTTACTGCATCGATTGCGTCCCATGTTAATGAATCTACTTTATCTTTTACTCCTTCTATTTCGTCAACAAGTCTACTTTTTCTAATTCCCCAAAAATCACGAATTATACCTTGTAGGCAACGACGGGATAAAGTAGCAGAAGCCTTAGGACTTAAATCCGCTATTAAACAGGCTTCTCTGTAGTCGTCAACAATAGATTTTGGGATATACGAAGGCCAGGAAACAGCCTTAGAATCAGGAACAAGCGTCCATTTTCTTATTACTCCCCCAAATACACCTTGAGGGCCATATAAATCTACATGTAATGAAAATTCTTTGCAGTCTGGGTTTGGACATACTCTAAAACAAGTACCGGCGGATCTTTTTCCCTGCGCATTCTCTATATCAAGCACAAGCCTGCTGTAATTCGTGTCCGAATCTGAAATAGTAGCAATTCTGTCGCAAAAAGGACATGTCCAAGAATGTGGCACGAAGAACTCCCCCTCGATGGTCATTTGAAATCATCTCAATTATACAATTTAAACCATCTCAACTCTAGTTTTTTTTATTTTTTAACCGAAAGAAAAACCTGAATTCCCCTCTTTATCATTGTAAATCGCATACCTTTTTGAGTCCTGAGTATGGTTGTTTTTATCCTCAGGTTCTTCGGTGTGTTGATCAGTCTTCTTTTCTTTCTTCCACTTGTAGTTTTCAGTCTCTTTGATTTCGTTCTTGCACTCACGATTCACGTAGATGTTTGGGCGGCCTGTTCCCTTCTTCACCTTGTAAAGAGTAGCAACCTCTCGTATGCCCGGGCCTATGGTGTTGTTAGCCTCCCTCACAGGTAAATCGTAGTTCTTGTACGTACTGATGTATTCCGGTTCCGATGGGTCGGCCCAAATTTCATCGAAGTGGTATCTGTTGTTCATTTCTTTGTACCGCTTAACAAGGCAATCTTCCAGTGCACCGTCACTCCCTACCACAAGGACATTGACATGCTGGGCATAGGCTTCTTCGACAATGTAATAGTCCTCGCCAACGCAACCTATGGCAAGTAATACAGCCGGATCGTTCCAGCCGTGGTCCATGCCGCCTATGAACCGGCTAAAGGTGATGTCCTTCATACTGCCGTCAGGGTATGTGATCTCATACAGGTGAATACTTTGGTCTAGGCATCGCATATCCACAACATGGGTGGATCGTTTGAATTCATCGTACACCTGTCCATGGAAGACGTTGAATTTAGCCTTTATTTCACGGTCTACATATCGTTCTGGGTAAGTGTCGATCATCCGTTGTATATTGCGCTGCAGTTCAGGAATAGGGTTGTCGAGTGAGGTCCAGTAAAAGTTGCGCCACTCGGGATCATTCTGATACTGTTCTTCCTCCAAGCCAGCATCGACCCATTGCCCTCGAAGCACAATATCCTCTGCAAACCAGTTAATACCTTCGGGCGTTGTTGTCCAGACACTCCATCCACCCTTATCTGCAAGAGCATAGGAGAGATAACCAGTCCAGGTCTCGGCCTTCATCTTACTGGCTTCATCCAGCCACACGCCGTCCAAGCCCTTACCTACGAGTGATTTAGGGTTGTCCGCCGACTTAAACTGAATAAGGACCCATCCCTTTAACCAGACTCGGTTTTTGGATAGGTCCCAGCTTTCTATCATATCTTCAGGTAAGACATCCGACAGTTCTTCTTGTTGGATTTCAGACATGGCGTAGGTTGGTGATACACACCAGTATTCAAGCCGTGGTTTGGGCTTTTTCATCTTCTTCAGATTCTTCGGCGGCTTAAATGGTAATCCCTTGCCGCGCTCTATGTCGGCCAGAATATTATCGAAGAACTTCCTAGCGCCCACATTAGTCTTCCCACCGCGCCGTCCACAATTAAGGACGTTGTTACGGACTACGCTCTCCATTACTTCTATTTGTTTAGCATGCGGATTCCAGCCTTCGAAGGGATCAAGATCCAGAGCGAGGGACATTAGACCACCTCTTCACGTTGATTTCTGTCGGAGTATCCTTCTCACCATTCTTCATCTCTTCAATTTCAAGACGCGTTTTCTCGACCTGAGCTTGCATTTGATCCAGCTTGGTTCGGCGTTCATCGTCCTCAGGCGCAATTTCTAGGAATTGTTTGATCGCCCCTCGCAATTCCCGCTGGACAATAGCTTCAGCTTTGATTGCAGCAGCGTACTTATCCCAGGCGAACTGTATCTCCCATTCAGTTTCTTCTGAATCCAAATCTTTGCTTGTAGATAGTTTGGATCGCTTTAGCTCTTTGGTCATATCGTCCTTGTCCTGAATAAAGAAAATGCGCTGCCCCCAGATGATCTTTTGGAATCCCTTTGTGATGTTGTACCATATCATGTCGATAGGGTCCATTTCTTGAGCTATCTCCAAAATCTCCAAGTATTCAGGATCTTGAGGTTCGAACTTACGGAACATGCCATGTGTCACAGCCTTTGAATTCCCAGGCGGCCCACCTTTTCCACCTTTATTCCCTTTTGCATTCCTATTCCCTTTTTGACCACCCCGACCTCTTTTATCGGGGACCTCATCCCATTTATCTACCGACTTCCATTTACGGACACTACCAGCACTTACGCCCAATTTTTCAGCTATTTCTTTCAACATTATTTTCTTCCCGCTATCCAGCCAGATTTTCAGTGCTTTTTTTCGATTGTCGCTTTTATCCAAGCTCACAGAATTTCACCACCAATTTATTATTCGAGTCGGTTTTCACGCGGAAGGGCTTTTTAATCATCAGTGTTGCATTATCATCACCACGCTGCACGCATGCAAATTACACCTAAAACGCAGTTTATATCCTAGTAATTGTAAATATAGTTCACCATAACACCTATTCTGTTGCACTCGTAGAAACACAGAAATTCAATATTATCAAGGCTTTTCTGCCTTTCTGGTGTTGAGTGCGACATTTATCAGTATTTTGGGTAACTCATTCTTACAATTGCTTCGTCCATAGCGTCCTGAGTCAGCCCTAAATACCGTAAAGTGTAGGATTGATCCGAGTGATTGAACATATCCATTAGCAACGCTAAGGTGTAGGCCCATCGTTCAGGAGGAGCAGTCATAATTAGATGATATCCCCATGTTTTCCTTAATGTATGGGTTCCAACTTCCTTTAGGCCATATCGACCTATTGCCTTATTTAACATTTTGTATGCTGTCGAACGATCGATAGGTTGATCTCTTTCCCCTGTCTTCGTTTTCTTCTGTCTGCTGGGGAATAAGTAATCATAGTCATCCATACCTTCAATGTACTTGCTCAGATCCTCAGCGATTTCCGGATGGATGATGAATTTCTTCTTCTTGCTTCTCTTCCTGGTGTTCTCTGTTTTTCTTTCGATGAGTGTTATGTGAGTTTTATTTCTTACTGCCACTACCTGAAGCATGCGCAAGTCCGAAACTCTAAGACCGCTATAGATCCCCATACAAAAGAACAGATAATTTCGTTCACTGTTATACCTTAGATCCCGTTTAATTTTTTCTATGATCACAGGGTCACGAATAGGCTGAACGGTATTCATACACTGCACGCTCCTTTACGTGGATTGAACGTCATAAACGGTTATTGTATTGTTTAAAGTTGTTATGTCTTGGCGTAGGCAGGTCGCTATCCACGCATGTTATTTGTACTGACGCTGGATTCACGAGAATGTCAGGGAACTTATCCGCCCCCTTCAGCTTCATGTTGCCCGTTATTTCTTCGGGAGTACCTTCCAGTCTCCCATCTGGATGTTTGATCATTGATTGAGCACCTCTTCATTTAGTTTCTATTGCGATTCCGTTATGCTGACTTCCAAACCGCACTTGCACTTTCGTATGAATGTTTTATCAAAGGCATGCAACGCTCCTTCACCTTGACCGAGCGCCTCATTACCGCATTCAGGGCATTTGGTGTATTGCCCAGGAGCTCTACCAATCTCCGTAGTTTCATGCAACACCTCCGTCTATATTAAAAACACCAAAGCAGCCGATGCGGAGTACATCAGTTGCTTTGGTGTTGCCCGGAACTACCTTAACCGCTTTGTGAAGTGTATCATTACCTCGCAACATCTTTATTGCATTTTGGCAACATACACATTTGCTTGCTTCCAGTCCAATTCCCCCATACGCACCCCCTGCATGGTTCCGGCTGCAGTTTGGATGCTGATGGAATCGGTGGTTCCTTCTGTGTAACTCTAAACAATACCGGTCACCCCTCCTATATCAGCTCTATGCTTCAAACGAAGACCAGCCTTCTAATTCAATTCGAAACTGCATTTTCTTCGATCTTCCAACCCCTTTGTTTTCGACGAGCAAATCAAGAATACCAAGCATCTCAAGACTTCTTGAAGCTTCTTGAATTGCCTTAAGTCTCTTTTCGGCAAACTGAGTTTGAGATATTGGGCGGAGCGTTTTGGTATATCCTCTCTGCATATAGGCCATTACTTCCTTATGCCGTGTGCCTTTGATAAAAAGGAGCTGCGCTATTTTATGAGCGTATGGATCATTAATGGAATCTAAGACGATCGTGATAATGTTCGACATTTCCTTATACAAAGAATAGATCGCCTCACGTTTGTGTTTAAGAACCGTAGTGTTGGCGGTAACATCCCTATGTAATTCACGGCCATGCTCTCCAGATAAAGCACCACCATATGCGTTCGATATATCATCACTCGAAAGTGTAGAGGTTTTCATTCTTTGTACGTTTTCATAATCACGGACCAACCACATCATTGTGGGATGGAACTTCAAGAGAAATTCAGTTTTCATGTCATTAAGCGACATTTTAGATGTGTTTACATCAAATTGGGTATCCAATTCCTTGTTATTAGCTAACTCCATTGTTGTAGTCAAGCCCTCACCACCATTCACATGTATTCACTTCAATTTCCCTCTGTCTATATCGTAAGCTAGTAACTCCGCGCTTTTACTTCGGATTTCAGACAAACAAAAAAAGAGTCGGCAATTTCGCCGACTCCTAGTAAGGTTAACTTTCCTTATGCTATAGTTTATCCCGTTGTTCGTACTTCTGAACAAATTCAGTCCAGTATTTATCTTCGACGCGGCGTGATTCTCCATTTTCGAATGTAGCCACATGCGTTTCGTAATTGAGATGGTGTACTTTCTTCACATTGATTATAAGTTCTTCGCCGGCATGTACAAGGAACGGGGCTTTAGGAGCCGATGCCATTGCTTCTTGTGCAGAACTGTATGAAGGAATGATGTAGAAGCTTCCGCGCTTCGTCTCGGCCACCAATCGAGTATCTGGCAAAACCTTCAACCCTTTGACTTCCTTGCCCTTCAAAATGACTTCCGAACCGCCTCCAACCGGGTAGCCAATGACTTCCTTTTGCTTGTTGATAAAATGCTTGATCTGTAGGAGTGTAGGCTTTTTCTCCATGCTGCACAACCTTTCAACTGTTATGAGTCCAATGATACAGTTGGAAAAGATAGGGTGCAATGGATAGATTGATTGTAAAATATTCCTGTTAGTTAACGAATGGTCATTGCCACTATCTCACTAAAATCATAAGGTTTTTGCAACCGCCTATAGAGTTATTGAATCTTCGAAAGCTTCTTCCAAGTAGACATCCAGCTCTTTATCACCAAAAGCGTCAAAAGTCACATTATCAAGATCACTGGTTATACCCGTTTCAGATGATCTGAGTGTATCAATTAAGCGCACTCCGTCATTGGAATCAATCAATTTCACTTTAACAATGTTTTCATAATAGTTGCATTCGAACACAAGCTTTTGTTCTCCGAACTTAATAGAGTGCTCCCGTTTATCAATTACAACTTCCTTGGAGACTTCCATTGCATCCCATAGCTCGGATCTCAATCTTTCTAGTGCATCCTCAATTTGATGTCTAAGGCTATCCATCCCGATTTCATCATGATATTTCTTGGCGAAATATCCCACGAACTTTCCTCTAAAGCTCATTAATACCCCTCCCCACTTCGTGACTCCTGCTTTATATTCGACGATATGAAGAGATTCCCTTTCATATTTTCTTTTTGCATCCAAATTCCCAAACATTCAGGAAAATAAAAACGGTATGTCGCTCGTACAGCCAATGGGCCATAATCGACATACCGTATGATGATTTGATGTGGGCAAGGGCCACTCACCCTCGCGTGTGAACTTTTCTATTTACTTCCATTGTCCACGTAATGGGATTATCCGCGCCTCTCTTCCGCCACCAGATCAGTTATAAGCTCCTGTAGCCTGGAGCGATACGGCTTAATGCTTGCAGACTAACCATCCCCACTTGTGGGGATGGTTACACCCATAAGACGACCTCCTTTATATGAACCTCCTCTGCCACTGGACAAAGTAGTGGCTTGAACGTCATAAGGCATACAGTAGCGCTTGTAAAATAATACTGTGCCTGGGTATCTCCAACTTTGGGGAGACCCATACAGATCGAACTTGGCAATTTCGCAGTGTCCGATCTGTACAGAACATTCACAGTGCATGTGCGTCTAAGCTCGGGTTCATGGTGAACCTAAGCTTTCGACTGAAGCAGACCAACTCAAAGACACACTGTCCCAAAGTTTTTAGCACCTAGTTCAATACAGCAAAACGCCATCTCGAGCTCGTGTTCACGTCGAACACGAGTGTGCAACGATTGTTCACGATGAACCACCGTCTAGCCCGGGGTGAAGGAACATTAAGCGAATAGAATTGGATTCGACGATTAACCGAATCCGATATTGATGAGGTATGTTGAACATACGTTATTCCGGACATTTCGATTCAAAATGTCTGAATCTGATGGGGTAAGTTGAACTTTCATCATGTTCGGTCATTGTATATCACAATAACAGAACCTTGTTACCAGAATTAAAGCGAATTTCCGGTCTTCTGTATATTAAAATTTTTTCTGGATATAATAGTAATTGAGTTTATTATTTTAAAGGAGGTTTTATGATGTCTATTCTTTCGACTATTGATTTAGGAAATAAGAAGTATGCCATCGGGGAAGAACACTTTTATATTTTTGATATTGCCGGTCATGAGTTAGACCGTTTTCCGCTGCAACTAGTTGGGAGTGGCGGAGGATTGAATAATGGCGAATACTTTGATTACACATTTTATTTTCCCAATTCAGATAAAATCATATTTAGTAAAGAGCCTAACCTTACCGACTTTGTGAACGCATTTCATAATCAGAAAGCTAAATATATTTAGAATAATAAAAGAGGATGCCGCTAGACTGTCGGCATCCTCTTTTATTATTCTACAAATGCAATTTCTACAGAGCTAACATCGCGATAATTTCTATACAGGACTCTTCCATCGTCTGCGGTGAACTCAATAGACTCGCAATCCATCTTCGCCGCAATCACCGATTTAATAAAATCAACATTTTCAGATTGAGCAGTGTCAGATAAGGGAATTACGAGTTTTTCTCCATTTTTGAAGTTGTGAGCTAAAAGTACTTGCATGCTTAATACCTCCCGCACTCATTTTAGTTAATAAATGACCTTAACCCAATGTCTTTTTAGGAACAATAAATGTTTCTGCGATACTTCCAAGCTCCTCGATTCCTTCGGGGATAACTTCTAATACACCGAGAATTTCTAGACTAACAGCAATTCTATTCAACCCTTTTCTTCTTCTTTCAGCAAACGTTGTTTCATAAATAGGGCGTAACCCTTCATCAGGAGTTTCCCTCATGTATTCTCTGGCGCTTGAATAGGACATACCATCTAGATAAATCAACTGCAGCACTCTTCTCTCGTAAGGGTTATGGAGGCTCATAATAATGTCGGAGATAAAATTTGTTAGTATCTTATATGACTTATACCGACTTGCTCCTTCACTTTTTGATACAGCATAACTCAATAGAGTATTTGGCCCATTATCAATACCTTCTAATAGCGCATTAGCCCCTGTAGCTTCAAAGTCTTTTACGATCTTTAACATTGGAATGTAGGAATCTAGAAAATTTTTGGTTAATTCGATATCCTCTTTTTTTAGTTTAGTATTCCGTCCAGCAGCCCCACAAAGAGATCTATACAATTCTGGGAATGAATTTAAAAGTGACATATAATACCGCCCTTTCTGGTTTGAGTCAAGTATATGCAGGAAGATTTACATTCTCCCAGGCTTCTACACGTTCTGAAACATAATGCTAAGGAAAATTTTCCTTATCCTTTCACTAGATTTAATGAGAGCATCACAAGGATCATCCGTATGTTAGAGAACGCATTATTGCGTTCTCAGGATTTTGTTTGCTGGTTTGAATAAATTTATATTTTGTTATGGCGTGGGTTATTGGAGAAAGATACTTCGTTTCCATACTCCAGTACATCCGCTGGTACGCTTTCTAGAATTCCAGTGATTTTAAAACTGAGTGCGATTGCTTTTATGGCTTTCCTCCTCCTGTCAGCGACTGTAGTTGCTCCAATCGGATAAACATCTTTGTTATAGCCATAGTCCATGTAATTTACCGTTTTTTTATATGACCAGCCCTCAATGTACAGTTTTTGAAGAATAACCCGTTCATGAGGGTTATGAAGGTTGTTGATTGTTGCAAGGATAAACTCGGTTATCGCCTTATAAGAACGATGTATTTCTGATGTGATTTCTCTCGCTATGACAATGGCTTCTGCCGATTTCTGGTTGAAAGTTGTCTTTGCCAAATGCAGGTCTTTAATAACCCTTAACATCGGTATATAGGATTTGAGTAAGAGTTCTGTCTTCTTCAGATCCTCTTTACCGACAATAAGCTTGCTTCCTTTCGCCCGTTGGAATGCGGTTTGCAGTTCATCCAGCATTGTTTGTTTTGGAGCAACCATCGACATAAATACCCTCCCTCTCTAAGTGTGCGAATTTGTATGTGCGCGTTCATAATTAACGAACTTCCCGTAGTTCTTCAGATTGATCATTTCCACTGTTCCGACTTCGCCCTCACGGTTCTTCGCGACAATCATTTCGATGATGTTCCTCTTCTCCGTCTCCTGATTGTAATAATCGTCCCTATACAGGAATGTGATGGTGTCGGCATCCTGCTCGATGTTGCCGGATTCCCTAAGGTCTGAGAGCATCGGACGCTTGTCCTGCCGCTGTTCTACGCCCCGACTTAGTTGAGCCAATGCGATTACAGGGCAATCATTCTCCCGGGCCATCTGCTTCAAACTAGAGCTTATATAACCTACTTCAACGTTTCGGTTTGCAAATGCCTTTCCGCCGTTGATCAACTGCAAATAATCGATGTACACGATGATTTCACCATGTTCCTTTTTGAATCTCCGGACTTCGGAACGAATCTCTTGCACACTGAGTCCTGGGCGATCATCAATGTATATGTTCAATTCCGCTAGTTTCATAAACCCAATGGTGTATTTTTCCCATTCGTTATCAAGAAGTTTCCCTGTTTTTATGTTTGAACTGTCTATAAGACATTCCGCCGCTATCATGCGATCATAGAGTTGTAATTCTGGCTGCTCAAGACTGAAGATAGCAACGGCTAGTCCTTCTTTTCCGTTTATCACTGCATTATTCAAGGCCGCAGAAGTCTTCCCCACAGACGGCCTGGCAGCGATGACATTGAGTGTCTGCTTTTGCCACTTTCCTGTGACTCTGTCGAGATCCGCCCCCATAGTGCTGTAACCAGTAGCCACCCCGTCATATGCCTTACCCTCTATCGATTCATAATGATCCCTTAGCCCTTGGCTTATGCGTCTCAATCCACCCTCGTTCTTGGATTGATCCATGATGAGTTCGGCTACACTCATTAGCTCAGCGGCAAGTTCCTTTGGTTGGTCGTGTCCACCGCTGTATATTTCTTTGATTCTCTTCATGGCTGTTCGAAGAAGATACTTTTCTTTCAGGAGTCGCTCATGGCTCTTGAATAATCCAGTCGTCGGCACGGATCGGCCAAGTTCAGCCAAATAGGAAACCCCACCTATATCCTGTAGCTTGTCCCCTAAAACTGCGCTAACCGAAACAAAATCTATGAGTTGTTCTTGGTCGCGAAGCTTTAGAATAGCTGAGATGATGAACTTATGGTTTTCGTGATAAAAGTGTTCTTCGATCACAGTAGATTCATAAATAAGGTCTGGGGTGATCAGAAGAGCACCTAATACCGATTGTTCCACTTCTAAGTTGTAATAATTCAACCTTTCTCACCCCGACTTTTTTCAATGACAGCACGCATCCAATCTTCACGGCTCATACCAGCTCTTTCCCAAGGAGGTATGCCAGGGATACTCGCATCTTTTGATTCTTTTTCCAACAGGCGTTCCTTTGTTCGCTCTTTCTCACGCTTGGCTTCAATACTGGCATTGGGCTTGACGATATCAGCTAACGTTGGAGGGAATTTGTTCTCCCTCTTGTATTCATTCACGTTCGCCCATACGTTTTCTGCATCTTCGGCTTCCAGATCATCCACCCAGCTCTTACCGATGGTCGCGTCCACCCTCCAGTTCGGATAACTGGCAGCGAGTTTTTTAAATACGTTTTGCGCTTCTTCCCTTTCCATGGACTCCCTCCTACAAGTTGTTTATAAAGTCCAATCGTCCGTCAGGCTCCGACTTCTCGTTTTTTTGTTTCCAAGCAGCTAGAGTGACAATGTTATCCGCGATACTATTCTTCGCTATGGTTTCAAAGTAGGGTACCGACTTCCCTTGGGATTTTTTCATATAAAGCTCTATCAAATCCATTTCCAAAACCCCAATATACGAGTAGGCTCTCTCAAGGTCGAATATCCCTCTTGATTTGATTTTGTAAAATGTGAGCCAATCATTTATATATTCTTTATTGTCTTTAATCTTTATTGTATTTAAACTGTATTTAGAGACGCTGTAATCCGCGCCCGGCAAAGGATTAGAGGCTATTGAAGTTCCTGTTTCGGGAACTTGCGGTTCCTGTTTCAGGAACTTTTTTCCTTGCGAAGTTCCTGAATCGGTAACTTTCACTTCATCGTTATGTTCCTGAAACGGTAACTTTTCATCCTCAGAATTGTTACCATTTCGGGAACTTCTATCATGAGGATTTAGAAGATTTGAAGCTCCTGATTCAGTAACATTTTTGTCCTTCTTAGATTCCATAATATTTAGGTAAACGAGTTCATTGAAACGATCACCTTCCCATCCTTTAACTGGTGATATTTCCCACATTTCATAGTTCTTATTTAAGGAGTATTCACTCTTATTCGGTCCTCGGAGTATGACATTACATCGTTCAAGGAACTTTAACTCCACCCCTATATGGCCCTTGCCGCCCAACCCGCAAAGCCCGAAATCTTGTTGCTTGGGAATCAATGCAACCTTTCGATTACAACCGTAAGACAGTCGTACAATAAGCATGATGATGTCTTTTTGTCGTTTGGTGAAGTCGCGGCGGATGATCTCATCCCAAATCTCGTTCGATACGCCTACGTACCCATTCCCCTTCTGCGGATTGGCCACTCCGCTTCACCTACACTTTCCGTCTATTCAAGGGATTGACTTTAAAAGCTGCATGCAAAAGATCCAACGCCGCATCCCTATCTCCCAATCTCCAAATCAGTTGAGCGTGAAAGTCTGCTCTTTGTTCTCTCGTACTATTGTCGTCGTTTAAGGCATCTACAAGCCTCATAGAGACTCCGTATAAATCTCCTGTACAATTAAACGGTATATGATTGAATATGCCCACGTAGTTCGAAACGGGCTGCATAGAATGCGTTCTGAGAAATTGGATAAGGTCAGTATATAATTGCACAGACGAACGTAGCGTCACACAGTTCTCTATCATGTAGGAACCTCCCCAAATAGAGCTCTGAGGAAAGACTCTTCAGCCGCAGCCCCTTCTGGAACACGCCAGATCAACTGTACCGACAAGGCATTGAACAGACTCTTTCCGATTACTGCAGAAAGCTCACGGAATTTCTCTAAGAATAGATTGAAGTCTGATTTGAACATGCTCCAATCAAATCCGATCTCATGAAGCATTCCTTCAAAATGGTCATCTGGGAGCCGTTCCTCAAACTTGCGCAAGATTTCAGTAATTTCCACCGCGCCACTGTTCATCTCTGCACCTCCCGATCCCATCCGACAGAAATATTGCGCTGAGGATCGATGTTCCACTCAATGAACGCAGGGGGCTGCGAATTTATCCGAGCTGTAATCATAGGTTCATAAGGATCTCCCAGTTCTACCCACGGCGGTATATTACTAAATACAAGTAAACTCTCGTCTTTTCGGGCATACATCCCCCATATCACCTCTTCAGCAACAGGCAGCAGACGCTTCCAGACAAGTTCCTGGTCTTCGGGATGGCGTTTATTAATGTCCACCTTCAGTGCGTCCAGCAAGCCGCTGACACCCTCCTGACGAATGATAAGCCGCATAGCTGATTGGAGTCTTTCCTCTGCAGAGTCACCGGAAATATAAGAACTGGGTCCGAATTTCACTTTATAGGCACCAAAAGGCGTTTTTTGGATAACACTACTCATAAATACACGCTCCTAATTTATGGGAGCACCATTGACGTGAGTCATTGAAAAATTGTATAATTACGTCATAAGGCTCCAGAATAATAATTTCAGATCGTCTTAACGCGTACTCGCCAAAGTATCCGCGTTAAGACGATTTTTCGTTGTGTAGAATCTCCTTCTCAGCTCAAATAGATCTGATTCCGACCCGATATATACATGTTTACATTCGATTCCGTATACATTACAAAGCACTAAAAATTGAGTAAGTCTCATTTCCTTGCAGTTCAACTCAACTCTTCTAATCGTTGACTCTACAAGTCCGGATAGTTCGGAAGCTTCTATAACAGATAGCCCTTGATTCTCCCTGGCTTCCCGCAAACTAATCTTGTGAAAATCCGTTCCTTTAGATACTGGTTGCATGGAGCTGTTCATAGGCGCAGTCCTCCTCTCTTTGTATTTCTTTTGAGGTTACGAACGATGATTGCATGTTGCTTTGGTTTGTAGAACCATAGTCGAGCCAGATGCTCCAGGGTCAACGACTGTCCCTCCTTATTTCGAGTGTTCTAACATCTTGAATCGGAATGTTAGGATTTCTAATATGGTGAATCCGCCATGTCCGGAAATTCAGATATTTTGAATCGAAATGTCTGAAAGCGCAATTTTGCGCTTTCTGAAATGTCGCCGTCACAAGCGATACAGGAATTAGAGTTACTCTATAACACCATATCTGTAACATTAGTCTGACGGTTGTGACTTAATTTCTGCTCTCCAATCCATCCCAACGCTTCAGCTTCTGTGATATGTCCAGCTTTGATCATCAATCCGATAAAAGAGCAGTTAATTGTTTTGGCAACAGAACGCAATGTGCTGGGTTGTGGTTCTCTACCTCTTTCGATTCGTGATATGGTTGCAGCAGACACTTCAGGAAAATCACTTACACCTAAACCCTTAACCTTGCGTAATTGACGTAGATAGTCGCCAAATTTTATTGATGAAATCCCCTTTCTGTCATAGACGAAATGCAACTTAGTCTAATAACCAATTTATTCATGTTCCAAAAGCCAGAGTTCTAAAAACTCTCTTGTCTTTTTTGTTGGAAAGTACCACTTGCCTCCAATTTTGATTTTTGGACATCTTGGATCAAAGAAGAACGTATCTTGGATCGTGCTCCAACTCATACATGTTCGGCGTTTTAACTCAGCACTATCCCAGAAAACATAATCACTATCAATTCCCTCAAGAGCATGGTCGATTTTTTCTTTACACATTTTTAGTATCTCAGCTTTGTTAATCGTTACATCCACAACATTCCCCATTATCGACTCACCCCATCTCTAGCATTTACAACGAATACTCTTAGGCCGAGCACTTCACATGCTTTCTTTATAGTTGTCTCATTCCACCTTCTATCTCCATTAAGTATGTTAATGATATACTGGGGAGAATAATTCATTAATCTTGCGACTTCAGTCGGATTAGAGTCATTTTCTTTAATCCACTTATTTACTGCTTGGGTAAAATCCACTTCTTTCACCTCCTAAACCAATATTAATCTATTTGATTAATTACTTCAAAGGCCATTTTTAATCATATAGATTCATTTCCTTTTATTAATCACATTGATTAATCTTTTTCCTTCATTTTCCTCGAAAATACTATGTTTCTCGTGCTTTAATCATTGTTTTTTAATCTATTAGATGATAATATAGATGTATAAATTAGTTGTTGAAAGGTGAAAACAATGAATTCAACTCAACCATCTATTATTAGAGAACTGAGAAAGAAAAAGGGTATTCCTGGAACAAAAGTAGCTTCTAAATTGGGAATTTCACCTCAGTATTATTACGATATCGAGCGAGGAAAAAAGAAACTTAGTGCTAAAATGGTGTCTGATTTGGCCGATATATTAGAAACAAATACTGAATATTTATTGGGTCGTAGTGATGATGCTTCTCCTGAGATCAGACAGTATGTAATTACAATGGATGGAAAAACTGAATTGATGTCTTCTCATGAGACGAAACGTGCCTTTACCATTTCTGATTACGGATCTAAAATATTCAAACTAAATCAACAAAGATTAAATATAGAACATGATTCAAATTTGGATAATGAAAGTAAAAAGATCATCATTTCATCACTTGAATTTCAGATCGAGAGTTTAGAAAATGATCTTGAAGAGTTTAGAAAAAAGGACGATTCAGAATCATCAATCATAATAAAAAATAACAATAATAAAGACTTAGGAGACTTGCTTAACCAACAAAAAGTTATCTTTAATGGAGTAGAACTAAAAAAAGAAGATTTACAGAGGATATTAGGCTTTGTTGAGGGGATTCTTTACAAAGAATAGATTTACTATAATTATCTCAAATAACTTGTTGACTCGGGATTCATAGCCGCAAGGCTATTTTCCATATATATAAATACGAACACACATTCTGTAAGGAGGTAATGAAATGGCTAGTTATAAAAAACTTGCTACCGGTTGGTCGTTTAGATTGCGATTTAAGGACCCTTTCACCAAAGAATTCAAAGAAAAATCACAGAGAGGATTCGAAACAAAAAAGGAAGCGCAATTAGCCGTATCTGATTTCGAACGACAATTAGCTGAAGGAGTTGACTTAACAGATTTAAAATTGAAAGATTACATGGAGTTCTGGATAAATGAATATAAAGTGGATTCGGTCCGTAAAAATACTCTTTCCTGGCATAAAAACAACATTAAAACTCATATCAACCCATATTTCAAAGAATTATTTATGAAAGAAATTAAACCAATTATGTATCAAAAGTTCTTAAGTAGTCTCTTTGCAAAAGGACTTAGCAGAAGAAGTGTAATATCTGTCCACACAACATTTAACGGAGCAATGAAACAAGCGATTATATTGGGTAAAATTGAAAAAAACCCTTGTTCGGGAGCAAAAGTAAAAGGTGAAGAAGAAAAAACAATAATAAAGTTTATTGAGTCTGAACACATTCCTTCCTTTTTAACTTCCGCTAGACAGTATGATTACATCTATTGGAGTTTTTTTAAAGCTCTCATTGAAACTGGCATGAGAAAGGGAGAAGCAGCTGCACTTCAGTGGACAGATATTAATTTTAAGGATAGAACCATCAAGATCACAAAAACATTGGACTTTACAGCGAAAAGTAGCGAGGAGACTTTTGGTGATACAAAAACATATAATTCAAAAAGAATAATCACTATTCCACAAACCATGATTGATGATCTCAGGTTTCACCTTAATTATCAAAATCAAAACAAATTGGCTTTATTAAACGCATATAATCATGAGTTGAATTTAGTGTTTTGTAAAAACGATGGGAACTTCATTCCAAAATCATCACTATTTAATGCATTTTCTAGAATACTCAAAAGAATCAATATTTCCCCGATGCCAATTCATTCTCTAAGACATACCCATGCAGTGCTCCAACTTGAATCAGGAGCCACAATGAAATATGTTCAAGAAAGATTGGGGCATGGTAGTGTGCAGATAACATCTGACGTTTATGCACACATATCCAAAAAAATTGAGACAGATCATTCGGAAAGATTTGAAACCCACCTTAACAAAGTCTTCGAAAAATAATTATTTTGTGGTAATTTTGTGGTAACCCCATTATCCCCCCAATATAATAACCATACTTCCCACAATAAGAAAAGCCCCCAACGCTTAGAGCGTCAAGGGCTGCTTCATTCTAGTAAAGAGTCATGTATTGATCTCTTTCCCATTGGTGTACTTGTGTGCGGTAGATATCCCACTCGATTTCTTTAAGCTCGTAGAAGTGAGCCAGTGCGTGCTCGCCGAGTGCTTCGGTGATCACTTGGCTGCGAATGAGTTCGCTTAGTGCTTCCTTCAAGTCGGATGGCAAGCTAGGAATGCCTTCTTCAATACGCTCTTCTTCGGACATCACATAGATGTTACGATCGATTGGAGCTGGAAGCTCAAGCTGACGCTTGATGCCATCAAGGCCTGCCTTCAACATTACAGCAAGTGCAAGGTAAGGGTTAGCAGCAGGGTCCGGGTTACGAACCTCTACGCGAGTGCTGAGACCTCTTGAAGCCGGGATACGGATCATCGGACTGCGGTTACTTGCAGACCATGCCACGTAACAAGGGGCTTCATAGCCAGGAACCAGACGCTTGTAAGAGTTCACAGTCGGGTTGGTGATTGCGGCAAAAGCACGTGCGTGCTTCAGGATGCCCGCCATGTAATAACGTGCGGTTTTGCTGAGACCCAGTGTATCGCTCTCGTCATAGAACATATTCTCATTGCCTTTGAACAACGATTGGTGAGCGTGCATACCGGAACCGTTCATTCCGAACAGTGGTTTCGGCATAAAGGTTGCGTGCAGACCATGTTGACGGGCAACAGTCTTCACGACAAGCTTGAAAGTTTGAATTTGGTCAGCCGCTTTGATGGCGTCTGCATATTTGAAGTCAATCTCATGCTGGCCGGAAGCCACTTCATGGTGGGAAGCTTCGATCTCAAAGCCCATTTCTTCCAGGGTCAAGACGATTTCGCGACGGCAGTTTTCGCCAAGGTCCATAGGTGCCAAGTCGAAGTATCCGCCGTGGTCGTTAAGTTCCATGGTCGGATTACCCTTCTCATCTGTCTTGAACAGGAAGAATTCCGGTTCTGGACCAACGTTCATGGAAGTGAAGCCGAGTTCTTCCGCTTCCTGTAGACAGCGCTTGAGGATGCCACGCGGGTCTCCTGCAAACGGAGTACCATCCGGCATGTAGACATCACAGATCAGACGTGCTACACGGCTGTCAGTTACCCAAGGGAAAATCACCCAAGTGCTAAGGTCAGGATACAGATACATGTCAGACTCTTCGATACGTACATAACCTTCGATGGAAGAACCATCGAACATCATTTTATTGTCGAGCGCTTTTTCCAATTGGCTTACAGGAATCTCAACGTTTTTGATAGTACCCAGCAAATCGGTGAACTGAAGACGAATGAAACGAACATTTTCTTCTTTGGAAATACGCAGAATATCTTCTTTAGTAAAGCTCACAATAACCTCTCCCTTTCACGTATCTTTATATTATTTATTGAAAAACCGGGATAACTCACCTTGAATGAGAGATACTTGTCCCGGTCTTTTTCCGGAAACGAGCTCTTGCTTCAATAAGCGGTGAAGCTGGGAATCGGACAACTCTCTGCGTTTTACCTCTGTATCAGGAGTAATGACAGTCGCCTCTTCGGATTCCTTGGAGACAGGATTCATAACCTGCTTAATCCCGGCGATATTAACGCCCTTCTCAATCAAAGCCTTAATCTCCAGTAGACGTTCTACATCGTTAAAAGAGAACAAACGCTGGTTGCCGGAAGTACGCGCTGGTACAATCAGGCTGTGCTGCTCATAATAGCGAATCTGCCTTGCCGACAAATCGGTTAGCTTCATTACAATCCCTATAGGAAATAATGCCATATTTCTGCGGATTTCATCACCCATGACTCATCCAACCTTCCAATGATCTTTTTCTATTTATCATTGTACATTCCCTAATCCAGCGCGTCAATAGTATGTTAGATAAACTTACAACAATTTACGATCTTTCATACTCTGTAAAGCCATCAGCACGCCATATTTCACGTGGGAATAGGTCAAACCGCCTTGCATATAGCCAATATATGGTGCACGGATCGGCGCATCGGCCGACAATTCCAGACTGCCGCCTTGAATGAACGTACCTGCCGCCATAATGACAGGATGTTCATAACCTGGCATGTCCCAAGGTTCAGGAACCACATGGCTGTCAACAGCCGCAGCGCGCTGAATCCCTTGAACAAAGGCAATCAGATGATCAGGTCCGTCAAAAGCCACAGCCTGAATAAGGTCCGTACGGGGTTCATTCCACGCTGGTTTTGTCTCGAAGCCGCAGCGGGCAAACACGGAAGCTGCGAAAATACTGCCTTTAACCGCTTGTCCCACCGTATGCGGGGCCAGGAACAGGCCTTGATACAGGCCGCGGGTGGTTCCTAGCATCGCCCCCACCTCACCGCCGATGCCTGGTGCAGTCAGCCGGTACGCGGCTAATTCGACGAGCTCTCTGCGCCCACAAATATAGCCGCCAGTCTCGGCAATGCCGCCTCCAGGATTTTTAATAAGTGAACCAGCAATAAGATCTGCACCAACCTGCGTCGGCTCCAGTTCCTCCGTAAATTCACCATAGCAATTGTCCACAAAGACAATTACATCCGGCTTCAGCTCCTTCACCTTCCGCACCATCTCACCGATCTGAGACACCGTGAAGGATGAGCGCCAGTCATACCCGCGTGAACGCTGAATGCCGATGACCTTGGTATTGTCATTAATGGACAGTCCCACCTCATCCCAGTCTACCCCGCCCTCTGGTGTCAATGCAACTTCACCGTAACCAATGCCAAAGTCTGCAAGTGAACCTGTTCCGTCGCCGGTTTTGCCAATGACCTTGTGTAAGGTATCATATGGGGTGCCTGTGATATAAAGTAGCTCATCCCCCGGACGTAGCACGCCAAATAGAGCCGTGGAAATGGTATGCGTACCGGAAGCAAAATGAGGCCGAACTAGCGCCGCCTCCGCACCGAATACATCGGCATACACAAGATCCAGCACCTCACGGCCCCGGTCATTATAAGCATAGCCAGTAGAACCGGCAAAATGGTAGTCACTAACTTGATGACGCTGAAACGCCTCAATGATCTTCCATTGATTCTTGTCCACAATTCGTTCCAGGTTCTTTACTGCACTTTCGATTTCAAGCTCTGCGGCTTCTGCCGCCTGTAAAATATCCTCTGCAAATGCTGCCATGTTTCTCTGCTCTCTCCTTACATTTACTTGCCATTAAAATAACAGGAAGCGACAGTTGCCTGACGCTTTCCTGAGCAATACTTATATTCATTTTACTGCGGGTCCACAAAATCAGCCAGCATGTAGCCCCATTTTGCATAATCTTCTTTATTCAGACGAACGGTGTACAGAATATCATTCTCATCAAAACCCTGTTCCAGCACCTCACCGACCCTGTACAACACGGAGGTCAGATCTCCCCGTTCACCAGGAATACGGAAGGTCACCGTATCTCCAGCCAGTTCATCGGCAATCACCTGCGTGATGTGGGCCAAATCCTCAGAATTGAACGCACTGATCTTCAAGTACCCGTCTCCCGACGGCAGCATTTCGAGCTGACCCGGTTCACAGATATCGGATTTGTTAAACAGTACAATTTGCGGTTTGCCCGCTGCGCCGAGATCTTGCAAAATACTCTGCACAACATCCATCTGCTCCTCCCGCATCGACGAAGACGCATCTACCACATGCAGCACCAGATTAGCTTCGTTCACTTCTTCCAGTGTCGCCCGGAAAGAAGCAACGAGATCATGGGGCAGGTTCTGGATAAAACCAACCGTGTCGGTAAGCACGACTTCCTTGCCCCCAGGAAGCTGAAGAACCCTGGAGGTAGGATCAAGTGTGGCGAACAATTGGTTCTCGATATAAACATCCGCGTCCGTGAGCTGTTTTAGCAGTGTGGACTTCCCGGCGTTCGTATATCCCACCAAAGCCACCTGCACGGCTCCACTCTTCCGGCGGCGTTCGCGGTGCAGCTCGCGTGTCTTAACAACCTCATCCAGTTGGCGTTTCAGTTCGGTAATCCGGTCACGGATATGACGACGGTCGGTCTCCAGCTTGCTTTCCCCTGGCCCTCTCGTCCCGATACCGCCGCCCAGTCTGGACAGGTTCTTACCATGCCCGGACAGACGAGGCAACAAGTACGATAACTGGGCAAGCTCTACCTGGATAATTCCCTCTCGTGTCTTCGCCCGTCCAGCAAAAATATCCAGAATCAACTGGGTCCGGTCGATAATCTTGAGGTCCAGCGCTTCCTCCAGATTGCGGACCTGAGCGCCTGACAGCTCCTGATCGAAGATAGCAGTGTTGGCCCCTAAGCCGTCTGCCGCCATGCGCAGCTCCTCCACCTTACCTTTGCCGATGAACCATCTGGGGTCGGGGGTTTCCTTGTTCTGACGAAGCACATCCAGCACCTCGACCCCGGCGGTCTCCGCTAATTGAACCAGTTCCTGCAGGGATAACTCAGGGTCAACACCTGTGCGCTTGATTTTGTCCGTAACGAGGCTGACCAGAATCGCCCGGTCTTGTACTTCCGTTGTTGTATTATGTGTTGCGATTGCCATGTATACTTTACTCCTTATGCCCGTTTCGGTATTCCTGTCCGCCCACTCAGACTCTACAGCTTGAAGTCCTCTGTTCGCAGTGTCATTAGCTCCTGCTTGCCGGGACTATTGTTCTCATACTGGTACAAGAGCCTTACTGCCTGGCTGCGGACCGCTTTCTCAATTGCATTACGCACATATCTTGCATTACTGAACGCATGAAGACTTTCGGTCTTCTCCAGCAGCAAATGCTGCTTTAGTTTGAGTATCGCCTGCGGCATCAAAATATAATCGCGTTCTTTGGCCATCAGCCCCGCGATCTCAAGCAACTGATCGATGGTATAGTCGGGAAACTCGACCTGAATCGGGAACCGGGAAGGAAGTCCTGGATTGCTCATCAGAAAATAATCGATCTCGCCGGAGTATCCGGCCAAGATGAGAATAAACTGACTACGGTGATCCTCCATCGATTTTACAAGTGTGTCGATCGCTTCCTTACCAAAATCCTTGTCTCCACCACGGGCAAGACTATAGGCTTCATCGATAAAAAGAATGCCGCCGAGCGCCTTCTTGACCAGGTCCCTCGTCTTTTGCGCAGTATGCCCGATATATTCGCCCACCAGATCGGCTCTTTCCACTTCAATCAGATGCCCCTTGCTCAGCACACCCATTCGCTGAAAGAGTTTTGCCACAATACGTGCGACAGTTGTCTTACCAGTACCAGGGTTGCCCTTAAACACCATATGATAGGCCTGCCCGCTGCTGGCAAGACCTGCCTCGGTGCGCATCTGGGCGATCTGAAGCAGCGCGTAAATTTCAAACACCAGTTCCTTAATGTTATCCAGTCCAACCAGTCCATCCAGTTCACGGCTTAATTCCTGGAACAGGCTGTTATGGCTGTGAATTTTCGCGGGTGCCGCCTCCGGCTCCTCTGCCGTGCTGCCCATGGCAACAGGCTCCTGATTGCGCAAGACGATGTTAATTTGCCGGGACGGTCTGCCTTCCTCCCGCCCGCTTGCCGCCGCTACGCGTCCGTTCATCGGTTTCACCTCATTATCCAGGGCTGACTTGCTCTAAACAAGTCTATTCCTGCTGACGGGGTGATATTAGCAGTTTCGGGATTTTCCCTTTATTCAAAGAAACAACTGCTGAATCTTCCATTTGGTATAGGCCAGCACCTCACGCGATTTGTTCCAGGGCATGGACATCACGCGGGATTCTGTCAGTCCTAGCTCCGGTTTGTCGTAACCAAGAGCATCTGCTATTTCCATAGCTCGTGACCCATGATAGGTATGCGTAATGATGATAGAAGTAGTGAAACCTTCTTTTTTCATAATCTCGCGGCTAAACAGTAGATTCTCATACGTACTGGTCGCTGCATTTTCAATCAGAATATCGCCTTCCGGGACGCCTGCACCAACCAAATAATTACGCATTCCCTCAGCTTCGGTGTACTTGTACTCCGGCCGATCTAGTCCTCCAGATACAATAAAACGGGGGAACATCCCGTTATGGTAAAGCTTGAGCCCGTAATCGAGGCGCTCCTTCAAGCCTGGGCTCGGCTCATCACCCCACATGGACATTCCAAGAACGATCCCCACATCTGCTTTATGCATGGGGACCGTCGACTTGGCGCGGTTAATATTCCACAGTGCAAAACCACTCCATAGCAGCCCCAGTACGATCAAGATAGCCAGTCCAATCAAGAACGGTCCCTTAAAACGGAACCGCCGTCTTTTAGATACTACCCGGATCGGGGATGAGCCTTTTCCGTAGACGTACCAATCCATTTGTCATTTCCTCCTGAACTCTCCGTGATGAAATAATTCCGCGCGATGCTTCAGGGAGAGGGAGAAATAAGGAAAAGCATGCGCGTCTATACTTCGTAAAATCGTATTCGCTGTGGTCCAGGCCTGGTTATAATCACTGTCCGAAATGTCCCCTCGTTCCAGCGCTTCCTCCAGCTCATCTTCATCCAGCAAGAATACTTCCCCGTTCCAGAGCACCACAACATCCAGATACAGATCATCGAACCAGGGCACACCCTGATCGGTGACACCCTGCACTTTACAGGTATCGATGTACCATTGAACGATATTTTGCCGCTCGTCGAACATAGCCGTGACAATATAATGGCTATCCTTGGGGAAATATTGCAGCCAGGAATACCCTTTGTCAGCAATACGGTATGTATGCCGGCCATAGCTTTTCCACAGTGGTTCTTTCAGCCCATAAATAGTGTACAGCGTAATATAACCACTGAACTCCCGGCTCTCCACATAGCGGCAAGCAAAATGGCGGCGCGTAATCCGGCGCCAGTTGGCCCGGTCTCCGAATTTACGTTTCATAAGAAATAACCCTCTCCATTATGGTGTCTTCAGCTTACCACATTTAGGAGATACACTCAAAGGAAGACAAGTGAACAGTATTCCTGTTATATCCATAACTGATGCATGTTAAGTACTGTTATTGGTTAATTAATCATTTTTGTTATTTAATTTTTATCCGTTTTCGATATAAAAAAGGCTATCCAGAAATTCTGGATAACCTTTCATACAACACTGCATTTTTAAGCTGACACTTGCGCATTTCTGTGTAACTTATTAATCTGGAGATCATGAATCATTATTTTACTGTTTCTTCTGTACCATTATATCTATTTACTTGTTTCGCATTTACCCGACCCGCAAGCGAACCAACGAAGGAAAGGGCGAACCCAACCGAAGCAATGATATACAGCATTTGAATCCCCAGGGTATCCGCTATCCAGCCAGATAACAATAAAGAAACACCATATAGAATTGAGGTAAGTGACGATTGAGCGGAAAATAACGGCGGGAGCTCTGAAGTGGGGACACTAGTCTGGTAAGAAGTTCGCTCCGCCAAATTCTTTATAGCCTGGAAAGCCCCTATGGCGAACATGATGCCGAGCGTCACCACTGGGCTAGTAGAGAAACTGAAGCCTAGTGTTAGCGCAGCAACGAAGCCGCTACCTACAGTCAGCATAACACCAAGATTCCACTTTTCGTCCGTCAAACGACTCATCAAAATGCTTATGAGGACGAATCCACCTAAATTAGCGCCGTTCATCCATCCCCACCATACTTCGCCTACATGTAGCCGTTCATTTACAAATACGAGCAATAGCGCTCCAGCAAATGCCCCTCTAAATAAGCCTTCCCAAAAATCCATCCATAACAAGACACGTAACTTGGGTAACGTAAAATAAATCCGCCATCCCTCTTGAAGTGATTGTCCCCAAGAAACTACTGGTGCTTGGTCCATGTTGATTCTGACTTCTTTGATCATCGCGGATGATATGCAAGCACCCCCTAATAGCAGTGTTGACAGGAGCAACACTTGGCTGGCACCGAGCCAACTAACCGTGATGGATCCGAAAGCCCAACCTGCCAGAGAACAAGTCTCTACAACACCCGCGAGTACGCTGTTCGCTTTAAGCAACGAAGTTTCAGGTACGGTTAGCGCAACAAGCGACGACCTGACAGGACCTGCTACACCCTCCAGAATAGATATCCCGAACACCATCCCAACCAATACAGCAATATTGGGATTCTCATTACCCATTAACAGCATGTATATGGTGAGTAAGCCCAAGCCAAGTGTTTGCCCGCCAAGACTAGAGGTAAGTAGGCGGTTCAATCGCAGTTTACGCATAATAACAGGGGCTGCTACGCTACCAACTGTCATACCGGCAACTCTGAGCAGTGGATACAAAGCCGTAATGGTAGCCGAACCAGAAAGATGATAAAGCGTGACGACTAGCGCCAAAATATACCAGATGTCTCCTAAAGTAGATAGAGCCTGACTAAGCCAGAGTCTATGAAATGATTGTGTAAGCAATGGACTCATCCTTCCCTATATTCAGTTGTATTCAGGAAAAGGAATGAGAATTTACAACGGTCTGCCTCCGATCAAAAATGAAAAAGGTTGTTCCATTGTAGCATATTTCATTCACAATAGCATTCCTTCTGGCAAAAAAAGAACCCCGGCAGTGCGTACACCCCCTCCTAATGAGGGAGCACGGCACAACCAGGGTTGTGGGACTTCTATTCAGTTGCCCACAAGAACCAGCCTCTTAAGGCGCAGTTAAGCCATCCGCCCCCGTACCCGCTTCATGGTCGGTATTGGTCGGGGCACCTGTGTCGACACCAGCATTAGCCGGATTGCCAGGTTCAGTTGTAGCCGCTGGCGGTGGTGTCGTTATAGGCGGAGGCGTCGGAATTGGCGGCAGTGTACTCTCAGGCGGAACAACCGTTCCACTGTTATTTCCACCATTACCGTTATCACCGCCCTGATCTCCACCTCCATTATTTCCTCCTTGGTCATCTCCACCGTTACCCGGCGTTTCGATAGGAACATTAGGATCAGGTGTGATCGTAGGTTCTGGAGTCGGTTCTTCATCCTCCACATAGACGGAGACCGTACTCGATGCCGGACCTTCTGTACCCAGCTCAGGATAATACGCCGTTACATAATATTCATAGGTCAGACCTGGCATCGCGCTGATGTCTCCTACCCCGGCAGTTGTTGTGCTCAGTACGGAACTGAAGTTCGCCTCCGAGGTCTCCTTGCGGTAAATACGATACTCTACACCCGCAGTAGATACGGCATTCCAGCTGAGATTCACCGTCAACGTAGAAGGATCATACTGGGCGGACAGACCGGTAACCGCCTGTATAGTTTCCGGAGTCGGTGTAGGCTCCAGGTTAACGATATTATCCGGCCGCGGGAACGTCTTCTTCGGCACATCTCGCAGCGCTTCTTTCATGACTTTACCCCAGAATGCTGCTGCCAGCGGACTGCTGTTCTTGAGCAGATGCTTCTTGCTTGGTTTGTCATACCCCATCCAGACGGCTGCCGTCCATTCCGGGGTATAACCGACGAACCAGACATCACGGTTTGAGCTGATACCAGGGTATCCGCTTTGGGTCGTACCGGTCTTGCCGGCTACCGGACGGTCAATTCTGGCCTTTTTACCCGTTCCGCTTTCAACAACCTTCTGCATCATATCGGTCATCTGGTAGGCGGTACTTTCTTTCATGACCCGCGTAGGTGTCGTATTGGCCTTGAATTTGGTTTCTCCACTGCTATCTGTAATCGACTTGATTGAGTAAGCATCGCGGATTTCACCACCGTTGGCAAAAGCGCTGTATGCTTGCGCCATCTCCAGCGTATTAGTACCCTTGCTCATGCCCCCAAGGGCCAGCGAAAGGTTCTTGTCTTCATCGGTGAGGTCAATCCCCATTTTCTTGGCGAATTGGAAGCCTGTATTCACCCCGATTTCATTCAGCAGCCATACCGCCGGAATATTCTCCGACTTCTGCAAGGCATCGCTCATGTTGATCGTGTTGGAATATCCATGCAGATTGTTCGGACAGTATTTGCCGAAACACTGCTTCACATTACTGAGCAAGGAATTCTCGTTGAATTTGCCAGTCTCCAATGCCGGCGCGTATGAGACCAGCGGCTTGAAGGCTGAACCTGGTGAACGACGGCTTGCGGTTACCCGGCTATAGCCTTTTTTCTCATAGTTCCGGCCACCAAGCAGAGCAACAATACTTCCGTTCTCCTGGTTGATGATGGTCATCGAGCCTTGCACTAGATCTTCATCCACACTTTTCTCAAAGTTAGAGCTGTCGGCAAAGGCATCCTCTACCGTTTCTTGCGCGTGCTTATCCATAGTAGTGTAGATCTTATATCCGCCGATATTCAGATCATCCTCAGTCAGTCCATATTTATCTTCTGCTTCGTCCACTACATAGTCAATGAAAGCCTGATAGCGTTGCTTCGTTTCCGGCGGCTTGTAGTTGTAGTCCACTACTTTGGCTTCGTCCCGCTCTTGTTCGGTAATGTACCCCTGCTCATACATGAGCTGCAGCACAACCGCACGACGTTCCTTGGACAAGTCCGGATTGCGGAGCGGATTATATCGGGAAGGACCTTTAGGCATAGCCGCCAAGGTTGCCATCTGCCAGATTTTCAGCTGACTAAGATCACTTTGGCCGAAATAACGGATCGAAGCAGCCTTGATACCATACACTGTACCACCGAAGTTAATCCGGTTCAGATAGAGTGTAATAATATCTTCCTTCGTCTTCTGATTCTCTAGTGCGACAGCGATGGAGACCTCTGTTGCTTTTCGGAAAAAGGTCTTATCCCGTGTTAAAAAGATGTTCTTGGCGAGCTGCTGCGTAATCGTACTACCGCCCTCCACCATGCTCCGTGCGGCAATATCCTTGACCGCGGCACGGCCGATGGACCATAGATCCACCCCGCTATGCTCGAAGAATCGTCTGTCCTCGGTGGCTACAAACGCATCAATCAGCAGCTTCGGAATCTTGTCATACTCCACCGGATCACTTTTCTCAAAGGCCAGTTCGCCAATGATGTTCGCATTTCGGTCATAGATTTTGGTTGTTGGGTTTACGGTCAGCTTGTCTTCGTTCTCCTGCAGCAGCTTCTCACCGTTCAGCATAATGAAGAGGTAACCACCCAACGCACAAAAAATAGCTAGTGCTGTTGCAAAAAACAAACTCCATAATACACGTTTTTTGGTAAGAAACTTTTTCTTCTTTGCATTTGTCTTCGGTTTGGATGACGTCGGCGTTCTGTCTCTATTCCGATTCGTCCTTGACATTTCATCTTTAGACATGGTGCCTCCTGACTCCCTTTAAGGAAAAAAATCGTGAATGCCTTCCTGAATGAAAAGAACAACCTTCTCAGGTTGCTCCTTCTCACTCTTTATTCAACGCTGTATACACAAAAAGGTTTCACTTCAGTTGTTTAAAATCTGCCGGGCAGATTAATCAAGCACACGCCCGCTCGTTATTCCTCGTTGCTATTATCCTGCATCAAGGACACGCTGCGTTGCGGTGTGAAGGTAGAAATGGCATGCTTGTACACCATTTGCTGACGGCCATCGCTGTCAATGACAATGGTGAAATTGTCGAAAGCTTTAATGATGCCCCGGATTTGAAAACCGTTGGTCAAATATACTGTAGCAGGGATATTCTCTTTGCGTAGTTGGTTCAAGAACGTATCTTGGATGTTAATGGACTTGTTCATATGACGTACCCCCAATGGTTCAATTAGATTGTTTAGAAGTATATTCGAGACCTGAGAGAAACTTTCCTGCTATTATATCACGGATCATCCCCCTTCATCAATGGAGGATGCACGGGGTAAAACAGGGGCTTATTTTATCGGTCAAGGATATATTCATCACTTCTGGATTAAAGCGGATAAATTCAATTACAGTACTTAATCTCTTAAAAGATGGCTCCCCCTTAATGTGTTGTACTCATACATTATAAGCCTATTGTAATCCTTGGTCCAATTGTCGGACGACAGCTGACCCAAGTTCCTCACAAAGTATTGATTTCGACCTCGCCTTCCTATTCTCCTTCTTCAAGCATGGAAACCGATCCCGCTTAAATAAATCCGACTACACTGCCCGCTCAAACTGGCTAGCATACAATTCATGATAGACACCATGAAGCTTAAGCAGCTGCTCATGGGGACCTTGTTCGACAATCCGGCCGCTCTGGATAACCAGGATACGGTCCGCATCCTGAATTGTACTCAGTCTGTGCGCAATGACAAAGCTGGTGCGTCCCTGCATGAGAGTCTTCATGGCTTGCTGAATCTGCATCTCCGTACGGGTATCAACGCTACTTGTCGCTTCATCCAAAATCAAGATAGCCGGATCAGCGAGAATAGCGCGTGCAATCGTCAGCAATTGGCGTTGTCCATGGCTCAAATTGCTGCCTTCCGTCTCCAGCATTGTATCATAGCCATGCGGAAGCCTTGCGATAAAATCAGCGGCATTGGCGAGTCTCGCGGCTTCCTCAACCTCTTTGTCAGTGGCCTCAAGGCGTCCAAAACGAATGTTCTCGCGTATCGTCCCTGAGAATACGTGAGCGTCTTGCAGCACCATCCCGATCTGGCTGCGAAGCCCGCGCTTGTTCAGCTTCCGAATGTCAAAGTCATCAATGGTAATAGAACCGTCCGTCCTCTCGTAAAACCGGGTCAACAGGTTAACGATCGTCGTCTTACCCGATCCAGTCGGCCCGACAATGGCCACTTTTTCGCCGGGCAGGGCTTGAAAGGTCACCCCGTTCAAAATTGGCGAATCCGCCTTGTAACTGAAGGATACGTCACGGAAGTCAACTTTCCCGGTCAAGATCGGACATTTCGTCTCTTTCTCTTCTGCTGATTCGTATTCCGACGGTAAATCTAACACCTCAAACACACGCTCCGCCCCCGCAATGGCAGACTGAATCAGATTGTACTGATTGGCCAGTTCTGAGATCGGACGCCCGAATTGCTTGGAATAATTCAGAAAGCTTACGATAATCCCGACCGTGGCCAGCCCATGGTAAGCCATCCAGCCACCGGTACCCGCAATGATTGCAAAGCCCAGATTATTAATAAGGTTCATAACCGGCCCCACAAGTCCAGATACAATCTGTGCTTTGATGCCGACTTTGTTCAGCTTATGACTGATTCCGCGAAACCGCTCTGTCTCAATGCCTTCTCTAACATATTGTTTAACGACCTTTTGTCCACTGATCGTCTCCTCGATAAACCCGTTAAGCTCGCCCAAATGCCGCTGCTGATCCTTAAAATAGATTCGGCTCAATCCGGCGATTTTGCGGCTGCTTACGAGAACAAGAGGAATGGTTAACAATGCCACGACCGTAAGCGGAACATTCAGGGTGAGCATAATGACCAGCGAACCACTCAACGTGATGAGACTGTTCAGAAGCTGAGTCACACTCTGATTTAGCGTATTTGATACATTCTCGATATCGTTGGTTGCCCTGCTCATCAGCTCTCCGCGAGCATGTGTATCAAAAAATTGTACCGATAATTCCTGGTACTTGGCGAATAAATCACGCCGAAGTTCAAGCACTGTATTTTGCGACACTGCCGTCATAACATAGGCCTGCACCCAGGCAACCAGACTGGACAGCCCGTAAATTCCCAGCAGCAGAAGGCTAAAGCGAACCAGCAAATTATATTCACGTGGAATAACGGCGATGTCTATCGCCTTGCCCAGCAGGAACGGTGCAACCAACGACAGCACTGCATTCAGTACAGTGAAAATGTACACCACGATCAATCCGCCTCGTTGACGGTTTAAATAAGCCCAGATGCGTCTAATGGTGGCACTCCGGTTCTTAGCACGAACGATAGGCACGGCAGGTCCGCCTCCTCCATGACCTCTGCCGAAGGCGCCCGGAGGGCCGGGTACCTGTGCCGATGTACGATTATGGGGACTGGACATTACGATGCCTCCTCTTTCTTCAACTGCGATTGCCGGATCTCCTGGTAAACTTCTGAGGTTCGCAGAAGTTCTTCATGTGTACCCTGAGCAGCGATTACACCATTTTCCAGAATCAGAATTCGATCAGCATCTACGACAGACGACACGCGTTGCGTAATCAGAATGTTCGTGCTGCTCCCCATCTGCTGACTGAGCCGCTTACGAATTCGTGATTCAGTTACCGCATCAAGCGCACTGGTGCTGTCATCCATAATTAAAATGGTAGGCTGAATCAGCAGTGCCCGCGCAATAGATAGACGCTGCTTCTGTCCACCGGATAGATTAATCCCACGTTGACCCAGTATAGTATCGTAGCCTTCAGGAAGTCCCATAATAAATCCATCTGCTTCCGCAGCAATGGCCGCCTGCTTAACTTCCTCATCCGTAGCATCAGGCCGGCCATAGCGGATATTATCGCGGATAGTTCCACTGAACAAAATCGTTTGCTGCATGACAAATCCGATGTTTTTGCGCAGATGCTCCAGGTCAATTCTTCGAATGTCTGAGCCGTCGATTGTAATAGAACCTGACGACACCTCATAGATCCGCGACATGAGGCTAACCAGTGTCGACTTGCCCGCACCGGTACCCCCAAGGATTGCGACCGTTTCACCAGGTTTAGCCGTAAATGAGATATCCTCCAGCACAAGATTCTCATCATTTGAATCATAAGCAAATGAGACCTTGTTAAACTCAACCTGACCGACATGAACCGCATTTGTTAGGCTGTCATGCGAATTTGCGATTTCATTCGTTGTTGCGAGCACTTCGCCTACACGGTCCCCGGACACTTTTGCCCGCGAGATGAATGTGAGCATATTACTCAGCATCAGCATCGACATCAAAAGCTGGGTCACATAGTTGATAAAAGCAATCAAATCGCCGATAGGCAATCCATGATTCCAGTTTGCCAGTCCCCCAAACCAAAGAACCGCAACAATGCTGACATTCAGCACCAGCATCATGAGCGGTAAATTGAGGGACATAAGCCGTGTAACCTTAATCGCCGTCTCGGTATAATCCTTATTCGCCTCGTTGAACCGCTTCTGCTCATGCTCACCACGAACAAAGGCCTTAATGACCCTGATCCCCGATAGATTTCCCTGCAGCACCGTGTTGACCCCATCGAGCTTGATCTGCATTTTGCTAAACAGCGGGAAGGAAAATCGGATCAGTACATAGAGCAGTACAAACAACAGCGGAACCGAGACAAGCAGGATAAGTGTCAATGAAGGACTGATGCGAATCGCCATAACCAAACTACCGATAAGTAGCAGTGGTGAACGGACGAGTGAGCGCAGAATGATCTGAACAAACGTCTGTAGCTGCACCACATCGTTCGTTAGACGGGTAATCAGCGATCCGGTCTTCAGCTTATCCAGATTTCGATTTGAAAAAGATTGTACTTGTTCAAACAGCCGAATCCGCAGATCGTTACCGAAATTTTGCGACGCGATACTTGAAAAAATAGTACATCCCACACCACCAATCAGACCAATAAAGGCTACGCCCAGCATGGTCAGACCCGTCGAAACAATATGCGTCAAATCATTCTTCATTATGCCTTTGTCCACAATGCTTGCCATCAGTGTAGGTTGAAGCAAATCCATAAACACTTCAACAACCATCAGAAGGGGTGCCAGCACGCACCATAGCCAGTAAGGCTTAATAAAACTCTTTAGCTTTAACATCTTTTCACCTGATTTCTGAAACTCTTGTTCTGCGGGTTAAACGAAAACAAAACTAATTGTGGCCATCCATCCTATCAGTTACTCTCATCCTTTACTTCTTCTCTATCCCGTTTCGCATCCTGTTCCAACATCACTTCCCGCAGCTCAAAAGCATGGATAAATTCTTGCATAATAGCATCGGTGGCTTTTAATTCACCACTCAACACCTGCTTAATGGCGTCGTATTCGGGCTGGTTCAGCTGTTGCATCAACGTGGAGCGCTTAATATCCAGCCTTTCCAGAAAAGCAATTGCACGCCCTCTGCGAAAGGTCTGCGCACTTTGAATACGCTCCTTGTGCCCGTCGCCAGATTCGCAGCCTTGTTCACCAGATCCCCGGTGACCACGTGACCCCTTCGATCGATCTCTTCCCTCGCGCATTTTAAACCCCTCCTCACTCTGTATACATTTGTATACAAAAGTATCTGTTATTAATCTAAACCTGATTCATATCGACTGTCAAGTACATATAAACTGTCATTCACCACTCACCCTTAGACGAAAAAATGCTCCCGAAAAGTGAAAATCCACTTCAGGAGCATCCTCTATGCTATCGTATCACAAAAATATTTATAGGCCTTTAGAGAAGCTATTTGCTATGAACTCATTTAATTTCTCAATCTGCTCATCGAAGCTTGGCTCCACATCAACATCAATCCACTGGATATCTTTCATGTGACGGAACCATGACATCTGTCTTTTGGCGAAGCGGCGTGTATCCCGTTTTAAGAGCGCCACGGCTTCGTCGATAGTTAGCTCACCGGCAAGATAAGCAGCAATCTCTTTATAGCCCAGTCCCTGCATCGATACGAGACTCCGATCGTAGCCCTGGTCCAATAGTCCTTGGACCTCGGAGATCAGCCCGTCAGCGAGCATGGCGTCAATTCGATCTTCGATCCGTTTATAAAGAATTTTCCGATCCATAGTCAGACCGACCAGACACAAATCATAGGGTGATTCCTTCTTTTGCCCGGCAAGGGAGTCCGATTGTGTTATATTCGTCTGATGAAAGACCTCCAGGGCACGGATGATGCGCCGACGGTCATTAGGATGCAGACGCTCCGCGCTAACAGGGTCTACAGCTGCCAGTCTCGCATGCAGAGCAAGCGCTCCGTACTCATCCGCATAATCCTCTTGCTCTTTGCGGAAGGCTTCATCCGCCACCGCTTCCGAGAAGCGGAATCCGTAACAAAGGGATTCGATGTAAAGCCCAGTCCCCCCTACTATAAATGGAAGCTTGCCCCGGCTGCTGATCTCATCAATCAGCCTGCGACCCTGCTCCTGAAACTCCGCAGTGGAATAGGCATCCTTAGGATCATGAATATCTATCAGATGATGAGGGATACCCTCCATCTCTGTTTGTGAAATTTTAGCTGTTCCGATGTCCATGCCACGATAGACCTGCATAGAATCGCCGGAGATAATCTCAGCTCCGTAAGCCTTAGCAATGGCAAGACTCAGTTTCGTCTTGCCGACAGCGGTCGGTCCCAGCAGCACCAGAACCTTACGCCTTTCTTCAGTTGCCAATCTTTATCACCCCGTACGATGTTTTGGAGCTGCCGCGCAGCAGCTCGGTGAAGCCCAGTCGTTCAAATTCGCCGCTAAGCGCTTTTTCCTTTAGCAGCACCGTTTTTCGGGCCACTCTCTTGGCTTCTGCCACACTCTCTAGCGACAGCGCTTCTCCGTTGGCATATTGGCGCAGCGGAGAAATAGAAGCCGAATCCGTTAATGGAACACGGAACATGGGATCGAAGTAAACTATATCTATACTACGGTCCGGCTGGGCCCGCAAATAGTCCAAATGGTCACTGTTCACGACCTGGATACGGCGAAAAGCCTCATTTACCCGTTCCTTCCCAGTGGTATATTGACTCATCCCTTCAATCAGCAGTGCATACAGCGGGAGCGAACTTTCCAGTGCGGTTACCTTAGATGTTTCTCCACCGTAGACAGAGAAGAGCAGTGAGTCCGTACCCAGCCCTGCTGTGCAATCCAACACGCTGTCGCCCGGAATCATATCTGCAGCAGACAGTAATGGATCAGTTTCGCCTTTGAGAATCCGCTTGGCCCGTACATATCCCATGCTGGGATGGAACTCCATCGGCGGCATTCCGGGACGTATCAGCCGGACAGCCTCTTGTAGTACAACCAGCACCTCCTCCTCCCCATGTCGCTTCACTAGCTTGGGCAAGGAAAGGTTATCGCGCGGTACATAATTGCAACCTGTACGTTCCGCAAGGCTAACCGCCCGCTGTATAATTTCCGGTATCGGGTCATTGCCCGTCGTTATAATCATTGTGCCTCCTGTTCGGCTCTATACAATAAATCCTTTATAGATCAATCTTATTTCAAAACTTCACATCACCCGTTTGAACAGCTTCTCCAGATCATAAGCAGAAAAAGAAATGACAATCGGCCGTCCATGTGGACAGGTGTATGGCTGGCGGCACGCCGCTAGCCGGGAGATCAAGGTCTCTACTTCCTGTTCGGTCAGCTTCTGATTTGCTTTAATAGAGGCTTTGCAGGAGCACAAGATGGACGATTTCTCACGCAGTTTAGCCAGATCTATTGCCCGTTCGCTCAGCACCCATTCTGCCATCTCTTCAATGACCGCCTTCTCATCCCCCTCCGGGAACCAATAAGGCAGGGAGCGCACTAAGAAGGTCTGGCCGCCAAAATGCTCCAGGTATACGCCCGCTTGCTGAAACCAGTGAAGCCGTTCGCTGAGCTGCCGGCTCTCTGAAGGTGTGAACTCCAGCGTAATGGGTAGCAGCAGTTCCTGTGAAGCATCTTCCGGACGCCCAAACTTTTCGTAATAATATTCATAATTAATCCGTTCATGTGCTGCGTGCTGATCTATAAGGTACAGCCCACTGTCGTTCTGGGCAATAATATAGGTCCCATGATGCTGGCCAATATAATTCAGCTCTGGAAAAGCTGGCAGCCCCGATTCTTCGCTGGCTGCAGGCGCCCACAGTTCTTCGGTTACTGGGAATTGGCCTTTGCTGACCGGGGCAGCAGGTGATGGACGATATCCGCCACTGTAATTATTACTGGCTGCGCCTCCTGCCGATGGTCGGCTGGCATTCCCGGAATAGTTCCCACTGGCTCCAGAAGGCAAATTACGGTAACCATCATTAGACGTGCCTCCACCGAGTGGAGAAGAAGACAACGGTTTGCCAATGCCATAGGAGGCCGTGGATTCCCGGGACTGGAACAACACTGGCTTCACAGGAGAATTAACGCCCTCATAAGAAGGGCTCGAACCCGCTGCCGCCAGGTCGGAATTCGTCTCTTGCGGACGGGTTACATCGCCTGGATTCACCGGATGCTGTGCACCCGGCGGCACACTGGAAGCTGCGGAAATTTCACCTGAAGGTGACTGTTGAGATGTCCCTCTACCGAATGCGAACTGCTCCTGAATAAAGGCACCACTATTCTTGGAGCCGATCGGTTCTTTGCTAGGACGAGGAATCAGACTTTGGCCCATAAGGACCTTGCGGATCTCCTCTTCGACGAACTTGTACAGCTCATTCTCCTTACTGAAACGAACCTCCAGCTTGGCCGGATGCACGTTGACATCCACCAGGGAGGGATGCATATCGAATTTCAGCACCAGCAGCGGGTAACGGTTAATCGGCAGCAGCGTATGATAAGCCCGCATAATGGCCGCATTCAGACCATTGCTGCGGATATGGCGTCCTCCAACAATAGTTGTCACTCCGTTGCGGTTAGATCGCGTCCATTCCGGACGGCTGACAAAACCGCTAATCTTGAAGTCAGGATCTTCTGCAGTCACAGGCAGCATCGCTTTCGCTGCTGACGTCCCATAGATGGCAGCAATGACCTGCAGCAGATCACCATTGCCCAACGTGCGCAACAGTTGATTGCCATTGTGGTGAAGCGTGAAGGAAATCCCGGGATGGGCAAGAGCCGTCCGGTACATCGTGTCGGAGATATGTCCGAGTTCCGTCTGAATGCTCTTCATGTATTTCAGCCTGGCCGGGGTATTAAAAAATAATTCCCGAACAGCAAAATCTGTCCCTTGTCCGGAAGGAGAATCTTCATTGATCCGCAAATTGCCGCCCTCGATCTCAATCTTGCGGCCTACACCGTCATCCTTGCTCGCTGTGAGCAGTGACACTTTGGATACCGCCGCGATACTGGGCAGCGCCTCACCCCGGAAGCCCAGACTTGTAATCTGGAACAGATCCCGTCCGGTCACAATCTTGCTCGTCGCATGCCGGTAGAACGCTGTCTCGCAATCATCCGGCTCGATGCCTGATCCGTTATCCTTGACACGGATGCTCTGAAGTCCACCTTCCTCCACCGATACCTCGATCACGGTGCTTCCCGCATCAATAGCATTCTCTACAAGCTCCTTCACCACGGAGGCTGGTCGTTCAACCACTTCCCCCGCGGCGATCTGGTTGGCAATATGCTCGTCCAACACATGAATTTTCGCCATATTATTCACCCCGCTATAGGCTATCTATATTGTTAAGCTGTAAATGTTAATTAGAGATCCTTCGCTTTCATTTTCAGATCATTCAACAGACCCATAGCTTGCAGCGGCGTCATGTTCATGAGATCGGCCCCTTGAACGGCTGCGATAAAGTCTTTAAGCGCCGGGTTAAATTGTTCCTGGGCGGGTACAGAAGCTCCTGCCCCGCCTTTGCAGGACTTACGAGGTTCCTCTTCACCGAAGATAGAGAGCTGCACCACTTCCTGCTCGGCTTCAGGCGCTGCAAGCGTTACGGCAGCTTCAGGCGCTGCGAGCGATACAGCAGATTCAACATATGCCGTACCCGCCTTGGTGAACGCATGATCTGTTGGTGCTTCAGTTATGCTGGCAACAGATTCTTGAACAGAATCAGGCCCCTCAGTATTGGAACGCCGTGGCTCTGAGCCCCCGTAATGGAGCGACGGTCCGCCTGGTGCTGCTGCCTGCTCAATACTCTGGAGCAGCCCATATGCCCGGTCAATGATTCCCCCCGGCAGTCCGGCTAACCGTGCACAATAAATACCGTAGCTGCTATCCGCCGCTCCTGGTACAAGCTTGCGCAAGAAGTTAACCTTGTCGCCACTCTCCTGCACAGCCATCGAATAGTTGCGCAAGCCTGTTAGACTCTGCTCCAAGTGAGCGAGCTCATGAAAGTGTGTCGAGACAAGCGCCTTACAGGCGATGGTGTCATGCACATATTCAATAACGGCTTGAGCAATGGCCATGCCCTCGCTCGTCGAGGTACCCCGGCCCAGCTCGTCAATGATAATCAGACTGCGTGCGGTGGCTTTTTCCGTCATGACCTGGATATCGGCCATCTCCACCATGAACGTACTCTGGCCGCCAATCAAGTCATCCGCGGCTCCAATCCGAGTGAAAATGCGGTCAATCAGCGGCACTTCAGCGCTAGACGCGGGAACAAAGCAACCGATCTGGGCCAGAATGCAGATCAAGGCAACCTGGCGCATATAGGTACTTTTCCCGGCCATGTTCGGTCCGGTAATAAGCAGAATATTACCCTCTGCTTTGGTAAGGCTGCTTCCATTGGCGATAAACGCTGCATCCTTCAGCACCGCTTCCACGACCGGATGTCGTCCGCCTTCCAGCCGGAGATCATACCCGTCGGAGAGCTTCGGCTTCACGAACCGCTGTTCTGCGCTGACAGCTGCAAGGCTCTGGTATACGTCAATCTCAGCGACCTTCTCGGCCAGATTCTGAAGCCGCGGAACCTGGGCAGCTATTCTGTCACGCAACTCTGTGAAGAGGCTGTATTCAAGATCAGTCATTTTATCCTGGGCTTCCAGAATCAGCGCCTCTTTCTCTTTCAGCTCAGGAGTTACGAACCGTTCGGCGTTAGCCAGCGTCTGTTTGCGCTCATAGCGCCCTTCTGGCAGTGCAGCCAGATTGGCACGGGTGATCTCTATAAAATAGCCAAATATTTTGTTGTAGCCGATTTTGAGTGATTTGATACCGGTAGCCACACGCTCTTTAGCCTCAAGCTCCGCAATCCACTGCTTGCCACTGCTGCTTGCTTCCCGCAGCTCGTCCAGACGTTCATGGTACCCCTGGCGGATAATCCCCCCATCACGCACAGACACAGGCGGATCTTCAACGATTGCCCGCGCAATGTCTTCACGCAGCTCTGCACAATCGTCCATCGCCGCCCCGATCTCCCGCAAGGTCGCAGAGCCTGACGTCCCACACAATTCTTTCAAGGCCGGAATTTGCTCCAGCGACAGCTTCAGCGCATTCATATCCCGGCCATTGGCGCTCCCGAAGGCAATTCGGCCAACCAGACGCTCCAGATCATAGATTTCTTTCAATGCCTGACGCAGATCTTCACGAACGATGAATTGGTTATACAGATAATCGACGGCTTCCAGGCGACGTTCAATCGGTGCCCGCTGAAGCAGCGGCTTATCAATGCGGCGGCGCAGCAGGCGCGCACCCATCGATGTCTCGGTGCGGTCCAGCAGCCAGAGTAACGAGCCTTTTTTAGAACGCTCACGCACCGTCTCGGTCAGCTCCAGATTTCGGCGGGTGAACGGATCAAGAATCATATAATTGCCGGGTTCGTAAGGCGAAATCTGACTGAGTTGCCCCAAGGAGCGCCGCTGTGTCTCACTCAGGTAGGAGATCAGCAGCGAAAGACAATGGCCCCGCTCCCGTTCCAGCCGTACCCATGCTGATTCGCCGAACTGGCGACGAGCCAATTCCTCATCCCGCTTATCCCATGGGGTGTATACGACAGGTTTGGCCAGCAGGGATGCTTCGCTCCGCAGGGTCTCCAGCAGTGCTGTATCACCGATAATCTCGGCGGGTTCATAAATGCCAATCTCATCACGCAACCACTCTGCGCCGGAGAGCACGGAAGTTACATACAGCTCACCTGTGGTCAAATCACAGGCAGCCAGCGCCATCATCCCGTCCAGCTCAGTGACACAGACCAAATAGTTATTGTTCTTGTCGGAGATGATTTTGCCATCCATCACCGTTCCCGGTGTTACGACGCGCACGATATCTCTGCGCACCATCCCTTTCGTTACAGCAGGATCATCCAGTTGTTCGCAGATCGCGACCTTGTATCCTTTTTCGATCAAACGCTGTATGTAACCCTCAGCGGCATGGTATGGGACACCGCACATCGGAATCTTCTCGTCGCCCCCACCTTCGCGTCCTGTTAATGTTATTTCCAGTTCCTTCGATGCCAGCACGGCATCCTCAAAGAACATCTCATAGAAATCGCCCAGTCGGAAAAAGAGGAACGCATCCTTTGCTCCTTCTTTCACACGTAAGTACTGCTCTATCATCGGCGTATATTTTGCCATGGTCTACCTCCAAGACTTTTTCATGCTAACCTCTATTATAACAGAAAGTTTGCCCTCAAAGTTACCCCTGGTAAGTTGTACTGGTAGCCGCTGTTATAGAGATCCCATTTAGTCCGCTTTACTACTATATTGAACGCTAAATTGCCTTTATTTAAAAAAACATACTAAAGCATTTAAAGGTATTTTCCTCTTCTAACAAGACCTCTCTTAGTTCGATTGTAGACTCAGACAATTTATTATTTTTAGTTCAAGCTATACAAATACTGCTTAATCGATTAAATGTTCAAGGTAAAGTCAAACTAAATGGTATGCCTTATAGTCAGTAATCACTGAGAAAGAATCTTGACAGACCACATTTCACTTAGTAGTATTCTAATATACTACTTATACAAAGGTATCATTTTAACACAGCTTTTGTAGAGGGTATTTTTTTCAAAAAAAATTAGGTCGTATTCTTTAATACTACTTTAAATTCGAACAAAGAGAGGATAAACCAACCATGAGTACCTCAACCACTATTGATATCGCTTTTTGCAGCGAACTTATTGTCTCTCTCGGAGCCAAGCTCCTGAAGGAATGCAAGAAAGATCTGCGTTTGACCACATTTGAGGAAGTATACGCCAGAGCTACAGAAATGAGTGAATGGGTCACCCGATCGTTAAAAGAACCCCTTGCCACCAAATATCCTTCTATTCTCTGGTCGGATTCGGAATTCAATCTGGATAATCAGCGGCAGGCAGAATTTGCAGGCGAATATTGGATTCTTGATCCACTGGATGGAGCTCTGAATTTTGTCCAAGGCTTCTCCTTCTTTGCCCTTTCTCTGTGTCTTATCCGTGCAGGACAACCGGTCGTTTCGTTTGTCTATGATCCCAGCAGCCGGGAATTATTCCATGCTGTTTCAGGACAAGGGGCTTTCATGAACGGCTCTCCTATCCATATGGCAACCAAGCAAGGGTTGGGCCAATCCTACATTACAACCTCCCTGCCCAGCAATCCGGCAAAAGAACCGGAGATATCAGAGCTGACGGTACGCGGCATTACCCGTTTTATGACTAAGACTGTAGCTGTAAAAATACTCGGTGCTGTCTCCTTACAATTAGCGTACGTCGCAAGCGGTAGACTTGATGGCTATTTTGAATTTGGGGACGATTATTATGACTGGCTGGCGGGTTCTTTGCTCGTTAAGGAGGCTGGCGGGATCATTACGAATGGTCATGGCGGACCTTTCACGTGGGGCACTTCCGGGATCATCACTGCGAATACCAGTCTGCATAGGAAAATGGTCGCGGAGCTGAGGGAGCTTTGATCTTGTTTTGTTTATTGACCTGCGTTTGAGCCAAGCCATAACAGAAAGGATAGTTTAGCATAGAGTTATCTCCAAACCCATGGAATACTGATAACAAGGGAAACGCTACCGCTTTTCCACATCCGTCCTCTTCCGCTGCTTGGGAGACATAATTGTTTATCACACGTCTTAAAAGACACGTCTTTAAAAGGAGCTACCTCCATTTAGTGCTCGCTTCGTCAAACAGCGGACTCCAGAGACTTTATTGCCTTTCGATTCAACCACTCAGTAAGATAACGGACTCCAGAGACTTTATGAGCATAGTTTCCAAACAAAATCCGCTGTGTGGGAGAAAATAGCGTCACCTGAGTCCGTTGCACATTCCAGAAGTAACTTTTATGGAAAATAACGATTATACGGTCCGTTAGCTCGCATAAGTGAATTTCAACCGTCAGATGTAGTTGTTTTGACAACTTGTTTGACAACACTGATGATGACGTTGGGTCCTTTAAAAATCGCAAAGGAAATCGGTCTTTATCAGCGATCGGGAGAACCCTCTGAACACACAGCATCTTCACTGCCAAACGTTCAAGCGCCGATTTTTCTGTTGTGCCTTTAAAAATAGCAGCGTCACAGACCATCCCGAAGGAGCATTTTCGTATTATTAGGCCAATCAAGGATTTTACCTTAAGTAACTATCGAGATTGGATGACTTTCACATGGCAATAATTTTTGAAGCAGATGTCAATGAGTAAAATGTAGAGCAGTGATCCTCCCTTAAGGGGAAAATCACTGCTCTAAGCTTCTTTTTAAAGCTTCTTTTACAAAAACAGTTTTGCCTCACTCGTAACTCGTAGAAAATCACTTTAGGGCGGTTCGATCTTTAATAGGACGGCCCGAACTTTAATGGTGGGTTAAGATTGCCCAGCGGGAATACTCTCGCTGGGCTTCCCGGTCCGCCATAGCCTGCGGATATCGCGGGATTCATCCCAGGTTCGCCCTGCGGAAATATAATGAAGCAGGGGCTCAATGTATGGGGCGGCCTTCTCGTAGCCGCCCAAGGCTCTAATCTGGGCCGCCAAAGGGGTAAAGGCGGCCCGCAAAGGGGCTCTGTCGCCGCTATAGTAGGCGGCATGCAGATCTTCCCGGTCGAGCGGGCGGAGCGGCAGGTCCTCATAATGGCTCACGATCAGGTGAGCCAGATGGACCGCGCCTTTGGCGATGACCGGGGAGACCAGAAAGCTCGGCAGGGTGCGGTACTCGAAGCCGCCATGCGGCTGGTACCGGAAATCGCCGAGCACACCATAGCGCGGACGCCGCGAGGACGCCCTGGCGTCCTCCAGCAGCGTAATGGGCAGCGCGAGATAGTTGTCGAGCGCGCGCAGCAGCGGCGCGGTCAGCGTCACGCCGCTGAAGTGCAGATGGCCGCCGAGGGCCCAGCCCGCCAGCGGCATGCCTCCCGCCCGCCACGCCAGCGTGCGGTCGGCGATCAGCCGGTCCGCCGTAGCCGCGGCGGACATAAGCTGCGCCAGCAGCGCGCGCGGTTCCCCGCGCGGCTGAGGGCGCAGCTCCGCTACCGGGAACGCGCCGCGCGTTCCCGGGGGTCCGGCGTCGCAGCCCGCGACGCCTGCCATGGGCAGGTACCGCGACGCAGGCACGACGCGGCCCGTTTCGGCCCGGAGCAGCAGGAACTCCGGGTCCATGCCCATGAGCAGCCCCGGACGCCCGGGCTGCTCAGCGGCCAGGCTGCGGGTCAAGACCCGCGCAGCCGATGCATAAGGCTCCGGGAGCGAATTGCCCGGAGCCATTGCCAGTGGTGTCACATCCTCCACCACATACTGGCGCTCGCCCATGGCGGTGAGCAGCACTTCCCCGCTGTCCAGCCCCAGGCTATACAGGGCAGCAATCGCCAAGCTGTCGACATCCCGGCGGAAGGTTCTGCGTCGACCGAAACTAGTTCTCGAACCTCTCCATGACCCGACATCTCCTTCCTCCGAAGTACCATTACCTCTGGCAGTATCTAACGAGTGACTTAGCCGATCTAGTGCGTAGCCCTCAGTATGCCTCTCACTTGTAGTAAAATCCTCCCATTCTGTACCCTGGCTAGCGGATAGAAGCCCCCCTGAAAGATCGTCTACCAGCTCTTCTTGCAGTCCATAGGAACTACGTCGAACTCCCTTCATCCCCGGCCCTGCGCCAAAGGGCGTAATAGCCCTTACCGCGAGATTGTAGACCGAAATGGAGTAACGCTGCCGGTGTTTCCCCCCGTGATTGCTGGCCTTATATGTATCATCAACTGAGTTTGTCATCTCCCAGGCACAACGTCGTTCCCTAGCTGGACTGGCACTGACCCGGGAATCAGTGATCAAATACTTTCTTCTGCTACCCGCAGTGAGTGCCGCCTTCAGCCCGCTCCGCAGTAGACGACCCTCTCGCTGTTCAAGTGAAAGAGACCTGTAGACGCCAATCCCCTCATTGATCATCTTCTCGCCCTCCTCCGGGCTGATATTCCCGGTTTAGATGCCCAAATAGCAAAAAACGGCTTCCCGTCATGCGGAAGACACCGTTTTTGCCATACAAATTAAGCTTTGCAGAAATTCAACAGCCTTTTTAGACAAGCAAAAAAATTATTCAAAAAAAGGAGGGCATTCGCCCTCTACGCCGCCGCCCTCCCAGCATATAATGAAGCATATCTCATACATCGTAAGTCAGGCGGCGGCGCATGTTTTTTACAACTCATCATCCAGGGCGTCAGGGTCCAAATCTTCATAATCGAAGGTTTCGCCGTCAAAATCATAATCCTTGTCTTCCAGATCATCGACTTGATCACTTACAAACACGCGGACTTTGGTCTCAGCCACCAATTCCGCTTCAAACTCCCGCTCCACGCGAAGGGTCACGCTTCCGCCTCCCGGCGATACGCCCGCTTCTACACAGTTTGGTTCCTGCGTTGCCTCCGCAGAAACTTCTACTGTAGATGCGCGGTGTCTCGGGTCCAAGTACGAAAGAGGAATAAGCTCCACATAAGAGACCGTTTCTTTGGCAACCTCGGTCTGCTTATTCTTGTCGTACGAGTACCAGATGTTCACATCATAAGTACCGATTACTTCGATTCCGTTACCGGCGGCAACCGCTTCGTATTGGTGGTTGATGATCCAAGCCCCCAGAATACTTGTCGGATGATGTGGCGGAGTCACGGTATGAGTTGCGGTAGAGAACTTACGACCTTTGCCGCAAATTGCCTTCGTAATGATCTCCCTTGTTTGACGTTTATGGCCTAATGACATCTTTGAACCTCCTCCATACAATCATTCACTATCAAGTGTATGCAGGTTCTAGGCATTTGTTGATTGTTAGTCTATAAATAAATTTGAGTAAGCCCTCCCGGCCCCGGCCGCGAGGGTTATAGTTCATTTTATTTCATTTGACACGATGGTATGAGTACATTTTATTGCGGAATAACCCTTACAATACCGACGTTTCTCTGCTTACTGAGGTCCAGGAAGTCCTCCCCGAGGTTCACGAGCGGACGAAGAGGGTCATGCGACAGAATCATCACAATTCTTCCCGTCCGCCCATCTGTTAACTCCACCTCGTTCCCTATCATGGACTGCATCAGTTTATCAATAAAGACCCGGCATATATAAGGATCCAGCTTGCCGTACACGCTCTCCTCCATCTGCGTCAGAACCTCGTATAGCGGAGATGCCTTCCGATAGAAACGGTCTGAGGTCATGGCATGAAAAATATCGCAGATCGCCACGATTTTACTGAAATCGGTAATCCGGTGTCCAAGCACCCCGAACGGATAGCCGCTGCCGTCCATGCGTTCATGATGCTGAAGGGCCACAAGTGCCTGATTGTGATTCGTACCCACCGTATCCCGCACCATTTCGTAGCCGTAAGTAGTATGCTTTTTCATAATCTGGAACTCTTCTTCGCTCAGCGGCCCGGGCTTGGTTAAAATCTCGGCCGGCACCATAATCTTTCCGATATCATGCAGGGTGGCCGCAATGGTCAGCTGGCTAAGATCCTCCGGCTTCATCTTGAGCCACTTGCCCAGCAGCGTCGAGAGAATCCCTACTGCAACATTATGCCTGTATGTATAATCGTCCTTTGACTGCAACGCAGCCAATATGCCATAGAAATCATTCTTCTCCGTCACCTGATGGATGAAGGGGATGACTTCATTGCGGAGCTCAATCATGGGAATGCGCTTGCTTTTATTGTAACGGATCTGTTCAAAAATACTTTCCATTGCAGTCGTACAGTCGTCGATAGCAATCTGGAAAAATGCCGCGCCATCCAAATGAATAACATCTTTCTCCTCCAGCGTAATCTTGTGCTGACTGATCAATCGGATATGCTCGGCGCTTAACAAGGTCATCGCAGGCAATACAAAGACACCCTTGCTGTTGAACAAGTTGGCAACCAACTGCTTCCCGATATACTCCTCGTTGCTACTATTCATGCTCTCACCTGCCAGAGCAGAAAATCCGAGACTACGGAATTCCCTGCTGTATTTGAATCCCCACTGTTACCGTTCAAGATACATCACCTATGTGGTACTATTTTATTGCTTAATTATACTTATCGTTATTTTACTATTGTTTGTTAATACCTGTCCCGGGCTTCGAGGCCTAATCTCAGCTTTTGCGGGCACGGCTCCGTGAAGGACGAACTACCTCATGTCCAACCGGATTCTTATGCTGTTTAGCAATTTTTAGGTACAGAGTCAGCTCACGGCACAATTGGAGAATCGCTGAACGCACCTCGAATTCCTCACGGGAAGCCGGGAGCTCCATCCGCTTGAATTCCTGCTCTACCTCTTGCAGCAAGTGCTCCGTACGTCCCGTATATTCCTCTGCTCTCACATCACTGCTCAATTGATCGAACAGCTCACCCATCATGTCACAATGCGGCAGTTGCCGGTACACCTGGGAGAGGAGCTGAACCATGTTCTGAATCGACTCCAACTGCTCTTTTCGCATATAAAAATAAACATTCCATGCTTCATCGGGATGAATCACGTGATTCTCCATCTCCCGGGTTGCCGCCGTCAGCCCCCGCTGGACTGCAGCGTTCGCCCCGATCAGTTCCTTCCCGTCCCAGACATACGCGGGATCACGCAATGTGCGGGACATCTGTGTGAAAATCACAGAGAAATAACCATCCACTTCCTTGCGGATGGCCGAGATTGCCCCACCTGCATGAGGCATATAGATCAAATTCACCAGTCCTGCAGACCCTAGTCCGATTACAAGCAGTTCAATCTGCTGGAACAGGACGTGCAAGCTGATCTCTGCTTGTCCAAAGACCCGAAAAACGATAACCGAGCTGGTGACGATCCCTTCCTTAAAGCCTGCCCGCACAATCAGCGGGAACCCAAGCAGCACATATAGTCCGAGTACCCAATAATGAAACCCTAGTCCCCAGAATAAAATACAGCCTAAAAAGAGTCCCACGAGCGAGGCGGAAAAGCGCGCCGATATCGTTCGGAGACTCCTTTTGCGGGTCACTTCCACACCCAGAATAGCTAGTAGACCTGCGCTTTGCGCATTGGGTATGCCCACAGCGGCTGCCAGCAGAATGGACAACAGCGTGGCCGCTGCGGTTTTGATTACACGAAATCCCATGAACAATACTCTCCTTAACTACATTCGCTTCTTAATTTAAGTAAAGATAATATAGTCATGGTACAAGATTTTTCAGAACGGCACAACATGACATCATCTTTTTAACGCCGATTTAACAGTAGCTTCTCCACATAGACAACCAGTTGATACATAGCCGTTGCCACCGCTGCTATGATTAGCAGGCTTGACATTACCAGCGTGAAGTTGAAGACCTGAAAGCCATAGATAATGAGATAGCCAAGACCTGATTTTGCCACCAGAAATTCACCCACAATGACACCTACCCATGACATGCCGACATTCACTTTCAGCGTAGATACGATGGCAGGGAACGAAGATGGCAGAATAACCTTGAAGAAGATCTGCACCCGCGTGCCCCCGAACGACCGCACCACCTTGACCAGATTGGGATCAACGCTGCAGAAGCTGTTATAGACGACAAGCGTAGTTACAATGACCGTGATGGATAAAGTCGTCATTACTATTGCTGTGAATCCGGCACCGAACATTACAATAAAGATGGGACCTAGTGCTACCTTTGGCATACTGTTGAATACGACCATATATGGATCCAGCACCGCAGATAAAAAAGGCGACCACCAGATCATCACGGCCAGCAGTGTGCCCAACAGCGTCCCCAGTGCGAAACCTACCACAGTCTCTCCAACCGTGATGCCTAAATGTGGCCAAAGAGTGCCGCTGACCATATCGCCCCAGATTTGCCGGAACACCTTGGTCGGGTAGCTGAACAGCAATTCATCGATCCAGCTCAACCGTGCACTGGCTTCCCAGAGAGCAAAGAACACCAGCAGCAGGCTGGTGCGGACCGCGATAATCCGATTTTTCTCCCGTCGTTTCTCTTGGCTGAATGTGTTGTGCATTTGCCGCAGCCATGATTCCCGGGAAGCTGCGATCCCGGATATTTCCGATTGCTTCACAAGCGTTCCCTCCTAACGTTCAGCGTTACCTGCCTAAACCGACTTGCTCCCTGCCTGCTCCATTTCCTGCCAAACCTCATGAAAAAGCTCTGCAAAGCCCGGCTGATCCCGTGCATATAAGGGTGGAACCTCGCGGATAGACTCCGGCACAGTAAACACTTTGCGGATTCTTCCCGGATTTGGTTCCAGCAGGATCACCCGGTTACTGACTGCAATTGCCTCAGACAGATCATGGGTAACCAGGATAGCTGTAGTTCCGCGGCGGCGCAGAGTTTCTGACACCAGATCCTCAAGCTGCAGCTTGATCTGGTAGTCGAGCGCCGAGAATGGCTCATCCAGCAGAAGCAGACCGGGATCGGTTGCAAGGGTACGCACCAGCGCTACGCGCTGCCGCATGCCGCCGGAGAGCTGGGACGGATAAGCATCCTCTTTTCCCGCAAGTCCCATATCTCCCAGCAGCTCCACGGTCTTTCTATGGTTATCCTCGTTCAGATTACCGGTCAATTCTAGCCCCAGCAGGGCATTCTCAAGAATCGTGCGCCAGGGGAACAGATAATCCTGCTGGAGCATGTAGCCGATCTCAGGGGAAGGGCTATGGATTGGACGGCCATAGACGGAGACCTTTCCTTCGGAAGGCTGCAATAATCCGGCAATTATTGAGAGGAGCGTCGTTTTACCACAGCCACTTGGCCCAACCAGACTGACGAATTCTCCACTTCCGATGCTAAGGTTCAAGTCTTCAATAGCCAGAGAGGCTTCCCGTTCGCCCAAGTAAGCATGTGTTACGCCTTTTAATTCCACTACCGGCAGCATATCCACCTCCTCCTTTCACAGATTGTGCTTTTCCTTACTTTCCGGTTTGACTTGCGAGACTGTCCTTGGCTTTTTCGGCAAAGCTGTTATTCACAATCTTGTCTACTGGAATGCGTTCCTTCAGCTCACCGGCGTTCTCCATAACGTCCAGCAGGTTATTCCACTCTTTATTGTCAATGATGGGATCTGTCGCATACGTATCCTGTTCTTTGTAACGCTTGATCGAAGAGATGACGATATCCCGGTCTGTCTTGTCAAAATACGGCAGCACCGCGTCCGCAATCTGCTCCGGGCTATGCTCCTTCACCCAAGTTTGAGCGCGCTGGATCGCATTGGTGAACTTTTGGACCGTGTCGCCATTTTTGGTGATATAACTCTTCTTGGACATGAAAACCGTGTAAGGCAAGTACCCGCTCTCCACCCCGAACGAAGCCACAACTGAACCCCGTCCTTCACGCTCAAAGATTGAGGCTTGCGGCTCGAACAGCTGTACATAGTCCCCTGTCCCGGAAGCAAAAGCCCCGGCAATGTTGGCAAAATCAATATTTTGAATCAGGTTCACATCCTTGGCAGGATCGATACCTTTATGCTTCAGGGTAAAAGCGCCGGCCATTTGTGGCATTCCGCCTTTTCTTTGTCCGAGAAAGGTTGACCCCTTCACGTCATCCCAGTTGAACTGTCCCGCGGCCTTGCGGGCAAACAGAAATGTCCCGTCCCGCTGAGTAAGCTGTGCAAAGTTGATCACCGGATCATCGGCTCCCTGTTGAGATACATAGATCGAAGTCTCGGAGCCTACAAGCGCCACATCAATCGCTCCAGATAGCAAAGCCGTCATCGTTTTGTCCCCGCCAGGAATGGTCTGCAGCTCCACGTCCAGACCCTCATCCTTGAAAAAATTCTGTGACAGCGCGACATATTCAGGCGCATAGAACACCGAACGGGTCACCTCGCCGATCTTCACCTTCACCGACGACGGGTCGCCCCCGCAGCCGGCAAGTACGGAAAAACACAGAGCGATGATCAAGAACGACAGTGACAGTTTTTTTCTTCTTTTCATCCTTCATTCTCCTTTCTTACCGGGTCTTTCGCCCTTGCTTGCAGCATATGCGGATGCCTAAAGAATGGTTAAGAAGACCAGGAGGCTGCGGTGAGCGGATTCAAAATGAAGTAAAAATAGGTACATCGGCGGATACTCATTTTCTTGAAATACATGGAAACTATGGTTGAGAGAATTTGAGATTCAAGAGGAATGCCAAAATGGCCGGAACCGGTAATATCGGTCCTGCCTGATGTGTGTCACTCTATTTGTTTACGCATATTTTGGCTGAGGTTTGATACGGGTTCCGGTTTCATTATTTGCGTGCTGCCCGCAGCGTCAGATTGGCGCCGCCTTCAGAACCCATTGTGTGATAGCGTTGCAGAACTCTGCTTTGGTGGTTGGTGCAGCAATCATCCAATCTTCCGTTCCGCGCCCGATGCGTAGCATAAATGCGCCGGATGGATCACCGATATAGGAGGCATATTGCGTATTCCAGCCGCTGGAACCGTGCATGCAAAGTCGTAATTCACCCTCAGATGTGCACCGCTTCATGATTCTGGCTAACCGGGGGGCGTTCATGACATCGCCGCTAGTCTCCTCCAGTAAATCCGACAGGATATGTACCGGAAGGGCGGCTGACTCTTCCTTGATCTGCTCAAATCTTGTCCTGGATAGCAACATTGCAGGTGCGGGTGGTACGGTCTGAGTATCACTTTCACATTCGTCGCAACCATTCAGTAAGAGGATGCAAGCCTCACGCACTTCTTCTGGCTCGCTTAGCTCCCAACTGGACACCTCCGGTGCTCTCAGACAAAAAATCCATGTAGTCTCCTTATGTATCAGCAGGCAAACATCCCGTGTAAAACCCGCTTCGGCGTATTTCAGCCGACATAGTCGTGCTCCTGCATCCGCTTTATTCAACAACTTTTCAATATCCACACTCCTGGTCAGCTCTGGAAACAGAAACCGGGCCAGAATCAATCTTTCCTTTTCATTCACATCATTATTCCTTCCTGTAATACTTCACTGATCATAATTAAATCAAAAAACACGGCATATGGAAATAAATCTAGTAATCTTTATGTTATCATAAGCTAATTTTAAGGTAAAATTAAGAAACACCCGGTATTATCATTACTATGAAATACTTGTAGCGAGGTGGATTTCAAATGAGAATGGTTATAACATTTCAGAACAAACTTGTACCTGTGTATTTCACAACAGAAAATAAACAGCCGACTCAAAAAGTGCTCCGGTTACTTAACAACACCTTGGATCTCAAAATTCAAAAAGGCAAACGTGCCCTCCAGAAATGCTTGAATTCTCTGATCAGTATCGAAATTAAAGGCTCTGAAGCTATATTGCACAGTTACAGTGAAAATGATTCATTGGCGCTATCCCTCTATTAATAGAGGGGTAGTTTTTTTATGCTCCAGACAACCCAAAGAGCCATACACCTTCTCGATCGAAGGAATATGCCCTGTTTATCACCCGAACGAACGCCGCCCTTTTAACTTTTGGATAGAACGGTTTAGCTGGTTTTGTAGTTTCTCTCTTCCATTTTCTCGGCCTTTTGGATACGAAGCTTGAATAGCTTGAGCAGATTTAGACGCGTATGTTCTTCGTGACAGCTGTCCAATTTCTTAATAATAAAACGGTCAATGGACATGCCAATCGCTCCTTTTATTCATTTCTTATCAGACACTATTCTTTTCAGGAAATCATTTCCTTTTACCCTCGTACTCCTATATACCCTTCCTACATATTCCTAAACGCATTCTCTTCAGACGAATTCGCTGCTCATTCACTACAAATATTTTTTATATTCTAAAGTTTACAAACTTAATTACAAGTGCTATATTATATTCAGTAAGTATCTAATATACATTTGAGGAGCAATCATCATGACTAAAGTCCTATTCATCAAAGCAAATAACCGCCCTGCTGACCAATCGATCAGCGTCCAGCTGTACAACGAATTCCTGGAAAGCTACAAGCAAAATAATCCGCAAGATGAGATTACCGAACTTGACCTGTTCGCTGAACAGCTCCCTTACTACGATAACACTTTGATCACTGGCGTTTACAAATCCAACCAAGGCTATGAAGCTACTCCTGAAGAAGCTGCTGGTGCAGCTTTGGTAAACAAATACCTGGATCAATTTATCGCAGCTGATAAAGTCGTGTTCGCTTTCCCACTTTGGAATATGACTGTGCCTGCTGTACTTCACACATACATCGATTACGTGAACCAAGCTGGTAAGACATTCCAATACACTGCTGAAGGTCCTAAAGGCCTCCTGGGTGGCAAAAAAGCAGTTGTGTTGAATGCCAGAGGCGGCATTTATTCCGAAGGTCCTGCTGCTGGTGCTGAAATGGCTGTTAACTTCATCGTTAACAACCTTGGCTTCTGGGGTATCCAAGATATTACTCAAGTAATCGTTGAAGGCCACAGTCAACTTCCAGATCAAGCCGCTGACATTATTGCAAAAGGCCTTGAATCTGCCAAAACTGTAGCAGCCTCGTTCTAAGTTATCGTTCTAAAGGTCCGGTTATAACATTTGCCGTTACGATTTGAACCACTAGACTTAACAACGATCTGGAATCACATTAACCGGGCCTTTATTTATATATAGGTACGATAAAACCTCCCGTTCCTTCTGGAACCGGGAGGTTTTGTCGTTTGATAGAGTGATCTTAAGAATCACATATCACTTAATATTCATCTAGTTCTTTGCGCCAGCCGTAGCCTCTGGTGCGCGACTGGCCTGTTTTGGAGGAGCCTGTCCCGGAGGCTACCTTTCGTTTCGCTTTGGCTTCCTTCGAACTCTGGAATTGCAGCTCACGCTGGGTTTTGCGGTAGTTGAGCAGCCGCTTCTCATCCAGCTGTCCGCTTTGGACTGCTTCCAGTACGGCGCAGCCTTCTTCCCGCTCATGACTACAATTGCTGAACCGGCAGGACGCAGCCCATTCGCTGATATCCCCAAAAGCAAGATCAAGTCCGCCTTCGTCCTCCCACAGCTTCAGCTCCCGCATCCCCGGCGTATCGACGATAATACCGCCATCTGGCAGCACGAACATTTCCCGGTGCGTTGTAGTATGCCGGCCACGACTATCGTCTTCGCGAACACCCTGCGTCAATTGAAGATTCTTTCCGCTAAGCCAGTTAACCATCGTCGACTTACCACAGCCCGACGAGCCGGTAAGCGCAACCGTCTGACCGCTGCCGATATACGGAAGCAGCTTCTCACGCCCCTGATCCAGCAAGGCACTGACGGCATACACGGGAACGCCCGGAGCCGCCCTTTCCATATCGGCGATTTGCTCTTCCGCGTTTTCACACAAATCTGCTTTGGTCAGCAGGATTACCGGGTTGGCTCCACTGTTCCAGGCCATAATAAGATACCGCTCCATCCGCCGGACATTAAAATCGTTGTTCAACGCGCTGACCAGGAACAAGGTGTTGACATTAGAAGCGACGATTTGCTCGTCCTGGGTGCTGCCAGCTACATTGCGTGAAATCACGCTGTGCCGGGGAAGAACACCATGGATGACTGCATGGGCACCCTCATCTTGCATAACCAGCGCCACCCAGTCGCCAACGGCTGGAAACTCCCCCTTCTCGTTAAGGGAATGCCTGAACTTTCCGGCCAATTCCCCCCAAGTCTCGCCGGACTCCGCAAGGACCCGGTATTTGCTGCCAAAGTCGCCCACAATCCGCCCGGGTACATAGCTTCTTCCATCCTCTTGTGTATTCCATTCTTGGTTCCATTTGTTCATCCAGATTTCATTCCAACCATATCGTTCAATATTCATGTATTGCCTCCTAAGTTTCTGTATCCATATTTTTATCATCCTGCGAGTTTTCCGGGAACATAAAAAACCGCCGAAACCAAGGTTCCGGCGGCGTCTGGTACAGAATCCTCCACACTCACGCAGAGTCTGGCTGTACAATTACAAATACAGAATAAACCACACTCTTATAAGAGTTAGGCATAGTATATTTGTACGCAAAAAAGCCGCCGGAACCGATACGGTTCCCGGCGGCTCTAATAAGCATTAAAAGAGCTTACCCGCTAAGCTGAATCAGACTTACTGAACAGCCGCTGTTCCCGGAAGACACGTATCTACAACAGTTACAACCGTCGAAACAATCATTGTATATGCTGTCATATTCATCGTCTCCTTCCGAAATAATCTGTTGCTATCATAAACGGACTTTATACTAATTGTCAACCTATAATGCAATATTAATTTACAAAATCTGCTTCAGTTCATAAAGCTCATCAATTGTTTTCCACGGACCACCTTCAAGCCCATCATCCCATGGATGATTGCGGCGTAACCAGATGCTTTCAATCCCCGCCTTACCGGCACCCCAAATATCATTAACCGGATGATCCCCGATAAATAGTGTCTTATCGGCTTCTGTTCCCAGACGTTCCAGCGCAAGCCGATAGATGGCTGGATCAGGTTTACTGATTCCAGCTTCTCCGGAAATCACGATTGTTTTGAAGAAGCTACGCAGATTCAGCTTGTCGATTTTACCATCCTGGATATGCTTTTTCCCATTGGTCACTAGTCCCAGCACATAACCGCGCGCCTGGCAATGCTCCAGAATATCCAGGGCATGCTTCATCAGCGCACCATGGTGACTGTAGCTTTCATCATAATAAGTGCGAATATGGGCGGCAGAAACCGGTGTCCTCCAAGGCAGTATCTCGCTCAGCTCGGCAAAAAAACCATCCTTGTCCCTGTAACCGTCATTATCCCTGATGATCATATCTTCGACCACCCTGTCCATCTCCTCTGGAGATAAGTGGCCTAGAAAATCGCGTACAAACTGGGTGCTGAAGCTGCGGAACGTATGATCACGGTCCATAAGAGTATTATCAAGATCAAACAGCAAGCCTTGTATTTTTGTCATAAGTTCACCAATTCGCTAGATTTCGTGTTCCCGTACAAGTAACCTGTCTACAGGTTCACAGTTAAAACTATATCACGCCTGATCCTTTTCTGAAAAGAATAGGGTCTCATGAACCGGCAGCCCACACCTCCCGATTTGTCCGACTGGACTTGAAGACGATATAATAAAGGTCAATCTGTCTACAGAAAGGAAACCTAGGATGAACAAACACCGTTTGGGAACATCAGAACTATACATTAGCGAAATTGGACTCGGCTGCATGTCGCTCGGAACAGAGGAAGACAAAGGCGTCTATCTCATTCATGAAGCACTGGAGAAGGGTATCAACTTCCTGGATACCGCCGATCTGTACGATGCAGGCCGCAATGAGGAGATCATAGGCCAGGCCATTCGCCACCGCCGCGAGGATGTGGTTATTGCCACCAAGGTGGGCAACCGCAGAAGGCCAGGTCAAGAAGGCTGGGATTGGGACCCTTCCAAGGCCTATATCAAATCAGCAGTCAAAGACAGTTTGCGGAGATTGCAGACGGACTACATCGATCTGTATCAGCTCCACGGCGGGACAATCGAGGACCCTATTGAGGAAACTATCGAGGCGTTCGAGGAGCTGAAGCAGGAGGGCTTAATCCGTTACTATGGCATTTCTTCCATCCGTCCCAATGTGATCAGAGAATATGTTAAACGCTCTAACATTGTCAGTGTTATGAGTCAATACAGCATTTTGGACCGGCGTCCGGAGGAAGAGATTCTTCCGCTGCTAGCCCAGCATAATATCAGTCTGATCGCCCGGGGGCCACTGGCCGGGGGAATCCTGACTGAGCGGGGCCGAGTCAAAGCAGAGAAGAACTATTTGGATTATGACCGGGAGGCATTGCTCGCGCTCCACGACAAGCTGACACAGCAGAGTGGCGATGGCCTTCATTTGACCCAAACGGCACTGCGTTATCCATTGTCCCACCCTTCTGTAGCAACGATCATTCCGGGCGCAAGTAGTCTGGAACAGTTATTGCAGAATGTATCGGCCGCCGGGAGTCCCCCGCTCTCTGAGGAGATTCTTAATATACTCCGGGGTATTAGCAATGCTAATCAGTATGCACAGCATCGTTAATACAACGGTAATGCATTTTTCCTGCTAAAATAATTTGCACAAGAGGCTGGTCCAACCGAACAAAGCGGTTAGATCAGCTTCTTTTATTCTCTCCATAAATTTCACCCCATCTGTATTAATTATCATCCTATAGGCGAATACCGTGGTCGTTCTGGGTTGCAGTCCATAGACTGGTGTCAGGAGTTTAAATTCAGATGGGTATTTCTTAGGGAGGGTAATCTTATGGAAACGCAAGACATTCAACAAATCAGCTGGAACTGTATGAATAAATATGTTGGGATCGTGACGACGGACGGTCAATCCCATGACGGATTTATTGCTCACGTTGATCAGGATTATATTACACTGGCAATTCCGACAGGTGAAATCATGAATCAGGCAAACGGAATGCCTGCACAAGGCTCTACTTACAGACAATTCGGCTTCCGTCCCGGATTCTTTCCAAGACGGCGGTTTATCCATCGGCGTATTCCTTTTTTCGGTATCAGGGACCTGTTCCTGCTTCCCTTCTTTATCTAGCTTGCACTTACCCGTTTCCACATTTCACACATCAACAAAAAGACTGTCTTGGAAAAGGGTGTTGGTTTCCCTTCATCCGAGACAGTCTTTATTTTCTAACCCCCTGCTCACCCTGTCACCCCCGTTACTCGAAATGCTCCGGTCTGTGAGTAAGCATCATTTCCTCTTCCGTGATATACAGTGGAAAAGGCGGGGTCTCCTTGAGATACCTTTCAGTTGACAGAAGCCGGTAGTGCACCTCGGGCAACCAGGCATCCTCCAGTAGCGGCAGCTTGCCGGTATCGCTAATATAGTTGTCCACAGCGGACTGAACCATGTCCAAATAATAAGGAATTAGCTTGTCTTTTTCCTCAAAGATTTCAAAGGTCTCACGAGACATAAAGAATTTCTGCTCCGGAACACCGCCTAAATAACGTTTGAGACGGTCCACATCAATACTCTTATCTTCATTGATCAGTACAGTGCGATTGATCGGGTCCGGCATATCGGCTTCAAACTGCCTCACAGCCTGCTTGATCTGCGGCAGAGTTACAGCAATGGTCGGGGATGCTTTTTTAGCGCGTTTAAATATCATACCGAAAGTCTCCTTTCAATGCATATATTAGTTAACGCTTACAATTCCATTTTATGCAATTCCCAATCCTTTAAACCGTTATACGCCCAAGTTTCACATAACCTTATCATTTGGAGCCTTTTATTTGACATATTCCCAATGTGTCCACATCTCCGGCGGATTCAGCTCGTACTTGTCATTCTCCCGGTACATGAACTGATGCATGATGAACTCCCGGCGGATCGTGGCAAAATCGTCGTGAAACGGCTTGATGAACTCATTGATCTCTTTCTCGGTGTACACCACACCAGGCTCCAGCTTCTCCACAATGTACTGCAAGGCAATCAGCTTCTTCTTGTACTGGGCCGGAATTTGCCGCAGACGGCCATCCTTGGCGAAGAAATTACGAATCACCGACTCCTTGAGACTGTTCTCAGGTGACTGCTCTTCCATATCCCGGGCTCCTTTCGCAAAAATAAACTCCAAAGATGCTTCCGCATTCTCTCTGATGAACTCAGGATTTAACTTGAAAAAGACTGTATTCTTGTCACGACGTTCCTTAATCAGCGCAGCTTCGCGCAATTTGGCGGCATGATGGGTAACCGTTGGCTGGGATAGATTCAGCTTCTCAGCCAGCGCATGTCCGTGCATCTCTCCTTGAGATAACAAGAGCAACATGCGAAGGCGGGTTGGGTCGGCCAGTGCCTTATGATAATTAACGATTTTGTCGAGCTGCACTTGATACACTCCTTATGACGTCCAGATCTTGATGGTAAAGTTGAAATAACTTTAGATATATATCTAATTATACACCATCCTAACATTACAAGCAATATAAAAGCGCTTACTTTTCGTCCTTATGGAAAAAAATTTGGATTTGGAGTAGGATTTAGAGGTCCGGCTTTTTGCCGGGTCCGTTATACAGAATAAAAAGATAGGATTTCACGGGAGGTTACCAGCAACATGAAAGATGTTATCATCATCGGGGCCGGGCCCTGCGGGCTTTCAACAGCTATCGAATGCCAGCGTCAGGGGCTGTCCAGCCTCATTATTGAAAAGAACTTCATTGTCCATTCTATTTATTTGTATCCCACCAATATGCAGTTCTTCAGCACGGCAGAGCTTCTGGAAATTGGCGATGTACCATTCACCTCTCCAAATGACAAGCCTTATCGCCATGAAGCGCTTGTCTACTACCGCCGCGCTGCTGAGCAGCATGGTGTGGAAATTGCCGCTTATGAAGAGGCGCTGTCAATTGAAACACTCGAGGATGGAACTTTTGTCGTACATACATCCAATATGCGCGGCGAGCAGCACAGTCATAAAGCGGGTCATGTTGTGATTGCGACCGGTTATTTTGACCAACCTAATATGATTGGTATTCCCGGCGAGGAGCTTCCAAAGGTCACTCACTACTTCGGGGAAGCACACCCTTACACAGGGATGAAGGTTACCGTCATAGGTGGCAGTAACTCGGCAGTAGATGCTGCGCTGGAGCTGATGCGTGTGGGTGCCTCTGTAGATATGGTCTATCGCGGAGACAGCATTTCGGACAATATTAAGTCATGGGTACGGCCGATCTTCGAAGGCATGGTGCAAAAAGGAAAGATCCGGCTGCATCTTCAGTCCCGTGTTACAGAAATTAAGCCGGATTCAGTATTGATTACAAGTCATAATGGCGAGACTAACGTCATCGACAATGATTTTGTCCTGGCGCTAACTGGCTTCAAGCCAAGCCGGGCCCTGCTCTCTTCCGCAGGTGCAGCTATGAATGACGATCTGGATAAACCTGTATACGACCCTGTTACCATGGAGTCAACGGTGCCAGGGATCTACGTAGCAGGAGTGATCGCTTCCGGTCGCAATGCTAATGAGGTCTTCATTGAGACTGGACGGGGACATGGCAAACTGATTGTGGATCACATCCTCTCGAAGTCAAGGTAATCAGACAAGGAGTTGAAGCACGGATGGACATGACTTCTTTGCTGCTGCTGGGACTGGCCGCACTGGGTATTGTCAGCAACAATTCGCCTGTCACTATCGCGATGGTCGTTCTGCTGCTAATAAGGGTACTAGGGCTGCATCAAGCCTTCCCCTGGCTGGAGAAATACGGACTCACCATCGGGATTATCATCCTGACGATCGGCGTCATGACCCCGCTGGCCAGCGGCAAAATCTCTCTGCAGACGGTCGGCCAGTCCTTCCTGCACTGGAAATCGCTCGCTGCGATCGGCATCGGCATTCTTGTGGCCTATCTTGGCGGACGCGGCGCTATCCTGATGGGCAACCAGCCCACCGTTGTCGCCGGTCTCCTGATCGGAACAGTTATCGGTGTGGCCTTCTTCAAGGGCGTGCCGGTCGGCCCGCTGATCGCCGCGGGGATTCTATCGCTGCTGATCGGAAAAATGTAGTTATACGGAACGAGAGGGAATTCGTCCATTTGACGGCTTTTAAATTCGTTTATTTCACCTGCTCTTCATGAACGCACAAAAAACCGCTTCAGTAGTTGAAGCAGTTTTTTGCGTTTATTGGCAAAAGCTTTATAGAGAGCGGACTTTTATCGGTTGGTTAGAAATGATCTGTATGATTAAGTGATATTAAGATTCAAAAAAAGAGCAAGCTGAGGATAAAATAGAGGATCAAACAAAGAACTGTACAGAGGCCATGAAAAAGACCATACTGAACACTATACCGACGACTATACTGAGACCATACTGAAGACCATACTGAAGATTATACCGAGGGATCCGTCGCTATTCAGCCGAGAAATATCCTGCGGATGTGCGAGCATTTGCAAGAAAAAACTCAATACAGAGGGAGATGAAGTTAGGGCTTTAAGTAACCAATTCCCCATCCCCTGTACCACTCTTAGCCATGAAAATGATTCTCCCTCCTCTGCTTATAGCATTTTGCACCTTATATTGGTTGAGTAGAGATTTACAGGGAAAATGAGTGCGTTATTATACCTCATTTTCGTAGAGTAGAGGTATACAGGAAAATAAGTGCATTATTGTACCTTATTTTCGTCAATTAAGGGTAAATAAGTAAAATAAGAGCATTATTGTACCTTATTTTTAAAAAAAGTAAGCTAAAGGGCCTATTATGGAGAAATTAAGGTACAATATTGCACTTAATTCCAACATTCTCTTAGTTGCAAGTTATTTAAGGTACAAAAATGCCGTTAATTACACCTTGGAAATAAAGTGGCGTAAAACAAGCTGTGCACCACGATTGGAACCTAGTCAGCCACCAAAAAGCAAGGCATTCTGGAATTTCCGGCAGCACGAAGAAAGAAAACCTCTCGATGACTATTTTACATTAAATCAAGCCATATACGATGGAAAGCGCTTGAAATTTGGGGACAGCCTATGCTTTCGCTGCGAGCTTTCCTCCGGAAAGCTTTCAGGAGATCGCTTTCGCTCCTGCAGTTCGACACCTATAGTTCCACTCCTATACTTCCATTCCTTTCTCGTTCGTTCCTTTTCGCTTTGCTACTTTCTTTGGTTATTCTATGATTCGAAATAGGCTAAACGGAGGGGTGTGCGTTGAGTTTATTGACAAAAAGGAATTTGAAATTGATAAGGTACTTTTTTTCTTTGGGAATAATCGTATTTACCGTCTGTATTTTTATTAATCCATTTGAAAGGTATTTCCTGGGTTTAATAACTTTAAACTTGAGTTTAGTTATGCTTATTCAGTCTATAGAGATAAAAAAATATGAATCAAAGGCTCATGTAGACCTTCAATTCATATTTTGTGTAATTTCTTTTGTTTTGTGTTTAGCAGCTTCGTGCTACATCTTCATTCCAAACTCGTGAAATTATATGTTTGCGCATCTTTTCGGAACTTATATCTAGATATGGACTCTTTCTGCAGTGTCTCGGTAACTTTGCAAATGCATTTGCCAGCTTAAGCTGGTATTGCCCAGATTAGCTGAGCAACATGGTGTTACTGAGCAACGCGATTTACTCAGCCACGTGGTGTTACTCATCAGCAGTAATCGATTGCGGAAGCTCGCCTGCCATTCTTTTCTCCACAACCAACGGTTCTGCATAGCCATGCTCTGCCTGAATCTTCTTCATGGCTTCCTGCGCCGCTTTCTCCGTCGGATAATACCCTGCTTCCACGAGGAATAAGCCCTTCTGGTCCTTCAGCATACGTAATCCCTCTACCCCGAACAGCATTTCTTCAGCAATAGCTAGCGTCTCCCCAGCGGGCTGGGAAGGTGTCCGCAGCGAATACACAGGTTGCTCTTGAACGCCTGCTCCCTTCTTCAATGTAATCACCACTTGTGCAGGATCTTTGTACTCTTTGACCTCATAGGCAACCGGCTCTTTGAAAGTTACACTAAACCGAATAGCGGAGTCATCGAGCGTGATGAGCGGATAGGCATCCTCTACATAACGACTCTCCTTCAGAATCTCCAAGTCTTTGGAAGCTGAGAATTTTCTCACTCCGCCAATGGATAGGGTCATGGTGTATGGATACTCCGTGAACTTCACGTTATACGAACTCGCCAGTGTCTGATCTTCATCAGGGTTGGCAAAATTCAAGATTAACTGATCACGCTCGCCCTGTGTCTTCAAAGCAATAAAGTCCACATCGACCCCATCTTGGATCGTGCCGCCACCAGCGCTTCCGTGGGTAAACTGCAACACCTCTACCAGCTTGCCCAGTACAGGCACTTGCTCCAGACTTCCTGCGAATGCAGGCATCGTATTCACACTTATAGTAAAAGAAATCAGCACCGCCGCCGCTGCTGAACCGCCCCATTTCAGGCTCCGCCGTACCACGCTATTTTTGCGCCGATGTTGCTTGCCTCTTTCAATCCCCTTATGGACAGCGGCCGACAGCTCTTGAGGAATCTCTATATCGTTATATGCTTGCTGCATCACTTCCAGTTTCTTATCCAAGGTGCTCACTCTCCTCCAGATTGACTTTTAATTTCTCCAACCCTCTGTAGAGGACCGATTTGACCGAACTCAAGGGCTGTTCCAGGATTTCCGCAATTTCTTTCAGCGGCAAGTCTTCGAAATACCTCATAACGATTACCATTCGCGACTTTTCATCCAGTCCGTCCAGCGCTTCGTGCAAGTCAATGATTTCTTCCTTCTGCCCCGGTACATAGCTGCCTTCAGGTTCTTTCTCCATGTAGATGATTTTCTGGGATTTACGGATATGATCCAGCGCGCAGTTGACGGCAATCCTGGTAATCCAGGTCGTAAAATATTGCGGCTGCTGCAATTTATAAATGGAAATATAGGCTTTATAGACTGTCTCCTGGACAATCTCCAGCGCCTCATCCTTGTTCCTGACATAAGAAAATGCCATTCTGTAAATCCGCTCCTGCATGCCCTCGATCAGGGTGGTGAAGCTGTCTTCATCGCCGGCGATTGCCCGCTCAGCCAGTACTTCAACGTTCATGCTGCTCACTTCCTTTCTTAACGTATACACCAGTTAGACGTGCAGCCCTCCCAAAAAGACGCAAGGACTCAAAAAAACTTTTGCTGATGCTATAAAAAGACGAACTTAAGATATGAACGTAAGGCTCGGTCGTCACTACGGTGAATGTTGGACTTCCGGTCGCTTTCCGGTCGCTGTTGTCCCCAGATTTCTTTGATTAAACCGCTTTTAGCGGATGAAATCTGGTGACAAAGGCGAACGCGTTCGCTCCTACAGTTCCAACCTTTCCTCCTTCGTTCCTTCTCGCTTTTTGTTATTTTCTTATGTGCATCTTATAAATCAAGCAAATGAAAAAAGCGGCGTCTCTCCCGAGATCACCGCTGCTCTCTTCTATGCAATCCAGCCAGTGGATATGCTGTCTAAATTAAACGTCCAATCGCTGTACGTTAAAGAGCCGGGCATAGCTTCCATCCAATGCCATCAGCTGTTCATGTGTGCCCCGTTCTGTAATCGATCCATTCTCCAGCACGACAATCTGATCGGCATGGGTAATCGTAGACAGCCGGTGAGCAACAATCAGGGTCGTCCGCTCCGAAGCCAGCGACTGAAGTGACTGCTGAATCAGATGCTCTGACTCGAGGTCCAGTGCTGAGGTGGCTTCATCCAGAATAAGCACCTTAGGATTTTTGAGGAAAACACGGGCAATCGCAATCCGCTGCTTTTGTCCGCCGGACAGCTTCACGCCCCGCTCGCCCACTTCTGTGTCATAACCTTGCGGCAGTTGCATGATGAAATCATGGGCATTGGCTGCCTGCGCCGCCGCGATGATGCTCTCTTCAGGTGCCTGCGGATTCCCGAATAGAATATTTTCACGCACCGAACCGCTGAACAGGAAGTTGTCTTGAAGGACCATCCCGACAGCTCCGCGCAGACTCTCCTGCGTTAAGCTCCGAATATCTTGATCGTCTACGCATAGACTACCCTCAGTTACATCATAGAAGCGCGGAATCAGGCTGATCAGCGATGATTTGCCCCCACCACTCATGCCAACAAAGGCCACCGTTTGTCCCGGCTGAATGGATAGATCAATATCTTTTAATACCCAATCGCCTTCCGGGCTGTACTTGAACCACACATGACGGAAGTCGATCGCGCCCGACCCTCCACTCAAATTTCTGGCTCCCGGCTCATCGACGATATCATAGGGCTCCTCAAGCAGCTCCAGCACCCGCTCTAATGAGGCCGAGGCCTGAGTCAGAACCGTAGAAGAGTTAATCAGGCGCCGAAGCGGCGCATACATCCGATCCAGATAACCGAAGAAAGCTACAAAGGTCCCAAGGGTCAGATTCCCCTGTATAACTTGATAACCTCCGTACCCGATCACAAGCAATGGGGCGATATCCGTCAAGGTATTGATGATGGCAAAAGTGAACGCATTCCAGCGCGTCTGGGCCATCGCCTTGTTCAGAAAATTGGCATTGATGCCTTCGAATTTCTTCTGGTCAACACGCTCCATCGTAAAGCTGCGGATCACAGAGATCCCTTGAATGCGCTCGTGCAAATAGCCCTGAATACCGGCCAGCGCCTGCGAGCGATCTTTGGTCAGGATCTTAAGCCGCTTATACAGCGTGTTCACTGCAATACCGTACAGAGGCAGTATTGCAATGGAGACCAGAGCCAGCACCGGATTCAGGTAGAACATGAACGCCAGAGCGAAGACCAGCGTGAACATATCCAGCCAGACATTCATCATGCCAACCTCTACCAGATTCTTCGTCTGCTCCACATCATTGATAAATCTGGAAATGGCCTCGCCTACTTTGGTATTCTGATAGTAACGTAGTGATAAGCGCTGCAAATGAGCGTATAGCTTGTTACGCATATCGAACAGCACTTTACTGGTAATGAGCTGGGCAAAATACTGACGGTAATATTCCACCGGCCCGCGAACGATAACGAATAACACAAAGGCACCGCCCAGGATCATCATTAATTGCGAAACTCGTTCGTTAACGGTCATCGCCGGATTCATCAAAAGGTCGTCCACGACGTATTTTAGAATAATAGGAAGTGTCAGCGGAATGCTGAATTTGATCATCCCTATGATCAGGGTGATAATGATCCATTTCATATATGGACGTACAAAGGTATAATAAGATTTCCAGTACTTCACAGGTTAGGGTGTCCTTTCTTTCTAGCTGGTGTGTGCATGGTGATGTTGACTTTTGCTCTCCACAATGTTTTTATAAGGCTATGTCCATTAGTAGGATAAGCAGCACCCGAACTTCAGGAGGATAATGATGTCAAGACAATTTGTGACGGAAGCCGTCATGATGGCGATTTACGGTCAACTTTTAGTGCCGGGAAGCCCTGTGGAATACATAGTTCCCTACACCTCGGTGATGGAATTATATGAACTGCGGGACAGCGATGAGCCGCTGATGAACCGTGCAGATGACGACAAGCATGTCAAGAGCAAGATCGGCGAGCTGATCGCATATTTTGAAGAACCGCTTAATGCCAAGAAAATCAATCGCTGTCTCGCTGTGCCTTGGGCCAAAAGCTCCGGGATTCTTCTGGGCGAGCAAGCGCAAATTACCATCATCAACAGTATGGATACCGCTCCGTACGGTGAGATGTTCGATCCGATTGAGACTGAGCTGCTTCTCTCCTCCCAGCGGGAGAACGTGCCTATTCTAACAGACCAATTCGAGCTGATCCAGCGCATTATCGAAGGCGGCGTCCCGGTTCAGGTGTTCGATATTGACGATTTTGATTTTGCAATGGAGGAAGATTCCTTCCGCAGCTCCCATTGATCCAGGGTAACTTCCCGGACTGATCTCCATATTCCATATGAAAAGCCCCTGCCTCGGCAGGGGCTTTTTGAAAATATAAGCACTTGCTACTTCTGAAGCTCAGCGGACGCGGTCTTTGCTTTATAAATGTATTCGATATCGTCCTCAGCCTCATGATATTCAATGGCGAGGTCATACCCCTCCATATACCACAAATCCTGCTCCTCCATAAAGAACACAATGCCCTCCTGCTCAATCCGGTCACCCGGCGTTACAGCGGCCTCGGTGGCGAGCCCCAGCGAGAATCCAGGATGGAGTCCGCCGCCCGAGCTATACCGGGGAAATAAACGAATAGAGTCTCCGTTATTAAGTGCCAGTTCTCGCTTGAACCATGCTGCAGCAGCTTGGCTAATTGCCATACTCATCTCTCTCAACTCCTTTGTGTAACCTTAATCATACTGAAAAAAATCAAAGATTCCAAACTGCTTTTTAAACAAAAGCTAAAAAAATTTGTTTGACAACGTCTTGAAGCGAATGATAAACTCTGAACATAACGAATATTCTTCAAGTTATTACCAAAAAATGAACGAAAGGGTGAGAGCGGTGTTTATCACAGTACAGGACCATTACTTTACAATTGTCGGCAACCATACACAATCGAATACCGAAGCAGCCCAAATGGTGGAACTCTCCTGAAGCTTTGCGGATCATACATACCGCATGTCTTAAGGTAACGAAAATCTTCCCATGCCAGGTGCTGCTTTGCACCGTGCGCATGATAGCCTCTAATTACACAGGTATATCGTCCGTTTTCGGATGATATGCCTTTTTTGTTGGAGATTTTCCACTATCCGCTGTATCCCAATTGCCGACTTAATTACAACCTGAAAGGAAGGGATTTACCTTGTTCTCTGTTCTTAAAAATCTCGGATGGTTCTTCCGCCGGGAAAAAAGGCGCTATTCGCTCGGCCTTTTCTTGCTGATCGCAGTAGGTGTGCTGGAACTATTGCCACCTCGCCTGCTCGGCAATGCCATTGACGAAATCGTCCGCGGCTCCGTCACGGCGAGCTCCCTGATCAAGTACATTGGTCTGATCGTGGCTTTGCTGCTATTTATCTACTGGATCACGTACATATGGATGCACAAATTATTCGGCGGCTCTAACCTTGTAGAGCGTCTGCTGCGTTCCCGGTTCATGAATCACCTGATGACCATGACCCCTTCGTTCTTCGAACGCAACCGTACCGGCGATCTTATGGCCCGGGCAACCAATGACATCCGTGCAGTCTCCGCTACTGTAGGATTCGGCATGCTGACCCTTGTAGATTCCACGGTATATCTTACCGTCGTCCTGCTGGCGATGGGATTTCTGGTCAGTTGGAAGCTTACACTGGCTGCCGTACTACCCCTGCCACTCATTGCAATAGCAATGGTCTTCTATGGTAAAGCCATACATGACCGGTACAGTCTGGCCCAGGATGCTTTTGGTGATATGAATGACCAGGTTTTGGAATCCGTCTCCGGCGTGCGTGTGATTCGTGCTTATGTACAGGAACGCCTTGATGAGAAGCGCTTTGCTGACATCACGGAAGATGTATACCGCAAAAATATGGCTGTAGCCCGGGTCGATGCCTTCTTTGAGCCAACCATCCGTTTCTGTGTAGGCTTGAGTTATATTATTGGACTCACCTATGGTATCTACTTAGTCTTCCGCAACCAGATCACGCTCGGCGATCTGATCTCCTTCAATATGTACCTCGGGATGATTGTCTGGCCGATGTTCGCCATTGGCGAATTGATCAACATTATGCAACGCGGCGGCGCCTCGCTGGAACGTATTGACGAAACCACGGGAACCCAGCCAGACGTAACCGATCTTCCGAACCCTGTAGATGTTGCAGCCGGACCTAACGGCATTGAATTGAAAAATGTGACCTTCCGTTATCCTTCATCCACCATTGATAATCTGATCGGAATCAACCTGTCCCTTGAACGCGGACAGACGCTAGGCGTTGTAGGGCGAACCGGTAGCGGTAAATCCACACTGCTGAAGCAGCTTCTGCATGAATATCCGACCGGTAGCGGAGACATTCTGATCTCCGGTGTGCCGATCCAGAAGATTACCTTAGACCAGTTGCACAGCTGGATGGGCTATGTTCCGCAGGAACAAATCCTGTTCTCCAAAAGTGTGCGGCAGAATATCCAGTTCGGACTGGAGAATGCCGGTGATGACAAGATTATGGACGCCATTACTGCGGCTGCATTCCAGAATGACCTCGGCACCTTGTCCGACGGACTGGATACGCTAGTCGGCGAACGCGGGGTATCCCTCTCCGGAGGACAAAAGCAGCGTGTCTCGCTGTCCCGGGCATTTATCGCCAATCCGGAAATTCTAATCTTGGACGATGCGCTGTCCGCCGTAGATGCACGAACAGAAGCACAGATCATTGAGAACATCCGGCAGGAGCGTGCCGGCAAAACAACGCTGATCTCTACCCACCGTCTCTCCGCCGTCGAACACGCCGATCAGATTGTCGTGCTGGACAACGGACATATTACAGAGCGGGGAACACACGAAGAACTGCTTGAATTAAACGGCTGGTACCGTGAACAATATGACAGGCAGCAGATCGAGAATAACCTGTCCAACTAAACAGCCTGAGCTACAGACCAACTAACAGGAGGTGTCACCGTTGACACAAAGTACAGGCAAACGCCTGCTCCAATATGCATTAACCGCTAAAAAAACATTTATCGCAGCCTTGCTGCTGCTGTCCATCGGCGTTGCAGCTGAGCTTGCCGGTCCCTTCATCGCCAAGAGCATGATCGACAACCATATGCTGGCGATTGAGAAGCCTTATTTCAAAACCGCATCTTCAGAGGAAGCCGCGGTCTATAATAATGAGTATTACAAACGCGCCGACCGCTTCCAGCCGGGTGAAGCCAAAGGCCAGGAAATCCGCCTGTTGCAGGCTGGGCGCAGCTTCTATTTTATCAACAGTGCTGTAGATCAGCCCGATGGTGAACGCACCTTCCGTGACGGAGAGCTTCATATCGTTCGCGGCGGGAATGAGGTCACCTATCCGGCAGTGAAGCTTTCTGTGGATGAGCTGTTCGCCTTCTACAAGCCCGAGCTGCCAGGCATCTATGAGCTGGTAGGGCTCTATGCCCTGTTCCTTGTAATCTCCATCTTTGCGGAATTTGGGAAAACCTACTGGCTGCAATCGTCAGCCAATCAGGTCATCCGCAAGCTGCGGACCGATGTCTATGCGCATATCCAGCGCCTTCCGGTTCACTTTTTTGACAACCTGCCTGCGGGTAAAGTCGTTTCCCGGGTCACGAATGATACGGAAGCCATCAAGGACCTGTTCATCGCCGTCTTATCCAACTTCAGCACCGGAGTAATTAATATTATTGGTGTCTATATCGCACTGTTCCTGCTGGATGTCCGCCTTGGATTGGTCAGTCTCTTCATTATTCCGGCACTAATCCTTTGGATTGTTATCTACCGGAAGGTGGCGACCAAGTACAACACGATCATCCGCTCCCGTCTGAGTGAGATCAACGCCATTATCAACGAATCCATTCAGGGGATGTCGATCATCCGGATTTTCCGCCGTCAGAAAGAGCGCAGCGAAGAGTTTGAGAAACTAAATGACGATTACCTGAAATATCAGAACAAAATGCTTAATCTCAATGCGCTGACCTCGCACAATCTGGTTAACTCGATCCGCAGCCTGTCCTTTGTCCTTGTCCTCTGGTACTTTGGCTTTGGCAGTCTGGACGGCTCAACATTCGTCTCGCTCGGTGTGCTGTATGCCTTCGTCGATGTACTGGGCCGGATGTTCCAGCCGATCACAGGTATGGTCAACCAGTTGGCGAACCTTGACAGCTCCATGGTCTCCGCAGGTCGTGTGTTCACACTGATGGATGAACCGGGCGAAGCTGTGACCGACGGCACCATGCCTCGCTATAAAGGCAATGTGGCTTTCAAGAATGTATCCTTCGCCTACAAAAAAGACTTTGTCCTGCGCGATATTTCTTTCGAGGCTCGTCCGGGTGAGACTGTCGCCCTGGTGGGACATACAGGTTCAGGCAAAAGCTCGATCATTAACCTGCTGTTCCGATTCTACGATCCGCAGAAAGGTTCTATCACGATTGACGGACAGGAGGTCACGAGCCTTCCGAAGCAGTGGATCCGTAACCATATGGGGATCGTTCTACAAGACCCTTACCTGTTCACCGGTACCATTGCTTCCAACGTTAGTCTTGGGGATGAACGCATCTCGCGTGAGCGTGTGGAACGGGCTTTGCGTGAGGTAGGCGCAGATAAACTGCTGGCCCATCTTCCGCAGGGTTTCGACGAACCGGTAGTGGAAAAAGGCAGTACGTTGTCAGCCGGACAACGTCAGCTAATTTCCTTTGCACGGGCTCTCTCCTTCGATCCGGCGATTCTGATTCTGGATGAGGCAACCTCCAACATCGATACCGAGACGGAGAGCATTATCCAGGAAGCGCTGGAGGTGCTGAAGAAAGGTCGTACCACCTTCATCATTGCCCACCGTCTCTCGACAATCCGCTCCGCAGACCAGATTCTGGTGCTGCACCGCGGGGAGATCGTAGAACGCGGCAACCATGATGAATTGATGGCGCTCGGCGGAAGATACTTCCGCATGTATCAGCTTCAGGTCGGTGCTGCCGCAGCGGAAAGTGCAAATCCTGTAGCAGCTGGTTCTGCACATCAGGCTGCTGTTGCTGGATTGCAGCCAGCATTTAAGAAAATGTAGCATATTCATGCCCCCTTTGCCTGCTGGCGGAGGGGGCTTTTTTTTCTTAAGTTCAGTCAATAGAAGCGGTTTAACGGATGAGAAATTGGGGAACAACAGCGATCACAAGTCCACACATCACTGGAATAATTGGCTGAGCCCAGGTTCGAAGCTTCAGAGGGGCTTTCGTAGCGGGAAAAATACCGTTAAATGCTTCCTTACATCTTATCAGTGCTTCCCAATACCACTGCTTCAAAAGGTTGAAACTCATGCATGGGGGCTAACGGACCCTATTGTCGTTATTTGCACATCAAGCAGCTTCTGGAATTTGTAACGGACTCAGGTGCCGCTATTTCCTCCCAAACCGTGGATTTTACACAGAATTTCTGCTCATAACGTCTCTGGAGTCCGTTATTTTCTGCTTACGGTTGATTGTAAGGAGATAACGTCTCTGGGGTCCGTTACCAGATGGAATAAGAAGCAAGTACTGATTTCGAGATAGATCCATAAATCAAGAGTTTAATTATGGGTTTTCTCAAAGCAACTACTTTCTCAACAATCTGAGCCTTTCCAATTATTACAACGCCCTATAGAGTAAAGTTAAGCCTTTCGACGCATTTGCGGGTGATTACAATTACGTTGTGTTTTTATTGCGTCCTTTATAGGAATTAAACAAAGCACTACACTCCAATGTAAAAAATATTTGACACGAAGTGAAGTTAACTATATTGTATGTATATAATTTTTTACATCATGTAAAATAAAACATACATAAAGGAGATGCCTCATGACGTATCACTCCAAAAAAGCAATCGTTTCCATCCTCACCTCCCTTCTTGTTTTCCTTTATCTTTTTATCGATATCCAGGGGGCGGGTTCCGCAGGAGTAGAATCTCTGCCACAGCTTTGGGGAGTCTTCTTCCTGAAATGGATCATAATCGAGGTTTTAGCGAAGATGGTGATCCTGATTGTTTTCAATATTTTGAACAGGTTAGCTACACGAGAAGCAGAACCTTCCTTTGCCGATGAACGTGATCGAATGATTGAGCTGAAAGCGGTCAGAAACTTTTGCTTTATGTTTTCCTTTGGTTTTTTCGTCGCAATGGGTGCACTAGCGATTCATTACCCCCTCTCAGTCATGTTTAATACCCTGGCAATAGACTTCTTTCTCTCCGGCCTAGTCTTGAACCTGTCCTACATCTTCTATTATCAGAGAGGATTTTGAAATGAAGAAGAACTTGGTCAAGAATAACATACGACAATTACGATTTATGAAACATGAGATGACCCAGCAGCAATTGGCCGATCGGGTCGGCGTGACAAGACAAACTATCGTTGCTATTGAAAAGGAGAAGTACTCCCCTTCGCTCGAACTGGCGTTTCTGATTGCTCAAGTGTTTGAGCTCCCGCTGGAAGAGATTTTTTCTTTTCATCCACAAGGAACTGACAGTAGCCAAGCAACATCACTTGAGGAAGAAGGGAAATAGCCTATGAAAGCTGCGATATGTACGAAATACGGGACACCAGATGTTATTCAGATTAAAGAAGTCAAAACACCGACTGTTCAAGACGACCAGGTATTGATTAAAGTGCATGCAACGACCGTAACTTCTGGTGACTGTGTGTTGCGTAACAGCAAGATGCTGGTTATGAGGCTGCTCTTTGGTCTCACGAAACCAAGAAAAGATATCCTGGGAAGTGAATTATCCGGGAAAATCGAGGCTGTCGGTATGAACGTCACCAAATTCAAGATTCCATAATTGCCTATACCGGGATGCAGGTTGGTGCTCATGCAGAATATATAACCCTCTCCGAAAATGCTGTACTCACGGCAAAGCCGGAAAACATGACGTTTGAGGAAAGTGCAGCTATTGCCTTCGGTGGTACGACGGCTCTATACTTTCTCCGAAAAGGAAACATTCACAGTGGTCAAAACGTGCTCATCTTTGGTGCTTCTGGAGCCGTGGGTACTTCCGCTATTCAGCTGGCTAAGCACTTCGGAGCCACTGTTACCGCTGTATGCAGCAGCCGCAATTTTGAACTGGTGAGGTCGCTCGGAGCAGATCACGTCATTGACTATACCCAAGAGGATTTTTCGAAAAAAGGGACGCGCTACGATCTTATCTTTGATGCTGTCGGCAAAAGCTCAAAGTCGAGCAGCAAAGAGGCATTAACTCCAAACGGCAAATATATTTCGGTAGCAGGCGGGCTTGCCAAAGAAAATCTTGACGACTTGCTCCTTCTTAAAGAGCTTGTAGAAGCTGGAGAATTGAAATCGGTCATCGATCAATGTTACCCCTTCGAACAGATTTCTCAGGCTCATGCTTACGTTGAAAAGGGTCATAAACAGGGGAATGTGGTCATAACGTTGTAGTCGTCAGATAGGTGAAGTGTGGAGGAATGAAGCCGCTGTGAGCCTGTGATGGATAAAGGAGGGCGACTCACTTGGCGCATCCTTATTTCGGATACCCACGTTGCGAACAGCCCTGCGGGTGGCAGGTTACCCGGAACTAGGTGTGTTAAAAAGAAAGCCTTGTGGGATTTCATGCCCCCAAGCTCTCACAATTAAGTTAGTATTAATTAATCAAGAGTGATAAGTATCTTCTATTATAAATATTCCAGTAATTCTCTCGTTTACAAAGCGAGTTATATCGAGAGGGCCAAAATCAATATTGAAATCTTTATAGATGAGCTCTACTATTCTTCCAAATAAGGTGATTCAAAACTCTCAACAAATAAACCTGAACTACTGATCTTTATTAAAGAATCATTACATTCCTTCACACTCCCAATATACATGTAATAATCAAAACCAAAGTGAACAAACATCTCTCTACTTTGAAATTCACTCCAAATCTTTTCTCTTAAAATTAATTGAGAAAGTAATTTCAACTCATACACAGGGATATGATCGCCATTTTTCACACTGTTATAAACACTTTTCATCTCGTCAGTGTAGATGGAATGGAATTCAGCTTTCTCCACGTCAAAGTAATACTTTTCTAGATCTACTACTTGAATTGTGTTTAAGTTATTCTCATTCATTATTAAATTTATAGCCGTTACATATAATGATTCAGTTTCTAAATAATGTTCTAACAGAAATTTCTCAGCTGAAAATACTTTTCCCACTTCACTTATTGATGTCCATTCTTCATTTTTATACACCCCTTTTATACGATTAGTTGGGTCATATTTAGTAATCCTCCAAAAGAATTTGTACATATTAATCTCCAATCCTATTTAATAAAGCACTTGAGTTTTTAAAACATTAGCTTTACCTCCACCGCCATAAATGCTTAAAATAGTGCCAAGAAAAGCATCGTTCAAAGATTGAACTTCGCCATAATCTCTCATTAATTGATTCTTTGCCGATGCTATCTGCTCATTGCTGCTTTCAGCTGATGTAGCCATATTAAAGAGATACAGCTATAGGTTTCTGCCCTTTTCCCCTAAATATTGAATAGGTTTTAATGAACCAAGACCGCTACGAATATCCCAATAGAGTTGTGATTTACTCCCAGCAATTCGAGCTGTTGTAAGCATCAAATCCACTTGGTTCTCAGTATAGTGTCCTGTTGGATCGACATGAGTTAACGGATTATTATGCACATACGTATACAAATTCAGCGTCAGCGGATTATCAATCTGCCCCTCAACCGTATCCAAGTTTATAAAGCGACTATTCTAATTAAAAAGAAGGTTACTGATCTTCAATAGTCACCCATTCAGATTATTTCATCCTGCTTGTATTTGAGTAATTTTGGAAATAAGTATACGCTTGGATTTCCATCATGTAGTAAATAACATTGACTAGCTTTTGCATGATGCATCAACAACTTGCTGCTCGGGTTTTATTACGTTTTATTACTACCAATCCCTACTATCAGTTCCTTGATTTCTTATTCGACCTGCACTATCATCAGCATACTTGTGGAGATGCCAACCCTTTCCCCATCCCATCGCTGACAATTGCGTAACACTTGTACTTTCATGCAAGTAAATTTTGATCAGGGAATAGATTATTAATTTATACAATAGTTGTACTCAATAGAACGAACCGATTCAGTTTAATAAATTCAGTATTTGTTAAGTAACTTGTTAACTTAAAAGAAACCACATGGGAGTTCATTTTCCATGCGGTCAATAAATAAATTATCGGGTTATATTTTGCACACTAGGTTTTAAACGACGATTAATAAATGAATAAGCACACTAACCCTATCTAAATAACGAGCGTTACCTTATAGCAATTTCGCACATGAAATAGTCAAAAAATTCAAGCATCAAGTAACTTTATCCCAAATATGAGGGGCCACCTGCCTGTAGCCCTTAAGACTATGATTGCTTATTTTCTTATCAAATCCAAAAACCCATCGCACCACATTATGACTATTGAGACAGAGTTCATGCACATCGTCATTATATTCCACTATTACCTCAACACCCAATGCTGAAACAATTAAATTATTTACCATCTCAGAAAATAACAACACTTCCGACACTTCATCATAAAAGGGTCGGGTGAATTCATCGATCGTATCGCTATCTAAATATGAATAATTCTTTGTGGCTAGAGAAACACTTGTCTCATAAATATTTCCTGTTTTATTTAAAATTAATGCAAAATTATTATTACTAATAATACCATTTATAGTAATAATCCTCCCTTTTTCAAGAAGCACAGTAATTTCTTTAGTTTCGATTTCACAAAAATGAATTTGCATATCGTCGAAGTCCCAATTTTCCACAGATTCAATCTCGTTGATAGAAGCATTAAATCCTTTTTGCTGTATGATACTAAGGAGCCAATTTAGATCTATCATTTTTTTTGTAAATATAATTAAATTAATATTAGCACTCACTTTTTCACCTCCCGCCATTCGCTTCTTTAATTGCCCTAATCACTCTTGTTGAATCTGCACCAGGATAAAGACTGATAAAATCTCCATTTTCTTTTAATCTCAACAGATCCTTTCCTTTCAAAAAATAATACTCATTATAATTTTTATCATAAACAACTCTATCTGGATTCATATATAGGTTATTAATATAATTTTTATATTCTAGATGAGTCATTCCCGGATAATCAACCTTATGTTCTCCATATTTTTTTCCTAATTGCTTGTTGTCAACTTTAATTTCAGGAAGTTTTAGATTCACAGTCCCCTTACTCGCTTCAGGCTTTGAAGCGTATAAGGGTGCCGTGGCGACTGACATTAAGCTACTAAATCCTCCCATCACAATCATATTTCCCAAAGGTACTGCTTCTACGTATTCTTGATATTGCGATTTGGTCATAAACTGCCAAAATGTCTGTTTACTTGTTTCATCATTTGATAACCATATTATGGAGGCATCAGCTCGATAATAACCACGCAGAACTCCATTATTTATATATGGCATACCTTCTAACATTACATCAGACATTTCATATTTTTGCGGAGTACTTGAACAACCCCCAGCATTTGTATTATTTCCATTAGCAGAAACGCAATAATTTCCTGATGGATCACTATAAATCAACGGATTATTATGAACATACGTATACAAATTCAACGTCAGCGGATTATCAATCTGCCCTTCATCGTATCCTAGTTTATAAAGCGACTACTCTAATTAATAAGGACGGTAACTGATTTCCAATCGCCGCCCCTCAAGATTATATCATCCTGCTTGTGCTATGGATACTTCTGGGATTACGTACGTTGCTTGGGTTTTCATCAAGTAGTAGATAACATTCACTAGCTTCCGCATAATGCACACAATGGCTTGCTGCTTGGTTTTTCCTGCGGCTAACTTTTGCTCATAGTACCAGTGGAAGTAGGGTTCCGGGGTACTTTTGTAGTACGTGTAACCAGAAGCTGACGGATCGCAAGCGATTTAATGATGTCGTGTAATACTCTGTTCCCCAGCTTACTCTTGTAGTTTCTGACCTTGTTTCCTGAGCCAACGATTACCGGAGCGATTCCGGCGAATCGGGCCAGCTTATCGGGCATAGCAAAGCGATAGATATTACCAATCTCTGCTACCAGCTCCGCTGCCGTGACGAGGTCAATGCCTGTCATGCTTTCCAGTTGGAAACCTAACTGATCCATCAGCCTCCTGATCTCTCCTTCACCCCGCCTCATTTCCCGTTTGTAAAAGCGGATGTTTCGCACAAGGCCTTTGACAATGAAATCCCGCTTATCTTGGAAATCACGAGTTGTGTCGCCGTCTTCTGCGATAAGAGACAGGATTTGCTCTGCTTTTTTGGTGGATAAACCGTTATTACTCAGCTTTCGGAGATACACGGCCAACTCCTCCACCTTCATACCTGACAGATGAGTCGGGGAAGGGTACTTATGCCAGAAGGCTAAGGCGGTTTTCCCAACAATTTCTGAGAAGAACTTTTTGTAACTTGGATAGTGATAGCCTAGCTGCTGATGTAGCCGCTTGACCCCATCAGTCAAATTCTTAGACTGCCAATTACGCTGGGTTACTAGCTGGCTAATGGCCCAGTACAGATCAATCGGCTTGGCATCCGGTAGATTGTGCAGTTCATCCCGTAAGACCTTAGCTACACATTCTGCATCCCAGGAGTCTGACTTCTGTATGGTTACGTGACTCTTACGTCTATTGTTCGCCAGTTTCGCATTAACTTCCTTCACGAAGCAGCCCTTTTCTGTTAAGTAGACTGCTAGTGCTCTACCGTAACCGCCTACATCCTCTAACCCGTAAACCACAGACATTCCCTTCGGGGTATGCTTCTTTACTTCTTTTTCAAGTAGCGGAAAGGCCTTAGGCTTGTTATCGAACTTAATTTCTCCTAGCCTATGATTCCAACAATCCAAAATGACGGCTGTGTGGTGCTGTTTATGCAGGTCAACGCCTACATATACTAACTGATCCGGCTTTATTATGATTGTCCACTCCTTGAAGTCAACCGGAGAAATCAAGAGTAAAGAAACAGGTCTGCATCCTCAGTTCGAGCGGACGGGCCGCAAAGATACGTTAGCAAAATCCTGTTTCTCCCTCATGGCTTCACACGACTCTTTATTTCATCGACTCATAAATCAACTTCTGTGTTAGCCACTCCTTATGCTCTTAAATCAATGAGAAATGCTACTGTTCTCCATTTCCAGAATCGCTAGATGGACACCGACAGCCTCCACGTTTCCGTAACGGTATATCCCGCCGTAAAACTCTTTACGATCAAGGATTCGCTTGACCTGAACCTTCGTGAACCGTTTACCTTGCTGGGTGGTGAAGCCCTCAGCGTTCAAGCGTCTCGCTAACTCTGCCAATGTCCAATCCGAATACCGCTCTCTCAGTTCAAACAGCCGCCTAATGGCTGACGCCTCCACTCGGTTAATCTCCATCACTTTTGTGCCTCGCTTGGCTGAATACCCAAAAGCTACGCGACCTCCGGCATATCCCCCTTGCTGTGCCTTCTTATTCCTTCCACGCCCAAGCTTCAAGGCAATTTCCAATCGCTGATATTGGTCGAGCAGTTCCATAAGTCCATTCATCAGAAAGTCATTCGGGTCTTTACGATGAATACTGTATGTCGGCTGCTCAATACTCCTGATGTCTACACTGTATTTCCTAAACTCCCGGTGGACTAACACTTTGACAAGATCACTTCGCCACAGGCGATTTGTATTCAAGACAACTACATAATCCACACCACCTGAAGAGAGTGCATCCAGCATCATCCGGAAACCTTCCCGCTCTACCTCCATGGCCTCTTCATCCACCTTAGCGCCGCTTACTCCGGCATCCGTATAGATCGTGATTAAATTCCAACCCTGCTCCTTGCAGTACGCTTTGATTTCGTCCTGCTGATACGATAGGCTGTATCCCTCTTTGACTTGCCCTTGCGTCGACACGCGAATATACCCAACTACGTTCATATGCCTTCTCCCAATCGCAACGAAAATTTTAATTACCGTAACGGCAGCTAGTTAGTGCCTATTATTTGGTAATTAATCCCTTTTAATAAAAGCAAGCATAGTACGCCCCGCAGAAGAGTTCAAGCTTTCTTTCCTTCGTTGTTAATTAGTATTAAGTTCCCATACAGGCTATCCAAGTAGCCTTCGGAGAGCTTAATTCCATGCAGAAACTCTAGTTTAAGCTCTAAATTATAGCTACCTTAACAGAGCAGAACCAAGTACGCCTGAGAGCCTGGAGGGACTTTTTATACACCTTTCGTTAAACTGCCGCGCTTCACTTTCAAGCAATAATTTGATGTGTTTCTAACCGGATATAATCCAAATAGTCCACAGGAAATTGTCTGGATTCCACCAGTTTTAGCTCAACTCCCATTTTCTGAAAACCCTCCATAAGCTCGTCATAGTTACCCTTAATTATTTCAGGCAGCTTTAGGTTCTTGCTTTGGAGGAACACTCGCTTGCCATAGGAGCGCTTATCCGCTTTAAATTCCTGAAGGTTCTTCAGGAGATACTTCTTAAGCTTATTTCTCCGATCTCCTGCAGATAATTCGTAAACTTGCCTAAAGTCAATATTTCCGTGACCCCAGATAGCCCTAAACGTACCTTCTGCCAGTGCCTCCCTCGGGATTCGGGGAAGATTCGCCAGTATGTGAAAGTGAATCGTTCCTCTGCCTTGAAATGATCTTACCGCAAGATATTTAAAGTCCCCATACCGCTCCCGCATCCGCTTTACCCAGTTTTCAAAATCCTTACTGGCTTTGGCCAGCGAAACGCACTCTTTTGCATACGTTAGGGTGATGTACTTGTGACCCTTGGCAAAGTTCAAATCCATCAGATTTTCGAATCGTTCTCGTTCTGCCAATGACAGTCGTCTTGGCTGTGGGATGCTGTTACATCGTGAGGAATTGCCCTTATCCAGTGACTCAGGTTTCAAGGGAAGGTTTAGATTTGTTTCCTTCCGCTTGGCGCTTAGGCATCGTTCGGTAGGGCTTCATGTGGCGAGGGTATATGGATTTCCCATACATCTTTACCTTCAAGTAGTTCCCTATCCATGTTGCTTGACAGTTATAAGCATTCATACTCTTCTTCCTCCTTAGGGTAAGGCCCCTTTGGGGTAGCCTTTGCCATAAATAAAGCAGGAGGAGAAGAGTGTACTCCGTGTGTATGCCATGGGTTGAAGAGTATTTTTTGACAGATTTGTTACGATTAATTACGGAGATGTTTGGAGGTAGAACTTTTGAGAGGGCTTAAATGTATACAGCGGATTGTAATAGGGCAAATACATGCGTTAGTGAAAGTACGGACGTTTTCCTTACTTACGAACGTAAACACCTCCTGCAGCGCCTTAGAGAGGTATAGTGTCCATCTAAGCGCAAATGGCGAGGAACGTTTGGTACTGCTCTTCCTCGCTGCGCTCGGAGACTCCGCTTCGCTTCGTCCAGAGTTCAGTTTTGGAAACTAAAATGGCTACAGACGATTTAAAACAAGAAATTTACGATTTTAATGCTTATACAGTCGGAATTTCACGTTTACAAGGATTCGGCCATCTAGAGTGACTTCTGAGTGCGTAGCATACGTTCTATCGCTTAGGGACTGATTATTTTCTATACGGCTAATCTGTTCTGTTTAATCCAAAGTCCTTCATGCAGGTGTTTTTCCGAAGACTGTTTATTTTAACTCATCTGGAAGTGTTCGGAGGTGAATGAGTGAGTGATGCGGAGGTGGTCAATTAGCCGAGGGAAGTAAGTATATATTAATTAAAATAAAGATAAGACCTTTGAGCTATATTCTCTTATTCACTGCTCCCAGGCAATTAAGTAATTACCCGGGTTTTAAAATAAAAATAAAAGACCACATGGAGTTTACACTCACATGTGGCTTTTGAAATTATTGAATATACAAAAAATCAATTACTCTTCCTCTACCTACTTCATTATTCCCTGCTTTCATTTTAAATATGCACCCTTTTTTCACCAACCCGCTAATTGAATCAAATACCTCTTCGTCAACTGTAAACATATTGATATCCACTGTATACCATTCATTCATAATAAACATTTCTATTTTATCTGTTGGAGTTATTATACCAGAGTAACTAAATCCATTTCCAAAGTCTATACTCGGCCGCATTTTCACACTAATATTAAACGGTACGTTCTCATATGAAATTGATGCTGAAAGTAAGAGCATTTACCCTCCCTCCCTTAAAGCGCCTGTTCTATCGCTTTAATAAGTTTATTAAACTCTTCTAATTTGTCAAATTGAATTGTAAAAACTCCATTTTTAAATATACTTGAATCTATAGATGTACTATATTGAGCTAGCTTTTTAAGTGCATCCTTCCCAATACTAACCTTAATTATTGCAGCATATTCAGTGTTATACGGTTTGTTTGCATAATTAAGAACTTCTTCGAGAGTGAGCCCAAATTGTTTGGTTTGCATTCCATTTCCTACTTCAAAGGTACCTGTTTTCATTATTTGATAGAATTCCTCCGGACTAACCGCTCTAAATAAGCTTTGTGTGCTTTTTGTAAGCCCCGCAACTCCTCCAACGATAATATCAGCTGCGGCTAAAACATACCCAGCATTTTTATCAACCTTGTCCTGCCCTGCCTCGTATGCATTCAATAGTTGCCCTTTGGCCCAAGAAGCTTTACCAGCCGAGTTTTCATATGGACTCGTTTGTGTTAACAAACCATATAGATATCTAAACGTATTTCCTTTGTCGTCATAAACGTGACCATATATATCACTTAAGTTATCTTTGAAAGAAGAGTTCCCTTTCATTGCTGCATTTATCAACATTTTAATTTCATAGTATGACTCCGTCTTACGATGACCAGTCGGATCAGAATAAATCAACGGATTATTTTCCACATACGTATACAAATTCAAACTCAGCGGATTATCAATTTGCCCCTGATACGTATCCTCATTTAAAAACTGTCCGATACTCGGATCATAATACCTTGCCCGTAGATAGTAAAGTCCTGTCTTTTCGTCATACACCTCACCTGTGTACTTACACGGTTTTCCATCCTTCTATTTATTTATGAAGAGGTTCAATTCATATCTGTTTAACAATTCCTTAAATAACAGTGATACTTCTGAATTTGATAACGAAGCTACCCTCAAATAAAACTCATTAGTTAAGATAAATAAACAATAACTCTGACAAGAGCTGCTCTTTAAGATTTTTAAAAAGACCTTATATCGCCAAGCGCTAATTTTGAGAAAGATCCACAAAAAAAGGCCTATAAAACAGACCCGTCGGATCCATCTTATAAACCTGTTGTCTTCCCTATTTTTTAACAATATAATCGACAAAGCCCTGCCTAATGCGTTCGCCTTCATAGATTCTCTCCAGAGTACGGTCTTCTTTGAACAAGACTTCCATATTGCCGAATAAAGGGTCTGCCTCGGAAGCTGTATAGTAGGAATGAATGACCGGCTGATCGTCGTCAAACTGTTCATACTGATGGTCACCAAGATGAGGACCTTCCCCGCAGCGAAAATCGTTCACTGTAAGAAAATTAACGAACAGCAATCCCCCCGGTTTCAGCGTCCGGATCATCTCTTGCAGGGACTGCGAAACCTCATCTTTTCTCATATGAAATATCGAATTATAGGAGTACACGAAGCTGAAGGATTCATCGGCAAAAGGTAAGTTCCGCATATCCCCACGCTCAATGTTCAACTGAAGCCCTCTTTCTTGTTCGTAAGCCTGGGCTTGCGCTATAGCAATAGGATCAAATTCAATGCCATGGGTAGTATATCCATACTGGGCAAACAACCCTAAAGAAGGGCTGTCTCCTCCCGCACCGCAATCCAGCACAGTTCGCTCTAGCCCGGTCTCATTGCAAAAGCTAAGGTAGCGGTATAGCGGGACGTGCTTGAAAATTTCGTTCATATCAAATGCTCCTCTTCCAGACCCAACTTCGCGTATAACTCTGTACAATACCCCTGTAAGGTCTTTTCCAGTTTACAAGCTTTATTCTTGAAGCGTTTCAGCTCACGCAGCATTTGAGATCTTCCCGCTGGGGTGAAGGTCTCCTGAATCCGCTCTTTGAAATAGTCGTGGACAATATGATTGCGCTGCTTCCAAACCTCTTGTAATTGCGCCGTTTCTTCTTCGGAGAACGGAAAGTGATGCTGGATTTCTTTGATGAGCTGGCCGAGGGAGTTGCTGAGTTTGCGCTGGTACAGATCTGTAAGATCGGCTTCCGTGGGCGTCTTCCCTTGCGAAAGCTTGGTCAGTAGAAGCAGATTCGTGAGCTGCTGCTCCAGCGCCTGACAATAGTAGACTGCCAAGCCGAAATAGGCAAACAGTTCCTTTGATTGTTCACTCTCCGGTATTCTGGTATCCTTCATCGTTCCTCCCGTTCAGTATCTTTGGATTTTGAATACACCTCTGATTTTTAGATACAACCATTAATTTTTATTCATATCTCTCTTGCCGGCTCTATAGCCATAGAATCCGATCAATAATGCTGTATAGATAGTAATGTGAAGTAAAGGAACCAGCACAGCCACCCCAGAGATCACGTCGGCATTCATCATGGCATCCATGACTGGTGACACCGGCGGGAGGAGAAACCTCAGATAGGTCAGAGAACCCGGCAAGAATTCGGTGATCTTCGTACCGCCAATGGAAACTATAATCACACAAAGCATGATTCCGGTAGCATGGCTGGCCTTCTTGATCATGGACGATTGCAGGAACAATGAGATCGCAATTCCCAACAACCCGAGCAGTGCATGACCGGCTAATGCGAGCATGATTCGGTATAATCCTGCTTGTTCATCAAAACGTCCAGTCACCAGCGGATATACAACGATCAGCACGTCAAGCAGCAAAGTCAGGACCCCAAGTGTGAGGAGACATCCCATATTGTATTTTCTGATACTACGCAAATGAACGGTTGTCAGTTGTCTCTGTACCGGATGTTCATGGTTTAAAAAGCTCAAACCCAGACAGGCGCAGCCGATGAATAGGATTACAGCTGTAGCAGCATAGCTGTTCATCACTGGATTAGGTGTGTACGAATAAAGCACCAAAACGGCAATAAGGATGCCTGCAAAAGGGGCAAAGTAACGCTGGGAAAGTGTATAACTTCGCAGCATATACACAACTAGTGATGTCATGACTTTCCGCCCCCTTCAGGGGTCTTGGGATTCATCCACTGCTCCAAGTCTGACCAGCCATCGCATGGTACCACAGATACAACAGATCCTCCCCGCTCCAGCACCTGACGCAAGTACGCATCGGATACCGCAGCATCAACAGTGAGACCCAGACAGGGCTGATCATGTAATTCCGTCACGACTTGCAGGGAAAGAAACCCCGGCTGATCCCGCCATTGGCGAAGCTCCTCTTCCTGCAAATGCTTGAATACTATGTATGTTGTGGGACGCGCGGATAGCTCCTGTATTCCCTGTTGCATTCGTACCGTTCGTCCAGCTTGCAGAATGTGCAGATGATCAGCAAGGGCCTCCACCCATTGCGGTTCATGAACGGAGAATACCACGGCCGTTCCTTTTTCCTTTCGTTCACGCAACAGCTGAACCAGCATATTCTGAGCCGAAAGATCCAGCCCCGACATCGGTTCATCCAGCAGTAGTAACTCCGGTTCTACAAGCAAGCTTTGAATCAGATTTATCTTCTGCAGCATCCCTTTGGAAAAGTTATTCATCGGCTGCCCCCGGAAAGGTGCCAAATGAAACAGTTCCAGCAATTCTGCCATTCGTACTTCAATCTCACCGGCAGATAACCCGCGTATTCTTCCCATACTGCGCAAATACTGCTCTGGTGTGAATTTCAGCCCTGGAAACGCCTCAGGCGCATAACCTATTACCAGGTCAGCTTTCCTGCGGATGGCTCCCGATGTAACCTGAACCAGACCTGCGAGAATGGACAATAGCGTACTTTTGCCGGAACCATTACGTCCGATCAGGGCAGTAATATTTCCTGGCCGAATACTCATCGACACTTCTTGGAGCACCATGTGTCCTGTATACATTTTGCTCACAGCTTCAAGTTCGGCACAGGCGGCCTCAGCTGGGCTTTCAACTATGCCCTTTCCTGTTTTAATCCCCATATTCTAACCACCGTGAAGCTTTCCGCTCGGACCAACTTGCAGTTGTATCCTTGTCCATATCTATGTTATCGCGCAAGGCCTGCACTCTGCTCCGGCCAGCACATTTCCAATTCATCTGAGTAGTGCCATTCACAGGATCATTCATACTACACACTCCTTTATCACCTCCATGTTATTCGCCGGGCGCCTCCCTTTTTCCTCTTAATAAATCTAATTTTTGGAGAGAAAATGAAATAAAACCAGACCCAAGTTATCGCTAACATAAGGTCTGGTTTTAATATTGTAAAAGATTCAGGGCAGCTTCTTAAGCATACACCTCAACTGTCTCACTAATCATACGGCAGGCTGCTGCACACTCCCGGCAAGCTTCGATGCAGCTCCGGCAATGCCTATGTACATGCTTACTGCTCTCGTCTGCACAGGCTTCGCAAATATCTGCACACAGACGCAGAATCTGAACTACAAACGGACTTTGACGCGTCATGGCCTGAATGGCAAAGGAGCAAATGTCCGCACATTCCCGATCGAGCCGGATACTCTCACGAAGCTCCTCCAGGTGGTACTCTTTCAGGCTTGAGACATAACTGTAATTACAGGTGTTCATGGTCTTGATACAAGCATCAATGCACTCCTGATACTGAATTCGGGTCATAGCCTTAACCTCCTGCGAATTTTTATAGGGTATGCCTATCTATTAACCTGCAAGAAAAGCAACGAACCAGACCTTGTGGCACTTCACAGACAGTTACAAGCTTCGTCTGACCGCATTTGGCCGGGCGAGCAGACGTTTCTCTAGTCGCAGCAGTTTGCTACGCAGCTCACCTGACGAAAAATGCTCCCCAATAAATACTGCCACATTGGGCACATCGCCCTGCGGTGTGATCTTCATGTAATCCGCTTCTCTGTAAGCATATTGGAACAAGTAACGGCTAGAGGTATCATTGAACTCCACAATTCCCTTCGCCCGGTAGACGTCCCGCGGCAAATCTTTGACAAACTGCTCGAATTCTTCGCTGTTCACTGTATTCTTGAAATAATGCGTGTAAGCCATAACATGATCATGCAGCGCATGGGTGCTTCCCGGTGCAGTATGATTGCCCTCTGTCTCAACTTCATGTGAGGTATCGTCACCTTCAGCTTCATCTGTTAAATCCTCGGCTTCAAGACGAATGCCTCCGGCCTGACTTAGCACTTCTTCAGAATCCAGCTCACAACGCACCGCCGGCATTACTGCCGCGTAAGCATTCCATTTCCGCAGAACAGTCAGAACTTCCTCCTTCTCTTCCTCTGTCACCCGATCCAACTTGTTCAAAATAAGCACTGAAGCACAGCGAATCTGCTCCTGCATTAGACGATAGGTTGCTCCCTGCTGGGCACGATGCAATTCCAGAAGATGTCCGGCATCCACAACAGTGATTAAGCTTTTCAGCTCTACCTTCAGATACAGCGAAGTCTCGGTCACCCCGTCGACGATCTCCAGCGGATTGGCTGCGCCAGTTGCTTCAATCACAACGACATCCGGCGATTCCTTCTTAATTAGTGTAGCCAGCTCAGTGCTAAGATCGCCACGGATCGAACAGCAGATACAGCCGCCCAGCAATTCAGCCATAGGTACGGACTGTTCAACCAGGAGACCATCAAGATTCACCTCTCCCAGCTCATTCATAACAACAGCCGGGCGTAAGCCTTGGCCTTTCCAATGATCCAGCAGACGCTGCAAAAGCGTTGTTTTGCCGCTCCCCAAAAAGCCTGACAATATATACACAGGTATAGCCTGTTCCATGTTTCATCTCTCCCTGCAAAAAATCGGTTATGGTAGCGAGTGTACTACATCAGGACATAGGCATGCAACCAGTCCGATGCTGTTCTTCCTGAGCGAAACAAAAGCTGAAATCGTTCTCAAACAGGATACCCGCTTAGAAAACTTCGGTTATCAGGTGGCATTCACCTATTTTGCAGCCTACAAGACAATAGACCAAGCAGGCTTTTGTTCTGTGCGTATAATACGATAAGTCCAATGAAGAGGAGCTGAAATGAAATGACTTTTTGCCCCAACTGCCCAGAACAAACTGTAACAGACCCGCCGTCTTTTGTTTATGAGGATTACTATCACCCACAGGTGGTCAATGTCATTCATCCCGTCGAAGTCATCAGACGTCATCACTGTGTGCCGATTCCAAAACATTGCTACTCTTACTCTGTCAAAGACGTTATGTGCACAGTATCCAGCGTTCGTAGCCGTAAAAAAAGATAAACTGTCGCTACCAGACTTATTCAGTCCTGAAGCTGTAGTCAAGGCAGCACTAAAAAGGAGGTACCCGCAAGGGACCTCCTTTGGACTTATCACTCAGCAGTTAAATACGCTTGCAGCAAAAGTTGATACTTTTCGTACCACTTCTTCCACTCGTCATCACGAGATTCTAGTGACTTCCCCTCCATTAAGGAAGAGATCACTTCCAGACATACTTGCCAACCCGCGAGATCCTTCGCGGTATGCCCTGTAACCTTGCCCAGTCTCTCGATCAATACCAGGTGACAGCCCTGCTGCTCAGGGGACAGCTCAAAGCGTACAAGATCAGCACCCCACGTGAATTCCAACACAGCATGAGGTGTAAAATCGGTGATCTCCATCGTTATTGCTGTACCGCTTGGCATGTCGAATATTAAACTTCCACCCTCACGCAGATCTTTTACCCGTAATTCAGGAAACCATTGGGACAGCTTGTCATTCTCAGTCAACCAAGACCAAACTTCCGTTACAGGAAAAATGTAGTGTCGGTCAAATCGGGCGGTGTAGCCTGCCTCAGTCTTTTCTATGGAAGCTATCATCTGCATCCTCCTTGATAAAGTAAACTATTAAGCCGAACAAGAGAAATTAACAAAAAGCAAAGAGGGAAGGTTGGAGAGCTGTAGGTGCAAAGTGCTCACCTGGAAGCTTTCCATAGGAAAGCTTCCACCAGAACATAGACTATCGACAGATTGCAACCACCAGAAGCGGTATATTCTCTTCACTAGTCGTCTTAATAGTGAAAAAGAGGGGCCACCTCTTCAACTAACGACATTTTCGCACCTTATTTTCTTCAATATAGACAAAAGAGGGAAATAAGGGTATTATTGTATCTTATTTTTCGAAAAAGCACGCTAGGTGGGGTATTTGGGAAGATTTAAGGTACAATATTGCACTTAATCTCCACTAACCCCTATCTGCAGAGGATTTAAGGTACAAAAATGCCGTTAATTACACTTCGATGCTTCTTAAAGAAGCTTTTTCTTGGCTATGTTTGTATTTTAAATGCGTTCTATATAGATCTCATTACTTCCGAGTATTCCCCAAATATAAGTCTATTCTACTATAAAACAATCTACAAAATAATCCCCGCTGCTCCTCACTGCTGCCCGATGGATTGTAAAACAGTAAAGTCCGCTATCCTGACCGCCTGATGAACAGGTTTGAGGTATCTCTGACTACCAGGATTAACTGTATAAGCGAAGCATAGCTGGAACATTGCTACAAGTACCCTTATGTATTCAGGCAAAAAAACCTCTTCTTTCTGAAATGGAAGTTGGGACCGATCCCTGTATAACCTGCCATTTTCAAAGAGAGGTTTCATTGATTTGCACCTTACGAATTCAAAGTTATTCTCAACGTCCCGTTTACCCCGGAACGTTATTCAATAGGACTACAATCTGATTGGCACCTGTTCGCTTCAGGACAAAAAAACCATGATCAGCGCTTGTAGCCACTCCCTCGTCATTCGGGCGGCAATATCCATGGGTGACACAACTTCCATCATCACGAACGCGAATTTGTCCCACTAATCCTACTGCTACCCACTCCGGCCGTTTCGGCCGTGGAAGATACTCCCTATCAGCATCCCAAGCAGGGTTCAGGAGCGGCTGCATTTCTTTGCGCTCAGGAATCAGCAGATGTCCCTCATTATCCTGATGAGCTGGCAGAGTCACCTCATGATACTGCTTGCGCCCCCATTCGTCGGTCACATATTTGTCCTGCCAGCGCAGACCTGCACTGTTGCCGACAAAGCCTGGAGTAGCACTAGTAATCCCAATAATAAAATCATCAGCAGATGTTGCTTTCCGAATCCGGTCTTCTTCCTGCACGGTGACAAAGTAACCGACATCTAATGGCTGTCCGTCTGCGGTCTCGAACATTTCGGCATGGTCAGCCGCCGGACTTAAATACATGCCGTCGATGTACATATCGAAAGTAGATCCGCTCCATTTGGCCCCCAAGCCCCTAACCGTACTGGAGGTACCATTCCCAATAAACCAAGAATATGCTTCATCCGCGTCACCAAAGCGGCCCATAATGTGGGATGCCGTAAACGTAGTATTATTCCCCTGGCCTTCGGCGTGAGAAGCTTCACCGCTAGATATATTGTCTTCACCTTCCGCATGGGCATAGGGTCCATCGGCTAGGGTACCAATACCTTCGGCATGAGAAAAGGGTCCATCGGCCAATGTATACGCTCCTTCTGCGTGCGCAGAAGGCCCGCTGGCATGGGTATGGAGGCCTTCGGCATGAGAAGATGTTCCACTGGCAATGCTACTCTGCCCCTCTGCATGGGACCCCGCATTGCCGCTGGCGACGGTGTCCAACCCCTCCGCATGGGACGGAGAGCCGATCGCTACCGTACTTTGCCCTTCAGCGTGAGAAAAATCTCCGATGGCCCGGGGACCTGGCGAACCGGTTATACTGATCGTGCCTCCCTCCGCATGAGCAGCGAACCCTAGGGCGATGCTGCCCACTCCTTCGGCATGACTGCTAGCTCCGCTAGACAGATTCGGAGAGGGGGTGTTCAGTCGATCTAAGCCACCACCTTCCGCATGAGAGGCCCTTCCACTGGCAGTGTTCCCTTCCCCTTCAGCGTGAGCAAATAATCCGGAAGCCACTGTCTGCGTTCCTTCCGCATGGGAAGCCACACCGCTGGCAACGGTTGACGATCCCTCGGCATGAGCCGTGTCTGCGGTAGCCTGACTCTGGTAGCCTTCCGCATGAGATGCACTTCCACTAGCCGTAGTCGTATTTCCTTCGGCATGTGCAGTATCCGCACTAGCCAATGTCTGGTATCCCTCTGCATGGGAGGCGTTCCCGCTTGAGGTTGTAGCGCTGCCTTCGGCATGAGCCGCGTTAAACGTGGCATTGGCCCGGTAGCCTTCCACATGCGCAGCAATGCCACTGGCTATAGTATCGATCCCCTCTACTGTAGAATATTGACCAGTCGCATTCTGGTTGCATTCGTTTACCATGCCATCCATCACCCCAATAGATATATTAATTGTACATAGCTATAATATTCGGGTTAGATAGGACAGCAATGGCTATTAAACTACGAGATTCGCCCGTTTTCTGTAAAGAAGACTGAAAGACTCATAGGCCGCAAGCGTATGGCAGCGCGTCACAATAGAAGTTCTTGTTTATTCCAGCCAGATTCATAACAAAAAGGCAGACGCATCATCCTTAAGTGAATGAAACATCTGCCTACCCGTTCATCAGCTTTGTGATGTTGGAGTAGGTCTGTAGTAGACCTCGGTGCCCCTTTGCAGTTTTTTAAGATGCTCAGGCGGCTCATCCTTCGACAGATTCAAACGCTCCAGCAGTCCGGTGAACAACGATTTAATCTTTTTAGAATACTTGGCCTTTTCCTTGCCCATTGATGTGTAGACGAGTGAGGCATTATATTTGCTGTAAATCTCTGTCTTCGTCGTTGGTGTTACAGAAATGTCACTGCTCCCATACCACTCTGGGATTCGTTCCTTCCGCTCATCCAGGTTCGAGAATACATGCAGCGTAATATTCTGAGAGGGCTGTCCAGCAATCAGATACTGGTAGCTGACGTTTCCCCTGCTGTCTTCGGCGAACATCTCATGCGTCAGCTTGATTCCCTCTCCGGCAAATGAGCGGCGCATTTCACCCAGAAAACGCCCGTTGAGTCCTTTTCCCTGTGACTGTGCACGCAGCACACCGTCCTCATAGGCTTTCATGCTGTATTTATCCGCTTCCTTGCGGATCTGATGCCCGCTACAGCCTACCAGCACAGCTGTCAAAACGAACGCAACAGCCAGTACTTGGAGCCATTGTCGCTTCATCCCCGCCACCCTTTCCCTATAAAGATCTTATTGCTACACCTGTCAGTTGTAGCATGGCTGGGTGGGGGGAGAAATATGCGGTTTTTACTCAAAAATCATCTTGGGAGGATCTTAAAAAAATCACATTTTTAAATTCGGTGCATTCTCCGTGTCCTTGAAAAAGCTAGAACCCTCACTTACTGGAAGGAGGAAAATTATTCTTAATTGGTTACGTATAATCCCAACTTATCAATTTGATTTTGTATTATTCAAGTAATAGATCTTCTTCGATAAACGCACTACTTGTTATTCTTCCCTCTCTTTTAACAATAAAATCCCCTCATCAATAATAATTCAAATAAAAAAGACAGCCCATTCTCAAACGAGTTGGATTGCCTGTGGTGTCATTTTCAATATGCACATTTGTTACGACTTCATCTCTATTTCCATTTTCTGTAGTTCTGCATCCAAATGCCTATCATACTTTTTCATGAAGCCGAGTATACTGTCAAATTGTTCTGCGGTTATATGCTCAAATACAACTTTATCCCGCTCAATAAACTTTTTATGCATTTCCTCGTGGACGTTATAAATTACTTGTCCTTGTTCGGTTAATCTGAAATAGATTTCTTTCTTATTATCTGGCTTCTGATAGCTTTCAATAAGTCCCTTTTCGATGAGCTTCTTGGTCATTTTACTCAGTGCACCCCTAGTCATATAAAGGTACTCCGCAAGTTTTGTCACGTTGGAATCTGCATTGTCGCCAATATATTCTATGCAACCTACTTCAGAGAACGTATAATTCCTAAGACTGTCTTCCAGCTTAAGCCTATTCACCCAAGCGATCTTGTTATACAAGTCCCTGAAACTTATTATGACCTGTTCTTCTTTGTCCATGGCCTGTCCTCCCGCTCGTTTGTTCATAAAATATAAAGAGTATTATAACTATTTTTTGTTTCTTTTTCAACAATATGAAGATGATAAACGATATGTAGAATGAATTATAGAAATACACATTAATGACAGTCGGTCGATTTCTTCCTCAAAATACGGCTATTCTTATAATCAAATATAAGAGCCCCCTCCAAGTATCCGTCATCAATTAGATTAATATAATTCTTCGTTCTTTCTTTATCATCTATATGAATAAAGTATTTTTCAGGTGTTTGCTCAAAATTATTTGGTAGCTTTAAATTAGGTATCTTAATATATGAGTTTATTCGCATATAACTCACCTCCCTTTTCAATAGGATCGAATTGATTAAAATGACCCAATTGTAGTTGGTGTATGTATGTTGCGGAAGGTATATTATTCAGAAAAACCGGTAGAAAACAAGGATTAGCATTTTGGCATGAAACGTAGTGCTAACCAGGATTTTAATACGACCCTGATAAAAGTTAATATTCTGTTTAGACATGTCACCCAGTTCATTCTAAATTCTTTACATATTCAGAGCATTCCCGAACATGTCTATGAAGTTCATCTAACTTAACGCACCGTTTTTCCAGCAGTGGATTTTCCCAATCCGAATCTTTAATTACTACAACAGCAAATTCTTTTCTATACCATCCAACATCAAGAACGTAGCCTTCATGATATGTCACCTGAAAAATATCTTCTTGATCCAAGTATTGCGTTACGTTGTATGTAACAACCCCAGGTGAAAAGTCAATATTATCAAACATATGATTAGATCACTCCCTAGCGTTATTATCCTGATTTAAACCAAAAATGACATTCGAGAAAGAGATAGTTCGTCCGTATTACTTAAGGGGATACTGTCTACTTTATAACTATAAGTTATCTTTTTTTAAAACCAACCGTTACTTGTCCTTCGTGAAAATATTCGATCACATAACCAGATTCCGGACAAAAGATCCATGTGTCAGAACCGACGGCTGTAACATTATCTATGTTGCTTAGTACCTGATTTAAATCTGCACAAACACTCGGGGCGTCAGTGTAATTCCATAGCAAGAACACTGTATTGTTATAATGCACCCCACATTCGTTTTCAATTTTTGATAATATCTCTTGTTCACGGGAAATCTCCATAAAATTATCGACACTTCCCCAATCGATTCGTCCCCAACTGGTGACCGGAAAGAAACTCACAAGTTTGTTGAACATATCTTCTGTTTCTCTTATAGATAAAATCTCAATATTCTCTCCAAGCGCTAGAGTACATTCCTCAAATAACGTCATTTTGTCTCCATCGAGTATATAGTGAGAAATGCATTCTCGTTAAATGCAAATCTCCTTTCTTTTACTATATATTCTTGTTCAAATATATGTATAATATCTCCGACAGTTAATGTCGGGATCGGAATCTGGGTCTCTTGTTCAAAAATTAAGACATTAGTTTCATTATCAAAAAATCTAGTTATGAATACTTCTACTGGCGAATATTCAGGTGTATATTTTACTATCACCATACATTTTCACTCCTTTAATTTTCAAATATGTACAAAATCCTTAAATTGATTTTTAGATAATATTTACTTTTTGTCAATCACTACTAGACTCTCTAATCTCTCCTGATCGCAGTAATTCCCATCCAAAACAAAGCCACCCCCATAGTCATCTTGCCAACTACAGGGGCAGCCCAATTTCACTGCTTATATTTTTATAAAATAATTCTACAAATCCGGATGCTCATGCTTCGCTTTGAGCCGGCTCCAGCGGCGCTTGACTTCGTCCTCGAAGCTGTGCAGGGCGGGCTCGTTCTCCGGCTTCAGGAGATGGCGGGTTTTGCCCATAGTCTTGAGCCAGTCGGTAAGCGGCAGGTGCTTACTCTTGTCCTCCGGGTTGTACGTAATATTCGTAATGCCATGCTCCACTTCGTAGAGCGGGAAGAAGCAGGATTCCACAGCCAGGGACACGATGTTCGTACCTTCTTTGTCCTCGGACATCCAGTTGAGCGGGCAGGCGATCAGGATTTTGCCGTAGACCAGGCCTTCGTTCTGGGCGTACCATTGGGCTTTGGCTGCTTTTTTCACCAAATCCTGCGGATAGGCTTCAGCTCCTGTGAAGACATAAGGGATATTAGTTGCCGCCATAATTTGCGCAGTATCCTTATGCTGTGTGACCTTTCCCTGCTGGTTCTTGCCGATGCTTGAAGTCGAGGTACGATGACCCAGCGGCGTGGAATAGGACTGCTGTGCGCCAGTGTTCATGTAGCCTTCGTTGTCGTATTCCACAATAATCATCTTGTGTCCGCGCAGGGCTGCACCGATAGCAGGTCCCATCCCAATATCCATGCCGCCGTCCCCAGTAACCATCACAAAGGTGAAGTCATCCTGCAGGCCAAGGCCATCCAGTTCCCCGCGGCGTTTGCGCTCCCAGAACATCTCCACTACACCGGACAACGTCGCTGCACCATTCTGAAACAAGTTATGGATGAACGTCGATTTATGTGCTGAATACGGATACCCTGTCGTAGTAACCATTGCACAGCCAGTATGATACAGAGCTACAATATCGCCTTCGATGCCTTTGAAAAAGGTCTCCAGTCCCGAGAAAATCCCGCAGCCTGGACACGCCCCATGGCCTGGAGCCAGGCGTTTTGGCTTCCTAGTCAAGTTGCGTAGCGGCGGAATCCTCACACTCAGCTTGCCTGTAGCTTCATCCTGTTTTACCGTAATAAGTCCGGTCTTCAGGGCATCGAAATCCATTGGCTTCAACAGCCGCTGCGGTGCCTTCTCTGGCGCACCCGGATTGTGACCATAATAGTCGAATGGTACTTCTACCCGATCTGCCGCTACAGCATCCAGGGCCAGCTTGAAAAAGCTGTGTCCATCCTCTGCATAAAAATCTTTGCCGCCCAAGCCATAAATACGGCTGATGACTTTGGTCGTTGTATTGCCATATGTGAACAGCGCAGCCTTGATCTCGTTCACCATATTGCCGCCGTGTCCGCCGACAGAGTCCGCACGGTCGCCGACGGTGATGGCCTTCACATGCTTAAGCGCTTCCGCAATCTGCTTTTGTGGGAAGGGACGGATCATATTCGGTGAGATCGCTCCAGCCTTAATCCCTTGCAGACGAAGCTGGTCCACGACATCCTTGATGATCTCTGAAGCGGAATTCATCAGGAACACCGCCACCTCGGCGTCCTCCATCCGGTATTCTTCAATCATCGGATAATGACGTCCGGTCAGCTCGCCGAATTCCTTGGCAATTTCTTCGAAGACTTCCCCGGCGTTATACATAGCCACTGACTGTTGGTAACGGTTGTTGATGTAGTCAGGTTCGTTCATGTAAGGACCGACTGTGACTGGATTGTTGCGGTCAAGTGTATCAGTATAGCCTGCTGGCGGCTGCTCACCTACGAATTTATGCACGTCACTGCGGTGGGCAAAAGCCTGCACACGGCGCTTCTGGTGAGAAGTAAAATAACCGTCCGAAGCCACCATTACCGGAAGCCGGACTTTAGCATGCTCCGCCAGCTTCAGTGCCATCAGGTTCATGTCGTAGACTGACTGCGGATCACGGCACATCAGAATCGGCCAGCCTGTATTCAGGGCAAAGTACAAGTCTGAGTGGTCACCATGAATGTTCAGCGGCCCGGAAATGGAGCGGCAGATCAAGTTCATGACCATTGGCATCCGGGTACCCGCCTGAACCGGCATTTGCTCCAGCATAAACATGTAGCCCTGCGCACTCGTTGCGTTAAATACCCGTCCACCCGCTGTTGATGCCCCGTAGCAAATGCCGGCTGAGCTATGTTCACCATCTGAAGGAATCAGCAGAATATCATGCTGTCCGCTAGCTTTCATCGTGTCGAGAAACTGAGCAACCTCCGTAGATGGCGAAATTGGAAAATAGCCCATGACATGATAGTTGATCTGATGAGCGGCGTAAGCAGCCATTTCATTGCCGGATTCATATAGGAATTTCTGCTCTACCTTGGCAGAGCTTAGTTCTTTTTCATAGTCGATTGCCATGTGTGTTCCACCTTTCCTTCCATTTATACTTGGGTGACGAGATCCAAATGCTGACGGACCGAATGACTCTCTGCGTAACCCTCTTCCTCCCGTTCACCGGACAACGCTGTGGTCGGACAGGCCTCGACGCATTTCAGACAGCCTTTACAGTATTGATAGTCAATCCCCTGCAGGAACATTTGTGGACGTCCCTTCTTGTCCGGCAGCTCATCCCACACGAAGCATAAATCGGGACAAACCGTGTCGCACTGGGCACAGTGAATGCAGTCTTCTGCTTTAAAGTGCGGCAAATGCCCGGAACGGGAGATGCTGAGATTTTTCAAAAAAGTACTGCCAGCGCTAATGATTGTGCCACCGATGGTTTGGGTCTCGTATCCCAGGGCCGAAATGTCGGAACGGACGAACTGAGGCATCTTTGCACCTTCCGGCAGCGGGAAATGCATAAACTTCACTTCATTAAAGCCACGCTCAAACGTCATGATTGCCGAGTGAACAGCTTGCGGGTATTTTTTGCCGAGTGATTTCTCGATCACATCTTTCATAATCTCTGGGTCCAGAAAATCGCACATCCGGAACAGCGCGCCCAGCATCGCCATATTCACACGATTCTTCTCGTCCAGCGCAATGCTGGTCGCGTCCACTACAGCAATGGTACCTGCCATCATCTTCATGGATGACTTCAGCTCTTCCGGCGATTTGGCTGAGTTGACCAACACTGTGCTATGCTCATAAATTCCGCTTGTAACATTAATGGTCTTCGCCAGCGCTTCATGAAAAACACCAACGACATGGGGACGCTCCACCGGGGAAGTATCACGGATAGGCGTATTCAGATCACAAAAACGAATATGCGCTTTTACGGGAGAGCCTTTTTTCTCCGAACCATAGGATGAGAAGCTCACCCCATTCATTCCAGCCCCGACAACACCTGCTTCAGCGAGCATTTTACCCGCCAGATTCGCTCCCAGGCCCCCAATAGACTCCATACGAATCTCAAAAAAACCGAGGTCGTTTACTTTAGGTAACTGTACCACCGACATAACCCCTTTCAAGGTTCTCATAAGAATAGTATCCTTTTGACTGTTTCAAAGATTATAGCTTGATCCCATTTGCCGCGAAGTGACAAATCTTGCATTTTTCCATGGTTTGGAAATTATTATGTGAATCGTATCCTTCATTCTTACTTTAGCAACAATATTAAAAATTAAGATGTTAAATTCATCACAGAATGGATGATTAAAATCACAGTTGGGCCTCCCCAAGGAATTCTCCCGTCGTGACCATTTTCTGTTTGAGAAACCTGCCCGATCGTGTGATTTGTACTTTTCAAGGCAAGCGATTCAGGATACACTATATTCTTGTTGTAAATATTGTATAGAGGGTTGGGTGCATCGATAGTGAAGTCAAATGAAGCCGAACTACAGAAAAAATTACTGCCAAGACATATCAGCTTTATGGCTATGGGCGGTGTAATCGGCACAGGAATTTTCAAGGGGAGCTCCGAGACTATCGGAATTGCCGGGCCGGGGATTGTTTTGTCCTACGCCTTAGGAGGGCTGCTTCTGCTAGTGGTGATGGGTGCGATTGCCGAAATGGCTTCAGTCTACCCGAACAGAAATATGAAGGATTTTATCCGCGAGGCGTTTGGAGAACGACTTTCTTTTATCGTGGGCTGGATGTACTGCTTCATGTGGCTGACGGTCTGCGTCATTGAGATACTGGCTGCAGGAAGCTTCCTGCAATATTGGCTCCCCGATGTACCGCTCTGGCTGCTCAGTCTGGCAAGCGGTGCTTTGATTATTGGTATTAACACGATGAGCGTCGGCGGGTATGGCGAAGCAGAGTTCTGGCTGGCCGGCATCAAAATCGCAATGATCTTTATCTTCATTATTCTTGGAGCCGCGCTGATTTTCGGACTTCTCCCTTTGGCAGAAGGTGCTCCTTATCTGCGTAACTTTACGGATTATGGCGGATTTCTGCCGAATGGCTGGACCTCGATTTTCTCCGCATTACTGGTCGTTATGTTCGCCTACGGCGGTTCTGAGCTGATCGGACTGACATTAACTGAGACGAAGGATGCAGAAAAAGTACTGCCCAAGGTGGTCAAAAACCTCATTCTGCGCGTGGTCCTGTTTTACACCCTGCCGATCCTGGTGATCTGCGGCCTTATGCCATGGAATCAGCTGAATGATCAGACAAGTCCTTTTGTGCAGGTGCTGGCCTCCACAGGTCTGAAAGGCTCCGCCCATGTGATGAACTTTATCCTGATCACAGCCGTACTGTCGGCGGCCAATTCAGGAATTTACGGAGCGACCCGGATGCTGCATTCCATGGCTTCCCAAGGAGAAGCACCGAAAGCTCTGGCGCGTACCACCTCACGAGGCGTACCGCTGAACAGCCTGAAGCTCTGCGCCGCTGTACTTGGAATCGGTTCGATGCTGGCTTATTTTGCACAGGACAGGGTATTCGCCTTGCTGATGGCCGTTCCAGGCTTTGTGGTGCTATTGGTATGGATCTCGATCACTCTAGCCCAGCTCAAGCTACGCAGAAGATATCCTCAGGAGCCTAGCTTTAAAGTATGGGGCTTCCCATATATCACTACCCTGACGGTTACCTGCCTGATAGTGATTGCGAGCATGTTTCTGTTTGATACGAAGAATCGCATCAGCATCGGCACATGCCTGGCGTTCCTGCTGTTCTTGATCGTCTGGTCTTTCGTGAAATTTAGAAAAAGAAACTAGACTGCGAGTGTAGCAACAACAGAGCAGCGACTATCCCTTGTTGGAAGAATCGCTGCTTTTTGTGTTTGTTTTTTCAACTGACGAGTGCCTCCTGCACGATTTCTTTGGCAGCTTCCAACGACACTCGCTCCGATAATCACAATTATCTCAACAACTGGAAAAGGGGCCGTCCCTAAGCCATATAAATGGCTACCTGGACAACCCCTTGTTTATTGCAGCATTAAATAGGCTGCTGTTCAATTATAAGTACCCTATTCCATATCCGCCTGCATATGCTCGGCGATCAACTGCTGCTTGCGGCTCCATACCTGCTGGCTGAGATTTACCCGATAGACTTCGGGGTTCAGCTTGCGCAGATATTCAGGCCAGAACAGATCCAGCTGTTCCCGGTGATACCGGCGGATTTCTTCCAGATCGGGCAGCTTATATACCTGAAAGCCGTTGACAAAGATCGGCTCCAGCATTGGGAGCGCCTCATAGCGATCCACATGTTTCTTCATATAAGGATGCAGCGGATTGAACAGCTTCAGACGCGCTCCATTCCGCGGAATTTCCTCTTCAGGGAAGCTGATATAATCGGCCAATGCTTTACCGTTCGCCCCGATAATCCGGAACACGTCCTTCTTGCCCGGTGTGGAGACCTTCTCGGGATTGGAGGAGATTTTGATCGTCGGGATCATCTCTCCGCTCGCCGATTCGATCTCCACCAGCTTGTAAACCCCGCCCAGTGAAGGCTGGTCGGAAGCTGTAATCAGTTGAGTACCGACACCCCAGGTATCAATCGCCGCACCTTGGGACTTCAAGTTCATGATCGTATTCTCATCGAGATCATTGGAAGCGACAATCTTCACATACGGCAAACCGGCATCATCCAGCATTTTGCGGGCTTGCCGGGATAGATATGCCAAGTCACCGCTGTCCAGACGAATAGCGTTCATCCGTTTGCCCTGAGATTCCAGCATCTTGGCCGTATTTATAGCATTTGGCACCCCGCTGCGCAAGGTATCGAACGTATCTACCAGCAGTGTAACTCCGTCAGGCATGACCTTTGCATAAGCATCGAAGGCCTCCTGCTCGCTGCCAAAGCTCTGCACCCAGGAATGGGCATGCGTCCCCTTCGTGGGAATGCCGAACAGCTTGCCGGCCAGCATATTAGAGGTAGCATCGAAGCCCGCGACATAGGCAGCCCGTGCCCCCCATACCGCAGCATCTGCTTCCTGAGCCCGCCGTGTGCCGAATTCTAGCAAAATATCGTTAGGAGCAACCTGCTTGATACGTGATGCCTTAGTGGCGATTAGCGTCTGGTAGTTCATGAAGTTCAATATGGCCGTTTCAACCAGTTGAGTCTCCATGATCGTCCCTTCGACCCGAAGCAGCGGCTCGTCAGGAAAGACAAGCGCCCCTTCTTTCATCGAATGGATCGTGCCCTGAAAGTGAAATTGCAGCAGCTCTTCCAAAAAGGCGGGCGCGTAGTTCTCCTCCTGCTCCGACAGATAACGAATATCTTCCTCCGTAAAGCGCAATCCGGCGATATAGCCGACAATGCGCTCCAGCCCTGCAAATACGGCAAAGCCGTTTCCAAACGGCAGCTTGCGGAAATAGGCTTCGAATACCGCTTTGCGCTTATGACTTCCGTTGACCCAGTGGGCGTACATCATATTGATCTGGTACTTATCCGTATGAAGAGCAAGTTCTCTTCTCAAATCCTCATCTCCTAGTCTCGCTGCTGTTCTTATTCTCCGTTGACTACCTTTGCCCCGAGACTTCCTGTAAAGTGGCCCAGCGCCCAGGCATGGCCTGCTGCATTGAAGCTGGCGACCCCGTCCTCGTGCACAACAATCTTAAAGCCTTTATTATACGCATCTACCGCGGTATGCAATACACAGATATCCGTGCATACCCCAATCAAATGCAGTTCAGTAATTCCGCGTTCACGGAGCTTATGCTCCAGATTCGTGCCACTGAATGAACTATAACGTGTTTTGTCCATCCAATAGATAGACTCCTTGTTGTCCTCATACACCTGTTTTAGCGTGCCATACAACTCACGTCCGTAGCTGCCACGCAGATTATGCGGTGGAAACAGCTTGGTCTCGGGATGATACTCATCATTCTCGTCGTGAAGATCCACAGCCATAACGACATAGTCGCCGTTCTTTACAAAGTCTTCTGTTATTTGACTGATTCTAGGCGCAATATCGATTGCTGGCTGACCTACTGGCAGACTACCATCCACAAAATCATTCGTGAAATCAATCACGATTAATCCCCTCATGAGTATTACCTCCTTGTTTGTTGTAAGACACCGTTACTTCAGGATCAGGTATAGATGGACAACAACGGCTCATGGTCAGTGAACATATACAATTGGGCCGGACGCTGTGAATATTGATTGGAACTCAGCGGATTGCCCTCTTCATCCCGAACCTCCTGGAGAATTCCTTGGCGGCTACGGGTTGATGTTATTTTACGGATAAAATTGGGCTCCTTGAACTCAGGCACCACAGTCTGAATGACCTGATACAGTTCACTCAGTGTGAAATGCCGCGGCAGAAACTGTCTTGCAATTGTGGTCTGCAGCATCTGCTGCTGAATCCGCAAGTAAGCATCCGTAATAATGTCATGGTGGTCAAAAGCCAGTTCCAGCTCTTCCAATGCTTCCTGCAGTGTGAAAAGTCCTACTTCGCCGGCATCGTCGGAGGCTTGTCTTTGCTCCAGCATCCACTCCTCCACCAAAGCGAAGAAGGCATGGCTGATGATCCAGCCGCGTGGATCACGGCCCGGTGTGCTGTACACGCCTAAGTACTCCAGATGTCCGCCGTCAACGCCCGTCTCTTCCTTGAGCTCGCGTGTTGCAGCCGCGTATATAGATTCATCCTCCTGGCAGAAGCCGCCCGGTAGCGCCCACATCCCGGCGCACGGCCACTTTTTCCGCCTAATCAGCATGACTTTTAATTCACGTAGGGGAAGGGTCTTCGTCACGGTCTTCCGCTCGCGCTTCGTCAATGTAAACATCACAATGTCGGCCGGAACACCGTCCGGAGTGCGGTATTTTTTGGCGTTATAGGTTTGTTCCCCGTTCTCGCTCACGATATATCCATCCTTTGCCGCAGCTTTTTTGCTGTTCGTATCTTTTAATGTACCAAACCTTCAGTTCGAAAAGCAATGCTTCATATCAAAAACGGGACGGATTCTCATCCGCCCCGTGTCTGCTGTCCTTTAATCTCCGCAGGTGGACGGAGGCGCTTCAGTGCCCGCTTCCACATTGATTTTCTCCGAGACGGTGTCCCGGATGACCGAAATGACTAGCTGAAGCAGGTAATTGATATCGCTTTGGCTCTGCTGAAACTCGTTCACCACCGGGATGCCATCAATCTCATCCTGAAGAGTTGCAATTTCCGCTTCAATCTTCGCTACCATCTCTTTATTCCGAAAGCTCTCGAAGGCCACAATTTCCTTCTGCTTCTTCTTGATCTGTGCAATCAATCCTTGTACGCGCTCATGATTCTGGATCTTCTTCTCGGCCTGTTGGAAATGCTGTACTTCCTCACTGGTCGAAATCAATGAAGCGAGTTCCTTGGCCTTGCCCATAATATCTTCGCGTACGATTAAATCACGGGTATCATAAGTCGGCATCCCGTAGTTGTTCAAACGTCCTTGCTCCTGACTCACTGGCAATCGCTCCATTTCTATATAATTAATTGACGGCCATAGCCTCCGCCACACAATCTCCTTTGATATACCAGGTCTTGGTATCGGTAATACGTACTTGCACAAAGGTGCCTATGAGCTCCTGAGATCCTTCAAAATGCACCAGTTTATTACTGCGAGTACGCCCTGATAGCACGTTAGCATTGTTCTTGCTCTCGCCCTCTACCAGCACTTCGACCACTTCGCCCAGCATGCGATCATTGCTGATACGGCTGTTCTCTTTAATGAGAGCATTCAGTCGTTGCAAGCGCTCGCTCTTAACCTCCATCGGTACATTGTCCTCCATGGCGGCGGCCGGCGTCCCTTCACGCGGAGAATAAATGAAGGTATAAGCCATATCATAACCTACCTCGCGCACGAGGGACAGGGTTTCTTCGAATTGTTCATCGGTTTCACCCGGGAAACCAACGATAATATCGGTAGTCAGCACGGCACCCGGTACGGCAGTCTTAATCTTGCGGACCAGCTCCAGATAGACTTCTCGGGAATATTTGCGGCTCATTTTCTTCAGCACCGCCGTGCTTCCTGATTGCACCGGCAGATGGATATGCTCCGTGAGGTTACCGCCTTTGCCCAGCACTTCAACCAGTTTGTCATCGAAATCACGCGGATGAGAGGTCATGAAGCGAATGCGCGGGATATCAATACGTCGCATGTCGTCCATGAGGTCGCCGAAGGTGTAGTCGATATCAGTAAAATCCTTCCCGTATGCGTTCACATTTTGTCCCAGCAGGGTCACTTCCTTGAAGCCTTGACGGGCCAGATCCCGCACTTCGGCAATTACATCCTCTGGACGACGGCTACGCTCCTTACCGCGGGTATACGGCACAATGCAATAGGTGCAGAACTTGTCGCAGCCATACATAATGTTCACCCAGGCACGCATGCCTTCGCGTTTCTTGGGCAGGTTCTCGATAATATCGCCTTCTTTGGACCATACCTCGATAACCAGCTCTTTGCTGAATACCGCTTCCTTAATCAGATGCGGCAGACGATGGATATTATGCGTTCCAAAAATCATATCTACAAAGCCATGCTTGGACATAATCCGGTTAACTACGCCTTCCTCCTGTGACATACAACCACAGACACCCAGCAGAAGATCAGGATTCTCGGTCTTCAGATGCTTGAGATGACCAAGTTCCCCGAAGACCTTGTCTTCGGCGTTCTCACGAATGGCACAGGTATTCAATAGAATCAAATCCGCTTTCGTGCGGTCCTCAATACTACGGTAGCCCATCTGCTCCAGCATACCCTTCATCGTTTCGGTATCATGCTCGTTCATTTGGCAGCCGTAGGTCGTTATATGATAGAACTTGCCCACACCGAAGCCGGACATTTCTTCTGGAATCGCAAATTCATAATGAACCTCGATCTCTTCCTTGCCGCGGCGTTTGCCTTCCTTGTAATCAGGCTGGCTGTTGATCTGTACATTTCTGCCCTTAATACGGTAGGTGGTTTTGCCATCTTCCTCACTGATGAGCTTGGCATCGCTAAAATCAAAGTATTTGGAATAATCCTTGACACTCTTGCCGGAGGTTAAGTCCGGTGAGGGTTGACTCCCCTTAGTCATCTTGTCACGTCCTTTATTTAATGAAGCTTCTTCATAAAGAATGGGTAGATTGCCATAATTCTTTGCTAATAAAAAATTATATCACAAGGAAGTAGTTCATTCCATCCATGCCCCTATTCCCTTTCTATAAAAACCAGTTAATAGAATTAATGTACTAATTTTGGTTATTTTGCCCATTTCCACTATTTAGTAAGCAACATAGTATGTATGGTGTACAAATTAAAAAACTCAGAGGTGATCTGAATACATGTCTCAGCCTAATATTCCAAATATAACTCCTAACGTGACTCTCACTAGAGACGATGCCGTGAACCTGATTTTATCTTCTATAGCTATGGAAGAACTGGGGATGAGCCACATTCTGAATGCTGAAGGTGAAAAGCTTCAGTATGTGCTCGGAACCCTGCCTGGCCTGACAGGGCCGCCAGCAACCATTGCCGATTTGCTATCTGTTAACCAAAGCGTTCGATCCACACTGGACAGTACAGCGCGCAACCAGATGTTCCTCCAGTCCAAGATGGAAGGAATATTGCAGGCTCCTACTCTTGTAGGACCAACCGGACCGGCTGGACCCACAGGGCCTGCTGGAGGTCCAGTTGGACCCACTGGTTCTGCCGGGCCTACTGGCGCTACCGGACCTGCGGGGCCTACGGGGGCAACTGGACTTGTAGGGCCTACGGGTGCTACGGGCCCGATCGGAGCTGGCTTAAGCGGCATTGTTCCTTTTGACCCATTCCTTGCACCTGGCTATATTCTTAATCAGGTTGTTTCCTACAACGGCAGCACATACATCGTCAACACGGTACCGCCTGTAGGCACACCGGGTACTTCCCCAGACTATACTCTGATCGCTGCCGCCGGCGCAACGGGCGCAACTGGACTACAGGGACCTACGGGTGCAACTGGACCGACAGGCGCTACTGGCCCAACTGGACCTGTAGGGGCTACAGGTGTGGGACTCACGGGCGTAGTAACCTATAATGCCGCGCTCGCTCCAGGGTATCCTGTGGGCCAGGTAGTTAGCTACAACGGCAGCACCTTTATTGTTAACAATGCTCCGCCAGTAGGTCTGCCCGGTGCATCAGCAGACTATACACTGCTTGCCGCACGTGGAGCTACAGGCAGCGCAGGCGCTGTAGGAGCCACCGGTGCTACCGGACCTACAGGTCTTACTGGACCTACGGGTCCGACAGGTGTAGGTTTGACCGGGATCGTCACATACAACGCCGCACTTGCTCCAGGATATCCTGTGGGCCAGGTCGTCACTTACAACGGTGGCACTTATATCGTCACAAGTGCTCCACCAGTGGGTACACCGGACGTCTCCCCTGACTACATCCAGTTAGCAGCACGTGGAGCTACCGGTGTTGCTGGACCCATTGGTCCTTCAGGGCCTACTGGCCCGACCGGAACCTTAGGAGCCACAGGTAATATTGGACCAACAGGACCCATTGGTTTAACAGGACCTACCGGTGCTACTGGCACTAGCGTAACATCCAACTACGCATTTGCTCAAAATGCTTCAGGAACGATCGCTGTGCTTCTGGGCTCAGGTAATGCCACGTTCCCGGATAACCAAAACATTCCGGCAGGCATCACCATCAACGGTGCAAATGACACCTTAACGATCACTAATGCGGGTAGCTATTTCATTAGCTACCGAATCAATATGACGGCTTCTCTGCTAACTTCATCCCGCATATTGTTGAACGGTTCCCCTGTTGCAGCCACAGCTACAGCCTCCGTTGCCACCACCGTTCTGGCGGCCGAAACAATCACTAACGTTCCTGCCGGGGCCACTATTCAGCTCAATGTAACCTCTACACTCTCGGTCGGCCTGCAGGCACCAGGTGCCACGTTGACCATCATTCGCCTCGTCTAAAAGATTACGACAAGAATACTCCCAGATAGTTATAGCTCTGGGGGTATTCTTTTTGATTGCAGACAAAAGTTCACAGCTCCTCACCAGAACCAAGGCTCTAAATTCGCTAAAATTGAAGAAAGGCTGTCCACAGTCGAAGATTCGCTCTGTAAACAGCTTTCGCTTTTATTCATTAAGTTCACTTCTCATTTCTTGCGGCCACTCCCAGTTCTTCCATTTGGGGAACAGCTCCTGATTCAGGAAAGGCATCGGCAACTTACGATCTCTGAGCTTGTTCCTTAGCGCCATCTCTTGACTATAGGAGCCGCTATAATAATATCCGATCTGACGAAGCTCTTCCTGTACTGCTAGACGGTGAAAGGTATTGCTAAATGGAAACTCTAGGATGCTTTTGTTCAATATTGCAAGCCATGCCGGAAAGACCTGTGCCAGTGTAGCGTCACGGTTGGCATTTCCGGAAGATGAGGTTCGCTCGATCCGGCAGGAAAAACCGGTCATTTCGGCAATACGGGAGAGTAAAGCAACCCATTGCCCTTCCAGCTCATCACTGTTCTGGCCTGTACATACTCCCCTCGTTTCCCAGACCATCATCCGGGCAAGGGAATCGGTTAACTTATCAATGGCCTCGATATAACTGGAATCGGAATTTGGCATCACCTGTGCCCCTGCCACTTGGATATCGACATCAGGACAGCACCTCCTCAAGTGCCTTGACCTGATGCAGGGACTGTTCCTTCCTCAGCATCATCCAGCTCATCATACAAAAAGAATCCACCGTCCGCAGAAGAGAGTCATTGTAGAGAATGATCTCAGCGGTTTCAACTTCCGTACGGCGTCTCCGCTCATTCATGAAATGACTCACTTCATCCGCCAGCGCCGACATCAGAGCAGCAAGTGCTTCTTTTTCACTATCCAAAGCTTCCTGCTGGCTGCTAACAGCTTTCCCGTATGTAGTTGCGTCATCAACTATTCTCGTTCTCACGCTGCAAGTCTCCTTTCTTTGACGGGACAATACTATTCTTCCTCTTCCTCTTCTTCAATTTCACACTCCTCCTCTGTGAGGGAGAGTCTGTAGCTTCGTTCGAGCTTCAAAACATCGCTTAATTTGAACTGCAGCAGGATCTGATTTGCCACAATTCCGCGAAGCATATGTTCCACGCTATCATTGACCCGTAGCGCATCATCCAGGGTGAGACAGATGTCTTTCAGCATGTGCTGTATTTTCTCAGCTTCCGCATTAATAATATGGGAAAATCCAATCTCCTCAAGTGCGATAGAGGTTAGCAGCAGGTTGATGACATCTTTGCGGTTGAGGATGATGTTCGGTTTGATATCCGGAATATTGGGCATTGACATAATGTAATCACAACCTTGCGTTCCATTTTTATACATTCACTTATACCTTATGGTATGCACAAAAACCCAGAAAGTCACTTTATTGTCCAGTCAGATAAATATAAAAAAGGTGTCCACCAGTGAAAAAACTGCGAACACCTTCTGCTTATACTCATTCCGTTTCAGTCTACTCCAGATCCAGACAGAATCGAATCTCCTCTTGCATTGCGGTAAAGCCCAGCGACTCATACAATTTCAGTGCGGAGGGGTTGCTGGTTAACACCATCAACCGGACCGAGGACAATCCGTGGGACCCGGAATACTTCATCGCTTGCGTCAGCAAATATTTGGCCACTCCCCGCTTTCGCCACGGCTCGCGTACAAACACATCTTCAATGTATCCGTAATTATCCTCACGCCACACCATCAGACTGGCTATGATGGTCTCCCCTTCACGGACCACCAGCGCCGTCCACAGATCATTACGCTTGTATTCAGCTAATCTGTTGCTGCCTAGTGGCGTATCGGGCCATATCTCGGCCTCCAGCGTCAAATAATCCTCTTCCTCCTGTACTGTCGCCATCTGCCAGTGCTTCATTTCCAGCCTTGCCGGCAGCGTCAATTCGGGCAGCGGAAATCCCAAATCGCGGTTCATGCTGAACAGGCTGTTCAGATGGCGAAAGCTGTGCCGTTCTTTGAAAAATTGATTATTGGCTACCTCTCCGTAATCATTACCCACACACAAGAGCGTCGAGAATCCGGAAGGCAGCGTCTCCTTCAGTTCCAGTGCTCTGGCATACAGCTGCATGTAGAGATGATCCAACAATTCAAAATCATGTTCCCATTCCGGCACAGCCTTAAGGTTCATGTAGATCGAATGGCGCGCTTCTGACAGACTTCCGGGCGGCACCATGTTAATTATGCTCACCTGTCCCTTGGCAATCATCACACCTTGCTTGAACGCACAGAACACATTGCCCCAATTCGCCGGATCCCCAACCCACCAGAAGACAGCATGTTCCCTTGCCGTTACAGAGCGGAACAATCCTTCCAGCAGCGGCATATCTGCTTCCTGAAAATTACGGATCTCAACATCATACAAACGATCGGTAAATAAATGACTCAAATAAGTAGCTCCTTTGCCAGTCATGATAAATGTATAAATTCATCATAAACCACACTGACCTGTGCAGAAGTATAATCTTTATTTAAAACCAAATATTACCTGAAAGTTGCTGAAATAATCGACGCTTAGGCCGCGTACAACGGTTTATTAATACAAGGTGCTAGTTGATTGCTGAGTGTATGGGAGAATCTCATCTGTTCTGCCTTCTTGCACCTTATTCGCCCAGGCTGGATCACTAATTAGCGCTCTACCCACAGCGACAAGATCAAACTCCTCTCGCTCCAGGCGTTCCAGCAGACGCTCCAGATTATCCTCATCACTCTTCTCCTTATCCGGGATCAGGAAGTCACTGTCGAGACCTACAGAACCTACCGTGATGGTCGGCTTGCCTGTGATTTTCTTCGTCCATCCTGCCAGGTTCAGTTCAGAGCCTTCGAACTCTGGCAGCCAGAAACGGCGTGTCGAGCAGTGGAAAATATCAACACCAGCCTGTACCAGCGGGGCCAGGAAGCGCTCAAGCTCCTCTGGCGTTTCCACCAGTTTGGCAGAATAATTGCCCGCTTTCCACTGCGAGAAGCGCAGCACAATTGGGAAAGCCGGGCCCACTGCGCGGCGGCAAGCCTCAATAACCTCTACCGCAAACGTTGTGCGGCCTACTAGATCGCCGCCGTAGCGGTCGGTGCGCTTGTTGGTCCGCTCCCAGAAGAATTGGTCGATCAAATAGCCGTGTGCCCCGTGTAGCTCAATCCCGTCAAAGCCAGCTGCCTTGGCGTCAGCAGCAGCTTGAGCGTAAGCGGCTACCAAACCTTCGATCTCAGCTGTGGTTAGCGGCTCTGTAACCTGCTCTCCGGCCAAGTTAAGGCCTGAGGGGCCAACCGGCAAAGCCTCAGGGTTCGGCAGCGCGCCAATCTTGCGTTCCAACCCGACATGCCAGAGCTGCGGGATGATCTTGCCGCCAGCTGCATGGACTTCAGCAGCAACCTTTGCCCAACCCTTAAGTGCTGCTTCCCCATGGAAATTGGGAATGCGCGGACTGCTGACAGCTGACGGATGATTTATCGCCGTTCCTTCAGTAACGATCAGACCGACTCCGCCCTCTGCCCGCCGACGGTAGTAAGCCGCAACATCATCACCTGGAATTCCGTCCGGCGAGAACGCTCTGGTCATCGGTGCCATTACAATTCGGTTAGCCAGCTTCAGGTTGCCTGCTGTAACAGGCTCAAACAATAATTTAGTAGTCATGAGTAACCTCCATATTTTAATATAATTACTTTTTGTAAGCATATTATCGCGCGATTTAGAACAAATTGCAAATTATCCGTTATAACCTACCGAATTACTAAGGGAATTCAAAGGGAATGCTCAAATCAAAAGCCGGGCAACGCAGCTTCCCTCTGCAGATGCCCGGCTTTGCCGGATAACTTATTTTATCGTAAAAGTCCTGGTTTCATTCTATTGGAACGGGAAGATCTGTCTTCGATTCTAAACGTTCAGAATCCCTGGTTTCGGCACTTGGCCGAAAGCTTTGGCAAGATCAGCCAGCTGCTGATCGGTAATTCTCTGCCTGATTTCCCTGCCACCGATGAGGTTGTACACCGCTGCGGCTTTTTCAACCGTTTCAATCAATCCAAAGGCCGTATCCATTGTTGATCCTGTGCCGAATATGCCATGGTGCGGCCAGATGACAACGCGGTGATCCTTCATTTTCTTCGCCGTTTCACGTCCGATTTCGCTGCTGCCTGGTACCATCCAAGGAATAACACTCACACCGTCAGGGAACACAACAATACATTCGGTACACATTTCCCATAAAGTCTTAGTGAATTTACGTTCATCCAGATCATGAGTGAAAGTCATGGCAATCACATTCGTCGCATGGGTGTGAAGGACGACACGGTGACTCGGGTCGACCTTTAACCTTTCGATATGGCTCATGAAATGCGAGGCCAATTCACTGGTCGGCATAGCCTCATCCCGCAGCCCCCATAGAATTTCGACACTGTTGCCATCCGTACTTACACGCAATACGCCAAGACAGGCTTCCGGGTCCTTGATTACATTTCGGAAGAATTTCCCCGAGCCGGTCACGATAAAATAACGACCTGCCAGCTCCTGTACCGGAAAGGTCAGCGGAATGGTGCGCAAGGGCTCGACGATATTGATATATTTTCCAACTTCTTCTTCATCCAGCAGGTAGCTGATATTCCCGCCGTTCAGCTCATCCCAGCCGAGCTTCCACATATGATGGGTAATCTCTGTCATTTCATTGATAAATGGAGCTTCGGCACTAGCAATATATCCGTTATTTCTAATCATAGATGTGCTCATCGCTTGTTTCTCTCCTTCTTCGTCCTTTAATGATTTAATCGTATGTGCACGATTCTTCATTGTCAACAAATTAAATATTAATTGTGTTGTTTATATTTGTTTTAAGTGATTTTCAGGCAATTCATGCCGTAATTAGCATGTTATTCTTCTTCGTTTGTTGCAAAACACAGAATATCCCCCTATCATAAATAACTATACTGTTGAAAAGGTGATTATTATGCTGGCAGCCGAACGACGCAAAAAAATCATTGATCTCGTCCATCAGGACAAGCGTGTCCTGGTCTCGGATTTAAGCCGAATGTTTGAGGTCACGGAAGAGACAATCCGCAGGGATCTGGAGAAGTTGGAGAAAGACGGTATCGTGAGCCGCACTTATGGGGGCGCGATGCTGAACCGTCATACGAATGAAGATTTGCCTTTTGTCACCCGGAATGCCCTGAACACAGAAATCAAGCGAAGCATCGCTCTGAAGGCACTCGATCTTATTAACGACGGCGACACGCTGATGGTAGATCCCAGTTCTACCGCCTTTGAATTTCTGAAACTCCTCGAGACGAAAAGCAATCTGACCATCATTACGAATTCGGTTAATATTCTGCATGATTTCGCTAATTCGGGAATGAATATTATCTCCACCGGAGGATCACTACGTTATCGCTCCCTCTCACTGGTCGGTCCGGTCGCTCACGACACCATCCAGCGCTACAATGTGGATACAGCTGTAATCAGCTGCAAAGCCATCGATCTTGACAAAGGTGTTACCGACTCTAACGAACCGGAATGCGAGCTGAAGAAATACATGCTGCGCCAGGCCGACAAAGTTGTTTTGCTTGCGGATCACACCAAATTTGACAAAACCGCCTTCTCGAAGCTCATCGAGTTAAGTAACATCGACTATCTGATCACAGACCGCAGACCATCGGAAGTATGGCTGGAACGTCTATCCAGAGATAATATCGAACTGCTGTATTAGTATTTAAAAGAAGGGCCGTCTCCCCTGCGGGATACGGCCCTTCTCTGACATTGCACTCTACTTAGTCTTCTATTCAACTAACAGTCATCTTTCAAGCAGCACCCGGGAGTCCTTGGCAGCAACCACTGAAAGCCACGGGACTTTTTTTTCGCTGTCTGCATTCGCCTTTTTACGGCAGACATAGACTACCGCCGGTGGGAAATTCAGCGGAACGAACATCGATCTCTGGATGTCGAAGAATGGCTTCAGGTCTTTTTGTATCTGCTTAAAATAATAACTGAAGACCACGAACATCCCCTCATCCTTCAGGGAAGCGGAAATTTGTGACAGCAATTGCATCCGCTTCTCGCTGCCCATACTCCAGAACGGAAGACCGCTCACAATGCAATCCAGCTTCTCCAGCTTACCGTTATGCAACGCCAGCCGCAGCCGGGAGCTGTCCGGATAAAATCGGTAGTCAGGAAACCGCAGTTTCAATCGGCGGCGGAGTTCCGGATCTTTCTCGAACAAAAGAACTTGCATAGGCTGCTGTGCCGACGGCAGATGCCGGGTAACCGCGCCTGTGCCTGCTCCAAGCTCTGCCAGAGAGTTTACCTGCTCCCAAGGAATGGGCTCAAGCAGCGCTTGCGCCAACCTGCGCGAACTGGGAACAATATTCCCTGTCGATAAAGGGGCCTGCAGGAACTTATACAGAAACAACAATCGCTCTTTGAGTCCTCTTAACATATGCCGCCTCCTCTCTATGCATCTTTTTATTAAGTATTACCCTTTGGCTAGATAACATATCTTTTGGTTAATTTCGGTTAAAAATTCTCAACTTCTCTGACCTTCCGCTTCTTCCACACAATCTCGTAGAGGACCGGAACCACAATCAGCGTAAGCAAGGTTGAAGTGAACAAACCGCCGATCACTGTCACTGCCAGGCCGCCAGAGATCAGACTCGTGGAGGAACCGGACAATGCCAGCGGCAACAGGGCCAGCATTGTCGCCAGTGCGGTCATCAGGATCGGTCTAAGCCGTGTTTTGCAAGCCTCGACAATGGCTTCCGTGATCGGCTGGCCACTCTTACGATTCTTCTCCACACGGTCAAGCAGAACGACTGCATTCGTCACAACAATACCGACCAGCATCAGCATGCCTATCATTCCGCTCATGGACAAGGCCTGCCCTGTAACCAGCAATGCCCCCAGAGAACCGACCGGAATGAAGATCAGGGAGGACAGGATAATCAGCGGAGTAACTACGCCGCCGAAGGTGATGCTCATGACCAGAAATACAAGTCCAACCGCTGCCGCCATTGCAATCCCAAGATTCGTAAAGCCCTCCTGCATCATCGCCATACCGCCGCCATAGCTGACTTCAACACCATCAGGCAGGGACAGGGCTGAAATATCCTTCTGCACCTCACGGGTGACGACTGAAGTGTTGTCTCCTTTGACGGTCCCTGAAACTTTGGCATAGGTTTTGCCATCGTTATGATTGACAGTAACCAAAGCATCGCGGACAGAGATATCAGCTACATCGCCTAAAGTACGAATTCCGCCTGCCGTAGGTACTGGTATGCTCTTCAATTCCTCCAGTGAGGTAATCTGCTGACGATAGGACAGTGTAACTGTCTGTTCCTTATTGTCCAGTGTATAACTCCCTGCATGGACAGGCTTGAGTTGCTCTGATACTGCCTGCATGAGCACATAAGGACTGACTTTCTCATCTATTCCTTGTTGATTAAGGGTAAGCTCCCATTTCGGAGTAACCTCGTTCATATTGTTCGTAACATCCTTGAGATTGCTGTTTTGCCCCATCAGGTCTTCTATTTGCTTAGAGGCCTTGGACAAATCATCCATATTGTCTGAATAGAGGCTGACATCAATATTGTTACCGCTAGGCAGACCCTGCTGCTCGCCTGCCTTGACTGTCACTGTCGTACCGGGAATGACATTCTCTACTAGCGCCGGCAGGTCAGCCTTGGCTTTGTCAATGACAGCTTCCATGTCAATATCCTTCGTAAACTGTGCTGTCACTGTTGCCCGGTTAGCCGTACTGCCTGAGGATCGCATCGGATTATCTGCTGAGCCGCCAACAGCGACCTGGTAATTCGTCACTCCGTTAAGATCTTTGACATAGCTCTCTACTTTTTTGCTGACCTGATCGCCCTGCTCTGTGCCACTTCCGGCTGGAAGCGTCAGCTGAATGGAAGCCGTTGGCACGGAATCTGCCGGCAGGAACGCAACCCCCAGCAATGGAATAGAGCTCAGCGAGCCAGCAAGGAGTACCAGTGATAGTATCATAACCAGCCATTTGCGTTTCAGTGCAGCATTAATCAGTCGCTCGTATACGCCCGTAAGTCTGCTTTCGCTCTTATGGGGTTTTACCTTTTTGAAGAAAGAAGCACCTAGCACTGGAATAAGCATCACGGCGACCAGAAGACTCGCCACAATAGAGATTACGACAGCGAGAGAAAACGGGCGGAAGAACTCACCAATCACGCCATTGACGAAACCAAGCGGTGCAAATACTACGACTGTGGCAATCGTCGAGGACAGTACTGGACTGATTACTTCCTTGGTCGCCCGGTAGGTCAAGTCCTTGCTCTTAAGTGAAGTACCTTTCTCTTGACGCCATCTATAAATATTCTCAATGACCACTATACTATCATCGACGATACGGCCGATGGATACGGCAATCCCACCCAGCGTCATAATATTCAGGGTATATCCCATTTGGTTCATCACTGCGATTGTGGCGAAAATAGAGATTGGCAGTGACAGAATGGAGATTAGTGTTGCCCTTACATTACGCAGGAACAGGAAGATAATGATGATACAGAATAAAGCCCCATACAATCCTTCTCTAATCAATGAATTAACCGATTCCTTGATTTCCTCTCCCTGGTTCGAAATCACATGAGCTTCTATATGATCGTTCTTGTAGGAATCCAGCAAGCTTTGAACCGCATCCCCTACATCAGCTGTATTAGCATCCTGGGTCTTGACCACTTCCAATACAAAGCTCGGTTCCCCGTTGTAACGTGTAATTTCATCGACTTGCGCAGAACTGGTTACTGTTGCAATATCGGAGAGTTTGATCGCAGGAGGCGGCGTGGCCACCTGAGCACCTCCGGCGGCGCCTCTCGTTTGTTGCCCAGCTCCGCCAGAAGAACCAGGCGCAGCTGCGACGCCCCCGCCTACTCCGCCGGCTGGGCCGAGCGGCAAATCCTTGATTTGCTGCAGGGTAGTCGCCGAGCCTGAGAGCCGGATCGGAATTGTGGTTTCACCCTCGTTTACATTTCCTAGCGGCAAAGCATAATTTAAGCCCTGAAGGGCTGTCTGGATAGAACTCAGCGAGATCCCCAGTCTGGAAGCCTTCTCCTTGTCGACGACAATTTGCAGTTGGTCCGAGGCTGCTCCCTTCAGTGTCACCGAGCTGACCCCTTCAAGCTTCTGCAAGGCGGGAACGACATCGTCCTCTAGCTTTCTGGTTAATTCTCCAGAGTCTTTGCCTGTAGAAAAAATTGCCGCCTGGTAGATTGGCATAGCACCAGCCGAAAGGCGCTGCACACTTACCTTAGCATTCTCCGGAAGCTTCAATTTTGCCACCGAGGCCTCAATATCTGTAGACAATTTGTCCATATCGGAACCGAATGGAAACTGGATCGAGATGCTGGACGCATTCTCTGTAGAAGTACTGGTTAAGGAATCATACCCGGCAAAGTTCTTCAGGCTGTCCTCAATTGGCTTTGTAACTCCTGTCTCCATTTCCTCTGTGGATGCCCCAGGATTAATTGCCTGGATAAATACCGCAGGGAATTCGATATCTGGGAAAGTCTGTTGCTTGATCTGTGTCGCTGAATATACGCCATAGCCCATAATAAGGGCAAACAAGATCAGCACAGCCACTGAATTTTTTAAACTGATTTTACTCAAAAAGTTCATTCCTCTTCTCCTCCTCTATCTGACCACAGTATAAAGCCCGAATTTGTCCTCAATGTGAACTGAGGATTACAATTCGGGCTTGTAGTAGAATTGGGGGAGTTGAACAGAGACAGTCGTTCCTTTTCCCGGAGTGCTGGCGACTTCAATCTGACCCTTATGCAGGTCGACAATTCGCTTGACGATGGATAACCCGAGGCCGCTGCCGCCAACTTTTCGTTCTCTGGATTTATCCACTTTATAGAAAGGTTTAAAAATATGATGGAGTTCCTCCTCAGGAATTCCTGATCCGGTGTCAGCAATCTCCACCAATACCTGTTCTCCACTTAAAGATACTTTAATGTCAATAGTTCCACCGTTGTTCGTATGCTTGATGCTATTGCTTAACAAATTACTCCATATTTGACTCAACCGGTCTTCATCCGCTTCGATAGTTACAGGAAGTACATCCAGATTGACTGTCATCTCCTTGGTGGACCACTGAGGTTCCAGAGCAATCACCACTTGACGAAGCTGCTCATCCAGTGAGAATTTCCCTGGGGACAGCTGCATATGCTCGTATTCCAGCGTCGATAGCTGCAGTAAATCACCACTCAGCCTGGACAGACGGTCGCTCTCTGCCTCAATGATATCGAGCAGCCGCATGCGTGTTTGTTCATCAAGCTGCTTGTATTTAAGCGCCTGTGTGAACCCCTTAATCGATGTCAGCGGAGATTGAATTTCATGGGATACATCCGAGACGAACCGCTTGCGGCTTTCCTCCAGCGTTCCCAGTTCCTTCGCCATCACATTAAAGCTCTGAGTCAGTTGGCCGATTTCATCACCACGCTTGGTGCTGAGACTGACGCTGAAATCGCCTTTGGCCATTCTTCGGGTCGCACGGGTCAACCGCCGTAGCGGCTGAACGATGTACCTGGCAGCGATCAGAATGAACAAACTGCCGAAGCCCAGAATAAAGAGCAGTTGGGTTTTCAGGAAACCGCCGATCATGCTCACCAGTTCATTGACCTCCGGTGTGATGAACAATGCGCCGGGAGAGCCATTCACAGTCAATGGAAGACCAACTGTCATTCCACCCTCACCTTTATTTATACCACTGCGAAAAACGCCCCCGTGCAGGACCTCCGATACATGGGCTGCTTCCAGCTCCAACTGCCTTTGTTGAACTTCACTGCTCACATACAGCAACTTCCCCTTGCTATCGTACATATGTACAGCATAGCCTGGGAGGGAGGATACCCCTGTCATCAGGTAATCCAGATCTCCTCCCTCAGCCTGCTCGTAAGCCTTGATCATCATTTTTCCGCTGGATATCATGTGATCCTGTAGTGCCTTCTTGATTTGTCCTATATATATGTGATTTATCAACAGCGATGCCGTGAAAATACTAAGGATAACAGCCCCCAGAAAGGTCAGGACCACACGTACATACAGCGACTTAATCATGCAGAACCTCCAGCCGGTAACCTACTCCTCGAAGTGTAACAATCCGGAAATCACCGCTGTGTGGCTGGAACCGGTCCCGCAGCCGTTTAATATGTGTATCTACGGTTCGTTCATCGCCAAAATACTCATAGCCCCAAATCTGGCGGATTAGCATATCGCGTGTGAAGATTTGACCAGGGTAACTTGCCAGCTTCCACAGTACCTCAAATTCCTTAAGCGGCAACGTAGTCAATTGACCGGTATCGTCATGCAGAACATGATAACCTCTCTTGTCTAACGTAACGCCTCCCAGCTTAATGGTATGGGATGTGGAAATGCCGTATCGCTTCAGCAGCGCCTTGACCCGCATGACCATCTCCATCGGATCAAATGGCTTAACGAGATAGTCGTCGGTGCCAAGGCGAAAGCCCTTGATTTTGTCGGCAGGCTCGCCTTTAGCTGTGATCATCAGGACCGGTCTGTCTCCGGCCTCACGAATCCGTCTGCACAATTCCCATCCGTCCATACCGGGCATCATAATATCTATAATTACGAGATCAACATCATGTTTCTCATAATAGCTCCAGGCGTCCGCGCCATTGCTTGCCTCTACAATTTCCATACCCTCATCCTTCAGAAAAAGGCTAACCAGCTCCCGAATATGCGCTTCATCATCCGCCACCAAAATTGTTGTCACGCTGTACCACACCTCATCCAGTTGTTTTCCCTGACAATTATCACTTTAGTATATCGGCCTAATTTGTACTGAAAGTGAACAGAACATTACAACCCAACGCACACTTGGATTTTACATGGAGTAAGGTCGTCATTATTCCTGAAAGGGCGGCTGAAATGAAAAGCATCCGCGGATTGTGGACAAAGATACCCGTTAGAGGAATCGCCAGTTTATTTATCCTGGGATTCCACGGCATGACCACCGAACTCATTGCGCAGTGCCGCAACTACTTTACCGGTAAAGGTATCGGTCTCCAGCGAACGGTAGCGCATCAGCAGCGACATGGCGATAACCGGCGTAGCCGCCTGAAGATCAAAGGCAGTTTCCAGCGTCCACCGGCCTTCACCGGAGGAATGCATCACACCTTTAATCTCTTCCAGCTTAGCATCCTTGGAAAAGGCTCGTTCCACCAGCTCCATCAGCCAGGAACGGATGACGGAGCCATTGTTCCATACCCGGGCCACCTGTTCGAAGTTGAAATCATACCCGCTTTTCTCCAGAACCTCGAAGCCTTCCCCGATGGCAGCCATCATCCCGTATTCAATCCCGTTATGCACCATCTTCAGGAAATGCCCGCTGCCGGATTTACCCGCATAGAGATATCCGTTCTCCACGGAAGTATCCCGGAACAGCGGCTCGACAATCGCCCAAGCTTCAGGATCACCACCAATCATGTAACAGGCGCCGTTCCGCGCACCTTCCATCCCGCCCGAAGTACCGGCATCCATGAAGCTAATGCCATGTTGGCGCAGGGCCTCATAACGGCTAATGGACTGCTTGTAATGAGAGTTTCCTGCTTCAATGATGATATCACCTTGTGATAAGAGCGGAGTCAGCTCAGCGATCACATTGTCCACGACCGGATGGGGAACCATGATCCAGAGAATGCGCGGCTGCTCTAATTTCCCCACAAGTTCTGCCAGACTTGCTGCACCTTCCGCACCGTTCTTGATCATCTCTTCCACAGCTGGTGTATTCAGGTCAAATGCTGCCACCTCATGTCCGTGTTCCAGCAGATTCAGTCCAAGGTTAAAGCCCATTTTTCCAAGTCCAATTAATCCTACTTTCATCTAAATTCCCTCCTGTGTATGATCATGTATGGTCCAAATACTTCCTTTTAAAGGTGTATAGAAAAAGAATATCCAGAGGCCGAGGCCCCTGGATGCATTTAGAAATTACAGAACACCTGCCGGTACGGATTGAATCTCTTGAGCCTCCGGTTCCTCATTCTCGTCCAGCCACCAGTGGTCATCGCCAAGAAGTTCAGCTGCCGCAGCAGGACCGTGAGAGCCAGCAGCATAGCTGTGCAACGGAAGAACTCCTGCTTCCATCGCTTCTTGGATCGGCTGAACCCATTGCCAGGACAGCTCAACTTCATCCCAATGTGCAAAGAAGGTCGAGTCGCCGCGCAGGGCATCATAGATGAGGTTCTCGTAAGATTCCGGAATTTCCGGGTTACCGAGCTGATAATTGATGCGGACAGGTTCCAGCTTGCCGGTACGAAGCGGATCTTTAGTGTTGAGCTGCAGAGTAATCGCTTCATTCGGACTGATATCAATAATCAGCAGGTTAGGGTCAGTGTTCCCTTTATTCAGATTGTTATAATCATTAAGTGGTTCTTTGAATTCAATGACAATTCGCGTGGACTTCTCTTTCATCCGCTTCCCGGTCCGAATATAGATCGGAACTTCATTCCACATCGGATCTTCAATCCAAAGGCGGGCAGCAATGTAGGTCTCGTTCCGCGAGCTGGAGTCGATTCCCGGTTCGTCCAAATAGCCTGGCACTGGATTGCCCTTAATTTCTCCGGCTGCATATTGTCCCAGCACGACATCACGTGTAAGATCGTCTTTTATCAACGGGCGGAGCGATTCCATTACATACCGCTTCTTGTTGCTGACATCTTCTGGTGTGCTGCCTTTAGGAAGCTGCATGGCTGTCATCATCAACAACTGGAGCATATGATTCTGGAACATATCCCGCAGCGCGCCGGACTTGTCGTAGTAACCAGCACGTTCCTCTACCCCAACTGTTTCGCTCGCTGTAATTTGCACATTGGCGATATAACGGTTTTTCCAAAGCGCTCTAAGCACTGGATTGGAATATTTGAGCACTTCCAGATTCTGCACCATTGGCTTGCCCAGGAAGTGGTCAATACGGAAGATTTCTTCTTCTTTGAACGCAGCCGAAAGGCTCTCATTCAGCACTCTCGCCGACGCCAGATCCGTACCGAACGGTTTCTCAATCACCAGGCGCTTCCAGCCTTTCGTGGAACCAAGACCGCTGGAATTGATGTTGGCTGCAATTTCACCGAAGAATTCAGGACCGACAGACAGGTAGAACATTCGGTTCTCAGGAATCCCCAGATCTTCTTCTCTAGCCTTGACATGTCCCAGCAGCTTCACATAGTCTTCCGGACGACCCACGTCCAGCACCGTATATTCAAACGCCTGGATGAAAGTCCGCAATTTTTCGGAATCTTCCGCCGGTTTTCTGGAGAAGGTTTGAAGGGAATTCAGCACCTGCGCCTGAAACGCTTCATTCGACAGTTCCCGTCTGCCGAGTCCGATTACAGATAAAGGTGTCGATATTTTACCATCTAAGAACAGGTTATATAAAGCGGGATAAATTTTCCGTTTTGCCAAATCTCCGGTAGCGCCAAATAGCACAAAAGTTGATGATTCCACTTTAATTCCTCCTGTTGTTAATATATATTTATGAGGTTACTATTAATTACTTCTTAACTTTTATATCACACATCATACGACGATAATGTCCATTCGTCAACATCATTTCGACATTTACAGAAGTTATTCATTTCACTATACTGTGTTATAGTAAGAAAGATATTAATGATAACCACAAAAAAGGATGAAGCCTAATTATGAAAGAACCTCCCAAGCCATTACATGCCAAAGTCGAAAGTGCTTACCATATCATCGGGAAAAAATGGGTGAACCTGATCGTCCATGTACTCATGGAAGGACCGAAACGGTTCAACGAGCTGAACGCCATTATTCCCGTCCTCAGCAAACGCATGCTGAATGAACGACTGAAGGAGCTTGAAGAATACGATATTCTAAAGCGCCACGTCATTCCAGAACGGCCTGTCCGCACAGAATATACGTTGACCGAGAAAGGGAAAGAACTCGGCGATGCTTTATTTCATGTTGAAGCGTGGGGAATGAAGTGGTTTTAAGAACAGCCACCTCTCTTTGCCTGAGCATAGTTTGCTTCGCATATCAACTAAGTATAACTCAAACGCAGCTTTGAGCAAAACTTAACAACGCCTAAGAGCATATCTAAGAAGAATCTCAGTGCTCACACAGATCCACAATTCAAAAAAAGGCGCCCCATAGCCATTAATGGCTTACGGGACACCTGTCGATTTTTTATCATTTGACAGCAGTGAATGATTCTCTAACTGTCTGAACATCAATTAACAGCCTTGACCTTCATTCAGAACGCTAATGAATGTTTAAGTAATACCCCATGCCTCTGTTGCTTCATTTTTCTTGTCACCCGCATTTCTCCTGTACTACCGCTGCTGCTTCCAGCAGCATCAGTCCACTGAGCTGAACGCTCAACTGAACCGGCAGTTCCGGTGCTTTTTCCCATGACGGACTGCATAAGCCCAGTTGTTTGTTCAGACCAGACTCCCACAGCCGCCCGGCATTTCTGAGAATGATCTCACCTACCTGCTCCTGCTCCGGAAGTTGACGGTACAACTGTACCCAATAACGGATTAGAATCCCTTTGAACAACCCCGTGTCATCTATGCCCTCATCAGGCAGCATCCGTGTATCCGCATCACAAAGCCGCTCGATACAAGCTTCTGAAGTACGGCGCGCGTCCGCTGCATATTTAGTGTTACCCGTGTTAAGATACAGCTCAAGTGCAGCGCCCAGGAACACCCCCTGACAATAGGTGAATTCCCAGTCGTAATCAATTTCTCCATCACCCTGCCTGTTAATTCCATCCCAGACAAAGCCGGAAGCCGGGTCTACCAAATGGGTTTTGTTCCATTCATAGATGCGCTCCGCCCAGTTCAAATCCTCTTCATCCTGAAATAGGCTATATAGACGGGCTGCCAGAATAGCTGCCGGGGCATTCGCCGGAGTATTCTTATAGTCCCTCTGATCCTTCTTCCAGGCCATCCCGCCGCCAAAATGATCATTCCACGCGGTTTTGATGTCCTCCCACAGTTCCAGCACCGTAAGCTTATATTCTTCTTCCCCTGTCACCTTGTAAGCCCGCAGCAGTGCAAGCGCCGTCCACTCCATATCGTCATAGTAATTATGCGAGAAGGTGCCACCGTTATACGCACGAAGACTCCGGCTCAATTCACGAATTTGGTCCGCATACCCTTGGCTGCCGGTTCGTTCCAGCCCGTCTACCAGCACATCTATAACATGGGCCTGCCACCAATAATAAAAGTTTTCATCAGCTGGGCTATTCTCTTGCGGGTACCATTGGTTCATAATTCCGGTCTCTGCGTTGTAATAGTTATGAAGCAGTTGCTGCTGGTACCACTCCGCCCGTTCCTTCCAACCATCCGCGTCCACTGCATGTAAAGAGTCTGGCATTAGCTGCACCTCATCTTCTCGTAATACCGTACCCACGGTTAACCCGATTAGCTTGTTGTTAGTTCGTTGTTCAATGTTCGCTATTAGTTTATCGTTAGACTGTTGATATATCATTTCCTTCACATTGTTAGCTCACATTCTATTGAGTCATACTCTATAAAATAACATCTATTGTCCAATTAGCTCCGCACGCCCTCCAACTCAGCCAACATCTCCAGCAGCTTGATTCCGCTGAGCTGGGAGCTTAACTGGATGATCTCGCCACCCGCACTGTTCCAGTCTGTGCCGAACAGCGCTCCGTCGCCGGATTTCCCGCGCGACCAGAGCAAATCGCCATTGGCGCGGAGGAAATCCGCAGCCACGCCTGACCCCGGATCGGCCTTGCACAGCTCGGCCGTATAGCGGACCAGGATGCCTTTGAACAGCCCGGCATCCCCGCCGCCCTCATCCGGCAGGCCGCCATGCCCGGCATCGGCCAGCTCCGTCACCGCCGCCTGGAAGGTGCGGCGGGCATCCTCCAGATAACCAGCTTCGCGCGTTATCCGGTACAGCTCTACGGCTGCGCCGATGTACACCCCTTGGTTGTAGGTGAACTTCCAGTCCTTGTCGATGCCGCCGTCTCCGGCACGGTTCATGCCATCCCAGACGAAGCCTGTATCTGCATCGACCAGATGCCCTTTTAGCCACGCATAGATCCGCTCGGCCCAGTTCAAGGCTTCGGCATCGCCGAATGTTTGATACAGACGTGCCGCAAGAATCACTGCCGGTGCATTAGCAGGCGTATTCTTGTAATCCAGCTGCGATTTCTGCCAGGCAATACCGCCGTCCATATGCTCATTCCAACCAGTGAGAATATCCTCCCAGAGGATAAACACTGTTTCTTTATAAGTCTCTTGACCCGTAGCCTGATAGGCACGTAACCAAGCCAAAGCCATCCATTCCATATCATCATATAACTCATTAGGCCACACACCGCCATTGCGCTTCAGCAGCCCTTGATGCAGAGCGGCTAATCGATCGGCATAGCGGGTGTCACCGGTACGCAGCAGTCCATCCACAAGTACATCTACAGCATGGGCCATCCACCAGTAGTGAAAAATCGTGTTGCATTCCCCATTCGGGCAAGGTGTCTCAATGTTGTACATCCCGATTTCATCATTCCAGAATCGCGTATCCAGCGCTTCCTGCGCCTGGTCCGCCCGTTCATCCCACAGCTTAAGCTTCAGTTGGTTCATATGCTTCTCTCCCTGGTCTCCCGGTTCTTCCCAAGCCTTCCCGCCGATCTGGCAGAGCAGCTTAAAGTCCCGTCATTTTGTCTACATTCAGATAATTGCTGTTGCCCTTGGTACTATCAAATCCAAGCTCAATAGAGTTGTAGCCTGCATTCAGCGGAACATTTAGCGTCACCGTGTTCCAGGCGGACCAACTGCTGGTACCGTTAAAAATCAAATTATTGCTGACCACCGTACCGTTCACTTTAACGTACCTTCCGGCATTCCCAGCCGCGGCGGCATAACGAAAGCTAATGGTCCGTGTACTGGCACTGTTCTGATTGACGTGAAATACAATTTTCGTATTATCGGTGTTCCAGCCTGCTGTATAGCCCCGCCCTGAAAAGCCTGGCTGCGAGGATTCGTTATTAACACCGTAACGGCGGGCGTTCTCGGCCTCGTAGGTACCATTCCCCGCAATGGGTCCGGTGTAATTGTCTGCCGGAACCAGTTGCAGGATCGAAGCACCTGCGGCGGCAGCGATGGACTGGATATAACCGCTTCTGGCAGGTGCTGTCCAGTCGCTGTCAATAATGCCGTCAGAGGCCCGCCGATGGTTAAAGGCCTGGGTCGCATTCTGCTGCAAAAAATTTAAGTAAGCAGCGTTCCCTGTCGCCTTTCGCAGTTGGTTCAAGTTGCGGGCGAACACCATGCGGAAACCAGGTGAATCATTCTCTCCCTCATACATAAGCGTATAGGAGAGGGTCATTTTATCAATGACATAAGCTGCGGCAGTATTCGCATCCGTGAGATAGGAAGCATTCCCCGTGGCCTGATTCAGGGCCAGTGCCGCACCGAGATACGTGCCGTAATTATAGCTAAAGTCCCAATCTACCACCGTTCCTGAGCCAGAGCCTTCGACGTGGTCATTGATTTTGCTGCCGGAGACCAGTCTGCTCTGAATCCAGCTGTAGATACTCTGCGCTTTTGTCAGATAGTCGTTGTTGCCCGTAGCATTCTTCAGCTTGATAGCTGTCATAACCATCGGCGCATTGGTTGCCATATTCTTTTGCGGCGAAGTACCGTCCCGCTTCCACCAGATACCGCCGCCATACGTGCTGTCCCAATCGCTCCAGATCTGGTCGAACAGGTATGACGCACGGTTGCGATATTCAGCGGTGCCCGTCAGTTCATAAGCCCGCATACAGGCGAGCGCCCACCAGCCAAGATCATCATTAAAATCATTGGCCATCATATCCGGGTACTTGGCGTTGAAGCCCGCATAAATATCATCGATCATAGCGCGGTAAGTGCTGCTGCCGGTCCGTTCATACGCATCCATCACCGTCTCCCACAGCTGGGCCTCCCACCAGAAGTCGGTATACAGCCCACCGTCAGGTCCATGAGCATGCTCTGAATGAATCAGGTGGTCGCTGTTGGTATAGAAATACTTTGCTACAGGATCATAAAAGGTACTGACAAAACTGTTCATTGCCATGTCGGCATTCGCTGCGGTAAACGCAGCCGCATGTCGTTCTCCCCCAAAGGGCGAAATCAGAAGCACAGCCGCCAGAATTCCACTGACGATCGCTGATGCTTTCTTGCCGAATTTTGCCATTCCATCATCTCCCTGAGTTGAAGTTGGTTAAGAACTGTTAACCCTTAATACCACTGAAGGCAATTCCCTGCACAAAATAACGCTGCAACGCCAGGAACAGCACGAGTATCGGTAAAATTGCCACGAGCGCTCCGGCCATCATCGGTCCGTAATCCGTCTGGAAATTATAAGAGAACGCTTGTAGACCCATCTGGATGGTCGCTTTATCAGGATCATTCAGCACAATCATCGGCCACAGGAAGCTATTCCAGCCTGCCTGAAAGGTAAAGATGCTCAGGGTAGCCAGCGCTGGCTTCGTCAGCGGCAGATAGATGCGCCAGAAGATCATAAATTCCCCGCAGCCCTCAATCCGGGCCATCTCCATCATGTCGCTCGGAAGGGTCAGGAAGAACTGCCGCATAAAGAATACCGCGAAGGTCCCTGATGCACCCGGCAAAATAATGCCCCAGAAGGAATTCATCAGCCCCATACCCCCGCTGCCAAAAATATCATTGCCGCCCATAAGCGGGATATGGCGCATCACATAGACGGTCGGAATCATGGTGACGATGCCCGGAATCATCATGGCTGCAAGCAGGACACGAAAAATCGGCTTGTTCAGCTTGAACTTCAGCTTCGCAAAGGCATAGCCGCTAATTGATCCGAAGAACAGGTTCGCCAGTACACCCGATACCGCCAGCACCAATGAGTTCCAGAAATACAGGCCGAACGGTACAGTCGTGAACGCTTTGCGGTAATGCTCGAATGTCAGATGTGACGGAAACCATTTGATTGGCATCGCGAAGATTTCTTCATCCGGCTTTAACGATGTCAGCACGCTCCAGTAAAATGGCAGGAACATGACAAGCGCGATAGCGATGCATAAGATATAATAAAATGTTTTGCCTAAACCCCGCTTCAGCGCGGAATTGCTGCTAGTATCCATTCCTTTGAGCCCCCTTCTGCTTGGCATGTGTCTATACGATCGGGTCTTCCGCCTTCGATATCCGCATATTGATCAGCGAAAAGATGAGAATCGCCATCGCTAGTACAAATGCCTGCGCGGACGCATAGCCCATTTGAAGCTGATTGAAGCCCTGCTGATAGATTAAATAGACAGGTGTCTTGGTCATGTTAGCCGGACCGCCCTGTGTAAGTACGAAAGCCTGGTCGAACAGCTGGAGCGCACCGATGATTGACATCGTGCTGACCAGAAAGGTTGTCGGCCGAAGCTGCGGCCACGTGATGTACCGGAAGCAATCGAACTTGTTCGCCCCGTCGAGCCGCGCTGATTCATAGAGATAATCGGGAACCCCCTGCAAGCCGGCCAGATAAATGATCATATTCGATCCTACCGACTGCCATAGCGTAAGCATGATAATGGACAGCATCGCCGTGCGGGTCTCCGACAGCCAGGCCGGGCCTGTAATCCCTACATAAGAGAGCAGCCCGTTCACCGCTCCGAATTCGGGATGCAGCAGCCAGATCCATACCGTAGCCGCGGCTACGGCAGAGGTTAGCGTCGGCAGATAGTTAAGTGTACGGAACAGCTTAACCCCGCGCCACGCCCGGCTGAGCAGAACGGCGAGCAGCACCGATATCAGGATATTTAATGGAACGAATACTACCGCATACAGAAACACGTTCCGAAAGGTTTTCCACAACAGATCATCCTCGGCCAGCCGCCGGTAGTTATCGAATCCGATCCAATCGTTCCGGCTGAGCACATCGTAGTTCGTAAAGCTTAAATATAAGGCCATGACAACGGGGATGACCGTAAATACCACAAACAGCAGCACTGTAGGCGTAATAAACAAATATGCCGTTCTCGCCTGATGCCTTTCAATCCTTCTGACGGATGTCACTTGGGTTCCCCCTCTATATTCCATTCAGTAATTTGCCATATTACTTTCCTTCGTTTTACTTCACAACCTCGTTGTCTTTGAGCATTTTGTCGCCCTGTTCCTGAGCTTTCTTCAACGTATCTTCAATACTCTGCTTGTTCTGCTGATTGAGCTGGAGGTTCGGTGAGAGCGCATCTGTCTCCATAACCGAGTAGCCAGGGTGAGTAGGACGAATTTTCGCGAATTCCAGCGTATCCATAAATGGCTTCCACTGCGGATCATCCTTGAAGAACGGATCTTCCAGGGATGGCTTGAAGCCCGGCAAATTCAGACTGGTTTTTGCCCACAGCAGTGCGTTATCCTTATTTGCTGTCCACCATTTAATGAACTCCCATGCCTCATCCTGGTGCTTGGAGCCTTCAGGGATCACGAGGCCAAATCCGCCCATAACACTGCCCTTATCGCCACTTGGTCCTGCTGGTGGAGGTACGATGCCATAATCCAGGTCTTTGCCGTATTTATTGTAGGTGCTTAGCATCCAAGGACCGGAATACAGCATAGCAACCTTTCCTGTGACAAAAGCATCCTGACCTTCGCCAAGTCCCAATTCGAAGCCGACTTTGTACACTTTATCTTTGTTCATCAGGCGGTCCCAGAACTCCAGCACCTGCTTGCCTTTGTCATTATTAAAGTTTGTCTTACCATCTTCAGTCAGCATCTGGCCGCCCGCCTGTTGCAGATACATATTGAACAATCCAAGATCGCCCATGGAGAAACCGGCTACTTCCAGCTTGTCACCCTTCCATTTGGTCAGCTTCGTTGCAGCAGCTTCCAGTTCATCCCATGTCGTCGGCGGCTGAAGTCCGGCTTCCGCCAGCAGCTTTTTATTGTAGAAAAGAGCGCGAGCATCTACTGTGAGCGGCAGGCCGTACAATTTTCCGTCGTTGGTAAGCTCTTTCAGAGATTCACTGTAAAAATCATCTTTGGATATGCCGTCACGTGCCAGATACTCATCCACAGGATGAAGGACATTTTTGGGCGCATACAGGGAAGTCCGCCAGCGATCCCAGAACAGCACATCCGGTGCACCGCCATTAGTGGCTGCGGTCAGGAATTTCGTGATCATATCCTGCTGCAGCACATATTTAACATGAATTTTATCCTGAGATTTATTAAAGGCATCGACCATTGTCTCGAATTGCTTCTGGCCTTCACCGCCCCAGTCTCCCCAGAAGGTAAGCTCTGTTTTCTTACCGTTGCCTCCGGCATCGCCCTTTCCGGTATCCCCTTTCTCAGAAGCTCCGTTACTGCCTCCACAGCCTGCCGCTAGAACAGTAACCATACTGAGTGTAACCGCCGTAACCAACCATTTCTTCATATTCTCATCCCCTTTTGTTGTGTGATAAAACTTAAATGAACGACACTGCATTCAACAGACATGTGCAGCGGCAAGACGTTGCATTCGCCTGCCTTCTCAGCTTCGCTTAACGGATATATCGCAGGTCATTAACAAAAACTCACAGAACATCATGTTGGCCCAAGAGAACCAGGGTCTCGTAAACTGTCCGGGATCATCCACATGAAAACCTTCATGCATGAAGCCCGTTCCGGCATCAGTGCGCTCCAGTAAATCGAGCAGTCCTTTCTGTTCTTCCCGGCTTGTCGCCGTCATCCCCTGAATCGCCAGTGCAATATGCCAGATATATCGCTCGGGCGTGTGTGGGCTGCCAATACCGGCTGCAGCGCTGCCTTCATAATAATAAGGATTCTCCTTGCTTAGGATCAGCCTGCGGGTGTTGAGATAGACGGGATCATCTGCTTCTGCATAGCCCAGATAAGGAATGGACAGCAAGCTGGGCACGTTAGCATCATCCATAAGATTCACATTCCCCAAACCATCTGCCTCATAGACATACACATCGCCGAACTCCGGATGCTGCACGATTCCATATTCGCGGATGCCCTCATCTATCTGCGCCCTGAGCCTGGAAGCGGCTGTCTCCATTTCAATATCCCCCAGCACCTCATGGGCAATTTCCTCCACATACCGCAGTGCTACAACTGCGAACATATTGGCTGGTACCAGATAACCGTATTCACAGGCATCATCACTGGGGCGAAAGCCTGACCAGGTCATTCCTGTATATGCGGTGAGGCTTCCCCGGCCGTCACGGATCAGTGTATCCGTCGATGGGCAATTCAAGCGCTGAAACCGATAAGCCGAATCGCTTTCATGATTTTGTTCCTTGCTCCACAATTCCAGTATCCTTCTGACCCCTGTTACAAAATTCGGGTTGAACTGGGAGGTCCGCCCTGTATTTTTCCATAACAGATAACTTAGCTGAATGGGGTAACATAAGGAGTCAATCTCGTATTTCCGTTCCCATATCCAGGGATTCATTTTTGTCAGATCGTCCTGATGGCCCTGGCCAGCAGCAGTTTCATTAAAAGCATTGGCATAAGGATCAAGCTGGATATAGGCAAATTGCCGGTCGACCAGCCCTTGGATCATATCTGCGATTGTCTCATCCTTGGAAGCAAGAATCAGATACGGCCTAACTTGCGCTGCCGAGTCCCGCAGCCACATGGCTGGAATATCTCCAGTAATGACAAAGGTGGTACCATCGGGCTTACGCTTAATCGTCGTATTCCATGTGTTCAACAAACACTTCTCAAACATCCCTGCCAGTCTGGGGCGATCCCCTAGCTTCTCATGTATTGCGGCTATAAGTTCTTCTATGGCCTGCGGAATTTGATTGTTTGAGCTCAGCTTCATAACCTCCCCATCTTCACTTTAATCTAAAGCGCTTTCACAAATTAGTATATTGGTATACCATCCATATGTCAATATGTTTTATTTTCGATAATGATATATTGTTATATCGATACTAAGAGCAAATAAATGCACAAAGAACCCCAAAAAACCCATCACAAGCTGACAGGTTTCTAAGGGAATGACGATTCTCGACGGATATATTTCGTTGACACCAATACCGCTAGACGGTGCCTGGATCTCGGGCAGGACCGGTGGATTCACCGGTGATCAACCGGGCTTCCAGCATGATTTTATTCGGAACAGTGTGTCCGTTCATGATACTGAGCACATTCTCTACTGCAATCCGTCCCATCTCTTCTTCATTCTGCTGCATGTGGGTGAAGGAATATCCCCCGCCCAAATGTGTCGGCGGACTGTCAAAGCAGATGATCGAAATATCTTCAGGGATACGCAGACCAAGCCGTTCCACCGCTGTTTTGGCCAGCAGAGCAATGTTGTATTCGATGGCGAACAAGGCAGTAATGGAAGGATGGTTCTGCAAATGGGAGACCAGACGTGATATGTCGCGCTCAATGTTCTCATCATTAAAAGAATTGGGCAGCGTTGAGGTCAGATCACTGACCCATAGCCCTTTGTCAACCATGATCCCCCGCTGGGCATGAGCCTGGATGAACCCTTCAATCCGGTCCTCCACTGCGGTCGTATCCACCGGCGGCGGCGACAGAAAGGAAATATGCGTATGTCCAAGATCAAATAGATACTCTGTGCCTTGAAGCGCAGCCTTCAGGTTATCAGAACTGACCGAAGCCGCTGCCACGCCTTTCAAATGCCGGTCGACAAGGACCAGCGGAAAGCGGTCAATCACCAGTTTCAGAATTTCCGCATTGAAATACTCACCCTGGGCGGGGAACACAATTAGCCCGTCTACCCCGAGGCCCAGCAGCTTCTGAATCGACAGCTCCTCATTCTCAGGGATGCCGAAGGTTCTTCTCAGCACCAGAAAACAATCTTTGTCTCGTGAAGCCTGCTCCATACCATAAATCAGCCCTGTACCATAACTGTTACCAAAATCGGTAATAATCAAGCCAATGGTCTTCTCTTCTTGATGTGCAAATTTGATAGCGGGTTCATCGGGATGTCCGGCTGAAGACGCTTCCTCTTCTACATAGTCATGCACGGGATCAGCTACAAAAGAGCCCCTTCCCGGCTTACGTACAATCAATCGCTCGGCTGCCAGCAGCTCCAGCGCTTTTTTACTGGTAATGCGGCTTACATTATAAGCTTCAGCCAGTTCCTTTTCGGAAGGAACACGCTCACCTAGCTTGTAAGCTTGGGTAACAATATCCTGCTTCACTTCGTCAAATATTTTCTCATACATCGGCTTGGAAGAAGTCGTCTCATTCATGGCTATCGGTTCTCCTGACTTTCATTATTTCACCTTATACATAATAATATATCATGATATATTATGATTGTCGACCAATCTCCGCAAATACCCGCAATCAGGGGGAGAAGACCGCAAACTCTTTTGCATGCTAAACAATAATAAAATAAAGCGGAACCCCACTTGACTCTTTCAGGCTTCCGCTTAATGTACATCAATACTGTTTAATCAGCTCCGTGAAAACTGCGGATACAGTATCCGCTAGCTGCTGCGGGGCAAGCCCTATCTGTGTGCCGACTCTCCCTGCACTGACAGCCATCATCTCAAGGGGCTCTGCGCTTTGATCAATATAGGTCGGGTATAGCTTCTTCATGCCTACCGGGGAACAGCCCCCGCGGATATAGCCTGTCCACTTCAGCAAATCCTTCATTGGCAGCATTTCAATCTTTTTCTCCCCGGCAGCTTTGGCGGCCTTCTTCAAATCCAGCTCTTCGCCAACGGGAATCACGAACACGTATATATTAGGGCCGCTGTGCGAAACGAGCGTCTTAAAGACCTTCTCTGCAGGCTGGCCTATTTTATCGGCGACCGCAGTCCCATGGATTTGCCCATCCTCATGATCGTAAGAAAAGATGTCGTATGGAATCTTCTTCGCATCCAGAATGCGCATTGCATTGGTTTTACCCGCTTGCATCATCATCAACCTTTCATTCAATTCCCTTTCATATTACATCCAGTCAAGGATAGTCATCAAGGCTCAAAACCTTGCTGGCTGAGCAATACCTGCTCTTCTAAAAAAAACGTCTTCATCCGGTCATATACGATACGCCATGCAGATGGGTTATACCATTCTTCCAGCTCCTGTTCTTCATATAACGAAGATATTCCCAGCTTCCGCGTACGTTTGCCTCCACTACCGTCACCCATGAAATAATCGTCCACACAGACCCGGTCTACCACTTCTTTCAGCTTCTTCGGGAATTCCGGGCTGCTTGGCAGCACCGGTGCAATCGCAGCCTGAGCGGGAATGCCTGCCTCCTTGAGCAGCTCCAATGTCTTGAGACGGGCAGCGATGGGCGGAGCAGCAGGGGAAAAGCGCTTGCGGATCTCGTCCAGATCACTCTCCACGGTCAGGCTGACCCGCACACGGTTTCCGAGCTCCCGCAGCAAATCTATATCCCGCCGCACCAGCGGGCTCCGTGTCTGCACTAGCAGAAAGTCCGGCTGTTCCTGCACCATGACCTCCAGCAGCGAACGGGTGACCTGTTCTTTATATTCAACCGGCTGGTAGGGATCTGTACTGGAGGACATGAATATAGTGACCGGTCCCTTCGCCTTTGCCCGGAGCAGTTCCTTGCGTAAAAGCTCCGCCGCCCCCTGCTTAATATCCACCCAGGTGCCCCACTCTTCCTTACGGAAGATCGAGACCGGCATTTGGCGCACATAACAGTAAGAGCAAGCAAAAGAACAACCCGTGTATGGGTTTAGGGAGTGGCTGTAGCCCGACAGAAATCCCGTTCCTTTATTCAGCAGTGTCTTCGGCTGTTTGTACAAAAGCTCCGTAGCCATCCTGTTCACCTCGCAGTATACAGATTATGTGATTTTTCCTTACGGGGCAAAGATCGCTTGGCAGTAAAGAACCCCAATCGCAGAATTGGGGTTCGAGTCATGAGTATTAGTCCCTGGGATAATTGACTTGCATAATATCCATAAAAGGCACTTTTATAAGAGTCTCATGATAGCTGAGATGCACTTTACCGGTTCGAGGGTCCATGTCAACAATAACACCACGTACCTGCTCTTCCTGCCCCCATACGGTCAAAAGAATTTCAGATTCTTCCATCTTGGCTTCTGCCAGCTGATTGCCAAGTTCTTCGAGCACGAACTCGTCTCTCGTCGGCCGTTTTGCTACCTTTGCTTTTGCCACACTGTACCTCCAATAAGCCATTACAATTTAAGATAAAACGAAGTATGAATGCTCCTTCTCATTATAACATGTCCCTACCCGACATTTATAAAAAGAATTCCCCTTCACCAAACTCCCTGCTTAAAATTGCAGGCGCTGTTCTCCAGCAATAGCAGTGCCCTGCTCCAGTTCCAGCAACCGTTTCTTCATCTCCAGCCCGCCCCGGAAGCCGGTTAGACTTCCATTTTTGCCGATCACCCGGTGGCACGGAACGGTAATTAAGACCGGGTTGGCTCCAATAGCGGTCCCCACTGCCCGCACTGCGGACGGACGGCCGATATGCTCTGCAATATCCGAGTAGGACCATGTACTGCCATATGGAATTTCGCGAAGCGCGCGCCATACTTCAAGCTGAAAGGGGGTGCCAATCAAATCGGCTGGAGAGATAAGGTCCTGACGTTCCCCGTCCAGGTATTCTTTCAGTTCAGCTAGATATGGCTGTAGCCGAGCCTCACCTTCTATAAGCGGACTGCCCGGAAACCTGCGTTCAGCCCACGTGCTCGTCTCACTAAATGGCTTCCCCTGTGAGCCGATATAACAGAGCCCCTTCTCAGTAGCAGCGATGTAAAAATACCATTCTTTATAATCCAGCAACGTCCAATAGATAACTGGACTAGTCTCTTTACTCATATATGGATGCCTCCTTGGCTGATATATTATCTTCCGCAGCTTGCGTCGTTGCCTGGTAAAGCTGGCGGAATTGAGAGGGCGTGTAGCCCGTTTTTTTCTTGAATAGGGTAATAAAATAAGAGGTATTGGGTAGACCAACACTTTGGCCAATCTCGGCCACCCCTTGCTCCGATTGAAGCAGATATTGTCTGGCCTTAGCCACCCTCTGCTGCTGGAGATAATCCACCGGAGTGATACCCATGATCTTCTTAAATGTCCGGTGCAGATGATAGGGACTCCCATGGCATACCTCGGCCAGATGCCCAAGCGTTACAGGCTCAGATAGGTGATTGTCCATGTATCGGGTCATAATTTCAACCCACTCTGCATCCGGTAATCGCTCCCCGGTGGGCTTGCAACGTTTGCAGGGGCGGAATCCAGCTGCCAGCGCTTGCTCAGCTACCGAGAAAACAGCGACATTCTCGCGCTTCGGGGCCTTCGATTTGCAGGATGGTCGACAAAAGATACCCGTAGTCCGCACAGCATAGAAAAAGGTGCCATCGCACGCGGCGTTATTAGACAGAATGGCTTGCCATTTCTCTTCCGTCAATTTCTCATCTATTTTGTGCTCGGTCTGGAGCTCGATTTGGCTCTCCGTGTTGCGCTCATTCTGGCGCTCCGTTCGACTCACAGCCAGTTTCTCCATGTTATGCTCTGTCCGGTGCTCTGTTCGACTCTCGTCTTTGCTTTCCATTTCGCGCTCGATTCTGCTATCGATTCCACTCTTCATTCCGCTCACCTCTATGGATAGTATACCCCTATCCAGGCCTGCCTGTACGCATTTTGGAATACAATAGCAAGATAGTGAAACTCAAGCTTTCGTCGCAGCGATCGGGGGACTTCTCCCGGAATCGGGGGTCACCACTGTGGATCAACTTGGAACTGATAGCATTAGCCTTACGATTCAGCACGACGTGGGTGCGCTGGATGAAGACGGATTCAATGATATGAAAAAGAGAGGCACCCCGCCCCTCTTTTCTACACTCATGAAGTTCCCTATTAACCTCGCGCTACTTAGTAGCCTGCGGCTAATCCACCCTATGTCGCCCAGTTTTCCTGCGGGGCCAACCTATATACCTCATTCTCCCGGGTCATGAATCCATGCACAATAAATTCCCTGCGGATCGTGGCAAAATCCTCATGAAAACCTTTGATAAACATATTCAATTCCTTCTCGGGATATGGACGTCCCGGCTCCAGCTTGGAAATCAGGTACTCCAAGATAATAAGCTTCTTCTTGCGCTGTACTGGAATGCTCTGCAACCGTCCATCGGCTGTGGAAAAGTTACGGATAACAGATGCTTTCAATGCTTGATCTTGATCGCTCATCTGATATGCACCTTTCTTGAGATCGTATTTGAACACCTTATAATTAGTCACTTATCTAATTAGATATTAATTTAATGTTTATTAGTTGTCAATGATTCCATTCAAGGGATCAATCTCATATTCTTTTATGATTCCATCGCAAAAAAAGCGCCCTATCCGTTAATACGGATGGACGCTCTACAATCCTTACAACCGCGGGTCAATCTCCCGTTCCTTAGCCACTTCAAACAGCAAATTTGCAGCGATCTCTTTGTATCCTTCATGTCCAGAGTTGATCTCATCAAACGGGATCGCCAGCAGATCTCTTCCCAGTTTATACTCATTATAGGAAGTACGCAGCTTCCGGGCAATATTCTTCTGCTTCAAGAGCTTCCGGTACTTATGCGGTAACTTATAGTCATAACCGTAGATGATGGACAAGTACTCCGGGTTGCGCACCTTCATATACGGCACTGTACTTCCATCCCATGTCTCCGGCTTGATTACAATGCCCTCCATTCCTCTCTCAAACGTAAGCTTGGAGAAATATTGCTCTGCTCTTTTCCAGCTATCCGGTTCTGCAAGATCTAATACAATCGCTTCGTCATCCGACAGAAAGCTGTACATCTCGGATGTCTTCCAATCCGGCTGCTGCTCGCGTCCATCTTCGTAGACGATTTTCAAGATAGTAAAAGGCTTATACTCCATGACTTCGTCCCCAGCGTATAACTCCATCTGCCGCTTGTAGACATCATATGCATTCTGATGATCGGCTAACGGCACATAACTCGCCTTTATATCGTGAATATACTTGTAGGTCTGATACACACTTGCCCCATATTTCTCACTCAAAGCAGATTTGGCAGTACGATTCTGATCCTGCTCAAAGCCACTTGCTTCATAAGCAGCAACAAGCCCGTGATACGCCTCTTCAAAACCATTTTCCTGCAAAAAGGTCAACTCTGTTCCAAGCGCCGCCTCGATCGGCTTAAACTGACGTTCGATCAGCCCTTCTCCGAGCGCCTTCCATGGCAGAAGCTCCCCATCCAGAATCAGCATCGCTATCTTCTCTTTCTCCATGAAGCTGCTAAACTTCTCGTACAACCCGGTATAAATCTCCGATAAATCTGCTCCTTTAATCCTGTAGCCGTTACGGCTAATAGCAAAGCACTGTTCCCGCTCCTTGTGCAGATAAATATTGCATCTAGAGCCCATATATTTCGGCTGCAATACCACCTGCTGAATACCACGATTTGGGGATACGCCAAGCCCTGCTTTAACGATTCCAGTTCTTGTGTCTCCTCATCTTTATCTGACGGGGACATCGTACCCGAGATAAAGTTCACTTTATGGCGAGTAGCGTAACGGAGACGGCGTGCCTCTTCTTCCTCCAGATCCTGAAGTGAGACCTTTCTAGGTTCCTGGAACAGCATTGGCAGTTCTTCCGGAATGACCGCCCTGCTCGACCGATGTGACCGTACAAACGGTTTGTACCCTATGGTGACCGCTGTGAGCTGGTTGCCATAGACGCTGCCGGTATCGATATGAATTTTATTATAGATTCGAAAAGCTTGCTTGGCCGCAATATGCCCGAAGATATGATACGGGTGATTTTTAACCGCTTCCTCCCGTAAAAAAGAAAGCTGCTCTTCCACCAGACCTTCCCGGTCCAACCGGAAATTCCGCTGATGGCGAACCGAATTTCTATCCAGCTTGCCTATATACTTGTTCCGACAAGGCGCATGGGTAACATAATAAGAGGGTCCATTAACACCTACATACCGGTAAAACGGCTTCGACACGGCAACCAGATACTGAAATTTCTCAAGCAATTCCGGATCTTGCAGAAGCGTCTGGGTAGAGTCAAAGTACGAATGAAGCAGCTCTTGATCCACACCTTTCACTTCACCACGCAAATACTTATCTACGAAGTTCTCATGGTTCCCCAGAACAAGAACCAGGTGCTCCCGGTTATCGTACAGAAATTGAATGATCTCCCTCGTCCGTTTTCCTTTATCAATCCAGTCCCCGGCCAGAATCACCTTGGTTCGCTTCAGCTTCTCTCCGGCAATCCACTTACCATCTTCAATCTTGTATCCGTAATCCAGTAGCAGTCCCTGCAGGTCGTCCACGCATTCGTGAACATCGCCAACGATGATATACTGCTGGTCTTGCGGCAATACACTGGATAGATACGCTTGTAAATCCTCTATGACGATACTGTATTCCGAATTGGCTTTTTCTTCTTCCGGTACATAAAAATCCTTAGCCCGCACTCGATGTACCTTCGAATATCCTTCACGGGCCAAGGAGCCAAGGACTTCCGTCTTCAACCGGTTAATATGGCTTGTGATCAGTTTCTTGGAACGTTCTGATGCATAATAGTCGTCACGTTTCCGATAATCGAAGACGATGGCTTCCAGATTATAGTTGTTCTCTTGGGCAATCCCCTTGACCTTCGCTCGAAAGTCCTCTGACAAGCCTGTAGTATCAACCACCACAAACTCGGCATTGATCGGAAAGGACGTTACCAATTTCAGTCATTCGAACAACAGCTTAAAAGCTTGCTCACTGGACTCCAACATAATCTGATCGTACTTATCGTAATCATAGCCGAGGATATCCTGACGGATCTGGTCAGAGGATAGGTACTGGACATTGGCCCGCACAGCACGACTGTGATCCTCAAACTGCAGCCCGGGAATCAGCACTTCCTTGGCAAATGTCGTTTTACCGCATTCTGTAGAACCGATTAACATAAAGATCGTATGAACCTTTGTCTGAATAAGCATCGATTAGGCCCCCTTTTGCTTAAGAATAACGCCTTGTGTGGTTCGGGTTTCATTTACACAATCACCTATGGCTACGAACTCGGCATGCACATCGCCATCTTGAATCACATCAATCATCCATTGCTGAAAATCCTCTTCCCCAAGTTCCCACTTATGGTCCTCATGGCGGAAATCTTTCAGTTCATAATAGCGGTTAAAGTCCGCATTAGGGGTCGTAATAATGAGTTGGTCAAAATCAATAGACGTGCAGATTTGCCGGATTAACTTAGCAGCCTCATCCAGACTCATATGTTCAATCACTTCCGTTAAAATCACGTCCACCTGCTCCCCGTTATAGCTTTCCAGGAACTGATCGATGGAGCTTGCAAGAACAATATTGTCGATCGTCTTGGCCGTTGCTTTGCGTCTTACCGTCTCTAGGCGCTCTTCGTCAATATCAATCGCATAATAGCTAGCCTCCAGCTTTCCTGCAAAAGGAATAGCATAGAACCCTTCTCCGCAGCCAATATCTACAATCGACTTATCGAAGGCTAAGACATTGCCAATATGTATTCTGCGCTGTAGTGCCGTTCCTCCATAGGCAAACTGGATATCATAACGATCTGTTGTTTCCAGCTCACCCTTGTATTTGTGGAACCGGTCCTTCGACGATAAAAAATTGCGTACGAACAGGCTACGGATATAAAATGGCGCATCCATGACGTTTACGCTCTTGATATATTTATCAAGGATACTGTCCGAAATATCGATGTACTCATTGCCGAAGGCCGAGAGGAACAAACACAGTACACCCGCAACATGCAGGAGCTGGTAGAGGCTTTTGCTCGTCTTCACCGTTAACGAATAACTTTTGTGACCTTGATGACTCATTTCAAAGGTGAAGTCTGGCAAATGCTTTTCAAAAAAATGAATATAGCGCACCAACTCAATATGAATCATATTGATGAACAAGGTCTGCTCATACCCCTCAACATCCCGCTCATCCTGTACCCTTAGCGGCGCTGAGAAAAATTCGTTCATTGCATTCAGTGGAAACAACGGCGTATTGTACCGCGACACATTCAAATACTCGAAGTTCTCCTGCTCATGCTGCTTGTAAGAAATTTCATTATCCGCATCTTTAAAATACACATTATACGTCTGAGCATCGGTATACCATCCATAGGCTATGCCTTTACGAACAGGGCGAAGCATCATACCGGAACCGGGATTCTTTTTGATTAAAAATGAAAACTGCGGGTTTGTGGACCTCAACTGGAGGATCGCCATTACCATCTTCTCCTTACTTGCAAATTCGCTTCTCTTGATGTTAATTTTCACTGAAATTCGTATTCCTGAACAGGGTAAAAGTATTACGATATCGCAAAAAAAGCACGGCCCAAGTGGGACGTGCTTTCGGTTGAATAGCATTATATTTTATTCAAACCCGCGATTGGATTTAAGATCATACCTCAACACCGTTACACTTCTCTCTTCTCTTCCGGATTATAAATGATTCTGGCATAGTCATAATCTTTGATGTCCATATCGCCCAAATACATCCGTTCATGCTCCGGGACTTCTTCGTACAATTCCTTCAGTCTGGCCCTGGCATGGTCAGTGGGATACTCCAAGTAGCTGTAATACGCCTGCCGGCACTTCTCCAAAGAGGTCTCGCCGCCGCTGAGCTTCTGATATGCATTGGCCAGCTCCTTGTACTTCTCCTCCGGTTCAGCACTATACAAGACTTCATCAAATGTAATGATCCCCAAATTATCAAATCTAACCGTAGTAGACTCTGTGAAGCTGGTGAACAACGTGCCATTCCGAAACAAGTCCCCGACCTCGTCCAAAGTCATCTTCCATTCAAATGCCGGCGTGTAACAGGATACAAGACCGTCTTCATAGACGACAATATTGGCGATATAATTCTGGCCCTCATGCTTCAGAAACATCGTGAAGCCGTCACCTGCAGCTGTCTGATAAAATTGTTCGGTTTGCACGTAGAATTCGCTAGCATTGGGTGAATGGATCACCCGGCGCCCATGCTGCTGCTTGTCACGCACTGAAATCGTATAGAGATTCTCAAGTTCAGGATTAAGTGTACGGACGGTGTCTTGCAGATATCTTAAGTAAGAGGTCTCATCAAAAGCCCACTCAGCAGACGCAATCTTGTATGCACCCAATCCATGGATTGACAGACTTTCGCCCTCCGGGACTCTCGTAACAAGCCAACCCGCTTCCAACTTTTCCTTTGCCCCTGTCAAATCTACTAGTTCCCAGCAGTTGACCATACCGTCCTCGTAGACATCCACATTAATATAAAAATACTGATTGTTATTAATGATACCGGGCACCCTGGTTCCTTCTATCCGCTTTTGCCTGCTGATTCGCTGCATGATGTTCGTCTCCTTGCCTATTGATGTTTTTTCACCTATGAACATTATGCCGAATATTCAGCGTCACATCAAAGCAAATCGGTCGGTAGATGATCAGGATCGATCGGGCTGAGACGGATTTTCCGTCCTAGCGAATCCATGGCTGCGATCTCGAAAACTGCTCAGTCAGACTTATGTAGAACAATGGATTCAAAGTTTAAGAAAAAAAGCGAGGGAAAAACACCCTCACTTTTCACGGTAATTTTAATTTTCTTAAACAGATCTGATAGAGCAAGCTTTATTAAATCATATCCTCCGGCTTGACCATGCTGTCAAATTGCTCTTCAGTCAGCAGATTCAAGCGCAAGGCGGCTTCCTTAAGGGTAAGCCCTTCTTTGTGGGCAAGTTTGGCAATCTTGGCTGCATTCTCATAACCGATATGTGGATTGAGTGCAGTCACCAGCATCAGGGAATGATGCAGGTTCCGTTCAATCGTGTTCACATTGGGTTCGATCCCTTGCGCACAATGTTCGTCAAACGAAATCATTGTGTCGGCGAGAAGCTGACACGATTGCAGGAAGCTGTGAATGATAACCGGCTTGAACACATTCAGCTGGAAATTCCCCTGACTGGCTGCCATGCCGATGGTCACATCATTGCCGAACACCTGACACACCACCATCGTCAGCGCTTCGCTCTGCGTCGGGTTGACCTTGCCCGGCATAATGGAGCTGCCCGGCTCATTCTCCGGGATGCTGATCTCGCCGATGCCGCTGCGCGGGCCGCTCGCCAGCCAGCGGACATCGTTGGCGATCTTCATGAGATCGCCAGACAGCGCCTTCAATGCGCCGTGCACGTGCACGAGTTGATCGTGGCTCGTCAGTGCATGGAACTTGTTGGCGGCAGAAGTAAATTCGCCGGACAGCTCTGCGGCAATCCCTGCCGCTGCCCTGTCACCAAACTCCGGATGGGCATTGATGCCTGTACCCACTGCAGTTCCGCCGATCGCCAGCTCCAGCAGCGACTTCGAGCTGACTTCAATGAACTGCTCGCACTTCTTGAGCATAGCCGCCCAGGCGCTGATTTCCTGACCAAGGGTGATCGGGGTTGCATCCTGCAGATGAGTCCGCCCGATCTTGATAAGGTCTTTGAACGATTCTGCTTTTCCGCTTAACGTAGCCGCCAGCTGCCGGATCGCAGGCAGCACCTGCCGCTCTACGGCAAGATATGCGGCAATGTGCATTGCTGTAGGAAAAGTATCATTGGAACTTTGGCTTTTATTTACATCATCATTGGGATGGATCACGGCTGAAGCGCCGCTGGACTTTAGAATTTCATTCCCCCGGCGGGCAATGACCTCATTAACGTTCATATTGGTCTGAGTACCACTGCCCGTCTGCCAAACTGCAAGTGGGAAATGTTTGTCAAAGTCACCAGCCAAAATCTCGTCCGCCGCCTGTACGATGGCTTGCATCTTGGCATTATCCAACAAGCCTAACTCCGCGTTCGCCTGTGCCGCCGCCTTTTTGATCAGCGCCAGTCCATAGATCAGAGCGCGGGGCATTTTTTCGCTGCCGATTTTGAAATTCTGCAGGCTGCGCTGGGTCTGAGCACCCCAGTATTTATCTGCTGGCACCTGCACTTCTCCAAGCGTGTCCTTTTCTATACGATAATCCATGCCATCACCTCATTTTTAGAATAGAAATCAGGCCTTTAGCGGTTCTTCATAACGTCAAAAAGCGAAAGAGGAACGTTCGCCGCCTCGATGTTCCGCTGCGCTGCTGTCCGTACTTTCGCTTTTCGGGCAAACTCTACTCTCTATGCAGCAGCGATGCTCCCGCAATTCCCGGATGGGTCATTTCATAAGGATCAAGGATCATGTTCAACTCTTCCTCAGTCAGTACATTGTACTTAAGACACAGCTCTCGTACAGATTCCCCGGTCAGAATGGCCTCACGCGCAATTCGGGAGACGACCTCATAACCCAGGTGCGGATTGACAGCGGTAATAATGCCGACACTGCGCTCCACTTCCTGTTCCAGCTTCTCCTTGTTCGCTTCAATTCCGGCTAAGCAATAGTCCGTGAAGACCCGGAACGAATTGTTCATAATGCTGATCGACTGGATCAGGTTGAAGACCAGCACTGGCTCCATTACGTTCAACTCCAGTTGGCCCGCTTGAGAAGCAAGACAAATCGTGTGATCGTTTCCAATAACCTGGAAGGCTACCTGATTAATGACCTCTGCCATAACCGGATTGACCTTACCCGGCATGATCGAGGAGCCTGGCTGACGGGCCGGAAGCGAGATTTCATTGAATCCGGAACGTGGACCAGAGGCCATCAGCCGCAGGTCATTGGCGATTTTGGACATGTTCATCATGCAGACTTTCAGTGTCGCCGACACTTCTGTGTAAGCATCTGTATTCTGGGTGGCATCCACCAGATGATCTGCAGTCACAAGCGGGAAACCGCTGATTTCCGCCAAATGACGGACCACCTGCACGATATAATCAGGATCGGCATTCAGCCCGGTGCCGACCGCTGTTGCCCCCATGTTCACTTCATATAAATGATGACGGGAGTGCTCGATGCGCTTGATATCGCGCTCCAGTACTCTGCTATAGGCTTCGAATTCCTGGCCGAGGCGGATCGGTACAGCATCCTGGAGATGTGTCCGGCCCATTTTGATCACCGGATCGAACTCCTGGGCTTTCTGCAGAAATACCTCATGCATACTCCGCATGGTGGCCAGCAGTTGTTCCAGCAGTGACAGTGTGGCAATATGTATCGCAGTAGGGAAGGCGTCATTCGTCGACTGAGCCATGTTAACATGGGAGTTCGGGCTGAGCTGCAGATAATCGCCCTTCTCCTTGCCCAGCAGCTCCAGTGCACGGTTAGCGATCACCTCGTTGGCATTCATGTTCAGCGAAGTGCCGGCACCACCCTGAATAGGGTCCACAATAAATTGGTCATGCCACCCGCCATCAATGATCTCTCCTGCGGCTTTTACAATCACTTCTCCGAGTCCTTTGTACAGTCTGCCCACTTCCATATTGGCCAGTGCTGCGGCTTTCTTTACGATCCCCATCGCTTTGATTAATTCACCATGCACCCGATAGCCGGTAATCGGAAAATTCTCGACCGCACGTAGCGTCTGAATACCGTAATAGGCGTGCTTTTCTACCTGTTTACTGCCCAGAAAGTCTTTTTCCACGCGAAATTCAGTCTCTGACACCGTTCATACCTCCGCATTGTTTTCTTTATAGTTTAGGTTTAGGCCATAGTTCAAGGCGACAGTCCATCCTATATTTCCCTATTGCCTACTAGGATAATACCTTTTATTTTAAGTATTGTCTCCACCTATATACAATAAAGATTACGAAAACCGTAATGCTGCGAGGAAAATGTGCCTCTTAGACAAAAGGAAAGCTTATTTTTCAGTACCAGCGAGTTAAGCCCCATACACATCAAATAGTGAATCAAAGGGATCGCGCTCCTCAGCAGACTTATCAGCTTTGTGATTTCCATTGCCGCCCTTAACGGCAGCTGGCCGCTGCCGCTGATGCATCTTGATCGGTATCGCCGCCAGCCCCAGTACCGAACCACACAGTACGATCAACAGCACTATTCCTGTTAGTATCCACATCGTCGTTACCTCCATAATTTTAGATCTGGACTTTCCAGCCCAAGAGACACACTCTATTCATCTCAGATTACCAAGCGGACAGTCCCAGCAATCGTTCACCAAGCTCGTTCAGAATCACCCTCCCGTGTTGTCCTGCCTGGTGGATCTCATTCCAGAATAGAATCCGGTCGCTCCTGCAATCCTCACTATCTTGCGCTGGAACCATGGTCACTGGCAGCAAATCCGAGGTCTGACTAAGCAAAACCAGTTTATCACTGGCATATATCAGTAAATCCCCCACCTCAACAGCTATTGCAAGCCTTCTGCCAGAGTGATCAGCATAATGAAACTCCACTTGCTGGGCTAACAAACAAATGCAGCCCTCTATCTTTGGACTCTGCATTGAAGCTGTCTGGGCATCGTTTCCCCTAATTCTCAGCCCTTCGAGATACAACCATAGTCCAGGCTGCTCCCATAGTCCGGAAAAAGCTTCATATACCTTATAACGCAGCAGAATATCCCACATGTATGGATGAGATCGTATTACAGATAAATCCTTATTCGATAAGGCCCTTTGTCTGTCTGCTTCAGCTGGCATCAGGGAAAGAAGACGCAGAATATAAAACTTCGGAACGGCCCGCCGCCGCAGAAAATATCCATGCTCTTCCCAACAATCCCAATCCTCTTCCGTCCACCCCGACTGCTCCTCTCCGCTTGCGCCGCAGTTGTGTGACAGCATATATTTCAGGACCTCCCTCATCTTCATACATATACAACTACTGACCATACTCCATTCAAAAGAACCCTAAATAATCTTGCAATGAGTGTCCATTAGATTTATCCCTCTTAATATATAAATACACTTTATAAATGATCTTTATTAATGATGCATTAAAAATAACAGCGCTATGACAGATTGTCAATAGTTCTTCTCCTATCCATCATCCAGCCCAAACAAATGAACCTAAAAAGTATTTAAACTTGATAAATGAACCCAAATGGAGTAATTTGAACATATAGAAACCAATTCCGATTCAAAAAGGAGACTGATCACACCATGGAAAGACGCTACGCATCCCATCCCCAAGAAGTCAAACAATTCGATACTGAGCGCCTGCGCAAGGAATTTCATATTCCCGTCCTCTTCGTTCCCGATGAGCTGAAGCTCGTGCTGACCCATGAAGACCGCATGATCATTGGCGGCGCGCAGCCGGTGACGCAAGAAGTGCAACTGACAACAGATCTAAAGGAACTCGGTGTCACGTATTTCCTGGAACGCCGTGAGCTTGGTGTTATTAATGTAGGTGGCGCAGGGACAGTTACTGTTGATGGTACCTCATATGAACTGGGCACGAAGGAATGTCTGTACGTAGGTCAGGGCTCTAAGGAAGTTAGTTTCAAAAGCAATGATAGCGCTCAGCCAGCCAAGTTCTATCTGAACTCTGCTCCTGCGCATCAATCCTATCCTACCGCTAAGACCACACTGGCCGAGGCCGATTCCAGCGCTCTGGGAGATATCAAGAACTCCAACGAACGCACCATTTACCGCTTCATCCACGCTGATGGTGTGCAAAGCGCACAACTGGTGATGGGCATGACTGAACTGAAACCGGGCAATATGTGGAACACGATGCCTGCCCATATTCATCCACGCCGGATGGAGGCCTACTTCTATTTTGGACTCCCGGAAGACGCAGCAGTGTTTCACCTTATGGGTGAGCCAGACGAGACCCGCCATATTGTCATGAGCAACGAGCAAGCGGTCATCTCTCCAAGCTGGTCGATCCACAGCGGCGTAGGCACAAGCAATTATACATTTATCTGGAGCATGGCCGGTGATAATAAAAGATATGATGATATGGACCCCGTATCCATAAAAGAATTACAATAGAATCACTACATTTACGGAAAGCTGAGGCACAAGGATGAACCCGATACGACGGCATGAGATGATTATGGAGGTTCTGCTGAACCAAAAGGATGTAACGGTCAATGAACTGAGTGACAAGCTCCAGGTCACAGGTAAAACGATTCGTGAAGACCTGACCCGACTGGAGGAACAGGGGCTGATTGTCCGTGTGCACGGCGGTGCCGTGCTGGCGCAGAGCGACCAGTTCGGCATTCTGCCGTCCCGGGAGCCGCTGGACAAATACGCCGAGGAGAAAAGCGAGATCGCACAGCGTGCACTGGCCCACATTGAAGAGGATGATATTATCGCGCTGGACGGGGGCAGTACAACGCTCGAGATCGCCCGGCGGCTCGACAACCGGCCGCTGACCGTCATCACTAATGATGTGCATATCATCGGCGAACTGGCTCCCAAGGAGCACATCCGTCTCGTCGTTCCCGGAGGGTACCGTGTCCGCAACATGTTGGCTGGTCCCGAAGCTGTCGCCTATGTGCAGAAGCTGAATATTCAAAAAGCCTTTCTCTCGGCAACCGCCGTTCATCTCGAACACGGTCTGTCTATCTATACCGGAGATTTAATCGAATTCAAGCAAGCCTTGGTTGCCACGGCCCGGCAAGTAATCGCGGTGGTGAACCATCACAAATTCGGCCACACCGCACTCCGTACGTTCGCCTCGCTGGAGGAAGTAAATCTCATCCTTACTGACAGTGGCCTCCCAGCGGAGACCGCGCAACAGTTCCGGAGCGCCGGTGTAACCCTGGAGTGCGGATCGCAGAATTAATACCTAGATATTAACTACCTTCAGAGGCTTAAAAAGGAGTGTAATTCATATGTCTTCCTTATTCAGCTTGTCCGGCAAAACGGCTCTCGTTACCGGAGGCGCCCGCGGACTTGGACAGGGCATCGCGCTTGGGTTAGCCGAAGCAGGCGCGGATATCGTCTCGGTCTCCTTCAATCCTAGCGACCATACACTGGAAGCTGCCGCAGCCCTTGGTGTCAAGACGCTGGGCATCGAAGCAGACCTCAGTCAGCATAGCGGGCTTCAGGCTGTCTTTGACGAGGCCCTGACCCTTACAGGGCATGTCGATATTCTCGTCAATAATGCCGGAATCATCCGCCGGGCACCCGCGGAGCAGCACAGCGAACAGGACTGGTTCGATGTCATCGACCTTAACTTGCATACCGTCTTTCTGCTCTCGCAAATTGCCGGACGCCACTTCTTAGAACGCAAATCCGGTAAAATCATCAACATCTGCTCCATGCTTTCCTACCAAGGTGGCATCACCGTTCCCGGCTATACCGCCAGCAAGCACGGCGTCGCCGGATTGACCAAGGCCTTGGCCAATGAATGGGCACCTCATGGGATCAACATCAACGCCATCGCCCCGGGCTACATGGCTACAGACAATACCGCGCCAATTCGGGCCGACGAGAAGCGGGCTGAATCAATTCTGGAGCGCATCCCTGCAGGTCGCTGGGGATCACCGGACGATATTAAAGGTCCGGCTGTCTTCCTGGCCTCAGCCGCTTCCGACTATATGAACGGCCATCTTTTGGCCGTAGATGGCGGCTGGTTGGCCAGATAGCTAACTGAACAACTCAAAGGGAGGTCCCCTGCCATCTGCGGCAAGGGCCTCCCCTTTTTTTAAAAATTTTCCTACTATTTCTGTGCTAACAATATCACCCGTAGTATTTCCTTCCTATTTCCTCGATGCCAACGTCACCTACAAGTTTCCTACTTTACACTCATATAGCGTTCGTAAGCATCTGTCCGGATTTTAATCAATTGCGCTAGGCCCATGTCATTGAGCTTTTTGACGTAAATATCCCAGGTATCGTCGATCCCGCCTTTGGTGACCCACTGGGCGCGCATGGTGGCCACGTAGCCATCAATATCCGTAGTCAATGTCGGCAATTCCTTGAACTCTTCAGCTGTGTACATTACGTTCGGGAATGGCGTCGTCACGAATTTGTTACCCAGTTTGTCGAGTTCCTGCTTCAGTCCATCCCCGGTTTCGGGATTCAATACGATGTCCTTCTCGAACGAAGGGCTTACATATTTCGGACCAAAATCACGCAGCGATTGCTCCCAATACCAGGCATCCGCGCTGGTACCGGCTGGCGGGTCCATCAGGGTATACGTGCCATCGTCATTCTTTTGGATCACGGTACCGATTGCGCCCCAGAAATTCTGGATACTGGCTTCATTCGTATAGAACTGGTCCGCCCAACGAGCGGCGATCTCCGGATTTTTGCAAGACGTTGTAATCAGCATCTCGTTGCGGTTGTAGCTCAGACCACTCGGATCTCCAGGCTGATACTTCTTCCCGTCTGGACCGGTAAGCGGTGGAATTGCAATATATTGATCCTTCCACTTGCCGAATACGGCATCCGGCGTCCATTGATACGTGAAGCCAACGATAGCGGCATCCGCATTCTGCTGTTTGGCTGATGTCATGCTGTTGTCTTGCGTGTACAGCTCTTTGTCGATTAAGCCCTCGCTGTATAATTGATGTGCCCATTTGAGGCCTTCTTTATATTCCTCGGACACCGGGATGAAGAGCGGCTTGCCGTCTCTGACCATCATGCTGTTTAAATTGATATCTGTGATGCCAAAAGGTGTAAGAAAATCCCCCAGTCCATTCTCCGTAAAAGGAATCTCGTCATTCTTGCCGTTTCCGTTAGGGTCTTGCTCCTTGAAAGCTTTCAGTACGTTGTGGAGATCGTCAATCGTGTCCGGGACCTTCAGTCCCAGTTTGTCAAGCCATGCCTTGTTGATGACTGGCTGGTTCTTGCTCTGCGGCCGGGCCGGCAGCCTGGTTGGCAAAGAGTATATTTTTCCATCAGGATAAGTGCTGATCTTTCTAAGCTCTGGTGTCTCATCCATGGCCGCTTTAAGGTTAGGCATATACTGGGCGATATAATCATCCAGCGGGCGGAAATAACTCAGGTTATTCACGATATCCGAATCGGTGAACGTTTGGTTACCTATAATAATGTCAGGCAGCGTACCACTGGCCAGCATGATGGATTTCTGCTCAGCCCAGTCGTTGGAGGAGACCACTTGCCATTCGATTTTAACATTCGAGTTCTTCTCCAGATCCTTAAGCCACTGGTTGTTAGTGAAGGTATCGCCCATATTGCCCCAGCGCATGGTCAGAACTTTCAGGGTCACCGGCTCTGTCACAATCGGTAAGCCTTCCTTGTTGAAGCTGCCCGGTGTCTTGGCCGCAGTATTGTCATTTGCTCCCCCGCATGCTGTGAGTCCAAACAGTAATGTAGCCGCAAGCATCATCGTCGCCATTTTTTTAACTGAAGCTTTGGTAGATTTGCTCATCACATTATCCCCCGTTTCATTGTTATAAGAAGTTCTTGTCTACTCCTTCACGGCGCCGATCATCACCCCCTGGTTAAAGTACTTTTGCACAAATGGATAAATGCACATAATCGGTACCGTAGCTACAATAATGACGGAATAGCGCATCATGCTGGCGAGTCGCAGGGCAATTTGCGCAGCTTCACCGGTTCCTATTCCCGACTGCATTTGGTTGGTGATGAGAATGTTGCGCAGGATCAACTGCAGCGGATACAGATTCGGATTCTTCAGATAGATCAGCGCGTTAAAAAAGGAATTCCAATACCCTACGGCAATCCAGAGTGCCAGCACGGCTATGATTGCTTTGGACAGCGGCAGTACTACCAGAGTAAAGTACCGGAGGTTGCCACAACCGTCGATCTGAGCCGCCTCCCACAAATCACCGGGAATGCTGGATTGGAAGAAGGTCCTGGCTACGATGATATTGAACACGACTACGGAAAAGGGCAATACCATCACAAGAAACGTGTCATACAAATGGAAATCCCGAATCGTCAGAAAGGTCGGAATCAGCCCGCCGTTGAAGAACATCGTAAAGATGAAGAACAGAGACAGAAACTTGCGTCCGACAAGGTCTCTGCGAGATAGCGCATACGCCGCTGAGACATTAACAACTAACCCGATCGCCGTGCCGACTACTGTGTACAGGATAGTATTTCTATAGCCGATCCAGATGTTGTCATGCTTCAGCAACTCCTTATACCCATCCAGTGTGAAACCGCTGGGAAAGAGCCATACCTTGCCGTTTGCCACGGCCGACGGATCACTAAATGAAGCGATTACAATAAAATACAGCGGGTAGATCAGCATTACAAGGAACAACACGGCAACAATGTAAACGCCAAACTCCATGACCCAATCGGAAGAGCGGTTTCTGATGCTCCGACGCTGCTGGATTACAGGTTCCAATTCGCTCATTTGTGCACCCCCTTCCTACCATAGACTGTTTTCACTAACCTTCTTGGAGATCTGGTTCACAATGATCAGCAGAATAAAGTTGATGATGGTATTGAACAGATTGATTGCCGACGAGAAGCTGTACTGGCTGCTTAGCAGCCCTATTTTATAAACATAGGTAGATAGAATCTCGCTGGATGGTAAGTTCAGATCGTTCTGCATCAGGTACACCTTTTCGAATCCGACACCCAATAGTCCGCCGACCCGCAGGATCAGTAGCGTCACCGCCGTTGGCATTAGCATGGGAATGTCGATGTACCGGATTTTGTGCCAGCGGCTGGCTCCATCCACGGTTGCAGCTTCATATAAGCTCGGATCCACCGCAGACAGTGCAGCGATGAAAATAATGCTGTCCCAGCCGACATGCTGCCACACATCGGACCAGACATACACACTGCTGAACAATGCAGACGAACCCATCAGATCGGGAGGATCTCCACCAAACAGATTGTAGAGATTGCCGACCAAGCCCGTGCTAGGAGAGAACAAGATCAGCATCAAGCCCACCATAACGACCGTCGAGATGAAGTGTGGCATATAAGATACCGTTTGAAAAAAACGTCTGAACCGGTTCGGCCGCATCTGGTTAACCATCAATGCCAGCATGATTGGAATCGGGAAAGTCACCATGCTGTAAAGGCTGATCACCAGCGTGTTCTTCAGGGTTGCAGAAAATTGATAGGAGTTGAAGAACTTCTCAAAGTATTTGACCCCCGCCCAAGGACTGCCTCCTATTCCAGAAGCCGGACTGTAATCCTTAAATGCAATGAGAACCCCGTACATCGGCTTGTAGGCGAACAGCAGGGTCAGTATTACAGCGGGAAAAAGCAGTACATAGAGCCCCCAGTTACGCCTGATTTGTGCCCATGTCCGTCCTGTACTGAATTGACCGGATGACATATGAATCCATTCCCTTCCCCAAAAGATGTGGCCTAAGCTTTTCTCCGCTCACGCTGCTCAATCGATTGAACATCTTCAGTATAGCGGTCCCAGTGCAACAATATCGGACCTCATAGCACCGCTATTCGGACATTTCCAGCTCCATATTCCCTCCTAAATTTATCCCTCCCCTGCCACATGACAAAAGCATATTGAAATCCAGACTTTTCCATGTTCTTTCCGGACTTTGCTGTCAAAAGCGTATTTTTAGCCATGTTTTTTTAAAATGAAAGACTTATAATGTGTTTATTACCATATAAAACGCATTCATTACTATGGATCCAGAAAGGACCGCGCCCCTGGCCTATGGCAAAACACAAACCGAGCAAGCCGTATTCCATCAAATATTACGTACGAATTATGCTCGTCATTTCCTTCATCGCATTAGTTGTGGACCTCGCGATCAGCATTGCCTCCATCTCCATAGTCAAACAGCAGTCCACCCGGTATCTGCAAGACACCGCTGAGCTCTATATCAACCGCATTAACTATGACTTTAACTACATCAGTCACTTTATGGGTTGGGCTTTAGCCAATGATGATAACATCAAGACTATGAGTAACTCCCCCGTGGAAAGCATTGACTTCCGGGAGGCGAACGAGAAGCTGCGTATGCGTTTTGCGGAGCTGCAAAGAAACTACGGTCAGGGGTATAACTTTTTCTTCTATCTGGAGAACCATAACTTCTTTCTAAACTGCGCGCCGATGACCCTCTCCTACAGCGACTATCTGGAAGTCAAAAGGCAAATTATCTCTTTGACCGAGAACAAAGGGGTTTACGACAAGTTCTATGCGAAGTGGACCCCTATTCTCGCCAATGGCAAGTATTTCATTATTAGCTTTGTACCGTATCATGACCGCTACCTGGTGGGGCTCATCTCCGCGAATGACCTGATTGCTCCTCTACAGCAAATGAACCTGGGTGCCGACGGCTATGCCTCCCTAGTCTATAAACATGGCACGATCGTTTCGGGACCAGACTATGAAAAAGGTCAGGAACCACCCTTACAGGAAGAGTCTAAGCCATCCTTTCTTGACCTGATCCAATCCCGGACTACGGTGATCAGCGATTTTGCCAACGCCTCATTAAGCGTCAAGATGGTCATTAAATTCGGCACCTTTGAGAAAATCATGATTGCCCAGCTGCTGATTCTTGTCCTGTTTTTCCTGCTGATCTTCACTCTGAGCGCTGTAATGATACTGTTCATGCGCAAGGTGCTAAGCCCCATCCAGAGCTTCTCGGAGAATTTGGGCCGCATCAATGCGGAGGGCGAACCGGCTGATTTCGAGAGCAGCACCATCATCGAGCTCGAGCAGGCTAATGGACAGTTCAAGCAGCTTGTGGATCAGCTAAAAAAGTTCAAAATCGAGATGTATGAACAGGAGCTCGAGAAGCAGAAGATTCGGCTCGATTACATGAAAATGCAAATCAAACCCCATTTTTTCCTGAATTGTCTGACCAGCATTTACAGCATGGCCCAAATTCAAATGTATGAAGAAATTGAAGAAATGTCGATGGCTACATCTAAGTATTTTAGGTACATTTTTCAGAGCGGAGAAAATTTCGTACGTTTGGAGGATGAAATCGAGCACGTGCGAATCTATCTGGATATTCAAAAGTCTCGTTACCGGAATGCATTCTCTTATCATATCGAACGTCCTGTGAGTATGGAAGGACTGCAGATTCCGCCCCTGGTGCTCCAGACCTTCATTGAGAATTCCGTAAAGTATGCAGTCTCAAGAGATCAGGAGCTGCAAATCAGGCTGTCGGTGTTTACCCCTTTTAATGTGGAAGCAGGTGACAAGGCTTGTATCCGGATCACCGATACCGGGCCGGGCTTTCCGCCGGAAATCCTGGAGAAGCTGTCGCGGGGAGACCTACTAGATCAAACCGATGGACACCGGATCGGGATCACGAATACCCAGCAAAGACTGGAGCTGCTGTATGGGCGGCAGGCGGAGGTTCATTTCTCCAATATGCTGAGCGGCGGGGCTTGCGTAACCATACTGCTTCCCAAAGTACCACAGACATGAAGCTGACGAGGAGGGAATTTGCCGATGAATGCTTTGCTTGTGGATGATGATTATTTTGTAATTACGGCACTGGAGAAAAGGATTGATTGGTCCGCTTTGTCTATTGATCATATTTATACCGCTTACAATGTAGCACAAGCACGTGAAATCCTGCTTCAGCATCCGGTGCATATTCTGATCTGTGATATCGAAATGCCTCAGGGAAGTGGGCTGGAGCTGCTTGCCTGGATTCGTTCCGAGCAGTACAGCATCCAGACGATATTCCTGACCAATTATGCTGACTTCAATTATGCGCAGAAAGCGATAGAACTGCAAAGCTTCGATTATTTCCTGAAGCCGATTGAGTTCGACAAGCTTACCCTGATTATCCATAAGGCTGTTGCCAAGGCTAAGGAGCAGCAAAATAACGAAAAAGCGATTCGTGAAGGCGTGCTGTGGCAGAAAAACAGAAGCAAGATGATTGAGCACAGCTGGCGCAGGCTGATCACTGGTAAATCTTTTCCGGCGGACCCTGCCAATCTAGCCCCTTATCTAGCTGAGCAGAACCTTCCTTATCAGCCCTGTGATCTATTCTTGCCCGTTCTGGTTAATCTGTTTCCCTATGACCGAAGTCTGGGCAAAGAAGACAAGAACCTGTTCGACTATGCGCTGCTAAATGTGATGCATGAATTGTACCAGCATCCCCTCTTTCAAGTGGAAGCAATTACAGAGATTAAGGATTATAACTGGATGATTATTCTAAAATGGAACATTAGTCCTGACCCTGGAATGCTCGAAGGCCACTGCTCCGTCTTCATTGCCCAGGCCAACAAATTCCTGAAATGCGACGCCTGCTGCAACATTGGCAAATCCCTGACGCTCGGGGCGATCCGCAAGGAAATTCAGGAATTGCTGGTGATGAATGAGGAAATGATCAAGCACCGTAACCAGACCTTTCTGCTGGAGCACTACCGCAAATCCGAAGCAATTTATAGTCCGCCCGATCTGATCCTGCTGGAGCAGCTGCTGAATGAGAATAATTACACTGCGTTTCTGGAGCTGACCTTAAGCTATCTGCACGAGCTGATTCAGGGCCAAATCGTCAACACCTCGGTGCTCAGCCTGCTGCGGCTGGACATTGTACAGCTCGTATATGCTCATCTCAAGAGCAAGGAGATCGAAGCACATAAGCTCTACATGGGCAGAGCCGGGGACCAACTGTTCATCCATTCCCTGAATTCAATTGAGGATATGCAGCAATATATCGGTTATCTAGTCAACACAGCAGCAGAATACCGCAATTTTGCCGAGCAGCCTAAGTCAGTCGTAGAAGAAATCACTCATTACATCAAAACACATTGCGGTAATGATCTGACACGGAACAGCCTCGCAGAGATTGTCTATCTCAACCCGGATTATCTGGCCCGGCTCTTCAAGAAGGAGACAGGGATCTCACTCGGCAATTATATCATCCAGACCCGACTGGCGGCTGCTAAGCATCTGCTGGAAACCACCCGGCAATCGGTTTACACCATCGCCAGCAAGGTCGGATATTCGAACTATTCACATTTCTCCAAGCTGTTTAAGCTGGACAACGGCTGCAGCCCCAACGAATACCGTAAAAATCTAAAAGAACTGAAAGAGCTGAAATCCGTACCCGAATGGAGCTGAGACTCCTAAGAGAACATAAAAGCGTCCGCTCCCGGTATTTCATTAGGGAGTGGACGCTTTTTAACATTAGACAATCATGACACTACACAGCGGCAAATTGACTGTTGTACAAGCGGGCGTAATAGCCTCCGCTCACCAGCAGCTCATCATGAGTTCCGCTCTCTACGATATCGCCGTCCTTCATGTAGAGGATGAGATCGGACTCACGGATCGTCGACAAGCGATGGGCGATCACAAAGCTGGTACGCCCGGCAATCATCTTCAGGAATGCTTTCTGAATCCGTACCTCTGTCAGGGTGTCAATACTGCTGGTCGCCTCATCCAGAATCAGCATTGGCGGATCCACCAGCATGACCCGGGCAATCGTCAGCAGCTGCTTCTGACCCTGTGACAGATTGTCCCCGGAGCCACTGATCCGGGTATCATACCCTTCCGGAAGACGCTTGATGAAGCCATGTGCATTGGCAGCCTTGGACGCAGCAACCACCTCTTCATAACTGGCCTCGGGCTTGCCATACGCGATATTCTCGCGGATGGTCCCACCGAACAACCATGTCTCCTGCAGCACCATCCCGAAATTGCGGCGCAGACTGTCCCGAGTGATGGTGTTAATGTCTACTCCGTCAATCGCGATGGTCCCGCTATCGACATCATAGAAGCGCATCAGCAGGTTGACCAGCGTCGTCTTCCCCGCTCCCGTCTGCCCTACAATCGCCACCCGGGTTCCCGGCTTCACTTCCAGGCTGAACCCGGTAATGAGTGGCCGCTCCGGATCATAAGCAAAACGCACTTGATCGAACGTGATCGTTCCCTGGCTGGTTTGCAGATCCACAGCCCCTTCGGCATCCGGTTTTTCCGGTGCTAAATCCATTATCGCGAAGATACGCTGTGCCGAGGCCGTCGCTGCTTGCAATTGTGTAATCACTCCAGTGATTTCGTTGAACGGCTTAGCGAACAGGTTTGAATAGATCAAGAAACTGGAGAGATCCCCTACCGTCAGGTGGTTCATAATGACCATGACACTGCCGATCATCGCAATGACCGAGAACGTCAGATTGTTTACCAGTCGGGTTGTTGGATTCGATAGTGAACCATAGAACTGTGATTTTACACCTGTCTGGTACAGCGCTTCATTCTGCTCAGCAAACGCTGCAAAAGCACGCTCTTCATACTGATAAGCTTGAACAACCTTCTGCCCGCCAACCAGCTCTTCCACATAACCGTTCAGCCCACCAAGAATTTTAGCCTGATCCCGGAACATCTGCTGCGAACGGGTCGTAATAAAACGCGCTGCAAAATACGAAGCCGGAGCGGACAAGAGCACCACCAGGGTCATGAGCGGACTGATGTAGAGCATCAGCCCTATCGCTCCCGCAATCGTAACCACACCGGTCAGAAGGGTAGAAAAGCCTTGCTGCAACCCGTCCGAGACAGCATCCATGTCGTTGACAAAACGGCTGATGCTATCACCTTGCGGATGATTATCATGAAATTTCAGCGGCAAGATGTTCAGCTTGTCAAACAGCTCACGCCGCATATCATTGATAGTCCGGTAAGCGATCCGGTTCATCAGCGCCGTAAGCAACCATCCAAAGAGACTGCCGACGAGATAAATAGCACCGAGAATGAGCAGCAGGCGCAGAACGGCCGAAAAATCAACTTTTCCCGGACCGATCATAAAGTCAATTGCCTTACCGATCAGGAGCGGCCCAATTAAACTGGCCACTACGCTTAGAATGGCACAGATGACCGCGAGAATCATCAGGCTTCGGTACTGGGATGTATAGACGATGAGTCTCTTCCACGTATTATTTCTTTTCATTGTCCAGACTCCTCACTCGATAACTGGGACAGGCAGATTTCTTTATACTCTGCACAGCTGTCCATCAGTTCTTCATGACTTCCGATGCCGGCAATCCGCCCCTCCTCAAATACGATAATTTTATCCGATTGCCGTACCGTGCTTACCCGTTGGGACACCACAAGCACGGTCATTTCCCGGCTGTATTCTTTTAGCGCCTTGCGCAGTGCTGCATCTGTGGCAAAATCAAGCGCGCTAGATGAGTCATCCAGTATCAGAACCTGTGGCTTACGGATGACAGCGCGTGCGATAGTCAGACGCTGTTTCTGTCCGCCGGACAGATTCATTCCTCCTCTGGACACCTTGGTATTCAGTCCTTCCGGCAGCTTGTGAATAAATTCAGCCGCCTGGGCTACTTCGGCTGCCCGCAGGATCTCCTCTTCCGTTGCCCCTTCATTACCCCAGCGGATATTATCCGCGATAGTGCCCGTGAATAGCAGTGCTTTCTGCGGAACAATCGCAATCTTCTCCCGCAGCCGGGAGAGCGGATACTCTCTAACATCCAGGCCATCCACAGTGATGCTTCCCTCCACTGCATCATAGAAACGGGGAATCAGATTCACAAAGGTAGACTTCCCGGAACCGGTACTGCCGATCAGTCCAATCGTCTCCCCCCTATTTATAACCGCAGAGATATTATCCAGTGCCAGCTCACCGGTACTGCTGTATCCGAAGGACACTTGGTCAAAAGCAATCTTGGGTACCTCCCGGTGACCGGCAGGCTCGCTAAGACCGGTGTCTTGTACCGAGGAAGTTACCGCCAGCACTTCATTGATCCGGCTCGCTGAAGACGATGCCTTAGTAAAAATGATTACCAGATTAGAGACCACAATCAGTGCCAGTAGGATCTGCGTAACATAGTTGATAAAAGCAATGATCTCCCCTTGCGAGAGACGGCCGCTATCGATGTGAAAGCCACCGGCCCAGAGGATAGCTATAATCGCTGCGTTCACCACTAATGTGGTGAGCGGTCCCAGCCAGGCAGAGATGCGTCCAACCCGAATCGCCGTAGCTGTCAAATCATCGGAGGACTCTGCAAAACGAGCGCGCTCCTGGCGGCTCTTGGCAAAAGCGCGAATAACACGCAGACCGGACAGATTCTCGCTCAGTACCAGTGCCAATGCATCCAGCTTCTTCTGATACAGGCGATATAATGGAGATGTCCGACTGATAATCAAGTATAAAATAATCCCGAATACGGGCGTGGCTGCCAGCAGAATCAGGGACAACCGGAAGTCGAGAATCATGGACATGATAATCGCTCCGATACAGATAAACGGTGCCCGGATCACCAGGCGGATCAGCATGGCAACGGCCAGTTGCAGCTGATTCACGTCATTCGTGATCCGGTTGATCAACGAAGGCGTCCCAAAGGTATCCAGTTCGGCATAAGACAATGACGAGATGTGACGAAACATCTTGTTGCGAAGCGTGGTACCAAAACCCTGTGAGGCCCGGGCAGCATAATACTGGCAGATCATCGAGCAGCCGAAGCCGAGGAGCGACATCAGGAGCATCAGCCCGCCCATCCGGTACACATATCCGCTGTCCTGATGCCCGATTCCATTATTGATAATCAGGGCAACAAAGGTTGGCAGCAGCAGCTCCAGGATCGCCTCCAGCAGCTTGAAGATGGGGCCGATGATGGCTTCTTTTCGATACGGTTTTAAATACACAGCAATTTTGAACACAGGAATCCACACCTAACCTAAGAAGTAGTATTTGATTTTTCTATAAGACCAGTTATGATTATGTCATATCTTTTTTCATATTAATAATATTTGATTCGTATCAGTGCGATACGATATACATATCTCAACTGGAGGTCTCCCATGGACATCAGGCAGCTCAAATACTTTTTGGCTATCGCCGAGGAAGGTCAAATCACTTCAGCTGCACGCAAGCTGCAGATGGCCCAGCCACCTCTGAGCCAGCAGCTCAAGCTTCTTGAAGATGAGCTTGGCGTCAAGCTCTTTGAACGTGGTCCCCGTAGCGTACAGCTCACCGATGCAGGCATCATTCTACGAAACCGGGCGCAGCAGATTCTGGAGCTGGCCGACTCCACTACCCGGGAGATTAATGACTTCGCTAAAGGTATGAAAGGGACTATTACTGTCGGGACCGTCTCCTCTTCCGGCGCGACCCTGCTTCAGGATAGACTGCGCGAATTCCACAAAATGTATGCTGGTATCAAATTTGAAATTCATGAAGGCAATACTTTTATGGTAATAGACCTTCTCAATAAAGGCATCGTAGAGGTCGGCATTGTCCGCACTCCTTTTAACACTACGAATCTAGAATGCAAATACAGCAGTGCAGAGCCTATGATCGCCGTGATGACCCCCGACTACGATTGGAGCGAGGGTGAAGCATTCATGGAGGTTGGTGAGCTGCAAAACAAGCCGCTGATCATTTATCGGCGGTTCGAACAGCTGATCCGCGAAGCCTGTATCGATCAGGGCTTTGAACCCTCTTTCTTCTGCATGAATGATGATGCCCGTACCACACTGCTCTGGGCCAACGCCGGGCTGGGTATCGGTATTATTCCCAAATCTGCCTTTGGACTCGTGAACAATAGCAACTTGTTATACAAGGAGATCCGCAGCGAGACGCTGCGCACCCGCGTCGCTGCCATCTGGATGAAGGACAAATATCTCTCCTCGCTGGCAGCCAAATTTATTGACTGCTTTGGGTAAGACTTAAGCTTTTAGAGAAAGCAAATAACCCGTCCTGGTATACACCAGGAACGGGTTATTCACTCTTTATAGAGATGTTAATTGGCTACGCCAATTACACCATGATTTTGCAAATATCGTTCGTGAACTGCACAGGGTCGCCTACCTGCAAACCTTCAATCAACAGAGCTTGGTTGTACAGCAGGTTCGTGTACAGACTCAGCTTCTCTTTATCATTGTCCGAAGCCGCCTTCAGAGACTGGAACACTTCGTGATTGATGTTGATCTCCAGCACCTTGTCTGCTTGCACTTCCTGACCATTCGGCATGGATTTCAGGATTTTCTCCATTTCAATGGTCAGCTCACCTTCAGTGGAGAGACAGACCGGATGGGTCTTAAGGCGTTTGGAAGCTTTGACATCCTTAACCTTGCCGGACAGAATGCCCTTCATTGCTTCGAATAGCTCTTTGTTCTCATTCTCTTCAGCATCGGTAGGCTTGTCCGCAGCATCGGTCTCGATGCCAAGATCGCCGCTGGAGACGGATCTGAATTCTTTTTCCTTATAAGAGGTAATCATCTTGATCGCAAATTCATCAATATCATCGGTGAAGTACAGAATTTCATAGCCTTTATCAGCAACCAGTTCGGTCTGCGGCAGCTTCTCGATACGCTCTACGGATTCACCTGCAGCATAATAGATATATTTCTGATCTTCCGGCATTCTGGTCACGTATTCGTCCAGTGTAACCAGTTTCTTCTCAGTGGAAGAGTAGAACATCAGCAGGTCCTGCAGCGTGTCTTTGTGCATGCCGTAATCGTTATATACGCCGAATTTGAGCTGTCTGCCAAAGGCGCTGTAGAACTGATTGTATTTCTCTCTTTCGTCCTTAAGCAGGCTTTGCAGCTGGCTCTTGATCTTGTTCTTAATGTTCTTCGCAATCAAAGTCAGCTGGCGGTCATGCTGCAGCAGCTCACGCGAAATGTTCAGAGACAGATCCTCGGAATCTACCATCCCTTTGACGAAGCTGAAGTAATCCGGCAGCAAATCGCTACATTTGTCCATGATCAGGACGCCGTTGGAGTACAGCTCCAGGCCCTTCTCATATTCCTTCGTATAGTAGTCAAACGGCGTATTCTCCGGGATAAACAGAATCGCGTTATAGACAACCGCACCGTCAGCACTGATGTGAATGTGCTTGAGCGGCTGGTCGAAACCGTAGCGCTTCTCGGCATAGAAATTGTTATAATCCTCGTCCGTCAGCTCGTTCTTATTCTTCCGCCAGATCGGCACCATACTGTTCACGGTTTGTTCTTCGGAGATTTCCTCGAACTCGTTCTCGCTGTCAGCCTTAGGCTGGCTGGTGGTGATATCCATCTTGATCGGGAAGCGGATGAAGTCAGAGTATTTCTTGATGATAGACTTCAGACGATACTCTTCTAGGTATTCATCATATTGATCTTCTTCGGTGTTCGCCTTGATCTTCAGTGTGATCTCGGTACCGACACTGTCTTTCTCAGCCGGTTCGATGGTATAGCCGTCAGCGCCTTTGGATTCCCATTTGAACGCTTCACTACTGCCCAGCGCCTTACTGATAACCGTTACATCGTCTGCAACCATAAAGGCGGAATAGAAGCCAACCCCGAACTGACCGATAATGTTATGGCCGTCCTTCGCTTCATTCGCTTCCTTGAAGGCCAGGGAGCCGCTCTTCGCAATAACGCCAAGATTGTTCTCCAATTCCTCCGCAGTCATACCGATACCCGTATCGGTAATGGTCAGCGTTCTGTTTGCCTTATCAGCAGTCACTTTAATATAGTAATCTTCTTTATTGAAGACCAGCGAATCGTCAGCTAATGCTTTGTAATAGATTTTATCAATAGCATCGCTGGCATTCGAGATCAGCTCTCTGAGAAAAATCTCCCGCTGCGTATAGATGGAGTTGATCATCATCTCCAGCAGGCGCTTGGATTCGGCTTTAAACTTTTTTTTGGCCATGAATAAATTGATCTCCTTTCAAGATAAACATCTTTATAAGACGAATGTATGATCTGAACGTAAGCTCGATCGTCACTACGGTGAATGTTTGGACTTTCGGCCGCTGTTGTCCCCAGATTTCTTTATTATAAACCGCTGCTAGCGGTTGAAATCCGATGAGCTTATGCTTCCGATGAGAGCTTTCCTTCGGAAAGCTTTCAGGCTGGACGCTCTCGCTCCTACAGTTCCAAACCTTCCCCTTCATTCCTTCTCGCTTTTTGTTAACCTCTTTTATTCGTCTCATATGGTCAAAACAACAAAATGATTAGCACTCCACTCAAGTGAGTGCTAACACTTCTTTTTATATACCATATAATAATTTTATATGTCAATATATTACTGCATATTTACTATAGAGAGGGAATAAAAAATACAACGTAGTTTCTTACAACGGACACCGGCGTGCCCTCTATTGCTTATAGGTTAAACTGCCTTGATTCGCTGACTTCAGCATAATATCTTACGGAAGAGCTAATTTCGCGAATTCAGAACATTAGCATGTTAAGCCCTCACTTATACATTTCTGCAGGCTTTTCAGTGAATTGTCATAATGCCACAATCACAGCCCTGCTGCCTGCGTTCCCGCATCCTGCATCAGCATCTGAATCAGAGATTGCAGGGGTTGGGACTTCCATTTCTTAGGATGGATTAGCAATTGCAAATCAAAATGGATTTCAGGATGATTAAAATTCAGCTCGGCCAGATAGCCCCGCTCAATCTCCTCCTGGGCCACAATCCGTGGAAGCAGCGCAATGCCCAGTCCGTTCATGACACAGCGCTTGATCGCCTCCAGGTTGGACAGCTCGAAGCCTATGCGGAACACAATGCCGTGCTCCTTGAGCAAATTCTCGAACAGACTCCGGTAAATACAGCTTTCCTCCGAGACAATGAATTCACAATTATTCAAATGCTTGAGCTTAACGCTGTCCAGTGCAGCCAGTGGATGTCCAATGGGAGCGATTAGTACCAGTGGCTCCTCCCGGATAATCGTCCGGTTCAGGAAGGAATCTGCCGTGCTGCGGTCCAGCATAAGTCCGATATCAACTTCCCCGTCCTTTATTTTATTGACCAGATTGGCTTCCTGCTGTGTCTGCAGATGAATGTTCAATCCCGGAAACCGGGTCCGCAGCTGCTGAAGAAAAGGAGGCAAATAAAACGCGGCCAGGGAATCTATCGTTCCGATCGTCAGTGTCCCGCCAATTTGCTGAGCAATCGTTTCTTTGGAACGATCATACAAATCCAGCATTTCCACAAACAGCTTTAACAGCTCCTCCCCCGGAGGAGTCAAGCGCAGCTGGCGTCCATGCCTCTCCATAAGCGGAACACCATACTCCTTCTCGATCTTCTGGATCTGCATCGTAACGCTCGACTGGGCATAACCCAGCTCCTCGGCGGCACGGGTAAAGCTCTGACGCTTAGCTACTTCACGGAATGTTCTCAAGTATGTCAAATCCATAATCTCACCCTAACATCAATAATAATGATGATCCATATCATTTATTATAGATAACACCGATGAATTATTCCATGGTAAAGTAATCTTACAGCAACTAAAATGTTGGAGGCCGATAATCATGCTTACAGAACAACAGGTTTTTGGAGTATATGTCCCCGTGGTCACTCCGTTCAATACAGCCGGTGAAGTTGATCTGGATTCGTATGAGCATTATGTGAACAACATCATTAAGCATAATATTCAGGGTCTGGTTGTAAACGGAACCACTGGCGAATCGCCGACGGTTACCGTGGAAGAATTTCAGCTCCTGGTCAATGCATCCCGTGAGCTTTTAAAGCAATCCTCTATCCCGCTTATGGTTGGTACTGGAACGAACGATACCGCATCCACTGTAAAACGTACAGAGTTGGCCGGTCATTTGGGCGCAGATGCCGCACTCGTTGTAGTTCCTTATTACAGCCGTCCCTCGCAGCAAGGCATTATTGAGCATTTCCGCAAGGCTGCAGAGGTTGGCGTACCGATCATGGCCTATGATATTCCCGGAAGAACCGGTGTTGGCATGACTGTCGATACAGCACGGACGATTCTGGAGATGGACAATGTTGTTGGTCTAAAAGACTGCTCAGGTTCGCCACTGCTGGTCACCGAGCTGACCAAATACGGCTCCAAGCCCATTCTGTGCGGCGATGATCAGCATTTCTTGGATATGCTGGGACGCGGCGCTGCTGGCGGAATGCTGGCTTCGGCGAATGTACGTCCGGCAGAATTCATCGAGATCTACGAGTATTTTGCTTCCGGACAACTCGAGCAGGCCAAACAAGCCTTCGAACGCCAGACTCCACTGATCTCTCTGCTATTCAAAGAATCCAATCCCGCTCCCATCAAATGGCTGCTTAGCCATACTGGAGTCATTGGTTCCGATACCCTTCGCCTTCCGCTGATGTCCATCAGCACCGGGCTGCAGGAAGAACTTCGTGCGTATCAGGCCGGAGCGCTTGTATCCGGGTTGTAACAGTTACGCAATCATCCATATTGAAAGGCTGCCCGCTCCGTTTCTAACGGCTGAAGGCAGCCTTTATTTTTTCTTGAGCGTACGTAATCCGTCCTCATATTTTTGTAGATAATCTGTCAGTGTAATCTTGCGGCACAGCTCCGCGAGCAGATTGTAAGGAATGGCCGCTGGATTTTTGAAGCGTATGCAGCTTTTTCCCATATCAAGTTTAGTCTGGACATGCTTCGGGTACTCTTCCTGAAACCAGGTCAGCACCTCGGGAAAGATATATATGCCCATATGATAAAAAGCGATATGATTCTTCTGGGAAGCTAAGCTGATAAACGGTAGGGGCTCCTCGGGCTTGGCATGATAACCAGATGGATAGATGCTGTGTGGGACGACATAACCGATCATGTCATAGCCCATAGTCTCTTGGAAGCCTTCCGGCAGATTGCCTAATACCGTCTTTCTCAGCGCCTTTATGGCCTGCTTTCGCTCCTCTGGCAGTTGATGAATATAGTCCTCCGGACTGCTGGCATCATACTTCATTATGTACCCTCCATTCTCGTAACTTCAATTGTGACCATCCGCTCTATCATACCAAACCTTGTACCAAACTAAAAATAACGATTAATTGTACACGGGCTACTATTTGCGTAAAAAAGAGCACCAAAAAAGCGGAGGATTACTCCCCCGCTTCTTCAAACTGTATACGTATTAAGACTAGTCGACAATTTCAGCAGTATCGCCATTGTTGGCACCGGCTGCATTGGCTTCGTCCGTATCAATGTGCATATCCAGTGCAAAGCTGTCGGATACACGCGCAATTACGTTCTCCAGCACGAGACCGCGCTCGCCGCCAAGGCGAACCTTCAGCAGTTGCTTGTCAGCGATGCCCCAAGCTTCAGCATCGGAAGTATGAAAATGAATATGGCGAGCTGCCACAATAACGCCGGTTTCCAGTTCCACTTCGCCAGCAGGGCCCTTCAGGGTAATGCCCGGTGTGCCTTCGATATTGCCGGATTCACGAACAGGAGCCTTCACGCCAAGCGCGAATGCATCAGTACGGGACACTTCCAATTGGGAAGCCGGACGAGCTGGTCCAAGAATTCTTACTTTGTCAAATTTGCCTTTGGTGCCGATTACCGCTACAGTTTCATTCGCAGCGAATTGGCCGGGTTGGGAGAGGGGTTTGAACTCAGTCAATTGGTAGCCTGGGCCAAACAAAGCCTCCACGTGCTCTTGCGTAAGGTGAATATGTCTAGCCGACACACCTACGGGTACAGTCTTGCTCATTGTAAGTCACTCCTTGAATTTTCTCTAGTATCTGTACAAGCCACAGAACATTATACAACTAAATACCCAAAACCTAAAGGAACCTTGTCACTTTTTAAGATAATTTCTTGTATTGGACACATAGAGAAACAATAAATTCCAATGCTGGACTACGCTTGCTCCCCCTTTGAAGGCAAATTCTCTCCTAAAAAAGTCATAGCGTTCCCGTACAACCACCCGCTTACAAGCTCTTCAGGATAATGCCGGAGCAGAAGCTCCGCAAACTCAGGGTATTTTCCCGGGTGCTCCAGCCCCTCCACCCATGTGTCAATTCCGTCAAAATCCGAGCCGAACATCAGAATCCGTTCCCCGCCAAGACTGCATACATGTTCAATATGCTTCAGCAGGTCTTCTTGTCCAGCCTTCCCCCGATCTTCTACAAACCATGGAAAAAAGGTCAGTCCCATTCTTCCATCCATTGCAATTAGAGCTTTAATCTGTTCATCAACCAGATTGCGTGGATGTCCACATATCGCCGCTGCATTGGAATGAGAGGCAATAAACGGCCGATCGCTCAGCTCTGTAAGCTCCCAGAAACCCGATGGAGAGAGATGCGACACATCCAGCAGCATTCCGCTTTGATTGCACCACTCCACGAGCTTCCTGCCTTTTTCCGTAAATCCTCCATTTCGTCGCTCAAGTACCCCATCTGCAGCCCAGTTAGCATAATTCCAGGTGACCCCCAGAAATCGCACACCTAACTCAAAGCAAAGCTGGGCATAGAACAGATTGCCCTCCAGACCGTCTACGCCCTCCACAGAGAGCATTCCTGCGCTAGTCGCTCCAAGGACCTGACTTCCCACTTCCTCTTTCCAGCGAAGCCACTGCAAGCCTCCTGACCTTACTACTTTTTCACGGAAAAGATCGATCTGACCCAATATCCGCTCAAACCCCAGCTTCCCCCTGTGCTCCGACAAATAGATAGCAAAACATTGCAGATTCACATTCCCTGCTGCCAGCCGCTCGGCTGTTACATCCAGACGCGGATCGTTCCGAAAGTCAATATCGCCGAAATTCTGCATTTTACTCAGTACATCGCAGTGGAAATCTGCCACTTTCATGTCTGCTTTCCTCACAGCATTCCCCTCACTTTCTGCTGCCACCTTCCACTTTCCTGACGATGGAGCCTCCTTCAGATTCTATGCCGAGACCCGGGGTGTTATCTGTAAATATGCAGCAAAAAAGCCTGTTTACCAAAGTAAACAGGCTTTAAACAGATCAATCTCTATTATCTCGGTTCAACAATAAGTTTAATCGCCGTCCGGTCTTCTCCATCAATAACTATGTCGGTAAAGGCAGGAATGCAAATCAAATCAACACCGCTTGGTGCCACAAATCCCCGGGCGATGGCTACAGCTTTCACTGCCTGATTCAGTGCTCCAGCTCCTATTGCCTGCAATTCGGCCGTTCCACGTTCACGAAGAACACCTGCTAATGCACCGGCGACGGAATTTGGATTGGATTTAGCTGATACTTTTAATACATCCATGTAAGTACCTCCCCTGGGAAAAATGATGGTGTTCTTCCACTCTGTAGATGTTATTCGCGGGAGAAGAAATAATTCCTTCTTTTTGCGGGCTACTTCTACTCAAATTGGTACAAAAGATACTCTTTTTCGATATAAAAAAGATCACACTTCATCCTAAAACGTTGCTTTCGCCCGATTCATCTTACATTTTGACCGTTCCTCTTAATCCATGATCCAATCGCCTTCGCGCATGCGGATCTTCTCCAGTTTGGTAGCCGCTCCAGTAGCCTCGTCCAGTTCTGCAAATAAACCGTGCAGCTGCCACTTCCCTTCGTCCACGACGAAGCGTGACGGAAGCTGCGTCTTGAATTTGTATAGGACCGCTTCTTTTTCCATACCCAATATTCCTTCTCTTGAACCAACCATGCCGGCATCGGTCAAGTACGCAGTTCCCCCAGGTAAAATTACATCGTCATTGCTCTGCACATGCGTATGGGTCCCGACAACGATCGACGCACGTCCATCCATGTGATAGCCCATGGCAATCTTCTCGGAGGTCGCTTCCGCATGGAAATCAACCAGGATGCATTTGTGCTGTCTGCGCAGCTCTTCCACAATCTCATCGCCCGTGCGGAACGGACAATCGATAGCCGGCAAAAAGGTGCGTCCCTGCAGGTTCACAATCGCTAGTTGCTTGCCGTTAGCTTTTACTACCGTATATCCACGTCCTGGTGTGCCGGGAGGGAAGTTCGCCGGACGAATCAGCCGGGGCTCATCGTCAATAAACTCAAAGATATCACGGTTATCCCATGTATGGTTACCCATCGTGATGCCGTGGACACCCCAGTTGAAGAATTCGTTCGCAATAGCCGACGTTATCCCGCGACCAGCAGCCGCGTTCTCACCGTTGACGATAATGATGTGGGGTTGGTATTTGCTTTTCAGGGAAGGCAGCATTTCACGTAACGCTTTTCTTCCGGTATTGCCGACGATATCACCAATAAATAGTACTTTAATAAGACTCTCCTCCTAGACTTGCACTTGGTTTGAAACTCGTATTTACAGAAAAATGGCCCCGTTTGGGGGCCACTATTCTTCATTTGCTTATTTAGCGTATTCTACCGCCCGAGTCTCACGGATTACAGTGACTTTGATATGTCCCGGATAATCCAGTTCATTCTCAATCATCTTCGTAATATCACGAGCCAGACGGAAAGCTTCCGCATCGTCAATCTTCTCAGGTTGTACCATTACGCGAACCTCACGGCCCGCCTGAATGGCGTATGATTTCTCAACACCTTCGAAAGATTCGGAAATTTCTTCAAGTTTCTCCAGACGCTTGATGTACGTTTCCAGTGTTTCCCGACGAGCGCCAGGTCTTGCTGCCGACAGAGCGTCAGCCGCACCAACCAACATTGCAATCACCGAAGTGGCTTCACAGTCACCATGGTGGGACGCAATACTGTTGATAACTACCGGATGTTCCTTGTACTTCTTCGCCAGTTCGACGCCGATTTCTACGTGTGAGCCTTCTACTTCATGATCCAGCGCTTTGCCGATATCATGGAGCAATCCGGCACGTTTTGCAAGCACGATGTCTTCCCCAAGCTCACCGGCCATAAGCCCTGTCAGATAAGCGACCTCCATGGAGTGCTTCAATACATTCTGTCCATAGCTTGTACGGAATTTCAAGCGGCCCAGAATCTTGATCAGGTCTGGATGCAAGCCGTGAACACCCACCTCGAAGGTAGCCTGCTCACCGTATTCACGAATCCGTTCGTCCACTTCTTTGCGGGATTTCTCCACCATCTCTTCAATGCGGGCTGGATGGATACGTCCATCTGCAACCAGCTTCTCAAGTGCCGTACGGGCCACTTCGCGACGGATTGGATCAAATCCTGATAGAATAACTGCTTCCGGCGTATCATCAATAATGAGGTCAATACCGGTGAGAGTCTCCAGTGCCCGGATGTTGCGGCCTTCACGACCGATAATCCGTCCCTTCATCTCTTCATTCGGCAGCGTAACAACCGAGACGGTTGTCTCCGCAACGTGATCAGCTGCACAGCGTTGAATGGCGAGCGTAATGATCTCGCGGGATTTCTTATCCGCTTCTTCCTTCGCCTGCTGTTCGATTTCCTTGATCATTTGTGCGGTTTCGTGGCGAACTTCCTGTTCTACATTGCTGAGAATAATGCTTCTTGCATCGTCGATGCTCAGATTGGAAATACGCTCCAATTCAGTAACTTGGTTCTTGTAAATGACATCAATTTGTTGTTGGGTTTCATCGATTCGTTTCTCTTTGTTAGCTACTTGTTCTTCTTTTCGCTCGAGCGATTCCATTTTTTTATCCAGCGATTCTTCCTTTTGCAGCAAACGTCTCTCTTGTCGTTGGATTTCGTTCCGACGTTCACGAGTTTCTTTATCAGCCTCGGTACGGATTCTGTGGACTTCGTCCTTAGCTTCCAATACCGTTTCCTTCTTCAGCGCTTCTGCCTCTTTCCTCGCGTTTTCCACGATGACTACGGCTTCTTTCTCAGCGCTTGAAATTTTAGCTTCTGCAAGGGATTTACGAATAAAATAACCGAACCCAAAGAATAAGGCAGCTACAACGAGAACGATAATGATCCAGGCCCAAGTTGGCATCTGTTCACCTCCTCGTTGGTTCCTCCAAGGTATGCCTTGGGAATTTGTGCAGTTGTTCAACTATCCGTTTCATCACCATACAAAAAACCGGTAACCTCACCGATTGCCATACTGCACATGCTGCACATGCACACTGCCCGCCATATCCGGCGATTACATATCATATGAGTTGTATGCGAACCGCAAACAGAATCACCTTTTTGGGAAGGAAAAAGGGTTCTTACTTTTGCCGATTCATGTTATATTTTATTATTTATAAAAAGACATTGTCAAGAGAGCTCATCCCTTAAGTAAAGTCAAGTCTAGTAATCCATGAAGTATGGATCCTCTTCTTGCCCTTCTGCATTCTCTTCTTCGAGCAAGATGTTGATCACCTGGCGCACCATTTCTCCCGGAAAACCGCGCCGCATAAGGAAGGCTCCCGTCTTGCGCCTTTTGTCGACGACTTCCCCGCGAATCATATTCCACTTCTTGCGTCCTGTCTGGAGTGCACTCGCCAATTCGTCCTCAGGGCTGATATTCTCCAGCGCTTCTGCAATCAGTGACTTATCGATTCCTTTCTCACGCAGCTCCTGCCGAATCCACATCTTACCCTTGCGCTGGTTCGTGAGGCGCTGCTCCGCCCACTGCTTGGCGTACAGCGGATCATCAATAAAACGTTCCTCCTGCAGCCGCTGCACCACTTCCGCAATAATAGTCTCTCCTATTTCCTTCTGCCGTAAACGGCGGGCCATTTCCTGCGCAGTTCGCGGCTTGCGCTCCAGATAGCGGAGACCTTCTACATAAGCACGCTGGCGCTCATCCGCAACTACAATCTCCTCCAGATCAGCCTTGATAAAAGAATTGCCCGTGATCATCCGGTATTTAATCATGACATCTTCATGAACGGTCATCGTATAAGGGCCGAAATGAATGATGTAGCGGTGATCCGACTTCTTCTGCCGCTCTACCCGCGTGATTTCAAGCACCCCATCATCCGGAAAATCAGATAACGCCTGCTCCTCCTGCTCTTCCGGCTCCGAATCAAGTTGTATAACCATGTTGCTTGTCACCTCATTGCAATTATCGTATACCTTCTTCAACGTCTTATGATTATGAAAAGACACCCTGTCATGTCGTTCACAGGGCGCCTATACTTAGCGAATATTCAATTCAGACTATTCGATTTCCATCAGCAGATTTTCTTCTTCTTCCTGCTCTGCTGCAATCTCAGATTCACTTGGAGCAGCCACAATCGTCGTCAGATTGCTGGCTTCACGAATCTTGTTCTCAATTACGAGGGCGATGTCCTGATGTTCTTTCAGGAACTGCTTAGCGTTCTCCCGTCCCTGACCAAGACGTTCGCCTTCATAGGAATACCAGGCACCACTCTTGTTTACGATATCCATCTCTGTACCGATATCCACAAGACTGCCTTCCTTGGAAATCCCTTCACCGTACATAATATCAACATCCGCCTGCTTGAACGGAGGCGCTACCTTGTTCTTAACAACCTTGATTTTCGTCCGGTTACCCACAACATCGTTGCCCATCTTGATGCTCTCTACGCGACGTACATCAAGTCGAACGGATGAATAGAATTTCAGAGCCCGGCCACCAGGAGTCGTCTCAGGGTTACCGAACATAACACCAATCTTCTCACGAAGCTGGTTAATAAAGATCGCAATGGTGTTCGATTTGTTGATCGCACCAGACAGCTTCCGCAGAGCTTGAGACATTAGACGAGCCTGCAGACCTACGTGAGAATCTCCCATGTCGCCTTCAATCTCTGCCTTTGGCACCAAAGCTGCCACGGAGTCAACAACAATGATATCTACCGCTCCACTGCGGACAAGCGCTTCAGCAATTTCCAACGCCTGTTCGCCTGTATCCGGCTGCGAAAGCAGCAATTCATCTATGTTCACGCCCAGCTTGTTAGCATATCTCGGGTCAAGTGCATGCTCCGCATCAATAAATGCAGCTTGTCCCCCAAGCTTTTGTACTTCTGCAATTGCATGAAGCGCAACTGTGGTCTTACCGGAAGACTCCGGTCCGTATACTTCGATAATACGTCCCTTCGGAAATCCGCCAATCCCCAATGCGATATCCAGTGCCAAAGCTCCACTAGGTACAACTTCCACTTGCATGTGGGTGGATTCGCCTAGTTTCATTACAGAACCTTTACCGAATTGCTTTTCTATTTGACGAAGCGCCATCTCAAGCGCCGCACGACGATCTGACAATCAGACCACTTCCTTCACTGTTGTTTATAATATATATAATAACGTGTTTTGAAGACCTTGCCAAGCTTTTTTTCGAACATACATTCGTTTTTTTTGACTTTCGGCCTATCTCTCCCTTTTATTGTAAGCCCCCTTCCGGTTGCAAATAATAAGAGCTTCGCGGCCAGGAGAATCATCTTACCCTGATTCTCAAACAAAAAACCGCGGCATAGAAAGCTCTGCGCCACGGTTCTTCCGTATGTGTCAATTATACAACGTCTTCCAAAGAGATTACAAGTCGGAGCCTTCCAGCGGAGTCTCCACCTGCCGCTCCTCCAGCCTGCGCCAGAGACGATACAGCAGTGCTTTTACCGAACGCAGCCGGATATTCTCGCGTGTACCCTGCAGATTCAGCTCATACACTTCAGTCTGGCGGTTCCGCTCGGCAATTCCGATAAAGACGAGTCCCACCGGCTTGCGTTCAGAATAACCCGGTCCGGCAACGCCGGTAACCGACAGTCCGAAATCGCTGTCGGCAATCATTCTCACCTGCTCGGCCAGCACCTCAGCAACCTCACGGCTAACGGCGCCCGGAGCATTGGTGCCCTCCAGAAAATCACTCGGTACGTTCAGGAGCTTCTTCTTGATATCGTTAGAATAACAAACGATGCCACCGGCGAACATCGACGCGCTGCCGGGAATATTCGTAATGCTTTCCATCAGCAGGCCGCCAGTGCAGCTCTCCGCCGCACTCAAAGTCAGCCCTGCATCCGCCATCCAGTCCACAATCAATTGTTCCAGAGGTACGTCAATGTTCGCATACATATGTTCCGGAAGGATATCCTTGATCTGCTTTTCCAGAACATCCAGCTTCTTCAGCGCGTCATGCTCTGAAGGGGCCTTGGTGGAAATGCGGACCGTCACCTCGCCCTCCTTGGCATAGGGAGCAATCGTTGGATCCGTCTGATTGCGGATCAAATCAATCAGCTTGTCCTCCAGCAAGGATTCACCGATACCGGCAAACTTGAGCATTTTCGAGTAAATCGGCATTTCGTCCGTCAGCGCATGCTGCAGTAGCCATGGTTTGGCCTTGTCCGTGAACATTGGCTTCATCTCACGCGGAGGTCCAGGCAGAACAATATAATACTTATCCTCATGCGCCAGAGCTACGCCCACGGCCAAGCCAATCTCATTGGGAAGTGGAGTTGTGCCTTCAATAATCAAAGCTTGCTTGCGGTTGTTCTCTGTCATTACGACCTTACGTGCGTCAAAAAAGCGCTGTACATGATCCATGGCCAAAGTATCGATATGCAAACCACGACCCAGCGCCGCAGCCAGAGCGTCTTTGGTAAGATCGTCTTCGGTGGGGCCGATACCGCCGGTGAAGAGGATCAGATCCGCACGGCTCCGGGCAATTTCGATCGCTTGCTGCAGGCGGTTGCTATTGTCTCCGACTACCGTCTGAAAATAAACATCGATTCCTAGCGCAGCAAGCTCCGTTGATAAGAACTGGGCGTTGCTGTTGACGATCTGGCCGAGCAAAAGCTCAGTGCCGACTGCGATGATTTCTGCTTTCATAACGGGCTGAAGCCTCCTGATTATATAGAGTGAACCGTTCGATTATTATGCTTTATGGAGCTGTAGCAAATCCTTGTTCTTGATAAAATAATCGATCCCCGAATAGATCGTGATCAACGTTGCGGCCCAGATAGCAATATCGTCGACCGGAATGCTGATGAACTGAAACGGGAAATTGTTAAGCAGCAGCAGTGAGATGGCGACAATTTGAACAATCGTCTTGATCTTGCCCCATTTGCTGGCAGCTACTACCTTGCCTTCCAGCAGTGCAACCTGACGAAGCCCAGTGACTGCAAATTCGCGGCTAATAATGACAATGGCGATCCAGGAATCGCATCTGCCCAGCTCCACTAGCGAAATAAGCACAGCGGTAACCAGCAGCTTATCCGCGAGCGGATCAAGCAGCTTACCAAGATTAGTGACCATATTATATTTTCGGGCGATATAGCCATCTATTCCATCCGTGCTAGCTGCCAGCAAGAAAATCACCGCCGCTACCAGATGGTTAACAGAAAGCTGGAATGAGCCCCAGTGTAGCGGCTCCGGATAGAAGCTGTAATCCACCAGCAAAAAAAACATCATAATAGGGATAAGACAAATACGAGCAAGCGTGATGCGGTTGGGCAAATTCACTGAAGTTCCTCCCCTAATCAATCATCCAAATCTTGTTCTAACCATTTCTTACGCAAGTATATTATAGCCATAAAACGGCCGCAGGCAATAGCGGCAGCCCCATCTCATTTATCCCAGGAATACTGTGGGCACCATGGACAGTTGGCTGGATTCTACTCTCTCTATCTATTCAAAAAAACTGCTGCAATATCCATATGTAAATTGAGCCACAAAAGTAACCATTACCTGTCTTGTTATGATGATGCGAATCCGGGATGTTTATACCCTCTCTTCCAAAAACAGAAAGCACCCCGCAAGCTTGCGTGCTGGTACAGCACAGCGGGGCACAGGTATCTTACTTTAAATTGTTAAACTGCAAATCGAGCGGCAAATCAGCTTTGCGCAGAATTTGGATGATTTGTTGCAGATCATCACGGCTCTTACCAGTTACCCGGATTTGGTCACCCTGGATTTGGCTCTTCACCTTCAGCTTGGAATCACGAATCAGAATATTGATCTTCTTCGCGTTATCCTGATCAATCCCCTGCTTCAGGCCCAGGCGTTGACGTACTGTCCCCAGTGACGCAGGCTCTACCTTTCCGAAATCCAGGTTCTTGAGAGTAATGCCGCGCTTCACCATCTTGGACTGCAAAATGTCGATGACAGCGTTCAGCTTATATTCATCCTCAGAGGAAATAATAAGCGCATCTTTCTCAAGTTTCAAACTGCTTTTGCTGTTTTTGAAGTCAAACCGATTATCGATCTCCTTCTCTGTCTGATGAACAGCATTGGTTAATTCCTGCATGTCCATTTTTGATACAATGTCAAACGAACTTTCCGAAGCCATTACTTCACGTCCTTTGCTTACATTTATTCTTTTATTATTATATGAGAAAGATTTGTCCAAGTCTAATTATGGAAGAAAACAATGACCCGACATGCAAAACAGCCCCACAGTGTGGAGCTTTGCCATTCCCTACAAAAACACGCCTCCCGGAGGCATCGAAGGCTCGGGAGACGCTTGATTCCCTGAGTGCAGGACCTATCTGCTGCGGGAAGGTGACCGAAACATGTCCAGAATCCCCAGCACAATATGCGCCAGTCCGAACCCGAGGATTCCATAACCCCAGGCATTTGGTGTCAGGTAATATCCCAGGAGCGTAACGATTACACCTAGCCCTGCTACAATCCAGCTGACAGTCATGATAGAATACACCTCGCTTTGGCGTGAGAACTGTAAATCCTTCTTATGTTCCCCATAAAGCCAAAGCCTATGCATTCCTGCCGTTTACTGCGTTGAAGTGGTTTCCGAATTCGTTGCACCGCTATCCGTTGTGCCGCTGTTCGCAGAACCATTACTGCCGGATGCTTCATCCAGCTCAAGCAAAATGCGGGACGAAGACTTACCGTCTGTCACCTGTTGACCATTGACCGTAATGATTGTTGCTGGCGAATAGCCGGATTTGATGTACATTCCTGTGCTATCAAGTGTAAATGTCATATTATCTCCCGCAGCAGTATTGCCGAAGGAAAGCTTCTCACCCTTGGAGTTAGAGCCTTTGTAGACTTCAAGCCAGCTGACTCCGTTAGCTGCAATCTTCACCTGCACCGCACTTCCTGGAGGGGCAGATACCTTAAAGACTGTACTCTTGCCTGATTTGCGATCCTCAGTGACCGTAACAGCCTGTGGAGGCGGCGTTGGCGAAGGGGTAGGCTGCAATGTAGGCTCTGGCGTAGGTTCCACGCTGGTAGTGCCCTCGGTGGCCGTAGGCTTGGCTGTATTGCCCGCTGCTGGCGGTGGAGTCTGAGCCGTCGCCGGGTCCTGCTGAGCATCCGTTACCTTAGTCGGATCCACCTGATTGCTTTCGCCTTTATTCAGATTAGATGCGTACATATAGATGACAACAATAATCAGGACTGGAAAAGTCCACATTAATAGCGTCGGCAACCACTTGGCGTTGCGTTCCGTCTCAGGTCTGCGGCTGCGCTTTTGAATGACCGTTTCCATTGGGGTGGTTTCCACTGGAGGTGCTGGTACATTGCCATGCTCCTCTAGCAGCTCGTCAGGGTTAACCCCCACTGCTTCCGCATAGGTTTTGATGAACGCCCGGACATAAAAACTTCCAGGGAGCACCTTATAATCCCCCGCCTCGATGGCTTCCAAATATTTTTTTCTGATCTTCGTAACTTCCTGGACATCGTCAAGACTCATACCTTTTTGCAGGCGCGCCTCCTTCAATTGCCGGCCCAGTTCCGACATACCATCACCTCCTTGTTCTCTCATGTTTATAGGTCCTCATTGTAGCTTCCGGTGAATGTCTCGTACAAAATCTCCTCAGTAGGAGAATTTCGCAGTTCAATAATGATATCAAAATCATCAAAGCTGTACTCCGATTCACGCACAAAAATATCCGGATGCTCAATAACCTTCGTACTCGGCATGCTCATCACGTTCTGCAGCAGATTGTAATGCTTCTCATTGGAACGGATCGTACTGACGATACCGTCAATAATAAACACATTATGAGGGTTCATCTCATCCTCTGCAAGTTGGCTGCGCACGGTCTGCCGTAATAGTGTCGAGGACACAAAGGTCCATCTCTTCATCGCACAGACGCTCCCAGCAATAATGGACTCCGTCTTGCCTACACGAGGCATCCCACGCAGTCCTATTACCTGATTGCCTTCACGCTTAAACAGCTCTCCGAGAAAATCCACCAGAAGCCCCAGCTCATCCCTCGTAAACCTGAACGTCTTGCGGTCATCCGAATCCCGATCTATATATCGTCCATGCCGAACAGCCAGCTTGTCCACGAGCCGTGGAGGACGCAAAGCCGTAACGGTAATATTATCAACCTTCTTGAGCATCTCGCCCATCAGCATTATCTTCTCTTCATCGTTCGTCTCGAGCAGCATCCCCCGAGTCTTGCCTTCTACACCGTTAATCGTAATAATGTTGACTTCCAGCATCCCGAGCATAGAAGCGATATCACCGAGCAGACCAGGTCTGTTCTTATGTATCTTATATTCCATATACCACTGTTTATGTTCCACTTGTACACCTCATAGATTCCTTTTCCCTGCACCTGTCCAGACGTCAAAAAAACCTCTGAATCGACAAGGTGCTGCATTACACGGGTCATGTTAATGATATATAAAAAAAAAATGAAAGGCAAGGTCAGTACTGTAATAATTACAGAAAAGCTCCCCGAGGGGAGCTTTTTCCGCGAGCTTATGCGTGTTTTTTCGCCAGTCTGACCATGAGTTTAGCAATTGTTTGCTTCTCTTCGTCATTGCCGACATCCCACAGCTCTTTGATCGCCCGGTTCGAAGAGTTCGCTGGATCTACCTTGTTGTCGAGGAATTCCCCGATTTCAAAAGCCAGCTTGGAGATGGTATCTTCACTCATCCCGATCTTCTCGGCCTGAACGACCCGTTCACCCAGAAATTTTTTCCAGGTATCAAAGTTTTTGATTACCGTATTCTCTGTTGACATCTTAAATCCTCCTTCATGGTTACGGTCAGTCCCTTCGTTTAACGCGAAAGAACCGCCGTCTTGCGTGAGATTTAAAATCAACAGTAATAATATGTCTCGGATGCAAAGTTCTTATGCTGGAGCTTTTCTCCAAGCCCGAGACTTTTAGGTAATCCAGCCCCCGTTCGGGCTGATAACTTGTCCTGTAATATACACGGATTCAGGTAGCGCCAGAAAATACACCAGCGAAGCGATTTCATCAGGCGCGCCAAGCCGTCCAACAGGAATCTCTTCCTCCAGCATGCGCACCTCTTCCTCCTCCAGATTGGCTAGCATCGCCGTATCCACCGCTCCTGGCGCCACAGCATTCACCGTGACACCGGAAGGCGCCAGCTCTTTGGCCAGCGCCTTGGTGAAAGCATTGATCCCGCCTTTGCTGGCCGAGTAGGCCACCTCACAGGAGGCACCGGAAATCCCCCACACGGAGGACACATTGATAATTCGTCCAAAACGCTGTGATACCATATACGGCATAAAAATTTGACTGCAGAGGAATGTCCCCTTCAAATTAACCGCCATAATCTCATCCCATTCCTCTTCGGAAAGGTCTGCCAGCATCCCGTAATGAGCTTTGCCGGCATTGTTAACGAGGATGTCTGGCTGAAGTCCGCAGCTCTCCAGTCTTTCTGCCATACGCAAAAGCTGACTGCGGTCTTTGACGTCCGCAGTCACTGTCATAACTCTTGCCCCCAGGGCCATGCAGCGGCGGGCAACGTCATTCGCCGCTTCATGAGAGTTCATATAATGAATTACAATATTCATGCCCACCGATGCAAAGCGTTCGGCAATAGCGCCGCCGATTCCCCCGCTTCCGCCGGTAATAAGCACAGTCATTTCTCCAATCGGCTTGCTGTTCTCTCCCTGAAACGGCATTAAGGGCTCACCACCAGCGAAACCGCCAGCTGTTCCCAATCTACGTGGCTGCGCAGACGTGCATTGACTTCATCCAATGTGATGGATTCATAGAGCGGAAGCACTTCAAAGAGGTCTCCACCACGGAACTCGTAGCGGGTGAATTCATGAGCAATATTTTCCGGAGAATTCAGCATACGGAGATAGCCGCCGATTTTCTTTTTGCGTGCCCGCTCAAAATCCTTCTCGGCAAATCCGGATTGCAGCAGCGGTTCAATCTCTTCCTTGATCCGCTTGAGCAGCAAATCAGGGTCCTTCGTATCGCCGCCAATAGCGGAGAATGCATATTGCGGCGAGCTGTTGAACTCATGACCAAAGCTGTCGGAGATCAATTCCTCGTCATACAGCTTCTGGTACAATGCCGTACTGCTGCCCAGCAGCAGATCCAGCATCAGCTTGGTTGTCAAATCGCGCCAAACAGCAGCTTCACCAGAAAGACCGAGTTCCTTCTCTTTGAAACCGAACAGGCACTTCGGCATGGAGACAGCCAGTTTGCTCTCTTTGCGCTTGGTGGCTACCTGCTCCGGTTCTTTTTCAAAGATGCGTTCAATATCGCCCTGTATATCATAAGATTTCCCCGCTTGATTGCTGCGGATGAGCTCGAAAACTTTCTCAGGCTCAACACCACCTACGACGAACAACAACATATTGCTCGGATGGTAAAACGAATTGTAGCACGTATACAATGTCTCTTTTGTAATGGTTGAGATAGAATCAATGGTCCCGGCGATATCAATATGAACCGGATGCTTGTCATACATGGCTTCAATGAGGCCAAAATAGACGCGCCAGTCCGGATTGTCAGCGTACATATTGATTTCCTGTCCGATGATGCCTTTTTCCTTCTCCACGTTCTCATCTGTGAAATAAGGCCGCTGCACAAAATCAACTAAAGTGCTGAGGTTAGTCTCGATATTCTCCGTTGCCGAGAACAAATAGACCGTCTGGTCAAAGCTTGTAAATGCGTTCGCGGAAGCACCGTTGGAGGCAAAGGTAGCAAAAATATCGCCTTCCGGCTCCTCGAACATTTTATGCTCCAAAAAGTGGGCAATCCCATCAGGAACCGTGGTTTCTTCCCCGCCGGCTACCCGGAAATGATTATCCACCGATCCGTATTTAGTGGCAAATGTCGCGTAGGTTTTACGGAACCCTGGCTTAGGCAGTACATACACCTGCAGTCCATTGTCCATCACCTCATGATACAATGTCTCTTGAAGCTTGTCGTAACGTAACTGTTCCACCGCTATTCCTCCTTCTGCCCTGTCAGGAAATAAATCGTGTCGAGTTGGAACGATTCCGCAGCGGCCTTAACATCGCCAGATCCGATTTGTTCCACTTGCGTCAGCAGTTCCTGCGCAGACCGATCTTTTCCGGAAAACTGGCGGTTAAAATCAAATGAAATCAGCTCAAAAGCGGAATCCTGAATCTCCGAGAGCAAATTGCGAATCATTGCTTTGGTCTGATTCAGTTCCAGATCGCTAATGTTACCGCGTTTCAGCTCGTCAAGCTGTTGGCGGATAATATCTACCGCTTTGCTGTAATTCTGAATCTCAATACCGGACTGAATCGTTCCGATCCCTTTATGTCCGTCATAACGGGAAGAAGCGTAATAAGCGAGACTCTCCTTCTCACGCACATTAACGAAGAGCTTGGAATGCGGGTAGCCGCCCAAAATCCCGTTATACATCAAGGCTGACGCATAAGTATCGTCCTTATAAGTAATTGAAGTGCGCAACCCCATATTCAGCTTGCCTTGACTGACATCCAGCTTCTCCTCTATCGTACGGACTTCACTTACGGATACCGGAGTGAAATTGGAAGAATACGCTGCGACAGCAGCATCGCTACGGCCGAAATGACGCTTAACCAGCTTCTCTACCTCTTCCGGGGTCGTATCTCCTACCACATAAAGATCCAGGATCGCTCCATCCAGCCAAGAGTTGTATGACTTATACAGACTCTCTGGCGTAATGCCGTCTAGATCAGCGCGTTGTCCCAGCGGGTGCAAGCGGTAAGGTTCATTGCGGCACATTTCTTCGATACAACGTTCAGCCGCATAGCGGATTTTATCGTTCACGATAGCTTCCAGCTTCTTGCGGACCGTTTCCCGCTCTGTAGCAACATAGGACGGACGGAAAGTTCCGTTCTCCAGCGCGGGCTTCGTCAAAACTTCGCCCAGAAACGCAAAGGACTCACCCAGAAGGCTTTCCTTACTTTGGACAAAGGAATCATTGATCGTATCCATACGGAACTGCACGATCTGGTAATCGCCTCTTTTGTATACATCAAAACCGAAACCCGCGCCATACAGCTCTTCCAGCTGCTCACGGAACTGGGTCGTCTCCGGGTAGGAGGCCGTACCTCTGCGCAGCACGAAAGGAACCAGCGCTGTTGGAGTTACGGTATCTTCTTTGAGCGGAACGCCGGCATAAAGTGAGATGGCGAAGGTCTTGAACGCCTTCGTCGGCAATACGTGAATACGCATGCCTGCGACGCTGCCATGTTGAAAACCATTATTAGTCAAGTCCAAAACTCCTTTACGGCGTAGATAAATGCTATACATCATGTTTATGAAGTACTTTCCATTCTAAACCATTCCAAAGTAAGGAAGCAACCGAAGGTTAGGCCCCGGTTGCTCTTACGGATTTTTCAGCTTAAGCCTGCATTAGCGGGCGGTCAGTGCTCTTTACATACAAAAGATGTGCTGCCCGATGGTCTTCACCTGCGGACGAGTCCAAATCCATTTGGAGGTCGCCGTCTTCGGGTTGAAATAATACAGGCATCCCCCGGATGGGTCCCAGCCATTGAGGGCCTGCTGCACAGCTTTGCGCGCTTGTTCATTCGGCTCCAGATAAATCTGGCCGTCGGCTACGGCTGTGAATGCACCAGGCTGAAAGATTACACCGGACGGCGTGTTCGGAAAGCTTGGTGACTTTACACGGTTCAGAATAACGGCAGCAACTGCGACCTGACCTTCAAAAGGCTCACCGCGGGATTCCCCGTATACGGCATTCGCCATAATCTTAAGATCATTTTCCGAGAGGCCCATCGTGTTGCCCGACGACAGTTCTGCAGTATTATTCGAATTATTATCTGCTTTCCCCGCGCCCCCACCACCACTCGGAGCCTTGGAGGCAGTACCGGTTGGCGGTTCCGTTGGCCTCCAGTCCTTTGTCGCGTTATACAGCTTCAGTTTAGTTTTGGCACCTACAACACCATCAGCCGGCATACCGAATTTCCACTGAAACCACTTCACAGATTCCAGAGTCGAAGATCCAAATTGGCTGTCTATCGCTCCTGCATAATAACCCAGGAATTTCAAGCGGCCCTGCAGCTCGTATACATCTTTGCCTGAAGCTCCGTATTTAACAGTTGTTGTGCTAAAAGCCGGTAAAGCTTCCTGCTCATAGTTGCTCATCTCTTTGGAAGGAGAAGCGCTGTTGCTCTCCACGTTACGTGCTGCAGCGCTCTTTTGACTGAACATGATGCTGTTTGCAAAAGGGGCGGTGGTTATAGCAAGGGTCAGTACGGCAAGTAACCATAGCTTCTTATTCTTCATAGGGCATCGCTCTACCTTTCTCTTGTAAGTTCTGCATGGATGGCTAAAGTTATTATGACGACTGTCAGCTCTTCCTATGCATGGCAATGGAGAAGGGTCAGGAATTCGTTGCTAATGAGAATGGTTATCAACTATACTGGAATAAAGTAACCTGGGGGTAAAAGACTACATGCACCTGAAAGATCATTTAAAATTGTGGAATCATGCCCACATTAAAATCATGGATATTCGCCGCACTACACTTAACGCAGGGGATAACGCACCGCCCTATCGTTTACCATCCAGCGCTTTCCTGTACGCATCACGCGGCGGAGCCCGTGTGATGCTGGATAAACATTCGTATCAATTCAACCACGCCCATGTTCTTCATGGCGGAAAGGGAACGCTCGTTGAGCTTTTTCTTGAGGAGGACGGACTTGAATTTGAATATGTTTTAATTTTATATAGAGCGATCCTTGCGCTTCCAGCAGGTAAGGAACTGGTTGCTCTGATGGAACAAAATAATCCGTTTCACTGCCAATACGGCTTTGAACCAACAAGCGCGACCTCGTTGTATCAAAAGACAGAGAGTATGTTAAGCAATTGGGACAGTGGCGGTCTGCTGGAGCAGCTTCAAGTCAAAACGCTTTTCTATCAGTTGGTGTACGAACTTGCATGGCAGCTCCATGTTCAGGGAATCAAGCTTATGAAGCCGGACTTGCTGAACCTGGTCATACGATATATGGAGGAAAATTATCATGAGCCTCTAAGTATAGATCAATTGGCTGAAGCTATCGGTAGCAGTCCAAGAACATTATCCCGCTTGTTCCGGGCTCAGCTACAATGCAGCCCTTCCCGCTACTTGACCGAGATCCGCATGAAGCAAGCCCGAACTCTATTGCTGAAGACGGACGCCACCCTTGAGCAAATCGCACTCGGTACGGGATATTCAGATGCGTATTCTTTTGGAAAAATGTTCAAGAAACATTTCGGAATCTCTTCCGTTCGCTTCAAAAATAATGCCTCTGCGCCACATATATGGCCGGATATGACATTGGGACAGGCCCGAAATGACATTGTTTCACCTCTCTTCCTCCGATATATTGATAATGATAATCATGATCAATATAGAACAAAAGGAGAGTCACACATGTACAGAAATACTAAACCATCCCTCTTGCTCATGCTGATGTTATGCTTTAGCATCCTGCTCGGCGCTTGCTCGCCGGCACCAGCTAAAAACACAGCTTCCCCCTCCCCTTCAGCATCTGCCACGGCTGTAGCGGACTCAGGAAATACTGACCAGAATACGCCTGCTGAAGCACAGACCCGCACCGTATCTACGATTAAGGGCGATATTGAAGTGCCCCTTCATCCGCAGCGGATCGTCGTTCTATACTTGCTGGGCGATGTACTGGCACTGGGCATTAAACCGGTTGGCGTCTCCGATGTATCTGAGGGTGCAGCTTTTGAAAATGAACTTAAAGATGTGCAGAAGCTGGGTACCTGGTTCGAAGCCAGCCCGGAGGCGGTACTTGATCTCAATCCTGATCTGATCATCGTGCCATCCGAAGAGACTTACCAGGCACTGCACCAAATTGCACCTACTGTTCTCATCCCTTATGAAAAAATGACTGCAGAGGAACGCGTGGCTATGATTGGTGAAGTCGTAGGCAAAAAAGATGAAGCCCAAAGCCTCTTCGATGATTTCCATAAAAAGGTTGCAGAGAGCAAACAAAAGCTGCAAGCTGCTGGAATTCTGGACAAGACCGTGTCCATTATGGAAGGCGGTAAAGACCGCAGCATGGCTGTTGTTAGCAGCAAGCAGTTCGGCCGGGGTTCACAGGTGGTGTACGAATATCTGGGCATGAAAGCACCTGAATTGATTCAGCAGAAAATTGATGTTTCAACAGGTGCAGAAGCGGAATCAATATCGTTCGAGGTACTTGCCAAGTATAGCGGTGACTATATTTTCCGTTCGTCCTATAATGGCATGGCTGATCTTACAAGTGACCCGCTCTGGAACAGCATTCCAGCGGTCAAAAATGGACATTTGCTCCCAATCGATTTCGGATTGTCATACTACAATGATATTTACTCCCTTAATGCCCAGCTTGACTATATCGTGAACAGTCTTCTAGCTACAGTAAAATAAACTTGCTTAACAGGGTAACAACGTTGCTTCCTATAAAGGTTAAAAAAGGCCCGCTTCAGAACAGGTTATCCTGTCCTGGAGCGGGCTTTCTCATGTTGTTGTTCAATGCGTCAACAGTTCTATTATGAACTGATCCGGTTATGCTGATACTGTTCCAACGAGACCAGCACCTCACGCGGCTTGCTGCCCTCGTAAGGGCCGATCACCCCGCGGGCCTCCATAGAGTCAATTAAGCGCGCAGCGCGGGTGTAGCCGACTCTCATGCGGCGCTGAAGCAGGGATACGGATGCTTGCTTGGCTTCAAGAACAATTTGTACCGCTTGGTCGTACAATTCATCTTGCGGTTCATCCTCTTGGGCTCCGCTATCATCGATCTCAGGCACAATGGATTCATCATAGGTGGCTTCACCCTGACTGCTGACGTAATGTACAATCGTTTCCACCTCTTGATCGCTCATAAAGGCTCCCTGAACGCGAATAGGCTTGGAGGAGCCCATCGGCATAAACAACATGTCTCCCCGACCTAGCAGCTTCTCTGCGCCGGCCATATCAAGAATGGTCCGCGAATCCACCTGTGAGGATACGCCAAAGGCGATCCGTGATGGAATATTCGCTTTGATCACACCAGTAATAACATCCACTGAAGGACGCTGGGTCGCGATGATCAAGTGTATTCCCGCCGCCCGGGCCATTTGTGCCAGCCGGCAGATGGCATCCTCCACATCGTTCGCGGCTACCATCATGAGATCGGCAAGCTCGTCCACAATAACAACGATATACGGCAGTACAGCGGCCGGATTGTCCTTCATCAGATTGTTATAGCCTTCCATGTTCCGGGTACCGGATTTAGAAAACAGCTCATACCGTTTTTCCATCTCCACTACAATTTTCTTCAAGGCCAGGCTAGCCCGCTTCGGATCAGTGACAACCGGAGCCATAAGATGCGGTATCCCGTTGTAAATATTCAGTTCCACCATCTTGGGATCGACCATCAGGAACTTAACTTCATTAGGCTTCGCTTTATATAAAATACTGGTAATAATACCGTTAATACAAACCGATTTACCAGAGCCGGTGGCACCGGCCACCAGCAAGTGGGGCATCTTCGCCAGATTGCCGATAATCGTCTGTCCGGAAATATCCCGTCCAAAGGCAATGGATAGCTTGGACTCTGCTTCGGTGAAGGTCTGGGTCTCCATGACCTCGCGCATGGTGACCACGGATACTTCCGGATTCGGCACCTCAATCCCGATCGCAGATTTACCCGGAATCGGTGCCTCCATACGAATATCCTTAGCCGCCAGAGCCAATGCGATATCATCCGTGAGGTTTACGATTCGGCTCACCTTCACCCCGATATCCGGCTGTATCTCGTAACGCGTAACCGCAGGACCGCGTACCACTTCTAACACCTTGGCTCGAACTCCGAAGCTCTCCAGCGTAGCTTCCAGCTTGCGGGCTGTCTGCATATAATCATTCTGGTCTCCAGCTTTGCCGCCATTATTCGGTTTCGACAAGAGCCTGAATGAAGGCAGCTTGTACGGCTTCGGAGGTGGTGGTGGCGGAGAAGCAGGCAAAGTTCCTCCCTCTTCGGTCATATCCGAAACTGGCGCGGTCACAAGCCCCTCTACTTCGGCAAGGCCCTGCGATCCCTCTGCGGCATTAGCTCCGAATATCTCGCTGACATCTGCCTCGGGATCAGCAATAATTTTCGGCTCCTGCAAACCTGTTTTGATACCGTTTCTTGCTGCTGGAGAGAATTCGCTCCACTCCTCACGATCCTCGTCGTTCAAGCCTTCCGTACGGATATGCTGGAAGAAATCACGAATAATTGGTGTGTCAAAGGCCTCATCGTCGAAATCCTCCTCCACTTCGTCATACGGAGAAACAGGTACCCCTGAAGATAGCCCCGAAATAATCGGACCGTCAGCAGGATTATATTCAATATCTTCGCCTTTCACTGGAATTCCCGTCCCTTGCTCACGCGAAGCACCAGAGGTCCACTGCGAGATCTTCTGGAACAACAGCGGCGCCTTCCGTCTCGGCAGCTGCAGCTCATCCTCCTCGTCATCCTCGATCTCTTGAGGAATTTGACGCGGAGCAGAAGCTTTGGCCCGGGAAGGCTTGGCCGATACATGCACAGCCTTCGGACGGTTAGCCGCCCGCTTGCGCAGATCCTCAGCCAGCTTAACCGCACGAACACGCAACAGCATAAACAGCTCTACATAGGACAGATTGGTGATTAACATGAAGCTGATCGCCAGCATCACAATCATTAACAGCTTGGCCCCGAGACTTCCGAACAGCCACAAAAGAGTCGCATATTCGAGACCGCCCAGATATCCTCCACTGATATCTTTACCCAGCATATATACACTGCTGCTATTAGTTGCAGGAGTAAGTGAGCCATTAAGGTCATTATGTATTTGGGTGAACACATTCCCTGGATGCAGCATATTTAGCGGTCCAAGCTTCTGCTCCATCGCAGAAATAGTGCTCATCAAGGTCATAGACATTACAAGAAGCAGTACACCGGTATGGCGACTGTTCCAGGTAGATGGCCATCTCCTGTGAATCATCACCATTAGACCTAAAAATATGCCAACCAGTGGCAGCACAAAATAAAATCTGCCAAGCAAATAGCCGGCCAGGCTGGAAAGAGAACGTCCCACTGCAGCCTCTCCGGATAATGCAATGACAGATATGGTGATGAGCATAATTCCATAGATTTCATATTTTAGAACACTGCCCAGCAGCGCTTTTTTCTTCTTCTGTTTACGTTTAGCCACACCATACACCCCCGGAACAACATTATACCATATAATGGCGTGGCGTACCTATGTTCTGTTTTGTCATATATTGAGTAATTATGTTAATGAAATAATCGCTCCGGGGGCGAGCGAAGAATCAAGATATGTGGCAAGCGGACAATTCAGCAGCCTTACAATTCGCGCACGTCCTTCGTCTAGAGGCTCCACCTGCATAAGCATGCCCTGATAGTGGACTTCAAGCTGTCCTGAACCGGTAGTTAATGCGCCCTCCCACACCTGCTCCATAGGCATCACTGTAAACAAGGTCATTGTGGTATCCCTCCATGCAGCGGTACGTTCGTGCCCGCCGTCGTTGGACCTGATCGTTCCGCAATCATGCTATTAAGACGACTAAGCGCCGCACCAATTCCTCCAACCTCATCCATCAGCCCATATCGCACTGCATCTAACCCGCCGACAGCTGTTCCTATATCCCGGTTGAGTTCTCCTGTTTTGAACATCAGATCTTTAAATTGTTCTTCCGTAATGCGGGAATGGGAAGTGACAAATTTGACTACACGCTCCTGCATTTTCTCCATGTACTCAAAAGTTTGGGGCACGCCGATGACAAGACCGTTCATGCGAATCGGATGAATAGTCATCGTAGCACTTTCCGCGATGATTGAATAACTGGAGGCTACAGCAATCGGAACGCCGATGCTATGCCCGCCACCAATCACAACCGTCACCGTCGGCTTGGTCAGCGAAGCAATCATTTCCGCAATAGCCAGTCCAGCCTCGACATCGCCGCCTACAGTATTGAGAATAATCAGCAGGCCATGGATACTTTTGTTCTGCTCGGCGGCTACGAGTTGCGGGATGATATGCTCATATTTGGTTGTTTTATTATGCGGAGGCATGACAATATGCCCTTCAATTTGCCCGATAATGGTGATGCAAAAAATATCCGGTTCCGCTACCGGAACAGCCGTCTGTCCCAGTTCCTTCAATGTTCCTACGGCACCGGGAGGAAGTGCCTGCCCTGGCTCTGGTGCATCCTGCCCTGGCATGGTTTCCTCATTGCTCCCCGCATTGCTACCTGTCATATTATTCATGATTCCTGACACGCCCTTTCCGTTAAGTGCTTCAGTCATATTAACTATCCTAGTATGACATTTCAGGGCACCCTGTTATTCAGCGGCTTTAAATACAGACCCATACCAAGGCATGAAACTGCAACGCAAGACAGTAAAAAAAAGCATCACCGTAATAAATTTTGCTGAAATGGGCGCAAAAAAGCCTCTTTCACCCTGGAAACCGTCCAATATTTCCGGGAGAAAGAGGCTTGATTTATAAGTTATACTGAAAGAAAATGTATATTACACTTCCATGATAATTGGCAGGATCATCGGTCTGCGGCGTGTTTGCTCATAGAGGAAACGGCCGAGCGAATCTTTAACACTGGTCTTGAGGGATGCCCACTCATTGACCTTCTCACTCATCAGGCGTTGAAGCGTGCTGGAGACGATCCGGTTCGCTTCATCCAGAAGTCCTTCCGATTCCCGCACATATACGAATCCGCGCGAGATAATGTCAGGTCCGGAGACAATCGCCCCGTTTTGCTTGCTTAGGGTAACTACAACTACAAGAATACCATCCTGAGACAGCAGCTTGCGGTCACGCAATACGATGTTACCCACATCACCTACACCCAGACCATCGATCAGTACGTTGCCGGCAGTTACTTTACCTGCTTTGCGTGCTGTTCCGCCCTGGATCTCAACAACTTCACCAATTTCTGTGATGAAAATGTTCGCTGGGTCTACACCCACTGACTCTGCCAGAAGCGCATGTCTGCGTTGCATACGGAATTCACCGTGGATCGGCAAGAAATACTTCGGCTGCATCAGGTTAAGCATTAGTTTCAGCTCTTCCTGGCTACCGTGACCGGATACGTGAACGCCGGAATTGGAGCCGCTATAAATAACGTTGGCACCAAGACGGAACAGTTCATCAATGGTACGGCCTACGTACTTCTCATTACCCGGTACCGGAGTTGCCGCAATAATAACGGTATCTCCCGGCAGGATATCCACCTTACGGTGGCTGGAGCGTGCCATACGAGTCAATGCTGACATTGGCTCGCCTTGGCTACCCGTGCACAATACCACTACGCGGTTAGCAGCCATCCGGTTCATTTCTTCAGGCTCAATCAGCATACCATCCGGTACATGCAAATAACCAAGCTCAGAAGCGATAGATACAACATTAACCATGCTGCGTCCGATAACTGTAATTTTACGTCCAGTGGATTCAGCGGCGTTCACAACTTGCTGGATACGGTGTACGTTGGAAGCAAAAGTTGCAACCACAACACGTTGCTCTGCCTTGCGGAAAATATCTTCAAGCACGATGCCGACATTCTTCTCCGAAGGTGTAAATCCCGGTTTCTCAGCATTGGTACTGTCGGACATCAGAGCGAGTACGCCCTTGCGGCCGATTTCAGCCATCCGGTGCAGGTTCGCAAATTGACCATTGACTGGGGTGTGGTCGAATTTGAAGTCACCTGTGTGCACGACATTACCTTCTGGTGTTTCGATGCATACGCCGACAGAGTCGGGAATACTATGGTTGGTTCTAAAGAAGGTTGCCTTCAGTGAGTTCCCCAGTTGGATCTCTGAATCTTCGTTGATCAGAATCCGTTTGGTTTCACCCAGCAGATTAGCTTCTTTAAGCTTGTTCTCGACAAGGCCCAAAGTCAGTCTGGTTCCGTATACCGGAACGTTCAAATTCTTCAGGACATAAGGAAGACCGCCGATGTGATCTTCGTGTCCGTGTGTCAGCACGATTCCTCTTACCTTGTCGCGGTTCTCTGTCAAATACGAGATATCCGGAATGACGATATCAATGCCGAGCATATCCTCTTCCGGGAACTTCAAACCCGCATCAACTACGACGATGTCGGAACCATATTGAACGACATACATATTCTTACCAATTTCTCCGACTCCGCCCAAAGCGAAAATCGTTAATTTATCATTGTTATTTTTCTTGGACAAATGAATCTAACCCTCCTATGATGTTGGACGTCATACATTTTATTTTTTAAATACTGAAACTTCATTATTTCAGCGGCGTTGAATACATTCTGTAAATGAATACATTCTTCAAACAGCCGATAGCTTCCACTCAATCGACAGGAAAATTCCGTAAGACCTTATATAAACATGCAATGCGAAAGCCCCGAACCCGGGCAATGAAGTGCACCATTGAAGCGGTCAAACCGTCAAAATTCACCGCCGCGCCCCTTGCGCGAAGCCCCTGCCATGCTCTGAACAGACTTATTCAAGGACCTATCCTGTCTCACAATGTATAACATTGACGGAAGATTACCGCATATTTAATTTTAACCGCACCCAGTCACTTAACATCATTATACATGATTTTTTTGGCAAAAGACAAGTCGTCCAATCCGTATCTCTATTCTTTCCTCAAAACATCGCCATTATTTTATAAAAAAACGCTCTTCATATTGTAAAAAACCGGCTCCCCACATGGAGAACCGGTTGAAGATAGTCATCTTTTGTTACAAATCTAAAGATTGAACTTAGGATTCTTACTTGAGGTTAAATCCTCATTGCGGAAAATGTTTGGACTTCCAGCCGCTGTTGTCTCCTTTCACGACTATCAGTTCAGGAGAGCTTCAATAAACGCGGCCTCTTCCTCTGTCGGGCCAATAAGCGGAAGTCTTACGGAGCCCACATTCACACCTTTAAGACCCAGTGCGTATTTCACAGCTGCGGGATTCGGCAATGGCTGAGGGGACTCGAACAAGCCCTTGAAAACCGGGAACAGCTTCCGATGAAGCTCCCCAGCACGCCGTACATTCCCTGAATTATACGTCTCAATCATCTCCAACATCTCGGAGCCGACAATGTGGCTTGCCACACTGATAATGCCATGACCACCCACTGCCAGTGCTGCCAGCCCTGCGGAATCATCGCCAGTGTACACATGGAAATCCTCCGGACAAGCCGCGGCTATCCAGGTAATCTGGTCTACCGAAGCACATTCCTTGGTGGCAACGATATTCGGTATTTCTGCAAGCCTCAGCGTTGTAGCCGCGCTCAGACTGACTCCAGTCCGACTAGGCACATTGTACAGAATAACCGGAAGTTCTGTCTCTCTGGCAATGGTCGCAAAATGCTGATACAGCCCTTCCTGGTTAGGCTTGTTGTAATACGGCACTACCACCAGTACGCCATCTACGCCGATCCGCTCCGCTTCCTTCGTCAGATGAACAGAGTGCTTCGTATTGTTACTGCCTGTACCAGCAATAATTTTGCAGCGTCCACGAGCTTTTTCCAATACGAATTCAAAAAGCTTCAGCTTCTCCTCATCACTTAAGGTCGGAGATTCGCCAGTTGTCCCGCAAACGACCAGACCCTCGGATTTCTGCTCTTCAATCAAATAATCAACGAGCCGCGAAGTTTCTTCCCAATTGATTTCTCCCGCTTCGTCGAAGGGGGTGACCATTGCTGTAATCAATCTCCCGAAATCCATTTTGAATTCCTCCTTTAACGGTGTAATTCAAACTTCGCATGCAGCGCTCGCAGCGACTGCACCATGTCTTCCTTCTTCACGAGCACCCAAATGGTTGTGTTGGAATCCGCTGACTGTAAAATCTGAATGTTCTGCGAACTTAGCGCCTCCACGATCTGGGCCATAATGCCGGGAACACCATTAATCCCGCCGCCAATGACAGATACCTTGGCACACCCGGACAAGCTCTTCGGACGAAGACCCAGCTCCTGCAGCGCTGCGATAGCTTTCTCAGAATGATCATCAAAGACCGTATAGAGAGCTTCGGTAGGAGTGACATTAATAAAATCAACGCTGATTCCGTTGTCCGCCATGCTTTTGAAAATCTGCAGCTGCATTCCCGTCCCGTTTCCATCCGGACATTCCACCGAAATCTGCGTCACATTGCTGACATAAGCGATCCCGGTAACAAAACGGTCTACAATACCTGCCTGCACATCATTGAAGCCCTCAGGATGCGTAACCAAAGTCCCCTCCGTATCGGAGAATGTAGAACGCACACGCACTGGAATTTGCGCCTGCATGGCGATTTCTACAGCCCGTGGATGAATAACCTTCGCTCCCTGATGGGCCATATTGCAGATCTCCGTATAGCTGACAATGGTCAAAGGCTTAGCATCCTCGACTATACGAGGGTCTGCTGTCAGAATTCCGTTCACATCGGTGTAGATATCGACCATATCTGCACGTAGCGCCGCCCCGAGCGCAGTTGCCGATGTATCGCTTCCGCCTCGTCCAAGCGTTGTGAAATCTCCGGCTTCTGTCTGTCCCTGAAACCCGGTTACAATGACTACTTTCTGGTCTCTGAGTTCACGAAGAATACGCTCCGGCCGCACATCCAGAATTCTGGCATTGCCATAGCTGTTGTCCGTCACGAACCCTGCTTGGGCTCCGGTCAGCACCGTTGAAGGAATACCCTCATTCTCCAGTAACCCGCAGAGCGTCGTGGCGGAGATAATCTCCCCACAGCACATCAGCAGATCCTTCTCACGGTCACCAAGCGCGTTACCGTTCTGAACAGCCCAATCCAGCAGTGTATCTGTGGCATAGGGCTCCCCACGCCGTCCCATGGCCGAGACCACAATCACCAGATTATACCCGCTTGCCAGTTCCCGTTTGACATGACGGATGACATGCTCTCTCGCCTGAGGCGTGGAGAGTGACGTTCCGCCAAATTTTTGCACCAAAATACCCATGTATTATTCCTCCATTACTATCGAAGCAAGCACACTAATAAATACGCAGAAAGCAGGCTCTTTTAGAAGAGCAATGTTCGCTGCGAAAGTCGTGATTTCAACGGTATATTGTTTGAAAAATGGTTGTACCGCCCTCGTAAATGAGGACGGCAGCAGACGAGCTGTATAATTGTCAAGCGATGAAATCAACAATCGTCGATGGTCCGTGGCATCAACATTCACCACATCCCTTGTGCATCTCCCCTTCAAAAGTTAAAGGCAGTCTCAAATCGTTTCTTTAATTATGCTGAATGAAACCGTTCGATGATCATGGGCTGCAACTGATTTCCCTGCAGAGCGGCATAGCAGGCCTCCGGAATAAGTTCCATCCGGGCCACAAGTGAGTTAGGCTTGCCGTGAGGACTATCCTGGCCGAACGGTACAAAATAAATATTTTTGGTCACAAGCAGCTTCGCGATATTGGCAGCATTCAGACCCAGTCCGTCATTGGTGGAGATCGCCAGCACAAGCGGACGGCCGTTGCGCATCTGCGATTTCGCCGCCATTAATACAGGACTGTCCGTCATGGCATTAGCCAGCTTGCTTGTGGTATTGCCTGTGCAGGGAGCAATCGTCAGCACATCCAGCAGCTTGGAAGGACCCAGCGGTTCCGCTTCAACAATTGTAGAAATGATATCATTCCCTGTTATATCTTTCAACTGTTTTAGCCAACTTTCCGATGTGCCAAACCGCGTGTCCGTTGCCAGTACCGATCCTGATACGATGGGCACCACGTTCGCACCATCATCTATAAAGCGTTGGATCTGCGGCATTACCTCGGCAAAAGTGCAATGTGAGCCGGTAATGGCATACCCTACTGTTTTTCCGTGCCAGTTCATTATACATCCCCCCTGTTCAAAGTCCCGTCCGATATCGACTGTACCAGTGCATTTGCCATGATGATTCCGGCACTCCGTGGGGCAACGATTCCCGGCAGCCCGGGAGCCAGCAATGCCTTGATGCCGCGTTTCTCCGCATAGCGAAAATCACAGCCACCCGGGGCAGAGGCCAAATCAACAATTAAGCAATGTCTGGGGATCCGGGACAGGACCTGGGCCGTAATGATCATGTCCGGAATCGTATTGAAGATCAGATCCGCCTCCGATACGTGGGCCACTAAATTGTCTGTCATAAAAGGCTCCCAGCCCATTTCCTCCGCCCTTGCATAATGCTCCTGTCTCCTAACGCCTACTTTCACCTTCGCCCCTAACCCCTGGAGGCTCCGGGCCATCGTAAAACCAGTTCTTCCAATTCCCAGAACCATGGATTTGGATCCATGAATGGTAAAATCCGTATTCTGAATCGCCATGACCAGTGCTCCTTCCGCCGTCGGAATGGAGTTATAAATCGCCACATCATCACGGCCAAGCAATTCGATCAGCTTCAATTCATGTTTAGTACACAGCCTGCGCAGATAGTTTTTGGCCATTCCGGTATAGATGCTACAATGTGGCGGCAAAGCAGCTACGTGCTCCTCAAGCAGTTTAAGTGGCTCAGAAGAGAAAAGCGCACTAATATTGCCTTCATCATCACAGCTCACAGTTGGCAGCACGAGCACATCGGCATTTCCCAGCAGCGCCACTGACATTTGTTCCAGGCTCGCCCCCGGGCAAGGGGCTTCCCATTTATCGAACCCGGCAACGCTTACCGTTGCATCCATTTCCACACACTTCCGAATCACTTCCAATTGTCTTGCGTCCCCGCCCAGGAACACGATCCTGACGCCAGTAAGCATAGGGATGACGCTCCTTTCACATTACACTCCAAGGCTATAAGGCATCTTATGCTGGGCATTCGGGATGGGTGAAAAGCGGAGTAGAAATACCTGTAAAACCTGAATTTTGCAAAAGACAAACAGTAGTTGAAACGCAGGGTTGATACGTTGAGGGATACGCCGACTTAATGTCCTGAGCTATCCTCAATAAGTCGGCTAACAACGCAAAAAAAGCTCACGGAATGAGCTTTAAACAGCACAGCTCCCGTAAGCTTTTTCAAATATGTAGCTATTATTGTATCTTGTTTATCGTTTATTTCCCTGTATGCCCGAATCCGCCTTCACCACGAACGGTTGCAGACAGTTCCTCTACTTCAACCAGTGTCACTGCCGGCACCGCCTGGAAGACCATTTGGGCGATACGCTCATTACGAGCAATGGCAAACGGCTCCTGACCTAAATTGATCAGCAGCACCTTGATTTCTCCGCGGTAATCGGCATCAATGGTGCCAGGCGTATTCAAGCAGGTAATACCGTGCTTCAGAGCCAAACCACTGCGTGGGCGAATCTGCGCCTCCAGTCCATCCGGCATGGCGAGCGAAATGCCCGTCGGAATTAACGCGCGTGCACCCGGCTCAAGTACGACATCACTGTCAACAGCAGCATAGAGATCGTAACCGGAGGCCTGTTCTGACATTTTACGTGGTAGGGATACATCCTCATTCCCTGGTTGTTTATGAATTTGAACGAAGTAAGACAAGATCATCTCTCCTAACATTAACTATAGCTTTATCTGTAGAGCCCACCATGGCCATGGCCAACGGCTCGGCGAACATGTTGTCCAGTACAGCGTTGATGTCATTCATCGTCACCTGCTGGATCTTGGCAATCATATCATCGAGCGTATCATGTCTGCCGAGCATCAGCTCATTTTTACCGATACGGTTCATTCTGCTGCTGGTGCTCTCAAGGCTGAGAATGAGGCTGCCCTTCATTTGCTCCTTGCCTTTGTCCAGCTCATCTTCACTGAGCCCCTTATCCGCAAGTTCATACAACATTTCTTTGGTTAGCTCCAAGACCTCTTTGGTCTGTTTAGGAGCAGTCCCGGCATACACGGTGAACAAGCCACTATCTGCCTGGGAGCTGTGGTAGGAATATACAGAGTAAGCCAGACCGCGCTTTTCCCGGATTTCCTGGAACATTCGCGAACTCATCCCTCCGCCAACCGCGTTGTTGATCAGCACCATTGCATATTGCAACGGGTCGCCGGAGCGAACGCCTGGAAGCGAGATACAGATATGATTCTGCTCTGTTTTTTTACGATGAAACAGCAGTTCTCCATGGAAATCCGGCACAGTCAGCGCTGCAGACGTTCCGTGGTTGTCGAACGAGCCGAAATGCTGCTCCAGCAGATCAATCAGTTCGTCGTTGATATTCCCGGCCACACTGATCACTGTATTCTCTATCGTGTACTGTTCCTTCATATAGGCGCGGAGGTGATCTGGCGTCATCTCCAGCAAGCGTTCCTTCAGTCCCAGAATGGAATAAGCCAGCGGGTGGTCCTGGTAGGCCGCTTCGCACATCAGATCATGCACTAAATCATCCGGAGTATCCTCGCACATGGCGATTTCCTCCAGAATTACATTCTTCTCCTTAGCCAGTTCTTCAGCATCGAACTTGGAACGGAAAAACATATCCGCAAGCACATCCACCGCTATCGGCAAATGTTCATCCAGCACTTTTGCATAATAACATGTATATTCTTTCGAGGTAAATGCGTTGACATTGCCGCCGATCGCATCGAACTTCTCTGCAATATCCTTGGCGCTATAACGGTCCGTCCCCTTAAAAAGCATATGTTCAACAAAATGGGAAATCCCGTTGTTCTCAGGCTTCTCATTCCTGGACCCCGTCTTGACCCAGATCCCGAAGGAAACGGAGCGTCCGGTAGGAATGGTCTCAGTGACTACCCGCAAACCGTTCGATAACACTATTTTTTCCAATTGAAAACCCTCCTGGCGTAACCCTGTTTCTATCTATAATGATATTTCCAACGTGCTTTTTATCGTACCAGAAATAGAACGCTCACTCAACTTCTGGGGGCAGAATGCGTTCCGCTGACAAGGTTTGACTAACCGTGCCGAGACTCAGCCCCTTCTTGCGGATGCCTTGTATCATGCCTCTCAGTGCCTTGGAGGAGGACGCCGTAGGGTGCATGAGCACCAGCGTACCCGGCTCTGCTTTAGACGTGATTTTGACAATGACAGATTCCGGAGAAGGATTGCGCCAATCCACCGTATCCAGGGTCCACAGCACAGTTTTGAGTCCCAGACTTGCAGCAATCTCTACGGTTTGCTGGTTGAAATCCCCCGACGGCGGAGCGAACCATTTGTTCGTAACCCCCAGCGTCTGCTTCAGCAGCTTCTGCGTTTTCTCAATTTCAGCTGTGGCCCGCGCATGACTCAAACTGCTCATATTAGGATGTGTATAGGCATGGTTCTCCATCTCATGACCGCGTTTTTGCATTTCTGCAGCCAGCTCCGGATTTTTGCTCAGCCAGCTCCCATCCAGAAAGAACGTCACCTTCACTTTTTCTTCATCCAAAATATCCAGCATCGGAATAATATATTCATTGCCCCAAGCCACATTGATCATCAGTGAGACCATCGGCTTGCCTGGATTTCCCCTGAAGATTGGCTGTGCCCCGAGATCATCCAAGGATACTTTGGGCGTGATTTGTCGGTATACATATTTAAGCGGCTCTTTGGGCTGCAAAAGCGCATTCCTGTAGGTGGATTCCACATCCACTTCCAGACCATTGTAACCGGGAATGGCTTTCCATACCCTGTCCAGCACTGCATCCACCGGTGGAGCGGAGAGCTTGACCGCATTGGCCTCGATCTGGCTTCGTAAATCATCATGCGCTATGGCTGACTCGTCCTTCCACACGGCCAATCCTTCCTGCGGCTTCAACTGGACCAGCATGTCCTTCACAGGGCCGTTCGTGCTCCCTATTCCAATAATTATAGCAATGCAGGCCAGCACGAGTGCGACCTTTTCCGTCTTCATGATCCTTTCCTCCTCCGGCACAAACCAATCTCTCCTGCACATCGCTGTGCAGGGAGGCTTTGTCCCAGCCTATGAAAGATTCGAGGAAATTATGCATGCAGCGGATTATCGCCACAAGTATACTCTGATGAAAACAAGAAAAGCACCTTACGGTGCCCTGCCTCTAATTCCTATATTGTTAAATCTAAATACTAACTATAAAAGTGTAATGAGAAAAAGAGCCAGAATACTTGCGCTTCTGTCTCTTTTAACCCTCACAGCCCTCGTGTAAAAACTTATGCCTTGGCTGCGCCTTCGGAAGTCAGCACCGCTTTGCGGGAAAGGTTGACACGACCTTGTTGGTCGATCTCGGTGACTTTTACAGTGATTGTATCGCCGATAGCCACAACATCCTCTACCTTAGCTACACGCTCGGTGGACAGCTGGGAGATATGCACCAGACCGTCTTTACCTGGCAGCAGCTCAACAAATGCGCCGAATTTCTCGATGCGTCTAACGGTACCCACGTAAATTTCGCCGACTTGCACTTCACGTACAATGCCTTCGATAATGGTGCGGGCTTTCTGAATCATCTCTTCATCAGAGGAACCAATGAATACACGGCCATCTTGTTCGATGTCGATTTTCACGCCGGTTTCTTCGATAATTTTGTTGATGATCTTACCGCCAGCTCCGATAACATCACGGATTTTGTCCGGGTTGATGTTGATGATGATAATTTTTGGAGCATATTTGGACAGATTCGGTCTTGCCTCGGAAATCACTTCATTCATTTTGTCCAAGATGAACAAACGTCCTTCTTTGGCTTGCTGCAAAGCATCCTGAAGAATTTTCCGGTCGATACCGGCAATTTTAATATCCATTTGAATCGCCGTTACGCCTTCTGCAGTACCCGCTACTTTAAAGTCCATATCGCCAAGATGATCTTCCATACCTTGAATATCGGTCAGAATGGAAACATGCTCTCCATCTTTGATTAGACCCATGGCTACACCGGCTACTGGTGCTTTAATCGGTACACCCGCATCCATCATCGCCATACTACTGGCGCAAATGCTTGCTTGGGATGTCGAACCGTTCGACTCAATGGCTTCCGATACCAAACGAATGGTGTATGGGAATTCAGTCTCACTAGGAATTACTTTAGACAGTGCACGTTCTCCAAGTGCGCCGTGACCAATCTCGCGACGGCCAGGTGCTCTAAGCGGACGAGCTTCCCCTACGCTGAACGGAGGGAAGTTATAATGGTGCATGAAACGTTTCGTTTCAGCCAAATCAATACCGTCGAGAATCTGCACATCACCCAATGCACCCAGCGTACATACGCTAAGAATTTGTGTTTGCCCACGTGTGAACAGACCGGAGCCGTGTGTACGCGGCAGCAGACCTGTATCGCATTCGATTGGACGGATCTCATCAAGCTTACGGCCATCTGGACGTACCTTGTCATGAGTAATCAGTCGTCTGACTTCTTCCTTCACGATGTCATGAAGCACTTCCTTGACATCCTTCAGAAGCTCAGGGGTTTCTATGTATTTCTCAACGAAATACGCAACAGCTTCATCATTCACAACATCGATCGCCTGTTGACGTGCATGCTTCTCGGCAATTTTGACAGCTTCCACCAAACGGCTCTCCGCAAAAGCACGAACCTCAGTGTTCACATCAGCATCTACCGCATGCAGCTTCACAGCCATTTTTTCCTTACCAGCAAGTTTGACTAGTTCTTCAATGGTAGCGACGATTTTGCGAATTTCATCATGCCCGAACATGATCGCTTCAAGCATCACATCTTCCGATACTTCACTTGCTTCCGCCTCAACCATCATGATGGCATCTTTGGTTCCGGCAACCACGACATAAATGTCGCTGTCGGCTTGCTGAGCTACATCCGGATTGATGACAAACTCACCATTGATCCGGCCTACGGCAACCCCACCGATAGGTCCATCAAACGGCACATCCGAAATGCTAAGTGCTGCGGAAGTACCAATCATAGCGGCAATTTCCGGTGCACAATCCTGATCCACACTCATAACAAGGTTCAAGACTTGTACATCATTCCGGAAACCTTCCGGGAACAGCGGGCGTATAGGACGGTCTGTCAAGCGGCTCGACAGAATCGCTTTTTCACTCGGTCTGCCCTCCCGTTTAATAAAACCACCCGGGATTTTACCCACCGAATATAATCTTTCCTCATAGTTAACCGTTAGCGGGAAAAAATCCAGATCCTTCGGCTCTTTCGAGGCTGTAACCGTACACAATACTGAAGTATCACCGTAACGCACCATTACGGCTGCATTAGCTTGTTTGGCCAAACGGCCTGTTTCTAGCACAAGGCGTCTTCCGCCCAACTGCATTTCCACACGTTGTTCCATAAAGTCCCTCCTTAATTGAAGTAAACGAATTTGCTAACCGTTAACGATACACAAATTCTGTATACAACTACAAGCAAAAACGGCTTGTCCTCCCAACGAGATGATGAAGCCGTTTTTTGCGAATCATATCTTCTTTCATACTTTCAATAGTTTCCCCATAATTTTCAAAAAGCAACCCAGTTGTCCCGCTGTCGCTCCGAAAAGGACGTACGGTATACAACCAGGCTGCTTTAAGAGTAAGCTTATGGAATATTAACGACGCAATCCCAGTTTTTCGATCAGGGCGCTGTAACGACGGACGTCTTTGTTTTTCAAATACGCCAGCAGTTTACGACGTTGGCCAACCATTTTCAACAATCCACGACGGGAGTGGTGATCTTTCTTGTGCGTACGCAAGTGGTCAGTCAAATTAACGATGTTCTCCGTAAGGATAGCAACTTGCACCTCAGGGGATCCAGTATCGGATTCATGAGTTTTGTGCTCGTCGATCAATTGGTGTTTACGTTCTTGAGTCAATGCCATCCTGTTCACCTCCTTCATAATAATCGCCATTAGCCTCGTAGCCGTCGGTGAGAACAAGCAACCAAGCTAAGGTTATGATGCCAAAGTGCGGCAACGTTTATCAGTATAGCATCTTCACCGACAAATGTAAACGGCATGTCCACTGCCTATTATAAATATTGCTGTAAAAGCTGTTTGGCCGTTTCGGAATCCTGCCCAATCTGAGCGATCAAAGCCGGAATGGACTCGAATTTGCGCTCCGGCCGGATGTATGAGACCAGTTCGACTTTAAGATGCTTATCATATAAATCGCCGGCAAAATCGAATAGATGTACTTCAAAGCTAGGCGCGATTACGCCTTCATGGAAGGTCGGTTTCACCCCAACATTCATGACCCCATGCAGCACCTGGTCATTGTAGAACACACGAACGGCGTATACGCCTTTAGCGGGTGTGACAAACCGGTCATCGAGCTGCAGATTCGCTGTCGGAAAACCGATGGTACGTCCGCGCTTCTCGCCATGTCCAACCATTCCACGCAGATGATAAAAGCGGCCGAACCAGGCGTTCGCCAGCTCCAACTCACCGGTCTGAAGGCTTTTGCGGATACCAGAACTGCTGACCTTCTCGCCATTCAGTAGGAAAGGAGGCACAGTCTCGACATTCATAGACCCGCCTCCCAGTTCGCTCAGCATCTCTGCATCGCCTTCGCCCTGATAGCCGAAACGGAAATCAAAACCGACAACGGCAGTAATCACATGCAGCGGCAGCAGCATGACGGAGACAAAGTTCTGCGGGCTAACTCTGGAGAGCTGCTCATTGAATTCAACTATATACAAAATATCAACACCCATGTCCGCAAGCAGTTTCTGCTTGTCCGCCTGTGGAGTCAGATACCCTTCATAATCTCCTTTACCCATAACATCCTTCGGATGGGGGTGGAAGGTCATTACGGCAGCCGGCACGCCTTCTTTGCGGGCCAGAGCCACAGCCGAGGCAATGACACTGACATGGCCAAGATGCAGACCGTCGAACTGCCCAAGGGCAACCACTTGCGGCTGTGCCCATTGCGTGGCTGTCTCCGGAGGCATTGGATAGGTTAACGTTACGGTTCTCACGCTGTCTCTCACCTACAATTCACTTTGTAAAATTGATATTAGACTTGTGCAAAAACTTTGACCGGAGCAATCGCTCCTGTCTCATCCAGCTTGTAAATACCAAGAAACTCCCCTTGCAAATCGTAAAGCCGGAAATCACCGTCCGTCTCGACTTCCGGAGCAACAAAACGTAAGGAAAGGCGCTGGCCCTGCAAGGCTGCTTTCTTCTTCTCGTCCATCACCTTATGCTGTGGCAAATGGGCAATCGCTTCATCAGCAGCAATCAGATGGCTTTCCAGCGTACCTGCTTCCTTGTGGTCTGCAATCTCCTCAAGCGTTAGACAATGCTCGGCAGTAATGCCAGCAGACATCGTTCGTTCCAGCTTGACCATCACCCCTGGCACGCCCAGTGCCCGGCCAATATCGACGCAAAGCGTACGGATATAAGTGCCTTTGGAGCAGCGTGCACGGAAGGTAATATCGGGATAATTACCATTTCGAGTCACATTCAGCAGCTCGATTTCGTAAATCTCCACTTCCCGGCTTTTCCGTTCTACGGTCTTGCCTTCTCTAGCCAGTTCGTATAGACGTTTGCCGTCTACCTTGACTGCAGAATACATCGGTGGCACCTGAGAAATTACGCCATGAAAAGAGTTCAGCACCGCCGCGATCTCTTCATCCGTGACATTTACTTCGTCAACGGTTTCTGTAATCGTTCCGGTCAAGTCCTCTGTATCACTGGCCATGCCAAGTCTCAGCGTAGCAACATACTCTTTGGGTAGCTCCTGTATATACTCCACCACCCGGGTAGCCCGTCCCAGACATAACGGCAGCACACCCGTCACTTGGGGATCAAGTGTCCCCGTATGACCGATTCGCTTCATGCCTAGAATGCGCCGGGCTTTGGCCACAACATCATGGGACGTGAACCCAGCTGGCTTATACACGGCCAAAACTCCTGTAAGTTCACTCATAAATGACGTCTGACCTCCTCAAGGATAAGCGGAATAACCTGCTCCAGTGGCGCCTCTACCTTGGCACCGGCTGCACGAGTGTGTCCGCCGCCGCCAAACGTCTGCGCCAGTGCAGCAACATCAACCTTGCCCGCAGAGCGTAGGCTAACCTTAACTGCATTCTCATGAATGACCTTGAACAGAATGCCAACCTCTACCCCACGAATATTGCGCGGATAGTTCACAATCCCTTCGAGATCCTCATTCTCTGCAGCACAATCAATCATGTCCTGCGGAGTCACGTGAACCCAGGCAATGTGCCCTTCAGGTGACAGCTGCAATGTACTCAGAGCCCGGTTTAATACCTTAACCTGCGGCAATGTCATTTCTTCCAGCAGATTCTCCGCCAGTTCCGGACCATTCACACCAAGTGACAGCAGTTCTGAGACTGTCGCCATTACCTTCGGTGAAGTATTGGAATAACGGAAACCGCCGGTATCCGTCAACAATCCGGTATAGATAGCTGTAGCAATCTCAAGATTCCACTCTACTCCGATAACTTTGAGCAGATCGAATAGAATCTCTGCGGTCGCCGCTGCATCCGGCTTGATCAGGTTGACCGTTCCATACCCGTTATTGGTGGGATGGTGGTCAATGTTGAGGATCTTCGCCCCTTCGGCAAAATAACGCTGTGTTCTTCCTACACGCTCAAAGTCGGCACAATCCACACAGATGATATGGCTATATTGGCCAGATAGCTCCTGCTCAGACATGTTGACAATCTCACTGGCATGCCACAGGTACTCCATCCGCTTCGGAATTGGACCTTCATTGATCATAGTGTATTTTTTGCCCAGACATGAGAGAAGCCAGCCCACCGCTAGGGTGGAGCTGACTGCATCTCCGTCCGGCTGAACATGCGACACTACAAGGTAATCGTCATGGTCCAGCAGAAACTCACGGGTCTGCTGGAGACTTTGTTCATAGCTCTGCATTCGCCGTCTCCTTTTAAGTTGACTATCTCTCTTCGTTCTTGCCAATATCACCAAGCAGCTTCTCGATATGACTGCCGTAAGCGACGGACTCGTCAAACTTGAAGATCAGCTCTGGGGTATGACGAAGGCGGATTGCCTTGCCAAGCTCTGTGCGGAGAAAGCCGTTGGCTTTGTCGATCGCCTTAAGCGACTTGGCTTTTTGTTCTTCATCCCCGAACACGCTAAGGTACACTTTAGCTTGTGACAAGTCGTTCGTCACGTCTACGCCAGTCACCGTTACAAAACCAATTCGGGGATCTTTCAATTCACTTTGGATCAGTTGGCTAAGTTCTTTCTTGATCTGCTCACCAACGCGTCCGGCTCTGATTTTAGACATCTATATTCACCTCTTCGCTTAGCGCTCTACACGTTCCATGATGAACGCTTCGATAACGTCACCCTCTTGGATGTCATTATAGCGTTCCAAAGTTATGCCGCATTCATAACCTTGCGCCACTTCTTTGGCATCATCCTTGAAGCGCTTCAGGGTATCGATCTTACCTTGGAACACAACGATTCCACTGCGGATCAAGCGCATTTCAGCACTGCGGGTGATTTTTCCGTCAGTAACCATACATCCTGCAATGTTACCCACCTTACTGATTTTGAAGACGTTACGTACTTCAGCATGCCCGATAATGTTCTCTTTAAAGACAGGATCAAGCATACCTTTCATAGCACTTTCGATTTCTTCGATTACGTTGTAGATAATGTTGTGCAGACGAACATCCACTTTCTCTTGCTCAGCAGCTACTTTAGTTTGAGCATCTGGACGAACGTTGAAGCCGATTACGATAGCATTTGATGCTGCTGCCAAGGTAATATCGGACTCTGTGATAGCACCGGCACCGCTGTGAATAATCTTCACGCGTACGCCTTCCACTTCAATTTTGGCCAAAGAGCTCTTAAGTGCCTCTACTGAACCTTGCACGTCAGCTTTGATAATTACGTTGAGATCTTTAATCTCGCCATCTTTGATGTGCTGGAACAGATCATCCAATGTAACACGGGTGTTCGTGTTCAGCTCTGACTGGCGCTGGGACGTGGAACGTCTGTCAGCGATAGCCCGGGCTTTACGCTCGTCTTCGAAGGCCATGAACGGATCGCCCGCTTGTGGAACCTCTGTCAGACCCGTAATTTCCACTGGAGTGGATGGTCCTGCTTCTTTGATCTTGCGTCCTTTGTCATTCACCATAGCACGTACGCGACCGAAGCAGTTACCTGCTACAAATGCGTCCCCAATTTTAAGGGTACCATTCTGCACGAGAATACGTGCAACCGGTCCACGGTTCTTATCAAGTTCGGCTTCTATAACGGTACCACGTGCCCGTTTGTCAGGGTTCGCTTTGTACTCATTAACTTCAGCAACGAGCAAGATCATTTCAAGCAATTCTTCCAGGTTAATGCGTTGTTTAGCGGACAGGTTAACGAAAATCGTATCTCCGCCCCACTCTTCAGGAACCAGCTCATAGCTAGTAAGCTCTTGCTTCACCTTGTCAGGATCAGCGCCTGGCTTATCGATTTTGTTGACAGCAACAATAATCGGAAGACCTGCAGCTTTAGCATGGTTAATTGCTTCTACCGTCTGTGGCATAACGCCGTCATCGGCTGCTACAACGATAATCGTCATATCTGTAACCTGAGCACCACGAGCACGCATTGCGGTGAACGCTTCGTGACCCGGTGTATCCAGGAACGTGATTTTCTTGTGGTTGATTTCAACTTGATAAGCACCGATATGCTGAGTGATTCCGCCTGCTTCTCCGCCCGTTACATTCGTGGAACGGATAGCATCCAGCAATGTTGTTTTACCATGGTCAACGTGACCCATGATTGTAACTACTGGAGGACGTGATTGCAGATCGTCTTCGGAATCGTTCTCTTCAACGGTTTCGAAGCTATCCTCATCCACTGGAATCTTCACTTCTACTTCTACTCCGAATTCACCGGAAAGCAGCAGAATGGTGTCGATATCAAGCTCTTGGTTAATGGTCGCCATAACGCCCATAGAAATCAGCTTTTTGATAACTTCAGAAGCATCCTTATGGAGCAGCTTGGCAGTTTCGCCTACAGTCATGCTACCGCGCACGATGATTTTCTTCGGTGTATTGTCAATCTTCTCACGGCGCTCCATCGATTGGTTACGTCCGCCACGGTTGTTCTTGCCACCGCGACCACGGAAGTTACCACCTTTACCATCATCAAAACGACGTTGGTTCGAATTCGGTCTGCCGCCAGTCGTATTCTTCTTAGGGCCGCCAGCGCCGCCACGGGAGAAATCTCCACCTTGACCTTGCTGTGGACGGCTATCAGTACGCGGTGCGCCGCCTTGTGGACGGTTGCCGCCGGCTGTACTGTTTTGCGGACGGTTACCGCCGCTATTAGCGCCTTGTGGGCGATTGCCGGTGCCGCCGCTACCTTGCGGACGACTGCCGCTAGTAGCGCTTTGTGGACGGTTGCCACCACCAGTATTGCTGCCTTGCGGACGGTTGCCGCCGGAATTACCTTGTGGACGATTGCCACCGGTCGAATTACCTTGTCCTTGTGGACGGCTTCCGTTGTTACTGCCAGTACGCGGCGCTCCACCTTGCTGTGGACGCGCATTTTGTGTGGAACCTGATTGTGTTCTGCGGGAATCTTGTCCGCTTTGGGGCCTTGGGGACGTTGTAGTTTGGTTGTTGTTTTGGTTACTGTTCATACCTACCTGCTTTTCCGGTTGATTTTTGTTGGCATTCTGGGCACTTTGCGGATTGGCTGTTACCGATCCGGTTGTCACCGGACGGCTGCTGGTGCCGTTATCCCGCTTGGCCGCAGCGTTTGATTTAATGTCCTTGAAGAATTGCTCTACTTTATTGACAGCGCCATTCTCCATTACACTCATATGATTATTCACAGGAACATCCAAACGCTTCAGAATTGTAATAATTTCTTTACTACTCATATTCAGTGATTTTGCATATTCATACACACGCAATTTGTCTTTATTGTCTTCTTTAGTCAATAAATACACCTCCGACTGTATCTCCGAGCTGCTTGGAGATCATTTCCGCGAATCCTTTATCCGTAATGGCCAGCACTACGCGCTGGTCTTTACCAATACTTGCACCGAGGGTATCCCGGTGAAAAGCGATTACTAGTGGAATATCGTAGGTTCCGCATTTATCACGGAACTTTTTCTTGGTGTTGTCTGACGCGTCACCCGCAAGAACGACCAGCTTCGCCTCCGATGACCGTACCGCTTTGAGCACGATCTCGTCGCCGGTGACTAATTTGCCTGCTCTCATCGCAAGTCCTAAATAAGAAAGTACCTTACTCATTATCCTCACTATCCTTTGCTGCCAAGAACTGCTCCTCAACGGACGCAAAGTCCCGGGCAAGCTGGGCATAGATTTCGGAGCTTACCTGACATTTTAAGGCCCGGTCAAGCGCTTTGTTCTTCTGGGCCAGTTTGAAGCATTCCAGCTTACCGCAAATATAAGCACCCCGGCCCGACTTCTTGCCTGTCAGGTCGATAAGCACCTCGCCCTCAGGAGTTCTGACCACTCTGATTAATTCTTTCTTGGGCATCATTTCCTGGCTGGCTACGCATTTTCGCAGTGGAACCTTTTTTTGTTTCATTGTATCGCCCCCCGCCTTGACACGTTAATTAATCAATGGAGACGGAATCCTGATGCATTTCATCACTGACAGACTTAGGTCTGCCGTATTCCTGTTCCGCCTGGGTCTCGCTCTTGATATCGATCTTCCAGCCGGTCAGCTTAGCAGCCAAACGAGCGTTCTGCCCTTTGATGCCGATAGCCAGCGACAATTGATAATCAGGAACGATCACCCGCGCCATTTTCTCCGCTTCGAATACTTGAACTTCAAGTACCTTCGACGGGCTCAGCGCGTTGGCCACATATTCTTCCACCGACTCGGAATAACGGACGATATCAATCTTCTCGCCGCGCAGTTCGGTAACGATCGTCTGTACACGCATACCTCTAGGGCCTACGCAAGAGCCGACCGGATCCACTTCCGGGTTGCGCGAGAATACAGCAATCTTGGAACGGAAGCCAGCTTCGCGGGCTACGGAACGAATCTCCACCACACCGTCAAAAATCTCAGGTACTTCAAGCTCGAACAGACGCTTCAAGAGGCCAGGATGGCTGCGGGACAAAAGAATTTGTGGCCCCTTAGTGGTGTTCTCAACCTTGGTGATGTAAGCCTTGATACGCTCGCTCTGCTTGAATTTCTCGCCAGGCATGAGTTCGCTTAACGGCAGAACCGCTTCGATCTTACCAAGGTCCACATAGATGTTGCGCATATCCTGACGCTGAACAAGGCCGGTAACAATATCCTCTTCCTTGTCGATAAAAGCGTTATAAATGAGTCCACGCTCTGCTTCGCGAATACGTTGAGTAACTACTTGTTTAGCCGTTTGAGCAGCAATGCGCCCGAAATCACGCGGGGTGACCTCAAGCTCGGCCACATCTTCCAGTTGGAAGTGAGGGTTAATCTCTCTAGCTGCTGGCAGCGAGATCTCGGTCCGTGAATCCAGAACCTCCTCGACCACCAGCTTACGTGCGAACACCTTGATTACTCCAGTGTTGCGGTTCATGTCCACACGAACGTTCTGTGCTGCATTGAAGTTGCGTTTATAGCTGGAGATCAGCGCAGCTTCAATGGCTTCAAACAGCACATCCTTGCTGATGCCCTTCTCCCTTTCCAGTTCATTCATAGCTTCAATAAAATCCATACTCATGAAATTCCGGTCCCCCTTTCAAGACGTTAAAAAATAATGGCCAATCTCGCGCTGGCGACTTTGGCATATGGCACAACATGTTCTTTTTTGCCCGCGGAGATGAGCAGTTCCTCGTTCTCGAACGAAAGCAAACGACCTTCGAATTCCTTGAGTCCTTGAATCGGCTCATAAACCGTCACATATACGTCTTTTCCTACCGCCTTGGCCACATCTGCGGCTTTCTTGAGCGGACGTTCCGCTCCCGGTGAGGACACTTCAAGGAAATAAGCCTCGGGAATAGGATCATTCTCATCCAGCTTCTGGCTGAAATATTCGCTAATGGAGCCGCAGTCATCGATATCAATGCCGCCCTCCTTATCAACGAATATACGCAGGAACCAGTTGGAACCTTCCTTTACGTATTCTACGTCTACCAGCTCAAAGCCATTGTCGTCCAGATAGGGTCCGAGCATCTGCTCTACCGTTTGTTTAATTTTGGATTTGGGTGTGCTCAAAAAATTAACCTCCACGAACTTGTCTTTTGCTATATACCAAAGATAAAGAGTGGGTTTCCCCACTCTTTACACAACGGACTTATCTCATTATTACCAAAAAAATTATAACATAGTGCGTGGGCACTGACAAGTGCCAGCCCTTGACTCCCCCTTTTCAGGAGTCATGACCATTGCAGTTTCCCGCAATCAACCTGTTATATCCGGCAGCAAATCTATGCGAAAATGAGGTCGTTAGAAAAGAGAAAGCTGGTTGCTCTCCGGTAGTCCCCGGAAGCAGCCCATGCCGGTAAGAAGCTCGATAACCGTCTTACTAGCTTTGGATTTCTGCTGGAAATCCTCTATGGACAAGAACTCTCCGGCGTCCTTAGCGGCAGCAATATTGATTGCTGCGTTATCCCCGATGCCTGATAGTGCAGAGAACGGAGGGATGAGACTGTCGCCATCCACTGTAAAGCGGGTAGCGTCAGAGCGGTACAAATCGATATTCTTGAACGTAAGACCGCGAGCGGTCATTTCCAGAGCCATTTCCAGAATCGGCAGCATCGCCTTTTCCTTAGGCAGCGCCTGGAATCCCTTTTGCTCAATCTCCACGATCTGACGACCGATGGCCTCATAACCCTGACAACAAAGATCAATGTCAAAATCCGCTGCCCGTACAGAGAAGTAGGTCGCATAATATTCAATCGGATGATAGAGCTTAAAGTAGGCAGTACGCACTGCAGAGATAACATACGCTGCTGCGTGCGCCTTCGGGAACATGTACTGGATCTTCAGGCAAGAATCAATGTACCACTGAGGTACCTTGCATCGTTTCATTTCCTCGATCCATTCTGGCGGCAGACCCTTACCTTTCCGGACACTTTCGGTAATTTTAAAGGCCAGACTGGCATCCATACCCGCTTTATAGATGAGGAAAAGCATGATGTCATCCCGGCAACCAATTACGGTCTTGATGTTGCAGGTATTATTCTTAATAAGTTCCTGGGCATTTCCCAGCCATACGCCTGTTCCGTGCGACAACCCCGAAATTTGCAGTAAATCGGCAAAACTCGACGGCTTCGATTCGATTAGCATCTGCCGCACGAACTTGGTCCCCATTTCCGGCACCCCATACGTGGCCACAGGTGAGCGGATCTGCTCGGGCGAAACACCTAGCGCTTCCGTAGAGTTGAACATGCTCATTACCTTAGGGTCATTCATTGGGATTGTCGTAGGGTCCACTCCGGTCAAATCCTGCAGCATCCGCATCATGGTCGGATCATCGTGACCCAGAATATCGAGCTTGAGCAGGTTCGCATCAAAAGCGTGATAATCAAAGTGCGTAGTCTTCCATTCGGCATTGACATCATCCGCCGGGAACTGCACAGGAGTAATATCCTCTACGTCTATATAGTCTGGCACAACGACGATCCCGCCGGGATGCTGCCCGGTGTTCCGCTTGACACCTGTACATCCTGCCGCCAGACGGCTAACCTCGGCACCACGCCAGCGTTTCTGGTGATGCTCCTCATATTTCTTGGTAAAACCAAAAGCAGTCTTCTCCGCTACCGTACCGATTGTGCCCGCACGGAATACGTTATCCGGACCGAACATCGTCTTCGTGAAATTATGCGCTTGTGGCTGATATTCACCGGAGAAGTTAAGGTCGATATCGGGAACCTTGTCACCTTTAAAACCGAGGAAGGTCTCGAACGGGATGTCCTGTCCTTCGCCCTTCAGCATCCCGCCACAGTCCGGACAGACTTTGTCCGGCAGGTCAAATCCGCTCGGTACACTGCCGTCCAGGAACCACTCACTATGCCGGCACTCGGCATTGCGACAAACGTAATGCGCAGGAAGCGGGTTAACCTCCGAGATGCCAAGAAAAGTAGCTACTACGGAAGAGCCTACTGACCCCCGTGATCCGACGAGATAACCGTCGCGGTTCGATTTTTTAACGAGACGTTCAGAGATCAGATAGTTGGCCGAGAAACCGTATTTGATAATCGGCTCCAATTCTTTTTCCAAACGGGCCACTACGACCTCCGGTAATTCCTCGCCGTATATTGATTTCGCTGTCGTGTAGCAGGTCTCGCGGATTTCCTCATCTGCTCCTTCAAGAATCGGAGTGAACAACTTATCCGGGAACAATTCCAGCTCCTCAAAGCGATCGGCCAGTTCCACCGTGCTCGTCACCACAACCTCCATCGCTTTTTCCGGACCCAGGAAATCGAACTCAGCCAGCATTTCCTCTGTCGTCCGAAAATGGGCGTCTGGCTTACGCATATCCTTCAGCGGGCTAAAGCCAGTAATGCCGTTTATCGTAATATCACGGTACAGCTTGTCGCGCGGCTCGAGATAATGCACATTTCCTGTAGCGATTACCGGCTTGCCCAGCTGCTCACCAATCTCGCAAATTTTGCGTACCACGTCACGCAGTTCCTCAGGACTGGCTACAAACCCTTTGTCCACCAAATGCATGTACATTGTCAGTGGCTGGATCTCAAGCACGTCGTAGAATTGGGCGACTTCCATCGCTTCCTCCACTGTTTTGTTGAGTACAGATTCGAAGAATTCTCCCCGTTCACAACCTGAGATGACCAGCAATCCGTCCCGCAGTTCTTCAAGCTTCGATTTTGGAATACAAGGAACCCGCTTGAAATACTCTGTATGTGATAGCGAAATCAGCTTATAGAGATTTTTCTTACCGATTGCATTAAGAGCGTATATACAGCAATGAAACGGTCGTGTGTTGGAGAGATCATTCCCCACATAATCATTGAGCCGCTCCAGACTTGTCATCCCTTTCAGCTTCTCAGCATCCGCAAGCAGACCGTTCAGAATGCCACCTAGAGCAATAGTATCGTCAACCGCCCGGTGATGACTTTCCAGTAGCACCTTATATTTATCCGCCAGAGTGTTCAGACGGTGATTCTTCATGGTGGGATGCAGCAGCCTTGCTAACTCCAGCGTATCCAGTGACGGATTAGTCAGCCTGGGCTGCCCCAGCTTAGCCAGAGAGGCCTGAATAAATCCCATATCGAATCTGGCGTTATGTGCCACAAGCACACTGTCACCTACAAACTTTACAAAATCATGCAGGACAGGCTCCAGATCTGGAGCATCCTTGACCATTTCATCCGTGATATTCGTCAACTGCTGGATATGATAAGGAATCTTCTCGTGCGGGTTAACAAAGGTGGTATACCGATCCAGCTCTTTTCCCTCGCACATCTTGATCGCTGCAAGCTCTGTAATGTTATTGCGGGTGATTGATAAGCCCGTGGTCTCGATATCAAAAACTACATAGGTAGCTGTCTTCAAATCAAGCGGCTTCGGATTCTCAACAATGTTCACCGCATCATTCACGACATTGGCTTCCACACCGTACAGCATTTTAATCTTGTTCTTATGGGCAGCATGGTTCGCTTCCGGGAAGCTTTGAACTCCGCCATGATCGGTAACGGCCATTGCCGTGTGGCCCCATTTGGCCGCTGTTTTGATATAGACATCGACTGGCGTCACAGCGTCCATGGTGCTCATGGTCGTGTGCAGATGGAACTCTACTCTTTTGACTGGAGCATTATCCTTACGTGCTGGTGGCGCCGCAACCTCGGACAAATCAGATGGGATCATCACCAGTTCCGGAATTTGCATAAACCGGTCATACTCCACTCTTCCCCGTGCTCTTACCCATTTTCCGTTGGCCAGCTGGCTCATAATCTTGAGGTCTTCTTTGTTCTTGGCGAACATCTTCATCTGCAGCGAGTCGGTAAAATCGGTAATAAAGAAAGTAAAGAGTGTGCTGCCGTTCCGCAGTTCTTTGCTTTCCAGTCCAAAAATAGTCCCTTGAATTGTAATTTTCTTCTCTTCATCCTGGATCTCGACAAGCGGTACCGGCGGTTCTTTGATATCATAGCCCACCTGAAGCTTCACGACTTCATTAGGATCACCCTCGTCTACAACGGATTCCGGCTCAACCTCAGTCATCATCTGCTCAATGAATTCACGCTGCTCTTGCTGGAGCTTCTGCTGGAATTCTTCGAAGACAACGGTATTATCCTGATTTTCCGCTACCTGAATTTTAACCCTTAGCGGGAGAGCAAAATATTTATCGTAAAATTTTATAATAGCTGAGTCGATTCCCTTTTTACGGGCTAGCTCCTGGGACATTGCATCGCTCATCGTCAGCACCAGAGTACCGTCTTGAAGTTCCTGCGAAGAACGTGTCAACCAACCGTTAACCGACGGAATTTCACGCTGAACCCACTCCAGGAACAACCCCCAATACTCTGCCACCAGATCTGCCCTGCTAACGTTCTCCGCATATTGGAACAAAAAGCTCACTTTCGCAATATGCTGCAGCTTCTCCCGCATTCTCAGACAAAAGGTCCGGTAAGCCTGCGCAGGTACTAGAGTTTCTTTGGCAATAACAATACGCCAATCCCGGTTGCCACGGCTAATCTCTACACGCTCAATACTTCCATCCAGAAAATAAGGATCGATGAGTCCAGGCGGTATTTCGCCCTGCTTCATCAGAAGCTCGAACCTTTTTCTTCTTTCCACGTTTTGTTCCATGGCTTCCCTCCACCTTATGATCGCCCTAACTTGCCAATGATAAAAAGCTTCCGGGTCAAAAAGCATTGGGTTCTTTCGGCCCGCCGACTCCTTTCGCCAGAAGCTGCATAAAGTAAATCTATATCTCGTAAAGTCGTTCTAGATTAGTACGCTTTAGCAAATACAACGGTATGTGCAGCAGGCTTTCCACAGCAGAGGCAGACTTCCTTCTGCTCCGCAGGATTGAACGGAATATTCCGGCTGGTTGCTCCGGTCTCTTCCTTAACCTTGGACTCACATTCTTCAGATCCACACCAGCCTGCCAGAGCAAAGCCGCGTTTTTCTTCCATGGAAGCCTTCATCTCATCAAGGGTATCAACAGAGTAGAAGTGATCTTCACGGAATTTGAGTGCCCGTTCGAACATTTCGTTGTGTACCTGCTCCAGCATCGCCTGTACTTCTTCTACAAGGTTCTCTTGTTGAATGACTTTCTTCTCGCCAGTAACCCGTGATACCAGAACACAAACGCCGTTCTCCATATCACGTGGACCGAGTTCCAAACGAACAGGTACTCCGCGCATTTCGTATTCGTTGAACTTCCAGCCTGGTGTGACATCCGCACGATCGTCAACGCGGACACGGATGCCTGCGCTTTTCAGATCTTTAAACAACTCATCGGTCCGTCCGATTACAGCTTCACGAGTCTTCGGAGGTCCGATCGGAATCATAATCACCTGTGTTGGAGCTACCTTCGGCGGCAATGCGAGACCGCGGTCATCACCGTGTACCATGATCATCGAACCGATCATCCGTGTGCTTGTCCCCCAGGAAGTGGTGTGTGCATACTCAAGAACGTTGTCACGGCTAAGGTACTGGATCTCAAAAGCTACAGCAAACTTGGTACCCATATAATGGGAAGTACCCGCTTGAACGGCCTTTCCATCCTTCATCATAGCTTCAATGGAGAACGTATCCACCGCACCCGCGAAGCGTTCAGAAGGCGTTTTTTGACCCGCGATGACCGGAATAGCCAGATAGCCTTCTAGAAAATCACGATAAACCTCCAGCATTTGCATCGTCTCTGCCCGTGCTTCTTCCTCGTTCTCATGCGCTGTGTGCCCTTCTTGCCAGAGGAACTCGCTAGTACGGATGAACGGCAGTGTACGTTTCTCCCAACGCACGACGTTCGCCCATTGGTTGATCAGCACCGGCAGATCACGGTAGGACTGAATCCACTTGGAGTACATATGTCCGATCATGGTCTCCGAAGTTGGACGGATGGCCAGACGTTCTTCCAACTGGTCTCCACCCGCTTCTGTTACCCATGGCAGCTCAGGATTGAAGCCTTCGATATGATCCTTTTCCTTTTGGAAAAAGCTCTCCGGAATAAACATTGGGAAGTAGGCGTTACGGTGACCTGTTGCTTTGAAGCGACGGTTCATCTCTTCCTGGATATGCTCCCAAATTTCAAAACCGTCCGGTTTGAAGACGATACAACCCCGCACTGGAGAGTAATCCATCAAATCCGCTTTTTTAATAACATCAATATACCAGCGTGAAAAATCTTCGCCTTGCGGCGTAATTTCCGTTACGAATTGTTTATCTTTTGACATGTGCTGGAATTCCTCCCGTAAATAAAAGCAAAATTATCCGCTAATCAAGCGCAATATATCATTATAAGTTACTGCTATCATAAGAAGGAAGAGCAACGCGAACCCAACGAAGTGAACCATGCCTTCCCGGCCGGGATCAACCGGCTTGCCGCGCAATGCCTCAACACCAAGGAACGCCAGACGGCTTCCGTCAAGTGCAGGAATCGGCAACAGGTTGAAAATACCGAGGTACAGGCTGAGAATCGCTGCCCATTTGGTTAAGTATTGAATACCTTGTTCGGCAATCTGTCCTGTCAGTTGGAAGGTACGAACCGGTCCGCCGATATCATCCATGTTGAACTGATTGATCAGTTGCTTAAAGCCGATAAAAATAATTTTTGTGGTATTGACCATATCCTGTCCGGCCCCTGTAAATGTCTCTCCAAGGCCAGCCTTACGGGTCTGAATTTCGGGAGTGATACCGACCTTGGCACCGTCTTCCCCTTCCATCGAACGCGGAATGAGAGTAAAGTCCAATGTTTCGTTACCGCGAAGAATTTCCCACTTCATTTCCTTGCCCTTAGAGGCTGCAGTCAGGGTGATCATCTTCTGGAAGTCACCGCCAATCTTCTGGCCGTTAACGGAGTCGACGATATCACCTTTCTTGAGACCTGCCTCTTCGGCCGGCATCCCCTTGCTGACATCACCGATCTTGACAGTGCTAGGGTTCTCAATAGCGATTCCAGCCATCTGAATATGGAGCGCAAACAGTACGAAAGCAAGCAAGAAATTCATAACTGGTCCGGCAACAATGGCAAGGGCGCGTTGACCTACGGTTTTACTGCCGAATTGGCGGTCCTTAGGCGCAATCTGTGTCTGTTGACTGCCTCTGACCATCATCGCTTGCGGGTGAACATCATAAGTGGTCACTTCTCCGTCCACATCCAGCGAGATTTTCAGCTTCTCCTCAAGATCCGTATGCTGTGCTTCACCGCGAATCACGTTTTTGCGAGTGTCGAGCGCATCCAGATAGATGTTCTTGACCTTATTATCCTGCCCCAGTCTTACAGCAATGGTCTGACCCGGACCGATCTCGACAATCTCTGGATCTTCTCCGGCCATTCGCGCATACCCGCCAAAGGGCAGTAGACGCAACGTGAACTGGGTCTCATTGCGTTTATAGGAGAACAGTTTTGGACCAAAACCGATAGCAAATTCTCTGACAAGTATGCCAGCGCGTTTGGCAAAGTAGTAATGTCCCCATTCATGTACGGTTACCAATACAAAAAACATCAGCACCGTTAAAAAAACGACTTGAACCATTTCCAAGCGTAACATCCCCCTTTAGGTGTGAGACCGAAGTATGTCCTCTTAATTTATCATTATTCTCCGATCAGGCACAAGAGAATCAACAGTCCGAACCTATTTTTAGGGTCAGGCAATGATTAGCAGTTATAAAAAGCAGGATGTTTACAGCTGTGCCGCCAATTCCCTTACCGCTCGGTCACAATGCCCGATTTGCTCCAGATCAGGATTTCTTTCGTTGTTATGGCGCTGAAGCACCTCATCAATGATCTCTTCGATACGCAGGAATGAAATTCCGCCGCGCAGGAAGCGATCCACCGCAATCTCGTTCGCCGCATTGAATGCTGTTGTAGCGGTCCCCCCTGCTTTACCACACTCAATAGCCAGTCGAAGAAGCGGATAACGTTCAAAATCCATCTCCCTGAACGTTAAGCGGCCCGCTTCCGCAAGCGAGAGGCGTTTTGCCGGGGAATGCCAGCGATCCGGATAGGTCAAGGCGTATTGGATCGGAACACGCATATCAGGGGTGCCAAGTTGGGCAATAATGCTGCTGTCACGGAACTCCACATAAGAGTGAATGATGCTCTCCGGATGCAGCAGCACATGGATCTGCTCATAAGGAAGACCGAACAGCCAATGAGCCTCTATGACCTCTAAACCTTTGTTAACCATGGTCGCAGAGTCAATCGTAATCTTCGCACCCATGCTCCAGTTCGGATGTCGCAGCGCGTCTTCCACCGTAACCCCTACAAGCTGATCACGGGTGTAATCCCGAAAAGAACCACCAGACGCTGTTATAGTGATGCTCTCGACATCGCTCCGATTCTCCCCGTTCAGGCATTGAAAAATCGCAGAATGCTCACTGTCCACAGGAAGTATACGCACACTCTTCTTGCGGGCCAACTCTGTGACAAGATGTCCTGCTGTCACAAGTGTCTCCTTGTTGGCCAGTCCAATCGTTCTACCCGCTTCAATCGCGGCTAACGTAGACTGCAGCCCGACACTGCCCACCACCGCAGTAACGATCGTATCGGCATCGCCTCCTGCCGCAATCTCCACCAAGCCCTGGCTTCCGCTATAAAGCTCAGTACCGGCTGGCAGAGCTTCCCTAATCTCATTAGCAAGCGCTTCGGTGGCGACAGATACCCTGCGCGGTTTGAACTTACGAACCTGGTCCAGCAAGAGCGCAGTATTACTTCCAGCCGCCAATCCATCAATTTCAAATTTCTCCGGGTGCATCGCGATGACATCCAATGTCTGAGTGCCGATAGAACCGGTAGAACCGAGGATACTTATTTTCTTCACAGCAGTACCTTCTCCCTGACATTAATAGTAAGGCATAAGCATTACAATATGTACGAACGGAAATACGATAATCCAGCTGTCGCAGCGGTCAAGGATGCCTCCATGACCAGGAAGCAGCGAACCTGAATCTTTGATACCGTACACACGTTTATAGGCAGATTGTACAAGATCTCCGAGCTGACCTAGCACCGCGCAAGAAAGACCAATGAGCAGAGCTCGTCCAAAGGACAACTGATCAGGAGCAAAAATCGCAAAAACAATGGAAATCAGCATGGCGATCAAAACGCCTCCCACTGCACCTTCCACAGTTTTGTTAGGGCTGATCGCAGGCCAAAGCTTATTCTTGCCAAAGCTCTTACCTACAAAATACGCTCCAGCATCGCTCCCCCAAATGCAGAAGAGCAGCAGGAAGGTCCATAGCAAGCCATACCCGTCACTAGAAGACCGGGCCATAGCCATATAGGAGAATCCCATGCCTATATAGACGATACCGGCAAACAGCAGCGCTGTAATCCGAATATCCATTTTATTTTTAGTGAAAACTGTGACCAACAGAAAAAGGAGCAGCAAGAGCCAAATCCCTTGTTCCCAGGACAATAACGCGGTCACTCCAAGCAAATTCCAAGGTATCATAAAAGCTGCAATTGCGCCATAACCGAGCAGAGCCGTACCGCCAAACGCAGGCGAACCGGTCATCTTCACGAACTCATAGTAGCCGATGAGAGCCATGGCGGCCAGCAATAGCTGGTACGGCCAGCCTCCCAAAAGGCATAAACCCAAAAATATAGCTCCGGCAACAACACCGGTAATCAAGCGCTGCTTCAAAGGTCTCCATCTCCAATCAGGCTACTTCAGTCCACCGTAGCGGCGTGTACGCCGCTGATATTCGGCAACGGCCTGCAGCAAATGTTCTTTGTTAAATTCAGGCCAGTATGCATCCGTAAACCACAGTTCACTGTAGGCAAGCTGCCACAACATAAAATTGCTAATTCTCATTTCACCGCTAGTACGGATCAGCAGATCGGGGTCTGGCAATCCGCCGGATAAAAGTCTGCTATCGATCACTTCAGACGTAATGTCTTCCGGTTTCAATACCCCTGCCTCTATATCCTTGCCCAAACTGCGCATGCAATCTGTAATTTCTTTTCTCCCCCCATAATTCAGGGCAAAATTCAAAATAAGTCCGGTATTGTTTTGGGTTCTGGCAACTGCTTCTTCCATCGCCTTGCGGGTATATGAAGGTAGTGCTTCGGCGTCGCCCATGACACGTACCTGCACGTTTTTTTCGATCAATTCATCAAGTTCAATCGCCAGAAACTCTTCTGGCAGTCGCATTAGGAACTCAACCTCATCCTTAGGACGCTTCCAGTTTTCGGTTGAAAATGCGTACATCGTTAAGTATTTGATACCCAGTTCATCTGCGGCAATGGTTGCTCGTTTGACGGCTTTCATCCCATTCTGGTGGCCGACAATTCGCGGCAAGCCGCGCCGTTTAGCCCAGCGTCCATTACCGTCCATAATTACCGCTACATGCAGGGGGATGTTATCCGGTGAAATCTCGACTGACTGCTGCCTGTCTTTACGGCCCAACCACGCTTGAACCCGTTTGATCATTTCCGTTTCCTCCAAGCTCTTATCAGAAAGAGACAAACCCCACCAATGACGGAGGGGCCTTAATCTCTTGATTATCTTTAAACTTCCATAATCTCTTTTTCCTTGGACAAGAGCACTTTATCAACCTCGGCTATGAACTTGTCAGTAGCCTTTTGGATATCTTCCTGATGTCCATGGGATTCGTCTTCAGAGATTCCGTTTTTCTCCAGCTTCTTGATATCGTCGTTAGCATCGCGGCGGATGTTGCGGATCGCCACTTTCGCATCCTCACCGAACCGCTTGGTGAACTTCACCAGTTCAGCACGGCGCTCCTCAGTTAGTGGAGGGATGGACAGACGAATGATGGTGCCGTCATTAGCCGGCGTCAAGCCAAGATCCGATTTCATGATCGCACGCTCGATGTCAGACAACGAAGATTTGTCCCACGGCTGAATCAACAGTGTCCGGGAGTCCGGTGTACTGATGTTCGCCAACTGATTCACAGGTGTAGGTGCACCATAATATTCAACCTGGATACGGTCCAAAAGCGCTGTAGAAGCACGGCCCGCACGCAATGTTGCCAAATCACGCTTCAGCGACAAAATCGCTTTTTCCATACGCTCTTCAGCATTTTTCTTAATCGTTTGTGGCATTAATCTACACTCCCCTTAACAATCGTCCCGATCTTCTCACCAAGAACGACTCGTTTGATATTACCTTGTTCTGTAATGGCAAACACGATGAGCGGTATATTATTATCCATGCAGAGAGATGAAGCGGTGGAATCCATCACGCCAAGATTCTTATTCAGTACATCCATATAGGTAAGCTGTTCGTACTTCTCAGCTGTACTGTCTTTGAAAGGATCGGCAGAGTATACACCGTCCACTTTGTTCTTCGCCATCAGAATAACCTCTGCTTCAATCTCGGCTGCCCGTAGAGCTGCAGTGGTATCTGTAGAGAAGAACGGATTTCCTGTACCTGCTGCGAAAATCACAACGCGGCCCTTCTCCAAATGACGGATCGCCCGGCGACGAATGTACGGCTCAGCAATCTGTTGCATTGAAATCGAAGTCTGTACACGTGTCGGCACATCGATTTGCTCCAGTGCGTCCTGCAGGGCAAGAGAATTCATCACTGTAGCTAGCATCCCCATATAATCGGCAGTTGCCCGATCAATGCCGCTTGCGCTACCAGCGATTCCGCGCCAGATGTTGCCGCCTCCGCAGACGATGGCTACCTGTACTCCAAGTTCTACAACTTCTTTAACTTGTTCCGCGATGGAGATAATCGTGTCGGCATCAATACCATATCCGTTTTGTCCCGCTAATGATTCACCGCTAACTTTAAGGACTACTCTCTTAAATACCGGCTGTTCCAATTGTATACCCTCACTTTCTTACAAAAGACGGAACACTAAGTGTACGTGTTCCGCTCTTTTGATGCTTGCCTTTATTCAATTCTCCCGGTTACCCGGGGGACTAGATTATTGTTTAACTTGTGCCATAACTTCTTCAACGAAGTTATCAACTTTCTTTTCCAGACCTTCACCCAACTCATAACGTACAAAACGACGGATGGAGATGTTTTCACCAATGGTGCTGATTTTTTCATTCAACAATTGGGAAATAGTTTTGTCAGGGTCTTTAACGAAGGATTGCTCAAGCAGGCAGTACTCTTCATAGAACTTGCTGATGCGGCCTTCAACCATTTTCTCAACGATCTTCTCAGGCTTGCCTTCGTTCAGGGCTTGAGCCTTCAAGATTTCTTTTTCTTTCTCAACGTCTGCTTGTGGAACTTCTTCGCGACGTACATAAAGCGGGTTAGCTGCTGCGATTTGCATAGCGATATCGCGTGCGAACTCTTTGAAGGAATCTGTTTTACCAACGAAGTCAGTTTCACAGTTGATTTCTACGAGTACACCAATACGGCCGCCAGCGTGGATGTAAGATTCTACAACGCCTTCTGTTGCAACGCGTCCAGCTTTGTTAGCTGCTGCGGACAAACCTTTTTCACGAAGCAATTCAGCAGCTTTCGTGATGTCGTTGTTTGCTTCTTCAAGCGCCTTTTTGCAATCCAGCATACCTGCGCCTGTTCTTTCACGAAGCTCTTTTACTGCCTTTGCATCTACTGCCATTGATTATTCCCTCCAGATATGTTGTCGTTTTCTTGCTAATATCCTAAAAAAAGGGCAGTGAGAGGTTATCCACCTGCCAACCACCCTTTTCATTTAAGTTCTTGTTTATGTTGTAACCACTACTTAAGCTGTAGTTGTGTCTTCGCCTTGGTGAGCTTCGACAACAGCGTCAGCCATTTTACCAGTCAACAGTTTTACAGCGCGGATCGCGTCGTCGTTACCTGGAATTACGTAGTCGATTTCGTCTGGATCACAGTTGGTATCAACGATAGCAACGATAGGAATACCCAATTTGCGAGCTTCCGCAACAGCGATGCGCTCTTTACGCGGATCAATGATGAACAACGCGCTTGGCAGACCTTTCATGTTCTTGATTCCGCCCAGGAATTTCTCAAGACGATCTTTCTCCTTGCGAAGAAGGATAACTTCTTTCTTAGGCAGAACTGCGAAGGTACCGTCTTCTTCCCAAGCTTCCAATTTCTTCAGGCGATCAACACGCTTTTGAATAGTTTGGAAGTTAGTCAGGGTACCACCCAGCCAACGTTGGTTAATGTAGAACATACCCGAACGTTCAGCTTCTTCTTTTACGGAATCTTGAGCTTGTTTCTTTGTTCCTACGAAAAGGATAGTGCCGTTGTCGCCAGCGACGCTCTTAACAAAGTTGTAAGCTTCCTCTACCTTTTTAACCGTTTTTTGCAGGTCAATAATGTAAATTCCGTTTCTTTCAGTGAAGATATAACGATCCATTTTTGGGTTCCAACGACGAGTCTGGTGACCGAAGTGTACCCCAGCTTCGAGAAGCTGCTTCATGGAGATTACTGCCATCTTCACACACCTCCTAATTTTGGTTTATTGTGTGTCTCCTCCGCCATGTGTCATTTTTCGGCAAGACTTTCTTCGAAAGAAAGCACCGCTTGCCTGAAATCAACCGGCGTGTGTTTTAACACCGTCAATTAATATACCATAATTTAATATTGGTTGCAACGTCCAACTTGTAATTTTAGCAAAAAAGATGGATAATCCCGTATTTCAGGCAGCTTAATGACTGCCAGAACAGGATTTCCATCTTTCTACAAAATAATGCTATAGCTGCATCCAAGCTCTATCGACTCTACTTTTTCAGCGTAATCAGCTTTTCAATAATGGAGTCAATGCTCTCACCTTTTTCAAAGCTGTAGGTACCATACTGAATCTTCGTGTTGATCTTGCGTTCTTTAGCCGACTTCAGAAAAGCCTCTTTATCTTTGACCGCACCCGACTGAGCCAGCAAATCTGCTGTTCTTGTCAAAGTGATACCGCTTGGAATCCGCACAGTCACCACTTCTGGTTTAGGTGCCTTTGGTGTCTCAGGCTGTTCTGGAACGTCTGGAGTCCCTGTATCCTTCGGTTGCTGAGCAATCTCTTCTACTGGCGAAGAGGGAACTGCAGGCGTGGAAGGCTCGGTAGCTTTCGGCGTGGCAGCAGGCGAAGGAACGACTGCTGTAGCCGGTGCCGAGGGCGGCGGAGAAGCCTCCGTGACGGCTGGTACCTCCGTACTAACCGGTTCTCGGGTGTCTCCTGCCTCGCCCAATGGACCTTCCGTGCTACCGGGCTGAACCTCCAACGCAGACTCCCCAGGCGTAAGTAGCTTGCCTGATTCATCAGAGACTTTCAAGTTCAGCTGCGCCGCCCCCTTGAGCACCTGCTCTTTCGTGAGTGGCGCTGCATTGCCCGAGATCATAACTTGAAGCAGCAGAGCCCCGGCAACTAGGCCAGAGCCAAGTCCAAGCAGAAAGGAACGATTCTTCATCCTATCGATTCCTCCTGTTTGGCAAGCTGGAGAATCAGTTGCACCTCTCCCCGCTGAAGCCCTGCAGTCTTGGCTATGGAGTCTATGGACTTGCCTTCCTCATGCAGTTCAAATAAACGTGGGTAACGCAGTTTAATGGAACTCACTGGCTTCGGCTTTATCTCAGGCGGTGCCACCACATGCTCTACGTTATTTGCAACAGTTGTTTGAATAACTGTTTGATTTTCTAGTGAGGTCGCCAATTGACGTAAGGTTTCCGCTTCTTCGTTCATTCTGGCTTCGAGCTGCTTGGAATGCTCCTGCTGTTCGCTCAAAGCCCCTTGCAGATCCTTGATCTGCTCAGTCAGTGTCGCCTGATTGCTCTGGGACTGCTGCTTGATGCTGCTCACTAATTGAACCAGCTCTTCATTCTCGCGCTCCATATCCGCCATATAGAGCTCAAGCGCCGCCTCAGTCTCCTTAAGGCTTTGCTGTTCTGTTTTCTTGCCCTCCCGGACCCGCGCCGGCATAATCAGGGCGTACACAATTGTGACAGCGCCCACCAGCACAATATACCCCCATGGTTGCAAGTGCCAAATCCCCTTTTGCTTAAAATAATATTAGTTTCTTATAAGCTCAAATCAATGCGACGCCCTTTGTACGGATGCTCGGCATCACGACTTCCATCAGACTTGTGACCTTTTTCCTGCGAGGAATGTCCTCCTGGATTGTTGCCCCGTCCACCATCATCACGCAAGGCGGGCTCTGAAGGATCATCGACCTCCCCAGTACGCTGAGTCATTTCCTGGCTTTGCTTAACATTCTGTGCAGCTAGCTGCTGCTGGTCTGCTGCAGGACGATGCTGAAGCTCGTTCTGAATTCTTCCCGCCTCTGTTGTCCGAGGCACAGCGATTTGCAACTCCACCGGTTTCAGACTCATGTCGACCCTCTTTTCACAAAATAGGAATTTGTAAATGGCCGGCCGCCGATGCTGCCCGCCTGAGTTTAGATGTACGGCGTGATTGAAATATCACCTTCGCTGTATGCGAAAACGACCCGCTCTGTCGGGTCTTTTACAAACCTGGTGTATCTGCCAATTACGATTTTACAGCCTCCATATATCGTCTTGACAGCCTCTACTCTGGCTCTCCCCGTATCCTCCAGCATTCTCTCAATCTCAAGCACACGGCCCTTGATTCTCGCCTCATCCCGCTGATGGGATTGTTTGGTGGCATTGAGCTTGACGCGAAGCGCTATTTTGTCGGGAGACAGCTGACCGCTGTTCGCCAATTGATTTAGCAGATAAAGCGCCTTGGAGGTCTTATCGTCATTCTCAAGCAGTTGTCGTAACTGTTGACGAAGTTCATTAATCTCATTTCTCAGCTCAGGCAGTACGCCTACTTCAATGGCCGTTGCCGTGGACATCGTGTTACCGATTGTCCGTGCGACCACCCGCTCGCCGGCCTGAATAGTTCCACCGACAATTAAACCTTTTGTGCCATTGCACACGACGTCGTGTCCTGCACGTATATCGGAGTGCATAATGCTCTGCGAGACAATAATGTCTTCACCTGCAGTTACATTTCCGTCTTGGATAAAGGACACCTTTACATTTTTACCAGCGCTGATATGACCTTTGTGATAACCGATAATTCCACCTGTAATCTCGATGGAGCCCCCGGCGATTAGTTCAGCGCCTTCCACGCCGCCGACCACCCGAATATCGCCCTCCGATTTGACGGAGAACCCGGTGAGAACATTACCACGGATAACAACGGTACCCACAAAATCAATATTTCCGGTACTGTAATCCACGTCACCATTGACTTCATAAACCGGAAAAACATTGATTTTGCCTTTATCCGTAATCGTCACAAGACCATCTATTGCAGCATACATCGAGGTCTCTTCATTGCTGACCAGAACGTTTTTCCCCACTTTAAACTGGGCTTCACGCCCAGCCTTGAATGGCAGCTCTTCGCCCGTCACCATCTTGCCTGGTTTGCCCGCTAATGGAGGAACGGTCTTCGCGATCAATTGGCCTTTACGGACATTATGCAGCCGGACCAAATCCTTATAGTCGACTTTGCCGTCAGCTTTCTCAGCTGGCCCACGGTCTTCTTCCATATCAATAGTTAGAACAACTCGTCCATCCGTACCATTCTCGGCGGTATCTCCAATCGCTATTGGTACTCTATTGAAGAAATACTCCTCGGGATGAGTACTGAGACGCTGGACAATATCCCGTTGAATACCATATCTGATATTATGACTGTGCAGAAAAGCCTCCAGCTCTTCGATCGAACAGGAAAAATTCTCGTCTTTTTTGGAAAACTGGAGGTAAGCAATGCCTTTGTCATCCGAAAATGTAATGCTCAGGTACTGATTCAAAGCATAATGACCGATCAAATTATACTCCCCCTTGTCACCGCAGTACGGTTAATCGTTTTGCATGAGAAGATCACGGTTTTTCTCCAGCGTTCCCCTCAGCCGCAAAATGGCTTTAGAATGGAGCTGCGAAATCCGCGAGGGGGATAATGACATGACCTCGGCAATTTCGCTTAAAGACAAATCTTCATAATATAAAAGGGACACCACGGTCCGTTCTTTCACCGTTAGTTTCTCAATGCCTTTGGTAAGGGTCTCACGCAAATAAAATTCGTTTACCTTGCGATCCGGGTTCTTTGCCTTGTCATCCACAAGGATGGACATCCGGGTCTCCGATTCTTCTTCGCGAATGGGGTCTTCCAGTGAGCAGAGTGACATAACGGCCACATCCTGCAGCATATTTTGAAATTCTTGTTCGCTAATGTTCAGGTATTGACTCATTTCTTCGTCGGTAACAGACCGTAAATATTTCTGTTCCATCTGTTGATAAGCATCTTCGATTTTTTTGGCTTTCTCCCGCACCGACCGGGGAACCCAGTCACTCTGGCGCAAAGAATCAAGGATCGCCCCACGTACCCGCCAGGAGGCGTAGGTCTGGAACTGGAGCCCCCGCTTATAGTCGAATTTTTCAATGGCATCAATCAGCCCCATAACACCATTGCTGGCTAAATCATCCTTGGATACGTTCTTGGGCAATCCTACAGCCAAACGGCTGGATACGTAATCTACAATATGGAGATAACTCTCAATCAGCTTTTTCTTAGCTTCAGGATCGCCGTGTTCTTTCCACTGCGTCCATAGCTCGTCTATCTCCGATTGAGAAGCTTTACGCTCGTTCAACAGCTTTCACCCTTCCCAAAGTTTAGTCAGCGTGCCCTGAGTGAGGAACCGTACAGCTTAGCCGAATACCGGTTCCTGCAGCACTACCTTATTCTTCTTTCAGGTGACGAACGGCCTTGGCCAATTCTTCAGGATCTTTCATAGTGACCAGCTTGGGCGGCTTTAGCGGTGTAAATCCTCCGTTATCTCCATTCCCTTCGGCCGGCTTTGGCTTCAAAAGATTCTTCAATTCCTCATCCTCATCCGGAGTGCTGATATTCAGTCTGGCACCCAGCGCTTCTTCGCCATCCCCTGCAGCAGGGTCCGTGAGTTCTTGTGGTTCCGTTTGTTTCAACATAACACCCAATACCCATCTAAGAAGAAATGCAAGCAAGAACCAGGTGATAAATCCAAATAATCCTCGAATCAGACTGGTCATTAGCAAGTTATTCCCGTAAGTGACAAGGAAGGTAACCACAAAGCCTACTACGCCAGACAGCAAATTTATCAAAATGTTTCCAATCATCATTATAATTCCTTAGCGCCTTTTTGCACACTGCGGATGTACAAGACTCCGGTGCTACAGGCGATCTCTATCGTACGGCCATAATTGCCGCCGGTATCTTCAGCGAGTAAGGGAATGTTCAAAGCTTCAAGTGCCAACTTACAGGATTCCACATTACGAGGCCCGATCCTCATGGTGTCACTCCCTCCAGCAAAGGCAAACATCTGCGAGCCTCCCGCCATCTTGGCAACGATTCGGCTGCGGACCGCCCCAAGTGACAGCAGACGGTTCAGCAGTTCCGGCACAGCTGTATCGGCAAACTTGGCGATATTGAGCTGCCCCTCCCTGGCAATTTCGGAGGAGGGCAGCATAACATGTGCCATTCCTGCCAGCTTTTTGCCCGGATCATACAGGGTCAATCCTACGCAGGAGCCAAGTCCAGTTGTACGGATCAGACCCTGGCTCCCGACATTAAGATCTGCCATGCCTACCTTTATGATGGTTTGTTCATCAATCATTGTCGAAAGGAACTCCTAGTGATTTGAAGATTTTCGGGAACGATTCCGGATCGGGGATGAGGAAGAATTGCCCTTCAATCTCATTTTGCCCTTCCAAAAACGTTGTATCTATCAGCAAAGCATCATCGCCCATTTGCCCAAACTGTAACAGGCCGTAGCCCAGAATTGCGCCCGCCATGTCCATTGCGAGTGCCGGCACCGTTGGGTACATGGTAAGCGAAGTAAAATCGGCTAGTGAGGACAGATAAGAACCAGCCAAAATGTTGCCGATTTCATTCAATGCGGATAATTCCATTTCGCTCAATTCTTCCCCACCAGACAGCTCGATCCCGGCCACACGGCTGAGCAGATTGACGGCAGCTTCCGGTGTAAGAATGAAGAACAGATTGCCAGGTGCATCACCTTCAACCCGCAGGAATACGGCATACACCAATTCTTCGGCTCCGCCCACTTTCTCAGTAATTTCCTCAAAGTTGAGCAGCTGGACCTTTGGTACGGCCATATCAATCGGTTTGCCCAGCAGCTGAGATAACGCGGTGGCAGCGTTACCTGCTCCTATATTACCGACTTCCTTGAGCACGTCCATTTTGAAATCCTTGAAGTTTTTGAACAACTCCACTGGTTAGCCCTCCAGGCCTTCCAATTGTACGATTTCGCTCTTGTTGAGCACCTCGGACAAATTGAGCATGATCAGCAGACGGTCTTCCCCGATTTTGGCCACCCCGTCCAAGTACTTGGCTTTGATGCCACCCACAACATCTGGAGGTGTATCAATGGAATCCCTGTTAAGATCAATGACATCATTGGCGGAATCTACGATGAAGCCTACTTCCATCTCGTTCACAGCTACTATAATTACTCTCGTCTGGTCGGTGTGCTCAGCCTCAGCAATGCCGAAGCGGCCACGAAGATCAATCACAGGGATCACAACCCCGCGCAAATTGATTACTCCCTTGATAAAAGAATACGTCTTTGGTACACGTGTGATCGGCATCATACGCTCGATGGTCTGCACCTTATCCACTTCAATGCCGTATTCTTCGACACCTAATTTGAACACTATCACTTTAATATCTTCAGCCATGGAATGAACCTCCCTGTTCTATCCTAGTTATTTAATAAAAGCGTTCGGATCAATAATGAGTGCCACCTGTCCGTCACCAAGAATCGTAGCGCCGGATATGCCTTGAATCTCAGGCAGATATTTACCGAGATTCTTGATTACAATCTCGTTCTGTCCGATAAAATCCTGTACCGCCAGAGCCACGAGGCGTTCTCCCTTACGGACCACAACGATTTCCGTTTCTTCTTCAGTACTTTCATCATAATCTGGTATGGAGAATATGCGGCTCAAGGAAACTAGCGGAATATGGCTGCCTCGGAACTCCAGCATTTTGTTGCCATGAATGGTACGGATTTGAGATTGCTTGATGATGCCTGTTTCTACAATCGAGGACAACGGAATCGCATACTTCTCGGAGCCCAGCTTAATCATCATTGCCGCAATGATCGACAGTGTAAGTGGAAGCTGTACCGAGAAGTTAGTTCCTTTACCCGGTGTGGAGTAAATGGTAACATTGCCGCCCAGCGCAGTAATCTTGGCCTTAACAACGTCCAATCCCACGCCACGTCCGGAAACGTCGGAGATAACTTCCGCCGTACTGAAGCCTGGGGCGAACAACATTTGATAAGCTTCTTCATCCGTCTTGCTTGCCGCTTCTTCTTGGGTAAGAATCCCTTTCTTAACAGCAGACTTCAGGACGTTCTCAGGGATAATCCCTCTTCCATCTTCTTCAATTTCAATGAATACATGGTTACCGCTATGGAATGCGCGCAGGTTAACCGTTCCGGTCTCCGGCTTGCCAGCAGCAATCCGGTCGGCAACAGATTCGATCCCATGGTCAACCGCATTGCGCAGCAAGTGCACGAGCGGATCGCCGATTTCATCGATGACCGTTCTGTCCATCTCAGTCTCAGCACCGGTAATTACAAGATCAACCTTCTTGTCCAAAGACTTGGCAAGGTCACGAATCATCCGCGGGAACCGGTTGAATACCGTATCCACCGGCACCATGCGCAGCTTCATTACGATATTCTGCAAATCGGCGCTAACCCGGCTCATATGCTCTACCGTTTCGGTAAGATCACCACTTTGCATTTCGGAAGCAAGCTGTTCCAGACGGACCCGGTCAATAAGCAGTTCACTGAACAGGTTCATCAGAACATCCAGACGCTCAATGTCTACCCGGATGGTCCGCGACGGCGTACCGCCCGTTCGGCCAGCAGCCGGGGACTTGGCCCCTTCTTCTTTAGCAGCCGCTCTAGGCGCTGGAGTGGATGTAGCAGCTGGTGCAACAGGAGTTTCCACAGCAACAGCTACCTCAGAAGCAGCGGTAGCTACTTCGGCAGTGGCCGCCGCCGTGTCCTGACCAAGCTGATGTAAGGATTCTTGATCCAGCGCAATAGCCGTCACCTTGTCAATTTCCGACAGGTTCAGGATCATGGCCTGAATTTCACTAGCATCCTTTTGAGTTATGTAATAGAGTGAAAAGCTGTGATCAAATTTCTCCTGCTCAATATCTTGAACGGAAGGGAAGGATTTAACGACCTCGCCGGAGCGTTCCAAGAGATCAAATACCATGTAAGAGCGTACCGCTTTAAGCTGACAATCCTCACGAATTGCAACCTCCACGAACATAACCTTATGGCCTTCCTGAATAGACTGCTCCAGGACAGAGAACTGGAACTCGTCCAGATGTATTGGAGTCTCGGCTTGTCCGGAAGCTGCTGGAGCACTCCCAGTCGTTGCACCACCTGCTGCAGGAACTTCACCGCGAACAATGGCCTGAAGATCGGCTACAATCGCAGAAACATCTGCCTTGCCTTCACCGCCCCCAGTAATGTCCTGAACCATCGATTCCAGGGCATCCAGACTTTTGAATAAGGTGTCAAAAATGAAATCCTGCATCCGCAATTTGTTGTTGCGAACCAGATCAAGCACGTTCTCCATTTGGTGAGTGAGTGAAGCCAAATCCTCAAAGCCCATAGTAGCCGCCATACCTTTTAAAGTATGCGCAGAGCGGAAGATTACCTGTACGATGCTCAGATCCTCAGGATTTGCTTCCAGCCCCATCATATTTTCGTTCAATGACTGCAGATGATCATTTGACTCATCAATAAACATGGATAAATACTGATTCATGTCCACTAACGAGCACCTCCCCTTCGAGTTCGCTTTTCCGTTATTTAACGGCTTGCACCAGTCTTGGAGCTATTTCCTGCAACGGCAGGATATGTCTAACGCACTGCAGTTCAACCGCAGAGCGCGGCATTCCATATACAACACAAGTCTCTTCACTCTCGGCAAAGGTTGAACAAACGCCGGATTCATAGAGAGCCTTCATCATTCGTGCTCCATCGCTTCCCATTCCTGTCATCAGCACAGCATGACGTTCCAGCGACGAAAGCGGAAGCAAGGATTCAAATAATGTATCTACAGACGGCCTATGGCCGTTACGTGCCTCTTCCTTCGTAAGAGAAAGGGTATATTGCCCGCCAGCGGTTGGAACAACCTTCATGTGATAGCCACCCGGGGCGATATAGGCGGCCCCTTGCCGCAATACCATACCCGGCTCCGCCTCTGCCACTTCCAGCGGACTGAAGGTATTCAAACGCTGTGCCAGCGATTTCGTGAAGTTAGGCGGCATATGCTGCACAATCACGATCGGCGCTGGGAAATCGGCCGGAATGTTCTCCAGCAAAGCCTTAAGGGCTCGCGGCCCTCCGGTTGAACAACCTACAGCGACGATTTTGCTGAGTCCCTTCGCAGAACCGGAGCTCCGGACCGTGCTTGGAGCGCCAGTCACCTCTGCCCGTTCAGCAGTGGTCTCCTGTTGTAACTGGAGTACATTCGTAGACTCACGCTCTGTTCTGAGGCGACTCCTGAACTTCTCAGAAGCTGGCGGTGGCAGAACCGACTTCTTCGTGGTTTTGCTCTCCGGTGCAGCTTTTTTCTGGATAGGCTTAGCAGCGCGAGTCACCTCTGCCGGCTTAATCGCTCTATCTGCTTCGGCTTGCTTGCTTGCCGGCAGTCCGGAGTTTTTGGCTGGGAGCTCCAGATTCTTTCTTACAGCTTGTATACTTGGTTTAGCGGTTTGTTCCTGCGGCGCTACAGGCTCAACAGGTTTAGCTTCGATGGCCTGAATAGTAGTTTCTCTGACTTGTCTTTGATGACGGGCCAGCATCGCTTCCTTCATCTGCTCACGCAGCGATTCCCCCACGGCGATGATATCTTGCGAGCTGGAAATCGATGGCTTACGGATGAAGTCGAAGGCCCCCCACTCCAGTGCCAGAATGGTCTCCTTCATGCCTTCCTCGTTGATGCCAGACAGCATAATTACGGGAAGCGGACGCTCGGCCATGATTATTTTCAGCGCTTCCAGGCCGTTCATTTCCGGCATTTCCACATCCATGGTCACAAGGTCGGGGCATAGCTCGTTTACTTTTTCAATCGCCTCACGGCCATTGGCTGCCGTTGCCGTTACCTGAAAGTCAGCATCGTTTTCAATCAAATCGGAAATGATCTTGCGCATAAATGCAGAATCATCAACAACCAAAACTTTATATGGCTTCATATCATTTCCACCTCTGTTCCTGAGTTCAGAACATGTACTACCTGTTTCGTATTAACCACTTGCGAATAAACCCCTTAATCCCCTGAACTTTGGTTTCTATGGCAGCATCGCTTGCCAGATAACGAACGGCTAGAAGATGAACGTCTTTAGCTGCTGCGCTGTTTGGATAGGCTAGAATGAACGGTACTTGTCTTTTCACGGCCTGAACCACATGGGAATCACTGCTGATATGACCCAAGAAAGGAAGATTCAGTTGTAAAAACCGGCTTGCCGCCATTCGAATTTTATCACTAGTTGCTGCTGCTTCCCGTATGTCCCCAGCTTGATTGACAATAAGTCTGAAAGAAACATCGGGATGAGAGTTATGTACCACTTTCATTAGTGCGTAGGCGTCAGTTATAGCCGTTGGCTCTGGGGTAGTGACCACCAGACAGTCATCGGCAGACGAAATAAATTTCATCGTTTCCTTGGACAAGCCAGCACCTGTATCAAACAGAATAAAATCCATGCTGTCGGCAATCTCGGCGATCTGGGTTGTAAAATAATTGAGATCAGCCTCAGAGAGCGAGAACAGCTCGTCCATGCCAGAGCCACCTGCGATGAAAGGAAGATCTTGCGGTCCAAGTTGAACGACCCGGTTAATATCGGCTTCTCTTGTTAGCAAATGATAGAGGTTATATCTGGGAGAGACCCCCATTAACACATCTATGTTCGCCATCCCGATGTCAGCGTCGAATAAAAGAACTTTCTTCCCCAGTGACTGAAGGGCCAACGCAAAATTCAGTGTAAAATTCGATTTACCAACGCCGCCTTTTCCGCTGCAGACTGTAATAACCCGGGCAGTGGAACCTTCCTTGGTTATACGTTTGGTGTCTTGGCTGGACACAAGATGTCTTAAAGATTGCGCTTGATCCATTAATACCCACCTGTTCCCAAGAGCATATCAGATAGTTCTTTTTCAGAAGCAAGTAAGAGATCATCCGGAACGTTCTGCCCATTGGTCAAGTAAGACAAGGTTAACGGAAAATCATTCAGTACATTGAAAAGAGGACCGTAGCTTCCCGTTTCATCCAGCTTCGTAAAGATTACTTTATCCAGCGGATACCTGCCGAAATGCTCGGCAATCTTCTTCATATCCCGGCTCTTGGAGGTCATGCTAAGAACCAGATAAGTCTCGCTCCTTAGCTCCTTGGCCAACAGGCTCTGCAATTCAGCAACAAGCATCTCATTGCGGTAATTGCGTCCCGCTGTATCCATCAATACGAGATCACAGCTTTCGAGCCGGAACATCGCCCGCTGCAGATCTCCCGGCGACTGAACCACTTCCAGTGGAATGTTCAGAATAGACGCATAGGTTCGTAGCTGATCTACAGCCGATATCCGGTATGTATCCGAGGTGATCAAGCCCGCTCTACGGCCATACTTGAAGAGTTGCTCTGCAGCCAGCTTGGCGATTGTCGTCGTTTTACCAACGCCGGTAGGTCCGGCAATGTATACGATCTGTGTATCCGGGCGTATCCCCTGAGCTACACGGCCCTCGAGAAAGCTGCTGATCTGTTCAGCCAGACACTGATCGAACTGCTCAGATCTCCAGGTGCGTCCTTCATCATTCCAGCGGTCAAAAATAGTGCTAATCCATTCTTCAACCAGCACCGTATCCATCTCCTGATCTACCAGTTGGCTCCTGAGTATCTCCAGACGATCCGGCAATTCACGCGAGCCTGAGGAGTGACGAGCAATCCGTTCCATCCACTGCTTCATTTCGCGAATTTCACGCAACACCTCAGGATCAGGCGCCGATGCTTCATTTATAAGAGGTCTTCTCGCTTCCTCCATGAAGTCAACATTTAGGAGCGGGAACTCAGGCTCCTTACTCAGCAACGTCTGTCTCGTCTCCTCCAAAGTCGAAGGTGGATCTTGGCGCACGGGAGGCGCTGGCACAACCGGTGTCTCCTGAATACCTATGGCCTCAGAGAGCGCTGCGGCAATCTCGGCAAACGTGCGGTTCTCCGCAGGAGCTGGCTTCTCTTCAACAGCCTGCGGCGTGGCAGATGCTCTTTTATACGCCTGCGGAACGGCATTGCGCGGTATGCTAAGAGAAGGCGCTGGCGGCGGTGCCGGAGCAGCTGGCTTCTGCTCCTTCTCTACGGCAGCAACCACTTCTATCTTTTTCTTTTGGAAGAGTCCGATAAACCCGCCTACTTTGATCTCTTTGGTACTAAGAATGACGGCGTCGCTGCCTAGCTCATTGCGGATGGACAACATAGCATCAGGCATCGTATCCACCACATAACGCTTCACTCTCATAGATTCACCACTCCAACGCTTTGAATTTCAATGTTCGGTTCAAGCTCGCTGTAAGAGAGCACCGGAATATCCTGCATCGTGCGTTCAATCACCTGCCGCAAATACATGCGGATATTCGGTGAGGTCAGCACAATCGGTTGCTGTCCCGACTGAAGCAGTCGATTGATCTGCTCGGTCAGTCGCTGATAGACCGTTTGTGTAGACACCGGATCCAACGCTAGATAGCTGCCCTGCTCCGATTGCTGCACACTTTCAGAGATTTTCTTTTCCAGTGTCGGCCCTACGGTTATTACCCGTAACGTCTCCCCGGTTTGAGAGAACTGTTGGGTAATTTGTCTCGATAAAGACTGACGCACATACTCGGTAAGAATGTCAGGATCCTTGGTGTAGGTTCCATAGTCTGCGAGCGTCTCGAAGATGGTTACGAGATCCCGGATGGAGATCTTCTCACGAAGCAATTTCCCCAGCACCTTCTGCACATCCCCGATGGCCAATACTGAAGGAATGAGCTCATCCACAAGCACAGGGTAGTTCTCCCGCAAATTGTCGACCAGCATTTTGGTTTCCTGACGTCCGAGCAACTCATGCCCGTGGCGTTTAATCAGTTCAGTAAGATGTGTTGCTACAACAGAAGGTGGGTCAACTACGGTATAACCTGACAACTCAGCACGTTCTTTTACGGATTCGTCAATCCACAGAGCCGGCAATCCGAAAGAAGGCTCCACGGTTTCAATCCCGTTGATAGACTCATCATCATACCCTGGGCTCATGGCAAGATAGTGATTAAGTAATAATTCACCACCGCCAACGTTATTTCCTTTAATTTTGATGACATATTCATTCGGTTTTAGTTGAATATTGTCGCGAATGCGAATAACAGGCACCACTAGTCCCATCTCAAGCGCACATTGCCGTCGAATCATGATAATTCTGTCGAGCAAGTCACCACCCTGGCCCGTATCAGCCAACGGAATCAAGCCGTAGCCAAATTCGAACTCAATCGGATCGACTGAAAGCAAGTTGATAACACTTTCGGGACTGCGCACTTCTTCGATCTGCTTTTCTTCCACAAGCTGTTCTTCCGCGATCTGCTTTTTATTGAGATTCTGACTCATCCGGTAAGCAGCGAAGGCCATCAGTCCAGCTAAAGGCAACGTTGTTGTGAGATGAATTGGAGTAAACAAACCCAGGAAGGCTACAGTTACAGCTACAATATAGAGCAGCTTCGGATAAGACAATAATTGTCCTGTCAAATCCTCTGCCAGATTGCCTTCCGAAGAAGCGCGGGTAACAATCAAGCCGGCAGCGGTCGAAATGAGCAAAGCAGGAATCTGACTGACCAGCCCGTCACCAATAGTCAGTACAGAATAGGTTGACAGTGCTTCACCAAAAGGCATACCGTGTACAACCATCCCGATGATAAATCCGCCGATAAGGTTAATAAGGAGGATAATGATGCTGGCAATAGCATCCCCTTTAACAAACTTACTGGCCCCGTCCATCGCTCCGTAGAAGTCTGCCTCGCGCTCTACTTTCTGACGACGCTCACGGGCCTGCTGTTCATTAATCATGCCGGCGTTGAGGTCGGCATCTATACTCATCTGCTTTCCGGGCATCGCATCGAGTGTGAATCTCGCGCCTACCTCGGCCACGCGCTCGGAACCTTTGGTGATAACTATAAATTGAACAACTACCAGAATCAGAAACACGACAAAACCGACAGCAATCTGTCCGCCGGCAATCCAGCTACCAAAGGTAGCAACTACAGCACCTGCATCACCTTCAGAGAGAATCAGCTTGGTTGTCGAGATGTTCAGCGCTAGGCGGAACAGCGTTGTAATCAGAAGCAATGCAGGAAAGATTGAAAACTGCAAGGCTTCCTTGGTATTCATAGCCACCAATATGATGGTTAACGCAACTGAAATATTAATAACCAGTAAAACGTCCAGAAGCCAGGACGGGATAGGCAGAATCATCATAAGCACAATACCGATGATGCCCACCAAAACAGATAGATCTCTAGCTTTCAATGTCCTTAACCTCCCCCGCCTTATCTCTTCTTGCCTTTAAGCTTGTATACATACGCCAGTACTTCGGCAACTGCCTGGAACAAATCTGCAGGGACGGTATCCCCGATTTCAGCCCTCTGGAACAGCGCCCGTGCAAGCGGCTTGTTTTCCATAGTCACAACGCCATGCTCCTTGGCCAGCTCCCGGATTCGGAGTGCCACGTAGTCCTGACCCTTGGCAATAATCTGTGGCGCCTCCATCATGGAACCGTCATATTTCAGTGCTACTGCAAAGTGCGTCGGATTCGTTATGATCACATCCGCTTTAGGAACTTCCTGCATCATCCGCTGCATAGCCATCCTGCGTTGGCGTTCCCTGATCTTGCCTTTAATTAGAGGGTCACCCTCCATTTTCTTATACTCGTCCTTGATATCCTGCTTGGACATCTTAAGACTCTTCTCATGCTCATATTTCTGATACATATAATCGAGAAAAGCCATAACCATCAGCACTGCACCTATCTTGAGCCCGAGCGTCAACGTCAGCTTGGCTACGAATTTGAAGATTCCTTCCGTATCGATATGCGACAGTGACATGATGTTTCTTTTTTGTCCCCAAAGCGTACTGTAAACCAGATAAGCGATCAGAAGCAGCTTGAGGATGGATTTGAAAAACTCCACCAGCGAACGCATGGAAAAGATATTTTTAAACCCTTTGATCGGATTAATTTTGCTGAACTTGGGGGTTAGCCCTTGTCCGGATGCCATAAAACCGACCTGCATGATATTGGATACTAAAGCCATTACAAAAGTAATACCGAGCAGCGGAGCCAGCAGCAAAAGCACTTGCACTCCGTACCCGCTGAACATTTTCATCACATTCTCTGGTGTAATCTCCTGCAGCATCCTGTTTTGAAAAATATCCATATACAAGGTCATGAAGCGTTCCTTCATATAACCGCCAAACATGGATAAACTTAGCACTCCAGATAACAGCACGACAGAACCCGACAGCTCCGTACTTTTGGCTACTTGGCCTTTTTTGCGCGCATCCTGTCGTTTCTTGGGGGTTGCTTTTTCTGTTTTTTCTCCCCCGAAATGCTGAAGATCCAGTTTATAGCGCGTAGGCTGCGGCATAACTCTCTCTCCTTATGGTCACCTATGGACTATTCCCCATCAGCTTCAGCAAGTTGTGCATAGATACAAACAAAATATCGAACATGCTTCTGAAGAGAACTGCCAGCCCTGGCATCAGCACCAGTAGTAGTGCCAGACCAATAATGATTTTAAGCGGAACCCCGATCACAAATACATTGTATTGCGGAGCCGTTCTCGCCAGAAAAGCAAGGCCTATATCCGTCAGAAACAATGCCGCCACCAAGGGCGCAGACATTTGAAAAGCAAGGATAAACGATTGTGCAAATGTACGCACAAGGAATTCTGATAAGCTGCCGTCTATCATTTTGAGGAATAGATCATTATTAATAGGAACCCAATTATAACTGTACACGATTGCATCCAGCAGATAATGATGTCCGTTCATGCTCAGGAACATCAGTAGCGCAATCATGTACTTGAAGTTACTGAAAATCGGTGCGGAAGCCCCTGTCATCGGATCAATGACATTTGCAATCCCGAATCCGATTTGGATATCAATAAAGGAACCTGCCGTTTGTATCGCCATAAAGATGAGGTAGCCTATAAAACCAAGTAGCAGTCCAACTAAAATCTCTTTAGCAATTAATAAAATATAGCTAATATCCTGCGGGACAACCAATCCGGTTCCATTTGCACTAAACACTACCAGTGCCACAAAAAAGGAAAGGCCGATCTTGAAGGTCATTGGCACACCATTGGATGAAAACACAGGAATGACAACAAAAAATGCTGAAATTCGACAAAAAAACAACAGAAAGACGGGAAAACTTTGCAGCATGATCTCCATATCCGTTACTTACCGATGTACATATGGAGATTACCCAAAATCTGGCTTGTAAAGTCGACCAATTTCGTAATGATCCAAGGCCCGAACAGCAGCAAAGTCAGCAATACTGCGACGATTTTGGGAACAAACGCTAGCGTTTGCTCCTGAATCTGTGTCGTAGCTTGAAAGATACTGATAATTAGCCCAACCGCCAGACCTAGAATCAGCATGGGAGCGCTAGTTTCCAGCACGATATATACGGCTTGGCCAGCTAGACCGATAATAAACTCCGTACTCATCCCCTATGCCTCCTCATAAACGTCAGGTGTTAAAGCTCAGTAGCAGTGATTTTATGACCAGGTACCAGCCGTCTACCAGTACAAAGAGCATAATTTTGAAAGGTAACGAGATCATAACTGGAGGTAGCATCATCATACCCATGGCCATCAAGGTGCTGGCTACCACAATATCAATGATTAAAAATGGTATGAAAATAAGAAAACCCATAGTAAAAGCTTTTTTCATTTCACCGATTGCAAAAGCAGGCACAATGACCGTTAATGGGATGTCGCTGTATGTAGCCGGCTTCTCTGTCCCCGTATAACCTGTGTATTTCATAAACAGTAACAGGTCTTTGGAATTCGTCTGCTTGAACATGAATTCCTTCATAGGATCAGCTGCCTTGTTCAGCGCCTCGCTCTGAGTAATTGTACCTTTCATATAAGGCTGCAGCGCCGTCTCGTTAATGGTCGAGAATGTCGGTGCCATCACAAAAAGCGTCAGAAAAAGAGCAAGCCCTACCAGCACCTGATTCGGTGGCATCGATTGTGTACCGAGCGAGGTTCTGACAAAGCCCAGCACAATGACAATCCGGGTAAAACTGGTCATCAGAATAACAAATGCCGGGGCAACACTCAGAACCGTAATAAGAAGCAATATGGATATAGAACTGGTACCCCCGCTGGAACTATCATTACCCCCAATTTGAACATTGATATTAGGGATAGGATCAGCGTGCATCGTATGAATCATAAGAATGCTAAGGCTACTGAGCAGCAGAAAAGCGAGAATTAGCTTTTTTTTCATAAATCCCTCGACTCATTCTTGGCGGCATCTTCCCGAAGCAGTTCATCCATCTTCTCTTTACGCTCAGGCGCAGAGCGAAGCTTGGATTGAAGTGTCTCATAAAAGGACGATGTTTCACTAAGTTCGATTTCCTGAGATGAAACCTTCCCGCGCTGCTTATTTCTCAGTTTGGAGATAAGCGGCACGAGAAAGTTGTTACGGCCCGAGGATTGATCCTCGAAGGCCGAAATAATCAACGCTACCTCATCCGGGTCGGTCACCTTATCCAATATGGATACGTCCTCTCCGACTCCAATAAGGTACAGGCTGCTGCCAACTTCAATGACTTGCATCGACTTACCCGGACCAAGCCCCACCGCACCAAGTGTGCGCATGGAGCGTCCGCTCATCCAAGTCTGATTGCGGCGGCCAAGAAAGCGGATCAGCAGCACAATAAGAACAATGATCACCGCAAGAACTAAAATAACGTTAAGCAAGTTCAGCAGGGTATTACCCGTTCCAAGCGGTTCTGTGTTGCTCGGCATATCTGGTTCCTACACGCCTAGCGTTTTGTTAATCGCTTCAATAACACGGTCTGCCTGGAACGGCTTCACGATAAAGTCCTTAGCACCCGCTTGGATTGCATCGATAACCATAGCCTGCTGGCCCATGGCGGAACACATAATAACCTTGGCACTTGCATCCACTTTTTTGATTTCTTTCAGGGCGGCGATTCCGTCCATCTCAGGCATAGTAATATCCATCGTGATCAGATCAGGACGCAGTTCCTTAAATTTCTCGATCGCTTGAGAACCGTCCTGGGCTTCGCCCACTACTTCAAATCCGTTCTTGGTCAAGATATCCCGGATCATCATTCTCATAAATGCTGCATCGTCCACGATTAGAATTCGATTAGCCATTTTTACAAAATCCTCCCTAAGTACGCTATTGTAATTTTTGAATACGGTCCCACTGGCTGACGATATCCGTAACACGAACACCGAAGTTCTCGTCGATAACCACGACTTCCCCTTTGGCAATAAGTTTGTTGTTAACCAGGATGTCTACAGGCTCACCGGCCAGCTTGTCCAACTCGATAATCGAGCCCTGCGACATTTCCAAAATATCTTTAATCTGCTTCTGGGTCCTTCCTAATTCTACGGTGACTTTCAGTGGTATGTCCATCAATAAATTTAAATTGTTTTCGTCAATGTTGCCGAAGGCGCCCCCATTAAGATTGGCAAATTGCACCGGCTGGACGTTGACATTGCGATTCTGTGCCGGGTTAGGCGGCGGTGGTGTCTGCGCATAAGGCATTCCTTGCGGCGGCATCCCGTATGGCGGCATACCTGGCATACCGTACGCAGGCATTCCTGCCGGCGGATAATAGTACCCGCCTTCCGGCATTCCCGGATACGGCGGCACCCCCTGCGGCGGATAAGGCTGCTGAGCTCCACCCTGAGGCTGCTGTGGCGGTGCCTGCTGGACCGGAGGTGCTTCTGGAGCCGGTTGGGCTGGTGGAGGTGCAGAAGCCGTTGTCGAAGCTGCTGTCTCCTGTTCAGTAGGCGTTACATCACCAATCAGCATCGTAACCATGTCTTTGGCAAAACGCACGGGCAGAAGCTGCATGATCGTCGAATCGATCAAATCACCGATTTTAAGCCGGAAAGCAATTCGAATCAGTGTCTCATCATCAGGCAGACTCCCTACGCCTTCTCCGCTAGACATGTTAAGAATGTCAATCCCGGGCGGCGAGATATTAACAAACCGATTGAAGATGGTCGACATCGACGTTGCGGAAGACCCCATCATCTGGTTCATAGCTTCCTGAACTGCACTGATATGGATTTCATTAAGCTCTTCTTCCTTAGGTTCACCCTCTCCGCCAAGCATCAGATCAGCAATGACCTGTGCATCACGGATCTTGATCACAAGTGAATTAATTCCTTGGAACCCGTCGACATATTGTACATGAACCGCTACATGCGGCTTAGGAAACGTCTCTTCAAACTCACCCCGTGTAATGATAGATACTTGAGGTGTTGTAATATCAACTTTCTTGCCCAGCAATGTGGACAATGCGGTCGCCGCACTGCCAAACGTTATATTCCCTATTTCACCCAAGGCATCCTGCTCAAACGGTGTCAGAAAATCATCTACCGTCTTTACCGCTGCAGGCATCGTGCCCTCCGCAGATTGTCGCAGAAGAGCGTCGATTTCTTCCTGGGATAAGTAGTCTTTACTCGTCAAGTTCCTCAACTCCTTCATGGACAATCTCGTCTATTTGAACCGCTACCCGATCCTTAATCATGCCGGGACTTCCAATGAATTTCAGCTTGTCTCCTACCTTAATCGACAGTCCGGAATCCACATTTCTGTTCAGTGAGATTACATCACCGACACTAAGTCCGAGAAACTCGGCTATGGACAGCCTGGATTCACCAAGCTCAGCCACAATCGGCAGCTGTGCCTTATGTACCCTTGCTTTTATTGCATCAATTTCTTCTGGATCTCTCGTCTTCTTCTCTGAAACGAACCATTGGTGCACCGAAAGTCGGGACATAATTGGCTCCAGCACGACGTGAGGAATACATAGATTGATCATCCCAGTTGTGTCCCCGATCTTGGTGCTTAAGGAAATCAGGGCAATCGTCTCATTTGGTGACACGATTTGCATAAACTGTGGATTGGTCTCCAGCGCTTCCATACGCGGCTCAATATCCAGAACCGTCTTCCAGGCTTCCTGTAAACTCTCAAAGCACCGGCTGAAAATACGCTCCATAATCGTTGTTTCAATTTCGGTTAACGAATTAATTTTGGATGGTGCAGTTCCGAAACCACCAAGTAGCCTGTCAAGCATGGCAAAGGCGATATTCGGGTGTACCTCCATAACCATTCGCCCTTCCAGGGGCTCGGCTTCAAAGATATTCAAAATCGTCATTTTTGGAATGGAGCGGATAAACTCATCATAAGGGAGCTGCTCTACCTGAACGACATTGATTTGCACAAACGTGCGCAATTGGGCTGAAAAGTACGTTGTCAAATAGCGGGCGAAATTCTCATGAATCCGCGTAAGACTGCGGATATGATCTTTCGAAAAACGTACAGCCCGTTTGAAGTCATAGGAGCGAACCTTTTTCTGTGTTTCTTCTTTCTTAAGCTCATCGGCATCCATCTCACCGGATGACAGTGCAGCAAGCAGAGCATCAATTTCGTTTTGTGAAAGTACATCAACCAATTCAATCACCCCCCCATCAAGGATTTATCCCCCGGTTACTACTGTCTTGCAAGTACGAAATTGGTAACTTGAATCTGAGTCAGCTTGCCTTCAGTCAATGATTTGTTAATAAGATTGACTAGTTTGCTGGTGAGCTGATCCTTACCGCTTGCTCCATTTAACTCTTCAGGCTTTGAGTCCGCAAGCGTTTTGATAATAATAGGTTTGATTTTAATCTCTTGGATCTTCTCAAAAGCTTCTTTGGATTTCACAGAATCCAGTTGAAAAGCCAAATTTATTAAAACGATATAATCGGGGTCAGCTGAATTAGTTTTGATGTCCTTGATTTCAGCCGTCAGTGCGACAATCTCATCAGCACTTAAACGCTTTGTCTGTACATTATGCACGGCTTGATCAACATCATTGGAATTGCTTGGAAATAGCTTATCCATTAACAGAAACGCAGCCACTACGATTAAAGTGATTGCGAGTAAAATTGTAATGAGCCAAGGCAGCATCTTTTTCATGAAAGCTCCTCCATGTTTTGGAATTTAATGGTGGCAGCATTCGTGCCGATGTCCTTGTTGTAATCACGGATTTTTGCAATGACCTCATCGGCTTTCTCAAGCACGATCAGTCTCTTTCCCGTCACCAGCGTAATATACGTGTCCGGGCTTTCCTCAACCATTTCCACCAGCAGGGCATTCAGCCACATAGGTGTACCATTTAATCTTGTTACGGAAATCATGACAGGCCTCCTAACAAAAATAGGGAGAGGAGAACCTCTCCCCCGATTGTGCATCCTCGCCCTTTGGCGAACGTTATAATTTATAATAGCAAGCTATTGAATCTATTTCATAAATCCATAAGTGAGCGTCTAATCATCGATATCTAGTTGTACATGGTTTTGGTATAACTAGATATTGCACCTATTCGGATTAAAATCCGCATTATGAAATTGATTCATTAATAACGTCATTTAAAATTAACGCTTCAGATTCACAACTTCTTGCAGAATTTCATCAGAAGTTGTAATAATCCGTGAGTTGGCCTGGAAACCGCGCTGTGTCACGATCATTTCCGTAAACTCACCGGTGAGATCCACATTGGACATCTCCAGCTGACCCGCAACGATGGAGCCGGTTCCGGCTTCAGCATTGTTCGCAGTGGTAGGCTCAAGTGCGCCATCCGGGTTAGCATTCAGGGTCATCCGGTACAGATTTCCACCGATTTTCTCCAAACCTTGAGGATTGGCAACTTTACCAATACCTATTTGCGGTCCTGGCTCGGTTGTACCGTCTGCTCTTGACAAGATAATCGTACCATCGCTAGAGATGGAGAATGCCGTTACGTCGTCTCCAAACTGAATGGGATCACCGTTGGAATCAACAACATGCAGACCGTCTGCAGTCAAGAGATTGCCGGCCGCATCTGGACGAAAATCACCTGCACGGGTCAAAAAAGGAGTTTCCTGATCTTCAGACAGTTTTACAAGGAAAAATCCATCCCCGTCAATCCGCAGGTCAGTTGGGTTGTTGGTGGTCATCGCACTACCTTGCAAATGCATAGTATCAATGGAACCAATGCTCACACCGAGACCTACCTGCTTCGCATTCACCCCGCCTTGTCCGCCATCCGTTGGAGCCGTAACGCCTGATACCGTCTGGCTCATGATGTCCTTGAACATAACACGACCGGATTTGAAACCTACAGTGTTGACATTTGCAATGTTGTTACCGATGACATCAAGCTTGGTTTGGAAACCGCGCATTCCTGAGACCCCAGAATACATTGATCTTAACATTTAATGTCGTCCTCCCAGATTATAGAGTCTCTATGACTCGTGGAATGTAAAGCTATTTGGAGTTAAGAACCGCTTCAGTCGGTCGGCGGCCTCTCCGGCTCTCCGTTAGGACCGGCCGGTTTAAGATATAATTACTGCACTATCAATTTGTGTGAACACGTTGTCTTTCATCGAGCTGCCATCCATAGCCGTAACCACTGTGCGGTTAGGTACGCTGACGATCAGCGCCATATCCTTCATTAATATCAATGACTCTTTGCTTCCCTTGGCAGCAGCCTTGTCTACGGCGGATGAAATCTCATCCAGCTGACGACTTCCAAGTTCAATCCCTCTTTGTTCCAATCTCTTGGCGGCATGGTTGCTGAATTTCAGCATATTCCGCTGCAGCAAGCTCTCAAAGGATGACTCCGGGGCTGCTGCATCTTTGGCAACGGACGGTCGCTGCAGGATTGAAGGATGAACGGCTGCCGGATACAGCTGACCTATGGTCATCCGGTCACTCATTGCTCCGCCCCGCTCTCCTTGTCATTGACCGAAGAGTCTCCAACGTCACTAGCATCCGCTTTGGTATCGACTGGACTTGCGTCATTATTGCCAGTTCCGTTGTCTGGTGTATTCTCGGTTTGTGGCACTTCATTCTGAATTTTGGTAATGTCAGTCAATGCAATTTTGTCATTGCCAACTACCGCATACTGAAGACCGTTACTCACCAGAATGGAGTCTACTTTGCCGGATTTCTCCTCAAAAGTCTTACTATCCATCCAAGTTACTTGCTTTCCGATCAGCCCGGAAACAGAGCCAAGTGACTGGTTCATTTCCGTCAGCTGCTTCGAGATATTCGTAAGTTGCTCTACCGACGTAAACTGTGCCATCTGAGCAATAAACTCTTTATCCTCCATCGGTTGCAGCGGATTTTGATTCTGCAGCTGGGTAATCAAAATTTTCAGGAACTGATCTTTTCCCAACTTGGAATCGCCGGTAGTCTTCTTGTTGTTATCCTCAGGATTAAAATTCCACTGGTCTCTGCTCGATACCGGTGGTGTTGTTGTAGCCATCGTCGTTCACCTCTCTTCTTCCCGTTTAGATTTTAGCTGAGAAGGAACCTCCGTGATTACGTTCTTCACTTCCTTCACTCGCCACCCAATCTCTCCACTCACCGGTAAGCTCCGCCGCAAGAACGGCATCTCCAGAGTCTTCACTGCGTTGCTTCGAACGGTTGTTGCCGGACTGTTGCCCACCTGATCCTGGTTGGCGGCCTTCCTGCCCGAATTGGGAATGCAGCGGTGTATTGTTCTGAGTCACTTCCAGTTTCTCTACCTGCAAGCCCTGGGACTGCAATGCCGCACGTAGCTGAGTCATTTGCTGTTCCAGCATATCTTTAGTAGCTGCATGCTCAGTCATGAACTGCGCGACAAGATGACCATTCTGCATCGTAATTTTGACATCAACCTGTCCAAGATGTTCCGGGAATAATGAAATCGTAGCTTCGGCAGCACTGCCTTTTCTCACGATCTCTAACTTTCCTGTGATAAAGCCTGTCATTTCTTCAGCAAACTGATGTACAGGAACCTGTGGTACAGGAGCTTCCGCTTTATGCAGCGAAGTAATACCGCCACGCAGAGATAATTGACCTGCAGTGACGATTTCATGATCGCCAGCTTCTGCTGGTTTCACCTGTGCCGACTCTTCTTCCTTAGCATCGGCTTTGACAGCACCAGTTGTTACTGCTTTAGTGATTGAAACAGTTGGAGTGTCAGCCTGTTCTCCCGTTACACCTTGCTGTATAGCAGTCGGGGAAGATGCCACTGTGCCTTTAACTGTCGTCGCGTCTACTAGATTAGGACGAAGCACAGGCGCTGCCTTCTCTTGAGTCTTTTCCTTACTATCCACACCTAAAAGCTGTTCAAAGGATGCCGTGGATGACTGAATGTGATCAGCATTTGCTGTGCTCGTTTGTTTAACAGATGGCGCTACTTGTTCTAGCATTGCCGAGAGCTGGTTTACCAGTTCAACACCTTTGGCGACTGCAGCTTCGTCTCCTTTATCCGCTGATTGCTGAATCACATTGACCAGATGATGAAGCTCATCCTGAAGCGCAAATCGCAAAGTGGCTGAGTGCTGGGCTAGAGGCGGTAAGCTGCCCTCCAGGCCTTCCCCTGTAGAGTTCCCACCCTCAGTTGACTGCTGAGGCGTGTTTCCTACCGCCGCCACCAGTATCAACCATCCCTGAAGCGCCGCTTGCAGCACAGGATCATTGCTGATCTTGTCATCCTGCTTCTCTAGTTCCTCTGTCATAGCTTTTAGCAAATCCTCAGGCTTCTGCTGACCTTGCTGATCACCAGATTCGCTTACTGTTTGCTCCGTAGCGCCGAGCAGTCCCATCAGCAATGAGGTTAAGCCTCCCACTGTCTGCGGGGTAACTGACGTAGCATTTGTACCCATCGTTTGCACAAGTGTCTGGGCGAAAGGCTGTGTTGTGGCTGTGGCAGCACCCGCTGCAGTCCCAGACTGAGCAGTTCCAGCCAATGCATTGCTACCCAAAAGGGATTGAATAATCAAACTCATTGTTATTGTTCACCTCCTTTCAGGTTTACTTGCCACCCATCAGCCGGTTGACAATCTTGGCAGTCTGAGGACTATCATTTTTCGTCATTTCCCCCAAAATGGATGATCGAACCGAATCACTGACGGTGTTCAGGATCGTAATTACTTTATCCGGACTGATCTTGTACATTTCTCCGAGCAGAGATGCCGCATTTGCAGGTGTCATGGTGGAGAATGTCTGATTCAGCTTTTCCTTGTCCAGATTCTTGCTTGTATTTGCAGGCGTTGTCGCTGCTGCTTTCGAATCTTGTTTCAGTCGAGACTGAAGTGCAGCAATAGCCAGGTCCGAAGAAGTTGTCTCTTCCTTCAGCTTAATAGATACATCCGCTGCTTTCTTCGGATCCATCTTCTCAAGGATTGCGGTTTTGCTGGCATTATTCATCACACTGAAAATCTGCACCATTTCCTCTTGTGTCAAATTCTCCATGATCGGTGCTGCCTTGGATGGCTTCATCCCGGCGTAGAGCTTGGCCAAGTCCTTGACCTGCTTCAAGTAATCATCTTCGGTGGTAGCCGCTTTTGCTTCTTCGGCAGCCTTTGCTTCTTGAGTCATCGTATCCACCTGAGACTCAAGCGCCTGCACTTTATTATCCTGAGCCGTCTTCTCCTCAGTAATCTTCTTCAAGTTCTCCTCTTGCTTGGAGAGCTGTGACTTCAATTCTTTAATAGTAGAATTCGAGCTTTCGGCTTGCTTCTCAGCCTGTTTCTTCGGATCCGCTGGTTTAGAAGGATCCGCTGGCGGATCAGGAATCCATTTTTCCAAAATAGGAATCTTATTCGCAATCGCAAACACATTATTGCGGATATCCATATTGAAAAGTGTCAACAGTACGCCAAGCAGTACGAGCGTAAATATAATCGGTATCATCAAGAACAAGAAACGCTCAAACTTTCCTGCTGACCCTTCGTTTTCCAATTCAACTTCGTTATTTGCCACTAGGGGAAACCTCCCGGGTTAGAGGGATTTCATCGCGAAGCGGACGGTAGCCATCTCATCCAGTTCGTTTTGTTCCCGTAAAATCATATTTTGCTGAAACAGCATCTGGGCTTTATCCTTTGCCTTCAGCCATACTTTTTCGTCCAACATTTTATTGCTGAGCTGATCCTGCTTTCTCTGAACTTCCTGATGTGCACGGCCAATATCCGCATGCTTGCGAACAATGCATTTGTCCAGATAATCAACATAATCCTGCATTTCCCGCATCTTCACCATCGGCGTTTTGTGTTCCGCTGCGTTTTGCAGATCCATCATCAAATTGCTACGCTGGGCAGTCAATTCCTCGAGGCTTTTCTCCTGTGCCTGCAGTTCTCCGAGCGCGCTTGAGAGCATCCACTCTGCCTGTGTCTTTTCGTTACCCTTCAAGTCTACGACTTTTTGAAACGTATAATGAAATTTCATAATACTGAATCAACTCCTTGAGAACTGGGAAATTAAAGATTCCTGAACTTCAGTAAGCGTCACTTTTTCATTGACCTTCTGTCTGGTGAATTCCCAAATGCTGTCGATATAATGGATCGACTCATCGATCTGGGCATTGGAGCCTCGTTGATAGGCACCGATATTGATCAAATCCTCTGAATCCTTATACACAGCCATGAGCCGCTTCACATTCTCTGCAGCCGCTATCTGCTCTTCTGGAGCGATATCCTTCATAACACGGCTAATGCTGGCGAGCACGTCAATGGCTGGAAAATGTCCTTTGTTAGCAATGCTACGGTTAAGCACGATGTGCCCATCCAATATTCCCCGAACCGCATCTGCGATTGGCTCATTCATGTCATCCCCATCAACCAGCACTGTGTAGAACGCCGTTATTGATCCGGTTGGACCTGTCCCTGCACGTTCCAGCAGCTTCGGCAGGCTTGCAAAAACGGAAGGGGTGTACCCTCTCATCGCCGGCGGTTCACCGACTGCAAGCCCCACTTCGCGCTGAGCCATCGCATAGCGGGTAACAGAGTCCATCATCAGCATGACATTCAGTCCGCGATCGCGGAAATATTCGGCGATGGTGGTAGCGATCAATGCCCCTTTGATGCGGATCAGCGCTGGCTGATCCGAGGTAGCTACAATAACTACAGAACGCTGCAATCCTTCCGGACCCAAATCACGTTCAATAAAATCAAGCACTTCCCTGCCCCGCTCTCCAATGAGCGCGATGACATTCACATCTGCCGAGGTATTGCGGGCGATCATGCCCATCAGTGTACTTTTCCCGACTCCTGAACCCGCAAAAATCCCAACCCGCTGTCCTTTGCCGATGGTCAACAGCCCATCAATAGCGCGCACTCCAATGCTGATGGGTTCATGTACACGTGGCCGGGTCAGCGGATTGGACGGAATATTAAAAGTCGAGCTATGGGGCATCCGAGCCGGTATCAGCGAGCCGTCCAGCGGTTGGCCAAGGCCGTCAAGCACCTTGCCGAGCAGTTCGGAGCCAACTTGAACACTAAGCGGTTTCCCTGTACCGACTACGTCACAGCCTGGACCGATGGACTGAAGCTCGCCCAGAGGCATCAGCAGTACTTTATTATCACGAAAGCCCACAACCTCAGCCTGCAATGGCTTACTGCCCTTAGTCGGGTAGATGTAACATACATCTCCAATGCTGGCGTCTGGTCCTTCCGATTCCACCATGAGACCAATAACTTGCGTAACCTTGCCGTTAATTCTGACCGGATCGAGATTACGAAGCTGCTCTTTGTAACGTCCACTGTCAAGCATGCTCTTCACCACTTCCATGCTCCTCGGTATCCAGCGCGATTCGTACCAGCTCTTTCTTAATCTCCGAAAGCTGGGTATCGATACGGGCATCTATACTGCCAAAGGAAGACCGGATCACACAGCCCTGGTCTTTCACCGTTGAATCGGGCAAAATCTGCAGTTCTGCTTGAGAATCCACCGCGAGCGCCAATTCCTCTCTGGCTGCATTCACAAACGCGAACTGTGCAGGTGACACACAGAGCGAGATCAATCCTTGCTCGCGCTTACGCGCCAGATTCTTACGAATTAGTTCCATTGCGAACTGCGGCTCCAAGGTCAACTGCTTGTCCACAATCTTCTCGGCAATGTCACAACTCAGTTCTACGAGGAAAGGCTCGGCCTCCTGAATAATAACGTCTCTTGCCTTATAGGCTTCTTGCAATACCGCCCTGGCTTCTTCCATCATCTCGGCTAACTTCCGTTGCATCTCTTCCTCTGCCTTCTGGATGCCTTCCTGATAGCCTTGCTGAAATGCCTCGGATTTAACTGCCTCTACAAGGTGCTCATCCTGCTCCCGACGTTGCCGCCACCACTCTTCGGCTTCCGCCTGCGCCGCTTCCACAATGGACTCGGCCTCAAGGGAGGCATCTCGCACCTGGCCTTCAGCAAACTCCTTCGCATCCTTCAGCATTTGCTTGCGGGCCTGCTCCGCCTCTTCCTGTGCGGGATCCTGATAGTGGATTTCTCCAGTAAATTCCTCCGGATCGGGTTCTTCGGTGAGGCCCGCATAATGCCGGGCCTGCTCCAACCTCTTGAGTACATCTACCGGAACATATTGGGAGTGTTTGATCAGCTTAGACAATTATGTCATCTCCTCCACCGCGGGCAATAATAATCTCACCGGATTCTTCCAGTCTGCGGATCGTACCAACAATACGAGTCTGAGCTTCTTCCACATCACGCAGCCGCACCGGACCCATGTATTCCATTTCCTCGCGGAATGTTTCTGCCATGCGTTTGGACATGTTGCGGAAAATAACATCCCGCACTTCCTCGCTGGCCACTTTGAGGGCAAGCTGCAAATCCGCATTCTCGATATCGCGGATAATACGCTGGATCGAACGATTGTCCACGTTGACAATATCCTCGAAGACAAACATCCGCTTCTTGATTTCTTCCGCAAGCTCCGGATCCTGAATTTCCAAGGAATCCAGAATCGTGCGTTCTGTACCGCGGTCTACGCCATTCAGAATTTGAACGATGGACTCTATGCCACCAGCGTTGGTGTAATCCTGAGTAACTGTCGCCGACAGCTTTTGCTCGAGCACCCGTTCAATCTGGGTAATAACTTCTGGAGAAGTACTGTCCATGACGGCAATTCTCCGCGCAACCTCCGCTTGTTTCTCCTGTGGCAATGAAGACAGGATCGCCGCAGCTTGTTCAAATTGTAGGTAGGACAGGACGAGCGCAATGGTCTGTACATTCTCGTTCTGAATAAAGTTGAGAATCTGGTTGGGATCTGCCTTCCGAGCAAAGTCGAACGGCCGTACCTGCAGCGTAGCTGTCAGGCGGTTGATAACCTCCAGTGCTTTCTGCGAGCCCAGCGCTTTCTCCAGAATCTCCTTGGCGTAATTGATACCGCCTTGTGAAATATATTCCTGGGCGAGACAAATCTGGTGAAACTCTGCCATGATCGACTCTTTTTCACCGCTATCAACCTTACGCACATTGGCAATCTCCAGCGTAAGCTGCTCGATTTCATCGTCCCTTAAATGTTTGAATATTTGAGCCGACACTTCCGGCCCAAGTGTGATTAGCAGAATTGCAGCCTTTTGGCGACCGCTAAGTGTCTGCTGGGTAGCTTTTGCCATTAATCAGTTCACCTCTGTTCGTCTGCAAGCCATGTACGCAGCAGATTTACGAATTCGTCCGGTTTCTTCTTGGCCAGACTCTCAAGCTGCTTGCGAACCTGGCTTTCATTCGTTACGCTCTCCAAGTTAATGGAAGGAAACTCAGTCGGAACTTGCAGAGGAATATCTTCTTCCTCTTCTTCCTCCTCGGCTCTATTACGTCTCCGATAGATGAAGTATCCCACTCCGGCACCCACAAGCAGCGCAGCAGCGCCAATGGCCCAAACCATCCAATTAGCAAACCCGGTATCTGTGGTCGCAGCAGCACTGGAACCAAATGGTTGTGAAAATACCGAAACTTTTTTGGCCAACTCTGCGTCTGTATAAGTAACCTCAGAACCAGCCAGCGATGCCCTTACAATATTGACCAAAATGTTCTGGATAGCAGCTGTTGTTGGCTGATCCAAAGAATTTTGTCCATTAGGTGGTTCAACGGCAACATTAATGGTTAAATCTTTTACAGAGTACGGACTCGCAACGATATCTTTAGTGATTCGGTTCACTTCAAAGTTTCTAGTCTCCGAAGATTCATCCGAAGTCGACTGCCCCGTACCTGTTGCGGATGGGAATCCGGCAACATCCTGGGAACCCGTACCAGCCACGCCTCCCGTAGTGTTACCTTGGCCGGAATACGAGTTGCTGATAATCTGGGAACTTATCTCGATCCCCTTCATATTCTCAGTATCAACCGGTGCGACAAGGTCTTCCTTGCGGCTCTCCTTGTCGAAGTTCAGCTTGGACATGACGAGTACATCTACCTTTTCAGGTCCCATCAGTCTGCTAAGAAATTGTTTAACATCCTTTTTGACATCTTCTTCGAATTTCTTCTGCAGCGCAAAGTTCTCTTCCACCTGATTGGAGACTCCGCCTTGGCCGCCTTTGGCCGTTGGCATCAGCTCAACCTCATTGTTGGCGATCGTAATGTTCTCAACTGGCAGATTTGGCACAGCAGTCTTCACGAGATTGAAGTATCCGTCAATATTATCCTGGCTTGGTCTGAATCCAGGTTTAAACGTAAGTACAACGGAAGCGGAAGCCTTCTCCTGGTTAGCCTGTGAGGCAAATACCGTCTCTTTAGGCAGATTGACCAGTACCTTGGCATCCTGAATGCCTTGCATCCGTTTCATCAACTGCTCTACTTCACCATTCAGAGCGTTGTTATATTTCACATTAAACTCACTGTCTGTTGTACCAATCATAGACGAGTTCTCGTCAAAGATTTTGTACCCGATGGAGCCACCCTGCACAATTCCCTGCGAACCGATGTCCACCTTGATCCGTGCTGCCTCCGTACTTGGTACAGAAATGCTCTTTCCGTCAGGACTCAACCGGTAAGGTGTTCCTTTGGAGTCCAGATAGGTCATGACTGCCGCGGAGTCCGTACTATCCAGATCCCTAAATGCAACTTCATACTCTGTCTTGGACAACTGCATCGTAAGAACTACAATAAATACAATAATAATTCCAAGTGTGGAAAAAAATAATATCTTCTGTTGGTTGCTGAATCTGTTCCAATACTGGGCTGCTTTTTCCCGGTACTGGGCAAATCTTTCATTCACAGTGTCACCCCATCCGAAACTAAGCTAGGATTATTTAGATTTGAGTTCTCATAATTTCCTGATAGGCCTCTATCACCTTGTTCCGGACTTGTGTCGTAAGCTGCAAACTAAGCAATGCTTGTTGCGAAGAAATCATTGCCTCGTCCACGTTCACTTCTCCGAGAATAAACTTGTTACTCATCTCTTTCGACTGCTGCTCTTGGGCAGCCACTTGATTCAATGCATTTTCCAGGTAAGAGCCAAAGCTTTGTGTGCCATTCACTGCCGGACCAGATGAAGATTGTGATGCTGCCGGTTTAAGTGCAAGCTGCTGAACTCCCTGTGAGCCTATAGCTAGATTATTCGGTATCAACTATGTTCCCCCTTGGTCAAATTTACGGTTAGCGTCCGATTTCGAGCGCTTTGCTTACCATGGCCTTCGATGCGTTCAACATCGTTACATTCGCTTCGTAGGAGCGAGATGCAGACAGCATGTCCACCATTTCCTTAGTGATGTCCACATTCGGCATATACACATATCCATTCTCATCCGCATCGGGATGACTTGGATTGAATACCGGCTTGAACGGAGAAGAATCGTCCGTAATGGCCTGGACGGTTACACCCTTGACGTCACCATTCATCTTATTTTGAAGGATGTCCGAGAACTTGTTGCCTTCTGCTGTCTCCAGAACGACCATCTTCCGCCGGTAAGGAACAGCCTTGCCATCCACTACCGAAGCTCTTGTCGTTTCTGCGTTGGCAATATTCGAGCTGATTACGTCCATCCGCAGCCGCTGTGCGGTTAATGCAGAAGCACTTATCCCAAAACTGCTACCAAAGTTCATTGAGCATTATCTCCCTTCAACAACTGAGCGCATCATCGTAAATTGGCTATTCAACAGCCCGACATATGAATTGTATCTGAGCTGATTTTCAGCGCTTAAAGCCATCTCTCTGTCAACATCTACGTTATTGTTGTTATTGTTCATTGAGGTGGTTTGATCTGTGCTATAGACGGAAGCCGGTACGATCTTGTTCGAACCGAATTGAAAATGCCGGCGATCTGTCACTCTAGCGTTCAGATCCGACTGAAGCCCAAGCTCTTGCTGCTGAAGAATACTCTCAAATGAAACATTGGAGCGTTTGAAATTTGGTGTATCGACATTGGCCACATTATTAGCCAGCACAGATTGTCGTTGATTAGCAGCTTCAATGCCTCCCTGCAATCGTTGAAAACTGACACTATTCAGCAATCCCACGGAAATCCTCCTTCCAAAAGCTTTCGTAATAAAAAGAATTCCACAGCTACTTTACGAATCCCTTCTTGATTCGACAAATAAGTCCAAAAATAGTGCCGAACGTCTGGTTATAGGTCGAAAGTTGTCAGTGGTTTATTCCACTAGCGATCTCACATACTTTGATTCTCTTAGAATTTGTATATTATTACAATAAGAAATAAGCCCTATCTTTTCAGAAAAGAGAGGGCTTAAAGCACAAAAATGCTATTTTATTACATTACTCCTTATATTAAAACTAATATTTTGCATGTTTTTACATAATATTCCTCGGTTTCGAGAAGATGTTGCTTATTTCTAATTCCAACTACCCAAATTCGAATTATCTCGAATGCTGTCAATTTAAAGAATGTATTGGCTCAGATCACGATCCTGGGCGATACCCGACAGTTTGTCACGAACATATTCCGGTGTGATTACCATTGTATCCAGTGTCAGCTCAGGGGCTTCAAAGGAAAGATCCTCCAGCAGCTTCTCCAAAATGGTATGCAGACGGCGGGCGCCGATATTCTCCATGTTCTGATTAACTGACGCTGCAATCTTAGCGATTTCCTCAATAGCTTCCTTCTGGAACTGCACTTCGATGTTCTCTGTCTGGAGTAAATGAACGTACTGCTTAGTCAATGCATTCTCCGGCTCCGTCAAAATAGATACAAAATCCTCCAGCGTCAAGCTGTTCAGCTCAACCCGAATTGGAAAGCGCCCCTGAAGCTCAGGAATAAGGTCTGAGGGCTTAGCAATGTGAAAAGCACCTGCGGCAATGAAAAGCACGTAATCGGTCTTCACAGGGCCGTACTTGGTCATCACTGTAGATCCCTCGACGATTGGTAAAATATCACGCTGCACGCCTTCACGGGAGACATCTGGACCCGAACCTTTGCCTTGGCTAGCTACCTTGTCGATCTCGTCGATAAAAATAATCCCGGACTGCTCGGCTCTCGCCACAGACTCCTGGATTACATCATCCATATCAATCAGCTTGGAAGCTTCATCTTGGATCAGCACCTTGCGGGCTTCCTTAATCGGGAGCTTGCGCTTCTTGGTGCGCTTAGGCAGAAGGCTGCCGAACATTTCTTGCATGTTCATCCCCATCTGCTCATTGCCCTGCCCGGCAAACATATCCATCATATTAGGGGACGCGTCCTCTACATCCACTTCGATGATATCCTCTTCCAGTTGCCCGGCCAGAAGTTTGAATCTGACCCCTCTACGGCGTTCGCTGAGGCTACTGTCCTGCTCGGTCTCCTCCTTGGACTCATCCTGGCCCCCATTCCCGCCAAAGATCATCTCAAAGGGGTTACGCTGGGATTTGTTCTTGGAGGAGGAAGGCACCAAAATAGAAACGATCCGTTCGTTAGCCAGCTCTTCCGCCCGGTCCTGAACCTTCTCGGTCCGTTCCAGCTTCACCATCCGGATAGCAGTCTCCACAAGATCCCGAACCATGGACTCTACATCACGGCCAACGTAACCAACCTCGGTAAACTTCGTAGCCTCGACCTTGATGAAAGGCGCATTGACCAGCTTGGCCAGACGCCGGGCGATCTCAGTTTTACCCACACCGGTGGGTCCGATCATCAGAATGTTCTTCGGAACGACTTCATCACGCAGTTCTTCGGCAAGCAGACTGCGCCGATACCGATTGCGGAGTGCAACGGCCACGGATTTTTTGGCCTGCTTCTGACCTACGATATATTTATCCAGCTCAGCTACGATTTGGCGCGGGGTTAGCGATTGATTCACCATCGTGACTTCCTCCATCTCTTCTATGGCTGCTATGCCTATAATTGTTCAACAATAATATTGGAATTCGTATATACACAAATCTCGGATGCAATCTGCAATGCTTCCTTCGCAATCTCTGCCGCAGTCAGATTGGACGCATGACGTTTAAGAGCACGACCAGAAGCTAGGGCAAAGTTGCCGCCCGAACCGATAGCCAACACATCATCATCCGGTTCAATGATCTCCCCGTTACCGGAAATCAGCAGCATGCCTTCCTTGTTCATCACAATCATCAGTGCCTCCAGCTTGCGCAGGACACGGTCCTGACGCCAGTCCTTGGCCAGTTCTACTGCTGCGCGCTGCAAGTTACCGTGATGCTCCTCCAGCTTACCCTCAAACTTCTCGAACAATGTAATAGCGTCAGAGACAGAACCTGCGAAGCCAGCAATGACTTGACCCCGATAGAGGCGCCGTACTTTTCTGGCTGTCGTCTTCATAATGACGCTTTCTCCGAATGTAACCTGGCCATCGCCGGCTATTGCCGCCTGACCGTTATGTCTTACTGCACAAATTGTAGTTGCATGAAAGCTGGGAATCATGATTGCTGCCTCCTTATCAAGATAAGCTCTCTTCCTCTTCTTGGACTTCGCTGATCTCAGGTTCGATATAATTCAATTGTTCACGAATTGCGTATTCAGCCAAGCTATCCAGCGCACGGTGGGCCAGCAGCTCGTTCTTTTCCTTCTTGTTGCGAATTTTCTTTTCAGGCTTCGGCAACAATCCAAAGTTAGCATTCATCGGCTGGAAGTGCTCTGGGTCGGCCGAAGTGATATAAGCAGGCATACTACCAAGCACACTATCCCCAGGGAAGATCAGACCTTCCTGTCCCTTAGCGGCTCTGGCGGCGTTAATACCAGCGATTAGGCCGGAAGCTGCCGATTCTACATAACCTTCTACACCTGTCATTTGACCGGCAAAATACAGCCGCTCATGACCCTTCATCTGATAGGTAGGATGTAACAGCTTAGGCGAGTTAATAAAGGTGTTGCGGTGCATAACGCCATAACGAACATACTCCGCATTCTCAAGTCCTGGAATCAGAGAGAACACTCGCTTTTGCTCGCCCCATTTGAGATGGGTTTGAAATCCTACAAGGTTATACAGCGTTCCTGCCGCATTATCCTGACGCAATTGCACAACGGCATAAGGCAGCTTGCCTGTATGCGGGTTAACCAAGCCTACTGGCTTCATCGGCCCGAACAACGCGGTCTGCTTGCCACGTTTCATCATAATCTCAATCGGCATGCAGCCTTCAAAATAAATCTCTTTTTCAAATTCTTTAAGTGCCGCTGTTTCTGCAGTGATCAGCGCATCATAGAAGACATCAAATTCCTCTTCTGTCATCGGGCAGTTCAAATATGCCGCCTCACCTTTGTCATAACGGGAAGCCAAATAGACTTTATCCATGTCGATAGAGTCCTTCTCGACAATTGGAGCAGCCGCATCATAGAAGTAGAAATATTCTTCTCCCAACAGAGCCTTAATCTCAGCGGACAACGATGGGGAGGTCAGCGGACCTGTCGCAATGACAACGATCCCTTCCTCCGGTATATGCGTAAGCTCTTCATTTATAACCTCAATGAGAGGATGATTGTGCAAAGTAGAGGTAATCTCGCCGGAGAAACCGTCGCGATCCACTGCAAGCGCACCACCAGCCGGGACCGCATTCCGGTCCGCTGCTCCCAGAACAAGCGAATTTAAGCGGCGCATTTCTTCCTTCAATACGCCTACAGCATTGCCTAGTCCGTTGGCGCGCAGCGAGTTGCTGCACACCAGTTCCGCAAATTTGTCTGTATGATGGGCCGGAGTCTTCACAACCGGTCTCATCTCATATAATCTAACCGGCACCCCTTGCGAGGCAATCTGCCAGGCTGCTTCACTACCGGCCAAACCGGCACCAATTACTGTAACTCTCGAAATATCAGTCAACTTCTTTTCCTCCTGAACCTATTATTCTGCTAATTCTTCGTTGTCGCTATCATTGTCCAGAACTGCTTCTGTATGATCACATGAGGTACACTGCAGCTTGACCCCTTGTTTGTTGCGCTTCTCTACCATCCAAGAACCGCAAGCAGGACAAGGCTTCACAGACGGACGATCCCATGAGACAAAATCACAACCCGGGTACTGATCACAGCCGTAGAAGACGCGACCCTTCTTGCTGCGGCGTTCTACTACTTTACCCTCATGGCATTTCGGACAGTTAACGCCAATATCTTTGACAATTGGCTTCGTATTCCGGCAATCCGGGAATCCCGAACAAGCCAGAAACTTCCCGAAGCGGCCAAGCTTATACACCATTGGCTTGCCACATTTTTCACAGAGCTCGTCGGAGACTTCATCCTCGATCTCGATTTCTTTCATTTCTTCTTCAGCGAACTCCAGCCGCTTCTCGAAGGATTCATAGAACTCAGCCAGTACCTTCACCCAGTCCTCTGAGCCTTCCTCCACATGGTCAAGATCGCCTTCCATGTTGGCTGTGAATTCAACGTTCAGAATCTCCGGGAAGAATTCCTCCATCTGCTCGATGACTAATTCACCCAGCTCTGTCGGCATGAATTTCTTCTCTTCAATGGCCACATAACCACGCTTCTGGATCGTCTCCAGCGTTGGGGCATACGTACTTGGACGCCCTATGCCCAGCTCCTCCAGCGTCTTAACGAGCCTTGCTTCCGTATAACGTGGCGGCGGCTGTGTAAAATGCTGCTTCGGATCGATGTCTTGTGTGTTCAGGTGATCTCCTGACTGAAGCGGCGGAAGGAACTTCTCCTCATCCGTCGTGCCGTCATCATTCCCTTCCACATACACTTTCATGAAGCCGGGGAAAGATACCTTGGAGCCCACAGCACGAAAAATGGCTGGTCCTGCGGCAATATCCACCGAAAGCGTATCCAGCAGGGCTGAAGACATCTGGCTGGAAACAAACCGTTCCCAGACGAGTTTATAGAGACGGAATTGATCACGACTCATGAACTCTTTTACTGTCTCAGGTTCACGCAGAGCCGAGGTTGGACGAATCGCTTCGTGCGCATCCTGGGCTCCAGCAGCCTTCTTGGAATATTGACGCGGAGATTCTGGTACAAACTTCTCACCGTACTTGGACAGAATCAGTTCTTTTGCTTCTTCTTGCGCCGTCGCCGAAATCCGCGTGGAGTCCGTACGCATGTAAGTTATAAGACCGACAGTACCTTCTTTGCCTAATTCCACACCTTCATACAGCTGCTGGGCTACCGACATTGTCTTGGCTGCCCGGAAACCGAGCTTACGAGCCGCTTCCTGCTGCAATGAACTGGTGGTAAACGGCGCAGAAGGATGACGCTGCCGTTCCTTTTCCTTTACCTGACTAACCGTAAAATCGGCTCCCTTGATCGCCTGAAGAACTTCCTGAACATCACTCTCTTGGTTCAGTTCTTTCTTCTCACCGTTCAGCTTATGGAACTTAGCTTCAAAGTTCGTATCGCGGATACCAAGTTTGGCGGTAATGCTCCAATATTCCGTAGGAACAAACTCACCGATCTCGTTCTCGCGGTCCATAATAATTTTGACAGCAACCGATTGAACCCGTCCGGCAGACAAGCCTTTTTTGACTTTCTTCCATAATAATGGACTGATCTTGTAACCCACAAGCCGATCCAGAATCCGGCGAGCCTGCTGCGCATTCACCAGATCCATGTTGATTTTCCGCGGGGTCTTGAATGCGTCCTTAACCGCCTGCTTGGTAATTTCGTTAAAAACCACCCGACATTCTTCGGTATTATCCAGATCCAGCGCATGGGCCAAATGCCAGGCAATAGCTTCTCCTTCGCGGTCCGGGTCAGCCGCCAGATATACTTTTTTCACTTTTTTGCGGGCATCCTTCAATTCTTTCAACACGGAGCCTTTGCCACGAATGGTAATGTACTTCGGGTTGAAGTCATTCTCGACCTCTACGCCGATCTGACTTTTAGGCAAGTCACGAACATGCCCCATGGATGCTTTAACAATATATTTACTGCCCAAATATTTGCCGATCGTCTTCGCTTTCGCGGGCGACTCGACAATAACCAATGTATCCGCCATAATACGTCCTCCTCATTAACACTAAAAGCTTCTATACAAGATAGCCCCTCTACCCAAACCTTTATACTGCGGTCTTCTTCAAAAATTGGCGGGGACCTTCGAAAATAAATAAGTTCCTTCGAAAATACAAGGAAGATTCATCATCATGATGTCCTCTTATATTTTTAAATAATCTTATAAATGGCACCCGGTAATTGTGTTACCGCTTTTTTTATGATTAAAGATAACAGAACTGAATGCAAAAGTCCAAAATCCCACTGGCTTCTCGCTAGAAGCTCATCCAAGGTAAAGGGCCCCTGATGCAGTATATGGTATAGTTGGGACTCCTCTCTTGTCAATTTCTTTTCACCAAGCCCCTCTTTATCGAGAGGTTCAGCATCCCCGTTATCTCTTGCATTTACTGGAGGTTGAGACAGACAAAACTGATAATCTTCAACAATATCTGCACTGCCTGTGACAAGCTTCGCCCCCTGCTTAATCAAGTCCAGCGCCCCTCTGCTTTTGGGAGATGTAAGTGGTCCTGGAACAGCAAACACATCACGTCCTGCCTCCAAAGCTGCATCAGCTGTAATAAGTGAACCGCTGCGGCTGTCGGCTTCCACTACCACGGTTCCAAGGGACAGACCCGCAATAATCCGGTTGCGCCGTGGAAAAAGACCCGGGTGACTCGGCGTGCCCAAAGGGTACTCGGTCAGCACTAGCCCATCTTGGGCTACAGCCCGTAGTAACTCCCGGTTCTCGGGAGGGTAGACCTTATCCATTCCCGTTGCGGTCACAGCAATCGTACTTCCGCGACTTTTCAGGGCAGCTTTGTGACAGACGCTGTCGATCCCTCTGGCAAGACCACTGACTACCGTCAGACCGGCTGCACTTAATTCCTCTGCCAGCATTTCACCAATCTTGGTACCGTATGCAGTAGGCACACGGGTACCCACCATGGCAATTGCAGGACGGGATAACAGTTCCAGTCTTCCGCGATAGTACAGTACCCAAGGGGGCTCTACCGTTTCCTTTAACATATCGGGGTAATCTTCATCCAGTATAGTTACCAGACCAATTCCTCTTTCTTCTATTAAAGAGTGTCTCTCGGCGATCCATTCGGGTGTATATATGGAGGCAAGAGCAGCCGCCACTTTCCCGTTCAGTCCGATGCGCTCCCAATCCTCAGGAACACAAGAAAATGCTTTTTCCGACAATAAACCGGCTGCACAAATCTTATCAATGCTCTTCCAACCGACCCCTTGAACCTCATTCAGACCGAATAATAAATCACGTTCCTTCATTTTGCACTCTCTCCCTTTTAATGGAAGGACCGACCTCCCTATTTTGTGACACACCGCTTATAATTGCAAGTCCTCTCTGAAATCCCGGTTTTGCGCAAATACGCAAAAAAGCAACCTTCCATTCCCGCAGGAACAAAAGGTTGCTTACCTCTGATCTCATTATACACGAAAGAACCCTGCAGCGCAGAGCCTTTCATGTACATATTATTAACGTTAAAATAAATGCTAGTGAGTGGTAAATGTACTTAAAATACCGCGTTCTTCAAGCACGCTTACCAAAGTAGAGCCCATCTCTGCCGGAGTCGGCGCCACTTTAATCCCGCATGCTTCCAGAACAGCGATCTTCTCACTGGCTGTACCTTTTCCGCCCGAAATAATGGCACCGGCATGACCCATCCGCTTGCCTGGAGGTGCAGTAGCCCCGCCAATAAAGCCGACTACCGGCTTAGTCATATTATCGCGAATCCAAACCGCTGCTTCTTCCTCCGCTGTACCGCCGATTTCACCGATCATGACGACCGCTTTAGTACCCGGATCTTCATTAAACAACTTCAAAATATCAATAAATTCCGAACCTTTGACAGGATCACCGCCGATACCTACGGCAGAGGATTGTCCAATTCCCCGCGTAGTCAGCTGATGAACCGCCTCATAGGTCAAAGTTCCACTGCGTGAGACTACGCCGACATAGCCCGGCAAGTGGATATAACCTGGCATTATGCCAATTTTGCATTCTCCAGGGGTAATGACTCCAGGACAGTTAGGCCCGATCAGGACTGTGGAACGGCCTTCCATATAACGCGATACCTTCACCATATCAAGTACCGGAATCCCCTCTGTAATACAGATTACGAGATCCAGTTCCGCATCTACGGCTTCCATGATAGAGTCTGCGGCGAATGCTGGCGGTACATAGATTACACTAGCGGTTGCACCTGTTGCCGCTTTGGCTGCGACTACAGTGTCAAATACCGGCAGACTGACCTCTTCCCCATTCTCCAGCGTAATATTGACCGTCGTTCCGCCTTTACCTGGCGTTACACCACCAACCATCTGGGTTCCGTAATCCAGCGCGCCTTTGGTATGAAACAAACCGGTCGAACCCGTAATTCCCTGCGTGATCACTTTCGTATTTTTATCTACAAGAATGCTCATTCTTCGTCACATCCCTAATCATTTTGTCAAATACGATCCACTGCGAAACCGCTCCGCAGGGCTATTATTATACGAGAGAAACAATCTTACGGGCCCCATCCGCCATCGAGTCGGCAGGTACGATATTCAGTCCCGATCCGGCCAGAATCTCCTTACCTAGTGCCACATTGGTACCTTCAAGACGCACTACCAGTGGTTTGGTCAATCCGAGCTGCTTGGCAGCTTCCACCACACCGTTGGCAATAACATCACAGCGCATGATACCGCCGAAGATGTTGACGAAAATTCCGTTAACCTTAGCATCGGACAAAATAATCTTAAATGCTTCAGTAACTTTCTCAGTAGTGGCACCGCCCCCTACATCGAGGAAGTTGGCGGGTTCTCCGCCATAATATTTAATAATATCCATAGTAGCCATAGCCAAGCCCGCACCATTCACCATACAGCCAATATTGCCATCCAGGGCAATGTAGCTAAGGTCGTATTTGGAGGCTTCGATCTCTTTCTCATCTTCTTCCTCCAGATCACGAAGCTCCAGAATGTCCTTATGGCGGAACAGAGCGTTGGAATCAAAATTCAGTTTGGCATCCAGCGCCATAACATTTCCGTCACCTGTAACGACCAGCGGGTTGATCTCCGCAATGGAGCAATCCTTATCCACAAAAGCCAAATATAGCGCTTGCATGAACTTGACGGCTTTATTTACCAATTCGCTCGGAATGGCTATGCTGTATGCAAGTTTACGGGCCTGAAAGGTCTGAAGCCCTACTGCCGGATCAATAATTTCCTTAAAAATCTTCTCGGGATGTGTAGCGGCAACTTCTTCAATCTCCGTTCCGCCCTCCTCGGAAGCCATCATTACGACGCGGCCAGTTCCGCGGTCCACAACAAGTCCGATATAATATTCCTTCACAATTTGGCAGCCCTCTTCGATGAGGAGCCGTTTCACCACTTTACCTTCCGGGCCGGTCTGATGAGTGACAAGTGTCTTGCCGAGAATCTCAGCAGCATAGCTGCGAACCTCATCCAAATTCTTGGCCACCTTCACGCCGCCAGCTTTGCCGCGTCCACCTGCATGAATCTGAGCTTTCACAACTACCACCGGGGTGCTCAGTGATTCTGCGGCTGCGACCGCTTCTTCCACCGTATAAGCTACTTTTCCGTTCGGTACGGCTACGCCGTACTTCTTAAGCACTTCTTTTCCCTGATACTCGTGGATATTCATTCCGGAAGCCTCCTAAAGTGTTGCGGTGACCGAGCAGGCAGCCTGCAGTCATTCCGCTTTCCGTTTTGATTGCCGCGATGCCCGGGTTCAGGCCGGTACAACAGTTCACTTGCCCGGAGCAGGTAGAAACGGATCAACCGCCCATATGGACGGCTCGCGTTTCTGCGGGAAACATAAGGTCTCATCTAAGACTTAGCTTACATATAACCTATATGCCCAAAAAGGAAACCCAGAATATTGTAACACGTTTTTGAAACGCTTTCCTTAAAATAATTCATAATTTATACACACATTTTCGCTTGGTTTCATGCCGGAATGCGAACAATCATCTTGACTTCATTCCGCTACTATTTCTTGGATGCACTCGTATTCGCACTATGAACACGCCCCAGCAGATCTTTGAACTGAACCAGAAGGTCTCCCAGTTCTTTCTCGGACATGTCTGTACCTTCCATCATTTTACTTGGAATACAAGCTGCTTCCTTCTGCAAATCCCATCCGAGCGGTGTCAGGGAAATGAGTACCTTGCGCTCATCCTGAAGCGAACGCTCCCGCAAAATAAGCCCTGCCGCCTGAAGACGCTTCAGGAGTGGTGTCAGCGTGCCGGAGTCCAAAAACAGAGCTTCACCCAGTTCCTTCACCGTGCATTGTTCTCGTTCCCATAACACGATCATTACGAGGTATTGCGAATACGTCACGCCTATTTTGTCGAGATAAGGCTGATACAGCTTCGTTATCTCACGTGAACAGGCATAAATGGTAAAACATAGATGATTATCGAGCAAAAGCTCGGTGTTTGTTGACTTTTCTTGCATATCTCTTCACCCACCTTATAGAACTATTTTATCATAAATCACTCTCGATATCATAATTATTGCAAAAAATAGTTTGACTATTATTTTATTTGTGTTAAATTAAATTGTGTACAATATATAAATAACGGAACGGAGAGATTTATAATGATGACTATCCAACAAAAAATGTATGAAACAACAGTAAAAGCGGTGGGTGGAAGAAACGGCTACATCGAATCCGAAACTCCAAAGCTTAACTTGAATATCAGCACACCACGTGAATTGGGCGGTGCTGGAGGTGAAGGAACTAATCCTGAGCAACTGTTCGCTGCAGGATATTCGGCTTGTTTCGACAGCGCGCTGAACATGGTGGCACGACTGGGTAAAGTAAAAATCGAAGGCAGCGAAGTCACTGCAACTGTGAGCTTAGGCAAAGTGGAAGATGGCGGCTTCGGCATTGCTGTCAAACTGGATGTCCTTGTAAAAGGTGTTGACCACGACACCGCAGTTTCTCTTGTAGAAGCCGCTCACGGTGCCTGTCCTTACTCCCGCGCTACCCGCGGTAATATTGCAGTGGAATTGAACGTACTGTAAGCAAGCTGGACTTATCTACCGCACCTCTTCAAAAAAATTAATCTTTGCCTCTGTTATGTAATATGCCTTATACGCTTGGAATCAGCGCGATACAAACAAGCCACCCGGAGTGCCGGGTGGCTGTTTTTGCGTTTCAGAGTTACGCCTCTAGACTCTTTATTAGCTACCTTTAACTACAATGTTGATTCCCCCTTCATTTCTCACTTAATTCCTTGAGAATTTTTTCTTTGGTTTGGCTTAATCGTTTCTCAGCACCATGTGGATGTAATGGTTCACCCCAGGTAAATCGATCACCTTCGTACCTTGGAATCAGATGCATATGGTAATGGGTAAGGTCGTAAATTTTCCTCCATCTTGACAAATCCTTATACCGTCAGGTTTAAACAAACTTTTCAAGGCAATTGAAAGTTTTTTCGAAGCATCCATGATAGCATAAGCAGTCTCTGACTCCATCTCTTCGACATCCCTATAATGCTTTTTGGGGAGGATTAGAGTATGTCCTTCATTAAATGGAGCAATATCAAGCACACAAGTAATAAGTTCATTTTCATAAACAATATTCAAGTTGGGTTCAATACCGTTAGCGATTCTACATCCTAAACATTCCATGTACAGCATCACTCCATCCTACGCGGTAATTTTCATAGCTCTCATGGTATCGAAAGTTTGATCTGTCTTAAAGAACCATGCATTGATTAATATATCTTTCTTATTCGATTTAGTATTTTCAGATTCCTTGTTGTCTAATTATCGAAAGCATACTGTTCACTGCCTTCTGCTAAATTTACGAAACCTTATACATTACCCATCGTATAATTTGGATATCAACAGCAGAAAGGTAATATTAACATCTAATTCTATAATTATACTTTTATTAATTAATATTTTGAGGGGGTAATTAAGATTTCTAAAAAACAACTGGCTCTAGGCATTATTATTACGGCAACTTTGTTATCCGGCTGTAGCTCTTCTGACGGTAAAGCTTCGAATACAAACATAAACACAAATTCTAAAGCAAATACAGATTCTAACACAAATAAAAACACCGTTGCTACAGATTCAAAAAAAAAGAAGAAACTAAATGCATATGAAAAGACTGCTCTTGAATATGTTAATGTCTTTATGAACGGAACTGATCCTGAAGCCAAGAAAGTATTCATAACTGACAATATCCACACGGAGGCCCAACCGATATTCCAATTACTTGCAGCTAAAGAGGTCCCCGAATCTTCAAAGCTTCAAGACCCCAAAGTCCTTGAATCGCAAGATTATAAAGACAAGGAAGGCAAGAAAAACAAGGTCGTCCTAATAGAAGGAACAAAATCATCCCTTCCTAACAGTGAAATAATCGTCCTGTTCGTAGACGAAAAAATAGTTTGGGTTACAAGTGCTACGGACAAGCAAACATTTGATGTAGTTAGGAAAGAATTTAAGCACCCAATTCCTGAGAACTCTTCTGTAGAGAATTCTGCTACCGATCCTAAAGCTACACTTCAAGAAATTCAAAATTTTATTGTTTCAGACATTTGGAATACTGGATTTGTTGATATAAGCTGGTACCTCGCCGACGGAACAAGCAGTACAGGTGAAAGCCTGGATATTGATTTTACAATGGAGCAATTAGGGAAAGCCATCGACAAAAAATCGGAGTACGATAAATACATACAATCTCTTTCCGACGAATACAGCTCGGTTAAAAATACTTGGGGAAAATTATCTGCTGAAGTGGATCTCTTGTATAAGCATCTGCAGTCTAATCCTCCAAAGGCCAACGATTCTAGCAATAAACTGGATAACGGCAAGCTCAAGCAGTACATGCAGGCATTCGAAAAAGATGTTTCTGCCCTTAACTAAGCCATAAATAACAGAAGACACTCTAGGGCGCCTAAAGTGCACTTCTTAAAATAATACTGGACTACATGCTTGATTGATAAATCCAGTAATTGGAAGAGGCCACTGAAAAACTAATTGTTTTATCGAAGCACAACAATTTCAGGGGGTCAAATATGATTCCCGGAACGCGAAACGAGCCGTAGAAGCCATTCTAGAGGCTCGTTTTTCTCGTGTATTTTTTGTAGAGTCTTTTTCAGTGGCCTCAATTATAATGAGGGGTTTTTTTCGCGTCACGACTGCAAAATCATTGCTTGCTTAGTTAAGGAGCGGACTCCAGAGTCCTTATTGCCCATACATCCAGCCATTTAGAAAGATAACGGACTCCAGAGATGCTATGGATAGAAATCCGGTTCAGCTTTCGCTGTTTTGTAGGAAACAACGTTATCTGAGTCCGCTCCATCTTTCATGACAACTTCATGTGAACATTAGCGGCTATACAGTCCGTTCGCTCCCATAAATAAACCCCAGCCTACGGGAAGGGGTTACTGTTATGTAGATGGTTTGACCAGTTCCTTTGGAAAGCAATGTTGTTGTTGAGTCTTTTTCTTGCTTTATAAGGAGAACTTAAAGATCCGAACGTAAAGCTCGCTCGTCACTTCAGTAGAATGCTTCGACTTCCGGTTGCGTTCTATATAGAACGCATTAAAATAACAAACAAAGCCTAGAAGTTATTCCCGAAATGCAATTAACGGCATTTTTGTACCTTAAATACCCTGCAGCTAAGTCTTAGCGGGAATTAAGTGCAATATTGTACCTTAAATCTTCCAGAATCCCCCGTTCAGCGTACTTTTCCGAAAATTAAGATACAAAAATGCCCTTATTTTCTTTTTATGCCTATATTCAAGAAAAATAAGGTACAGAATTGCACTTAATTGGGAGGTAGAATTTTTTTCACTGTTAAAACGCCTGGTAAAGGGGAGGAGTGGTTTGCGCCCTAAAGCCCTAACTGCACAAGCTACTGGATAGAAACCGGAATAATTAAGAGTATCTTAGAATCACCTGATCTTCTGTTTGAATCTTAATTTCACTTAATATAGTCAAGTCAATAACTTATAATTAGGAATCTTCCTCTCCATTGTTATTCCAAGGCCGTCACCTGCCGGTCCAAGTTGCGGTATTGAACCGCTTCGGCGATGTGATTTGATCCTATGTCCGATGCTCCGGCCAGATCAGCGATTGTTCGGGCTAGCTTGATGATCCGGTCGTGCGCACGCATACTGAGCCCGAGACTCTCCAGAATGTCATATAGTATCACTGAACTTGCCGGACTTAGCTTGGCATACCGGCGCAAGGCAGCGCCGGATAATTCGCTGTTCCATGAGATCGGTAGCCGCTTGTATCGCTCTGCCTGAATGGCTTGGGCTGCAGCCACTTCAGCACGCATCTCGGCGGAAGACTGTACATGTCCCTGCCGTTCCCATTCTCTTGGACGTGGCACCTCCACTTGCAGATCAATTCGATCCAGCAGCGGCCCCGAAATCCTGGCCCGGTAAGCTGCAATCTTGGCTGGGCTGCACGTGCATACTTGCTGTGGATTCCCGCTTCCGAGAAAGCCGCAACTGCACGGATTCATCGATGCGGCCAGCATCACACGAGCTGGAAAAGTAAAAGCCGCCCGTGCCCGGCTTATCGTGACCACCCCATCTTCCAGCGGTTGCCGTAGCACTTCAAGCACATTTCGCGAGAACTCGGGAAGTTCGTCCAGAAACAGAATTCCGCGGTGAGCAAGGCTGACTTCACCCGGCTTTGGCGTGCCCCCGCCGCCGATCAGACCTGCCGCCGAAATCGTATGATGCGGAGAGCGGAACGGACGGGTTCGAAGTAGCCCGTTTCCGGCATCCTTTAGCTTTCCGGCGGCACTGAAAATTTTTGTCACCTCCAGCGCTTCCCGTTCATTCAAGGATGGCAGAATACCCGGCAACCGCTTAATCAGCATGGTTTTCCCTGTCCCTGGAGGGCCCATAAGCATAATGTTGTGCATCCCAGCGGCTGCGATGATCAGCGCGCGTTTGACATGCTGTTGTCCCAGCACATCACTGTAATCCTCAGTCATTTCATTCTCTGTTATTCCAGAGTCGCGGGAAGAGAGGTTGCGGGGAGTATATTTAAGATGCTCCAGAGAAAGCGCCTTTGTTGGCGGGCGTTCTCTTACAACAGGACCATTAACTACGGTTACGGGAAAAGGAAGCTCTGCTTGGGGAGCACCCCCTCTGGAGTGAACTATATTGCCTGTGTCTGTGTCTGTGTCTGTGTCTGTGTCTGTGTCTGTGTCTGTGTCTGTGTCTGTGTCTGTGTCGTAATGATTATTGCATTGTGCGGTGGTCATTAAATCAGTATATTGCTTGTCCCTGGCTGAACGGGTCTGCTGAATCTGCGTACTTCTCTTAATCTGTGCACTTCTCTTAATCAGGGCACTCTCTCCTGTATCCGGTTCAGGGATTTCTCGCAGATGGTCAGCAGCGTAAATAGTCATTCCACTGATTAGCGCGGCTTCTGGCGCGTTGACCCGGGGCAGCAGCACGGACCGAAAACCGGCGCTACGCGCCGCCTCAACCATAGGCAGCACGCCGTTCACTGGTCTTATGCTTCCATCAAGCGCAAGTTCGCCAAGCAACAGCATTTCTGATGCTGCGGGCATAACAAGCTGACCGCTCGTACTCAGAATGCCGATTGCTATTGCCAGATCAAAGGCTGAACCTTCTTTGCGCAGATCCGCCGGGGCCAGATTAATCGTGATTCGCTGCTGAGGATAGCGATACCCGCAATTTTTGACAGCAGCACGTACACGTTCCACGGCTTCACGAATTGCTGAATCAGGTAATCCGATGATGGTAGTTTGGGGTAATCCATCCGCAATATCGATCTCAACGCCAATCATGATGCCTTCTATTCCATACAAACAGGCACTATAAATCTTTCCGTACATAACAAAAACACCTCTCCTCTTGAAATATGCCCTTAACAGGCGCTATCGTTTCAAGAAAATAGGTGCTTCCTAATTTTCCGGTAAATCCTATGAATTTCATGGTTAAGGTTCATTATAAATTCAATTGCTGTCCTTAAGCAATCTGCTTCTGAAGGTTGTCCCGTTTAACATCCCTCACACCCATGTAAAAAGGCTCAAACTTGCATAAATATGCAAACCACTTCGTCATTATCCTTCTTCGCTAACCACAACAGAATCTCTAATCTGTTCAAAGGAAAGCGGGAGATAATCCCAGTGTTCTACACATATATTGAAATGATTTTTCCCTTCATATTTCTGCCCATGAATATGACCGTGCACATTTACGTAAGGCATATGCTTGTTCATGTACATCGGTTCATGGGAGAGAAAGAAGAAGTCCTTATAGATGATCGGATATTCGCTAACTTCATGGAATCCCGTCTCCAACCACCAATCGCGGCTTCGTCCACGGTCATGGTTACCTAAAATGAGGGTTTTGTAACCGTTCAACCGGGCAACAATGCTGCTGGTATCTTCTTTGTTAAGAAAAGAAAAGTCTCCCAGATGAAACACCTTGTCTTCCGGAGCGACGACAGTATTCCAGCTTGCGATCATACTCTCATTCATTTGGGTGACATCAGCAAACGGCCGGGACTCAAAGTCAATAATCAGTTTATGACCAAAATGATGATCAGAGGTAAAAAATACTTTTGCCATCATCCATCCTCTTTCCTGAATAAATCTAGGTTCTGCCGGTTATTTTCCAAAATCCCGCCTGTTCATCCGGTCTTGCATATCCATCTGAATTAATTCTTCCAAAGGAGGTACCCTTTCATTCTCGATCAGCCAGCTCCGCATTTCCTTAATGGCTTCTACCTGTCCATTACCCTTGTCCCGCCATGTCAGCAATTCTATAACTCTTATAATCAATGCCAAAAGACTGCTATTACTGCTCTGGGTCTTCTCGGCGCGTATTTTCTGAAACAGGGCTTCATTCTCCCAATCAATCAGTATTTCTTCGGAAATGGCCGGCCGCATGACGGTAAAGGTCTTGTTGCACTGACTACAACAGACAATTGACATTGGCTCCGCACCCAATTTCGCTTCGAGCTTCTGTCCGCAATGCTGACATGCAAAATTCACCTGTATCTCTAGTGGCTGGTTCTTCAATGGGAAGCCCTCCTCGTGGTGCTAATGAAAAGTTACACTAATGTTTACCCATTTCTTTTCAGAAATGACCCACCTGTGCAGAGGCTCCGGAAAGGCTTCTTGATGTAACCGGGAAACAAGCCTTGTTAAAACGCCCCACGGATATGGGTCATGGAAGCTACGCTAAGATCTTCCTGCAACCAAACAGCGATCACGTCAAACAAGATCCGTCGCTCCTCCTGGCCTGTCATATGCAGATAAATTAGTGCCATATTGCGTACCTGTTGTATCTTGCGACCATTGACCGATTCTTCTGGTGTGCCCTGCCGTAGCGTTCCACTTCGGCTTCTGACCTCTACAAAAACCAGGCTACCCTCGTGCTCTGCTATGATGTCTATCTCACCACTTCTGCAGCGCCAATTGCGCTCTACAATGATGTATCCCCGGGAGGACAAGTAATACACCGCCGCCGCCTCGGCAGCGGCACCCTTTTGCTTGCGGTTATAAGGTATTCCTGAAGCACCGTTCTCCATTATAGATCCAGCTCCGATGCAGCACGGTCGCTCTGGTAGACAAAGCTTAATATCTCCGCCACCAACTGATACAGTTCGGGTGGAATCTGCTGATCCAGATCCAGCTTGGAGAGTACCTCAACCAGCGCCGCATCCTCCTGGATAACTACACCGCTCTCCTTGGCCTTCTGAAGAATGATATCCGCAACAACGCCCTGTCCCTTGGCGACCACGACTGGAGCCTCGGCCTGATCAGGGGAATATTTCAGCGCAACTGCCTTTTTAAAATTTTGCCGGATTTCATTCTCAGGCTCATTCATATACGGTAATCTACTCCTTTGTACGAATCCGGGACATAGTCAGCCAGCTTGCTGCTACTATCCGAATTGTCAGTCAAGCTCTTCTCCGGTAACGGCTCTGTTTTTAAAGACAATAACTGGTAGCCTATCGACTCGACAGCCGCCCCGATATCATCACGCCGCTGCTCCAGCAATTCCAGCACCGCCGGATGGTTGTTGTGCATCTTCAGGCTGACAATACGATTCACCACCTGCACGTCCACCAGAGTCTGCCCGAGCTGCTTCATATCCAGATCGAACCAGAGCCGGCAGTTCGCCGCATCCAGTTCCCCCTTGCGTCCCCGTCTTGATTGAATATGGACAGAGGCTGTCTCTTGCCCATCTTGCCCATGAAGGGGCAGAAACAAGGTCACTTGGGCAAATGGAGCCGTTCGGTCTGTATTTAGCAGCAGCTGTTGCCCGGTCAGCTGCTGAACTAATTGGCCCGCGGCTTCCTTGACCGCGGGCGGAACCTCGCTGCTGCCCATTACCTGCAGCAGCACGCCCTTGAGCGTCTCGGCGCCGTCATGTCCGGCGCCGGACGCCCCGCCCAGCGCAGCCTGCGGCAGCTGGGCTTCACGCCCTCCCGCGGCCGCCAGAGGCACGGCCGCGGGGCGCACCTCCGCGGCGGCTGCGCCGCTGCCGCGGACGGCCTGCTGCTCGTGCTCCGCACCGAGCAGCTTCAGCACCCGCCCCACCCACGACTCACTGTCGTGGGCCAGGGCGGTGCCCGGCTGCGGCGTCACTGCCGCAGCATGCTGTTCCCCGCGCGGCGCTGCCAGCGCGGGCTCTTGCCCCGCCGCAGCTGGAGGCGGAGCGATCTGCCCCAGCGGCGTATCAGCCGCAGGGGCCTGGGGAGCGCCCGCCGCGCTAGCTGGCGGGGCAGCTGTGAGCTGCGGCAGCGTGCTGCGCAGCTCGGACAGTACGCCCTGCAGCTTCGCGAGCAGGGCAGTGCCGGACGGCTCTGTCGGTCCGGCCGTCAGCTTGCCTGCTGCAGACTCAGCAGGCAAGCTGACGGTTCTGGCGGAGCTATTCGGTGCCGCCTCTTCTCCGGCGGCACCAACTGCCTCTGCCCCGGCAGAAGACGCGGCTGCTGACGCTTTTGACACGGATGCTTCATTGCCTCTAACAACATTGCCCACCTGGCTCTCCTCTTCACCTTCCATAGAGGCAGCACCCATCAATGTAGATGCTTGATCCGCATCTACCGGTACGGTCCCTCCGCTGCTATCGGGATTAACGCCACCATTCACATTCACCGGCACAGAACTGCCTATGGAACCTCCGCCGTGACTTGTACCCGCTGAATTCACTCCAGTTCCCGTCGTTCCCGAAGCGCTCGAATTATTGACATTTTCAACGTTAGCTGAAGCACCCGTTGTTCCGACGGGTCCATTCCCTTTGCCAGCCCCATTGTCTGCAACTGGTATGGCGGCTGTACCCGCATTTTTGCCTTGGGAAGCTCCTCCCTCCAGCTGAGAGTTACCAACGGATGCCGGGGTTGCATTCATACCGTTCGCAGTTCCTGGGTTTGGCGAAACCGCCGATCCCTTGCCATCTGCTCCCGCTTTGCCAGCCCCCTGTTCTGCCCACAGGTTCAATTGTTCCTCAAGCGATGACAACAATTGATGCAATGGAGGACCAAACACGGCCTGCTGCAGCCCTCTCACACTTTCAGCCGTAACCGGCAGTCCTCTTTTGACAGAGATCACCGCCGCTTCCAGCCACTGTTCTGCAGGAACACCGGGTGGCTTGGCATTCATGATCATATTCAGCTTTGCAGCCGTTTCCTTCGTTAATGCCAGACCTCCGGACTGCATCGCCAGTACAATCTCCCGTCCAGCTTTTGCATCACTTAATCCAAGCGATTCCAATGCCTCACCCATACTCTGCGGGACAGTCGTTTGCCCAGGGGAGACCGGCTTTAGAACCGGCAATCCGTTTTCTCCAGGAGGAGCTACTTGCAGATTCAACGTCTGCCCCGGTTGTAGCGGTGATTCCAGCTCCGCCCGGACAGGGGCACCTTGAATTTGCACCACAGCCTCTTTTCCCGAATCGGATACGCTTAGAACCACACCGCGAACAACCTGGCCTTCCTTTAATTCCACAGACTTGGGCTCACCCGGCTTGCTGTCACCAAGCAGCCCACGGATCAATGAACCGATATTCATCTTTTGCCCTCCTCCAGTTGTTCTTTTACATATATATCGGAAAAAATCATTCTTTTATAAGAACAAACTGCCGGGCTCATGACCAACTAGAACAGCGTCTGCTGCTCTGCCAAAATTCTACCGATAAAACTGCGCCGGTGCATCGGTGTCGGACCGAGCGCTGTAATCTGTTCACGATGCAGCTTGGTCGCATAACCTTTATGTATCGCGATGCCGTAGTTCGGGTATAATTCTTCCCACAAACCTTCACACAACCTGTCCCGCGTCACTTTCGCTACGATGGAAGCTGCGGCAATGGATTGACTGTTGGCATCCCCTTTGATTATGGCCCGCTGCGGCAGCGGCAGATCTACCTTTTCTGCATCAACCAGCATATAATCAGGGGAGTGGTTCAGACCCTCCACCGCTTTTCTCATCGCCAGTCTGGACGCCTGTTTAATGTTAATCTCATCTATAACGGTAGCATCCACATGACCTACACCAACCGCCAGCGCCTGCTCCATAATTAGCTCAAACAGAGCATCTCTCTTCTTCGCTGACAGTTTCTTGGAATCATCCACACCTTCAATGATCAGCCCTTCCGGCAGAATTACCGCCGCAGCGACGACGTCCCCGAACAGACAGCCCCTTCCTACTTCATCTACACCAGCAATCCGCTGATACGACTGCTCCCAGCCTTCCTTTTCATACAGCAACATATCGATACTCACGCTTCTACACCCACCAGTCATCTATTCTATTAATATTATAAAAAAATAACTGCCTGCTCTTCTTTTAAGCCAGCTTAACACAGGATTACCCTTGCGAAAACCTATAAAATAATACAGCATCTCCTTGGAATCCTTATAAAAAGTCAGCCTACATGTTGAACCATCCCCAAACAAATGGATCAAAAAAAGCCACCCGCTAAGCGGATGGCTCGTCCATACCCGGTCTTCTATATTTGCAAGCTACCTTGGTCTTCCGGCACTTCCAACGTGAATCGTCCGAGCTTGCCGGCACGAAGTTCGTGCAGCAGCGTACGGGAAGCCTTTTCCAGATCAACCCTGCCGCCGCTAACCAGACAACCGCGCTTACGTCCGACGGCTTCCATCACGGCTACAATCTCATCAGGATTCTCCAGATCCTCTGGAAGCTTGGTTACGCCGAACCGCTCCTTGAATCTGGAACCATAATCCTTCACCAGATACTTCACCGCATAAAAAGCAATGTCTTCGACATTCAGGATTTCTTCCTTGATTGCCCCTGTTACTGCGAGACGATAACCAACATTCTGGTCCTCGAATTTAGGCCACAGAATACCAGGGGTATCCAGAAGTTCCAGATTTCCGCCTGTTTTGATCCACTGCTGCCCTTTAGTTACACCAGGACGATCTCCAGTAGCAGCAATATTACGTCCTGCCATCCGGTTAATCAGAGTAGACTTGCCGACATTGGGAATACCGACGATCAGTGCACGCATCGGACGCGGGTTCATCCCTTTGGCAATCTGACGATCAATCTTTTCTTTCAGCAGCAGCTTGACCTGCTCAGGGATATCCTTGACACCTGTTCCGGTAGAAGCATCCACAGGATAAGCTACGTGCCCCTGCGCCTTGAAATACTCCAGCCATTTCCGTGTCGCCTCAGGATCGGCTAAGTCTGCTTTGTTCAAAATAATCAATCTGGGCTTATCCCGCAAAATATCGTCAATCATCGGATTGCGGCTGGAAAGCGGCAGACGGGAATCGAGCAGCTCTATCGCCACATCAATTAGCTTCAGCTTATCTTCGATTTGTCGTCTAGCCTTCGTCATATGACCAGGAAACCATTGAATGGCCATTGCCGTCACCTCCTTTGATTCATCTCTGTGTCATTCTTTTTAATGATTAATCCAGGTAATATCCTTCACCGGCCAGAAGATTAGATCCGCACGGCCTACAATATCACCCAGCGGCACATAACCAATCATTCGGCTATCTGTGCTGTCTGAACGGTTATCTCCCATTACGAAGACATGGCCCTCAGGTACCGTACCGTCGGTAAAATCTTCATTAGGGAAGTTCTTATTATTGTACAGCGTATTATTCTTATGTGCCGCATCAATAGCACCCTGAATGTAGGTTTCATTCACAGGCTTGCCGTTAACTGTAACGACATCCCCTTCAACCTTCACCGTATCACCGGCCACCCCGATTACACGCTTAATAAAGTCGCGACCTTCGGATGGAACGTGGAACACAATGACTTCTCCCCGCTGCGGAGAACGAATGTCGTACAGTATCTCATTGACGATTACCCGCTCACCGGTGTGAAAATTAGGCCGCATGGAAGGTCCGTCTACAATAAACGGCTTGAACAAAAGCCAGCGGATCAGAATAACCAGAACTAATGCAATCGCTATTGCCTTAATCCATTCCAATACCTCATTTTTCTGCTTGGGTGGGTTCTGCCGAGTGGACTCTTCGGACTCCCCTTGACCCTGCTGCAAATCCTGCTGCATAGTTCACCATCCTCTCTTTATGCTACACTAACTATACAACACAAAAAAACTCCTGCCAAAAACCCCTCCATAGTTACTCCTTCAGGAGGCCTTTTCGGAGAAGCCGATCCCCAGCGCTCTATATCTCTGATGCATTGTATACAAATTGAATGAGAGTACTCCAGCCAGACAGAGTGTCTCTTTGAAATGCTGCCGAATCCATCCTAAATGATTATTCTCCCTGTAATCTCAGGAAACAGCCTGAAAATCCCCACGCTTAATACTCTCATGGTAAAACGAAAGGAGCTTGAATTCAAGCCCCTTCCCTTTGTCACTAATTCTAGCGACGGATTTCTTTAATTCTCGCAGCTTTACCGCGCAGTTCACGAAGATAGTACAGCTTCGCACGACGAACTTTACCGCGACGAGCCACTTCGATTTTCTCGAGTTTAGGCGAGTTGATAGGGAATGTTCTTTCCACACCAACACCGTAAGAAATTTTACGAACCGTAAAAGTCTCACTGATTCCACCGCCGCGACGTTTGATTACAACGCCTTCGAACAACTGGATACGCTCACGAGTTCCCTCGATAACTTTTACGTGCACTTTCAAAGTGTCACCCGGGCGAAAACTCGGGATATCTTTGCGAAGTTGCTCTTGGGTAATTTCTTGTAGGATACTCATTAAGGACTTCCTCCTTCCGTACAGGTGTTCATGCCTCTTCCGGAGAGATCTTGGCTCTCCCTCATTATCGACAGCGGACCACCGTATTCCACACAACAAAAATAATATTATCATAAAAGACGGGCTATTTCAACAAAAAGATAAACTTTTTTTGAAAATTAAAGCGGCAGCATGTCACGTTTCTTGGCCTGAGCTTTGCAATCCTTGCATAATCCGACTACAGTTCCATTATCTTGGGCATAAAAGATCAGCTTACCGTTTTTCTTTTTGCAGGAGGAGCATAGCTGTTCGCCGGAGGTCTGCTTCGCTCTGCGGTGGCTTTCCATTGAGATGACCTTGCTGTTCATTCCACTGCGCTCGTTCTGGCGTTTGGCCGTTCGCTTCAGGAATATAACATACATCCCGGTCAACACCAGCAAAACAATAAGGCCAACAATATAAGCCATTCGCCATTCCCTCCCTGAATTGTTTTGGATGAACCCGCAGCTAAGCTTCATATGAACTGATTTTATCACATTTAAAAGCTCAAATACAGATGAGGTCCCAGGCCTAGTCTTAGGTCTAGTATCGCAACCCGCCTGTAGCCTGTTTTCAATAAATTCCCATAACAGTTATACTAATTATAGTACGTATTCAATGAGCGAATTAGCAGTGCAGGGTCTTTACAATTTTCAGGGGGGAAGCCATACATATGAAAAAGAATAGCCCAAAAATAATCGCAGCACTCGCCGTTGTATCCTTAACATTACTGGCGGGATGCACAGAGTTGCCCGGCAAAGCCAAAGTAAACCAGGAATCGGAACAATCCCGGTCGGATGGCGTGGAACAAGACCTTGGTGAGGCTGTGAAGCAAGGACTGGGCCAAGCCGCAGCAGCTGTTACACAAGCCGCACAGGACACAGCAGATAAAGTCGTGGCAGGCTTCAAGGAAGGCAGCATAAGTAAGGAACTACAAGTCTCTCAGACAATCGGGTCTGCATCCGCGCTTAGTATCGAAAATTCCGTAGGTGCCATAGCGGTTAGGGCCGTTGGCGGAGATCGAATCAACGTAAAGGCCACGGTTCAGTCCTATAAAAACTTCAACAGCGAGCAAGAACGTCAGGAAATACTCGACAACGCCGAGGTTTCTGTTCAGACCAGCGGGGATAAACTAATCATCTCCACCCATGCCAAAGACGCTCCCAAGAAAGATCTGTGGAGCTGGGCACAGCGCAAGTACGGCTCTTCTGATTTCAGCATTGATTATGTCATTGAGGTTCCAAAGAGCGTAGATATGTATCAGGTGTCCAACGATGTCGGTGAAATCCAGCTGAGCGGTTTGCAAGGAACGTACCGGGTGAGCACCGACGTAGGAGCTATCCACATTAGCGATGCTACAATTGCCGGCAAATCCACCATTGAGTCCGATACAGGGAGCATTACTCTGAACATAGCCGCCCTCAACGAAGGAAGCAGCCTGAAAGCCAAGACGGATGTCGGAGCCATTACAGCTACCCTGGCCGAAGGTTTGAACTATAGTCTCGAGACCGCCAGTGAGATCGGACAGATCAAAGGAGCTGCCAAAGGCAAGAGCACGGTGGGTAACGGCGGGCCGCTGGTCTCCCTAAGCTCTGATATTGGCGCAATAACCGTTCACAAGTAACATTAACTCGGGCTATGAGGCCCCTGCAGCTCTCTGACCATATGCTGCTAAGCAGTTGCAAAAGACCGCCACTCATTACAAGGGGCGGTCTTTTGCAGCCTAATTCCTTATACCAGCGCGATAGCGAGCAGCGTAAATAAGCTCAGGACCAAAATATCATTGGCAGCAAAAGGATTTCCGAAAAATGCTGAAGTCTGCACCCTTTCAGCTCCGCCGTCTCTTTTTAAATAGACATTGTTTCGGTCTACATTCACGATAACTCCCTCATGCCGTTGTCCATCTACAGTCATAATTCGCACGCGTCTATTCATGCAGCGCAAACAGTTATGATAAGCCTCCACCAAATAACTCCTCCTCATTCGTAGTAGTGTATTTTATGAGGGGAGGGATCAGCCGGTAACGGCGAAGTGACAGGTGTCGGAAGACAAGGTAGCACTAAATATAAGTAGAAAACATAAAAAAAGACCGTCCGAAGACGGTCTTTCTACCCGAGGCGCTAGTTTAAAACTTTGATCCGTATCCCGCGCCACCAAAGCTAATGATATTAGCCGTTGGTCCGGGTAAGGGATACGCTCAACATGTCATGCTTGATGTGAACGCACCTCCTTTCCTTGTGCCAAGAGTATAGCACAGCCTTTGTAAAATATCCAACACTATTTATTAACAATTTATCAATACTAGATTCATATTGTTAGCGTTTACATAGCACTCAAAAACATCTGCTCTATATTTCATTTTTCACTTGAACGATAAGCGATTTTGGGTTATATATAGTTTATGGATTACAAATATTTGGATATATCTGAGAGCATTTTTCTTATTGCCGAGCAAACTACATTTGCCGGGGTATAGCGCAGCCTGGTAGCGCACGCCCTTGGGGTGGGCGAGGTCGCAGGTTCAAATCCTGTTACTCCGATTTCAGAAGAAGAAGAAAGCAGCACCTTTCAGGTTTCGTAGCCTGAGCGGTGCTGCTTTTGGTTTTAAAGTATATCTCCAGGATACGAGCCTTGATGAATTAAACGAAGAGCAGATTAGTTAGCGGTACCCAACCTGCCTTGAAAAGTTTAACCGACGCTCTTGTAAGCCTATTCAAGACTTCTTAAAGAGCTTGAACACACCTGTTACAAGCGAGTAAATGGCCAGCAGTACGAGGAATGTAACTGCCCATGAATAGTTGCGGACGGTATACGTAAGCGATGACAGCATAATGAATATGGCGATGCGCAGCACACCTTCGTTAATAAACAGACTGCTCTTTTTAGCCATACAACCAGCCCCTCCTTGGTTTGGTGTTGCATAGGTATAATAATAGTACTGTTTTTGCTAATAAATAACAAGAGACAAGTTGCCCCTAAAAGCTATGATGTTTTGCACAGAAACATACCGTAATATTAATAAAACCATTAAAGCAGCGATTATCATCGTCTGGCCTTAATGGTTTTATCTTTTTGCTATGCTAAGGGAGTTGATTATGCGGACAAGAATTCATTCCTTTAGGATTTTCGATTCGTATAGAAATCGATAATATCGTTCACCGTGCGGAGCGGCTCCGCTTGCTGCTGGACATCGTCCACGGTCTGCTTGAATTCTTTCTGCGTATTCGTAGTCGTAGTCACTTTAGTCATTCCTTTCGCTTATCTTGAATTTGCTGCGTCTTCAGCGGGATAGTTTATTTCGGCACCTCTCTTTATTACCCCAAATATAAGCTTGCAACGCACAATGGCCTTTTGATGTGATTCTTCTATATCATTTTTCAGAAAAACGATATTAGGATGCTTTCAGAAACGGACATCACAAAAAACGCCTCCTCAACGTTATATATACGTTAAAGAGGCGTTAAATATGACAAATATGAGCAACTTTTTTCCAAATCAGGCTTGACCATCGTTTTTCAGACGCTCCAGGGTCTTCCGATCTTTCGCTGTAAGCTCTGCAGTCTCTAAGAGATCCGGGCGACGTTCCAGTGTTCGCTGCAAGGCTTGCTCCCGCCGCCAAGTTTCAATGTTGGCATGATGACCACTGAGCAGTATATCTGGCACCTTCCAGCCACGAAACTCTGCTGGACGTGTATAATGCGGGTACTCCAGCAATCCTGTACTGAACGAATCACTCACCGCTGAGGTCTCATTGCCTAGCGCTCCCGGTTGCAAGCGAACGATCGAATCAATAACGGTCATTGCCGGGAGTTCTCCCCCAGTCAGTACGTAATCGCCAATGGACAGCTCGTCTGTCACCAGATGCTCACGGATTCGCTCGTCGTAGCCCTCATAATGGCCGCAGATAAAGATCAGATGTTCTTCCTGCGCCAATTCTTCGGCAATCTGCTGAGTGTAGGTTTTGCCCTGCGGGCACATAAGAATAATTCGAGGTTTAATACCTTCTTGGTCCATGTGTCCCTCAGCAGAATGCTCCGCCGCATTCCCATGCTCAGATGATACAACTGTAGAACCAGTGGACTCTGCCAGCACATGTTCCACCGCTGCGAAGATTGGATCGGGCTTCAGTACCATCCCTCCACCTCCGCCATACGGTGTGTCATCCACGGTATTGTGCTTATTGCCGGAGAAGTCACGGAAGTTCACCGCGTTCAGCGACACAATTCCTTTCTCACGAGCCTTCCCCAGAATGCTTGTGCCGAAGACGCCTTCGCACATCTCAGGAAAGAGCGTCAACACATCAATTCTGATCATGGAAGTAGACCTTCCATCAGACGGACTTTAATACGCTTAGCCTCGATGTCTACATCCACTACCACATCGTTAATGACTGGAATCAGGATATCCTGTCCTTTCGGCGGCTTAACCACCCATACGTCATTGGCTCCAGGCTGAAGAATTTCAGTGATTGTCCCAAGTGGCTGACTGTCATTGTCTTCGGTGTACACGTCACAGCCTACAATCTGGTGAAAATAGTACTCGTTCTCCGGCAGCTCTACCAAATCATCGCTTGGCACTTTAAGCATGCTTCCCTTGTACTTCTCGATCTGGTTGATGTTGGTATAGCCTTTGAGGCTAACAATATACATGCCCTTGTGCTCCCGTGCGCTGTCTACGATCACATCAAATTTAGGGCTGCCATCTGCAGGAATCACAATTAGCTTCTTGCCAGGTGCAAACCGCACATCCGGAAAATCCGTATGGGACAGAATCTTGATCTCCCCGCGAATGCCGTGAGTGTTGACAAGCCTGCCTACGGTTAATTCTTCGGTCATACATTCCTCTCCTTTACCATGTGAGACTTATCCGTTCTTATATAATTGAACAAAAAGGAGCCGGGATATACAATCCCTAGCCCCTCTTTGTGCGTATCTGTTAAGATAAAATATCTACGGTTACGCGCTTATCGCTCTTGACTGCTGCAGATGTGACTACGGTACGGAGCGCTTTGGCGATCCGACCCTGCTTGCCGATGACCTTGCCGACATCATCAGGATGAACGGAAAGTTCATAGACAATCAGGTGATCCTTCTCCACGATACGTACGGTCACATCCTCTGGATGATCCACTAAAGCCTTAGCAATAACACCAACTAATTCTTCCATAGAGGACCCTCGCAATCAGTCATTATTTCTGATTCTTAAGCTCATGGAACTTCTTCAACACACCAGCTTTGGAAAGCAAGTTGCGAACGGTGTCGGATGCTTGCGCACCTGTTTGAAGCCATTTAAGAGCTTTTTCCTCATCGATCTTCACTACTGCCGGTTGTTCAACCGGGTTATAGTAACCGATTTCCTCGATGAAACGACCATCACGAGGGGACCGGGAATCGGAAACCACTACACGATAGAAAGGCGCTTTATGTGCACCCATTCTTTTCAGACGAATACGTACTGCCACGAAATTCACCTCCTTATAAAAGTATCGATCCCTCCCAAACCCTCCCTTGGAAGGGAGGGCCCCAAAGGGTTGCACCCTCTGGACACCTGCTAAGTGCAACTAGCGTGGGTGTTCAAATTGGCGGTACCTAGGGACGAGGGATGCATGAGCGCTTATCGTCCCTTACGGGACACGCTTGTTTACTAACTGTATCTAGGAAGACCATTGATTGTCTCTACGTTATACTGTGGACAATCAACAAGTTCAAAAGATTAAAGTCAAAAGTTAAAGTCAAAATATTAAAGACTAAGAGCAGAAGAATTATCCTACGTTATACTGTGGATAATTATGAAGTTCAAAGGCACATTTTAACGGAAAGGGAACTTCATTCCTTTACCGCCAAGTGCTTTGAGCTGCTTCATGGCGTTCTTCTTGGAGCCCTTGCCTCCGCCACCCATCATACCAGAGAACTGCTTCATCATCTTACGCATCTCGTCGAATTGCTTGATGAGACGGTTAACCTCAGCAACTGAGGTGCCGCTTCCGGCTGCAATCCGTTTGCGACGGTTATGATTGATGATCTCAGGCTGCTGTTTCTCAGCCTTAGTCATGGAATGAACAATGGCTTCGACACGGTCCATCTGCTTGTCATCGACCTTGAGGTCCTTGATGCCCTTGGCCTGATTCATTCCAGGGAGCATACCGAGGATCTGGTCGATCGGGCCAAGCTTCTTGACCTGATCCATCTGCTCGAGGAAATCATCGAACGTAAATTCCGCATTACGCATCTTACGTTCCATTTCCTTGGCTTTCTCTGTATCAATGTTCGCTTGGGCTTTCTCAATCAGCGACAGCATGTCGCCCATGCCCAGGATACGAGAAGCCATCCGCTCCGGATGGAACGGCTCCAGCGCATCGATCTTCTCGCCTAGCGCGGCGAACTTGATCGGGCAGCCAGTAACAGCTTTGACGGATAATGCCGCACCACCACGGGTGTCACCATCCAGCTTGGTCAGCACAACACCAGTCAGTTCAAGCTGTTTGTTGAAGCTATCTGCGACGTTAACGGCATCCTGACCTGTCATGGCGTCTACGACGAGCAACACTTCATCAGGAGTCAAAGCCGTGTGAATCTGCTTCAGCTCTTCCATCAACGCTTCATCAATATGCAGGCGGCCTGCGGTATCGATGATGACATAATCCAAGTTGTTGTCCTTGGCATGCTGTAGGCCTTGCTTAGCGATTTCTACCGGGCTGATCTTGTCTCCCAGCGAGAACACCGGAACCTTGATCTGCTCACCAAGCACTTCAAGCTGCTTGATCGCTGCCGGGCGGTAAATATCACACGCTACCAGAAGCGGACGGTGATTGCCCTTCTGCAGCAATTTTGCCAGCTTGCCTGAAGTGGTAGTCTTACCTGCCCCTTGTAGACCCGCCATCATAATGACGGTCGGTGGCTTGTTCGACTTGGCCAGCTTCGCCTGGCTTCCGCCCATCAGCTCAGTCAGCTCTTTGTTAACGATGTCGATAATGACCATGCCGGGCGTAAAGCTATCCATAACTTCTTTGCCGACGGACTTCTCTTTCACCTTGGACACAAAGTCCTTGACGACCTTGAAGTTAACGTCCGCTTCCAGCAGGGCCAGCCGCACTTCGCGCATGGCTTCGTTGACATCATCTTCGGATACCTTACCCTTGCCGCGAAGCTTGCTGAATACATTCTGCAACCTTCCGGTCAAACCTTCAAACGCCATATGCAGTTCCTCCCTTCATGCTATTCTAACCTCTGCAAACGATCCACAATGTCCATGAACCGCACTTTATATTGCTCAGGCAGCATCCCATCATCCGGCAGTCTGCGCAATTCTTCCAAATATCGGCTACGGGTCTCATGCTTCACCAGCAAACCGAGCTTCTCTTCATAATTCTCCAGAACCTGTTCCGCCCGCTTGATATGCTCGTACACCGCCTGGCGGCTGATATCAAACTCAGCGGCGATTTCACCCAGGGAGAAATCATCGTGAAAATAATATTTAAGGAACGTCTGCTGCTTATCCGTAAGCAACCGTTCGTAAAAAGCGAAAAGCAGGTTGATTCGATTCGTTTTCTCGAGCCTATTCTCCTGACTCATTAAGGGCACTCCCTTCGTCAAGGAAAAACACTTTACAGCTTCACAACGTCCCTTATATTACCCAAAACAAAGAAAGATGTCAAGCTTTTTTGCTTGTCATCTTTTTCTTTAAGCAAATTTGTTGCCATGTGTGCCCCATGTATGCGATTTTTGCTCTTTATAAACGGATGGGCAGCAAATAAATCAACACGGCGAAGAAGTGTGTCACACTGCCTGCCAGCACGAAGACATGCCAGACGGCATGATGGAACGGGAACCCACGCCATACATAGAAGACCGTCCCCAAGGTATACAAGATACCGCCGGCGACCAACAGTGTCATCCCTCCACTAGCCACAACAGCCGACAAGGGGCTCCAGGCGATCACGATCAGCCAGCCCATGGCAATGTAAAAGACGGTGGACATGAACAGGAACTTTTTGACGAAAAAGGCCTTGAAGAACACACCGAAAGCAGCAATTCCCCAAATAATGCCAAACAACGACCAGCCAAGGGTCCCTCGAATAGCTACCAGCAGAAACGGAGTGTACGTTCCCGCGATGAACAAGTAAATGGAGGAATGATCGAAAAATTCGAACAAATCCTTCGCCTTACCCTCTTTGAGGCTATGAACCAATGTTGAATTGAGATACAGAAGCAGCATGGTAGTTCCATAAATGGAGAAACTGACCACATGCCAAGCCGTTCCCTTCAAACTTGCAAAAACAACAAGCAGGACCAGCGCGGCTACACTAAGGACCGTACCGATTCCATGCGTAATTGCATTTGCGACCTCTTCCCGGCGACTGTAAGTATACGTATTTGCCATACCCAAATCCTTCCGTTTTGCGGTTTCCTTCTATTATAGCCGTTCCGCGGGTGCCATTCCACTCTGCCGGATGACCCCCGCGCCTGTCTTATGGCTTACAGTTGATAGAGCGCTGTGTATTTCTCTTCCAGATAATCGGCCAGATAATCCGGGTTCAGCGGTTCGCCAGTTACTTGCTCAATAATCTGTGAAGGCGTTAAACTTTGTCCATACCGATAAATTTTGTCAGTCAGCCATTCCTTAATAGGAAGCAGGTTACCGGACGAAACCAGTTCATCGAACGTAGGCAGCTCTTTGCGGAGCGTGTTCAGAATCTGAGCGGCATACATATTCCCAAGCGAATAGGAGGCAAAATAGCCGAAGTCTCCACCCGACCAATGCACGTCCTGCAATACGCCCAGCGCATCGGTTGGAGGGGTGATCCCCAGATACTCCTGGTACTTGGCATTCCAGACCTGCGGGAGATCCTTCACGGCAAGTCCTTCATTGAAGATTAGCTTCTCGATTTCATAGCGGACAATAATATGGAGGTTGTACGTCAACTCGTCTGCTTCAATCCGAATGAACGTATTATCTACACTGTTAATCGCCCGGTAGAAATCCTTGACATCAACACCGGCAAGTTGTACTGGGAAGTAATGTTGTAGATCCTTGTAATACCGCTCCCAGAAGGGCAAGCTGCGGCCGATCATGTTCTCCCACAAACGGGACTGAGATTCGTGAATTCCCATCGATGCGCCTTGAGCAAGTGGTGTGCCTACAAGCTCGGGGTTGATATTTTGCTCATACAGGGCGTGTCCGCCTTCATGCAAGGAGCTGAACACAGCGCTAGTAACGTTATCCGGAATATAGTTGGTCGTAATGCGAACATCTCCCGGATTCAGTCCTGTCGCAAAAGGATGCACACTCTCGTCCAGACGTCCGGCATCAAAGTCATAACCCATCTGCTTCAAGATGAAGAGTCCAAATTGCTCCTGCCCCTCTTGTTCGAAGATTTGCTGCAAAAAGCTTGTGTCTGGCTTGTTCGGGGAAGCTGCGATTTTCTCTACTAGCGGAACGAGACGGCTGCGCAGACGGCCGAACACTTCATCAACCTTCTCAACCGTCAAATCCGGCTCATACATATCGAGCAAAGTGTCGTAACGGGTGCCATTAACTCCCCAGTAATCAATAAACTCCTGCTTAAAGGCTACAATCTTCGTAAGGAACGGCTCGAATCCAGCAAAATCGCTGTTCTCCTTCGCATCTTCCCACTTCGTTTCCGAGTGAGCTGCCAATACAGCATATTCCTCATATTTCTCCGGCGGAATGCTCTTGGAGCGCTCATATTCCTTGCGGCAATCATGCACTATCTTATTCTGAACCTCATTCAATTGACTCTGAATATCAGGACGGCTGAAATATTCGGTGAACTGCCCCATCTCGGGCGAGGTCTCCAATCTGAAATATTCACCGCTCAGCATCCCTACAGTCTGAGAACGAATCTCCGCACCCTTGCGCGGCGCGCCTGTACGCAGATCCCAATGCAGAAGCCCGATGGCCTCGCGGTAACCGCTCATTTTAGATAATAAACCACTGAATTTCTCCCACTCTTGCGATACTTGTTGTTCCATATATGGAGCACCTGCTTTCTCTATTTTGTCTGCTCCTCTTGATGATACTTTTTTAAAAACTGATAAGCAACTTCACCTACAAGAATATAGCTAAATGAAGTTAGTAGGCATTATTTAAAAGCAGGTCTTACCTTCTCTCGAACCAACGATGAACATATTGACCATAGTTCAAAAAACTAAGAAAACTCCAGAATATTGACTACTGTTAATTATAATCCGTATAATCAGTTTCAGAGCTTGAACTCTCTAATTTGAAATACTTTGATTAGACTACTCGAAGCCAACTGGGCTTCACATTATGCTAAAGGAGCGTGAAAGGCAATGATCATTCAAGTTACACCCTTAGCGGAGAGGAAGTTGAAAGAAAGGCTTGGAGATCAGCCGGGAATTTTCAGGCTCTTTTATGATACCGAAGGATGCGGCTGTGACGGCATCAACGTACTCCTGATTGTGGATCAAAGTGGTCCTGAAGATCTCAGTATTGACGCTGGCGGCCTGCCTTTCATCGTCAGTAGGCAGCAGGAAATCTTCTATGAAGACAAAATGCGGCTGGATGCTGAAGAACGGTTCACTTCATTTAAACTGGATAGCGATTCACAGATTTACGGAAAAAATATACTGGTAAGAGATATACGAGGTACTGAAGCCCCGCTTCCTGGTGAAGGATCAGCGTGCGCAGTGGAAATTACCCGTTAACCCCAAGGAGGAGCAAAACCATGAGCCAAGTAACCAATATTCTAGAACATAATCAAAAATTCGTTGAAAACAAAGAATATGAAGCCTACCTGACCGGTCGGTACCCGGCTAAAAAAATGCTGGTGATTACCTGTATGGATACACGTCTCGTAGAACTACTGCCTAAAGCTATGAATTTCAAGAATGGCGATGTCAAAGTCATTAAAAATGCCGGCGCCATTATCTCTCAACCATTCGGCAGTGTTATGCGCAGTGTTATGGTTGCTCTGTACGAGTTGAATGCGGATGAAGTCATCGTTGTGGGACACTATGAATGTGGCATGGCATCCCTGAATCCCGACACGATGATCGGCCACATCAAGGAACGCGGAGTCTCCGAAGAAGTGTTGTCCACCCTGGAGAATTCGGGAATCAAGCTCACCAAGTGGCTAAAAGGATTCGACAACGAGAAGGAAGGCGTTATCCAGACTGTTGAGCTAATTAAGCGTCATCCGTTGCTGCCTCCGAATGTTCCTGTACACGGAATGATCATTGATCCGAATACAGGAGCACTTGAGCTGCTCTCAAACGGTTACGAATAAGAAGAATTCACACTCGTAGGCTGTACGCGCGGATACAATATCCGCGCTTTTTTTTATTTCAAAAATATTTCGAAATATGATCATTAAAAATGAAACCTTCTTCAAAGTCATCCGTATTACCGGAAAGGCACAAAAAAAATAGCTTACAGGAGGGTTCACCTAGTCAATGAAACCAATGAAACGTGTAATGATGATTGTTATGGCCTTCACTCTGTTCTTTGTTGTAGCGTCACCGAATTTTGTGGACGCAAAACGCGGGGGCGGCGGATTCAAATCCGGAACGCGTAGCTTCACCACCACCCCGAAGAAATCTACCACCACAAATAACGTGAAGAAAAGCGATAGCACTACCGGCGGCGCAACCACCGGAAGCATGGCAAATACAAAACGCGGCTTCTTTAGCGGCGGCGGATTGATGAAAGGCCTTATGATTGGTGGTCTTGCTGGCATGCTGTTCGGCGGTTTGTTCGGCGGTATGGGCTTTATGGGCAATATTCTCGGATTCGTAGTTAATATGCTCGCAATTTATCTGGTAGTTACCTTGATTCTTTCCTTCTTCCGCCGCAGACAGGAACGCCGCAGATTCCAAGAACGGGATGACCGCGCCTAATGAATAGTACTGTTCTTAGCATGGATGAGATCATTAATGCGATCTGCCTACACATGGCTGAACGTAAGGCAGTAAATCCTACCGAAGTGCAGGTGGAGCTTAGCTGGGAAGAAGACACCGGCTATTCTGCGGAGGTATGGGTGCATGGCCGAAGCCAGTTCCTGGTGGAGTCCAATATGATCGAAGCCATTCTGCGTTACGTGCATACCGAATACGGGATCCGGGCTTACCGCGAGGATGTACGGTTGGATCTGGATGAAGAAATTACAGCTGTAGTAACTACAGATTGAAATTAATAAATAAAAGACGGTACAGCCCTTGGGCTGTACCGTCTTTTTCTATTATCGTCTGCCTGATCCACCAATCCTTGTCAGGACAAAGGAATCTCTAAGGTAACTTTAGCCCCACCCAAGACTTCGTCATTCCCTAAGACCAGCTGCCCACCATGCCGCAACATGATGGATTGCGCAATGTAAAGCCCCATGCCGTGATGATGCCCCGAGCTTCGACTGCGATCACCCATATAAAACTGCTTTGTTGCCTCTCGCAGATCAGCAAAAGTGAAGCCGCCGCCGCTGTCGTCCACTATAAAGCAAACACTATCTGGTCTGCCTTCTGCAGTCAGTGTGATGGTGCCCTGAATAGGGGTATGTTCCACTGCATTCATCACAACATTGAGTATTGCCCGCTGGAACAAATCCTTGTCGATTGCGATGAAATCCGGCATGTTGTGTGCGTTCATGTGAACCTGTATCTCTTTCTCAACAGCGGCCGCTCTCAGAAGTTCTTCAATATCCTCAAGCAGCGAAGCGGTATCTATTGTGACCCGCTCCAGCTTCAGCCCTTCCTGCGTCTTCGAAATTTCGATCAGTTCCCTCGCATAACGTTCAATCTGTGCCGAACTAGTCAGGATATAACGATTGTAATCCCGCTGGATCTCATCTTGGGCTGTCTCGCTTAGCAGCTCCGCATTCCCTCGGATGATCGTCAGCGGTGTTTTGATATCATGCGCGAGCGCGGAGATTTGCTCCCTGCGGGCCTGCTGCTCCTCCCATTGTTGCCGGAGTGAGGCCTTCAACTCGTTCTTCATCGTGTCTAATGAATCTAGGACTGTGTCAATCTCATGCACACCACTGGATTGCACGGTGAATTCGAGATCCTGATTCTGAATTTTGCCAATGACTGACTGTAGACCTTTCATTTTCTTCGCCAGCTTCTTGCCGAACAGATAGGACCATAAGGCAATTTGCAGCAGTAAGCCTGTCACAATCAGTATGATCCCCAGAAGCTCAGGATTGGGCAGATGGGTTCTCAGCCATTCCGAGCGATAATTCATGACAATAGAATAACTAAGCAGAAGGACCTCTTGCTGCTGCTCACGCTGAATGACGGTGTAATAACCGCGGATTCCGCCTTTACTGCCCGACGCGACAGCCTTCCATGCTTTCTGCGCTTGCTCCCTATTTAGACTGCCGCTCACATATTGCCCTTCCTGAGTATAGAGGGCATACTCCGACAGAGAAGGAATTTGATCTGGTCTAATTTCGGGACTGGAAACTAGTATATCCTTTGCAACGGCAATCTGCTTCTCCACATAATTGGCCGGGAGAATCTCTCCTGTCGCCGTAGCTATAAGATAAGTTCCAATCAATAGGCCGAGCCATAGCAGCATTCCCCCACACAACAGCATAAAATATCTTAGGAAAATAGTACTCAGAGCCAATGGTTTGCGGGCCTTGTGCTTTAAGTTCTCCATTTATAACCTATCCCCCAGAGGGTCTCGATCGGTGATAGCTCGTACCTCGACAGCTTTGCACGGATATTCTTAACATGCTCCGCCACCGTTGCACTGTCGCTCTCCCCATCAAAACCAAACACCGATTCATAAATCCTCTCTTTGGAGAAGACCTGTCCCCGATTCCGGGCAAGAAACTCACAGATTTTATATTCACTCTTGGTGAGGGGTACCTTGTCCTCCTGCACATGCATTTCCTTGCCTAATAGGTTGAAATGAACCTCATCGATACTCAGCATACTGCGCCTCTCCCGCTGCTCTCTTCGCAAATGTGCATTCACCCTGGCCCGTAGCTCACCAGTCCCGAAGGGCTTAAGGATATAGTCATCTGCGCCCAGACCCAATCCGTACATAATGTCATCCTCTAGTGTTTTTGCCGTGAGGAATAGAATCGGGCAATCAACGATGCCCCTTATTCTCTCGCAGAGGGAAAACCCGTCGATTCCCGGCATCATGACATCCAGCAGAATCAGGTCAAAGAAACCGGGATTTAGCGCTGTGATCTGCTCCGGCTCAGATAACGTGGTCACACTGTGTCCGTCCTTGATCAGGATATTACGAATCAGTATCAGAATGCCCGCTTCATCATCTACGGCCAGTATTCGGGCCATTCAGCCTCCTCCTTTCAACGCTTAAAGCTTTTCCTTCCGTTATCCTTCCGATTTGCGGCCTTCCCACCGGGTAAACCATACACAGGACAGCAGCAGCACACCTGCCGTGACGATGATACTTATCCAAATGCCGCTATGCAGTTGAACCATTATGGAAGAGCTAAGTGGCACTTCAGTTGCGTACAATACCCACATACTGGCCAATCGCACAGGCCAACTCCAAGGCACCAGAATCCAAATCCCATCGCCAAGCCCTGTGAGCAGTAGTGCTCCCAGCAGGCTCCCCATAATGCCCATGCCTATCGAAGTCCCCTGTCCAAAGCGCAAGCTTATCATCAAATGAAAAATATACAGGATTATGCAGCTTCCGGCAAGCACACAGGCAACAGTCAGGTAGAGATGCATGGGTAGTAGTCCGTCTTTGTGTAGCAGCTCCGTGAGGCCTGCCCCGAACATCACTACTGCCAATAGCGTGCCTGTAAAACCCATAATGAGCAGCAGAAACAGCTTGCTGAGAAAGGTCCACATCTTCGGTGCAGCCCCTCCCAGCAGGTTCTGGAATTGCCCAGCAGCCTCTTCCTGCCTGGCCAGCATCGCAGTCAGAACGCCAATTAGCGTTGGGAAGGCCACGGCTAATATTTCAACAAATCCGACAGTGAGTAAGAGACCATCCATAGGCGAAATAGAAGCGTACGCCAGGAACGCCCCTGCTCCGATAAGCGGCAGAAGCAGATGAATCAGCAGCAGCGGCGTCCGTTTAATTTTCAGAAAATCCGCTCGTAACATACGGTCAAATCTATTCATCCTACAAAGCCTCCCGCTTGCTGAACCACTGTGCCGTGAGCCAAAGCAGCACACCACACAGTGCCAACGACTCCAAGACACCCGGCAGGATAACCCCCCAGGCCAGCAGGGAATCACCTGCTTCTGCTGGAATCCCGTTCGGCAGGATTTCGAGTACAGGACACATCAGCCGGATCGGAATAGCGTACGGAACAACCCACCATATCTCCCGGGTAGCAAACAAAATACCGAGTACGATATTCCCTGCAAGATTGATCAGGATGGTCATGAACATGCCACATGTCACAGCAAGAAACAGGCAGAGTGGAATCTGCCAGGCGAATGTGACCGCGAGCAGAACAGATGCCATTAATCCTTGGGCAGGCAAGATCGTCTGCCCCAGCCACAGCCCTCCGAGCATAGCCCCTACAAAGAAGATTAGACAGACAGTTAGTAGCCAGACCATGCAGAGCAGAGCTTTCCCTAGCCAAAGTTTACGTGGGTCCACTGGCAGGGCAAGCACGCCCTGAAATTTCATATTGGCATCCTTCTGGACGACCAGAGTACAGAATAGAGTGGTCGCGCCGGGCAACATGATGACATACCACCAGTTGTAGGCACCGGTCTGGAAAAGGCGCCCGCCCATTAGCAAGAAAGCGATTAGCAGTGTAAGGGCTGGCATCAGCCAGGTCATCCGCGGGGCAAAGGTGCGTTTAAGCTTCAGCTTTTCCACAAGCATATATTGCAGCAATTTATTCACCGGCCCTTCTGTGCGCAGCGGCCACCTGCATGAACAATGTCTCCAGGTCCTGTTCCCCATGCGCGCTGCCCTGATAGCCGAGCACACCGCCGGCAATAATACCGATTTCATCCACAACCTGCTCTACCTCAGAGAGTACATGGCTGGATAAAATGACGGTGATGCCCTGCGCCGGAAAGGAGCGGATCAGCTCCCGGAGCTGTTGGATACCGATAGGGTCCAGCCCGTTCGTCGGTTCATCCAGTATCAGCAGCCGCGGATGATTCAGCAGAGCGATGGCAATACCGAGGCGCTGCTTCATACCCATCGAGAATTGCCCTGCTCTTTTTTTACCCGTTCCCGTCAGATCAACGGTTAACAGGACCTCATCAATGCGCGACTCCGGCAACCCCAGCATTATTGTGCGCACCCGCAGATTCTCCCGGGCCGTCAGATTTTCATACAGGGGGGGACTCTCGATAAGCACTCCGATGTCCGTCAGATCCCGGCGATGCCACTCATGCCCGTCGAACCGGATGCTCCCCGAAGTGGGCTTAAGCAGACCGGTCAGCATTTTCAGTGTAGTCGACTTCCCGGCACCGTTAGGGCCGAGCAATCCGTAAACTGTATTCCTTGGCACAGACAAGCCGATGTTCTCGACTGCTTTCTGCTTGCCAAAGCTTTTACAAAGACTTCTTGTTTCCAAAATCAAATCCTTCACTATCCATCATCCTTTCCCTTCTGTAGTCACAGATTAAAGGACAATTATCAGGATTTTATAAGGATACTGAAAAGAAGTAAAACGAAGCACCATCAGCACAAAAGTCAGGCACACAAAAAGGGATACCGCATATGCAGTACCCCTTCACTGTATTAACCTATCCGCACGAATCCGCTGCTCCATAACCCTCAATCTCCGCAGTCTTAAAGCAGGGAAATTACCAACAGTTCGTACAGTACCAGTGGCAAAATCACATTACTGTTATAGCCAGGTGAAGGATACGGCGTCGGGTAAGGTGCATACGGGTTAAAATACCCCCGGGCTCCTTGATTAGCGGTCACACCCAGATACAGATGTTTGCTGTCTACGCCGGAGATCGTGCCTTCATGAATCAGTCCGTCTACGGTCTGCACTCTCACCCTTTGATTAATATAAGGCTTACAGGAATGGTGCAGTGAGTCACGGACGCCGTGCAGATGCCGGATCACATTGGGATCGGCTTGATAGATAACTCCCTGCTGCTGACCTGTGTTATATGTCGACATAATCTTTTGACCTCCACAGATGGATTTGCTCCATACTATGCGGTAGCCTACTCAATGGTGCCTAGAGACAACTCTTAATGAATCCTCTATACGAGGGCGATCCCTTCTACCTTGACGTTAACAGCCACAAGCGACAGTCCCATCATCGTCTCCACCGCATGACGCACATTGTGCTGAACCGCCTGGCATACCTCCTGGATCTTATACCCGTAGTTGACGATGATCCGCAGGTCTACCTCGACCTCCCGCTCCTTCACTTCAACAGTAATTCCTTGCTGCCCGCTTTTGCCGCTTAGGCGTTTGGTCAGGCCCTCCGACATGTTTTTGGACATGGAAGCAATACCCGGTGTCTCAATCGCAGCCAGCCCGATCATCTTGGAGACTACAGCATCGGAAATATGGACAAACCCTTCTCTGATATCTTTCAACATGAATATACACTCCTTATTCTATGGGTTCAGAAGATACTGGGGGACTGGCCTCAGTCTTCCGTTGTCTGATAAACACTTCATACAGCTTGATTACGATAATCTTAAGAATTAGATAGACAGGGATGATCAGCAAGATCGCCAGGATACCGCCCAGATCGCCGCCGACGAGCACCAGGATAATCGTGGTTAGCGGGTGGATATCGAGCTTTTTCCCGAAAATATACGGCGCAACCAGGTTATCCTGAATCTGCTGGGCAATCAGAATAATCACAATCGACCAAATTGCCGTTGACGGCGACTGAATCAGGCCCACGATAAAGATCGGCACACTCGACAGGATTGCACCGATGAACGGCACGAAGTTCATGACAACCGCGATAAGTGTAAGCAGCAGCGCATATGGCAGGCCAATGATCAGGAAGCCAATGTACATCAGTACACCCAGCGCCAGATTCACCAGCACTCTGCCTACTATAAAGTTGCTAAGCGCACTGTCGATCTCACTCATCATCGCTGTGCCCTCATCCTTGTAACGCTGCGGCATGAAGCTTACGATTCTCTGCCCGAACTTGCCGCCTTCCTTAAGCATAAAGAACAGAATGATCGGAAAGGTAAATAAAATAATAGCAAAGTTAGACACGAAGGAGAACAGACCTGACACATAGTTCGTTAACAAGTTGAAGCCTTGGCTCAAATAATCCGTCACCTGGGTTAGCGGGCTAATATCTCCCGGCAGTAGGGACGAGAGCCATGGAATCTCCTCCAGCTTGCGAATCTGCTCGTTCATGTTGGCGAAGAGACTTGGTGCATTGTTCACCAAATTCACTAGCTGTGTGCGCAGGGATGGGAACACGCCGATGCTGAGCACCAGCAGCAATAGCGCTATCACTACATACACAATCAGTATGGAGATCGAACGGTTGATCCTGCGTTTCTCCATGGCATTGATCAGCGGACGCAGCAGATAATAGAAGAATCCCGCCAGCATCAATGGAATGATAATTACACTGAACAATGATAGCACCGGTTTGAAAATAAAATCCACCAAGGTGCCGACATACACGATGCCCAGCACCAGTAGAACAGCAATACAAATACGAATGAACACGTTCAATTTCGCCACAGTATCCCTCCAATCCTCTTTGTTTTTTTTATTTAGGTATCTCAATTGTAAAAATCGTTGCATCCTTGCCCTTTCGGCTCAGATGAAGCGTCCCGCCCATCTTCTCTGTATTGCGTTTAGCGATGGACAGTCCAAGTCCAGTTCCTCCGCTGGCTGTTCGCGCTTCATCCCCACGAACAAACGGATCGAAGATGGTCGGCCATAGCTCCTGTGGAATGCCGATACCGTTGTCGGCTATTTCAATCGCTATCTTATCATCAGAAGGCATCAGCTCAACACGCAGCCGCGTTCCCGGCGGGTTATAAGCCAGCGCGTTAGCGATGAGGTTGTGAATCACCCGGGACAGCAGCTCGGCATCATAGCTGGCCATGACTTCATGATCAGGAACGTTAAGCTTCAGATCAAAGTTCTTTTGCTCAATCTCACCATAGGTCTCGGCAACGATCTCCCGCAAAAATTCTCCCAGCTCCTGGCGCTCCACCCGCAGTAAGAAGTCTGGTGAATCAATCTTCAGCAGTTCCAGTGTATTCTGGATCAACTTGGTGACCTGTGAGGATTTGTTATAAATATAGGTCAAGTAACGCGTCTGCCGCTCCTTGTCCTCCCCGCGTCCTTCCACAAGCGCCTGCGCGTAGCCCTGGATACTCGTTATCGGCGTCTTCAAATCATGGGACAGATCCACCATCAGCTGCTGCTTGCTCGCCTCGGCTTGAGCCTTCTCACGTGTAGTTCTCTCGATCACGCCCGCCATATAGTTGAAGGTATCACCGATACGGGCAAATTCTTTCTCGGCATATAACTTGATACGCATACTGTAGTTCCCCTCGGTCATTTGGTTGAGCCCCAGGGTAATAATACGCAGCGGCTTCTTGATCCGGCGGGCCACCCAGTAACTGTAGATAACGGTCAGCAAAATAATCAGTCCGGTACCAACAAAAACATAAAACGATACCGACTGGTTTAAGTAAACCTCCAGCGGATCGCTGTTAATGGAGACTTTCACACGATCACGCGGAATTTTGAGCAACAGCCACCCAGCGTCATGATTTGCCTCATCCATACGAGCCATGGAGTAGTAGTAGGGCTGGTCTTTCCTGTTTTCCAGTGCTTCGTAAATAGCGTCCTCGCTATACTGGGATACCTCATCTCTTTTTTCACCAACGGTGCTCACAACATTCCTCTCATTATCGAGGACCTCCAGCCATCCGCCGCTTTCCAGCAGACGCCGGTTTTCAATTCCATTTGCCGGCTGACCCCGATATTCCCGGGCCTCTATCTTCAGGTTGGCGTCAGCGATGACATTTTTGCCGGAATTAATAGTGACATCAATATTGATGAAAATATAGACGCCCAGCACAAGCATCAGCAGCATACAGTTAAATAGCAAAAAGTCTAGCGTAAGGGAAATGTGCAGCGGTCTCTGATCTCTAGTTTTCCACGGGCGCTTCAAATTTGTACCCCAATCCGCGAATCGTCTTCAAATACTCAGGCTTTTTGGAATCGCGTTCGATTTTGTCACGAATGTTGCTGATATGCACCATGATGCTGTTATCCTCATACACATAGAAATCTTCCCATACGGCTTCATATATCTTTTTGCGGGTAAACACACGTCCCGGCTGTTCCATCAGCAGCTCAAGGATTTTATATTCGGTCGAGGTCAAGCTGACCTTCTCCCCGGAGCGGTAAAGAACGCATTCGCTGCGGTCCAGCACCAGACTTCCAAGCTCAATCCGTTCATTCTGTTTCTTCTCTTCTGCGGGCGGAGCGTCAAAATGGTTCACCCGCCGCAGTAACGCGCCCACCCGGGCGACAATTTCCAGCGGATTAAAGGGCTTGGCGATATAATCATCAGCGCCCAATTCAAGACCCAGAATCTTGTCATGGTATTGACTCTTGGCGGACAGGAACAGAACCGGAAAGAAATGCGTTTCACGAATTCTTTTCAACAATTGCAGCCCGTCCATGCCCGGCATCATAATATCGAGTATCGCCAGGTCGATGTGATTGGACTGCATCAGTTGCAGTGCCTGCGTGCCGTTGTGCGCCTCCAGAATGTTGTACTCCTTCTCCAGATAGAGCTGCAGCAATTCCACAATCTCTGTCTCGTCGTCGGCAATCAGAATGGTATACACGGTGATCCCCCTTTATGTATCTATATCTGTATACGAGTCTAGGCCAGCCCGGTGTCTTGGGTAAAATCCTAAAATGCAGGACCCTGGCAACCTAACTATATCCTGCCATTCTAAATCTCATCTAAACCGAATCTAAAGATTATCTAAATTATTAATATTCCACGATTGTAGCAAAAAATCGTACACAGGATATTATCCCCATGTACGATTATTCATATTGTTCATTTATTTAAAAAGCAACTCCGATTCCGCCTTCGCCGGCATAAGTTCCCATCACAGGTCCCATGCAGGAGAATACGACCTCCTTAAAAGGGTGACGCTCCAGAATCCGTTCCTTGATCTCAAGTGCCAGCTTCTCACAATTGCTGTGAACAATCGCGAGGACTGCCTTCTCGTAATCATGCTGCTTTTCTTCAAGCCGGGCCAGAAGCTGGTTCAGCGCTTTCGGAAGACCGCGCGTCTTCTCGACCACCTCTACCGTGCCGTCGTCACCAATCTTGAGCAAGAGCTTGATGTTCAGCACAGATGCTACGGCGCCGGACAGCCGATTGAGCCGTCCACCCTTGATTACATTCTCCAACGTGTCTAGTGTGAAGAGGGCATTGACTTCTTCGCTCTGCTGAACAACCTTGTCTTTCAGATCTTGTAAGGTGGTATAGGATTGCGACCATTTCCCAGCTTGGGCCAAAACAACGTTGAGTCCCCCGGAGAAGCTCTTCGAATCGATAACTTCAATAGCATTCGGATACCCTTCATCCTCATACATCTCCTTGGCAATCACGGCAGCCTGATACGTGCTGCTGATATTAGAGGACATGCAGATGACCATGATGTCGGTGCCTTCCTCTACTTTCTTGAACGCTTCCAGGAATACCATCGGACTTGGACTGGCTGTCGTCGGCAGCTCCTTGGAATCACGCATTCTGTCGTAGAATTCCGCAGTACAAGCGCCTTCCGGCATGGCTTCATGTCCGAAGTGAACCGGCAGATGGATCACGGAAATATCGTACTTATCAATGTAATCAAGAGGTAGATCGGAACCGCTGTCAGTGATAATCTTGATGGGCATAAAGGGTACTCTCCTTTCATTATCGTGTTCATTATAAGTGACACTTACCAGGTAAAATAGTTCAGTTTATCACTTGTCAAACATGTTTTTTTGTGCTTACACGCAAAAAAGGGCAATTTCTAGGCCAAGCGGCCTGAAAAATTGCCCTTTTCATAATCATATGGTGTCGAATCTGCCTATTACATCTGATTCTCTACAACACTGCCGATGTTCCCCCGTCAATATTCACGGCGGTTCCCGTTACATAAGAGGCCGCTCCGGAGACTAAGAAAGCTATAACCTTAGCAGCCTCTTCCGTCTGGCCAATCCGCCCCAGCGGAATGCCGTGGCCCGGGTTCGAAGCAAATTCCTCCCAGCTCTGCTCAGGAGCGACAGACTTCCACTTACGCTCGATCTGGTCGCTGCGGATCAGGCCGATGCACACCGCGTTGACGCGGATGTTGTCCCCGGCCAGATCCTTGCTCATCGCCTTCGTGAGTGCAAGACCTGCCGCCCGGCTAACCGAGGTCGGCAGAGACGAAGCAGACGGCGCCTTTCCCTTGATCGCCGTCACATTCAGAATCGCGCCGCCTCCGCGTTGGCGCAAATGAGGAACTGCTGCCTTGGCGGTATTCACCGATCCCAGCAGCTTCAGATCGAGGTCACTATGCCAGCTCTCGCTTGTGACCTCTTCGAACGGCTTCGCCGCCGACGTCCCGGCATTGTTGACCAGAATGTCGAGTCCGCCGAAATGCCGCGCCGCTTGCTCCACTGCACCGCGCGCCTCTTCCTCTACCGAGATATCGGCGGAGAGAATCAGCGCCTCTGCCCCGGTCTCTTCCTTGATCCGCTCCGCTGCCGCCTGGAGCGACTCCAGATTCCGGGCGACGATCGCCACCTTGGCGCCCTCCGCCGCCAGTGTCACTGCCGTCTCCAGCCCGATCCCCTTGCTTCCGCCGGTAATTAACGCAATCTTATCCTTCAATCCCAAGTCCATCTTAAACTGCCTCCTCACCTATAGTTAGTGCTTTAATGATTAAATACATTTTACCACATAGGCAAAGTGCTATTGAAGCAGTCCGCTGGTGCGAGCTGCTTCCACCGCCACGAATATCCCGTACCACCACTGAAGTCTTTGATTATTTAATTACGTTCCCTTGATCTCCTCCATATCAACTGCCACACATGCGATGATGTGTTTCTTACTATTTATCTGGCAACAAAAATGTAGAAACAATTAATCCATATAAATCTGGTCTTTCTGCATGTGGGGTATGGCCGCAATTTTCAACCATAATTTTATTACCATTTGATATCTGATCATAAGCTTGAATATGGCTATCGCAAGTTACAGGGTCAGCCTCTCCTAAAATAAGCATTGAAGGGACAGAGAGGGTAGAGAGCAATGGTACAATGGATTCGAACATACGCCCTTCTTCTCGCAGGCGGTTCAGATGAATTTCAGTTCGATCGGCGAAAAGTTCCCATTCCTCATCCGTATAAGCGGAATAATCAATTGAAGTTAAATTATTCACCCGGTAAATTTCAGCCTTTTTCTCCCCTAACTCTTCGCCAAGGCGTAAGTACTGATCAAAAAGCTCTTTGCTCTGCAAGTCACTTGTTGCTAAGCTTTTGCATTCTGCCGATTTATTAGGATCTCCTAAAGATAAGAACACAGAAGACGCCCTTCTCAGCAAACTTTTTGAAGTCCAGGAAAAATCAAACGTTGGGCATTCAAAGATGACTTTCGTAATTGAATCCGGATAAGCCGAAGCATACAGCAATGAAACATAACCACCAAACGAATGCCCAATCACAGCCCACTTGTTGATTCCCAACTGAGTCCTCAACTCTTCACAGTCTTCAACTAAATCACGAAGTCCAAATTCTTCTGTTGAATTTATTTCCTCAGAACGACATACTCCTCTTTGGTCTATAGCTACTAGATGAAATATCTCTGAGAGTCTCTTAGCCTGATGATATACAAATTCGTAGCAGCTTTCCCCGGGGCCTCCGTGAAGAAAAAGCACAGCAGATAATTGCTGATTCCCAAAAATCTCTACGTGCATTTTTTTCCCCCGTACAATTAATGATTTGTGCACGGTTTCTAGCTCCTTTAAGTGGTCTACTTGGAATACACTTTGCTCAAAGTATAAGTCTTCTTTCATCCCTACATTCATAGCATAATATCCTCCAAATGAGCTGTCTACTCTACTCCATCACATAGGATTTTTGCACTCGGCTCTCTTGCTAGTGTAGTTTTCTTCTATTGGATAGATGCTATTGAAGTATATTTTCCATTTTTCATCATATCCTGAGCCCTATCCTAGCTTAAAACGGACATAAAAAAATCAACCTTCCGGTTGAGTGAAAGGTTGATTGTTCATCCTTCATGAGGATGAGGGGCCGCTACATCGGGCGGCTGAGGAGATCTTGCTTGTTCAGCGCCGACTGTGCAGCTGCATATTTACTGGGCATGACACCTACCGTATTCTTGAAGATACGGCTGAACAGATGAATGCTGGAGAACCCGGTCTCCTCCGCGATCTCGGTCAAATTCTGACGTCCTTGCAGAATTCGCAGCTTCGCCTGTTCAATTCGGACATGCTTCAGATAATTATGAATCGTAATGCCAAGCTGGCTTTTGAACAAGTAAGACAGATGATTCGCTGTTACACCCGCATGTTTGCCAATACTTTCGTTGCTGAGCTGAGAATCGTGATAATGCTCATGAATATAATGAATGGCACCTTCCAGCAGCGGCCAGCCTTTCGTTAACTTGCCCTCTGTTTCCCCGGGAAGCGAGTGGCTCTTCATAAAGGTATAGAGTAGCTCCAGGCAGATGGATTTAAGCAGCAACGGGCTGGCTGGTGATGGATCGCTCAGTTCTTTTTGCAGCATGAGGAATTTCTTCTTCATATCCATCCGGTCTGCCAGAGGCAAACGGGTTACCGGGGCGATGGAAGCCAGCTCCATCTCCTCTTCCCTGTGCTTCATGGCATCGGGACGACCCGCATGCCTCTGCTCGTCATAGTAGAGATCAAAGTGAAGAATACACTGCACCAGCGGGAGCGCCGAGGATGACTTGATGATATGGGGCATGAAAGGATGCATCAACAGCACATCCCCTTCCTTGACCAGATATTTCACGCCATTCAGAAAGAACTCTGCCTCACCCTGATCAATATAGGTGTACACATGATCCGGATCCATCCATTCTCCGGCTAGTGAAGTGGACTTCTGAATTCTAGCGGCTCTGACATAGGGGGAAATATGGTTAATCCAAGACTGCTCCACGGCTGCGGCTCCCTTCTCTCTGCGGTGTCTCCATCCTGCAACGGTATTAGGCTTTGACCGGAATCAACAATTCCTTCTCCACGTAATCACGACAGGTCTTCATGCTATCATACGGGGTATTCGTCGTTTCGTCCACTTCAAGCGTTACCCAACCGGTGTACTGAATTTCTTCCAGCGACGCGAGTACCTCTTGGAAGTTGACTGCCCCTCTGCCTAGCTCGCAAAAGAACGGTTCGTTCTCATTGCCGCCCTCGGCCTTCTGCTTCGTCAGGTCTTTGAGGTGGACATAAGCCACTCTATCACGGTAGGTTTTAATAACCTCTGCCGGGTCCATGCCAGCTCCCTTTAGGTGAGCAGAATCCGGCGCCAGATAGACGTATTCCGGATCGGTCAGGTCCATCAACGTCTCCAGTTCGTTCTGATCCTGAATTTCCGTCCAGAGGTGAGGATGCAGACAAGCTTTCACTCCCAGCGCTTTCGTCTGCTTAGCCAGTTCATTTATTGTCTCAGCTGCGACTTTGAGTTCTTCCAACGTAGTTGGCTGCTCTCTTGTCCCGCCGGGACCCAGCACGAGAATATCTGCGCCCAAGTTCGCGAGAAGCTGGGCTAGCCGCACATTATGACGGATGATGTCCTCCCGGTTCTCCAAGTTTCCAAAACGCTGATGCTGCCCGTCCGGCATTCCGCCGTACAGCCCAGTGATCACTAGTCCGTATCCGGCTAGCAGTTCCTTGAACTCTTCCGGCTTGTCTTCGTACTGGAGCGCAAAGGACGCCCACGGTTCGATTCCACGAAAGCCAAGCTGAGAAATCTCTGTCACGGCCTGAAGATGATTCTGGCCCCAAGTGATGGCATGGGCAGCGATTTTACCTCTGAATTCAGTCATGAATAGGTCTCCTTATTGGCAGGGCTTCACGTACTAGTGCGCTAACCCCGCCCGTTATCTTATAACCCTAGCGGTGCGAACACTTTATCAAATCCAGCCTTAGAGCGAGCCAGCAATTCCTGCGAAGTCTGCCCGCTGCCTGGAGCCAGCACTTCCTGAGCGACAACACCTTTATAACCAATCTTCACGAGACTTTCCAAGAAGCCGGCAAGATCGATCACACCTTCGCCAGGATACAGACGGTCACCATCCTGAAGTTCAGGGATTGGCAGGTCCTTGGCATCATTGATATGAGCATGCGTGATTTGCTCCGGCTTCAACTTGAGCAGGTCATCGGTGGTCAGCCCATTCGTGTACCAATGGTAGGAATCGAGTAGCAGGCCAACATTACGGGAGTTGATCGCCTCCATCCACTCGAGCGTATCCTCCATCGTCCAGATGAATGGATTAGCCCACTGTGTACGAAGATGATTACTGCCGACAAACTCCAGACCCAGCGAGATACCGTACGCCCCCAAAATGTCCGCGCACAGTCTCAAACGACGTGTAGCAGCAATCATGAATGGAGCCGCTGGCAGATCGGTAGAAGGCAGAATGTATGTGCAACACGCCTTACAATTCAGAGCGGCTGCTGCTTCCGCCACTCGTACAAGCTGTTCCAACCCCGCCCGGAAATTCTCTTCCGTGCTCCGCCAATCCACATCCAAACCGAAGGAACCGATGGTAATCCCAGTGCTTTCCAGCAGCGCTAACGCTTTTTCTTGCCCAAGCTCCTGGATCAGCTCTAGCGGATTAAGATCCACCGCCTGGAACCCGAACTCAGCCGCACTTCTGATATACTCTTCATTTGACGTAATCTCGCCGAGACCCGCCGTAGTCAATCCTCTTAACATGTCTTTGTCCTCCTTAGGCCCAGTCAAACAGCACGCCGTTGTATTGGTCTTTGTTATTTCTTAGTCCTGCATAAGCTTCACTGGCTTGCTCTGGCTTGATCACATGGCTGATCAGCGGCTCGATCTGCAGACGGTTCTGCTGCATCAGTTCGAAGACGATCTTGGAATTACGCACCAGCGAGTGCTTCACGAACTGGTTAGGTTCTGTCGGATAACGCCACTCATGCGCCCCTTTGAACGTAATACAGCCACGGTTATACAGATGGCAATAGTTGAGTACATCTGTAATATCTGTGTTGTACTCTCCACGCGGACTACCGAGCAGAATGATCTCACCCTGGCTGCCGATGTACTCCAGACTGTCAACTGCAACTTTGGAAATCCCAGTGGCTTCTATATGAGATGATACACCCTGACCATTAGTAAGCGCCATCAATTCTTCTTTCACCTTACCACTGCTACCATCTAGCGCATAATCCACACCACACACACGAGCTGTCTTGAGTCGTTCCTGCGACAGGTCGACCCCGATCACCGTTGCACCTTGCAAGCGGGCCAATTGAGCGGCCAGATTGCCGACCAATCCAAGACCGGATACACTTACCTTGTCGCCAAGCTCAATGTTCGACACGCGAACCGAAGTAAAGGCCACGGTAGCCATCCGAGTGAAAGGAATCCATCTCAGATCCAATCCGTCCGGCACCTTCAGTACAACGTCCTTAACCTCCAGCACCTGGTATTCGCTATGACTGCCATAGTGGAAAACAGCATCTCCGACTTGTACATCTTTAACGCCTGCTCCAGCTTCAATAATTCGGCTAACACTGGCATAACCCGGGTTAAGCGGGAGCTTGGCCCACCACTCAGTACCCGCCAGCATCGCCAGCTCCGTTCCAGGGCTAATCAGCGAATATATTAATTGAACAAGGACTTCATTCTCCCCGAGAGTTGGGGCTGTAAACGCCTCTTCCACCGTTTCTACTTGATTTGGGCTGACGAACATAATTTTCCTATTTCTCATTTGTGTAGTCACTCCTTCAGGTTCATTGATCCCTTTAAATGTATGGTTTTTTGAGAAAATTGTCTTTACCTGAATTCATGATTTTTTGTCTAAAACTACGATGTCGATGCACCCGTTCTACGTCACTGTAATCCCACGCCAAAAAGCCGTCCCTCCACTGCTTCCAGTGTCGAGACGGCTTCGTCCAGTGATATGCGCCGCTTAATCAAAAAATGAATTACATGCAATCAAAATGATGATAATTCCGCTTAACACGGTACTGAATTGCCCTAAGGTAAACGAACCAATCCGCACACCAGACAGCTTTCGCCCGAGAACTACACCGAGCCAAACCGTCACATAACTCCCAATGGCCGCCGTTAAAGAGATAGCCAGCGGAGACAGTCCGATCAGCCCTGCGCCTACGCCGTTCGTGACTGCATTCGCGGCCAAGGCCACCCCCAGGACCATCGCTTCCAGAATGCCGATCGAGCCGGATTTATCTTTATCGGCCAGTTCTGGATTTTGCAGAATTCCGCTCAGTGATCCACCCCCTTCCTCACGGGCTTCTTCACTCTCTTGAACAGCTTCCCGCTTCTTACGCGGCGCCGCTAGCAGAATGATCCGCACCCCGATGATAAAGAGCAGCAGGGCACCGATCACAACGGGCATTACACCAGGCAACACCTTCGCCATCCATTGACCCGAGAGAATACCGACCATACTTAGAATAAAGCAGATCACTGCGATGATTAAATTTGAGAAATGGTTAATACGGATGCCACGAATCCCATAAGATATTCCAACACCTAAATTATCCAGACTGGATGAGAGGGCAAAGCCGAAAATGAGAAGCCACGCGACCATGGTTTTGTTCACTCCTTGTTTCTGTTTACAGTCATACTATTGAGATATACACAAAATGGTGCGCGTCCCAAGTAAAATTGTTGAGATTTCCTCAACAATTGATATCAACACCACCCTGTACAGGAGGTGAAATGCACATGTCTGATGAGAAGAGAAGCCCTGATCTCGGGGAGATGCTGACGAATTTGCTCAAAGAGCGCAGGCTCTCCATGCGAAAGCTGAGCGCCCTGACCGGCATGGATACCGCAACGATCTCCCGCATTGTGAACGGTAAACAGCGGGCCAAGCCAGAGCATCTGAAGGCGTTCGCCCTGCATCTGGAAGCCCCCCTCTCCGAACTATTCCAGGCCGCCGGTTATGGCGCTGCTGTGCCCACTCCCCCAGTTCCGACCTCCGACATTCATTCCTCCATCACCAGCATCAAGGAAACCCTGCAGGCCTTCAACCTGATCGATCATCATTTTACTGCAGAACTGGTTCAACGGGAACTCAGTAAATACGAACCGTATGTCCTCACCGAAGAGGGTGCACGAAAGATCCATAACGATTTTCCAGACAAAGTAAAAAGCGTCAACGGTGCAGGACCTTTCATTGAAGAACTGCATCGCATGTATGAGCTTTACAGCAGCACTGACCTCCCCTCAGAGGAACGTGCTATTCTGGGAAGCGGATTGTTCTATTTTGTCTCGGCGACTGACATCATTCCGGACTATGTGTTCCCGCTGGGTTATCTGGATGATGCTATCGCTGTGCAGATTGTGATGGAGCGGCTGCAGGAGCTGCGGAGTCGGTCGGGGATATAGTGGAATGCGATGCTGATGCCAGTGTTATCTGTAAAAAAGCCGTCCCCCTGTGTAGCATCTCTGCTGGGTGACGGCTTTTTGATGTGCATTTTACAGTTGAGCTTCTTGTTATAGCGATATTACGAAATAATTCTGGAATTTATAAAAACAGCGGCCCCAAGACCGTTCCCGTTGCAGAGGATCTGCTAGGGAGCAGCCTAATAATTGCTGAAGTGTAATTAACGACATTTTTGTATCCTAATTATTCTGCAATTACGGGTAAGAGGGAATTAAAGGCAATATTGTACCTTAAATCTTCCAGAATAGGCCTTCCAGTTCGTTTTTTCGGAAAATAAGATACAATAATGCACTTAATACACTTATTTTCCTATATTTAAGAAATATAAGGTGCAAAAATGCTGTTAGTTGGGAAGTGGTCCCCTTTTTACTGTTAAGAAGAAGAGTATAATTGATGGGAGACTTGTTTGCTACAATCCTAACTTTACCAGAATCACATCTGGTCTTCTCTTCGAATTTTGCTTATATCATTTTTAAGATCACTACATCTCTCATTCGTTCATACCTTATATCTATAATCTAACCAGTTGATTTTCCCTACTTCTAGCCAATAAGACAATGAGAACAATCTGTATTAACAAGGATAAGATTGATAATCTTAAATCAAGCAACATTACAAATGGTGAGCCTATCAAAAAAATTGTAAGAGACCATCTGTATTTACCATATATCCCTAAATCACCTTCCATCGCTAAAGATATAATCCCCCAAATTACTGATCCACTTATAATCAATGAGATGAAAATTATAAACAGAATAATAACTGCTAGAATATTGTTTTGATTCAGTGAAAGAAGAAGAAAATATATAGTCACAAAAACAATAACGAAAACTAATACAATTGGTTTAAACGGTTTATATAACCTGAAAACTGTCTCAAACACATCAGAAGAAGTATTAGAGGATATTAATTTCGATTTTTCTTTATGAAGCTTATCACATTCTAATTGAATAAAAGTCATCAGTGTCCGTAAAATGGACGTATCTGCTCGCAAATAGTAATCTCTTACAATCTTTTTAATGTCATTCGTGAAGTAGGAACTTGATTTACCAAGCTTATTATAGAAATTTTGTACAGCGAAAGCATCGTTTGGTCTATGAATGACTTGAGCTATCGCAGCTTCCATAGACGAATAAAGATCCAGCTGTTTTTGAAGAAGAGCTAATTTATCGTTATTATCTTTCTCCATCAATACTTTGAATTCTTTATACAACCAAATAAGAACGGTAGTAAAAACTGTAATTGCTAGAGACCAGCCAGGATTTGCTTTAAAGTAAGTTAAAATTTCTTGTATCATCTTAGATCGTTCCTCTACATTATCTTCAATTCACTATTTTTGAAAAAAATCTGTTTTAATAATTCCATAATAAACCCTATCGTCATACTCATTTTCGTCTTCATAGTAGAATGATTGTCTTAATGTGCCCTCATATATCATCTTTGACTTCTGCAAAACTCTACCTGAAGCCACATTATCGCCTCTATGAAAAGCCTGCAGCCTGTATATCCCTGTTTTCTCAAAAGTAAATTCTATAATTGCATTTAAAGCTTCTGTTGCGTAACCTTTACCCTGATAGGATCTACTGATGCAGTATTCAATATCAGCATAATGATGCTTTAGATCATTACCGCAAAAAGCAATTTGCCCAATGTTTTTATTGCTCTCTTTTAAGATAATAGCCCATTTATAAAAATCATTCCGGGAATACGAAGAAATCCAGCGACTTAAATTCTCCTTTACAGCATCTAATGTTTCATAAATAGGTTCACCATAATTAAATTGTACTTCCTTATCATTTATCCAGTTCATGAACATGTCCTCAGCATCTTCTAAAACAAATTGCCTTAAGGATAATCTTTCAGTTTCTATCGATTGTGTTCCAACACGAATTGTATTCATCCTTTACCCCCATCATTCTCAATGTTAGTTTCAGTTATCTTAAGAATATCTTAGAATGGAAATATCACACTATGACTTTAACAGCCGACGGTTCATTCATGAATAAAAAAAGTAGAAGTCATATTGAAAGTTATTTGTTCCAATAGAATTTACTTCACAGAATTTGAGGGGTGCAGGATATTTATAAAAACCTTTATATATATGGTCAGGCACGGAGAATCGCCTAAAGTGGATGGTGGCAACGAAAGAACACGTGGACTGACTTTAAAGGGGGAGTTAGATGCTCAAATTGTAGCTGAATTATTGAGCGTTGAGGGGATAAACACATTCATCTCAAGTCCATATAAAAGGGCAATATCAACAATAGAGGGATTAGCCCAATCTTTAGGCAAAGAAGTGATTATTATCGAGGAACTAAAAGAAATAGTATTCCTTGGTGATAATAAGATATTGTCTAATAAGGAAGTGTATCCGTTAGTAAAGAAAATGTTTTCGGAACCAGATTTTCTGTTGCCTGGTGGAGAGTCCTTTATGAATTGTCGAAATCGTGTCGTACCTATCTTTAAAAACATTATAAGAAAATATAAAGGGCAGAAAATTGTTATTGGAACCCATGGAGTCGTTATGACAATGATGATGGAATACTTCGACCCTCAGTTTGGCTTGGACTTTTTATTAAAGACTTCAAAGCCTGATGTTTATAAACTGGAATTTGATGAAGGGTTATTAACCAAAACAGAGAGATTGTGGAGGGTAACTTCTGAATGATTTCATTGAACTAATGAGCAAATTAATATTATCGGTTAGACCTGAACATCACTGAAATAACCCAAACAACTAGAACCGTTAGTGCCATACCAGAAAAAAGAATATACCAATTAAAAAAAAGGTTATTCGTATATTGGTTAATCCAACCGAAACGATAAACGATGGAATCTTTTTCGTTAGTGAAACCATTGAGATTTTTGGATAATGTATGAACTTTGGATATTTCTCCAATCATCATAATTGTGAAGATAAATGTAGAGGTTAAGGTGAGGATAATATTTAAGCGGGTGTTTCTATTACTATTATTTAAATTCCAAGTTACTCTACCTACATAATATAATAAAATGGCGAACAAAAATAATCCCATCACCAACGCAATAATACCTGGATTCCCATTTCCTGAAATACTATTACCAGAACTATATTTAAAAGTTGTCCTGTCAACCAAAAAGATACTAACTATATTCAATATCAATAAAACAATGAGTGGTCTCTTCAAAATAATTCCTCCTATAATCTGTAAAGTGAATATAGGAAATCTCCGTTAATGACCTTAGAATCTAGCGTACATTAATAATCCAACTATGTTTGTAGGAACGTCAATAACATACCAAAGTCATCTGCATTTGTCGACTAGTTAATGCACTGAGTTTGAGCATTGTTCTGGCCCTCGCCTAATCCTTGACTCCAAAATAGTGACATCGATCCTTGAGCAGAAGTGCCGCAACCATCCCTCTAAATTGGCGTATTAAAGAAAAACTGGAAAGGATGACGTTCAGATGTCGGCGCTGCTCAAAAAAATCCGGACACCTACCTTTATTTTCTTTTCCTGTGTTCTGGTCCTGTCCGTAATTGTAGCGATTCTGTCCAAACCTTACTTCACAGAGCGTATTTTCTATGTAGATAACTACAAGTACTCCTTCTATAGCGAACAAGATAATCTCGTCACCTATCGAAGCAAAACAAACGATCCCATACAAGTAAATCTTGATCATGGGAAGCGTACGGTTACCATCCAGCATCAGGAGTATTTTATTACGAAAATCGATTCTTCACCCAGTTCGAATTATAAAGTGATCTATCCTAACGGCCACAAATACGAAGTCCATGATTCTTCCGGAATATTATTGACCTCCGATGGACATGGAAATTACGTCTCCGAAGTCTCCATTTTCGTTAACAATCAAAGAATACCTCAGGACGGCGAAGAGCAATATTCACCCTCTACCCTGGTAACAGCTGCGTACCCCGAATATCATGTCACTCAAGGCGCACCAGTGCTTCTGTATCTCGCATTAGCCGTATTGATTTACGGATGGTGCAGCTTTCGCTATCTAAAATTTCAAAATATCCTGTTTCTTCTCTCGCTTCGTTGGATCTGGGTGAACGATCCCGAACCTAGCGACTTTTATTACTTTATGACCAAGGTTAGCGGTATTATCGTCATGATAGGCGCTCTCTGGATCGCCATTCAAGCCTTCTGAACCACTGTCCACGGCAAAAGCTATCAAGAAATCAATGCAGCAAAAAGACACTGAGATCCTAGTCATCAGTGTCTTTTTGTTGATACTTTTCCACCAACATCATATTTCATCGTTGAACTCAGAGTCGTATTTTTAAAGCAACTTAATCAGCTCTTCTAGCTCATCAACCAATACTTTTGCATGTTCAAAATTAGTATCTTTTAAGGCCGATTCTATTTGCATTTCAACTGATTTTTTCTTTTGTTCAGTTTCTAAATAGTCTTTATCAAAATGTCTAGCATAAATCATCTGTTTGAATTTTTTCATTTTCATTTTTCTAATCGTTTTATCGTCAATGATTAATACATAATCCATACCATTTACAACAGAATAGAAATCATGAGAAATCATGAGAATCGCACCTTTATAGTCTTCGATGGCTTTCTCCAGTGCTATTTGTGTATAGGTGTCTAAATGGCTTGTCGGTTCATCAAGAAGCAATACGTTTGCTTTACTGGCAGAAACTTTAGCCAATTGAAGTATATTTTTTTCTCCACCAGATAATGATTCTATCTTCTGATTAACGCTTTCTCCTTCAAATCCATAATTTGAAAGATACGATCTAACCTCATCATAGGTACTAATTCCAGCATCGATAAATTCTTCAAGAATTGTATTAGAATCATTTAGCACTTCGCCTTGTAGCTGAGATAAATAAGCCACTTTAGCATCAGCATTTATTAAAATTGAATCGTGATTATCCTTAACAATTTCTCGAAGTAAAGTAGTTTTCCCAGTACCGTTTGCCCCGATAATAGCTACTTTATCTGTAGATTTTATCTCAAAGTTAACATTTTCCAAAAGCAACTCATCAAAGGTAACACCATAATTATTGACATTTACAACAATGGTGTCTTCAATCTCATTTTCAATACCAAAACTGATTTTCGGTTGCTTAATATCAACAAAAGGCGCTTTAATTCTACGTGCTTCCAATCTCTCTTGAAACTTAACTCTAGCTTTTAAGGCTCTCCCTCTAGATGCTTCTGAATTATAGGTTGCGATAGCTCTAAGATTATCGATTATGCTATCATATCTCTCAATTTCTTCAGCTTCAGCGACTGCGATTTCTTGCAACTCTATTTTTGTCTGAAGTAACGAGAAGTTATACTCAATATACCGCCCATCAAACTCTTGAATCTCCGTGTTTTCAAGGTGGATAATTTTGTTGAAGCAATGATTCAATAGATATCGGTTGTGCGTAACAACTAACAGTATGCCTTTGTGTGCATTAATAAGATTTTTAAGCGCATTTAGGTTTTCAAAATCTAAAAACACATCTGGTTCATCCATGATCATTAAGTCTGGACTATTAAGCATTTCCTTCATCACTTGAATAAGTTTGAATTCCCCACCGCTCAGGTCGGATACCCTAATATCCTTTAGCTTCATGAGGTTTGCAAGATTTAGCTTCTTATTAATGTTGCTTTCAAAATCGTTCCCACCTATTGCATCAAACGCATCTAAAGCTAATTGATACTTTTCTAACAGCACTTCAATATCCGATGAAGTTTCCATTTCAGTACAAATGGTTTCTATTTCATTTTGTTTCTTAATAAATTCTTCTCCGATATATTCAAAAACAGTTGTTTCTTTCGATCTGTCTAGCTCAGAGAACTGACTTACAAACCCAATTTTACAAGTCGGGTCTATTTCTAACTTGCCCTCGAACAAATATCTTTCTGGGTCCATCAGTATATCTATCAGTGTGCTCTTCCCACTACCACTTGTTCCTATAAAAGCGCAATGTTGTGCCTCTTCAAGCGTAAATGAAATGTTTTTGTATAGCTCTTTTTGTGGAAACGAGAAGGATAAGTTATCTACTTTTATCATGGTGTTACCTTTCTTTGTAACTAAATTGGTGACTATTATTAGATGGATTACAAACATAGATTTTGAGTTTACCGTTGTTAGAGTAACACTGTTTACAACCAACTTCAATCATTTCAAAATAAAGTTGTTCGTAAAAGCGAAAAATAGTCTGTCCTCTTTGCAGAAATCTCCACGCAAGGGACAGACTATTTTCATTATTATTTTACAACCGTGTTAATTCACGCCGCATCTTGGGCTTGCTGTTTAGCAGCTTTCTTGCTACTCGGCCGCAACAGCAGAAGCACGACAATAAATGATGCCGAAATAAATACAATCGAGCCAATAATCGCTGTTGAGATCCCTGCTGTAAATTCCGCGTCCGTAGGTGTTCCAGTTCGAACGAACGATCCGAATACCGCCGTAAGGACAGCCAACCCAAGCGATCCACCCGTTTGGTGCGCCACATTGACCAGCCCCGACGCAGCCCCTGCATCCCGCGGATCAACACCAGCCAGCCCAAAGGTCGTAAATGGAATAAACACAATGCCTGCACCCATCCCCAATATGACCATCGGAATTAGAATCCCTGGGAAGAACTTCAAATCTGTTGAAATCTGGCTTATGAAGCTCATGGCGATGATGACAATCAAAATACCACTAATGAGCACTTTCGCATTTCCGAAACGGGAGACAAGCCATGGCATGGCATACATCATCCCGAACTGAACCATAGTCATAGGCAGAAAGGCAAGGCCAGTCTCAAGTGCCGTAAAACCAAGCACATGCTGCAAGAATTGTGACATGAAGAAAAACATCGAAAACATGCCGCCTACAAACAGTAGTCTACCCAAATATGCGCCAGACCGTTCACGGCTTGAAAATAGACGAAGCGGCGTAATCGGCTGTTCGACCCGTGACTCGATGAAGGCAAAGGCTGCCAGCAGAATAACTCCTGTGAGCAATGAGGTTATGGTTACAGCATTCCCCCATCCATCGTCTGCCGCGCGGACAAAGCCATATACGAGAGCTGTCAGACCAACAACAGAAGTAATGGCGCCCATAATATCAAAACGACCGGTGCTTTTATTCGTCTCAGGCAAAAACTTCGGTGCCAGCACGAGCAATAGAATGCCGATTGGTACATTAATGAACATACCTACCCGCCAGGACACCCAGTCCGTCAACATACCGCCTACAACTAAACCAATGCTTCCTCCAGCTCCGTTGACCGCACTGTACATGGCAATAGCTTTTACCCGTTCCTTGGTCTCCACAAAACTAACAGATAACAGTGCCAATGCTGAAGGCGTGGCCAACGCGGCCCCGATTCCTTGCAAAGCACGGGTGAAAAAGAGCATCTCAGCAGATTGAGCTAACCCGGCCAATAACGATGCAACTGTAAAAATTGCTGTCCCAATAATAAAAACCCGTCTTCGACCAACGAGATCCCCCGCTCTTGCTCCGAGCAGCAAAAAGCCCCCGAATGCCAGAACGTAAGCATTTTGTACCCAGGTCAAGCTCGTTGTTGCAAGGTGTAGTCCACGGCCAATCTCAGGAAGCGCAGTGATCATAATGGATGCATCGAGCACAACCATAAGCTGACAAATAATGATGATGGCCAGAATAATATTATTATTTGACTGTCGGATAACAATCATCCTTTCTTGATAAATAAACTTAAGCTAAATGCTGACAACCATCTGAATAATTCAATTTAGCTGTGCTTAGCAGTTGGCTATTTGCCAAAAGCATGGATCGACGTCGCTGGATTAGAATAACACGCATTTTCACCAAAGTAAACAAAAAGTATTTATTTTGTCTATTTTGTATTTCGTGTATTTCTCGTATTTAATGCTGTATAATAAAGTGACAAGGTTTGAGAGATTGGAGTTGAATCCAGCACAATGAGTACACAAGTGGAACCAAGGGTGAAGCTGCTCAAGAAACTAATAAATTCCGTAATGAAGGATGGATTCCAGCATTTGAGGATGGATGACATCGCCAAGCATATGGATGTAAGCAGAGCTACGATGTACAAATATTTCTCGTCTAAAGAGGAAGTTATAGCGGGTGTCGTGCAAGTTTTTGTGGATTATATTGAAAGGCTCGCAGACCGCAACCCCGAGGATGATGAACGTTCATTCGGGATCTGGTTCCAAAAGCTGTTCGATCAGACCGTAGCGCTTGTAGGTAAAATCACGGACATTTTCCTCAAGGATCTTCAGACGATCTATCCGGAACTGTACGATCAACTGAGAGCCGTTCTGAGCAGACGCGAGCAGCAAGCCCTCATCTTCTACCGCGAAGGAAAAGAAAAAGGCATCTTCAATCCCATTAATGAGCGGCTGATCCTGCTCCAGGATGATCTGCTGCTGCGTGAAATCATCAATGTGAAGTATCTGCTGCAAAATCAAATCTCCATCGAGCAGGTGCTGTACGATTACTACAACCTCAAGAAAATACAGCTGTTCAAAGCTGATAAGCTCCATATCGTGGATGATTCCTTGATTGAGCCTGTCATTCAGCATGTCGTGGATAAGTTTAATCGGGCGTTGTCTTGTTAGAGGGATTGAGGATAAGCAGAGAGTTTGCAAAACGAAAAAAAGTTGACTTCGCAGATAGCGAGGTCAACTTTTTTAATATTTTATCAGCGAATTCTGTGCTTTAATTTTTTGTAATGTCTATACGGACATGTGTTTAAAGAAGCCTCACCTTTTCAAATCGCCTGCATAAATTAGGGAACATCTAAGATGCCTAGAGGTGGATGTAGATGACTTATTATTGCCCTTACTGTAATCGTTCGATGGACCATGCAACAAAAAATAACACAACAATCATTGATGAATGGAATTACGTCGTTGCTCCGCCTCCTCCTAAGCTGCAATTCGTAACTGTCGACCCGAAAACAAGTGCATTGCTCGTCTTAGATATGGAAGCGACGATATGCAATAATCCCCGCTGCATTGCATCCATCTCAACTATCAAACCGCTACTGACGAAAAGCCGTCAACATGGCATGTTAGTTATTTATAGCCTTACTCATAATGGGAACGTCTCTGATATTGTTCCTCAGCTTTCCCCCTTACCTAATGAACCTGTTGTGAAATCAAACGTTGATAAATTTTATGAAACCCATCTCGATCAAATCCTGAAAGCGCACGGCATAAACACCGTGATTGTTACCGGGTATGCCGCTAATGGTGCAGTCCTTCATACAGCAACAAGCGCTGCTTTTCGGGGATATCATGTCATTGTTCCTGTTGACGGAATTTCAGCATTTAATCCGTATGCCGAACAGTATACAGCCTGGCATATGTTGAACAGTCCCGGGACCCGAAACCAGGCTATTTTAACCAAAGGAGATTGGATACAATTCGTTGATCACCGTTACGCAAACGGGGACCGTTAGTTCGATGAAACAGCGACAGCCCAGGACTTTATATTCTTATCCTTGGCATGTCGCTCTTTTATTTTCTAGGGTCAGTCTAATATACTAATACCGAATTTCCCTCCTAGGATTGGTTAAATTAACCTTCCCATGATATTAGAATTGAGCTGAGTCATTATATGCTGAGGCTCAATTTTATTTTTTTTCATGTGGAAAACAATTAACTCTACTTCCCATCAGCCTCTTCTATATATTCATATACTCTCGATTTCAAAATCTCTATCAATTCCTCATCCATAAATCGATATTCATCTGGTATATCAAGACAGAATAATTCTTTATTTTTCAATTTGTCTGAAAATTTCTCCTGAAGCCTTCTCTTATGCTTCTTTTCCATCACAAAAATAACATCGGACCATCCAATGTGTCCTTCAGTCACCTTAACTCGTGCACCTTCTTCTGTACCAGCAGATCGAACCTCATAACCGTTCATACCCTCGAAAATCTTCTCAGCTGTTAAGCTGCGCCACTTATTACGGCTGCAAATAAAGAGTAATTTTATACCTTTCACCTATCCTTTTGTGACCCCTGATCTGAATCGTTCCCCTAAGATCTGGGTAATAATAACGCTATATCAATCTATTTACATGAATACCCACTTCGAAATGAGGAGCGTCAATCACCATGACATCTTTCAAATACCGACTTGAGCAAAAAAAACCTCACACAGGCACGGGCGGCGTTACACGCGGAGCTTCAGTTCGGGATTTCCCCGCTTCCATAGGCCTTGCCGGTGTATCTATGCGGCTGGAACCGGGAGGTATGCGTGAACTTCACTGGCATGCTAATGCGGCAGAATGGGCTTATGTCATCAGCGGGTCCTGTCGTACGACAGTCATCCATCCTGATGGACACGCATATACCGATACGTTTGAGCCAGGAGATGTTTGGTACTTCCCGCGTGGTTATGGCCATTCCATTCAGGGACTGGGTCCAGAAGAATGTCACTTTATCCTGATTTTTGATAACGGAGATTTCTCGGAGGAACATACTTTTAGCATCACGGATTTCTTAACCCAAACACCAGACAATATTGTAGCTCAGAATCTTGGTATTACGGAAGAACGGGCAGCGCAGCTTCCTCATGGAGAATCGTATTTTGTCAAAGGTCCTGTCCCGAATGACAGCTCCTCGGACGGAACATATCGCCGCAATTCAGAGCTGACGTCAACGCACCGTTATCCCTTGAGTGCAAAGCAGCCCCGTCGTGCGCCCGGAGGTGGAACGCAGCGTACGGTAACGGTCGAAGATTTTCCCATCTCATCTACGATGTCGGGGTCACTGATCGAATTGCAGCCGGGTGCACTACGGGAGATGCATTGGCACCCCAATGCGGATGAATGGCAGTATTATATCAGCGGACAAGCTGAAATGACTGTATTTCTAGCGGAAGGTAATTCGGTTACAGAGCAGTTTGAGGCAGGAGACGTCGGTTATGCCCCTATGGGTACAGGGCACTATATCAAAAATACGGGTGATGAAGTCTGCCGCGTGTTAATTGGATTCAACAATGCTCACTACGAAGCCATTGATCTGAGCGAATGGCTTGCAGGCAACCCCGTTGACCTGCTGTCTACAAATCTTGAAATGTCCAGGGAAGAAGCAGAGAAACTTTCGAACGACACTCTTTTCATTGCTCCAGATCAGAAAAAAAATCGGTCATAGTCAACCTTAGTTCTCCCTCATCCCACTCATTATCTTGGAAAAATGGCTGCCGGAATAAGACTGCAACAACACCAGCTCTCATGCTGTGAAGAGCTGGTGTTGTGTTGCTCGCTATTTTTTTCCGAACGTTTATTCCTTTATCTCCTGTACAATCTCTTTTTCCATATAAGCCCCCCACTCTTCGAGATGTCTAACTTGCTGTAACATAATCAAAACAAAAAACGGCAACCCTACCGTTGACGTTTAAAGTGTTGGTGGAAAATAGGGACGTCGAACTTAAAACATTTTCAACATCTAAATCGTGTTCAATATGTATCTCCACTCCTTTCATTCTCCCAGACGGGTGAAGTATGCTGTTCAACAATAAATTCACTTTTACAACCATCAGCATTTCCAAGCCAAGCTAAGCAACCTGAATCCCTATGAATACTGAACTCAGGCTGCTTCAATATTTATTTTTATTTGCTATCTACTTGACGGGGTCACTTCAAAATACAGAGCGCCTTTTTTATCTATTGCTGCCTTTTTTCTTAAGAACAAAAGATGTTATTTTCCTAAAGCGGTTCTAATTTTATTATAACTTGAATTTGTAATTATTGTTTCCCCATTTATTCGCATTACAGAAATATCATCGAATATAATATCTTTTTGTTCATTATAAATCCTTAATTTACCTTTTGAATGAATATAAAACAGGAAGTTTGGAAATTCTTTTTTCAGCAAATTAATAGATTTGAAAGTTGAATTTACACCGTCAACAACTTGTGTTTGTGAAAACATTTCTTCCCCATCAATATTAAAAGTATTATATTTAAAAATTCCTAAAGGAATAACGATTGGGAAACTTATCCCTTCAAGAAATAGTTCTCCAGAAACATAGAAACCATCTTTTGTTCCAACAAATTTAAAATCAGGGAATTTATTTTTCAAAAAATCAGATATTAAGGTGATATTTAATACATCATTAGGTATTTCTACAGGCGGTTGATTTTCTACCGGCGGTTGCTCTTCGATAGGATTATTAGTTTCATATTCTAAAATCCAATCTTTAAAATAATTGATATAAAACGAATCAATGTAGATTTCATCATCGATTTGAACATATTTAAAAGATCGGCTATAAATCATTTTTCCATCTTTAGCAACTATCAAAAAATCATTCACTGCTAAAAACTCATAATTCGGAAATTCATTTTTAAGTTTACTTAATTTCGTGATTTGTGAAGCTACATATTTGAAATCATAGAGACTAGTATAATAAATACTTCCTAATCCTCCTTTTTGAATTGAAACAAAACATTGTGCCAATTGGTTATTCCATCCACCATCAATAGAAAACATTCCTAAAGTTTCACCTTGTTTTTGAAATTTGAATTGGATTTTATTACCGAAAGCAGCGCTTAATATTTCTTCAGTATCACCAGTGTAGATTTTTTCAAGCATAAAAGAATTTTTTGATACTTCATAGTTTTTTACAAATTTAATATTATTTTTAACATCAAAATCGTATTTAAAACTATTAACTAATTTATCTCTAAAATACATATCAATTTTGTTTATTTTAAAGCTATCTTTGAATGAAAAGCCATCTCCAAAATCATTTGAAAGTTTTTTCAAAGCATCATCTAATTTCATAGATCCGTCTGGGATTCCAATATCTGGCGTTGGTGCTGGCGTTGGTACTGGCGTTGACTCTGGTGTTGGTGCTGGCGTTGACTCTGGCGTTGGTACTGGCGTTGGTGCTGGCGTTGGCTCTGGCGTTGGTGCTGGCGTTGGTACTGGCGTTGACTCTGGTGTTGGTGCTGGCGTTGACTCTGGCGTTGGTGCTGGCGTTGACTCTGGCGTTGGTGCTGGCGTTGACTCTGGCGTTGGTGCTGGCGTTGACTCTGGCGTTGGTGCTGGCATTGACTCTGGCGTTGACGCTGGGGCTGGTTCGTTACCACCGCCGCCACCGCCGCCACCGCCACCACCAACAGGAACAACAGGAGCAACAGGAGACGTAGTTGATGTAGGCTTTGGTGTATTCGCTGGTATTGTAGTAGCTATTGGCGCATGTGTAGGTTGCGATGTCATATCCGGCATTGGTTTAGGCAATGTATTAAGTGTAGTGACAAGATTATTTGCAACAGTTACGGCCATAGCTATAGTTGTGTTCCCTTGTGGGTTAAAGTTACCGTTAGTGTCTCCGTTCATTAGCTTATATTTTTGTGCGGTAGCTACATACTTCAAAGCCCATTTAGAAATATTTTTAGCGTCTTTGAATGTAGGAGTTTCTTCTTCCTGGATTTGAACACTCATTTTCAAAGCCGATACAAGAATTTTGGCAGTCATTTCTCTTGTAAGAGGAGACGTGGGGTTGAATTTACCGTTTCCCGTTCCATCAATCAGGCCAGCCTTCAAAGCTGCTTCGATATATGGAATATCGCCACCTTTTACGTCTGTAAAGCTTGATTTAGTCGCCGTTACTGGCAATCCAAGCGTTTTAACAAGGGTTATGATAAATTGGGATCGTGTAGAATTAGAATTCTGTGATGACGCAGAAGCCACAGAAATACTCTGCGGAACGCTTGCCGCATGAATAGCTGGAACCCCGTTTAGTAGAATAGCAGATGATAATGCTGCAGTAGCAATTATTCCTTTTTTCTTTCCCATATGTAATTTTCCCCTCAACTGTTTTTTTAATCCTGAAACAATATATCATTTCAAAACTATTAACAACAGGGTTGAGTTTCCTTTTTTTTGAATGGAAAATCATAAAAGTGAACAGAAACAAGCTCTTTCTATGGATTTGAACCCCTGTCCGTAGATAACGCTGCGCGTGCTTCTACGGGTGTAGTGACAGTTTTGATGACGCCCGATTGTTCCCTTTTCGTTTCAATATGTCAGATAAGTATAGCGAAGCTACAATATCACACCTTTCGAGTTCGCATCTTAAGCAATTCTACATTTTACACTCTCAGGCCCGATAATCCTTCCAGCTCCTGATACTTCTTAAAAATGATGTAATGGCGGGAAAAGATACTGGCAAGCGAAATGAACAACACCGCTGTACTTGAGGAAAGGATGGTACTTCTGAACTCCCCAGTAAGCGGCGCGATTCCTGAGCATTATAACTGCAAGAAAGATTACGATACCTAGAATCGAACCCTGTGAAGTGAGCTTCCCCGTATCCGGGTTCATTCTCATCTTCTGGAGCTTGCCTCTCAATACTCCAATGGCCATACCTAATCAAAATGCTTTTATGCCACAGAGTTGTTGGTTCAACCTTTTAAGCTTTGATATGACTGTGATGGTTGTCTACATCAATTCCACGCTAGCAACACACAGCGCTCCACATGCTTGGAAATTGGAAACATATTAAAGAATGAAAACAACGATATCTCTGCCTGTTATGTTTAAGGTGTTGGTGGAGAATTGGGGGATCGCCCTCCTTATTCCGTACCACACCAATCTTGAGAGCGAGAATAACATCGTTACGCCGATCACTGATTTACCAATTTTCATTTTCTCTGACGCCATACATATCCCGATGTCTCCAAGCAGTTGACCTCATACACCCTGATCAAGCACACCTGATGCTTCTTTCTTTCCCATTACTATAGAAATCACTGCAAATACAGTTGCAAGTGTGACGACTAAACCACCAACCCAGCCGATCGACGACAAAGTTAACCGCTCTACAACCACTCCGCCCAGAGCTGCACCCAGAGCAACACCAAGGTGGAAGGCGGATGAGTTCAAGCTCAGTATAATCTCGGTTGATTTAGGAGTCAAAGTTACCAGATAGAACTGTTGTGCAGGAGCAGTTGTCCAAGCCCCAAGCATCCAGAGTGCAAGAATAAACAGGGCACCTATAAAAGTAACCGCAGCGAACGGGAGGAAAAACAAAGCAATCGCGTGAATCAACAGACTGACAATCAACGTAGGGGCAATTCCCCATTTATCAGCGCCATAGCCTCCAACACGCGCTCCAAGAACAGCCATTAAACCCATGCCGAGTAAGACGAGACTAATTGTATTGCTATTGAGACCAGCATTTTCGCGTAGTAACGGCGCAATGTATGTGGAAACAACGGAGTAACCGGTAATAAAGAACAAGGACGCTAATAAACCGCTGATTACTTTAAAATCTTTGAGAACAGCCAGTTGCTTGGATAAAGGAATCGTTTCTTGTCCTGACATTTTAGGTATCGCTTTTACAATTGCAATAATAGGAATGATGGTGATCATTCCTATTATTGCGAAGATCCAGCGCCACCCCATATATTCACCGATTAAGGTTCCTAAAGGAAGGCCGACAACTAGTGCAAGACTCGTACCCATCAAGATCGTGCCAATCGCACTTCCTCTTTTCTCTGGAGGCGCAATTTGTGCGGCAATCCCCAAAGCCACTACCGCGAATACCCCTGCGCTCACACCCAAGATAGCCCGCGATATCATCAATATAGTAAAGTTAGGGCTCAGGACAGCGATGACATTACCGATAATGAAGATAAGAAGTGCTATGAACAGCAGTTTTTTCCGATCTACTTTTGAAGTGAGCGCGATTAGAATTGGCGTACCTACTGCGTAGGCTATAGAATACATGGCAACCAATTGTCCAGCCAAGCCAATAGAGACATTTATATCCGCGGCAACCATGTCCAGAATACCTGTAATAATTGATTCGGCCGTACCGACCACGGTTGCGCCTAATGCAAGCAAGTAAATAATCCATCTGTAGTTCTTCATGAGAGCATTGTTCCCCTTTGTTTGTCGAATCTATTAATTTTATTGTTTGAAATGATTGAGAATCAGGGCCTTGAAAATTCGATTGTAAAAATGAAAATCACCCCCTTAATTTTATCGAACGATCGATCAAAATACTGCAAAAAAATATATCGAACGATCGATCAATTTCTTCAAAAAAAAGAGCTGACTATACTTTTATAGCATCCCAGCTCATTTGAATCATTTTCTCAATGTTTATTGAACTGAACTCATAGGCCCCATTTAAATACTCTTTTCCCATTTCGACAAAAGGTAAACAGGAGTAGGTAACCAATAAATTCGTTTCTAAATCCTTAAAATAGCCTTCTTTAATTCCCCTCTCAAACAAAGGGTACATCGGCTTGAACACACCACCATTTTGATCCTTACAGTTATTACGTATAAAGGGTGAGTCGATAAACTGCTCCATTAACAAAAAGCTGTCCTTATGATTTAAGATATAATTTGAATAGTTTCGCAGAATGTGCTCGAACCCCTCTTTTACGGGCGTACTCTCTGTTACACCATGAAACATGAGCTGGTGCATTTGATCCTTGAGCAGAAAATACAATTTGATCAGCATATCCTCTTTGCTTTCAAAATAAAAATAAATGATCGAAGAAGAGATATTCGCTCTTTTAGCAATTTTTGAGATAGAAACTTCAGAAAGGCCACTTTCATTGATAAGTTCGATCGTAGCCTGATAAATAAGGTTCACTTTGTTTTCGGATTTATTTTTCATACTCAAAATATAATCGAACGATCGATCAATGTCAATAAACGATTTGGAGTCATCAAAAGTTATACACCCAATCCCTTACCACCGACAGGCCGAAGTCGAACCGGCTCGACGGCTGCGATTAAAGGCTTCGCGCGCTGAATAATGGCAAGTACTTCTTCGTTCTTGAGCGAATCGGCATGCGCCGCAGTATCGCGCCACAGCTCGGTCACCCAGATCACATCAGGATCATCTACGGATTCATTGATAATATAGAGCTCGCAGCTCTCCATATTATTGAGACTCCGGGAAGCCTCCAGCAATAAAGAGAGTAGCTCCTCACGCTTCCCAGGATGTGCTGTCATTTTACCGAGTATGGTAAACTTGTTCATTTTATTTATTCATCCTTCCCGATCATCTTTTTTTGCATCGCCTCATAGTGCTTGAACATCTCCAGACTGACTTCCATCATTCTATCGATCAGCATCGGCGGCTCAAGGATCTCAATGGACCGCCCGAACGGCAGAAAAAAGTACGGCACGTATGTCTTTAGCGACTGCTCCTCTAGCTGAAAGAGAACTTCGCCGGGCTGCTTGCGTTCGAGTATTGAATGTCCAAATAACCAGTGCTTGCATATCTCGTTTAGTGCGTGCTCGTGTCCCTGGATCCTTACGATGACTTGCATCTCTGCTTCCAGCGGATTGGGAAGTAAAGAACGCAAGAGAAAATCCTTCGGGGAAAAGGCCGCCGGACGCTCAAAGTTGAGATTAGCTTCTTCCAATTGAAGAATGCGATCTACCCGAAAGCTGCGAATCTCGCCCCTCAAACGACAAAATCCGACAACGTACCAATTTCCTTTCCAATGCACAATCCCGTAGGGATCGAGAACTCGATTGCTGGAAGACAGATCGACTCCTTTGGCGTATTCCATCTTCAACGACTCCCCATGGGCCGCTGCCTCTTCCAAGGATTGAAGCAGCTCAAGCTCTCTACCTTCCGCGGGTGTCTGGATAACTGCAAGCCCCATACTATGTCTATTTATCCTTTCGAGCTGCTCTTCATTGGTGTACCGTTTCAGTTTATCGACTGCACGTGCAAGCGCATCTGTGAACGGATAGCCCGCTTCTTGGGCGAAGACGGATGCATGCACGAGCGCTATCTGCTCTTCGGAATCGAAGAGCAGCGGGGAATCAATGAACTCGCCAAGTAGCCGGTAACCTCCGTTTGGACCGGAATCGGCAATAATCGGGACTCCGCTCGCGCATAATGAATCAATGCACCGGTATACGGTCCGTACATGTATCTCCAATTCGTCCGCGAGTTGTTGTGCCGTTACCCTCTTCCCCGAACGAAGCAGCCATAGGATCGATAGCATATTATCTGCTTTGGACATGCCATTCTTCACTCCCTAAGACTTTCTTGAAAAAGCATTCATCTGCTATTTCTAATAGCTCCATTGTATAGGAAATTAGACTAGGGGAGCTATCCCTTTCTCGATCCACTGGTCGTAAGTCGGGCCGTAGACATCAGGCAATTGAAGGCCCGCCTGGCGCATAAGCACAGTCATCTGTCCGCGATGGTGCGCTTGATGCATCATCGTGAACCGAAGAGAACCACCGTTCAACCAAGCTTCCTGATGAATGATAACAGATTCGTGCAACGTTTCGTCCTTCCACTGTGTTCGAACAGCATTCAAAAGTTCGTTACTGATCCGCCGATACTCTGAGGCTATAAACGCTGCAGAAGCCGGGGCCATTTCGCCACCGGAGGGAGCATCGAACACAAGACCCAAGGATGTCATGAAATGCAGTGAAGTAACCAGATGCCAAGCGATTTGCCCAAGGGTCCGCCTGCCTTCGATGACCTCATGACCAAGAGAGTCATCCGTAAGCGCATCTAGTACACTGGCGGTTATTTCCGCCTCGTTTTTCCACTCTACCGCAAACTCTTCAATTCTAGTAAACATATCTATTCCTCCATCTCATTATTGGCTTTAAGCTCTACAAGCATACAAAACAATCACTGACAGCTACGGTCAGTGATTGCTGATTTAATTCCTCAACTATTAATCAATTCATATTCATTACTCATGACCATCTAACTGGATAGGCACACCATTAATACGAAGCTCTTTTATGTTTTCTATTTTGGTTGGTGAAGTCGGAAAGTATTTAATATGCCTCTCCCCATTCATTGAATCTTTAACAGCATGATTGTAAGTTATCTTCGTACCATCTTTCATGGTGGCTTCTATATTCAACCGATCCAAATCCTTAATATTACCTATGATCTCTATCCCTAAAGGCTGAATTATAATCTCATCCAGTTTAATATCACCCGATGCAACATCCTTAACTACTTTCTTTGACTTATCCACAGCTTCAATTTTAAAAGTAGTTGCCCATTTCCCTTCAGTGTAGTTGTTATTCTTCACAAAAGTACCATACAAAGAATAGCTAGATACCTCTTGTGGCTCTACATCATAGATATACTCTATATATTCTCTACCGTAGGTTGTGCCTCCGTGATTATCAATTCCAAATGTAACATTACTCGGTTGTACTGAATTCCCTCGAGCATTCACGAGATACAGAAAGCCATGATCATCTTTAGTCGGATTCCATTTCGTCTGTATATGAAGTCTTCCATCAACATAACCAATGTTAGTTATTTTAACAAAATCAATATTTGGTAACTCAATACTTTTCTCATCAACGTTCAATACATTAATAATCCCCTTCTCCATTAATTCAGAGAACAAGTCACCACCGCCTCCAGGAATATTGTTCATATCAAGCGGAATCACTTTAGGTGACTTGTTAATTACATTGGATAGAATTACATGCGTATCAATTTGCTCGAAATATTGTTTACCACTTAAAAATGATCTCACACGGATCGTCACTTTTTTCCCGTTCAACTTCTGTCCGCCATTAGCAATCATTCGAATCGTTGCTGTTTTTGTAGACTCATCATAATTTACTAACTCATGAGTAAACGCGGCTGCACCGTTAATCGAATAATCGTAGAGGTCAATTGTCTTATCTATACGGTCGCCTGTTATATCCTGAAGAGTCAAATAGACAATTGCCGTTGTATCATCATTCATTGCTGCAATTACTTCCATTTTAATACCATTATCTTCAGAGTTTAGTTCAACAGGCTGTAAGAATTGAAATATAGGTGTCCCAATGATGTATTTTAAATGATCAATGTTGCTTATATTTGCCGCTATTACTGGAACAGAGAGGAAAGCACATATACAAATTGCAATTGAAAAAGCTAATGATTTTCTGATGATTCTTTTTTTATAAAGGGGTTTAGCAAGTATCTTTTCTGCAAAATCTCGACTTATATGTACTTCAGACAATCGTGAATCAATAATATTCTTTATGTATTTTTTATCATTCATAATAGTTCCACCCTTTCAACCTCGTTTTTAAAATCTCCCTTGCTCGCTTCAACCTTACAGCAATCGTAGATTCCGGGGCTTTTAGGATCTCTGCAATTTCTTTGATTTTCATATCTTGATAATAATAAAGAAGAATGACTTCCTTATACTTGTGGGATAATTTCATAATCTGAACTATCAATTCGGTATCTTCTATTTCATACTCCTTTGACGGGATATTCTCCAGAATGGCTGACCCATCTATTCGCCTCCACCAAAAGCTACGCAGATAGTTTTTACAAACATTAATCGCTATGCTCATAATCCATGTTTTTTCACTAGAATTCCCTTTGAATTGCGAATAACTGTTATAAACTTTAATTAAAGTGTCCTGAACGGCATCTTCTGCTAAGCGAATGTCCTTAAGATATAGAAAACACATACGAAGCAAAGAAGTTCCATATTCAGTTATAATCCGCTTCATATCTGGACGCATTTCACCATCTGAATCCACAATCATTCTAATAACCTCCTCCTTCTAGCTATTAGACACACCAACCCCCAATTTTCTTTCATTTTGAAAATGAATAACAAACCAAAAGAACGAACTGACAATCCAGTTCGTTCTTTTAATATCATATCCTTACGATGCATAACACGTTCATGCGGCTCTTTACTCAAAAACAAACTTCACTCGCTGATCCCCACTCCACTTTTCTCTCACCTGATCATAGTAAATATCAACATCATTATAGATGATGTCCTGATATTGATTTGCCAGCTCCGGATGGTGTTTATGGATGAAGCTTTCCAAGGTCATCGCAGGTTTGGTGTCTTTTTTTAATCTTACCCTATCCAGAAATACCGGTATATCCTGATCTAAAGCATTCATCATTAACTCCACATTAGTGATTCCAGGCAAAATCGGAGTAATAAATGCCCAGACACGAATTCCCATTCGATGTAACTCGTTTGCCGTCTGTATATTACTTAACAGCGTATAGTCATCTATTTTCTTCAATTGCTGTAGATTAGATAGCCCTAAGAGCAGAGTGAACTTGTCCCCAATCGCTTTTATTACATCGAGATCTCTATAAATCAGCCTGGACCCAGACTTCGTTGTTACCATACACTTCACGTCTAGCTTGCTTAATTCGATCAGACATTTCCTAGTTAGTTGATATTTCCGGTCAATCTCCATATAGGGATCACATCTGCTCCCCAGATACACCGTATCTTCTTTATTCCAGTTCTTCAGCTCAGCGTGGAGAATATCAGCAATATTGAGTTTAACCTTTAAATCAACATTCCACTCTTTATCTTCTAACTGGAAACAATATGGACAGCCAATGGTACATCCATCATAAGGATCAATAATCGGCACCGTTCCCCCGTCAGGCGGATATTCATATGTCATTGCATCGCTAACAAGTATTTCTTTCAGCATTTCCCCATCCTCCTCAATCCATTTATAGGAAAATGGTACATCTATTCCCGAAAAAAATATAGACTTATATTATCCGATTTGTTATGATGTTGAATAAGGTCTTTGTAAAAACACCTATACAAATTACACATCCCTGGATCATTGCGATCCCGGGATTTTTGTTATCTTCTTTTACATCTTAATCACTAACACAATCGCCATACCCTCTTCCGAAGCTTCTGCAAAAATATCGCCACCCATCTTCCGCAGCAGTTGTCTGCAAATGTAGAGACCGAGGCCATTTCCCTCCTGATTACTCGCATTGGAGCCTCTCCAGAAGCTGGTGAACATATGCGGCAGCTCATTAGGTGAAATCGGTAGTCCCGAATTCTCAATTCGCACTAGCTGACGGTAGTCTTCCTCCAGGAAAGATATAGAAATATCATTTCCATCCCCATACTTAATGGCGTTGTCAATAATCGTATCGACAATTTCTACGAAGCGGTCAAAGTCTCCTTGTAGCAGCTTATCCCCGAAGGGAGCGATGTCAAATTGGATCTTAAGTAAAGCCAGTCTTTCTGCATTATTCGCCTTTATGGTCTGTACCCACTTCGATAAATAAAACTCCCCTTGTTGTACATTGAAATCACTTAATGAAGAGACAGAAGTAGTCATCAGTTCAGCGATCAGTTTTTCAATATGTATGGCTTTTTGTTCAATCATTCTGGCACAGTCGCTCCGCTTCTCCTCACTCTCGTACAAGTTATCATAGAGCGCAGTAGCATATAGCTTAATTGCAGAGACTGGGGTTTTAATCTCATGTGACAGGGAGGCGATAAGGGTCTGCCTATCCTTTTCCAGCCTGTAATTCATTTGTTTTTGGGAACGGAGTGTTTCTCGAAGCAAATTAAGTCCCCAAATAAACTTGCCAAAGAAACGGCTTTTATGTTCTTTTAAAGCTTGATTCAAGTTACCCTTCGAGAGTTCCAGCGGCAGATCTTCAATCGTATGAAAGGGGCTAATAATTTGTCTTTGGATAAAGAGCAGCAGTAGTACAAGACACACCAGTACGATCCCGAGGAAAATATTCACCATAATAATCGTCGACCATCTCGAATCCGGTTCATGGTAGGTAAATCTCAAATAACCTGTAACATGGCCGTTATCATAGGTTGGCTTGATAATAAAGCTGCTGCCGCCGGGAATCCCTGCTCCATTAAAGAATTGTTCGATTGGTTCATGCTCGGCGTCACCAACTAACCATTCAATCTTACGAATCAGCCTCTCTTGCGGAAGGCTAATATCACTCAGAGATTCACAGGATTGCACTGTACTATAGAGACGATTAGCCTCTATGATGTATGGTTTATTGTTATTTCTAGCTCCGCTTTGATAAGCAATAATACTGAATAAGACCATCACTCCGATTCCAGCCACAACCACCCATACAATGAGCCGATTAAAAAATTTCATATATACTTATACCCTACCCCCCACACCGTGAGAATACGGTTAGGCTGCTTGGGATTGCTTTCGATTTTGTCGCGCAATTTATTAATATGAACAGTAAGAGTTGACAGCTCGCTAAAGCTATCAACTCCCCATACCTTATCAAACAACCATTCTTTACGAAGCACTTTCCCCTTATTATTCAGCAGCAGTACCAATAGCTCATATTCTTTGGCTGCCATAACCAGTGGCTGGTCCTTAACATACACTTGCATGGATGTTTTGTTGATCGTAATATCACCATCGATTAGCAGTTGCTTGTTCTCATTCATTTCGTAGCTGCGCCGCAGATGTGATTTGACTTTGGCCGTTAGCAAATTCACTGTAAACGGTTTCTCCAGATAGTCATCCGCACCAAGATCAAGACCAATAATCTTATTATCATCGCCCTGCCTTGCACTCATCATAATAATCGGAAGGTTGTGCCTTTCACGGAGCGTTCTGCATACGGCTAATCCATCCAGCTCAGGTAGCATAATGTCTAATAACAACAGCTTAACGGTATGCTGACTGAGATATTGGAGTCCCTCTTCACCACTGGATGATACAAAGACCGAGAACCCTTCGTTCTCTAGAAAATCTGAAATAATCATGGCAAGCTCGACGTTATCTTCAATAATAAGAATATCCACCACATGTCTCACACCCTACGTCTGATCTAATAATTGTCTAAATGAACTTAAGCCACTAACACAAGGATCGGCGTCATTCCGGTGAAGCTTGGACTTTCGGTCGCTGTTGTGCCCAGATTTCTTCTTTATAAACCGCCTCTAGCGGTTGAAATCTGGAGAGCTTACTCTTCCGATGCGAGCTTTCCTGTGGAAAGCTTTTAGGCGATCGCTAACGCTCCTACAGTTCCAACCTTCCCCTTCAATCCTTCTCCCTTTTTGTTTATTTCTTTTGTTCGTCTTACCAGCCCATGTCCATCAGCCAGTCCGTCAAGCTTCGCTCACGTTCCTTTAGACTGTGTTCACCGCTGAATTTGTCCAGAGCCAGTTCACCCTGAATGTTGCCATCCACCATATACAATACTTTATTGCTCTGCGCAGCAACTTTAATATCATGGGTCACAATCATAATTGTTGTGCCATCCTCATTAATGCGACAGAGCTCTGTCATCACTTCCTGCGCCGATTTGGAATTAAGTGCGCCTGTAGGTTCATCTGCGAACAGCATTTTAGGTTTATTAATCAAGGCCCGGCAGATACACGCTCTTTGCAGCTGCCCGCCTGACACTTCTGTAATATCATGTGAAGAAATCTCTACAATGCCAAGTTTCTTCATTAAATTCTCCGCGTAGGCATTAACATCACTTCGAGTTCGTGTGATCCCACTGCCCTTCAAGGCCTGATAGCCTGATAGAATTACATTATCATAAATGGATAAATTTTTCAGCATATGCATCTGTTGAAAAATAAAACCCATTTTATGAAGCCGCAGCTCTGCCATTCCTTTTTCCGAAAGCTTGGAAAGACTGTCTCCGTCAAACCATACCTCGCCAGCTGTTAAACGATCCATACCGCTAACCGTGTACAATAGTGTCGATTTCCCAGAGCCGGATGGCCCCATGATAGAGACAAACTCCCCTTGCTGCAAGGTGAAACTTATATTTTTTAAAACATTATTCTGCTGCTTGTTCACAATATAGGTTTTGCATAGATCTTTCACTTCCAATACGGTAGTCATTCCTTCATTCCTCCTAGACAAGATAATCAATGCGACTTGCACGCTTTATTCCGCATGGATATTCCATACTTGAATTCTCTTCACATTATTGCAGCTGACATATACCGCAAGCAGCACAACAATGAGGATAAGCAGTGGACATAGAACATAAACCTGCAACGGAATAATGATAAACTTCATCTGAGTAACACCGAACATTCTAAACAACTTAGAGATCAGTCCTTCTCCCAGCACATTGGCCACAAATACACCGATAACAATAGAGGCTAGAAGTAAAATCAGAATGCGCAGCATCTGCCACAACTTAATATCTCCGTTACTAAAGCCAAGGCTTTTCATAATAGCGATTCCTTGAATCTCTTTGGTCATCAACAGTCTTACGAACAGAACGGTAATAAAAAAAGTAATCAGGCTGACGATAACAATAAGCACAACGATAATCAGCTTCAGCTGTCCTACAAATCCTCCCGTTGTGTCGCCTATGATATCCATAGCACTTTTGAATCCCATATCCCCAAATTGTTGTTGCATCTTCTCTATGATTTGCGGCTTTTCCTTATCACTAGCATGAATATTTCCATTCAGTTGATAACCTGCAGCAGTCAGTGGCTTATAATCATCTGCTAACTTGACCATATAGCCTTGATTCGTAATCGTCTGAATAATACCCGAGATTAGAAAACTCTGTTCCTTGCCATCCATCTCAAATTTGATGTTGTCGCCAATATGCTTGTTATATTTATCAGCAATAATACTTGTTATCGCAATTTCGTTAGCGAGCTTAGGTGCGACGCCCTCCAGGTATGGATAACGCTCCGAAGGAAGTTCTGTCTTCATCCCCATCAAGCGGAAGCTATCCTTGCCATCATCCGATACATATTTCGTATTGAGCGTATAATCCACAGATAATGTGACATCAAAGTGGTGCTCACGAAGCTTCTGCTCCAGCTTATGCATATCATTTTGAATATCCTTTATCGGTCGGGTTGAAGCCTCACCTTTGGTATAGAAATCGGCTTCGGTTACACCGAGATAAGTAATAAATTTGGGTGTAACAATCGTATTGGCCAGATTAATGGGAATGAGGATGATGGCTGTACTTAATACAAATGTGCAAATTAAAGTCGTATAGCCTTTTAAACTGTTCAACACATCACTTATCGCTAGAAACAGCGGGGCAGGCAGCGACTTTCGCTTATGCAAACTGATTTTCCGGGAAGCTCTAAAGGTCTCACCATTATGGCCGTGCCGGATGGCATCAATCGCTGAAGCTTTATTGATCTTGACCATACACAAAGAACAGAACAGCAGCGTCATAGCTACGAGAACGACTGTACTAGCCACCGCAATCATGATATTGGCCACACCGCTGGGAACAATAATATAGTCAGATACTTTAACAGACATCATGTTCGTTAGGGGTACACTGATCCCAAGACCAACCGCACCACTAATGATCGATAAACCTAAGTACTTCGTCAGATACAATTTACGGATGCTTCCATCTGCAAACCCAATTGCTTTCATCACGCCAATCTCCTTGTAATCTCTCTGGATGGAGGAGATAATCGTGAACCGTAGTGTCAAGAAGGCAATAAACATCAGGAAGAGACTAACAACAAACAGGATTGCTGCACTAATCTGGTCCGTCATGAAGGACATCTTAACGAGTTCTTTATTAATTTCAAAAGTGCTATATATATTGGATTTTGAAAGAGAGGCTGTAATATCACCTTGCCCGATGATGCTCCAGAATTTGAGTAGCTGTTCTTGAGGCAGGTTCTGTTTGACAAGATCAAAATCTTGCTGCGAAACCAAAAGCCTCTTAAATGTGAATAATTCAGATCCCATCAAGGCATCTTTGAAAAAAGTTGCAATCACAAATGTATGACGTACCCCTTCTATATCAAAAGAAAGCTCGTCACCAAGTTTCAACCCTGTTTTATTCTTAATACTGACAGGTAGGCCGACCTCCCCAGATTGAAGGGTAAATCGCTCATTCTCCCCATTGAAGACAAGATTTACATCTTCAGGTACAGTGCTAAGCAGTAAAATCGTATTCCCAGATATCTTCTTTCGCTCTTTAGGCTCAATAATGTCACTTCCGGCCAGTTGAACTAATGTTGTACTATACCTGGCCTGAATTCCTTTTTCCCCCTCCGCCCACTTCTCAATCTGCGCATTATTCTCCGTCGTATTAGGGATTAGGATATTACAATCCGCGATTTTGGAGTCCCTGATAAAACTGCTCACTGCCGTGGTTGTAGAATACATAAAGTTACTGCTGCTGGCCAGGAGCATGGCTGCCAAAGTGATCAACACAAACAACACGATGTTCATTGCGTTTTTGATTTTTAGGTCTCGCTTTAATATTTTGAAAAACACGTGATGTCTCCTTTCGTAATGGATTGATCACAGTATAGAGTATAAATTATTAACAAATCCTAAAGTGCCGAAAGGATTAGCAATATGGCTCCAATAAAAAAGCTCCTGCCGGCAAAGCGGCAAGAACTCAATGTTTCAATATTAGGTTACTGATCATTCCACTGGTAAATCCCCTGCTGTTTCAATAACAGGCTGTGTCTCGATAGTGACATTACCCGCCACCGCTCTGGAGATCATACAAGACTCTTCTGCCTTATGCGCCAGCAGCTCTGCCTTACTCCGTTCAGCCTCTGTTGCATCACTTTTAAGCACAATCCGTGGCTTGTGCACGATCCGTTCGTACGTAAACACGTTATTGGTTACATCTACAATCGCTTCTGACTCCAGTGTCAGATCCTGTGGTGTAATATCCGCACGCTCAAGCATCGCTGCCAGGGTAATCAGATAACAAGTTGACGCTGCTCCCAACAGCATTTCGTCAGGATTAGTACCTGTTCCAGGGCCACCCATCTCCTGCGGAATCGAAATGATTGTTTTTAAACCGCCTGCATCGATATGTCCTTCACTATTACGTCCACCATTCCATACTGCTTTAAGATGAAAAGGATGTTTCAACTCACTCATTCCTTTCGATACTGATTGTCGTTCATACCATAATACCATAGTGCTTCAGAAGGCAGAATATCTGGTCAGCACAAAAAGAGGAAGCCTGAACTCCCCCCTCCCCTAGAAAAATTCACGTATAAATTTCCCTAAAGAGATGTTATCTATTCGACACTACTGAAACGCTACTTCACTCGGTAGTAGCCTCTGCAAAATTCAGATGTATTAGGTTTAATAAGGATTAGAATTGAATTTACAATATCTGATGAAGAGATAACCAGATTGAACCAACTGATAAATAAAATGAGCGACTTGATCTCACCGTATAGAAAGAGCGAAGTAATCGCTGGAATGATGGTTAATGCGATAAACGGCAAGCTCATAAAGATCCAAAATCGCTTTTTGGACAAAATCGCGTTCGTATTAAGCCAAAAGAATATCCCTCTAAACGTTAAACTAATATCACCCTTACTATTAATCACAAAAATATGTATGATTTCATGGATTATAAACACTAAAATAATGATTAGGATAAGCGGCAAATGGGTGATAGATGTAAACCTTTCCCCGAACCACTCCGGTGCTAGAAAAAAAATAACCATTAACAGATAGACTAATTTCATATAATGGGTTCGGAAGAAATCATTTTTAATGAACGGTTTCCATTCTGAAACATCCAAGCTTTTTTCTGGTAAATGGCGAAACCATAATATCATAATTGTACCCGCCCTAGTTTTAATTCATCCTCAAAAATAAATGCGCTTATATTTTACTCGCTGCCCTGATTGAGATACGTAATTCCATTACCTTCAATTAGTATCCTAAGACCATCTTTGTAATACGGCATTAATTCTTCAGCCTTTTCAATATCGATCCAGGCAATCGTTGAGATTTCTTCAGGTCTTACAATTTCTTCATTTCCACCAATGATTTCAGCCCTGAACGTAAAAAATAGAGCATGTTCATTTTGCTCCTCAAATTTGCATTCATTTAAGGCGACTAATCCATATATTTCAATATCTAACCCCGTTTCTTCTTTCGCTTCTCTGATTGCTGCTTGCTCTAAAGTTTCAATGAGCTCTACGCCGCCTCCTGGAAGTGACCAACTATCTCGATCCAGATTATGTACCATAAGCACTTTGGATTTAGCTTGATCCGTTATTAGAACGTAAGTGACATCGATTCTTCGCAATGATTAACCACCTTTCTGTTATGTAGCTATACATGTAACAACGCACTATTTGTAATATTATACTATTAATTGGAATGGTGTGAAATGCATTAATTGAGACATAAAAAAGGCTGCCTCTATGAGACAGCCCTTTGTTGCGATTTAGAATACTTTTGTCGTCCACGATTCACAGTTCCACGTTTCCGTCACGATATCTTGGTAAAACTCAGGTTCGTGGGAAATCAGCAAAATGCTGCCCTTATACGCTTGAAGTGCACGCTTCAACTCGTCTTTCGCATCCACATCCAAGTGGTTGGTAGGCTCATCGAATACGAGCAGGTTCGACTCGCGATTAATCAGCTTGCACAAGCGGACTTTAGCTTTCTCGCCGCCGCTTAGGACCGCTATCTTGCTCTCAATATGATTGGTCGTCAGACCACATTTGGCCAGAGCCGCCCGAATTTCAAACTGTGTGAAGGACGGGAACTCGTTCCAAATCTCTTCAATACAGGTGTTGTAGTTCGCTTCCTTTATTTCCTGCTCGAAATAACCAATGTCTAGAAGGTCACCAAGCTTGGCGGAACCTGAAATCGCTGGAATTTGGCCGAGAATGCTGCGCAGCAGCGTAGTTTTACCGATTCCGTTCGAACCGACAAGCGCGATTTTTTGTCCACGCTCCATGCTCAGGTTCAAAGGTCTGGACAGCGGTGAGTCGTAGCCGATTACGAGATCCTTTGTTTCAAAAATCATCTTGCCCGAAGTGCGTCCGGACTTGAAGTTGAATTGCGGCTTCGGTTTCTCCTTGGAGAGTTCGATAACATCCATCTTATCCAGCTTCTTCTGCCGGGACATCGCCATATTCCGGGTAGCTACACTGGCTTTGTTCCGCGCAACGAAGTCCTTCAAGTCCGCAATTTCCTGCTGCTGGCGTTTAAAAGCAGATTCAAGCTGTTGCTTTTTCGCCTCATATACTTGCTGGAAGTAATCGTAATCCCCCACATAACGCGACAACGTCTGATTCTCCATATGATAGATCAGGTTAATAACGCTGTTCAGGAACGGAATATCATGGGAAATCAGGATGAAGGCATTTTCGTATTCCTGCAAATACCGCTTCAGCCATACGATGTGCTGCTCGTCAAGATAGTTCGTAGGCTCGTCAAGCAGCAGAATGTCCGGTTTCTCCAGCAGCAGCTTGGCTAGCAGCACCTTGGTCCGTTGACCACCACTGAGATCATGGACGTCCTTGTCCAAACCGATGTCTGTAAGTCCCAGCCCACGAGCCGTTTCATCGATTTTGGCGTCGATCATATAAAAATCCTGGTTCGTTAACGTATCCTGAATCGTTCCGACATCTTCCAGCAGCTGTTCCAGTTCCTCCGGGGTCACGTCGCCCATTCTGCCGTACATGTCGTTCATCTCTTGCTCCATATCGAATAGATATTGGAACGCCCCGCGCAGAACGTCGCGCATAGTCTGTCCTTTTGTAAGCACAGCGTGCTGATCCAAATAGCCCGACCGCATACGTCTGGCCCATTCGACTTTACCTTCGTCCGGCTGAAGTTTGCCTGTGATAATGTTCATGAAGGTGGATTTACCTTCCCCATTGGCACCAATCAGACCGATATGCTCGCCCTTCAGCAGGCGGAAAGATACATCTGTGAAAATTGCACGATCTCCAAACCCGTGACTTAGTTTTTCTACATTTAATATGCTCATGAATTAACACCTTTTCCTTTATACAGTATACTCGTCATATTATAAAGGTTATAGCGTCGCAACTCCATACAGATATTAAAAATTAAACAAAGAACCTGTACATTTTTACGTACAAGTCCATGGATCCCAGCATTTATTGGCGGTTTATCTTAATAATCCGTACAGCTCTTTAACCGATATTGGTGGAATCTTCGTCATTTTTATATTCTAAAATATCGCCAGGCTGGCACTCTAAGGCTTTACAAATCGCTTCTAACGTGGATAATCGAATCGCTTTTGCCTTTCCGTTTTTCAATATAGAGAGGTTAGCCATCGTGATTCCTACCCTCTCCGAAAGTTCGGTTACGCTCATTTTTCTCTTCGCCAACATCACATCAACATTGATTATAATTGCCATTGTTTTCACCTCAGACTGTCAAATCGTTTTCAGATTTTATAGCTATTGCCTCTTTTAAAAGCCTTTGGAGAACAGCAGCAAACACAGCAATCACCATCGAGGCAAAAATTATGATTCCTCCAATCGCTGGCACCCCCGGGGGATCCACTTTCTGCGCGATAAGATAGAACAGCGGCAAGCTAAGCACATACAAACCACTGATTGTGATTGCACAATATTTTATTTTGTTTAACACGCTTACGGATAACTCAGAGAACGCTTCATTCTTGTCAATATAACCTAATAGCTTCAAAGCTTGATACAGCGCAATGTAAAAAGGGATCGCCGATCCATAAAAAACGATAAAGAAAAGATATTTAATATAAGCCATATCCGGATACAGCTCAGCTGCAAAATTCCCGAACTTAGGCAGCAAAAAGATGCACAAAGCAAGAACTGGAATTGCAATTAGAATCACCGCTGCCTTTAAAAAAAGTGTTGTTCCACGTTTCATACAAAGCCCCTCACTTATCATTGAATTTATTTAGACTTTAACATGCAATTTATCGTTTTACAATAAATAATTTCTGATATTAGATATATTATTGTTGTTAAAGACAAAAAAATAAAGACAACCCTGTAAGGTTGCCTTTAGAAATATTATGAGTTGAGCGTTCTCCAGCCTAAGCAGATACTTAGAAACTAAAACTTATAGTACCAAAAAATCGCCTTTTCATTAGCTGTAGAGAAATTAGAGTAGAGCATACTATCCACTCCGCCGATGATAAAATTGTTTCTTGCATAAAAATCACAAGCTGACACATTAATATCTTGCGTTTCAAGCATAAGACCCATCAGATTATTTTGCTTTGCCCACTCTTTAGATTTTTCTAATAACTTGGTTCCAATCCCTTGATGCCGCCATGCCTTGGATACCCCAATATCCTCAACAAGAGCATATCCGTTCCAATTAGCATAAAGTCTAATCCGTCCAACGCAGATATCACCATCATAATATAAAAAAACGGCTTTTTCTGTATCTTCAATATAAGATATGTCGATCTCATCATTCTCATATTGCTTCAAGTATGGTTCAGAAAATATCTCTTTCGTGTAACTCCAATTTCCATGTTCATACTTAGGAAGCACTCGCCCTGAAACCATGAAATTCTCGTTCGAGTTGTTATAATCACTTATATTTGAGTGCGTCATTTTTTTAATCATTGCTCTTTACTTTTGATCGTAAAGCTGCGGACTTTCATCCATTTGCCCCCAACCATCTCATCGATGGTTCCCTTCTTCGTTCTGACGCAAAATTTATGCTGAGTTCCTCGGTCAAAACCCGTTGCCTCATACAACAAATCATCGCCGTTTTGTCCTTTAAAATAAACCTGCTTCAAACCGAGCCTGTTTAACAACTCAAGCTTTACACTTTCAATATACATGCGCGAATATTCCTTTGACATTCTGTTCCTCCTGGTGGTATTTTCCTTATTCTTCTATATTTATGTAATAAAGTGCTTCGAGCTTATGTATGTCATTCACTCAAACATGGTCTAAAGTATATCATTAATTATAATTATTATAATCGATAATTACATTTTACCTAATTATAAGACAACAAAGGAATAATAACCCGAGTAGAATACTAATTCATTTAGTTCGCCTGTTTATCTCTTCAATTATTCCCCTGTATCGTTCTATATCAGATTGAAATTCCAAGCCATTTATAGCCATTATTTTTTTGAGTTCCTCTAATTTTTGTATTAACTCTTCTGAAAAATTAATTAGTTGTCCCCATGAGAAAACAAATTTATTAATAGTCTTTATGGATCGATCCAAAAAAGGTGAATGCTCAGTTAACCAAGACACGTGTTCAACCTCATGGATGACTTCAACATAGTACCCTCCACAACCAAATATGCCGCAAGTACATGTGAACATAGGATACTTTCCCGGACAAAGTAATGATTGGAAAAATTCGTTTACAACGAACACTTCATCTTGATCCAATTTCTCTCCATTTATATATAATGCAATCCTCCAATCTACAATAGGAACCATTCTTCCTTTGTGTCTTGTTATATTTTTATATTCTTTTCTTATATCTACTTCCAAATCAAGAGATAATATATCTTGGTTCTTTTCATTATCTTTCTTTGAAAAAAACTTCATATTTCACCCCATAATTTTTTTGGATATTATAACTAGCGCATTATTCAGAGAGTTCATGATAGCAATTTTCAACGGAATTATTGCTACGCCCTCATCTATTATCATTATGTATCTCCTTTCCCCTGACAGACAACCTATATTGACAGTAACTTGTTGTCATAGGTATTCATAGTGTTTCGTTAGCTTAAGCGACGCAGTTGGAATGATCTGTTATATCTAGGCCAACAAAATAGGACGAATAGGAGATCCAGAACCATTTTTGATCTTCAATGGAAGTGCCATAAAAACCCCAATTGCAGGAGCTTGGCTCATTCTACTGAATCCCTCCATAATTAAAATGTTGTTCGGCAAAAAATATTCAACATGTCCAGGAGCACTTAGAATTTTCCCATCTAACATGCAAATATCTACACCTGGGGTATCTGCCCCAATTGCTTTAATTCCTGCCTCACTAAAATATTTGCATACTTCGTTGGTTAGACCTGGTTCATTTTTACCCCACCATTCTCTTTCACTACCGCTACTATCCGGCTTGTAATATTTGTCCCACCCAAAATCAATTAGGACAATATCACCCGCTTGAAGGGAGAATTCATCACGCTTCTCAATTTCTTTAATGATTTGCAATTCAACTGGTTTACCTGCCTCAGGAGCAAAGGACGAAAGATCGTATTTCTTATATGGACCCATTAAACAATCGACGGGCAGTTGATCAATCGTTGCTTGTTCTCCATGACAATGGACTGGGGCATCAACATGAGAGCCCGTATGCTCTGAAATAATTAAGGTTTGTGCATAATAACCATGGTGGCAAAAGTTGCATTCTCCACAATTCCGAGTGAGGGATGATTATGAAATCCAGGCATGTTAGTTTCGAATGTCGGGGAAATATCATAGGCTCTTAGTTGATTTAAGCAATTCATAAAGTCATGTATAACATCAGTCGATTTCAAAAAAACTACCTCCAAGTCTGGTTAAATGTATAATTCTACTTATGAAAATACCGTGTTTAAACAAACTTTTAGAACTTATTTCTATCATACTATTAAATGGAAGAATATGACGATTACTAAAATCATACTTTCAAACAAAAAACTCCCGCCAGTACCATCGGCAGAAGTTTCTAAAATAATTGATTTACGCGAACATCTCATCAAGAACAAGTGCTATAACCGATAATACGCAACTGATCGCAGCAAGCCCCATCCATAATAATACTGAAAACGACATCCATACGCTAATCATATAGTAATTGTAGTTGATCAGATAAGGCCAGATCAGAATTAATATCAGTAACAGCACGTTTAAGAACAGATAGATACCCGTTCCAATTCTTTTCCTGCGTCTTGATCGTTTAGTATGCAAGGTTTGTATGTTTGCCCCAGCCAGTTTAACCGCCTTAACAATTATGCTAATAACTGCTAACAGGACTAAGAATGAAAATACCCAATCCATTAAGATATTGCTATCATCATATTTAAAGGGCGTCATGGGATTCCCGTTCATATTCTCATAAATGTTCTGCGCAATCAGTGACGGGGCAGTTGAATTCAAATTAGACAGTACGAATACAGCCTCCTGCCGTTCTAAATTAATCATGACGTGTGACGAATAATTAGGATTGCTTCCAGTATGGCTAATCATCCGCGTAGCCGGCTCATTGCTCCATCCATATGAATAGTACTGACCCTCAGCTTCATATCCGGCACTCTGCAGGTCGGCTTCATGAGATTGCAGTATAGCCTTTCTTAGATCATCTGGTATATCCCCTATTCCCATCTGGGCATTGATCCAGCGCGCCAAATCCTTTATGTTTGACACCAGATACCCTGCAGCAATGTTCCCATAATATCTGGGAGCATCATACTCTAAGCTTTTGCCAAAAAATAAGCGATATCCTCTGCTAAGCTGATCCGCTTTCTTTTCCTGGCCTGTGGAAAAATAGCTATCTGTCATTCCCAGCGGAAGTAGAACATTCTGAGTTACATAATCCTGATAGCTTATACCTGTAACATTTTCAATAATCATCGCCAAAATATCATAATTAACGGTTGCGTACTGATATTCTGTACCCGGGTATGTATCTAGTGCAATGTCTGAAATTTTATGTATTGTGTTTCCAAGCATTTCCGAAGTAGTTCCTTCAGGAATCAATCGAATACTCCATGATGGAATCCCGCTTGTATGAGCCAACAGCTGGTTAATTGTAATATTGGCCTTCTCTCCTTTAAAGGTTGGGGCGAACGCGGGAAGATAATCTGAGACATGATCCGAATACGCTAAATATCCCTCTTCCTTCAATAGAATTATAGCCAGGGCCGTAAATGCCTTGGTAGTCGATCCTAATTCAAACAGTGATTCTTCATTCCCTTCCTTTTGTTGATCGACATCCGCGAACCCGTATACTTTAAATTCTGTCCTGCCCTGCTTGGATGAAACCATTGCAACTCCAGGAGTTGCTGTTTTGGTCATTATGGTCTCTACCATTTCATCGACATTTTCATATTTCCCTACTGTGAACAGAGTCCCAAGCTGTTGCCAACAAACAGCAGCAATAATGATCACGATTAATAGGGCTATACTTGCTGATACTGCCTTTTTTCTCCTAAAGAACTTACCCATTGCTTCCCCTTCCTTCGGATCATAATCATTGCATACTTCGTATATTCCGGAGTTTCTTTATCTATTTGACGTTCTATCCGTCTACTTCACTGCGGCAATATAGTTATTTGCAAAAAAAGCTTCCGCCAATAACAATGGCGGAAGCTTCGAATAATAGATTCACGTGAACATCACAAACCATAATCTTCAGAAGAACCACTTCAATTATGTGCGGCGCATATAAGCGCGAACAGTAATTGGAACGAAGATGGCCACAATGACTGCGGCGCCGACTATAGAGTAGACAAGATCGCTGCCCACGGTTCCATGGTTGACCAGATTGCGGACGGCGGTGACAAGATGCGAGATCGGATTGATCTTAACAAACCATTGGAGCCAGTTCGGCATGGTATCGACGGGTACGAAGGCATTCGAGAGAAAAGTGAGCGGAAACAGGACGATCATCGAGATCCCTTGCACACTGGAAGCAGTACGTGCAATCACGCCGAAGAAGGCGAATATCCAGCTAATTGCCCACGAACATGCGATGACAAGAAGTCCAGCAAGTGCAACGTATCCAAGGCCACCCTCTGGACGGAAGCCCATGATATAGCCCATGACAAAAGTGAGCACAGTCGCTATGGTATACCGGACTGTATCTGCAAGCAGGGCTCCGGCGAGCGGGGCAATCCGCGAGATCGGCAGTGATTTGAATCGGTCGAACACACCTTTTTCCATGTCCTCACGTAGCTGTACGCCAGTAACGATGGAGGTTGTTATCACCGTCTGAACAAGGATGCCGGGGATGATAACGGGCAAATAACTCACTACATCCCCTGAAATAGCCCCGCCAAAGATATAAGTGAACATCAGGGTGAAAATGATGGGTTGAAGCGTAACATCAAACAGTTGTTCAGGAGTGCGCCGGATTTTGAGCAGACCCCTGTAGGCCATAGTCAACGAATTACGTACCGTTTGACCGAAGCTGGTATGATTTTTTAATTGGCGCTCTGCACCTGGTTTTATTAAAGTACTCACGCTGTTACCTCCTTCGTATTCTTCAATTGCTCTGACGCAAGCTGGGCGTCCGCTTTCACTCCATCGCCTGTGAGCGTTAGGAAAACTTCGTCAAGTGTTGGTTTCTGTACACTCATCTCTGATAATAGAATCCCCGCCTCGCGGAGCGCGATCAGCAGGTCGGTGACCACGTCAACGTTCCCCATTGGGGCAGTGATTTCCCCTGCTTCCAGCGATATATTAGAACGAACCTTAAGCACTTGTTCAACAGTCTGCCGGGCATTTTTTAAATCCTGCGTATTCTGGACCTTTAAATGCAACGATGAAGTACCGACGGATGCCTTCAGTTCGTCTACGGTACCTTCAGCGACGACATGCCCTTTGTCAATAACCGCAATCCGGTCAGCGAGCTGATCCGCTTCTTCCAGGTACTGCGTAGTTAACAATACGGTTGATCCAGTACTTACGAGCCGATGGATGGTGTCCCACATTTGATTACGCGTCCGCGGATCAAGGCCGGTTGTTGGTTCATCCAGGAAAATGAGCGGCGGCTGAGCAATGAGACTTGCCGCTAAATCCAGCCGGCGGCGCATACCACCAGAGAAGTTCTTAAGTGGACGTTTCGCTGCTTCGCTCAGTCCGAATTCCTCTAGAAGTTCTGCAGATTTTTGCCGTGCTTCGGCCCGCCCCAGGCCTAGGAGTCTGGAGAAGATTACCAGATTCTCGATCGCACTAAGTGACTCATCAACCGATGCATATTGGCCAGTCACGCCAATTAATTGACGCACAATCTGAGGCTCCTTAACCACATCATGACCGAAGACACGCGCTGAACCCCCATCCGGCAGCAATAAAGTTGCCAGCATGCGAATTACGGTTGTCTTCCCTGCCCCGTTCGGACCTAGCACTCCATAGATCATCCCCGTGCCTACATTCAGATTCACACCATCAACGGCACGGTTGCTTCCATACGTTTTGACAAGCCCTTGTGCCTCGATCGCCCAGTCACTTTTGTCGCGTGCTGTTTTCGCTTTTTGAAATTGATTCACGTTCTACTCCCCCTAAACAATTGATTGTGTAACGATGGTAACCGACGTTTATAAACTGAATTTAAACTCGTAACTTAACGTTTCAAAATAACCCATCACACTACGTCAGTAGCGTTTTCTCATGATTTATTAAAACAAAAAAACCGACCCTTGTGGATCGGACTGGAGATGTATCCTTTAATCATTCTTGAGATCTGCTCGTGCCTTTTCCGCTGTAATACTAAAAATGAAAAAGACGCTAACCAGATATATTACATCCGTTAACGTCTTCATCGGTCAAGTTTAAAATAAACATTATCCAGCTCATCAAAGCTTAGGAGTCTATGTCAGTTGTACGTAAGGAAGCCAATACGAGCTTAACGATATGGTCTGCGGTCACTGCAGAGTCATAGTGTGTATTCTCTAGCAAGCTGCTATGCGCGGTATGAATCTTGAATGAAAGAGCGGCTCCAATGACAAACATCAGCGTATGATCCAGTGAATCAAAGTGGAAGAAGCCTTCGTTGCGGCCCCGCTCCAGCAGTTCGCGTACCTTCTTCCATACTGGTTGGACATAGATAAGCACGATATCAGCACGTGGAGAGGTGAGTTCAATCTCCTGCTTGATGATGTTACTCAGTTCTGAGTCCTCTAGCCCGAAGAAAATAATCTCCCGGATCAGCAGAGTCAGCCCCTCTACAGGATGACTCAAGAGGTCGCCACTGTCCTTTATCCGATTCCCTGAAAAAAACTGTTCAAATATAGCACGCAGCAAATTCTCCTTGCCGCCAAAATAATAAGAGACGAGCGCCACGTTCGCTCCTGCTTCCTCACAAATTTGTCTGACACTGGTACCGTCATAGCCTTGTCGCGCAAACAATTTCTTGGCCGCTAGCAGGATGCGCAGCTTCATGTCGGGATCAGCTGTAGTCATGATTCAATCAATCTCCTCGCGTGATCATATAGAACCTATTATGGATGCTTTATCACGGATAGGCAAGTCTCCCGTAGCGTAAAGACCGGCTGCATATAAAAAGTCTCCTGCGTGAAGCCGATCCTCTTTTGAACCCAATATGCGAAACGAATTCACAGAGACCTTTTATTCAACAGGAGCCACAACAGGTACTGCCACACGCGCAGTTTGTTTGCGAAGTCCTGTCGCAGCCAGGCTCACGAAAAGCGAAGCTGCGAGGATCGCCACCAGTAAGAGAACGTCAGAAACAACGCTTGGACCTCCGAACAATAGATTCATCAAGCCGTCCACGGCATAGGTCGCTGGCAGGTAATGACCTAACCCTTGGTAAAATCCACTAAGTAATTCCCGTGGAACCATCGCCCCTGAGGAAACTAGCTGCAACGACAATAGCGTCATATTGAACAGCATTCCAGCCATACCGAAAACGATCAAGAACATCTGAGCGAAGAACATAAAGGTCAGAAGGAATAATGCTTGGAACAACCAGACAGAGATAAAGCCTCCTGCATGCTGGCCCCCCAGCCCGGCGATCAGTGATGATCCGATTAAAGAGACGACGATTGCGGAACTAACGTTAATGACCACCCTGGCACCAAACTTGCTCCATTTTGAGATGCCAGGACCTATCGTATCCGTCGCCTGCTGAAAATTCATCCCCATGATCATGGCGCCAACAAACGAGGCGAGCACCATCATCATCGGCACCATCTGATTGTTCATGCCCTGAACAGGGTTGGTAAATGTCATATCTGCATTGACTTTATCTACGACGCCTTGTGCGATACCCTGCGCTTGAGCTGCCGGCACATTTGCCTGCTTCAGTACAGCTTCCGTTCCTTGAATCGTAACTTGCTTGCCCACAGTTGCGGTTATTTGAGCTGCGACGCTCTGCATCACACTCTTAATCATCATTGGATTGGATTCATTGATCGTGTAACGAAGCTCAGCTTGTTGCCCCTGGCTTTGGAGTTGTTGGGAGAAATCTGCTGGCACCTGCAGCACCATCTGCACCTCGCGCCGTTCCAGACTTCCTTTCGCCTCTTCCAAACTCATTCCTGTTATCATATGAAACGGAAGTGACGCTGCGAGCTGTTCGCTGATCTTTGCACCAGCCCCTTGGTCTTCATTGACTATTGCAATCGATAGCTTACTCGTATTCTCATTAATTCCTTTGTAGCCCGTCATCCAAATGATGCTAAAAATAACTTGAAACATCAGAAGCATCACGATTCCGACGATGGTCGCCGGTTTCTTCAGATAAGCTTTCAAAGCATAAAGCATAGGTATCTCTCCTTTTTTTGTAATACGCCAAATTAAATGATTGTTTAAATTAAACGTTTGTTTTATTCTAGATCGACCTTTATCCGCTGTCAACTATTTAATAATAAATACAGACAAAGCAGGTAAGTGACGCAATTAGAATGAACTAGTGATCCGGTAACATCTCTTCCAGCAACACAATATCTTCTCCTTGCTGTTGCCTCATTTGAATATTTTCTTTGCCCCAAGAACACATAACTTCAACGATTTTATTGGCGGTGACACCATATTCCGTAAGGCTATATTCGACTTTTGGCGGCATCTGCTGATATACGTGTCGGCTTACAAGTCCATCCTTTTCAAGCTCACGAAGCTGCTGGATTAGAACCTTTTGTGAAATGCCGTGAATATTGCGCTGTAATTCGCTTGTTCTCTTCACCCCAGACATTAACAAGCAAATAATCAGAGCTTTCCACTTACCGCCGATGATTTCAAGTGTGGCTTCTATACCCAGATTGTATTGTTTCATAAAAGTAACCCCTCACTCATGCTGACTGCTACAGTCGTCTAAAATTTCATTGTTGCATACATTTTTTTTCGAGTCCAGTACTTACTTTGAAGTAACCATCTTACCTCATTGTGTGTATTTTCTTTTTATTAAGCCTGCAACATAATGATGATATTCGCAAAAAGAGGCAAGGCACCAGAGGATACACTCTTTGATATGGGCCTGAGAAAGGAATTTTCATAATGAAAACACTAGTGATTATAGCGCACCCGAACCTTGAGGATTCAAGGGTAAACCAGAGATGGAAAGAAGAACTGCTACAATATCCAAACGATATTACCATTCATGAGATTTATAAGGAATATCCTGACTGGAACATTGATGTTCATAGAGAACAAAAGCTATTAGAAGCACATAACCATGTTATCTTGCAATTCCCTTTGTATTGGTACAGTTATCCGCCGTTATTGAAAAAGTGGTTTGATGATGTGTTTGCATATGGATGGGCTTATGGATCAAACGGTGACAAGCTTAAAGGGAAGAAGATGGGGCTTGCCATGTCCATAGGCGATAAAAAAGAAAATTATGTGCCAGAAGGCTCTGTTTCTTTTACCGTGGATGAAGTGACTACGCCTTTCAAAGCCAGTATTAAACATGTGGGCGCAGTAGCACTCCCCTACTTTGCTGTCTTCGGCGCTTCATTTCAAGCTAGCGATGAGGAGATCAATCACAGTGCGGTAGAATATATCAACTATATTCTTAAGTATTACAATGACACCGGCTCTTCCGTGTTAGCTGTTCCATCATAACGCTACCTGAATCGGATATAAGGGGCTATCCTAAGTCTTTTCAATGACTTAAAAGATAGTCCCTTATCGATTTCACCAATGCACCATCTACCTAACTCACTGAATAAAATGCCAATCCGATGCTCGACATGATCAGCAACAGAACAGTAATAAAGAGCGAAGAGGTTAAATACTTAGCTTCTTTAGATTGATCTGAAGGTAATGTTCCATTTTTTCTGACAATAAACGAATACAGAATGTATCCCAATATAGGAGTCGTGATAATCATTAATACTACCCATATCCAAGGAACTAGTCCTCGACCTACGCAATCGTTATAAATCCATAAACAAGATAACAATATAGTCAGCAACGCAAATACAACAACTAATAAGACTAATGGAATCATATTGTTCCCTCTCCCCTTTAAGAATGGATTACTTATATGATTCATTTTAGCTGCTATTTTCCCGCATTTTTTCGGCTCGTTGTATTCCGCACATTTCTCGTTGTAATCTGCAGAAACACCCACGTTTTATGGAGTAGGCAAAACTACAATCGAATTAAAAAATCCATCCTCGTAAGAAAAGTCATAATAGCCCTTTAATTTTTGCACCCTTTCGTTAATACTGCTGATTCCAAGGCCGTATCTGTTATTTTCTTTTTCGGAAATCAATGTCCCGCTTGAAAAGTCTATATTAATGTTGTTAGACGAATTAACAATAATAATAAATAACTTATTATCATTAAATTTGATGTTGATTTCAATCTCCTTCTTTATCTCTTCTCCTAATCTAAGTACTGCTTCAATCGCATTATCTAGTAGATTTCCTAAAATAGCCGCTAGATCAATCGTATGTTCAATAATTAAATCATGGGGGACTTGCAGGTCTAACTTACTCTCAATATTGAGCTTCTTGATTTGTTCTAGTTTACTATTCAGAATGGCATCGATCGGTATACAACCTGATAACAGTCGATATGAGAATACATTCGTTTGCAATAACGCATCAAGCTCCTGTTTTACCTCGTCTGTCTTTTTTCTTTCTAAACCATAAACTATATTCACTAAAATATTTTTGAGATCATGTTTTAGCTTGGAGATTTCACGCTGATTGGCTAGGCTCTCTTCATAATGCTTATTCTGGGCTTCAAGCATAGAATATTTATGAATCTGAAAACTTTTACTCACTAGATTATTGTAAACCGCCATGATACACACATTAACAATTAATAAAAAGATACATGGAATAAATTGATTCAAATCTTTGTATTCAAAGATCCAGTATATACTCAATAAGGACAAGCAAGGCACTATACTTAATAGCAAACTTTCCTTATTACTTAATCCTATTTCACTCTCTGATTTGAAGTAAAGTAACAGCTTGACAGTTAGCATTACAATCAGCAACGATACAAAGTTAGCACCAAAATATATCGTGAGCATAGTAAACCAACCGCCTTCAAATTTTTGCTCAAAATTTAATGTGACTATGGACAGCGCCAAGTCCGCCAATGTAGTAATCAGCGTAAAGAAGATAATATGAAATCCCTTTTGAGCCATCGATCCATAAAATGAATACAGAATGCAGCTGCTTAATAAAGCAACGAATAAAAACAACCTGACGATAGGGTCTGTGTCACTGGATAGAAATTTTATCGCCCCCATACAGAGAAAGACCAATACATAAAATTTTTGCTTCGAAATTCTTAGACTAAGGAACCCTTTGAAGTAAATAGAAATCGATGTAACTTGAACAAGTGTATATAGCACAGCTAGGATCGCAACACTTATAACCTCTATGCCTCTCAAAATCCAATTCTCCTTTTAATAAAATGGTTATACGCATCTTTGACTATTTTTTTCTGCCCCCTGCTAATAGCGTATTTCTCTTTGTTGGTGAGAATAACATCCGTTCCGGAAATAATATGAATATAGTTTAAATTCACCATCGTACCTTGATTTACTTTTATAAAGGACAACGGATCAAGCATGTCTTCCACATCCTTTATGGTTCCATAAAAAGTAAACTCATTATCACAAGTTACAACATGTAAAATCCTACCTTTTAGTGATGAAATAGAAAGAATCGTCTCACTTTTGATTTGATAATTCAGATTTTGCGATTTGAAGAACAAATATTGATTATTTCTCGTAATCTCTTCCACTGCGTGGAGTAGCACTTTACTGATGTTCTCATCATCAATAGGTTTTAGGATATAGCGAAAAGGTGATACTTCAAAACTTTCCATAGTGTATTCGGCATAGCTAGTAACATAAATGATAATCATACTTTTATCTGTTTCCCTGATTTTCCTGGCTACTTCAATGCCATTCAAAGAGTCCATTTCAATATCCAGGAATAAGATTTGATATTCTTCATTTCTAACATGTAAGGCATTCAGTAAAGTTGCTCCGGATCCATAAATATCAATATCTAGGGCTATGTTTGGATACTTGCTTACACAATCCATGATTATCTTCTCTAATTTGGAGCTATGTAATTGGTCATCATCACAAATGCAAATTCTTATCATCAGTGAAACCGCCCTTTTGAATAATAACTCTCCATTTCCCCCACGCTACCGTCGTCCTAATGAATTGTAATCTTATTATATTACTTGATGGAAAAGTATTACTATTGTCATCTCTTCAATTAAAAACTATTTCCGTGTAATAATCACCTGTGTTCTGTGAAAATAAAGCAGCGACAGAACAAGACTTGATAAATAAAGTCTAAGACTGCCGCTGTTGTTGTTCAAATATCGTTTCCCGTAAATAAATTACTGAACATGTATTTCCGATTTGATATCATTTTGGCTTAAAAATTTCATTAAATCATTACTCAGCTGTACAATCTCATTGCTAGCACTATTCGCATAATCCGGCAACATCATATCCCTAACCATTTTAGTTCGTAGCCATGTCATAAAGAAAAGATCCAACAATAAGTTTGGCAATCTAAGCACCCTTTTAAGCATTGGTGGATCAATTGGAACGCCAGCTTTTTGTATTGCCCTTAGATACGCTTTTAAAGTGACTGTTATTTTGCGTGCTATCTTTTTGGTTCTGGCTGTTTTTTTGTCATTTATCTTATTCTCTGAATGCAAAAAGCTCAACATGGCAATGTCTGATACGGAATGTGTGATTAGATACGCTTGCATATCCTTTTTTATAACGTAGGGAAGCTTTGCTGTTTTAAATACGTTTGCGAGTTTTTCTATGCGTTCTGTCACTACACCATTAATTTCTCCAAATGCAGTTGCCGCTATAATCTTTGGCAGAAATCGAGCATGCAATACTCCATCTTTAATCTGTCCGCCGAAGCCGGGAAAAGCTGGTAAAAGTCTATCCCCTACGATATCCAGCCATGAAGAAAATCCAATTGAATTATTAGTCATCGTAACTATATTTTTGCTTTGATTATCTTTTAGCGCTAACAACGCTGATTCGGACCGATCATAACGAACGGTAACGAAAATAAAATCATATACATCGTCATTTTCGAGCGTATCAATGACATTCACTTGTATCGATCTAACTGTACCTTTTTCTATATATTGCAGGCCATTTTCTTTTAATGATTTAAATCTATTAGAATGTGCAAACAGGCTAACGTCAAACCCTGCTTCAATAAGCTTTATTGCGTACATGCTCCCGATGACACCTGCACCAAAAATTAAAATTCTATCTTGTTTTGCTGTCATTAAAACCACCCCTACTTATTAACATTTCCTTTTGATTATCCGACAACATGTTGTATGATGTGATTATAAATCTTCATTATTCCTTGATCAACCATCAGTTTTTTATGATTTGTCGGATGATATTCTTATTCGCTAGTAGGAGGGAAATATGAAAAAGCAACCCCAAATAACAGAGAAAACAAGACAAAAGTTTGTAGAAGTTTTTTGTGAGTTATATAGCCAAAAGCCGATTGAGAAGATTTCGGTTCAGGAAATTGCGAATAAGTCAGGGTATAACCGCAGCACCTTTTATCAATACTTTACTGACATGTACGAATTGTTAGACGCTGTTGAAAATGACTTATTGAATGAGATGAAAAAAGAATTGGCGAATAAAGAGCTATCGATGCATACGGTTCAAGATACGCTCTTTTGTCTGGATAAAAGAGAACATCTCCTGGTTCTTAATGCCCTTTTAGGTGATTATGGAAGCGCCCATTTTTTAAAACGCTTAAAAAATGAAATCACGTTGGATCAATTAGAATTAAACGTTCCGCAAAACCATTCCTTAACGCCATACTTCGTTGAGTTTTACCTGACAACTTCTCTTTCTTTATTTCGTCTTTGGCTCCAGCGTCAACAGGATTTATCGTCAGAAGAATTTTTCAATCTGGTGGAGAACCTATATTCAAGAGGGATTACGCCCTATTTTAAAGAGTGAGTCTGTCTGTCATTCAAACCAAATCCATATGTTGTATAACAATTTAAACAAAAACCCACTCCTTTTTTAACGGAAGTGGGTTTTTGAAGGGACTTTCCTTTTATTACACTATCATTCATCGTTAGTTCAACAGGCTACCAACTGTGTTACCTACCAATGAAATCAACAATTGTTTGTTTTCATCTCATAATCCAAAATGCTCACGAACTAATTTAAACTGTTCTTCAACACTCATTTCGGGTGTTCTTTCCAGTGTTTTGATGCCATTTCGAATGCAAGCGCTTTTTACGTCATGTGAAAATCTCACCATGTTTTTATTACCATTTGCGATTGTTGCCGCTGGATTTGATGTAAGATTAATAACATCCAAAATCATCTTATGGTCTTCTCTAAAGAAATATAGCCTTTCTATTTCTTCGTCAGAAGTATAGAGGCAAATCATTCTTTCTTTTGGAATAAAGGGTAATATACGCTCGGGCATAATTCCTAAGTCTATAATGATTGGTTTATCAGTGGGCATTTTTAATAAATCCGTAACAAAAAATTCCATCATCTCTTCGACAATTTGAAAAAGCCAATGAACATGTTCATCATTAGGTTTATTGAACCATTTATCCCAATCTAAACCCGAATGAGGATACTGTAAGGCAGGGTATTCAACTGGATTTGTGAATGGTCTGTACTTCATCACGTTATCTTCCAGTGTTTGAAATCCTAACTCTTTAACAAATTTCTTTGTCATTGTGGACTTCCCTGCACAACAACCACCATTTAACCAATATACATGCTTTAATTGTTCCTTCAAATAATTATCATTTATTTTCATTGTAATCCTCCTCAATTTTTTTAATATTGAGGGAGGTGACGGATTCTTATTGGTTTTCTGTAGCTGTAAAACCACATAGCAAATCCCCCTTTCATTATCTTAATCCATCGTATTCGACATATTTTGGTTAATTCCTTCCTTCTCGTTATCCTGTGCCCTTATTTTCACTTCAAATCTATTCGGGGGGATGGTTCTCTCCAGTGACTACTCTTTCACAGCCCCAACCACAATCCCCGTCACAAAATAACGCTGCAGGAACGGATATACCAGCAGGATCGGCAGCGCACTGATAAAGATCTGCGAAGCCCGAATGGTACGTTGTGACAGATTGGCAACGGCTGACGGATCGAGCTTTGACATATCTGCCTGAACGATGATCGTTTGCATAAAGGTCGCCAGTGGCAGTTTGTCTGAATCTCTAATATAAATGATACCGTCAAAATAGGAGTTCCAATGCCCCACCATCAGGAATAGAGAAACCGTAGCAAGCACGGGTAAGGAAACCGGCAAGTATATTTTCAAAAAGGTCGTAAAATGCCCTGCCCCATCAATAAACGCAGCTTCCTCAAGCTCCTTGGGTACGGTCCGGAAGAAATTAAGCAGTAGAATGATGTTGAATACCGCAACTAATCCAGGCAGAATCAGCGCTAACAAAGAATTCATCAACCCAAGCTTAAGAATCAGGATATAGCCCGGAATCAGTCCTCCGCTGAACAGCATAGTTACGACAAAATACCAAAGGTAAATGTTCCGCGCCCGGAAGACCCGTGTCTCCTTGGACAGCGCATAGGCTGCGATCGTATTGACCACCAGTGCAAGTCCTGTTCCAAGTACGGTCCGCTCCACAGACACCCACAAGGTGGATAGGAAATTCGCGTTGTTAAAAGTCTTCGCATAGGCTTCCAGCGTGAAACCTATCGGCCAGAAAGTAACCAATCCGGCATTAGCAGGAGCCGACGCGCTAAGTGAGACCATGAGCAAGTGATACAAAGGCAATAAGCAGAGTACAGCAAGGATCGTCAAGAACACATTGTTGAATATGCTGAAAATGCGATAAGGGATTGTTTTATGATACATTCGTTCTCATCCTTTCTAGAAGATTCGGTACCCTGCAAATCTATAGGCCAGTCGGTAAGAAATCACAATTAAGATTAAGCTGATCACCGATTTGAATAGATTCACTGCGGTAGCGAAGCTGAACTGCCCGCTAAGAAGACCTTCCCTGTATACAAAGGTATCAATGATATCCCCTTGCTGATAGATCAACGGACTGTAGAGGTTAAACACCTGGTCGAAGTTAGCATTAAGCACATTACCCAGGGCCAAAGTCGCGATCACGATCGCAATTGGAATCAGCGCAGGTATGGTAATATATATCGTCTGCTTCCAGCGCCCCGCTCCATCCACTTCAGCAGCTTCATAGAGTGACGGACTAATCCCGGATAATGCCGCTAGGAAGATGATGGTATTGAAGCCGAACTCCTTCCAGACATCACTCGCTATAATCGTAAAGCGGAACCAGTTGCCATCTCCCAGGAAGAAAATCGGCTTGATGCCGAATACAGATGATATGAACTGATTAATGAGACCTGTCTGGGCCAGGATATCGATCAGAATGCCTGACAGTGTAACCCAAGACAAGAAGTGTGGAAGATACACGAGCGTTTGAATGGTTCTTTTGAGCGCCATCTTCCGTACCTCGTTCAATAATAAGGCGAAGATAAAGGGAATAATCAGGTTCATCACAATTTTGGAACAGGCAAAAAACAGCGTATTCCACGTGATTTGCAGGAAATAATCATTTTCCCACATGTACCTGAAATGCTTCAGTCCGACCCACTCCGAACTAAAAAAACCTAATGCAGGTTTATACTCTTGAAAGGCCATGAGAATTCCAGACATCGGAATATAAGAAAAAATAAACACCATAATGACCGCCGGCAATACCATCAAATGGAGAATCCATGACTGGTTAAAGCCTTTTTTTCTTTTTCTATTCGGCTTACTCCGGGTGTTCGCCTGCGGTATCGAGTTGACCTCCATATTAGCCTCCATAGCGCTCTCCTGTTCCCAAAAAAATATTTTGTGTGTAATGGGGATCTCTGCTATAAATAGTATCAGGCCTTTCTCAGGTCTGACTATATAACATTGTTAGGCTTGATATGGTTTTATTAGGGCATCATCTGGAGGAGTCATACATGAATCTATGGAAGCGCTTTACACTACTAAAGGAACAGGCACGGTCCCGGTTTAGCCTCTTTGCCAAAATCAATTGTCTGATCATTGTCTTGTTCATCCCGATTATCATCGTGTATACCTATTCGAACAACGTCACATTCGATGTCGTTAGCAAAGAGTTGCAGGTCTCCAATACTAAACAGCTCACCTTTCTATCCAGCCAAATCGATTCTAGAATAAATCAGATGATGGATTTCAGTCTTATTCTTTCAAGAGATCCCAATGTCAGAGCATTCAACGGTTTGAATATTTGGGATGATCGTTATGATCAGATGCAGACCCGTTATGTCATTCAGGAGAAAATGGTGCTGCAGTCTGGAGTCACCGATATTTGGCCCACCAGATACGCTGTGCATTCACAGCAGAATAAAGATGTTATCGCCAATTACAACCGTTCCACGGGGTATGATGAGGATTACTTAAAGAGAAATATGAGTGGAAAATGGACCTATGGTGATCAAGGGGGAGAGTCGCAAAATAAGCTGCAATCCTTTTACTGGTTCTTCACAGATTCCTTAGCCCAGCCGGGGATGTTGACGGGCAGCAATCTGGTGATTGAAGCCAGCTTCAGCTATGAGAACATTCAGAACATGCTGGATAAGTACAAGGAAGGTGGACAAGGCGATCCCTTCTTTTATCATAAGGGCAATTTGCCCATTCTGAACCGTAGTGCCGACAAGCAGCTATCAGAAGAACTTATTCGTTATCTGGATAGTCACTCGCCTGAGAATACAACCCAGGATGTAGTGAAGCTGAATGGGAAGAACTATCTGGTCAGCTCGGTGAAATCCTCCTATCTGGATTGGCATTTAGTAGATGTGGTCCCACTCTATCAAATTCTTCAACCGATTTCACTCAGCCGGGACTTGTTCTATATCTCGATGATTTTACTATTTGTTGTGGGCATTTCGGCTTCGATTCTACTATACAGAAACGTGCAGTCTCCTATCAAAAAGCTGATCCAAGGCTTACGGCGCGTGCAGCGGGGAGATTATTCCGTTCGTCTTCATAGCAAGGATCAGAATGAGTTCTCATTTCTGTTCCATCGGTTTAATGATATGTCACATCAAATTCAAGATCTGATAGAGAATGTGTTCAATGAAAAGATTAGGGCCAGAGAAGCTACGCTTAAGCAGTTACAAGCGCAGATCAACCCCCATTTTCTCTATAACTGCCTTGGTTATATTATCAATATGGCCCAGATGAAAGAGCAGGAAGCCGTCATCTCTATGGCTTATAACTTAAGTGCGTACTATCGCTATACTACCCGAATGGAACGGGAGACCGCTTCTCTGAATGATGAAATCAAATTGCTCGTCAATTACTTGGATATCCAAAAGCTGCGCAATGGCAGAATAGAATATCATATTGATATCCCTGAGCCTATGCTTAGCCAGTCTGTGCCACGCTTAATGCTGCAGCCGATTGTGGAGAATTCGGTCATTCATGGTGTGGCGAAATCCTATTCATCAGGAGAAATCAGAATTAGCGGCGAGCGTGCGAACGGTTTCTGCAAAATTTACGTTGATGACGATGGACCCGGCCTGAACCCGGATCAGCTAGAAGCTTTGAATCGGAAAATGCAGCAGCCACTGCAGGAGGAAATGGGCTGTGGTCTCTGGAATACGAATCAGCGAATCATTCACCTGTTCGGCAATCAATCCTGTCTTATATTTGGCCCCTCTCCTCTCGGAGGATTCCGCACAGAGATCATCTGGGAAATTCCAACTGAGGAATAAAACAATAACTATATAAGATGAGCAACAGAACACAACAAAAGCGAGTAGGAACGAAGGGGGAAGTTTGGAACTGGAGGAGCGTAGCGTTCGCATTTGTCACCAGATTTCAACCGCTAGAAGCGGTTATAAAGAAGAAATCTGGGGACAACAGCGACCGGAAGTCCAAACATTCCACCGTAGTGACGACCCAGCCTTACGTTAGGAACTTAAGTTCGTCTTATATAACAAACCATCAAGGAGACTAACAACATGCAAATGATCATCGTAGACGATGAAGCCCACTGGGTAGATAACCTTTCTACAACAAAACCTTGGCATACGTTGGGAATTGAACAGGTACACAAAGCCTATTCGGCGCATGAAGCGCTACAAATTATCGATACCCACCCCATAGATATTGTGATCTCAGATATTCAAATGCCGGAAATGACGGGAATTGAACTGATCGAGCGGATAAGAATACGTGATAAAAAGATAAAATGCATTATTTTATCCGGCCATTCCGAATTCGATTATGCCAAAAAAGCACTGCAGTACGAGGCCATTGATTACTTACTCAAGCCACCGACTGACGATGAATTGATGGGTGCAGTAAAGACTGCCATTGATCAATTGAACAACGAATGGGAGCTCGTAAGCTCCCTCACACGAACCCAGTTTACCCTTCGCGAGAATCTGCCGCTGTTACGGGGTCGATTACTTCTGGATGCCTTGCAAGGACATCGATTCCAAGCCGGCGAGTGGGAACGTAAGCTTGTGAATTACGGTCTCCCCTTCCACGCCGGGGATTGCGCGTTAATGCTTGTACGGTTGGAAGAAGAGTTTGGACAATACAACAACAACGATCAGACTTTGATCGAATATGCGATCATCAATATGGCCGAAGAGATTCTGGGCGAATTTATGGAAGTCTGGGGCGTTAAGGAGGAGCATGGGTATCTGGTGTTTCTGCTTCAGCTGAAAGAACAAGGAACCGACATTGGAAAAGAAACTTTGCTGGAGAAGCTTTCTTTACAGCTTCAGTATAAGGTCAAGCAATTTCTGAAGGGTTCCCTCTCCATTGTTATCACAGAGTGGTTCACGTTTCCTGAACAGCTGTCCAATCGTTTTCGTCAGGCTACGGGTTACTTCCGGCAAATCGTCGGAGACGAGCGCGAATTCGTGATGCGGGTTAATGACGTGGATCATTCTGCGGCACATGGCCCTTTGGACGCGCTCTATACCCCGCCCTCTTTGATTCATCTGCTAGAAAGCGGGCAGTGGGATGCGGCGGAAGAGAAATTACTCGCTGTCTGTGCGGAGCTGGATGAGAAATGGTCTGAATCCTGGGAGCATTGTATGGAGGCTGGCTTTTTAATTACGGCTTCGTTCACGAATCTCGCTCACCGCAATGGGCTTACGCTGGCTAAGTTAATGGGGACTGACATTGAGGAGCTACAGAGCGGAGATGCTTTTACCACGATTAGTAAGCTTAGAAAATGGTCGCTCAGTGTCCTAGACAAACTTAAAGAAGGCACATCCAACGATATCAAAGACATACGGTCAGAGTATGTGAAGAAAATTCAGGATTTTACCGATAAAAACCTCCATCTTGATGTTTCCTTGCGTGTGCTAGCTGATCATGTTAATCTCCACCCGACCCATTTATCTAAAATTTATAAGATCGAGACGGGCGAAGGAATCAGCGATTATATCGCACGCCTGCGCATGGATCGTGCCTGTCACAAGCTGAAAACAACCTCCAAGAAAGTGTATGAAATCAGCATGGAGATTGGATATATGGACCCGGCTTATTTTATCAAAGTGTTCAAACGGCAGTTTGGGGTAACGCCGCAGGAGTACAGAGACAATAATAAATAGCATGATAGAGTCCTATCGAAACTAAAAAACTCATATAGATGCCATCCCCGACAACTTGTTAAAGTTACACTTGTAAAGATCATACACAGTAGGGGGAATTGAAGAATGATCAAATTCAAAAAAATGTGGTCGATGCTCACAGTCACCGCACTTATCACACTCACAGCCTGTGGCAGTGGCGGAACTTCGAATGAGAACGCCAAATCAGGCAATGCCACTCCAAGTTCATCCGAAGCAGATGCTGCTTTTGAAAAAGGTAAATACGATCCACCCATCGAATTCAGCTCGGTGTTGATGCCGAAGAAATATGTACAAGGGGATACGAAAGAAAATAACGTTCACGATCGCTGGATGCTGGAGACGCTGGGCATGAAGCATAAAGATACCTGGTACCCTGCCAATGACGATCAATACAGACAAAAGCTGCAGCTGGCCATTGCATCTGGTGAGAAGCTGCCTGATTTCGTGGCTGTTCCAACTAACGCGGTATTGACCAATCAGCTGATTGATTCCGGTCAGTTCATTGCTATCGATGAACTCTTTGACAAGTATGCCAATAAGATTTTGAAAGACCATGCGGCAGCGCATCCGGAACTGTGGTACCCGTTCACCAAGAACGGTAAGAAATACAATATGCCGATCCTTGAGTATACGGATAATGACGACACGCTGCTGTGGTTGCGCGAAGATTGGATGGAAAAGCTGCATCTTGAAGCTCCGAAAACCATCGCTGATCTTGAGAATATCATGGATAAATTCAAGAACGAGAATCCGGATGGCTTAGCACCTAAAGATGTTTTCCCACTGGCGATTTCTTTAAAAAATAACACAAACACCTGGATGGGCTCACTCGATTGGTTATTCGGAGCCTACGGCACCATTCAAGAGCAATGGAACAAAGATGCCGATGGCAATCTTGAATACGGCTCCATTAATCCTGGTGCCAAGCAAGCACTAGCAAAGCTTAGTGAATGGATGGATAAAGGCTATATTCATACAGACTCCGCGCTGTGGGATGAAGGTAAATCTGCTGAGAGCTGGACAAAAGGCGCAGCAGGAATCCTGCCAGGCGCGAACTGGGTGCCGGACTGGCCTGCTCCCGATCTGTTGAAAAATGTACCTGGGGCGAAGATTAAAGCTTACCCAGTTCCAGCGGGACCAGATGGATTCATCGGTACGAAGTGGCAGAACTCCGGCGTAAACGCCAGTATCATGATTAACAAGGATGCCAAGCATCCTGAAGCGATTTTCTTATACTATAACTACTTGCTTGATAATTTAGCTAACCCGGCTGCAGGCAGTGAATTCGAATATGGCTTCGCTAAGGGCTACGATTGGGACATTATTGATGGACAACCGACCAGTGATAAAGAGAAAATTAAAGACTTTTCCAATGAGTTCCCTTTCTTGACTGGTCCGGCACGTATTCCTGATCTGTACATGAAGACACTTGTTAAACTAGCAGATGGTAAGACACCAGAAACTCCTTATGAAAAACAGATGGCTGAGTTCCGTAAACCGGAAAACTGGGCAGCTGCTAAAGTGGTTATGTCGCAATTAGACGTTCGTAAGCAAAACTACTTCACAGGTGCTGCGACGCCAACAATGGTCTCCAAATGGAACCTGCTTCGTCAGTCCGAAATGGAAACGTTCAACAAAATCATTTACGGCAAACTGCCAGTAGATGCCTTCGACCAGTTCGTAACCAATTGGAAAGCTAACGGCGGTGACCAGATCACCAAAGAAGTGAACGAATGGTTCAAGTCTGTATCGACTAAATAAAAAAACAGGCCGAAGCGAATCCCCTCGCTCCGGCCTGTTTTTTATAACGAGACTAGCCCGTAAATTCTTGAACCCACTCTTTGTTATAGTAGCCAATTCCAATTTCGGTGAAGCTGCTATTCAGGATGTTCGCACGATGACCAGGACTGTTCATCCATTGGTTCATCACTTCCTCCGCGCTTGTCTGGCCGTTGGCGATGTTCTCACCTGCTGAATTATAGGTGATCCCAAACGCCTTCATCATATCAAATGGGGAGCCATACGTCGGAGACTGATGGTCAAAATAATTGTTGTCGTACATATCCTGCGCCTTGGCCAGAGCCATTTTCGAGAGCGCACTATTTAAGCTAAGGGATTTCAAACCTGCTTTCGTTCGTTCTTGGTTCACCAGATCCAATACTTGCTGCACAAATTGGGATGAATCGCCGGATGCTTCTGGATTGGCAGACTTCTGCGGGTTAGTTGACCGCCCTGGATAAGCAGACTGCTGTGGATTGGCTGACGGTTCCGGGTTAGTAGCTGATTGCGGATACGCAGTCTGCGTAGGTGTTCTCTCTGTCGGCGTATTGTTGCCTAAAAGCCCCCCTAACAAACCCGAAACATCACCAGGTACTTGTGCTTGTTTAGCTCTAAGTATTGAATCCTTTGGAGCATCTGTGGAAATGGAAGAAGCTTGAGTTAAGGTTGACGCTGAAGCACCATGGCGAGCACGAGTCTCAACTTTCGTTTGTTTAGTTGTCATTTGCTTGTCAGCCGAATGATTACTAGAACAAGCCGTAACGAGTACTAGTGCTGCAATTACAATCAACGGTTTTATAACAATCCCTCCTGAACTGTCAAAGTAGTGACGTTATTCAGTAAAGTTTTTGTTTAGTTCCATTGATTTATTCATGATTTACCCTTATCAGCTCACATTAACAGCGGTTGCTTTAAGCAAGCCGTTCTAGCGCCTTACGGATGACTTGTTTTTCTTTTTTAAGCACAGCTGTGTCCAACGCCTGTTCGAGCAAGCTGCGGACCTGCTGTGCGTCCACATCACTATTGAACAGCACGTAATCCTCCGGCAGACTGGATAAGGCCGAAATGACAATCTGACGCTGTACATCCTTCCCGCTGAGCCAGTGTAAGATGTCGGATACTGAAGGCTGTGAATGGACATACAACGTATCCCAACCGTTATAAGGAAAAGACACCTTCTCCTCCATCCACTCCAGCACTCTGCGGCTTCCAAAATGCTGAAGCAGCGAATTCGCTTCATAACCACTCAGCTTATTCTGTTTCGCAGAGACTTCCAACATTTCGAAGACCCGATTAAGTCCCTCACCTTCCGGCAGACAGCGTGCAGAAAGATAAGCACGAGTAGAGGGGCTCACTTTAACCGCTGGAGCTTCCGACCACAGTGATCGCACCACATCAGCTGCGTTCTCCTTCAGAACATCACCTGCACTGCACATTAAAGCATCGATTTGATTGGGATCTTGCTCTGCACTGGCTCGCTTCAACCAGGCTTGCAGCACTGCCTCTCCATCATAGCGGGCAAAGGCTGCTGCCACCTCCTTGTCCACCCCGTTCATCTCTGTATAGGTGATGAGCAGCGGAAGCTCCTCCTGAGCCTGTTCCAATGAAAGCGTTAGGTATTGATTCAGCCATGCCTTCCAGCGTTTGCTATTTCCACTCTCCAAATCCAAGCCGAACTCCCCGCAAAAATACGGATACTGCCATTCCTCGGCTCCGACACAACCCAGTTCTGTTACCCGGTCTACAAAAGCCGTTATGGATGGCGCAAGGAGCTGGAATTCTGCCGTCTCATGTGCCCAATGCACAACGGAAGTTCCGGAAGGACTGCCCAAGTCCAGCAGTAATTCATCCCCGTTGCCGGCGACATGAAAGGTAAGATACCGCCGTTGCCCCTCCATTTCCTCATCGGCAAAATCGGAGAAACAAAGCTGATCTGTACCCCAGCCTATATCTCCACTCACATCAAAAGGTTTAATCGTCTCACATGGCAAGCTCCAGTATACTAATACTTTGCCCGAGCCATCCTTTAGCAGTGAACGGAACTCCCCAGGCAACTGGATTCTGAGCCGGGATTCAGCTTCAGCAATTTCCCGCTCTGGTGCAGGGTGATCAATGGTAATAAAGGTGCTTGCCCCCTTCAGCTCCAGGGCCTGAACTAGCCACTGCCACTGCCGCTTCCATGTGTCCAGTTTATGTTTCATCAAAATTGCTGCCTCCCTGCCTATGTTCTACTTATAATTCATCAACTTGCCGTCCATCTCCTTACAACTAAACGTGGTACACCAAATGAGCAATCTCCTTAACTCTTTCCATCGTAATTCCGTCCCTTTGTTCAATTGCAAGGGAATGGTCTGTTTGTTCTAATTCAATTAGCGGAACGACACCCACTTCTTGTGTAAGTACCATTGTCTTCAATGACAACGTCGATATTGGATACATTGAAAGTTCAGTCGATAACCAGCCGAAATAAGGTTCTTCCTCTTCTCTGCCTTCTACTAACAATAATTCATTCGCTCTAAAAAAATTCTCTTCACTAAGAGACACCCACACACTCCAAATAAACTTCTCATTACTACCCACTATTGGTATTTCAATATGCCCTCTAATAAAGAAGTGCTGTTCATCAATTACACAAAAATCGCCAGTTAATTCTGTTCTTTGCTCTTCTGGTACCAAATTAAAGTAATGTGGTGCTTCAATTCCATAACATAATGGAAGTTCACTTAATTCGTTGTCACAATGAGGACAATTCATAATTTTGCTCCTTATATATCTTGTTGGTTTACAGTACTATATATAAGACGAACTTAAGATTCTCACTCAAAGCTTGGTCGTTACTACGGTGAAAGTTTGGACATCCGGTCGCGGTTGAAATCCGGTACAGCCCATGCTTCCGATGCGAGCTTTCCTGCGGAAAGCTTTCAGGCGAGCGCTAACGCTCCTACAGTTCCAAACCTTCCCCTTCGTTCCTTCTCGCCCTTTGTAATTTCTTATATTCGTCGTATATAGACTGACCCGATTATAAAAAATAGTGGCAGTCTTGGACAAGATAATAAAGTCCTAACTGCCACTTTTTTTCTGTTCAATTCTTATTCTAACATCTATTTCACTTCTGCAAGCAGTTCAGACATCATCTCATAATTCATAGCGCCCCGCACCTTCTCCCGTACGACGCCATCGGCATCCAGTACATAAGTCGTTGGGTAGGCGACGATCTGATAAGTTTGCATAAGCTCCCCGTCCTCATCTAATACAATTGGAAAAGTAAGCTTCTGCTCTTGAACAAATGGCTGGACATCTCCAAGCGCCTTTTCCGTTAAGGTCATATTCACCCCGAGGATCACTACATCTTCCGATTCATAATTCTCATAAATGCTCTGCATATGCGGCATCTCTACCCGGCACGGAGGGCACCATGTAGCCCAGAAGTTGAGCATTACTCTTTTCCCTCGAAAATCTGACAACCGCACTGGATTTCCACTCAGATCTTGTAATGTGAAATCTGGAGCTACTTGCCCTTTCTCAATACCAACATCATGACTTTCCGCTTCTGAGCTTGCGCTTTGCAGGGGTTGTTGCTCAGACTTGTTGAAGTATTCATATCCCCCATATAGTACTAATCCAATGATAAAGATGATGGCAATGACGTTTTTCTTCATTTTAACTACCTCCAGTCTATCAAAAAGTAATATCCCACAACGTATATTTAGCCAGCCAAGCACTCAGCTGTTGCAGCTGCCCTGTGAACAGGAGAAGTCCCATCCCTAGGAGCAGTACCCCATTCACCTTCGATAACAGGGGCATCCATTTGTTCATTTTTTTAAGCACATTCATAGAGTATGTTAGCAGCCAGGAGATCAGCAGAAACGGAATACCGAGACCAAGCGAATACACGGCCAACATGCCTATACCGCTCCATAATGTATCAGCTGAGCCGGCCATCAGTAGAATCGAAGATAATGCCAGTCCAACACATGGGCTCCAACCTGCTCCGAATGCAAATCCAGTAAGTAAAGAACGAATAGCTCCACGGTTATGTCCGCCTTTGGTCTCCCAGGTTTTGCCCGACATTAGAAAGGACAGATTGAGTAATCCGATCATTTGCAGACCAAAGATAATAATGAATAAGCCGCTTATTTTCTGAACCAAATCTCGTTGCTGAGCAAAAAATTGGCCGATAAAGCTGGCCGAAGCGCCCATGGCGATAAAAATCAGACTAAATCCCAGAATAAAAAAGAGTGATTGGGAGAACAATCTCCCTCTATGTACTACAAGCTTGCCGTCTTGCAGCGAGGAGCCTGTCAAATGGGATAGATAAGCAGGAATCAATGGAAAGATGCAGGGAGATAGAAAAGACAACATTCCTGCGGCAAAAGCTACTACAATGGTAATGTGATTCATATCATCATCCTTTCTCGTTCTTCTCCTGGAAGTATGACCATACGGTTAGGGCTGCGGCTATTGCAATACATATGATTTGCAGCCGGCTAAATGACAGCAGCCATAATGTACGGTCAGGCAACAGAAACTGAAGAACTACATGTCCAATTAGAAACCAAATGGCATACCCACTCCGGTCACCAAAGCGGGAGGTTCTTCGTGTCAGGAACAGGATCAACATGAATCCCCCTGACCATAAAGCGCTTAACTTATCATATAAAACAGGCTGATGCCCGGCTATAACCTGGATTATGGGATAGATTAGCCAGCAGCCAGAGATGAACCATAGCCCGATGTCCATCCATATTTTAATAGGCAAATTCTGTTTTCTCGATCGTACCCACAGGTAAAGTATTGCAAGCAGGCTCGCCAGCCACATCCCACGTTTGCCGCCGTCAAAATACAGCAAGCTTATAGGCGTCTCTATAAATTCAATGGGATATAGAAACATAAAGCTCCCTTTCCATACAAGCAGCCATATCCAGAATGCATTGCTTGCATAGGAGGTGAACAGCTCTTGCTCTGGAATATTCCGTAACCGGTAATGCAGCACAAGCCACCCGATTACTCCAAAAGTCATGTACATCACAAGTCGTCCGTTTATTAATAATGATCCGAGCTGGATATTATCCATAACCTCTGCCCTCCTTTCTGACCTATTCAGTGATATGATATTTCAGTTCTTGCCAAGTTTGAGCGGTACCGTGATTGAAAAAGAATGCTTATCCTTGTCTGAAGTCAGCTCTACCTGACCTCCAAGTTTCCCCACAATCTCCTTCACGATGGCTAGGCCAAGTCCACTCCCCTTCATCCCTTCTCTACGCTGTCTGGAACCATCGGCTTGGAAAAAACGTTCAAAAACCAACTCCTGCAGCTCCTCTGACAACGCTTCTCCCAAATTACATACTGTAATTCGGTAGTCCTCGCCTGCCACAACCCCTGATATCCAAACTATATGTCCCGAATTATAAGTAATTGCGTTCTGTATCAGATTGGTTAACACCTGTCGCAAGCCATCCTCATTACTAACAATGACATGTGGTTCGAGAGAAACCTCCAAGGTGATCCCTTTGCGCTCTAGTTCTAGTTGAAAAGATTGCAAGCTTCGTGTAATGAACTCGTCGATGGGTATCCGGCTAAAAACCATACTGTCAGCCCCCCTGTCCTCCCAAAGGGATAGTTGGTGGAGCTGTTCCACAAGCCGTGTAATATGCTGCGACTCTTCCAACAGAGATAAATACAATTCCTGGTCTCCCTCAATTACACCACTGCTTAACGCCTCTAAATAACCATTCAAATTGCTAAGTGGCGTTCTTAAATCATGTGACACATTGCTGAGCATTACTTTACGATTCTGTTCCGTCCGCTGCAGGGTTAGGGTCATAGCATTAAAGCGCTTCGTCAATTCTCCAATCTCATCCTCAGCGGTTACTTGGATGGGTTCAGGATATGATCCTTCCATTAATTGACGAGTCGACTCTGTTAATCTTTTCAAAGGAGACAGAATCTTCTTAATAAAAATAAAATGAATGATGGCAGCCACAACAATGGCAAGCACACTTGCCCTAATAAGATAGAACTGCATGGTACGTTGAAAGAAATCATTTTTGACATCGCCCACAAGCTGATACTTGGCCACCAGCACACACGCAAAGTCTTTGACAGATACGCCTACTAACCAGATCACAACGAGCATCACCAGCACATTTACCCAAATCAATTTCCAAGCGACATACTGCTTCCATATATTCAGTTTCTTAATAGGCAACAAAGCGATACCCCATTCCACGTACCGTTTGAAAGAAGGACGGCGTCTGGCAGGACACCTCAATCTTCTCTCTTAGCTTACCAACGTGAACATCAACCGTACGATCGATCACAGACCGCTCATCATTCGGATAAAGCTCATTCAAAATTTGCTCACGGGACAAGATTTGATTGGGATGCTTCATAAGAAAGTGCAACAACTTAAATTCATGCTGTGTTAAGGCAATATCGACCCCGTTATACTTAACCTCACATGATTGCGTTTTGATCATCAGTCCCCGGTAACTAATTTTGCTGCAGCGATTGGCCATCCGTTTGAGTATCGTATTGACCCGCACAACAACTTCTTGTGGACTGAATGGCTTGATGATGTAATCATCCGCACCCATTTGCAGACCTGCGATCCGTTCGGATTCTGTGATTTTAGCTGTGAGCATCATAATAGGAATGTCGCTTTTCTGTTCATGTCGAATCCACCTGCATAATTGTTCACCGCTAAACTTTGGCATCATCAGGTCAGTTATTACGAAACAAGGCTCATCCTGTTGAAACATCTCTCTGGCCTCTTCTCCGTTCTGAGCCTCCATTACGCTATATCCTTCTTTTTCCAAATACAATCTTAAAAGCTTTCTTATTTTCATATCGTCTTCGACGATCAATATATCTTTCTGCAATTAGTTTGCTCCTTCCTTAACTATATAAGACAAACTTAAGATCCGAACATAAGGCTCAGTCGTCACTACGGTGGAATGTTTGGACTTCCGGCCGCTGTTGTCTCCAGATTTCTTTCTATGGTACCGCTGTTTGCGGTTGAAATCCGGAGACAAAGGCGGGCGCTGTCGCTCCTACAGTTCCAAACTTCCCCCTTCGTTCCTTCTCGCTTTTGTTACTTTCTTTTATTCGTCTTATATAGTAGTCCATTATACAAGACGAATTTAAAGAAATGTTAAAGCTGGATCGAACAGCTGACAATTTATCCTTATACAGAAGAGTGCATAATCGCAGCAGTACAGCAATCTTTGCACTTTTATGAGTCCTTAGTCTTTGAAAAAAAAGGATTGCCTAAGCTCACCGAGATGATATATAGTATTGTGATTATTGCGAAACGTAAGGATGGTAACAATGTTGAAGAAAATAACGCACGATCTTTTTTACTTAATACTTGGAGCATTTCTGTTTGCCTTAGCAGTCAATGTATTTGTCATTCCCAATGAACTAGGCGAGGGTGGAGTTACCGGAACTTCTATCATCTTGTATTACCTATTTCAATGGTCACCCAGTATAGTCAACTTAGTAATCAATGCTTTATTGCTGATTTTCGGATACCGATTCCTGGATAAGAAGATGATTATTTATACAATTATCGCCGTGTTGCTTCATTCCATGTTCCTCCATCTGACCCACGATTGGAGAATTCAATCTAATGAATTAATAGTGAATGCGATATTTGGGGGCATACTTGTCGGATCAGGCATTGGGCTGATCATTAAGGTTGGCGGCAGTACTGCGGGTACCACTATTCTCGCAAAGATTGCTAATAAATATCTCCATTGGAATATTAGCTACGCCCTGCTATTCTTTGATTTGATCGTTGTATTTGCTTCTTACTTCATTATCGGGACAGAAAAGCTTATGGTAACCATTATTATGCTTTATGTCGGTACGAAGGTAATGGACTTTATTATTGAAGGACTGAACCCTAAAAAAGCAGTCACGATTATCTCCAAACAGCAGGATAGAATCGCTGAACAGGTCAACATGGTCATGGACAGAGGCGTGACCGTTCTGCAAGGAAAGGGCTACTATAGCCAGGAGCCTAAAGAAGTGCTCTATATCGTCATTAGCAAACAGGAAGTGTCCACACTCAAGAAAATCGTTGAAAATGCCGATAAGGACGCCTTCCTGACCATTCATGATGTAAGAGATGTGTTTGGAGAAGGTTTTGTAGAATTATCAAAGTAAAAATAGTGGCCCATTCCCTTGTAAAGGAATGGGCCGTTTTAAATGGATTCAAGAGATATTTAGCTTTACTATTACTTATAATGATTTCGAAGCCTGAAAATACGCAGATTGCCCAACAAAGCTGACGATCTCCCCCGCATCTGCGGTAATGCGGAAAAACTCCCATGTGGCCGGTTCTGCCTTAATAAATTCAGCTTTGACTTCACCCTGCTCTTCTGGCGTAAGCCCCATCCGCTGGCACCAGCTCTGGAACTCAAAAGGCTTCTGAAAGCAAATTAAAGCGTCCAGTTGGAAATGGGTTTGTTCTAATTGTCCAATCCATTCTGATTTGGAGAGGGCTCGAACATGACTCCGATCACGCAATCGCTCAACCTCATTATAAAACTCCCCCAAACGACCATCTTCCGGAGATACATTATCAATTAGCTGCAGTTTGCCTCCTGGTTTTAAAACTCTGTAAGCTTCTCGCAAAAAAGCAGGTACATTAGGGAAATGATGGGCGGCAATTCGACAAGTCACAATATCAAACGAAGCATCCTCAAAGGGTAACTGCTCTGCATCCCCCTTCACAAATTCCACATTTCCGTGACCGTTCCCTTCAATAAACACTTTAGCTGAATTCAGCATCTCTTGCGTTAAATCCAAAGCAGTAACCTGCTTGACAAGAGGAGCAAGCGCATTCGCTACATGGCCTCCTCCTGTCGCAATATCAAGTACAGTCATCTCCTTAGTGGCCTGCGCGGCAGATACCAGCAGTGTCAGATCCTCCCCTTTGGCATGACGAACACTTGTTACATACTTCTCAGCATTCTTACCAAATTGCTGTTGTACTCGTGTCTTCATTTCCTCAGACATACATTAGCTCCTCTCTGTTTGTTTCATTAGATGAAACTATATATCATTAGATAAAACTTGATTTAAAATTATCATATTTAATAACAAAAAACAAGCCAGAGCACATGACCCATCATGTTCCGACTTGTTCGTAAAACTTTTATAAAGAGTATTTCCGAATCTCTTCTTTAAATACATCAATAGGTTTTTTATAGTCAATGGGTTTATGTATTGTTCTATTCAGCCATTTGTCCCTTTCTTCTTGATCTGCAAATTTCAATTGCGTTACGTCACAATACATTGTTATTTCTTTCATTGTCCCTAAGACACTTCTACTGTTAGTTTTGGAGATGTTCGTTTCGAGTCCCTCTTTCAAATAAGACTCTATTACTTTCTGCTCTATTCCTTCGCTTACTAAGTATTCAAACAGTCTTGAATGGAATTTATCTAATAAAATATTTAACTGCGAAGTTCTAACGCCATCAATTATGATACTTAGTCGACTAAGATCATTGACAAATAAAATATGTTTTCGTTTATTCAATCGAATAATATTGGCATGCCAACTCAAGAGTGGTGAAATATTTTCGTACTCTACAGGTGTAATTTTCATATCTTTCAATAAAGTTTGGGTAAATCTTAAAACAAACATTCTTTTATTCATTCCTTTCCTTGTTCCTGCACAACTATCGCTTTCGCTCCTACAGTTCCAAACTTCCCCCTTCGTTCCTCCTCACTTTTTTTACTTTCTTTTGTTCGGCTTATATAGCTGTAGTTTATTATTTATTATTCCCACTCAAATTAAATTTGTACACCTTACCATCTCGTACATATTCGTTCGTAAATAACAGCGCATTGCCTTCTCGCTTCACAAACTTTAGATTGTCCCCAAAGAACGGAAGATCATTGGTTTCCGCGAAGTTTTGCTGTTCGGGATCCAGCAGTTCTTTGTAAAGCAATGTTTCAGACCCTGTTTTACGGTCGATCAGCATGAGGAAACCTTGTTGATTGGGACGGATCAGTAGAAAATCATCATCCATTCCTTCCACCAAATAGGTGTCAGATACACCACCGAGTTTGGTCAGGTCTAGGGTCTGGGTTACATTGCCCGTTCCATCTTCGATCAGACGCAATGTTTTCCCATCGGTTAGTAAGAGCTGATTCCCCGCAATTTTAACATTATTACCGTAACGCATATAGTATCCTACATTTGCCTGGCGAATGACCCCTCCGTCCTTGATAATCAACGTATACCATTTATTATGAATATGAGGTTCCCCATACACATCGGTCAAGGTCAGATAAATTAGGCCCTTCGGTGTCTTCTGAAAATCAAATGCCACCATATCGTACAGTTCTGATCCGAGGTTGGCCAACAGACGGGTACGACCAGAGGAATCTGTGACATATAAGCGCCCAGCCTTTTTATCCACCGTGTACGTATTTCCGCCGAATTTTGCGCTAGTACTGGAAAAGCTCTTTATTTCTTTAGCCGTATAGATTTTCTTGGCTGCATCCCAGCTGACGGTTTCACCTCCTAACGACTTTACAAGAAAGTCAGCGGGTACATATAATTGTCCATTGGTTTCAAAAGGGACTCCTCCCAAACTGACCAATTTTCCATCCAGGACTCCCGTTTTACTTCCTATGCGAACAGCTATCTTTTTCTCCCATCCTGTAAACTCCACTCGCTTATGACCCTGGTCCCATACGCCCCGAAGTCCCGCTGCTTCCCAGTGGCCGGATGAAACATAAGTAATACCATCCTTAATCAGCGCTGCGCTGGTAGACTGACCTCCTCCATCTGTAGTGTAGACGAAGTAAGCTGGTGTAGCTGCGTTGATTACTGGAGCCACAAGTAATGACGCAGCAAGTACGGGCGCTAATAACCATCTTTTGTTCATGAATTGACGAACCTCCCGTGTTAAAGAACGTTGACCTCTACGTAATCTATAGACGCAAACTACTCCGGAAGGTTGCTTTTTTATTCCATTTTTTGATAAAACGACAATTGTAACGGTCTTATGAGTAACCTAAATGATGTTGATCATACGCAAAATTATACGCCCTTTGTAGGCCTAGTCCATTACCGCCGGGATGATACATTCCTTAATCAGTGGCCACCGATCACGAGGGTTCATCATAAATTCTGACGCAATGGCTACGACCAGGTCTTTATCTGGAATACAGCAAATGATATTGCCGCCATCACCCAGTGCGGAGTAGGCCGACACTCCATCCTCTTTACGTAACCACCACATATAACCATAATTATGAGCGTTCGGCGCTGTTGAATCGTCAATCCATGTCCCCGGAATAATCTGAGCATCCTCCCAAAGGCCACGTTTCAGATATAGATATCCAAAACGCACCATATCTCGGGGGGTTAACGTTAGGCCCCACCCTCCTGTGGAGTTGCCGCTTGGATCATGGACCCACCCTTTCACATCTTTCCCGAATAAATCGTCGAACCCAAATGATGTCATCTCATGATCCGGAATTTCTTGCATACCGATAGGCTTGAATACACGCTCGTTAGCAAACTCACGGGCACTTTGTCCGGTGCTGCGTGTGAGGATGGCGGAGAGCAGATGACCCCCTGCGGTGGAATATTTAAAATCGCCAATCCGCCCCTGCTGCCCCAGCATATCCAGCGTATATTTTACCCAGTCAGGTGCCATACACATCTTGTCTAGTGGTTCATGCCAATCCTGAAAGGGATATGGCGCTGTCATCGTGAGCAAATGGCGGATGGAGATCTCGCTTTTCTGTGTATCCTCAGCCGGAGGAACATATTCCGGGAAAAAATCCAGTACTTTCTGATCTACATTGTTAATATAACCTGCATCTATAGCAATGCCAACAAGGGCAGAAAGAATGCTTTTCGTTACAGAGGCCACATGGTGCTTATGTTCACGGCCGTAGCCATTAAAATATTTTTCATAGCCGATCTGCCCATGTCTCACAATCACGATACCGTTAATATTGCTGTACTCCGATATAATAGCAGGTTCAAGCGCCACAAGCCGTTCAGCGTTCATACCCAAAGTTGCCGGATCTGCAGCTTGCCATTCTGTAGAGGGCCAGAAGTTTTTTTGCATAATATATACCTCTCTCCATTAGATGATTTGAGTTTCTTTAACGAGCGTCAAAGTGCAGGTTAGGACTTACGGCTATTTTTTCTGTACTGGAAAATACACCTCGGTAACGGTATCCTCAGGCGTGGGTGCTTGTTTGGGATCCGTTACATATATCTCATAGGGTGATTTCACGAGCTCATATCCTTCCGTGTCCACCCATTCCCGAAGCTTCGCATAGACCGAAGTTAATTCTGAGTAGGCACCCTTAGCCATAGCCTTCGCACACAGGCCTCCCGAAAAATCTCTGGTTCCTTTTACAGCCTCCTTTACCGGGATCGCGAACTCTGTATCATTGCCGGTAGGATTGTATTCCTGGCTATGATAAATTGTCATGGGGGTACCCAATAAGGTGAGTTGGTCGATAGCTATCTTTTCATAGAGGCTGCTAAAATACGATCCATATCCTAAGGCATACTCCTCCTTACTCATCATTTGACGCGTATAGAGAATATTCATCGGCTGGACTTCAACAAGCTGCACTTCAATTCGGTCAAGATAGGCCATCATCGGTATTCCATGCTCGACATTTAAAATGTCATTACTCATTTGCTGCAGCGTATACTCAAAAGCCTGTATCTTGTTCTCGATCTCTCTTCGCTTGTGATGAAGGGCAGCATAAAGCTTCTCTTCGTATTGATCTTCTTCCACTTCCAGAAGGCCTTTAATTTCTTCCAGAGAGAAATGGTACGATTTCAAACGGTTGATCAAGAGCATCTTTTTAAGCTGCTGTATCGAATAATACCGATATCCGTTCTCTGGATTAATTTCATCCGGGACTATTAAGCCAATCTCGGCATAATATCGAAGCGTTTTTGTAGAGACTTCGCAAATCTTCGAGAATTCTCCTATCGAGAGCATCAAATTCACCTCCATTGTTTCTGTTTAAAATATGTACGAAATGCTATTCATCTAAGCCTTGTTCTACATCCACTATGCACCTTGCCCTAAGGGCAAAGTCAACGGGAAAGTATTATTCATGTGGCGGTAGATATGCGAGTCTCTTCAACACGCAATCTAATCGACATACACCTTTTCTCATAGTAAAATAATGGAATACGGTTTCTTGTGGGTAAATCTTATCAAACAAAAAATAAGGGCGGCAAAACCGCGCTTACTTATTTGGAGGCAAAAGTGAAAAAGGTTTTAATCATTTCTTTTATTCTATTTTTATTATCAGGCTGTACTCAAGGTAATAATTCTTCAGTGAATTTAGTACCAAAAGAAGAGCGCCATTTTTTTCAATCTAAAGACTATGCTGATAATTCTCTTCCAGGTGACAAAGAAATGTTCATCATCAATAAGCATTTCAAACAATTGAATGGCTCCATACTATACACGATTGAATTTACAAATGTGGATGGAGCAAATATCGAATTTTCAGTACCCGAAACGATAGAAAAAATAGCAACATTAATTCAGCAGAAAACCGTTAAACAGAAAGCAGACAGTACCATCTACGAGTTCAGCATTGAGATACCTAATAACTATTTGGCAGAGAAGAGATTAGACGGATTAAGCTTTGAGTTAAGAGCAGATCAAATCTCTACACATTCAAGAAAAACCATTTTCCACTCTTTCATTCCCGTCACTATAGATGAATTTAATTCGAAGGCACCTTAGAAGAAAGGTGTCTTTATTATTTGAAAGAACTTTTCAAAAAAATCCACCCCCTTCTTTCTCGTTCGGTGGGGTATTGTTTATGTAATCACTTGAATTACATCATACTGCTGCAATCAATAACAATAATTATGAAACGAGCAATGCGCATCGTGTCGTTCCTCCGATCCGAACTTCCTGGATGCTCTCTCTCACTGATAATGCGACCCTGTGTGCATCAATCATTCGAATAATCGCCTTATGGCTTGCCTTTTATCCACATTTATACCTTTCACACTTTACTTATCAGGAATATCTTATAAGGCGTTCCTTATCAGTGAAGGAAAGGGGGATATAACCGTGAACTTTCGCAAACAAGCTAAATTATTGCAAGGAAAAACCGTGCAGGTAACAACCACCGGCGGCACTTATACTGGAACCCTCTCATCGGTTGGCACAGATTTTCTTATTCTAAGTTCCATTGTTAGAAGGCGTAGAAGAAGACGCATCATACGATTGGCAGAGATTATTCTGCTCTCAAGATTATTAGGCTAAAAAAACTATGAGATGCAGAAGCATCGCTCAAAGTTTCCTTGTGGGTAATGCGTACAACCCATGAAATAACATCTAATTTATATTCAAGATTAGAAAAATGGGAATAACCCGTCAGGCACAAGTCCGGCGGGTTATTTTGTATACTGGAAAACACACCTCGGTAACAGTATCCTTAGGCACCGTGGCCTGGTTGGGGTCCGTTACATATATTTCATAGGGGGATTCACGAGTTCATGCCAACGAATCTCAGCAAAACTAATCACTTTACCCTAAGGGCAAAGTCAACGGGGAAAATTGTTGTCATGTGGGTTGTCGATGTTCCATAAAACGGGCATTTCTAATCGACTTATTTCTCTTGTCATAGTAAAATAATGGAATGACTTTTTTCCATTATACTAAAACTCGAGAGGATGATTTAAGTGAGAGAGTACAAAGTCGTTCCAGGCCCTAAGAATGTCCAAGTAAACCGTGGAGATACGCAGGCAGCAATCAATTTATTCTCAGATATCATTAATTACCAAGCACAGTCTGGTTGGGTTTATCAATCCATGGAATCATTGGCCGTTACGGAAAAGCCTGGTTGCCTTCAGCAACCTGTTACGACGCACCATTACATGCTAATATTCTACAGAGAAGTTTAAAACGAAAGTACATATTATGAGAACCACAGAGACAGAAAGTACTATTTTCAATAGTATCCCTACTGAAGAAGAATTGATGAGAATCTTACATACAGATTATGAAGAGAATGATCCTCGAAGCAACTTCTATATAAGAACACATGTCATTCCTGAAATCGATTGGTGGATGTCCCTACGCCGGGTATTGGTTCCGATACTGCTTGGTATCCTGAGCTCCGGAATTGTTTTGTACTTCTTCCAACAGCTCATGCCAGCTTATGTATTGGAGAGTGCTTTAGTAGTATTCATTACAGGCATCTTCTTGTATGTACTGTTACGGGCAAAATCCATTCTGATTTGGGGAATAAAGGTATATCAACATTACGCACCGATTAGAGTTCGGGATAAGTGCCGCTTTGAGCCAAGTTGTTCTGTCTACATGATTCAAGCTATTGAAAAATACGGAGCTATCAAAGGTGTCATTCTGGGCATCAAACGTTTGCGGAAGTGTAATATCTCCGGTGGGGGATATGATTATCTTTAAGCTTATGCCCCTAATACTTGGATCAAAAAACAAGCCATCCCCTTCAAAATGTGGGGATGGCTTTCCTTGCTTTATACCTCAATCGCTTGCGTTAGTTTCTCGTTCGCTTCACCACATTCTAACTATACTGCCGCCGCTCTCACAGCGCCGCGATCCGATCCTTAATACGCGGGAACAGTCCAAAAGCGTTCTCGTAGAACACCTTCTCATGATGCTGCTCCGGCACAAGCCGACGCACGAATTCCGCGTACAGATCAATTGGCGCGAGTGGCCAGTCGGTTCCGAACAACATTTTCTCGTAATGATCGGAATAAACCAGCGCCCGGCGGAAATGGTCCATAAACAGCGGTTCATTCATGAACCGTTCAAAATGAGGACGGTCCCCGACGACTAAGCCGGATAGATCAGCGTAGACGTTAGGGTTCTTAGCCACTACCTCGGCAGCGTCCATCACCCACGGATCGCCCAGATGGCAGATCATGAAGTTCACGCCACGCTGCTGGAGAGCCAATTCATCTACGGTGAGTGGATGTGAATACTTAAGCAAGCCGTTCATCGAATAGGTATCGCCAGTATGAATCACTACAGGCACATCGTATTTTGCAGCCAGTTCATAGATTGGGGTGTAGATTTTGTCATATACGTAATGGTGATAGTATCCGGCATACAACTTGATACCTGCTACCTCGGGAGCTTGCAGCCGTGCCTCGATCCGATCCAGTTCCTCTGAAGCCTGCTTACCGCCAAGCATGTTCGGATTAATACCCACGCATTCCATTAGGAATGGTGGTACGGTCTCCTCCAGATCGAGGGGCATCGGATTGGGGGAACTGGAATCTGGAAAAGCCCCCTTACTCTGCTCTGTTACGCCCATTCCGATGCCGAGAATGACATCGTTCTTGTCAAACTCAGCCTTAAGGCCAGCAGCGCTGTAATCGACTTTGGACAGATCTTTAGCGGTTTGATGAAAGCTGTCGATATCCGACAGGTGAATATGAATGTCAATAATCGGCATGTTAGTTCTCCTTTGTGTCAGTAGGGCTAGTAAAAGTAATCTTCTGAAGATCGCGGACATCCTCCGGATTTAGAGCCATTCCCCCTAGGACCAGGAAGGTCGGCTGTGTCCAGGCGGTTTCCCCATTTCGCAGGGAAAGTTGGTGATTCACGCCTTGACTGAACACTTTATTGTTCACATATACAAAAGCGCCCTGATTGTCAGAATTATTGACTATATGCAGTAAGTCCTTACGAGAAATCGCACCCACTCGCAAGAGCCCCTTGGAATCAAGACCTGCGCCCAGCTTTCCAACAAGGAACTTCCCTTCCCCGGGAAGTTCCAGCCACCCTTCAGAGAAGACCTGCGAAGGCTGGAGGTAATTAGCGTCCGAGAGTGAATAATTCGGCAGAACCATGCCACTTTCATTGGTCACCGAATGTAGTACACAGAGAACAGGGACACCAGGCAGCATTAAGTAATGCTGGTGAATCGTTATTCCCCGATTCGCCTCCTGTTTCTCAATCACAGTTGTTAATCGGAGACCCTTCCAGAGGTTCCCGTGACTGTCTGTTCTCTCCACCCATGCCGCACTTCTAGGCTCCTGCTGTAGGCTGAAGCCACCCATGCCGGGGATATCTACACCAAGTCCGCCGTACCAGGGATTCCACCAGGAACGCGGGGCCGCTTCCGGATAAGAACTGTCAAGCCACTCTGCGCTCTGGTACTTCAAGGAATGCACGACACTCCCAAAGCCAGGGGCAGCCGCTATGGAGAGAACTCCATTGCTCACCGAATAGATAGGACCCGCTGGTCCTTCTTCCACTTCGCAAACGACAGCTGTTTCCTTCCGAGGGAACCAGAGAGTTGAACGCTCCTGAACCCGGTCCTCTCCACGATAAACGGCACGGATTTTCCAAAGAGATTCACGATCACTGCTTTCTGTCCCTTCCGCTTCCTCAGGAGAGAATTCAAAGCCAGCAGAGCGCAAATCATGTTCTCTGTTCAACTCAATGTCAGCGACTTTCGACTCTGCTTCGCCATCGTTTTGCGCATACAGTTCGAGATTCCCAGCAAGCGGAATCATCTTTCTCTCGATTAGTTCTGCATGAAGCTCTCCAGACGCGAACGGATTCCCGCCTCCCAGCGCGAGTTCGAGATGATCAGCCAAAACGGGTACAACTGGCTCATACTGCTTCCGGGCAAAAGAACGGAAATCGGACCACTTCTTGAAGGTATTCAGAGCAAACACAGTTGTCTTTGTCCGAACGGCATCACCTGCAGGAATTCGGCCCAGATCATGTTCCAGCCCAAGCGGGTATTCCGGGCGCAGCAGCTTCAAGGAAGGGTCCCAGTAGATTCCGCTAGCTCCGTTCTCTTCCTCGCTGAACAACCAGTTCTCCGTAATCTGTGCACTGTCCCAATGACTTGGATCACTGGAGTAAGCATCGCCCATATCTACATACTGCCCCTGGTAAGGCAGGATCAGTCTTTTGCCAAAGAAACCGAAGTTGGTCTGCAGATATAGGTTCTCTTCCAGCTCTTGACTGGTGGTGTTGCAGATCTCGTGATGAAATTCAGCGATACCGCTGGCAAACAGCTTGGCTACCGACTTTATTTCAAGGCCAGGGAAAGCTTCCGATTCGTATAGCGTTTCAAGAATTTGACCCTCACCTTCGGGGTAGATCTTCACTTCTTTGGCCTGCTTCTTGGAGAATTCGTCGGCAAACGGCTTACCCAGCTTCGGATAGGGCCACCAAAAGCTATGATGAGAGCCCGGATATTCGATCCAAATGTTATTATCGGTTTTGCTCTGATGCAGGGAGAATGCACCATTAACGGCGACCCACTGATCCCCATTCTCTCCACCGAAACGACCGTGTGTGCCCTTTATCAAAAGGGACAGCTTGCTTGTGAAGGTTACCGACTGACCACCCACCGGACTAGCCGTCACTTCAACCTCTTGTGAGTACAGTCCGTATGACCGTAAGGTGAAGGCTACCGGAATCGCTGCTTTACCCTTGGCTGGAACCGTGAAGCGCACGTTACGCTCGGCCCATTCGATGCACTCAGCTTCCGGCAACTCCAAAGCAAACTCCGCTTCTGAGGCAAAATTGTTCTCTACATTCAGATAGAGCTCACTCGGAATGCCCGGGAACAACGCCTTAGCTGGCAGCGCAATCTTCATCTTGAGCGGAAATTTCGGAGCAATACCGATACGGAATTCGGCCCGCTTGCCCCCAATTAACCACTCGCTTCTGACGACCGGATGGGTTTTCTTGTCATTCTGTTCCTCCCGAACCGGATCAAGTCCGAATTCTCCGTCTACGATGACCGATTCTCCAGGAGCAATGGTATGTGCAACGTCCAGCGCAAATCGGATATTCTTATCATCCTGGCCCTTGATCTCAATGTTCAGCTCAGAAGCCGAACAGTTCTTGATACGATAGCGAACGTTGTAGGTGGAACCGAATACAAGATCATGATCATCGATTTCGGTGGAGATTGTATAATCCGGTGTATCGAGAGCGGTTAAGCCTCGACCGGTCTTTTCAAATTCAGCCCGCAGGGAGAGCTCTCCCTTACCCCAAGTGTACTCCATAAAATCAAAGCCTCGTTCCCGTCGGCCATCCGGCTCAACGACGAGCTCACGAGTACTGTCCCCATACCAGTCCAGCTCTTCAAAATAAGAAGCAAGCGCTTCCGTCTGCAAAATGGTCGGGATAAAGTTCATCAAATGAACGTAATCATCATTTTTTTCCCAAAAGAAACCGCATTTCTTGTACATTGGCACTGCCTTTGTGTTGCCCGCCCAAGTGAAAAGATCCAGCCGCGGCCAACCCGCTTCCACCGTCTTGCGAACCGCATTCAAAATCAGATTGCGGCCGACCTTGTAACCGTGGTAATCGGGCCGTACATTGAGCAGTGGTACATACAGCGCCCCTTCGTCGTGGCGGTAGTGGGCAAAGCTGCAGAAGCCGACAACCTCCTTGCCGTCAACGGCAAGAAATGCATGAAGATTGGACGAGGTCTCCATCTCCCGGCGCACCGTGTCCTCCGTTCGTTGGTTAGTACCGCCTCCCCAGCTTTCGTTACTGAGATTCCACATCTCAGCAAGTGCCCCTGCATAAGAAGGATCATATTCGATAATTTGGATTTGCTTCGCGGTAGTATTGATTGCCATGCTTTCATCTCCTTATTCTTACCTTAAGTATGTAAGCGTAGAAAAAACATTTTCAACTTAATCATACCATTAACTGGAATAGCATGACGAGGGCAAAACTCTTATAAAAAAAACACTACCAGCACTCGGCCGCAGGAGCAAGGACCAGCCAGATATCCGTTTATTGGATCGAAGTAGGCAAAAGGCATCCCTGGAGCCATAATCGCCACACTGGCTATCTTTTTACCGGCATTTTTACTGATTGTCGGGGCCCTGCCATTCTGGAATTCCTTTCGTAAAAGCGCTCATGTCCAGGGGGCACCGATAGGTATTAACTCAGCGGTGGTCGGAATCTTGTTAGCCGCCCTGTACGATCCGTTGTGGACAACAGCGATCATGGAACCCACTGATTTTGTATTAGCATCAATCCTGTTTATCTTGCTCGTTTTCTAGAAATTCCCACCGTGGATTGTTGTCGTTTGCGGGGCAGCTGGTGGCTACTTTTTGGGTATGGTTTGAATGCTACAAGCGGGAGCGCGAACAATGGGAACGTGGCTCCCCTCCTAATGAAATGCGAAAAGGTGATACCGGATTGGAACCACCTTTTTCATATGTATAGCTGTATGTACGTTTTAGCCCGCTAACTCATTTTACAAAATCACTAACCTGACACAACCACACCATGTGCGCAGAACCAGGTCCCCAGTAGTCGATCGCTACCTTGTAGGGCTCTCCAAATTTCCGTTTCCATCTCGACTGCGCGCTTCTGTAGCCACTATCCAGACAAAATTGCTCCGTCCCTTGTGACGCCAGATAAGTTATTAATTCCTTAATTAATGCCGAACCCACACCTTGGTCTTGATAGCTTGGCAATACATATAGACTACCCAGTTCGCCCACGTCATCTAGCTGATTGTCAGACAATGCGCGAATAACCTCCCCACAGGGGGCAAAGGAAATCGTACCGACGATTGTTTCATTGATTTTAGCAGCAAGAAAGTAGATATCTGAATGCTCCGCCAGAGATGCCAGAGCCTTCTGTTGTTTCATTTCAATTTCACTGTGCAGATTATCCGTTAAATGCAGTATTCCTTCTTTTTCAAAGGTGTTTGTAATTGAGGATGTAAAAAGTTCAAATGCAGATTGTAAATCAGCTTGCGTAAGCCGAGTTATGGTCAGTTGATTATTCTGTGTCACGTTCTAAGACTCCTCTTCATCTGTTTTATTGCATTCAATCGTGTCGTTATTACTTATTCGCTCTCATCATTGTCCGATCCTTTTCCTTTAACCGCGGACATTCGTAACAGTAGCCAAAGTCGCCATCCAAGCAATAAGCCAGACAACAGGCGGTTTTCATCCTTATTTTGCGATCAGCAATACTAGGGTGCTCAATAAATCTCGGTTTCCTGTTAAACGGATTGCTACTTAGTCCAAACGCGCTAGGATCGAGATCTTGTGTTAGCCATTCATAAAAATAAACTATTCGATTTCTTCTATCTTCATCAGAAGCTGCAGCCAACTCTTCTTCCAATTGAGCATATAACGCATTACCGATTTGTCCCCATAATGCAGCAGCATGGATCGGAACCCGCTCGGTCAGTAGCTGAATCACAGGTGTTACCTGTTCCTTGTAAAAAACATGTAGCGTTCTCTTGTACTCTTCTTCAAGGTCCACTGCTGAAACGTCACTAAACCGTGTCTCATTGATTTTAAAGCCAAAAAGAGGATACTGTCCATCTATGTATAATTGCACCGTCAAATTGGACAATGACAAATCCAGAATGACCTCATTTCCTACATATAGCATGTGCTGCATTGCCCCGCATACTCCTGCGAACCAGCTAACAAAAAAAGCTGCCGTAGCAGCTGGTTCTCTAGCTTTGATAAGCGAGCCGTAAGTGTCGATTAGGTGTTGCATAGGTTCGGCTATTAATAAATCGCTCGCAGGGATAGTAAGCACGGTATTCTCAAGCTCATGCAGAGTCAGGGCGAACTTCTCTTCTAACTGTTGAAAATCAACCGTGCCCATTGCATACCCTCCCATGATGAATGTCTATTGTTCAAAAGCATGAATGACATCGTCAATCGCATGATCGTCCGCCAGTGGAGACATGCCCAGACTGAACCACTCCTTGCCTCCCATCATGTGCACCTGATTCTTCTTCACAGCAGTCATGTTCTTCCACAAAGAGCTGCTGAGCATGTCATTATATCTATTGCGTACTTCTTCACTAGAGTCATCATCTAACTGTAAAATGAGATGGTCAGGATTATATTGCGGTATTTTTTCCAATGAAATGGATAGGCTGATCTCGTCCTGAGGATATTCTTTAATCGGTTTTAGACCTAGTGTCTTATGGATGAAGCTGCCCCGGTCACTTTTTTCGCCATAAATAACGATTTCCTTCGCCATAATCATCATGTATAGCACCGTCTCGTCTCCAGCTAGCGTCTGGAGTTTCTCTTTGGCCTGAGCTTCTTTCATCTGCAAATCTTGAATAACCTTGTTCGCTACGTCGGTTTTGCCGAGCACCCCGCCAATATCCCGTAACTCATCACGCCAATCATCGCGCTGCGGCAACAGCACCGTTGGTGCGATCTTGGAGAGCTGATCATAATCTTTATCGGACCACCATGTAGGGGCAATAATCAAATCCGGTGCAGAAGCCAGAATGGCTTCAAAGTTAGGTGCTTGGCCAATGCCCATCTTCAGCGTATCTTTGAACGGTTTTTTTAAATAAGAAGGGAACTCCGGATGATAATTCTGAACTGCAATCGGTGTAACGCCAAGAGCATATAAAAACTCCGGGTAGACAACCGAAAGTCCAATGACCCTTTTCGGATCGGTTGGAATGCTCAGGTCTCCCTTTAAAGTTGAAATTACACGCTGTTCATCGGTAGTTGCTTCGCTCTTTTTTTCAGTATTTCCTGTTGTATTCCCGCCTGTGTTCTGTGCTGTATTTCCAGCGTTTCCGGCATTATCTGCTTTACTCGTTCCGCAAGCCGTAATTAACATGACTAGCAAAACGAAGATTAATCCTGTAATCAAACTACGTTGCTGCTTCATTCTTTGATGACCCTCCTGATATTTTGATGGTTGGACGACAATCTCTAATTAAAATTGATTATCATTATCATATATAAGGAGTATAGAGGAATATTTATTGTCAGAATATTGACGATAGCGACTTTATTTTATGCACGATCCCGCCAAATCTTTAATACTTCATCCAGCAATAGCTCATGGGTGAATGCCGTATACTCAACCCAAGGATAGGATGGAAGGAAGTCTACCTTGTTGCCTCTCACGGCCTTGAGATCATTCCAGAGCGTAGTGTTCATGAGTGTCCGCCAGCTTAATTGCGATTGAGTGTCCTCATCTACGATCAGCAATAAACGGTCTGGATCTATATCTGCCAGCTCATTCGGTGTTATATGTTGGCCCGTCCTCAACAAATCGACTCTCTGCACAGGCACAACCTGCAAATCATCATAGAATACCGTACCTAGGCTTCTTTTGCCCAAAACATTGTAGCGATCACCGGTAATATTCAGAATGAGGAGACGATCCTCCTTAAATACGTTCTTCACTTGCTCCCTTACAAAAAGAGCTCTCCGGTCATATTTCTCCAGCCACATCTCCGCTACCACGGTCTTGTCCAGAAATTCCCCAATCAAGCGCAAGTGCGTGCGCCAATCATTGTCCACCCACGGTAGGAAATAGGCTGGTGCGATTTCTCTCAACAAGTCCTGTTCCTTCGGAGGGACCAGAATGTCGACACCAATAATGAAATCAGGTTTAGCCTGACGGATTTCCTCCCGCTTGATCGACTGATTTGAGCTTAAGGGTAGTAAGGTATCCATCTGGTACTTTCGTCTGTAATAATCCGTCCATGGGTGATCGGCTGGTGCGGCATAAGGATTCATTTGCAACGCAATCAACTGCCCAATGTTCGGAAAATCGTAGGCCACTACTTTTTCCCTGCTGTTCTTCATAAATGTGGCTGGTGGCACACCTGAGATCTGTTTGAATTTTCGCCGGAAATAAATATCATCATGGTAGCCTACATGCCGTGCAATATCCCGCAGGCGATGGTGCCCACCTGATCTCATCAGCTGCTGCGCCTGTTCTATTCGATATACTGCCAAGTAGTCGATTGCGCTGTAGCCATACCTTTTTTTGAATAAACGCATAAAATGACGGGTACTTATTCCCGCCACTTTAGCCAAATGATCGATTGTGAGTTCCTGCTGATAATGCTGTTCAATATAATCTTTAACGAATGACAGCTCCCTCTCTGAATCGTTTCCCTCTATCAATTGTGCATCCTGCAGGATAGTATAAAGCAGTTCTTGAAAAAGAATTTGACCGCGAAACCGTCTCAGGTGATCTTCAGCCTGTATATTTTGGCAAATCTTATCGCACAACGCATGGATAGAAACCGGTGACGTAACGATAACTTCTCCTTTCGCCGGAAACGGGCTATTTCTCGTAATAATCTGCAACGAGTGGCCTGAAGGTCTATCGTCTTCCATAACATCAAATCGGATATGATAGAATCCCCGCTCATCAAGAGTGTTCACTTCCGCTTCTACCAGTTGACCTGGCGTACATATATACACCCTGCCTTCTCGAAGCTCGGTGAACTTTCCATCAATCGTTAGCCAGCCTTGACCAGATGCCGCCACAAGAATCATATGGGATTCAATAAATTGTAGCCGGAGCTCCCAAGGGTTCGCTTGATGCTTAATATGCTCCATCTCCCGAAGCTTGAAGCACAGCCCTTCCAGTGATGCATATTCCTTCTGTCTAAAGTTGTTATCTACATCAACCAAGCCATTCCACCGCCCTTATTCTAGCTAACCACATTTTAGCTCACAATGTTTAGTGTCGCAATTTGCATGTGCCAACATTTATTTCACAAAAATCTTCATCAATCTATTATAGAGAGGGTTAATAATGTAACCTGTCGGGTGACTCTCATTTACGAAAATAATACGTTAAACAAAATATATTAGATATAAATTATATCTAGTTATTTCAAAAAAAGAGAAGGTCACCGCTATCTTAGCAATAGATCGGTTAACCTTACTTCTTGTAAAGATTTTTATATTTAGATTTCAATAGCGCGCTTTAAAATCACCAAAAAAATAACCTGATTCGGCACGAGAAGTATCGTAGCTGAATCAGGCTATTTTTTGTGCGATGCAGAGAACTCCTTTTGCTTGAATTACTGCGCCAGGCGCTCAGATCAACGGGTAATTAAGTACGATTTGCGGATTTGTGTAATACGGCGGTCTAAGCTCGATGACTGGTGCTGGCCATGAATGGTTCGAAGCATAGTGCATTTCCACGTATCCATTGTCATGCGGTATAAGCAAATAATACACCTGCGGGCTAAAATAATAAGGGATCATAGGGCCTCCTGGTATGCTTTTTGTTACCAATGTACGTAGGCGCTGCCCGATCTGAGCCAGTACTGTGAAGATTTTAAACAATGGGCTGAAATCACCACAAATGCCTATTGCACATAAGATAACGTATGAATTTATTCGGGAGGCAACGATGGACAATAAACAGAAGATGGAGCAATTGGAGCAGTCACAGCAGTATTTTGTGGATCACTTAAAAACAGAGCCCTACCCTCTGTTCCCCAATTACGGAAGGATCACGAAATATGAAGAGGTACCGCTCAATATGCCGGAGCAGCGACAGTTTCGTCAGCCAGGTGTGGAGCGACTGATGGTGCCCATGCCGCTGGTGGAGAACCCTAATTATAAAGGCAGCGACAAGCTGTTAGATAAGGTTGCCCTCATCACTGGGGGAGATAGTGGTATGGGGGCAGCAGCGGCCATTGCTTTTGCCAAAGAAGGTGCTGATGTCGCGATTTCCTATCTGGATGAACATGAGGATGCAAAGCGAACACAGACAAGGGTTGAGCAACTCGGTCGACGCTGCTTGGTGTTACCGGGGGATTTAAGAGATAAGCGGCATTGCGCGGCAATTGTCGAGCAGACGGTGAATTTTTTTGGCAAGCTGGATATTCTGTGCAATCATGTCGGCATTCAGTTTCAACAGAACAGCCTGCTCGACATTACCGATGAACAGTTCGATGACACGTTTAAAGTCAATATTTATTCGCATTTCTATACTACACGAGCTGCGCTGCCACACTTGAAACCTGGCAGTTCAATCATTAATACCTCTTCTGTCGTCGCTTACAACGGGGAAACGCTAATGATTGATTATTCAGCAACCAAAGGGGCAAATGTCGGATTCACACGCGCCCTTGCACACAATGTCGCGAAGCAGGGCATTCGCGTTAATGCTATTGCCCCTGGGCCAGTGTGGACGCCAATTATCGCGGCGAGCTTTACCGCAGATAGAGTAGCCTCTTTTGCCGCGTCCAATCCAATGCAGCGTCCTGCACAGCCATTCGAGGTCGCTCCGACATTTGTCTATCTGGCTTCGGATGACTCCCGGTTTGTGACCGGACAGGTGCTACATGTGAATGGCGGCCAAGCGACAAGTTCGTAACCTTAAAGAAACTCCAAAATAACCGCCGTCTTGTCATCCGTTCGTGATATAAAAAAAGAATGGAGCGGGATGACTTCCGGTCCATTCTTTCGTTTAGTTTTGCAAATAGAACGGATGGTTTTTCTCATCCACTGTTTGGTTTAAAGTTCGATAGCTAGAGCGTCCTACATAGAGTGGGATTTCCAGCTTCGTAAGGTCAGGCAGCCCATTTTCCAAGAAACAATCCTTGTCCTGATAGGTCTGCATGATTTCCCCTGCGATCCATTCATGATCTCCGTAGGTTGTAATATTCATAGTTTTGCATTCATAGGCAAAGTATGCCTCAGTCAGCACTGGAATATCTGCTTTGAGACCTTCCTCATAAGCAATGTTGAACTTATTGAACTTGTCCATATCCCGTCCACTGAATGTGCCAACAGCCTGGATCATCTCTGAACATCTCGCCGGCATAAAATGTACACCAAAGACGCCACTCTGTTCGATCAGCTGATACGTATAGGTCTCCTTGCGAATGGAGATTCCATAGATTCCTGGCGATGATCCTATGTACGTATGCCAGCCGGAGGCCATAATATTCTGCTGCCCGTTGTAACGTGAGGTGACGATCGCCACCATCCCAGGATAAGAATACCAACGTGCTTCACTTATCGGTAATCTCATTTAGTGTCCACTCTCCAGGGGAGGATCGACATGAAGGTCTTGATCCGGTGTTGTGAAGTCCCAACGAGTGAACGTGACCTCAAAGCCCGCACGGGTTGGCGAACAGGTGTAAGGACCGGCCTGATTCCCGGATTCGTATGGAAAACGGGCTACACGAATCGTACGCCATCCGTGGTTCTCCGTCCGTGCCCGGATAATTACAGCATCCTTCATAATCGAAGCGCGCAATGTGACCTCTTCCCCAGCCCACTCCGGTACAGCAGCGAGCGACCAGTCGGAATAGCCATCGGTTACCACTGCGGATAGCTGAGGAATGCCATCATTGAATTCGATTCCCGCTTTTATCCATTGCTCCGGGCCATGGTACAACAGGATGCCTGCCTGATCGTATAGTTCCGTAAAGGAGCCGAGTTGAAACGACACTTCTACCGCGGTGTTGTTATCCCACTCCTCCAACAAAGCAGCCCCATCTTCAAATTCAAAGCCATATAAAGTCTTCTTCCAGAAGTCCTTTCCCTTCTCAGGTACAACCTTCAGGAATTCTCCTTCTCTCCGGGCAGACTGTGGTGCATTGAGCCACGTCCCTGCATCCCAATCCATTCTTTTCGTTGTCATCATTGAGATCTCCTTGTCTCTTATTATTTTACTTGCGAGTATTATCAAATGCAGTTATCATAGTAACAAACCTTTTTAAATTGTTTTTAAAAAGTATTGTAATAATAGAAATATAATAAAAGTGCCCTTTAAAGTCAAGATTAAATTGGGGCATTATCTAAAAATCAGAGCATTCTTTGAATCAGGAGGATCTTATGAACGAAAAGGAAAAAGCAAAAAACGGGTTATTGTACGATGCGAACTATGATGCTGCATTGATGGAGGAACGCACATGGGCTAAGGATCTCTGTCATGATTACAATCATTTACGTCCCTCGAACATGACTGAACGTAAAGCGCTCATTGAGAAGTTGATGGGTAAAACCAGCAAGAGCTTTCATATTGAACAGCCATTTGTGTGTGATTACGGGTACAACATTGAGATTGGTGAGAATTTCTATGTTAACCATAACTGCGTTATTTTGGATGCAGCCAAAGTAACGTTTGGAGATAACGTGTTTATTGCTCCGAACTGCGGTTTCTATACTGCCGGGCATCCACTGGATGTTGAGCAGCGTAACCAAGGATTAGAGTATGCCTACCCGATTACCGTGGGTAACAACGTGTGGTTTGGTGGCAATGTCGTGGTCTTGCCGGGTGTAACCATCGGTGATAACACCGTCATTGGAGCGGGCAGTGTAGTCAACCGGGATATCCCATCAGGGGTGATTGCTGCAGGAAATCCTTGTCGGGTCATCCGGTCCATCACTGAAGAAGACAAGAAGAAGTATTGGAAAGAATAATTAAGTCGAATAGTTTTAAAAGTACAAAAAACGATCACCCTCTCATGCCGAACATGAAGAGGGTGATCGTTTTGTATGCACAGATACAAATAAATTATGGCTGTGCAGTGGGTCTGATTACGATCTCGTTGACTCCGGTATCCTCGGGTTCATCGATGGCATAAGCAATCGCTCTGGCGATACTGTAGGGCGAAATAGCCAAATTCGAGATATGCGATGCCATGGCTTGAACCTCTGGACTATTCACTGTATGGAGCAGTTCCGTTTCCGTCATTCCCGGAGCAATGATCGTGGTACGGATATGGGAAGATGGAGATTCCTCTTGACGCAATCCCTCTGTAATGGCTCGGACCGCAAACTTGGTGGCACTATAAACTGATGAAGTGGGACTGATCTCATAGCCCGCAACGGATGAAATGTTGATAATATGCCCGGCTTGCTGCTCTCTCATGACCGGCAGGACTGCTGCGATGCCGTACAGCACACCTTTAATATTCACATCGATCATCTGATCCCATTCAGAGGTTCTCAGTTCATTAAGCCGAGAAACCGGCATCACCCCGGCATTATTCACCAATACATCAATCCGGCCATATTGTTCCAAGGCGAACTGTGCCAGCTTCTGCATATCCTCAGTGGAGACAACATCTGCATTGAGATAAACAGCTTCCCCACCTGCACCTTTAATTTCTCGCACAATGGCCTGCAGACGTTCTTCTCTTCTGGCAGCCAGAACCACCTTTGCTCCTTTTTCAGCCAACAACCGGGCAGTGGCTTCTCCGATACCGCTAGAAGCTCCTGTGATGATAACTACTTTGCCTTTTGTATTTTCCACCTGCTGATCTCTCCTCATATTGAACGAATGTATTTTATTGAATACTTGTTGATTAATTAACGGCCGTTGAATAATATTATATAGAGAAGAATCATTCATTCAATCGCTAATACATGCGTTTTTGTACGATATACAACAGGTACCTTGAAATTGTTGATTAACTGGAGGAGATATAAGAAGAATGGAGACCACAACTAAAACAGACCGCCGGATTATTAGGACAAAAGAAGCCATTAACAAGGCATTTCTGGAGCTTTTTTCCGAGAAAGAGCTGGAGCAAATCACCATAAACGATATCGCAGAGCGAGCCAACGTCAACCGGGGAACGATCTATCTGCACTATAGTGACAAATATGATCTGCTGGATAAATGCATTGAGGAGCATTTGCTCCGACTGATCAACTTTTGCAGTACGAATGAATCGGGTCAAGGCATAACATTCCTGGTGACCGACCTGACACCTGTATTTCATTATTTTGCAGAAAACTATCTGTTCTTCTCTGCTATGCTAACCAATCATCGAACTTCCGTATTTCGGGGGCGCCTGCAGCACTTTATGTCTGCCAACCTTAAGGAGAAGCTCGCCAAGCAGAATCTGCAATCGGGGATCGACACGGAGCTGAACGCGGAATTTATGGCTTCTGCGTTCATTGGCATACTGGAATGGTGGATTACCAACGACATGCCTCATTCCCCACAGTTTATGGCTGAGCAAGTCCGCAAACTATATGAGAAAAACGAAGTATTTCCTGTATAAGCCGTCTCCTGTCAGAGCCTTTCCGCATAGTTTCCTCCCCTTAGGGAAAAGATGTAAATGCTTCAACATCTTATTTCTGATAGGAGAACAGCATGCGGAAACTGACTACCCAGACAATCCCTTCAACCAATCGTTCATCACCCACTTCTGCTGAAGGTGTGCATTCATCCAGTGATTCATCGTCCCCTGCCATTTCTTCAATCTTGGAAGAGAATTTGAAGACAATAGAAGACTCTTTTACAAACTGCACTGATTTAAAAATCCTCACTTGGAACTATGGACCAGGGCTGGAGCAAGCGGCCATCTCCGTATATTTCGACACGTTAACCAAGTCTACACTGAACCATTTTGTGAAGGACACGCTGCAAAATCTCGTTCCTCACGAGCTCGGGCCTGCCAGGGCGGTGACCATTGACGATGTCATCGATTTTTTCGAGAACAAGGGTGTAGCTTCGCCATACGTTGAACTTATGGATGATTTCCAGCAAGTCGTTAGCGGCATACTGGATGGAAAAGTCGTCATTTTTTTCAACGGCTGGCCCAGAGCAATCGCGTACTATGCTCTTGACGTAGAACAGCGTCAGGCCTCTGAGCCCATCACAGAATCAACTGTACAAGGTCCTCATGTGAGCTTTATAGAAAGTCTGGAACGCAATATCGGTGTCATCCGAAGTCTGATTAAATCCCCAAATCTCAAATTCGAGATGTTCACATCTGGCGAGCAGGTTCAAAGAACGGTGTCCTACGGCTATCTGGAGGGCGTGGTTAAACCTGAAACGTTAAGTGATTTCAAACAACGCATTGACGGCATCGTCAAGGAAGAAATTATCGAGGTCTCTTATCTTGAGGAGTGGATCAACGATTCCCTCTACTCCCCTTTTCCGCAGGTTCGATATACGGAACGTCCAGATACCGCTGTTAACGCACTGCTTGATGGTAAGATCATCGCAATGGTGAACGGGAGCCCCTCTATTCTGATCTGCCCGGGAAATTTTATTGAATTCTTTACCGTCAGCGAGGATTACTACTATCGAACGATTTTTTCGTCGTTAATCCGGTTGATCAGGGTCGCTGCCTTCATCATAGCGCTCATGTTGCCCAGCACCTATATCGCACTGTCAACCTTCCACTCCGAACTTATCCCTACTGTTCTTCTACTGGCCATTCTTAACACGCGTGAAGGTATCCCTTTTCCTGCGCTGATTGAAGCACTCATCATGGAGTTCTTCTTCGAGCTTCTGAGGGAGGCGGGGATTCGCTTGCCAAGGCCGATCGGCTCGGCCGTCAGCATCGTCGGCGCACTGGTTATCGGACAAGCAGCCATTCAATCGCAGATCGCTTCACCGGTTATGGTCATTGTGGTTGCCTTGACAGGCATTGCCTCTTTCGCGCTTCCTCAATACAATATGGCAATCGCCCTGCGGATTCTGCGCTTTCCGTTGATGTTTCTCGCCGCAACGTTCGGTGGACTTGGTATCATGGTCGGATTTATCCTGATCTATCTCCACCTGACGACACTACGCTCTTTGGGGGAGCCGTACCTGGACACAGTGGCTCCGCTAGACCTCAAGAGACTGCGCGATGCCATTTTCGTGGTGCCTAGACGCCTGTTGGTGCATTCGCCACGAAGTCGGCACTTCTATAAAAAGACTTCGGGAAAGAACAAGATCACGTGAGACGGCTCTCTTCCATCCTACTGTCCCTTATTGTACTCAGCCTGACTAGCGGATGCTGGGATAATAACGAGTTGGATGAGTACGGATACGTCCAAGCGATAGCTATAGACCAGAGCGAAGACAATCGCATAGAGATAACGACCCATTTCTATAATCCTTCCAGCAAAATGGCGGCTGGCGATACGGCTAGTGCTGCATCCAAGGGAACTAATATTCGTACCAGCGGAGAGACTTTTTTTGAGGCCATACGGGAGATTCCTGCGAAGTTCGGGAGAAAGGCCAAATGGGATCATATGCGCGTGATTCTTATCGGAGAGCAATTGGCCAAAAGCTTAAGTATCCGGGAAGTCCTTGATTTTTTCTCCAGGGACCATGAACCGCGTGGTACGATCCTTCCCCTTATTGCCGAGCAGTCAGCCGCCCCATTTTTAAACATTAAGCCGTTTATTGAAAACACCATTGGTCAACAGTATAAAAAGATGGAGACGACCAGCGCCCATTATTCCGCCAAAACCTCCGATATTCCACTGTATGATCTGGCTATGCAATTGAGCAGCCCCTCCAAAACTTCGGCCATTCCCTACCTGCATAAGAGCAGTTTAGATGATGAAGCCAAAATCTCCGGGGTCGCTTTAATTCAGGACGGTAAAATGGTGGGCCTTCTGAGGGAGCAGGAAACAGAAACGTTCATGATGCTGACGGGCAAATACAGGTATGGGGTACTGGAATTTCCTTGTATGGATCATGCGAGCAAAAAGCTAAGCAAAAAAGAAACCCTTGAAGTTCTTACTTTCAGCAGCAAGCTTACCCCAACAGTGAAGGACGATCACGTCTTTGTCGAAGTAGATGTTGCATTCGAAGGGACGATCGGGGAGCTGCGCTGCTCACACTTGAAGACGATTAAAGATATGAGCCGCTTCGAGCAGGCCATTAAAGAGCAGGTTGAGAAGCAACTGGAACATACCCTCACTTCCTTCAAGACGAACAAAGTGGATGCACTCGGGATTGGTAATCAGATTTACAGGAGGAATCCTAAGCTCTGGAACCGGCTAGAACCAACCTGGGACCAAAAGCTCGCGCAAATGCAATTTAAGACTAAAGTCAATGTCAAAGTATTAAGTACCGGTATGAATACAGGTACCATCTTCGGGACAAAGGAGAAATAGAGGTGCCAGGGAAATTCATCACTGTCTTGTTATTAGCTTCCGCTATGATTGCGCATGACCTTCCGAAATTCAGAAAGGCCCGCTCTCGCGATCGGCTTGTCTATGGAGCCTTTCTCGTGCCTTTGCTGTATCTGGCATTTATATTTGTAACGGCGAGATCATGGCCCAATTTGGACTCGATCTTCAATGTACTTAGGGGACCGGCCCAGCAGTTCATACACTGGCTAAACCCTATTAATTCATGAGCTTATAGGATCAGGAGGAACGTATGAGAAAACAAGAACGTGTCAGCTCTTTGCAAATGTCCATGCTGTTCCTCTTCTTCATGACAGGCTCCTCCATCGTTATCGTCCCTGCACCACTCACTAACATTGCCGGCAATGGAGCATGGATCTCTCTTCTGATTGCTTCCACTATGGGGATGATTCTGCTCTCCGGTATTCTTTACTTAAATCGACGGGCGCCAGACCTGTCACTTGTGGAACAAAGCCGTTCCGTACTCGGGAACATTCCAACCCTCCTGTTATTGATTCCGTTCACGTGTGTATTATTCTGGAATATAGCGGGGATTGTGCTGGAGATCGGAACCTTCTTCAAGAGTACGATGCTGAAGGAAACCCCTACTTATGCCGTCAATTCGATGTTCTTTGTGACGATTGCTTTAACGGCTTTGGCCGGAATCGAAGTGATCGCACGCATGGCTACCCTTTTCTTCACACTGATGTTTGGCTGCATCGTCCTGGTCTGGGTTCTGGTTGCTGGCTTGTATCATCCGGAATACCTGCTCCCTGTGATGCCCGATGGAATCAGACCGATCCTCAACGCTGCCTATGTCGTCTATGGATTTCCCTATTCCGAGCTTGTTGTCTTCTCCATCATCTTACCGTTTGTGAAAAGTGAAGACAAACCCAAGCTGAGCAAGCATATGTACCTTGCACTCATTGTCAATGCCATAACGTTGATTGTGTCAGTCCTTAGCAGCATTATGGTACTAGGCCCTCTTTCCGGGGATTTGAAATATTCATTATATCAACTGGCCAGACTGATTTATTTTCAGGAGATTATTGAACGGATTGAGTCTGTTATTGGCTTTGCGCTAATCATCGGTTTTTATTTCAAAGCCTCGATTCTCATGCTGATCCTAATAAAAACCCTTAAAGACCTTCTTGGATTGAAAAATGAACGCCTTATCGCCCTCCCTGTTGCTTTCATTTGCCTGCTGCTGTCTGTCACGACTTACACCAAAGAGGCCGAACTCGAGGAACTCGTTAATCTCACATGGCCACTGCTTAACAACCTGGCTTATGCTCTGCCGTTTCTCCTGATTCTGGGGGTCACGTTCATTCGATTTCATTTGAAAAGAGGGAACAAGCAGCCGCTATAACGGCTACTTGTCTATTTATGCGGGAACTCCAAAATCCGGACAAAACGTTTACGGTTCGCTTTCCATAATCTTTAGTGTTCTTTAAGCACCCAAGGACCAATCAGATCTGCCGTATCATTCAGGATGGTCAAATGTTTTTCGCCCGGCACAATCTGCGTTGACGACTGGTCCTTCACCTGCTTGGCATTGCCTGCAAAATCAACAATCTTCTGTGGATTCATAATCTCATCGTCTGCCCCAACCCACAAACCGAAAGGCTTGTCAATTGCTGTGACCTCTTCCGAAGGATGGCGAGGATTCAATGCCAGTGACATATTCACGGTGTTATTTTGCACCAGTCCAATGTCTGATTTCAATTGCTCTTCAGAGTAGTTGTAACGCACCCCTACAGCATGTCCCTTAAACAATCCACCTGTAAGCCCATTAACAATATAAGCTTTAGTACATACCGTTGCGAAGTTACCATTCCCCTCATATGTTGTCTTCGATCGCAGTCCAAAGTCTGGCGCAACAAACACATAGCCGTTCACCGACTGGTGTTCAGGAGAATTAATGTAGTTGATGATTAATCCTGCACCAGCAGAGTGACCACCTAAGTAGACAGGCAAACCGGGAAATTCTTTATGTGCGTTATTAATCAGCAGACTCACATCATCGTATACCTGCTGTAGACTAGGCGTATCCCCTCTTGGCCCCCCGGACAGTCCATGTCCCCGGATATCTGGCAAATAAGCCGCTACTCCATACTTCGTACTAAGTCCTTCCCCGATCGGTTCATAACCTGCCGCACTATTAGCCCCTGATCCATGATAAAAAATCACTACCGCCTCCGGTTTAACCGGGGCATATTTGCGATAGGCTAACCGCACATGATCACTGGCCTCTACATACTGGACATGTTCGTTCATTAACCGATTCCCGGTTGTCGATCCGGTTCCCCCCACACCCTCAGAGGATACGTCGGAGACCACATGATCATTAAATTGGCAGGATGAAAACGGCGTTTCCGCATAAATAACTCCGCCGAGCAGCAGTACACAAACTATGGAAAGTAGAATCAATAGTAGCTTTTTTACTCGTTTCATTCACTTCATCTTCCTTTCTACCCTTCTCTTCATCATTATGTTGAATTTAAGAAATTCTAAACTGAACAACGACAAGCTATGCACTGATTGTAACGGAATGCTACTAGCTTAAAGTCCATCCACAGATTGATTTCCCTACTCCACCCGGAGATGGACCAAAGATGGATCAGACCGACCTCGATGTAGCATTACATCCGCTTAGCCCCCCATTTTTCCATACTAAAAAAGACAGCCTTGAGGCTGCCCTGTGGAAGCAAAAACATTTAATGGAATCAACATAGGCACCTATCTTTCATCCCGCTAATATAGTGTAGGAAAGAAGGGTGGGAAGCTGATGGGTTACATGAATATTCAGGAGCAATGGGCGATCTTTCTGGCTGCAATCTGCGAACAGGCCTATGCCCAGTACACTAATCCGGACGGTTCCTTCGTCGTTCCATTGAATTACACGGTCGTGGATACGATTCAGGCGAAGTCTATCAGCAATGCCTGGGAACGTTTCGGGTTTATTCTGGAGTCGGCGCAAGAGATTATTGTTGCCTTTCGTGGCACCATTTCGACGACCAATTGGATTTCAAATGCCATGGCCATGCAAATAAAGCCCAACTTCATTAAGGAAGACTGTCTTACACATCGCGGTTTCACTAACATCTATTCTTCGGCCCGCGAGGGGATTCTCTCTACCCTGGGTAGGCTGTCACCAGAAAAGATATTATACATTACCGGCCACAGCCTCGGCGGAGCACTAGCGACGTTGTGTGCTATAGATGTTGCAGCTAACACGAATCACACCAGCCCCAACCTGTTTACATACGGGTCTCCCCGTGTAGGTGATCCTGAGTTCGTGAAGGCTTTTACGCAATATGTGCGAAAAAGCTCCCGCTATGCCAATCTCTTCGATGTCGTTACTTACGCCCCGCCTACCGTCTTCAAGCTGCCCAAGCAGGAAAGAAAGTATTACTACCAGCATGTTCAGACTCTAGACTCGTTGTCTTTCCAGAACGGTTCCGTGGGGGAAAACCATATTATCAGCAGCTATTTCGCAGAAATCTCCAAGCTCCAACCTCAATTCACTGAAGAGTTATGTGTGACCAACCAAGGCTTCTGTCCAGTTCCTGAGGTGAAAACAGCGCAGCCGGTAAAGTGATGCGTCGTAGAGAACACCGGATTGAAGCTTGACTATTCCTTAAGCCCTAATAGTCATTCTAAGGGCTCGCTTACATAATTCCACTCCGCTCCCACTCCCGAATACTACTCGGAATATGCCCTACCGCCATAATAACACTGAAAATCAGCATATACACAGAGTACAGAACCACGGAAGCGCATAGAAAATAAACGATTGGACTAATCGCTAACGGTACAGGAATACCCAGTATTGGCGAATAGAGCAGCTTATACTCTCTGTCATTTCTAAAGTACCTCCCCCACCCAAAATAGTACAGTAAAAGGGACAATATCATCCCGATCAATGCAATGATTTCATAAGTTTCTTGAAGATGTATTGTGAAAAATAGAGGGACTAAGATCACCCCAAACCTACCAATCCCTTCTGCTATCGTAAAAAACAGGTTTGAATTCTTTTCACTGGGCATGTTTCGTGGCTCAAATTTAAAGAACAGAAGATTGGGCAATAATATCAGCAGCGGTATCACAAGACTCCATGGATGAAACACAGCTCTCCCTCCCTTTATTCAATTCATTTCCATTTTAATGCCAGGTAACGTTATTATAATATGAAGAAATACACAAATACTCTTTAGAGGTCTTTCCACTTAAATCAAAAAAAGGCACCTTTGTGATCTACAAAGATACCTTCTCGCTAAAAAGATTTCTATAAACCAAGAATTTGCTTCTTTTTTGCTTCGAATTCTTGTGGGGTGAATATGCAGCAGGTTAATCATGATTTGTACCAACCGCTCTTCATCACCATATTCCTTATCCCGTATCAATCCAGCTGCAAATATTCCCTGATGCCTGCATGAATAGCAGCAGCAACTGATTGCTGGAAGGCAGCGGTCCACATCATCCCCTCATTCTCCGGGTTTGTCAAATATCCCAACTCTAATAGTGCTGCAGGCATATGCGTTTCTCTTAGCACAAAATAGCTTGCTTTCTTGACCCCGCGATCCTTGAAGCCCGTGGCCTGTGCAACATGCTTGTGAATGACTTCAGCAAATGCTAGAGATTCGTCATGATAATAGAAGGATTCCGTGCCAGACACCGTAGAATCATCGAAGGTATTGCCGTGAATCGAGATGAACAGATCGGCGTTCAGCTCATTAGCCAACTTAGGCCTGTACAGCTCCTGAGTGGATATAAAAGTATCATCCGTTCGGGTCAACTCGACCTGTATTTCCGGGTCTTGCTCCAGCACATCAGCAATGGCTTTAGACATGCTTAACGTAAACTCCTTCTCAAAGTGACCATTAACAGCAGTAGCGCCCGGATCTTCGCCTCCATGGCCCGGGTCAATTACCACTTTATATATTTTCCCAGGTTTGTTAACGGTCTGCCCGATGTCGGTGATTCTCTTGGTATCCATCATTTCTGAACTGACCGGTGCCCCGGTGTTACTACCTCTACCTATAATTGTTCCACTGGATTCTGTGTGATTACTGCTACTACAAGCAGACAAAATCACTAGTAATAACATACTGCAAATTATAAGACCCATTTGTTTGCTCATCTTGTCAAACTCGCTTTCCAGATTGGAGTCTGCTCATTCTCGGCCATCTGCGGTTTCTTCACGGGATTGACAGGATGGCAGCGATTATAGCAATTGAAGCTGTACGGCTGGGTGTCTGATCCAATCGTCTTCGTCATAAATCCGTTCTGAGATAAGAACTTAAGCAGCGCGGGCAAATGCTTGGCTGTCTCCGGCTTGTCATGCATGAGCACAATTGGGATGATTCCGGCCGAGATCTGTTTTTGAATCTGATGAATCGTTGTCGAGAGATATTGACCGTTCGACCAGTCGCTGCTGTCTACGTTCCAATCCCATAATGTGAAGCCCTGCTTGTCCAGCGCTGTCCGGAACGAATCCGTCAGGAAAGGGACACTACCATATGGGGTGCGGATGATCGTGGAGTGGACACCGGTAAGCTTCTCGAGTGTCTGTTGAGCCTGAGTCATCTCATTTATTGACGTTTGTGGTGACTGGTAGAACTTATATTTATCATGGGTGACACCATGCAACCCTGCGCTATGACCCTCTGTGACGATTCTTTTGACCATACTTGGTGACTCTTTCATTTTAGGCTCCAGCATAAAAAATGTCGCCTGTGCATCATAATTCTGCAACGTATCCAGAATATCCTTTGTTGCCTTGGTGGGACCATCATCAAAAGTCAGATAAATGATCTTCTGACCTGGCTTTTGCTTGGGCGGCGCTGGCGCAAGTAGCGGCATGTTCTTCGCGGTGCTGTCTGTCGTCTGTTCCCCCTCATGATTACCATCTTTCATGGAAGCATCAGCTTCAGGATCTGAATGATTCGAACTTGAAGCCTCCATCGAGGGGGCATTGCCTAGCGCAGCCTCTGGTTCAACAGCGGGAGTATTAATAGATAGACCCCTGCTGCAACCAGATAGAAGAATCAGGCACAATATAACTATACTAAGAGTGTATTTTCTCATTGTTGCGATTCCTCATTTTCATTGTCATGATATTCTAGGATGTCTACATGCGAATCTTGTCGCCCTCCTGCAAGGGTTCACTGCTCTCTATAATGATAGATTCCTGATCAAATAGCCCGCCTGTGACGGCAGATTGCGACGCATTAGCATCATCAACCGTGATATATACTTTACGAACATAGAAGGCATTGCCGAGCGGCCCATCCTTTTGTTCAATGCCAAATACATATTTCTTGTCACCTTCATCATGAATCGCCGCATTAGGTACGAGCACCACATCCTCCAGCGTTTGGGTCAGATCTACCTGAGCTACTTCCCCTTCCTTAGCGGCAGGGTCTTGAATAGAGAGCAAAAGCTTCTTCATAGGTACCATGGAATTCCCGGTTGCATTTTCACCAGAATCTGAGTTCACAGGATCATTATCCTGAATGATCTCGATCTTCCCCTTCACTTGCCTGGCTTCCTTGTCATTCACCTGCACATCCAGCTCATCCCCGGACTTGAGTTGGGCAACTGCCGGAGCAGGCAGCGATACCTCTAATGAGAGACCCAGACTTTGATTAGATATCGTCACATCCGGTCCGCTGGAAGGGAAACCTTCCAGTGCGTTAACTTTAGTTACTATACCCGCAAAGGGAGCGACCAGCATCGAATTATCCTTTAGGCTATCCTGTAGTTTCTGAATACGCCGCTGCTGGGTCTCGGTATCGATCTCATGACTTTTGTAAGCGTTCGTTGCGTCATTGATTGTTTTTTCATCCCCGCCTTGCATAGCCTCCATTAAGGCATATTGCAAACTGGCCGTGGACAGCTTTATTTTGGCAAGACTGCCTTGCTCGTCCTGAATCTGCTGCTTGATGTCCTTGCTGTCATATGTGATAAGCGTTTGCCCTTTTTGCACCACATCGCCTTTCTTGACCGCCACCTTCTTCACTTTCCAACCCGAGGTACTGCTTAATTCAGTCTCCGCCTTCCATTTCAATACGCCGGTGCTCTGAAATTCATGGCTCAGATCACCACGGCTCAACGTGACCAGCGCTACCTTCGGCAAGGTCAAAGACATTAACGTATTGCTGAACAAGGTGAGTAAGATCAATAGCCCGAGGAACACACCAGCGATCACAGCAATTGTTTTCTTGCGCTTTGCATATTGCACTTCCAAATGTGATCACCCCATAAATGAACTACCCTTTAATGCCCGATAATTGAATACCTTCAATAAAATACGACTCCGCATATAAAAACAACAGCACCATAGGAGTCATATACAATACCGATGCAGCAAATGCCACGCCGCGGGCGCCCTCATTAATGCGTGACAAGTATAAGGACAATGGCTGCTTGAAGACATCCTCTAAAAAGATCAACGGCTGCTCCACCATGTTCCAGTTGTCCACGAACAGTAGTACCGTCAAGGCCGCCATACCCGGCTTGATAAGCGGAAGCATGATGGAATAGAAAATCCTCAGCTGCCCGGCCCCGTCCATCTTAGCTGCCTCAAGGTACGCATACGGAATATGCAGCATGAACTGCCTAAGCATGAATACACCAAACGCACTGAATATCCCCGGCAAAATAATCGCAGACGTGCTGTTCATCAGCCCCAGCTTGTCCGCAATAATATAATTGGGAACCAGCGTCACCTGAAACGGCATCAGCATCGTCATTAAGTACACGACGAACAGCTTCTCCCTTCCCCAGAAGCGGAGCTTAGCAAAGGCATAGGCTGCCAATGATGCTACAACTACCTGCCCGATGATAATCGGCAGCACTATGAAGACAGAATTCCAGAACATATGCAGGAAGAGCGGTTTATGCACCAGTACTTCCGCATATTGGCTCAAAGAAACCCAGTCCGGAATCAGCTTTAAGTTAATAAAACCATTCTTTTCGCCTGCTGCAACGTTGACCATTTTCCCGATAAGGTGATAATTATAGTCAATTTCGCTCTCCGTCATTAAAGAGTTCGAGAACGTGATCAGGATTGGAAACAGCATGGCCAGGGCGAAGATCATCATCATCAACGTCAACGCCGCTTTGCGAAACAAAACCATTATGCCCACGATCCTTCCTTATTCCATAAAGCTCCGGAAGCGGCGCTCCATCATCAGCATGATGCTCACGAAGAGGAGGATACCGCCGACCATGAGCGTAGCTGCCGCCGTCAGCTTTTGCACATCCAGTGACATGAACATGTTGTTCATATAATGCTGAAGCATATAAATGCGGTCATGCGGATAATCACCAGCTATGAGATACGTCTCCCGGAACACCTTGAAGGAGTTAATAATCGACATCAGGACCACGAAGAACATCGTTGGCGTCAAATATACCCAGGTAATATGCAGCAACTTATGCAGTCTACCCGCGCCTTCTATATCCGCAGTCTCATAATAATCCTTGGGAATACTTTGCAGGCCTGCGAGAAACAAAATAATGTTGTAGCCGATGTTCTTCCATATATACACCACCACCAGTACCACCATCGACCACTCCGACTTCATCCAATCGATCCGCCCCATATGCAGATGCTGCAGCCACACATTTAAGGTTCCGTTCCAATCGAACAGGATCTGCCACATCATCACGATCGAGGCTACCGGAACCACCAGCGGCAGTACAAAAGCAGTCTGGAGCCAGTTCCGGATAAACAAGCGCCGATTGAGCAAATGCGCAAAGCATAGGGACAGCGCAATAATGAGCGGAACACTTACTCCCGTAAAAAGCAGCGTATTGGCGGCCGCCTTGCGGAATGAGCCACTGGATAGCACTGCGTGATAGTTGTCGAAGCCTACAAACGTACCGTCGATGGTACTATCCTGGAAGGAGTAAAGCAGCCCCATGGCAAACGGAATGAGATAAAAAACGGAAAATCCGATCAAGCTAGGTGCCAGGAAAAGCAGCGCAGCGACCCATTCTTTGCGTAGCAGCCTAATGCCACTGTTCCCCTCACGCATTCCTGTCATCTGTCACTCCTCCTTTCCTCTTGCTACTCATTCAGATAGCTACTCATTCAGATAGGTAGTTACTCTGTTCTGAATGAGCTTGGCTACTTCGTCAGCCGACTTCTGACCGGTGAAAAAAGCCTGCGCCTCTGCGGTGATGATCTCATCAATCTTAGAGGGCTTGAATTGTAACGGGTACGTCGCCCCGTTCAGGAATTTGTCCAGATCATTAATATCCTGCTGCGTAATTTTGAAGCTCTTGCCTTTCATCGGCCCGATCGGTTGATCAGATAGGATGGAGCCTTTTTGAACCAGCGCTTGCGCTTTTTTCGCATACGCAGCTTTATTCAGCGGAAATCCGGTACCGTCGGGTTTACTCTGCATTTCTTCCGAGAGCAGAAACTTTAGGAAATCCCACGCCTCGGCTTTTACAGCTGAGCGTTCATTCAGCCCAATCGTCTGGTAGGTCCGGAAGGAACCACCTGGATGCTGCGGATCCACATTTGGACTCAAATAAAGCTTCGAGGTATAGGCATTGCCACCAGGAATGAATTCACTCATTCGTAACTCTCGAATGTAATCAGTTGGCGAGTTGATTTGAGCTGTGTTGAACAACGGGAAACGTGCATCTGTACCGACTACATTTTCATCGAACAATGTTTTTACCTGTTGAAGCAGGCCCGTAAAGTCGCTGGATACAAAATTGGCGGTTCCCTGCTCCTGATTGATGAAGGCCGCATATCGTTCGTTCACAAATTGTGTCGTCATGTACTCAGGCATGCTTCTGCCCAAAGCATATTGATGGTCCTTGTCGGCTCCTTTAGTCATCGCCTTGGCTGTCGTGATAAATTGCTCCCAGTTCCATTTGCTGTCATCAAAAGTCACGCCACTCTTCTTAATGGCATCTTCATTGCCTACCAGGCCATAGATAAAGAACCCGATCGGCAAGCCATACATCCCACCGTTAACCTTCATCCCGTCCAGGATATTGGTGAAATACTGTTCTTTTTTAAAATCAGGATCGTGGTCCATGATGTCGCCCAGATTGGCCAGCATCTTTCGCTTCACATAGTCCCCTGATGGCAGCTGATCCATCTCGATCAAGTCTGGGCCTTGTCCCGAGAGCATCGCAGTCCCTGTTGTCTTCACAAATTTCTCCAGATTCTCTTCCAAATGCGTATCATCCGTCTCAATCGATTTCAGCTCAATCGTAATGTTGGGATGCTTGGCTTCATATTTCTTCTTCGCTTCTTTAAAGTAATCACTCGGAAAAAAGGTAGAGAACACCACTGTTTTCTTCTCCGTAATGGATGGCGCGCCCAATCCTCCCGTCTGACCTGATGCGGATGTCGATTGATCCGTTGGCTGCTGACCCGACTTCACCTCGCTACCGGGGGCGTTACTGTTTCCTGTGCTACTGGCTCCCCCGTTACTTCCATTAGCACTCCCCTTAGGATTTTCAGTGCCTGTACTGCAAGCAGAGAGGGTTAATACGAACATCGCTGTAAATATCATCAACATGACTTTTTTCATAACGTAGACTTCCTTCCGATTCTTTGATTGTATTCTCACTTCTTGGCTACCCTGTGCCGGGTACTCTAACAGTATAAAGAGACGATATATCATAAGTGAGATAGAGTTATATAGAAGTTGTAAAGTTTGAAATACGGGCGGACGCAAGCAAAAAAAGGCTGATCCCAAGCCATTTTCATGACCTCGAACCAACCTTTTGTACAGATTAACTCTAGATTTTGCAATGAGTACAGCCGTAACTACAGACAATGTTTGAACTTCCGGCCGCGTTTAATCCCTCTACCGTTTGGAATTATAACTTAGCAGCGTCATGACATCCTTGCTGAAGCCTACGACTTCATTGCTGCTGTAATTAATCACAACAGAATACTTCAGGGTCTTGTTATCTTTACTCGTATAATACAATTCCACATTGGAACCCCAACGGGTCAGATCAAGCTGCTGGGTTAACTCAGACAACGGATAACTGCCGTGTTCTTTCACGTAACGGTCCGCAATATCGAATACCTTTTCTTCCGAATTACGCGGCATGGCTCTACTTTCCCGGTAGGATCGCAGAATCTTCAACACGTCGCCATCCTTGGCATTCAATACAATATCATAAGAATCCTCAGGAACCTCCGATGACGTCAATGTCACATAATACAAGCCCCCGGTAATCGCCTGGATATCGCTGGTGAATTGCATTGTTTGCTGTGCCCTGCCTCCATCCATGACCGCCGGCCCTGGCACATGGCTAGTCTCTTTCAACAGTTCTTTCAGCTTGTTCTGATCCACGGCCATAATCTCAAACTGCGCATGATCCAAGGTCAGCTTTTTATCCAAAAATTTATTCACCGCTTGTACGCTCAGTGTCTTCACTGCATCTTGGGATAGAACTCCTTCGTACTCGATCTCGCTGTTCTTATGCTCCTGCACTATTTTTTTGACCATCACGGTATCCTTGGGAATACTGTTGAACCAGCTTTGACAGCCTGTCATCAGCACCAGTAAGGCCGAATACAGCATAATTATCATAGATTTTCTCATGGTCGTAACTCGCTTTCCGCAGCATGGTTCGATGCAAAAACTACTTCCACTGTCGTCCCTTGCTGCACATTGCTGCTCACCCGAATGACGGCTCCATGGATGCCTGCAACATTTTGACAGATCGCCAGACCCAGACCTGCGCCGTTGTTGCTTCTGGTTCTGGATTTATCCGCCATGTAAAAGGGTTCGAAAATTTTGTCCTGATCCTCAACGGCAATTCCGATGCCCTGATCAATGACGGCAAGAATGTAACTCTTGTTCTGCCAATACGCACGCAGTGTAATTGTCTGTTCCGGTGAAGAGGCTTTAAGAGCATTATCCACAAGATTAAAAATCAACACCTTAATTAGATCGCGCTCCAGCGGCAGCTCCCCTTTTTCACAATTCAGTACTATCTCTACACCCTTCTCCTTAGCCATGATCTCTAGCGCCGGCTTGATCTCCGTAAGAATCTCACTGAGATCCTGAAGTTCCATCTGAAACTGTTCCTTCTGTAGCAAAATCAAATCCATCAGCTTCAGCGACAGCGACTCCAGCCGCTTCCCTTCGGAATAAATCACATTCAGGCCGTCCACGAACAGCTCTTCATTGTATTTGGTAGTCCGCAAAAAATTGGCATACCCGATAATTGAGGTCAACGGTGTTTTTAGCTCATGTGTAAAATTATTGATGAACCGTTGCTTCTCCTCGTTATTACGCTCCAGCTCGTTGATTTTATCTTCGACGACCTCTGCCATCTCATTGAAATTAGACCCCAGGATGCCAATCTCATCCCTCGATTTCAGACGTACGCGCTCCGAGAAATCTCCTTGCGCAATGACTTTCGCGGTGCGGTTCAGGCGGTCAATGGATCTTGTCAGTCCTCTGCTCACGAAGAACATAATGGCCATAAACAGAAGACAGGCCCCCAGATCGACCTGGGCAAAAAAGCTGTACTGGTCAATACGGTCCTGATATACCGGAGTAACATCCTTCATATAGGTGAATACATATTTTTTATGATTAATATCAGTAATGTTCGAAGTATATAGAATTGTCCGGGCATCGATCTCCCGCAAAATATAATGAATGCTGTCATCATCCAGATTGTTCAGTTCGCTCCGTTCGGCGGGCATTGGAAAATCGGAGTTGTTGAACACCGTACGCTGCGAATCATCTGTAATATCCATATAAATGCCCTGATCACTGTTCTTGTCCACAAATTCATTAGCAATACGCGTTAAGACCGTCTTCTCATAATCAATCGAATCATAGATTCGCAGAATCGGCACGATGGCATCCACGCTGGAATGAATGCTCATATTCTGACTTAGGGCCACGTTGATCGCCTGTCCCAGCATCTTATTGTGACTGCGTTCAATTACCATAATGGAAGCGACGTTAAAAATAATCACAAACACTAGAATCGAGAACAGATATATTTTCTGCCAGAACTTCATCCATCAGTCCTCCAGCCTGTACCCGATTTTGTAGATGGTCTTGATCTGCTCCTGTAAATTCAGCTTTTTGCGCAATGATTTAATATGCATATCTACCGTCCGGGTTTCCCCGTAATAATCCCCGCCCCATACCTTATCCAGGAATTGTTCCCGTGTCAGCGCGATATTCTTGTTCTTGAGCAGGACCACCAGCAGATCATACTCCTTCGGTGTCAGTTCCACAGGCGCTCCTTGAATCACTACTTCTCTTTTATCAAGATCCACTTGAACGTGCTGAAACTCCATCATCCTGTCTTCATGACCATATCTGCGCAGCACCGTCTCAATACGGGCCAGTAGTTCAATGGCTTCAAAGGGCTTGACCATATAATCATCAGCACCTAGCTTCAGGCCGTTCACTTTATCGTAGACCGAGTTTTTCGCCGTCAAAAAGATTACAGGAATCCCGTAAGGCTTGATTCTCTCCATCAGCTCAAACCCGTCCAGATGTGGAATCATCACATCCAGCAAAATCAAGTCAAACTTCTCCTGCTTAAGCACATCCAGGGCTGCGAGCCCGTCATACACCTCTGTTGTGGCATAGTTCACGAGATTGAGATTCATCTTGATTATTTTGGATATATGAACATCGTCTTCAACGATCAGTATCTTCTTATTCATCTGTATCATTCTCCTGAAAGGTTCCATAGTCATAATTCTACCTGATTATATATGATTAAGCCCGCAACCGAAACAACACCCTTGAGAAGGAGTATGGTAAAATAATGGAAATAGATCTTGTCAAAGAAGGGGGGTCTTTCATATGAACAAGAAATATCTCTTGGGGATTGCGGCACTTTTGGCTGTTATGGTTATCTTTTCGACCTATAGCCACAAACGTGAACCAAGCAACGATAATGTAATCTCCCTGCATAAGCTGCATACGTTGGCCCAAAAAGGAGAGCATTTAACGTGGTCGGATTTCGAGGGTTACCCTTTTGAAGATATCGGTTCCGGGTTATACATCCGTAAATATGAAGTGGAAGGCGGAAGTCACTTATTGCTTAGCGGTGGAAGCACAGATCTTGCTCCAATGAGCATAAATCTGGTCAAGACAAACGGGGAGCGGATCGATATCCGGTATGAGGAGATTAATGGTTGATAAAGTTATTTCTTAATAGGAGGCTTGTCTTATGAAACTCAAAAAAATCAGTGTCATTTTACTTGCTGGTATATTAACCCTAGGAATTAGTGCTGTCACCTCTGCTAATGGTATTATCCATAAAAATTCCGCAAAACCAAAACAAGTTAACACTTTAGACAAAGGTTATAAGGTAGTGAATGGAAATGTTTATGACAAATATGGAAATCTGTTGATAGCTATGAAAAATGGATTTACGCCAGATGGCTACACATTATCACCGAATTTCAGTGTAGTTTATGGTGATAATACTAATGAAGAAACAGCTTCTTCATTAGTATCATCCACTGGCACTGATATTTTTAACGGAACAAAGGGCGTACCTAAGAACACTAACGAAACTCAGGGTGTTAAACTTGGTGCGGATTTTTCATTTACAGGTAGTGAACCTGATTTGTACATAGAATATTCATCAGGCACAGTGGATCGTGTTAACTTCAGCTTAAACAATATTACAACTGGACAAGTTGTTACATTGTTCTCAAATGTTCAGACTGGTAAATCCAGAATATATTCAGGAGCTTATAATTCTTCAAGATCGGGTGATACATTTAACGTAAAAGCTAATGGACAGGGAGGTTCTGGCAACGTTACTTTAACGGTGAAAACTGTTCCCCATAGCTAACTGTGATCCTCTAAAAAGACGCTCCTTGCAGGAGTGTCTTTTTTCTTTTTAGACCAAGCCTAATTAAGGATGCTGTAGCCATTGCTCAATTTCATCTATCTTTTCCGAGTATCGTTTAATGGCGTTGATCGTTCCCGAGACCTGTTCAGTTCCTAACTGCTGTTCTCTTTCATCCGTACATTCTATCCATAACGACCGCTTCAAGCTATATTCCAGCCAGTCTAATTTTCCTAAAAAACCGTTCGCTAAAACCGTGCTCCAATTGGCTTGCAGTGATCCGCCCTTTCTTCTATAGCCGCTTAAAAAAGCAAAGAATCTTTGCTTATCGACCTCCCCATGCTCATTTTCAGACCAATACAAAGCCGTTTCAATTAAATCTTGCATAGGGTTTCTATAGCCTGCTGATTCCCAATCAATCAGGACGGGATGATCTTGGTTCCACAACACGTTTTTGGAGTCTAAATCCCCATGACTAACAACCACACTTTGCGTAAGCAGCTTGGCAGATTCGATGGCTAAATTATTCCAAGCTTTAAGCTTATCGAGGGTTTCCAGCAGGAGGCCAACCCATTCTGAATGACTCTCCTGTCCTTTATCCAAGTAGAATTTCCAATCTACTAGCTGCCGTACCTCTGAGTTGTTGTCCCCGAGATCCAGCGCTGAAAAATCAGTTCTATGTATATCTGCCAGTATGGAACCTATTTTCTCACAATGGCTTATTTGTATTTCATCAGGCCTCAGGCTCCTGCCCGGTATCCAATCAAATATAAGGTAGAACTGTTGATCCACTTGCTGAATAGAAGTTCCATAGTATTGTTTAGCTGGAAGTCCCGGGATATGAGCTGCGGCGGCAGCGTTAGCAATGTGTTCTGATCTCACATAATTCTGCATAGCCGTTGGTCTGCGCATGATTTCCGGGTTCAAAGCTTTAATAACATATTTCCCGGTTGTCGTTACAATCTCAAACATACGGTGCATCAACCCGCCTGACAACGCCACAGGGCCATTCACGATCTCCCCAAGCTGTAAACTACTACATAACGTCTCAATTTGTTGATCTTTCATTGTTATATTCACCCCACCTCACTAATTCTGGATGAATATTACAATCACCTGCCCGCTGGTTCAATAAAGACTTTAATAAAAAAACTCCTGCACATGGCAGGAGCCTCATCCATTTTACTGGACCGTTTCTTCAATTGGACAACGATCCTGTCATATCTACACCGTCTGTGCTCTGTTCCCTCGCTTGTTTAACACACGATACAGCTTGAAATACACCCATACGGCATTGATCAAGAGCAAGGAACTGGTCACGAAAAAGACATAATGAATACCAAACCAAGCTGCCACCTGCCCCCCCAGCACAGCACCACCGAACGTTCCCAAATACCCTGCCGACATATTAAAACCGAACACTCTTCCTGTTAGTGCAGATGGTGTTATCTTCTTAACCAGGATATTGACGGAGGGAACCAGTCCCCCAGCGGCTAATCCCAATAAGAAACGAAGCACCATCAACTGCCAGGGAGTCGTGACAAACGCCTGTGGGATAAAAATCAGGCCTGCCGCAACTAAGGCTACCAATATCACCTTGTGGGCACCGATCTTATCCGATAGCTTCCCAAGTCTTGGGGCGGCGACGATGTTCGCCAATCCCGAGGCTGAGAACGTCAGCCCAGCCAGGAGTGCAATATGCGCACCATTACCGGAAAGATGCGTGATGTACACGGTTATGATTGGCTCAACAGAATACAGGGCCACCGTCAACACAAAGAACGTCACGAACAACGTAAGGGTTAGACTTTTCTCAGGCACCGCGCGCCAGACTTCCTTCATCCCAAGCGTTGCTTTGTCCTCGCGCTGGAAGGATTCTTTCACGAATAAAGCCGTCGTTATAAAGGCCACCAGCATGAGAGCACCTGTTATGAAAAAAGAGTCCTGCAGCCCAAAATTCTCCGCGATAAAACCGCCGATCGTCGGCCCAATCAATGAGCCAGCAATACTGGCTGTTGAAAGTGTACCCAGCGCCCAGCCTGCATGCTCCTTGTCCGTTTGGGTAGCAATTAATGTCGTACAAGCGGTGCTGTAGCCAGTTATTGTTCCCTGCAATAAGCGCAGTCCAATCAATACATAGACATGGTGAGCAAAACCCATGCAGCCCACAACAATCGCCATTCCGAGACTCGCCCGCAGAAGCATCGGTTTGCGCCCGAACTTGTCGGCGGCCTTCCCCCAGATCGGGGAGAAAATGGCGGAAACAATGAAAGTAATCCCGAACGCAAGCCCGGAATATTGTGCAATGGCATCGGGATTGTGAACCCCAAGATGCTTGATGTAGAGCGGCAATACCGGGGCAATCTGACTCATCCCCACGCCGGTGACGAACATTCCGAACCAGCATACCCACAGATTTCTTTTCCAATTTAACATGATGATAGGCCTTCCTTCTGTCTGAACTGCAACTATTGTGAAATACCGCTTTACAATAATGACCTCATATTAACAGTCGGATTGGCTTTCCACCATGCATTATTTTAGATCACATGGACATTTTTGCTGTAATATTCTGAGGGACTGATCCCTTCGAGTTTTTTGAATATTCTGCTGAAATAGAATTCATCCGTGAACCCAAGACACTGTGCAACCTCTCTGATCTTTCTGTCACCCTCTAGAATCATTTCTTTAGCCTTGTCGATTTTCAGCTTATTAAAGAACTCTATAATGGAATATCCGGTAATTTCCTTGAACGTCCTGGATAAATAGGTTGGGGATAGCTGGACCAAATCTGACAGTTGACCCAATGTTACCCTGGAATTTATATTTTGATGCATAAAGGTAATGATTTTTTCTACTTTCAAGGAAGTCGCATAATTCTGATGATGCTTACCGGTGCTCTGATAAATATTAATTAACAATTGCTGGAACAGCGTCTTGGTCATAAACTCATATCGCGGCAGTTTCGCATTCCAGCTTTCCACCAATTTTTTAAAAGCATCTTCAATTTGATAATAATCCTGTAAATGCTGTCCTTTTTGCAGGGGGAGCATGCTCTTCGCATCACCAATCGTCCAGATATCTTCATCAAAGCCCACGTGAGCATAGCTGAAATGTACAGACATAAAGCAGAAGGGATCATCAGCATCTAACACTATAGTTTGCAAGACTCCAGAACCAATATAGAAGAGCATGCCTTCTTTGATCTGAAACTCTTTTTTGCCAATTTTAATCTGCCCATTCCCTCCAGTCACTAGAATTAGCTCATGATGGTTAAGGGTTCTCGTTTTTTTGCGAAACGTTCTATTAGGTTCATTTCCTTTCCTGGAATTGCAATAATGAATGTGAAAAAAGAGATTATTGATCTTCATAATTCCCTCCATTGACGCTGATGGACTGTCATGTGGCACTAAGGTTCTATTGTCATCCCCCCAACAAGTACGATATGATGACAAAGATTACAAATATATTGGGAGGTAAAATGGAAGATATTATACTGTGGCTAAAATACTTGTTTCTAGGAATTGTTCAAGGGGCAACAGAGCCCATCCCCGTTTCTTCAAGTGGACATCTGATTATCGCACAAAAACTACTAGGATTAAAACAGAACGGATTGTCATTTGAAATCTTGACGAACACTGCTTCACTGATCGCGATTTGCTTTATTTTCCGAAAAGATATTGCAAGACTCATCGGTGGATTCTTTGGATTCATTCGCACCCGTAAACCAGAATACAAGTCGGATTTCCTCTTTTCTTTGTATGTCGTTATCGGTACCCTGCCAGCGGTAATCGTGGCCGCATTGTTCAAAGATCAAATTGAGGAAATATTCTCCTCCGTGCACACGGTTTCCATCGCATTGCTCGTTACGGGTGTAGCACTGTGGCTAATTCGTAATCTTCGTGGCCGCAAACAAGATGGTGATTTAAAAGCACGGGATGCGGTTCTGGTTGGTCTTGCTCAAGCAGTCGCTCTTATTCCGGGCATTAGCCGCTCTGGGGCAACCGTCATCTCCTCCATCGCTGTAGGGATGAAGCAGGAAACCGCATTAAGATTTTCGTTCATGCTCTATATTCCTGTTAGCTTAGGCGGACTGGTGCTGGGTGTATCCGATATTGCCCATGATCCGAACCGCTCAGCGTTGGCTATTCCCTACATAATCGCGTTTATTACTACGCTAATTGTGACTTATTTCTCCATGCGTTGGTTTATGGGAATTATGGCCAAAGGGAATTTGAAATACTTCTCATATTACTGCTTCGTAGCCGGCATATTACTCCTTATTTTCATGTGAGTACCTATCCAACTACAACTTCGACCCTCATGCAGACCCTTGTGATTACAAAGGCCTGCATGAGGGTCGGTTGTTTTTAGGTATTTTTTTATTTGAGATGAGTTGGTCAGTCTATTATTGAGACTGTTTTATCTTTCCAATATGGGCTGCTCTTAATGCAGGATCTTGAATATTGGCATTAGCAATACTATCGTAAATCTTCTGAATCTGATCCGTTGTGAGTACGGGTGTAGCCGATGTCAGCCGCAGCCGATTGATCTTTCGCTGAATAAACTCGGACAGCTCTGTATCATATACAATCAGCTCATTGGACTCAATCTTACGCAATTCCGGATCAATGCTAAATCGGCAGCGCATGGTAAAGGAAATCATAGATATGTAAGTTAACCCGGGAAATCCGTGCAAGACCAACTCTAAAGCCTTTATGTGTCCATAATTCTGCCTCAAGGGGTTATACATGTTGAATCTGTTGCTTACGCGCCAATACTTGTCAGACCGGGTTCCTTTGATCTCGCCATTATAATTTTTAGTCTCGATGACGAAAAGGCCGTACGGTGAAATAACCACATGGTCAATTTGCGAGTATCCAGTCTGAGATTTAGGATTTGGGATCATAATATCGCTAATGTATTTCGTGTCTTTGGGCAGCTGATCCAGTTGAATGTTGATCTTATATTCCCCTAGTTCCCCTATTCTGGAGGCTTCGATGCTCCGGGCTTTTGGCGCGTTTGATCTTGTGGATGCTCTTGGGTTGGATGATTTCTGTGGCTTTGGACTGGTAGTTTTACTGGACGGTTTGAACCATTGCTTTAATTTCGTGAACATGTTGAAGCTCCCCTACCTTTGCTTCTAAATTCATCTAACACCTTTACCGCTTCTTTAGGCGTTTTTATGATAATAATTCGAGTTTGATCGGAATAGTTTTGAAGCTTATTCATTATTCCGGGCAGTCTGTCTCTTCTGAAATTCCAGCCATATTTTATAAATTGCCAATCGATCGACTCCGGACATTCTTCATTCAAATCCGGCCTGCTCTTGCCATGATATTGGATCCTCCGCTTAATCACTCTGTAGGTAGTGATCCATGGAGACAAATCAAATAATACGATAACATCAGCTGCCTGCATTCTAATATCTAGCGTTCTTCCATAATAACCATCGATGATCCATTCCTCTCGTTCCACCAGACCTTTGATCAGGTCAACCCACTCTTCATTTGGTATCTGAACCCATCCTGGCTTCCAAAAGTACAAATCTAAATGGTACACAGGCAGCTGCAATATTTCTCCCAGTTCTCTTGAAAACGTTGATTTACCTGAACCATTGGAACCAATAATCATTATTTTCATTTAAGATCCCTTCTCTGTAATTATGGTTTAATATGAAAATTATACCACATCGTCAAATGTGACAATGCCCATAAGCACGTTGTCAGGCGTTACCACCGGAACTGCAAGCAGACCGTATCTTTTAATAATCTCCACTATCTCTGTGCGAGGTGTATCCGGGGAAGCTGCGATCAGCTTGGAGCTCATAAGATCCAGAATCAACTGCTCCGCAGAAGCAACGATTAGTTGCCGTAAGGAGACCACACCCAGCAATCGTTTGTTATGATCCGTGACATACAGGTAATAAATCGTTTCTGCATCACTTGTCATTAGTCGCAAATCATTCAATACCTTCGTTACTGTATCCGCGCCGTCAATTGTATAGATATCGGTTGTCATCAAGGAACCCGCAGAACCTTTCGGATAGGCAAGCAGGTGCTTAAGTCCTCTGCTTCTTCTTTCTCCATGCGCTCAAGGAAAAAGTCCGCTTGTTTATGCGACAGCAGACCGAAGAAATCGGTAGCGTCATCCGAAGGCAAATCGTTCAGCATCTCGACAGCGTACGTTTGATCCAGCTCCTGAATGATGTTCTTTTGCCGCACTGGCGCCAGTTCACTGAAGATTTCTCCAAACTCAGCAGGTGATAGTAGCGTGTAGATCCGCTGACGTCTCTGAAGATCCAGGGTGAGAAAGAAATCGGTCTGATCTGAGGGATGCAAATTCAAAAAATCCTTGCGAAATCCTTCCCGTTCGCCCTCTTTCAGCGCTTGAAGCATGTAATAAGTATATTCCTCACGGAATTTGTATTGATGCAGCTTGAGCATGTTCATTCCTCCTTTTCGCTTACAATTGTTCTACTTCGACGCTTTGTACATGATCGATCTTCTTAATGAAGTAATAGATTTCCGTAGTGTACTGCTTATCGGGCACAGACAGCGTCAGATCAATCAGTTGGCATTGATTATCGAGATCCTTCAGCTTCATATAACGGATTTTGAATTCGCGTTTTGCGGACAAGGACTCTTGGTCCTTGCCTTCTATCATCTGGATCAATTCGGTCATCCGGTAGTTGGGCTCGACTACAATTTTGACCCCCACATCATGCCGGCTCAGCGCTTCCGGACCGACGGATTTGATCAGCATGGGAATAACATTGACCGCAAGAATTAGCAACATTACACCGGCAAAAGCTTCTGCATAAAATCCCGCCCCAATAGCAATCCCCAAGCCTGAGGCCGACCAGATCAACGCTGCCGAAGTCAGACCGGAAATGACCTCATTGCTTCTGCGAAGAATAACGCCGGCTCCGATAAAACCAACACCGCTTACCACCTGCGCCGCCAGTCTCATCGGGTCCATATTGGGATGGTTCGGGCCGCCAAATTTGCTAAATGCCTGATTAGATACAATGGTGATTAGGCAGCTTGCAATACAGATTACCATGCTAGGCCGCAAACCCAGTTGTTTGTGCTTGATCTGTCTGTCTATACCAATAAGCATTCCAAATAGCAGCGCCAGGCCAAGCTTCATCATCATTTCCAGTTCCATCATCATGATTTTCACTTCCTCTTGTACATATTTTATGGAAAAACAAAAAAAGCCCTTCAGTTAAGAAGAGCTGCGAACGGCCATACGATATTCACTAGATTTGCATACCAAATAAACCTGTCAGCACGGTACTTTCCTTTCGTTCCATGAAACGAAAAGCTCGAACCAACCAAGGGCACATGAACGCAGCGCTAGTAAACAGCCAGTCTTTTTTCTTCTTAAAACCAAGTAATGATTCATATAAACTGCTCCTGAAAACCTGCTACTGTCCATGTGATATTCCCCCCTTTCATAAATAAAAAACCCTCTAGATCAACTAGAGGGCTGCATAAGCGTAAGCACGCAAAAAAGATTCCGGCTCCCCCTGGTTGAGTTTTGGCACTATACAACGTAAAGAAATACCATCATTTCTTAGCTGCCTTATGGAAAGCCTTATGCCGACAATCCCTGTTCTACCCGTAGGCATCTTTCGATGTTCCCGGGCAGCAGCCTGTGTTTGTATAGGAGCCTCGCCTAACGAGGACTATTAGATTACTAGGTGGATTTTACGCTGGCAGGGTCAGGTTGTCAATAGGTATTTCACTATCAAAATAGTAATCACACACGGTGCTGCTAACTCATACATATATAGCGCAATGTTTCAAAAAAACCTCTTGACTTTAATACATTACAAGGCTTACTATTGCAGAGGAATTGAATATGTCCTCGTTAGGTGAGGCTCCTATATGAACATAGGCCACTGCCCAGAAATATCGAAAGATGCCCATGGGTAGAACAGGGATTGCCGGATTAAGGCTTTTCATAATGTGGCTAAGAGTGTTATCACTCTTTACGTTGTATAGTGCCAAAACTCGACTAGGGGGAATACGCTGTTTTTTTGCGCGTTTTTTTAACCCTCTAGTTCGTCTAGAGGGTTTTTTATTTGACTAAATAAGGGGGGATACCGCATGGATGGCAGTCCGAGTTGTAGGATAATCGTTGTAAATTCAAAGTTTGTACAGAGAGAGAACCGCGTTCTCTTTACGCTCCAATCATTACTCTGCTTCATTCCCTGCGAAAAAAGTATCCCCGCCGGGTTTGTTTAAGTATGCGTTTTTGACATGTGAGTGTAAAAAGAAGCGGTGTATCTACAGCTCTCTCTGACATCAGGGAGAGCTTTTTTTGCATTTCATACCGCTACAAGACGCAAGCCGTAACTGTTTGCGCAAGGAGGAATTTCACATGTTCAAAAACATCAAAAACAAAGACCAAATGAATCAAACCATTGCAGAACGTCTCATTCAAGCTTCCATCTCCTCACAAGAGGATCTTATGGAGGATTACAGCACACATCAGCAAGGACTTACGGAAGATGAAGCGAAGCGCAGACTGGAGAAATACGGGCAAAATCAGATTGCTCATGACAAAACACCTGCCTGGTACATCCAACTGCTGGCCTGCTTCAAGAATCCGTTTATATTGATTTTGCTCTCACTCGCTGCCTTTTCCTATTTTGTCGACAATGATGTTCAAGCCGTTATTATCATCGTTACTATGGTTACTGTTAGTACAATAATCACCTTTACACAGGAATTCCGCTCCTCACGAACCGCCGAGAAACTCAAAGCGATGGTCAAAACGACCGCCACGGTAACCCGTAAATCTGAGCAGAAAGATATTAATATGGAGCTGCTAGTGCCTGGCGACATTATTCATCTTTCAGCAGGTGATATGGTTCCGGCAGATGTAAGACTGATTGCTTCAAAAGATCTGCATGTTGGTGAATCTGCCCTAACCGGCGAAGCCATGCCAGTGGAGAAGCTTGACATCCTTCCCCGTGGATCTATTTCGCAGTCACGTAAGCAGAATAAACCTCTGAATGCGCTGGAACTAAGAAACATGTGTTACATGGGCACCAATGTCATCAGTGGTACTGCTTCAGCTGTGGTTGTAGCGACAGGCTCCGACACTTATTTTGGCTCCATGGCTGGCACGCTGCTTGGCAAATCACCTCTTACCAGCTTTGATAAAGGTGTGAAAAGTATTACTTTTGTGCTGATCCGCTTCATGCTGATTATGGTACCGATAATCTTTGTGGTTAATGGCTTTACCAAGGGAGACTGGTGGGAAGCTTTACTGTTCGGTCTGTCTGTTGCCGTCGGCCTGACTCCTGAGATGCTTCCAGTCGTTGTAGCCGGTAACCTGGCCAAGGGTGCTGCAACTATGGCTCGCAACAAGGTTGTGGTCAAACGTCTGAATGCGATTCAAAACTTCGGAGCCATGGATATTCTGTGTACCGACAAGACGGGAACGCTAACTCAGGACAAGATTATTCTTGAGAAACACCTCGATGTGCATGGTCAAGAAAACAGCAAGGTGCTGGAATACGCCTACTTGAACAGCTATCATCAGACCGGACTTAAAAACCTGCTGGATGTTGCCGTTCTCGAACATGCCGAGCTAACACCTACACTAGGCGCAGAGCAAAACTATCGTAAGGTCGACGAGATCCCCTTCGATTTCAATCGCCGGCGTATGTCTGTAGTTCTCGAAACAACGAAGAATAATCACCTTCTGATCAGCAAGGGTGCAATGGAAGAGATGCTCAGCATTTGTACTCATGTCTCGGATAGCGCTAAGGGCAAAATTCCTCTCACAGCAGAGCTTATTGAAGTAGTGCAATTACTAGTGCAGCAGATGAACGAAGATGGCCTGCGAGTGCTTGCCGTGGCGATTAAGGAACATAAAGCTAAAGAGGAACTTTACGGAATCGCTGATGAGCAACAGCTTACGCTGGTCGGATATCTGGCTTTCCTTGATCCACCAAAAGAAACAGCTAAAACTGCCATCCGTGCTCTAAAGGAAAGCGGTGTGGACGTCAAGGTAATTACCGGCGACAACGCTGCCGTCACGCGGAAGGTCTGTAAGGATGTCGGCATCAAAGTTAATGACATTCTGCTTGGCAGTTCCATTGATGACATGACGGATGAGCAATTAGGTGCAATCGCCGAGCAAACAAACGTGTTCGCTAAGGTGAATCCTCTGCAAAAAGCACGCATCGTACGTGTGCTGAAAAGCAATGGTCACACGGTAGGCTTCATGGGTGACGGCATCAACGATGCCATTTCCTTGAAAGAAGCGGATGTCGGCATTTCTGTCGATACAGCAGTCGATATTGCCAAAGAATCCGCAGATATTATTTTGCTTGAAAAGAGCCTGATGGTACTGGAACAAGGTGTCATTCAAGGCCGGATTACCTTCGGCAATATGATTAAATACATTAAGATGACGGCCAGCTCCAACTTTGGCAACATGTTCAGTGTATTAGTAGCCAGCGCATTCCTGCCGTTCCTGCCCATGCTGCCAATTCACCTGCTGATCCAAAATCTGTTCTATGATGTTTCACAGCTTTCCATTCCATGGGACAAGATGGATAAAGAATATCTGCGGAAACCGCAAAAATGGGATGCTAAATCCGTCAGCAGATTCATGGTGTTTATTGGCCCGATCAGCTCCATTTTCGATATTTCGACCTATGCTTTGATGTGGTATGTCTTCTCCGCGAATTCCGTGGATCATCAGACCCTGTTCCAATCCGGCTGGTTTATCGAAGGCCTGCTCTCGCAGACACTGATCGTACACATGATCCGCACCGAAAAAATACCGTTTATCCAAAGCCGGGCCAGTGCGCCTGTCATCATCTTGACCAGTGTCATTATGGCACTTGGCATCTATCTGCCCTTCAGCGGATTCGGCGCCAGCATCGGTCTTCAGCCGCTGCCATTCGCCTACTTCCCTTGGCTGATTGCTACTCTGCTGGCTTACTGCGTGGTGACTCAACTCGTTAAGAAATGGTACATCCGCAAGTTCCAAGAGTGGTTGTAAGACAAACTTAGGATACGAACGTAAGGCTCGGTCGTCACTACGGTGGAATGTTTGGACTTTCGGTCGCTGTTGTCCCCAGATTTCTTCGATTAAACCGCTTATAGCGGTTGAGATTCTTCAATAATAAAAAAAGAAACCTTTCTTTTAGAAAATGGAAGCAAGAGCTAACCATTTCAAAAGAGAGGTTTCTTTTTTACTTTCAATACTTACTTGCCAATAGATTTAATCAGTCTTAATTATAAACATTCAGCTCAGAGATCGACCACCAGTAATTCGAAGGACCAGTGAGCTCGATTCTGAAGTATCTCGCCTGCTGCTCCGGGAAGCTCAAGCGTTGAACAGCAGTGCTGCCTGTTCCGGAAGTGATTTCTGTCCACTCCTTGGCATCTTGGGAAGCATATACCCGATAAGCAGCAGCATAATCGTCTGGTCTGGAAGAAGAGTCCAGCTCAATTTGCTTGAAGCTTGTGCTGCTGCCCAGATCTACTTGGAGCCATTGGCCGTCTGCTTGCGGAGCACCAGTGGTCCAGCTAGTATGCTTGTCCGCGTCAATAATATTCAGCAGGTCTGAATCTCCATAAGTAGAGCCTGTAACCGTCCAGTTCGCACGGTCCAGGACGATAGGCGCGTCATTCTCTGGAGCCTCTAGCGGCAGACCTTGTTGCTTGTCAATTCCATAATGATGAATTTCAAGTTCTGCGACAGACCACCAGTTGCTGGCTTGTCCAGTTTGAACGATCTTGATGTAACGTGCCTTTTGCTCTGGCAGTGTTATACGTTGATAAGCTTCGGTTCCTTTTCTGTTAGCTACAGGCTGGCCCCAATTAACACCATCGTTCGATACATAGATTTGATACCCTTGGGCGTAATCTGAGGTGGAATTGCCGGAATCCAGCAAGAGCGTATTAAAAGTCTGTGTCTGCCCCAGATCAACGCTCAACCACTGTCCATTGGTCTGCTTTTTTCCGGTGCTCCAGCGGGTAGCATTACTACCGTCAACCAGATTGGCTGTCACATCTGCACCGTTGCTGGAAGAAGCCGTAATCTTCCATTGTGAACGATCTTCTAGAGGCTTGGTTAGAGCCTTCTTCAAGGGTTCTTGCCCTTTATTAAGTTGAGCAGCCGAAATTTCGGAAACGGACCACCAATTGCTGGAAGAGTCATTCAAGGCTACTTTAACATATCTTGCAGTCTGCAGTGGGAGAGACAAAGCCATACTTGGTGCTGTACCCACACCGCTGGCGATTGGCTCGCCCCAATCCTCTCCGTCCTCGGAAGCATAAACTACATAGCTGTTAGCATAATCGCCATAGTTAGTACCTGAGTTAACGAACAGAGTATCGAACTGTTCCGTTTGTCCCATATCGACTTGAATCCACATCTTGTCGCTTTGAGCCGTACCACTCGACCAACGGGTATCCAGCTTGCCATCCAGCATATTCTCAGGCCCTTCACCGCCTGCACTGTTGGATGCCTTAGCTGTCCAGGCTGAACGGTCGAGGTAACGAACACCAGCACCGGCTTCAGGACCAGTAAGCTTGGTTACTTTGGTTGGGTCTACAGAAACGATGGCAGAAGGATACACGGTTGCCGTGCCCACTTTGCCAGTTGCATTATAGAAGTTGACTGTCTTGTCCACTCCAGATGGATTCCACACTTGCGCAGTATACTTGGTTCCGTCGTAGTATACGGTTGCTGCCGGATCATCAGCCCAGATATCTGTGGAACGGTTTCCGAGCGTTGCCATGCTATTAACGAACCAATAGGTATTGAATACTTCATTCTTCTGCATATCTTTCGGATTCCATTTTGCCAGAACGGCTTGCGGCTCGCTCAGACTTTGGAATGGCCAAATGAGATGCTGCCAGACGTCCTCAGGTCCGTTGTTGTCAATTACCAGACCATCATACAGCGCTTTTGCTTTTTCCGGCTCGCGGCCATAATAAGTCATCCACTCTGCGGTCGGCAGCCAGTGAATACCGTAAATATGCTGCGGATTTCCAGAGAAGAAGGTTCCATACAAGTAAGAGCTGCCATAGACTTGCCCTACAATGTGATGCGGATAATCCGACAACCAAATGTCTTTATCATAGTTGAACCAGTATTGCTCTACAGCTTTCTCTTCAGTGGTAAAGCCCCAAATTCCCGCATTACGATAAGTGTCGTTGCCGGTAACCTCGCCCCACATATATTCACCAACCCAGCCGAACAGCGACTCTCCGCCGGCTTCGAGGTTGTTACCACTCTTGTTATCGGCATAGCCGCCTGCCCAGGAGTGACCTTCATACGGATCAAAGTTACGGAACCATGGGAAATCACTGTCTGAACGCGAAGGGTTCGCATAGTCACGGATCAGTGTCTCTACCATCGGACCATAATCGCTTACGAATTCCTTATCAAATTGTCCCAGGACCGCAGATGCAAAGACGTAATATCCGTAAGTAAAGTGATGATCCGTTAAGCCTACATTCATTCCGAATCCGCTGTGGTAAGGCATGAGCGCGCCCCACTCTGGTGAATAGTGGAAGTAATAGGAATGCTTCGGTTCATCCTCGGAGTACGTATACCAATCCGTCAGAATCGTTTTGATCCAGCCCAAATAACGATCTCTTCTCTCGGTATCGCCAATCTGGTCACTGATCAACGCTCCGACTGCCAGCGGGTGAAGTTTCTTGCCCTGCCAGTAAGGATCGAGCAGCATCAGGCCTCCGGCCATATCTGCATCCAGCATATCCAGATAAGCAATAAGCTCCGAACGGGAATAGCCAGAACCATCCGGCTCCGCAAATTGCGGCACAATCCCGTTAAATCGATCTGTCGTTGTAAAGACATTGCCCTTATGCACCTTCAGTTCGCCTCGAATGGAAGGATAGGACAAGTCGGTAAGCGGCGAGTTCGTGATTTTCCATTGATGAGGCAGCAGTGCTTCAAGTGTCTCGTTAGAGAAACCAGGACGTTTCAACTCAGTCACCGCAGTGAAGCTGGTGTTCACAAGCGCTTGATTTTGATCATAGTTATAATCTACCTGTGTATCGGTGACAAATGCATAACCATGCTGATAGTACAAATTGAGGTCACTTGCGGAAGGCAGTGTAGCGAGAGACAAGTAATCTCCTTCGCCAAGCTTGATTTTCAGCATGCTGCCGATTTTCGTAAATGTCGTGCCCGGAGGAACGAAGACACCATAATTACGGACAAAAGTCTGCGGCTTAGGCGCCTTATCTTTGTTAGTCACAGTAATCCCGATATGATCAGCAGTCCAGCTCTCACCATCTTCCACTTGCAGCGGCTGACCCTGGTCATCGAACAGACCTGTAATTGCCGGGGACTGAAGAATAACTGCATCCGGGTTCTCGAAAGTGTTGTAAATATAAGGCGAACCTTTGACGAAGGTCGTTTTGATTTTGGCCGTTTCGTCATCACTCAGAATCACGCTCGCCGAATAATCACCGTAGCCGGAGATTTTGGTCTTCATATTCGCCGGGCTGATGTTGTTGGTGCTGAGATAGAGATCCGGATCCCCGTCCGCATTCATCGAGCCACCATCGCTAGAAGTAAATCCGGCACCAGGATTCAAAATCGCCAAGCCCTGCTTCGTGTAATTGTTCTTAAAAGGAAGCGTAATGAGGCTGTTGCCATCGCCTAGATTAGAGATCAGAATACTCTGCCACCAGCCGTTAGACGGGATTGGTGACTGGATATCAGCTGTGCGGTATTTCGGAGATTTTGGCGACAATTGTGTAATATCGTTAATCTCGTAGCTTCCCGCACCTACCTTGACGGCCGATGGAGCCAGAATCTCGGGAATCTCATGCACCGGTTTGGAGTCCCCTTCGCGGTATGCATGCACCTCGAATTCAAACAGTGAGTAGCCAAACTCTGTAGAGCGGGCATGCCCAAGCATTCTCACATAACGTGCATCGGCATAGAGGTCAATCGTTTCCTTGCCGCCGAAACCATTCATCTGACGGTAGATGGTGGTCCAGTTATTCGCATCATCGCTCACCTGAATGTCATATGCGCGTCCGGAAGCTCCTTCCCAATCCAGAACGACGCTGCCGATTTCACTTTTCTGACCCAGATCCACGTAGATCCATTCCGTGTCCGTATGCTTGGAAGACCAGCGTGTATCACGGCTCCCGTCGGTTGCATTATTCTTCAGGTAATCTTTCTCTGGCAAACCCTCCTTGCCCTTCTCAACATTCTCTTCCGAGGATACCGTTACCGGTTTGTTCAGAGCAATATTGGGTGCAGCAGGCTTGGGAGGTAAATTGACTCCACCCGTTCCGTATACCTGGAATTCGAAAATCGAAATACCATAGGCCGGTTGTGACCGCTCTGTGCTGAATAAGCGCACATAACGTCCCTTGGCAGAGAAGGACTCATCCGTCTTTGTACTCTGATTGTTCTTAGTGGAATAGACAGGTGTCCAGGTCTTCTCATCATCAGATACCTGAATTTCAAATGCTTTGGAATAAGCGCCCTCCCAGTCTATGGTGACACGGGAGATCGAAGCGCTTGCCCCAAGGTCTATGTAGATCCACTGCGGGTCCACACCCCAGATACTTTCCCATCTGGAGTCCTTGTCGCCGTCAACAGCCAGATCAGGCGTGTGAGCACCTGATGATGAAGAGGCATATACAGGACGGTTTAATGACATGAGATAATCCGCCTGCTCTACTTGCTTATGTACTGCTTGTGCCTGCACTAGGTGTGGCTGAAGATCGAAGGAGCCTGTAACTGCCAGCACACTGATCAACCCTGCACAGACCGCCTTTTTCAAAGTGCTTTTCCTCTTCCTGTGATAAGAATACAACATAACTTCTCTCCTCTATTCTAGTAATATATCCCACCAAAAAAATTATTTGGCTATACTAATATCGGACTCAAATTTTAATTTTTAACCTGCTTTTTAGCGGGTTTTGCGATCTTTCCGTCCCGAAAATTCTATGAAAAACCCAGGTATATCAAGCGTTGATAACGCTAACAATAATTGAAAGACACCCCGGGAAAATCCAACATCAGAACTACAAAAACATGCCAAAAGGCCCCAACCTACCGACAGGTCAATCACGAGATTTTTCCCCCTAAATTATAGATACTACTTTCGCCCTCATTTCGCTTATCTCAGCATCTAAAGCAAAAAGGCTGCTTCCCTGTAACAAGGAAACAGCCTTAGTCAAATTGTGAGTCCAGATGAAGCGGTCCTTACTTTTTCAGATAGATTGGGGCGCCGAACGGTGAACCAGCTGCGCCGCCATCTACGCTGATCTCCGTACCCTGGATGAAAGAGGAGTCATTGGAAGCCAGGAACAAAGCAACATTGGCGATTTCCTGTGGCTCACCCAAGCGGTTCAGTGGAATTGTGCGGGAAAGTACCGATTCCAGTTGTGCCATCCCCTCTGCAGTAGATTGTCCCCAGATTGGTGTACGTGTCGCACCTGGAGCAATGGTATTCACGCGAACTCCGCGTGGTGACAATTCGGAGGCCAACACTCTTGCCAGGCTGCTTACTGCCCCTTTGCTGGCTGCGTATGCAGCATATCCAGGACTTCCGGCTGTAGCAAGCACGGAACTATTCAAGATGATGGAAGACCCATCTTTTAGGTGAGGTACAGCCGCTTGAACGGTAAAAAAGACCCCCGTAACGTTAACCTTTAGTACCTCTTCAAAGACGGAGAGTTCGGTCCCACCTGTTGGTGTTTGCGCGGTGATACCGGCGTTAGCGAATACAATATCCAATTGGCCAAATTTCTTCACTGCTGCTGCTACTGCTTGCTCGCCACTTATTGGATCCGCTGCATCCGCCTGAACGGCCAAGCTATTTGCACCTAGCTCTGCTGCCGCTGCGTCCAATGTGGCCTGATTGCGGCCGGTGATTACAACTTTGGCTCCTTCTGCGATAAACAGTTTTGCCGTAGCCAATCCAATACCGCTATTTCCACCTGTGATCAATGCTACTTTTCCATCTAATTTACCCATTATTATTCGCTCCTTTGTGTATGTGTAGTTTCAATATGAATACTGTTTTTATCGGGAATGATCATTCTCATATATAGTAAAATTTTTTATATTATCTTTGTTCTCTTTCTCTTGCCTCCTCTCAAAATGATATTAACATATTGGGAACGATCGGTAAAGATTTATTTTTACTGTTCGTTCTCAAATAAAAAAGCCTGTAAACAAAGGCCGCAATGGGCTTTAGTCTACAGGCTCACCAGAGATAATGTTATTCATACAATGACGGAATTATTTAACTTCGGTAGCTCCAGTCACTTTACCGTCAATAGCAGCCGATGCTTTTACATCTTCGCTGGCAAAGTACAGATTACCATCAATGGTTGCCGATTCATGCAGGTTAAAGCCTTTGGCTTCTACATATACATCGCCTTTGATTGTACCGCCTTGCACTCTCAAATTCTCACTTTGTACAGTCAGCTTAGGTACTGTAAGTGTGTAGTTGGCTGTAATATTGTGATCTGCATCTTGTGCATACAAAGCGATCTTGCGGTAGATTTTGCCGTCGGCAGCACCTTTATCACGGAATTCACCAGCTACTACAACATCTTGATCAATAGCTACATCTTTTAAAATAGCAACAATCCAGTTGCCGTCCTTGCTCACAGCCTTCGTGAATGCTGCACCTTCATCAACGATCGAAGCGGTAGTTACTGCATCGGTTTGTTCAGCAGCCGGTTTATTGGCCGCCGTCTCTTCTTTCGCTCCACACCCCGCCAACAATACTGCCGCTGCTCCTGCTACTAACAAGCTTTTCAAAAGTTTCATTTCAATTCCCCCTATTTCTTTTTATGAATTAATTATATATTAAAAATTAATCATAACTACGTGATAAATTTCACAAATGTGTGAATACAAAAATTAAATTATTCTACTATAAAATAGAATTGTGTAAACCATAAAGATGGCCAGTTTCACGCCGCACTTTATGGTTTACAAATTGCATTGCCCGATTGTAATCGTATAAAGGGAACCGATACCTAAAGACGAGGCAACAAATGCGCTAAAGTCGTTAGCTCATAGCTAAATGGACCGAACGGCGTCTTTTTTCTGCGTATTGACGGTCAGTTGAAAAATATCCGGACGGTTGTAATGCCCCACCACATCCAGATCAAACCGGCTCTGTACTACTTGCGACAGGTCGAGCGTTGCATACAGAATCCCCTCTTCATCATATAGCGGCTCTGTTACATACTCGCCAAGCGGACCGACAATGGCACTTCCACCCCGGCTGAGAATCTCAGGATCTTCCTTGAGTTCTTCACGACCGGCGAGATCTGCAGGATAAGAAGCTTTAGTAGCGAATTGATTGCAGGAGATGACGTAACAGCGGCCTTCGCAGGCAATATGCCGAATCGTGGACTGCCACGTCTCCCGCGCATCTGCTGTAGGTGCAATGTATATATCCACACCCTGTGCATACATGGACATGCGGGCCAGCGGCATATAGTTCTCCCAACAGATCAATCCGCCGATTCTGCCAAAAGGGGTGTCAATGACGGGCAGGGTGCTGCCGTCCCCTACTCCCCATAAGAGCCGTTCGGAACCCGTAGGCACAAGCTTGCGGTGCTTGCCCAGCAGTTCTCCATCTGGTCCGATGTAGATCATGGAGTTATACAAGGTGCTCCGGCTGAACTCCTGATCCCGCTCTACCGCACCAATCACCAGATACACGCCCAGTTCCCGGGCCAGATCGCAGAGAACTTGCGTGTCAGGACCGGGAATGTCAATGGCGCTGGCCCAGTATCGTTCCCAGTCCTTCCTGCCGTCTACTGTCCGACTGCCCACTCTTGCGTCAAAGCTCAAGCCGCGCGGGTAACCCGGAATGAATACCTCGGGATAAATGATCAGCTTAGCACCTTGGGCGGCAGCTTCCTTGGCTGTTACAGCAATCTTGTCCATCGCCGATGCTTTATCGAATAAGACCGGGGCTGCTTGAACGACAGCTACCTTCACTTGCGGTTGACTCTGATTCATTCCATCCTCTCCCGTCCTGGTCGCTGTCCTTATTCTTTATCGATATACTCGATGTTAAATGGTTTGTTGGTAATAAACAAAACCGTAGCTCCGCCTTCAGCAACTGCACCGTGTTCAGCCACAATGCCCTCAGGGAACCAGACAAAGCTGCCTGGACCGTAAGAACCCTCATGCGTATATAACGTTCCTTCCAGCACATAAATACCGTGAGCAAGATCATGATGAACATGCCATGGTGTAACGAAGCCTTCCGGGTAATGGCAGTAATTGATCAGCATGCCTGTGTCCGGATCATTCAGCAGCTTCTTTTCTATCATCTTTTTGCCCGTACGTTCACTCACCAGTTCATCCCAGGGCATGTCGTTAATGTCTTTGACAATCGTCTTAATTTCATTCATAGCTCGTCCCTCATTTCATTAATGATAGAAGCTTAGGGTCATGATAACATTGGGATCACCACCGGTAACCAACCAATCCTGTGGTTTCTCAGCCAGCCACTTTGGGGAGCCATCCAATTAGTGCAGCATACACACCATCCATGTTCAAGGAATCGATAAACAATTGTCATGGTTAAGGAATCATGGGCAGATTTAATTTTAAAATTCGGTGGTATGATAAAAATCACAATATTTTTCCGACGCACAAATTGAGAGTGGTGATAATCATGTGGAAACCCGACCGACAAACGAAACAACCCTTATATGAACAAATTGCCGATCATCTGGAGCGGAGCATTTCATATGGAGAATATCCCCCAGGGAGCCTGCTTCCCTCGGAACGAAAACTGGCAGAGCAGCTCGGTGTGAATCGAAGCACCGTCATTCTGGCTTTTGCAGAGCTGCGGTCCATGGGCATCATTGAAAGTCGTACAGGCAGTGGGACTCGGGTCAGCCGAACGAAGTGGGGGGCACTGCCGAAGCATACGCCGAACTGGAGCCGATATGCAGAAGGCGGCAGCTTCCTGCCGAACTTACCTTTTATGCGCAAAATCCGCGAAGCCCTGGCCCAGCATCCTTCTTTGATTGATTTTGCAAGCGGAGAGCTGGCCCCGAATTTGGCGCCCATTGAAGAAATTACAGCACTTATGCAAAAACATCATTACACCTCTTATCTGGGCTATGACAGCCCGCAAGGCTATACTCCGCTGAGAGAGGCATTGGTCTCTTACCTGGAGACCTACCGGGGGATTCAGACGACCGAATCTTCTATATTAATTACCTCCGGTTCACAGCAATCATTGTATTTGATCACGCAGTGCTTGCTGTCGCCGGGAGATGCAGTAGCTATAGAAGATCCTTCTTATTGTTATTCACTGCCTATGTTCCAATCCGCAGGACTCCGGTTGTTCCGGCTTCCGGTAGATCAGGAGGGCATCCGCCCCGAAGATATTCGTGCATTATACAAAAAGCACCGCATTAAGATGGTGTTCATGAATCCTAATTTTCAAAACCCTACGGGTGCTGTTCTAAGTAACGAGCGGCGCAAACAGCTGTTTGCCGTCACTAGCGAATTGGGACTGCCCGTCGTAGAGGATGATCCGTTCAGTCTGACAGCGTACGAAGGAGCCCCTCCGTTCCCGCTCAAATCCGAGGATACGAACGGCTCCATCCTCTACATCGGCTCTTTCTCCAAGATCGCTGCTTCAGGACTACGCGTCGGCTGGATGGTTGCCCCTAACTCCATTGTCGAGCGGCTGGCCGATGCCCGGCAGCAGATGGATTTCGGACTGAGTATCATTCCCCAGCAGGTAGCTGCGCAGTTTATCAAATCGTCCTACTTCCAGCCCCATCTGGAACGCCTGCAGGCGGAGCTGCATTTCAAACGGGACCTCGTGATTGAAGCCTTGCAAAAGGAGTTGCCGGGACTTGTTACGTTCACAGCTCCCCGGGGCGGACTGCATTTGTGGTGCAAGCTGCATCACGAGGTCTCTGATGGCAGACTGCTGGAAGAATCAATCAAGCGGGGTATCGTCTTTGTACCCGGGAGCGTTTACGGTTCAGACGCCGGCTTCGTGCGCTTCACGTATGCCAGGGCCAAAACCGAAGATATCGGTCCCGGCATTGCCAAGTTCGCCGAAGCGCTGCGGGGGTTAATCCATTGAGCGCCGGCTGCCAGTCGACTCCTCTATAACATGCAAACAACCGCTGAGCGTAAGCTTCAGCGGTTGTTTTTTATAGATAGGATTCATTAATAACGAAAAAACAGTTGGAACTGTAAGAGCAGGAGCGTCTTACCTTAGTGTCTGGATTTTGATTTTATCCGCAAACAAAAAGACCAATCCTATCTGCTCTTACAGCTTTACCAAAACGGACGTCCTGACGTGTCCAGAATCATCATTAGAAACACAAGCATCAAGTAATTGACCGAGAACAGAAAATTGGCTTTGGCCCAGGACTCATGGTTGCTGGTTGTCGTCCCACGCAGCGTGTGCCAGCCCCAAGCCGCAGTAGCCAGCAAGGATACGGTCAGAAAGACAATCCCAGCGTAATTCAGTGAATAGAGCAGAATGACTGTAGGGAACAACAGCAGCACATATGGAATCATCTGCAGTTTGGTGCGCCGGATGCCTTTACGGACAGGGAGCAGCGGATAGCCTGCCGCCCTGTATTCTTCCACCCGCCGGATCGCCAGTGACCAGAAATGTGCAGGCTGCCATAGAAACAATAGTGCGAATAACAGCAACGCCCCCGCATCCATCTCATTAGTATAGGCACAATAACCGATCACCGGCGGCATCGCGCCGGAAATCCCGCCAATAGAGGTGCTCCACGTAGAGGTCCGTTTTAACCACATCGTATAAATGACAATATACACGAACATTCCGATGAGACCGAGCCAGCCGCACAGGCTGTTTACTTTCCAGAAGAGGATCGTCTCTCCGGCAATCCCCAGCACACATGCGAAGATCCATGCGCTCGAGCGCTTGATTCTTCCTGTACCCAGCGGCCGATTCTGCGTGCGGCTCATTTTAAGATCCAGCTGATAGTCCCAAATGTTGTTCAGGACACAGGAGGAAGCCATCGTAAAGGTGGTTCCCAGCAGCGCCCACAGCAGCACATTCCACTCCACGGTCCATTGTGAGGCCAGCCAGTAGCCCCCAAATGCAGCAAAAAGATTCAATTGCAAAATCCGGGGCTTGGTCAATCCAATCCAGTCCCTGTAGAGCGCCCGCTGGCTCATGTAGCCACCATATTGTAGAGCATAATCCACATCGATCCGGCAACGATAATCAGTAGAATGATCAGACCGAGAATCAGAGAGATCAGATTGTAGCGCGGCTTCTTCTCTTCCTTCAAGTGCATGAAGAAAAACAACTGAACGATCAATTGCAAGACGCCCGCTGCCATTAACACCACAGCTTTGGTCCGTCCCTCCAGCCAGCCTCCCATGACGATGGCAACCGGAATGATCGTCAGAATGATGGAGCAGAGAAACCCAAGGGTATAGGACCGCAGCGAGCCATGGGTTTCTTCTCCGGTATGAGCGGATTCCACATGTGACATCTTAGCTCACCCCCATTAAATAAACTACAGTAAAAACAAAGATCCAGACCACGTCCAGAAAGTGCCAGAACAGGCTTACGATCTGAACTTTGCGTTTCGTTACAGGCGTAATCCCCCTGCGTTTCAATTGAATCATTAACGCAATCATCCAAACCAATCCAACCGTCACGTGCAGACCATGCGTACCCACCAGTGTGTAAAAAGCAGACAAAAATGCGCTAGTGCTCATCGTTGCGCCTTCATTCACCATATGGGCGAACTCGTTGACCTCCAGCCCGATAAAGACAGCTCCCAGCAGGGCTGTCACGCCGAGCCAGCCGATCAAGGCGCGATGTCTGCCCTTGTTCATCGCCAGTACCGCCAAGCCGCAGGTATAGCTACTGGCCAAGAGAATAAATGTGCTGGCGATCACACCGCTAAGCTCGAATAAATCAGCGGGCCCCGGGCCGCCATTGGTGCTGCCGCGCAGTACAATATATGTGGCAAAAAATGTGCCGAAGATCATGATATCCGTCATGAGATAAATCCAGAATCCGAAGGTTCGCATCTCCTCAAGATCAGGATGACCATGATGACTTGCCTTTGTATCTTCAGTCAAATGAGTTGAACTCATGATAAGGTTACCCTCCTTGCGGTGTCTTCCACACGGCTGATTTCGTCTACGGGAATATAATAATCCGTGTCATAGTTGAAGGAATGGACGATCATACATACGGCGACACCCGCTAGTCCCGGAATGATCAGCCAGAGCCAATGGAACACGAAGCCAAAGCCCGCCAGGAACCAGAAGCCGGCCATAATGATCGGGATACCGGAGTTTTTGGGCATATGAATCGGCTCCAGTATTGCTGTGGTGTCTGGTACAGAGGCACCTTTGCCCTTACGTTCCTTGCTTGCCCACCAATCGTCCATCTCCGACACCTGCGGAAGCACAGCAAAGTTATACAATGGTGCTGGTGAAGGAATCGACCATTCCAGCGTGCGTCCATTCCATGGATCGCCCGTGGTGTCAAGATTCTTCCGGTGATGCTTGATACCATGCACGATCTGCCACACCTGGAACACAAATGCGATACCCATCAGCACTGCTCCAACCGTGGAGATCAGGTTAAGCTCCCACCATCCTTTGTCCCAGCTGTACGTAACCACACGCCGCGTCATACCCATAAGTCCAAGCGCATACTGCGGCATAAAGCAGACATAGAAGCCGATATTCCAGAACCAAAACGCCCACTTGCCAAGCCGCTCATTCAGCTTGAAGCCAAACAGCTTAGGCCACCAGTAATACAGTCCGGCGAAGTAGCCAAAGACGACACCGCCGATAATCACCTGATGGAAATGCGCAATCAGGAAGTAGCTGTTATGGTATTGGAAGTCCGCTGGGGCCACGGACAGCAGCACCCCGGTCATCCCCCCGAGCACAAAACACGGAATAAAGCCCACCGTCCATAACATCGGCGTCTCGAACGTAATTTTGCCCCGGAACATGGTGAACAGCCAGTTGAAGATCTTCACCCCTGTCGGGATAGCAATCAGCATCGTGGTCAGCGCGAAGAAGGCATTTACATCCGCTCCAGAGCCCATCGTGAAGAAGTGATGCGCCCACACCAGGAAGGACAAAATACTGATAATCATCATGGCGTACACCATTGATTTATACCCGAACAGCTTTTTCTTGGAGAAGGTCGCCACCACTTCGGAGAAGATACCGAAGGCTGGCAGGACGATAATATACACCTCGGGGTGACCCCACATCCAGATCAGGTTGATGTACATCATCGGGTTCCCGCCCCCGTCCAGCGTGAAGAAGTGAGCGCCAGCGTAACGATCCAGGAATAGCAGTGCCAGTGTCGCTGTCAGGATCGGGAACGAGAAGATAATAGCGATACAGCTCGACAGCACAGACCAGGGGAACATCGGCATTTTCATCAGCTTCATCCCTGGCGCACGCATTTTCAGAATGGTGACGATAAAGTTGATCCCTGTCATCAGACTGCCGATCCCGGAAATCTGGATGCCCCAGATATAGAAGTCTTGTCCGACGCCGGGATTATACATCAGCTCCGAATACGGCGGATAAGCAAGCCAGCCTGCATCCGGCGAGCCGCCGATGACAAAGCTCAGGTTGAATAGCATGGCCCCGGAGAAGAACAGCCAGAAGCTAAGTGCATTCAGGAACGGATAGGCCACATCCCGCGCCCCGATCTGTAGCGGCACCACGACATTGAACAACCCGAACATAAACGGCATCGCCATGAACAGAATCATAATTACGCCATGGGTGGTGAAAATCTCATTGTAGTGATCCGGCTGCAGGAACTGGAATTCCGGCACAGCGAGCTGCGCACGCATCAGCAGCGCGTCTACTCCGCCGCGGAACAGCATCAGAAAGGCCGACAGAATATACAGAATGCCAATTTTCTTATGATCGACGGTCGTCAGCCACTCCCTCCACAGCCACCTCCATTTTTTGAAATACGTCAATGTAAATAGAATGCCGACAAGCGCCAGACCGATGCTGACATCCGCCCCATAAATCATTGGATCACCGGTGACGAAAAAGTCGGAGGCGAAGTCTTTGATCTTGTCCATCATGATGCTATTTGCTCCTTTCCTGGGAATCTACTTGTGACTATGCATATCCTCCATATCCATGTTTTGCATATCCGTATTTTGCATATCCATGCCTTGCATGTCTGTGTGTTGCACGTCCGTTTCTCGTGCATCTCCAATTGGTGTATCCGGTTTGACTATACCCTGCGCCTGCTTCCCATGCTGATGGGATGCTGCATATTTGGTAACCGTTCGTTGGAACAACCCTTCCGGGAAAGAAGAATACGTCAGCACTTCAGATGCCGAAGGCTCGGCCAATGCATTATAGCCAGCTTGCGTTAGTGCAGGGGAGTCTCCTTTAACACCAGCTACCCATTCCTTAAATTGCTCCGGGGTTACAGCATCCACGTCAAAATACATCTTTGCAAAGTCAGTCCCGGTAAAATTAGCTCCGGAGCCCCAGTATTTACCTACCTCATCGGCCTGTAAATACAACGTCATCGCCATACCGGACATGGCATAGATTTGCCCGCCAAGCTGGGGAATCCAGAAGGAATTCATCGGAGAATCAGCGGTAATCTCGAACCGGACAGGTACCCCTTGTGGGATCGTCAGTACATTCACCGTGGCAATTCCCTGCTCGGGATATTGGAACAGCCACTTCCAGTTCAGTGAGGTGACCTGTACGGTTAACGGCTTAACCTCTGATTTCAGCGGCTTGGACGGTTCCAGTGCATAAGTGTACCGGACGGTGATGGCTGCAATTGCCACAATAATGAGGATCGGAATCCCCCACCAGATGACCTCCAACCGTGTGCTGTGCGCCCAATTCGGTGTATACGGGGCTTTCCTGCCTTCTGTATCCCGATATCGCCAGATAATGATTGCCGCAAGTATAAGGACGGGAATAATGATAATGGCGCAAAGCGCGGTTGAAATAAACATCAGATCCCGCTGCTGCGCCGCAATGGGTCCTTTCGGGTGAAGAACGCTGACGTCAGAGCAGCCGGTTGCGGTCAGCAGCAAAGCCATTAACACGGATAATGATGACAACCAGCGCAGCGTTTTGGGTACATTCATTGTTTCAACTCCTGTGTTCAGTTTGACATGATTTAGACACAATTCAGGGATGTGAGGTCTCTTTGCGCCGATAGATCCATGATCGAACGGCAATATCTGTTAGCAGACTGAATAGTATCGTCGCAATGATGTTATGAAGGAGACTGACGAACAGAAGCTCGTCTCCCCGATCGAGCGCAGCTGTGAGCCAGGCCCCACTCATAATTTGAAAGAGAATACATAGCAGCAGATAAGAGACGGCCGTTCCCATCCCCGAAGCCTGATTCTTGTGTTCTGCCCGCCGTACGAGTAATGCCCAGATTGCCGTCAGAATGAACAAAAGAACGGCTGCCAAACGGTGCGCAAAAACAACGCCTGCGACTTCGTTAAAATCAGGGACCAGCCTGCCATTACAAAGTGGCCAGCCTATGCAGCCACCTGCCGCTTCTCTGTGCCGGATGAAGGCACCCAGATAAATGACACCATAGGTGAACACCCAAATTGCCCAGGCCCAGACTGCAAAGCCCGGCGGTGTCTGCACGCTTTGACGGTCCGTCTGTTTCATGCGGTAGATCCATAAGACCAGCATCATACTGCTTGCAACCGCAAGCAGAGAAATACCAAAATGCAGAGCCATCACGGCCGGCTGTTGCGGCCATTTTACTGCTGCTGCGCCCATCAGCGCCTGAATAACTGTAAATAGCAGCGTGCCACCCGCATAAGCGTATGCTTCGCGGTGCTCCCTGCGATGGAACCATGTCAGAATGAAGGTCAGCAGCACCAGCAATCCGACAATCCCCGTAATCATACGATGGGAATACTCAATCATAGATTCCAGTGTATAAGCCGGAATGAATTTCCCGTGGCATAAGGGCCAATCGCTTCCACAGCCCCGGCCAGAGCCGGTCTGGGTCACAATGGCTCCCGCCAGCAAAACAAACAGCATGCCCACGAACGTACTCCAGGCCAGAATGCGGTATTGCCTTGATATCATTTCTCCCCCGCCCTCCACCAAACTCGGAACCATGGGCCTCTATCAGCCTTCCAGCCCTTCTCTAACTTCCTGTTAATCTCTGACTCTCCCCTTCCTCGCTGTAAATCAAATCCGAATATAACGGTTCTGCCGGAGCCCGTAACCATCCATTTCTTAAATTTTAAATACCAGCCGATTTTGCCCTGGTAGGCTGAACTTAAGAATCACTCAATATAAAAAAGCGGTTTGCTCAAAAAAAGAGGCAAATGGCTGGTTACTTTTCCGGGAAATCATCCTATATTCAACATCAACGTTGTCATTTTTAAAGAGTAAGAGGGGATGAAAACATGGAAGAATCGAAGATCAAGGCACGGAACACATTGAACAAGATATCGCCCTATTCCCCAGGGAAGCCGATCTGGGAGCTTGAACAGGAAATGGGATTGACGGGCATCATCAAATTGGCCTCGAACGAGAATCCGCTGGGACCATCGCCCAAAGCCCTTGAAGCAGCCGGCTATGCGTTACCCACGATTCATCGTTATCCCGACGCTGGCACCACCCGTCTAAGACAAGCTCTCGCCGCCACACTGAAGATGAACCCGGAGCAATTCATCATTAGTAATGGGGGTGATGAGTTGATTACTCTTATCGCCGAGACTTTTCTTGAACCGGAGGATGAAGTGATCGTCTGCTCGCCTTCTTTTAGCGAATATGAATTTGGAGCGCATTTAATGGGGGCAAGCATAGTAAAGGTTCAGCTTGACGGGGATTTTCTCATAAATGTCCATGCTATAGCTGAAGCCGTAACGGACCGGACGAAGCTGTTGTGCCTATGTTCGCCCAATAACCCTACCGGCACTTATATTCCGCGGGAAGAGCTGCGTCAGCTGCTGGATCTCTTGCCTCAGCATGTTGTTGTACTGCTGGATGCGGCTTACTGTCAATATGCTTCGGCTGACGACTACACCGATGGTGTGGAATTTGTCCGGGCCGGATATCCGGTCATTGTTCTTCAGACGTTCTCCAAAATTTATGGACTGGCCGGACTCCGAGTCGGCTATGGGATTGCATCTGGAAGCATGATCCAGCTTCTATCCAAAGTGAAGGAACCTTTTAATGTGAACGCCCTCGCCCAGGCCGCTGCCGTAGCCGCACTTGGCGACAGTGATCATGTCCACTTGTCACTGGAGGTCAATTCAAAGGGCAAACAGCAGTTATATCAGGCTTTTAACAACATGGGTTTGGATTATATCCAGAGTATGAGTAACTTCGTATGGGTGCACATCGGACCTGAAGCGCGGAGTGTGTACGAGAATCTGCTGAAACGAGGGATTATTGTACGATTCGGAGTGATTTGGCAGCTGCCGGATTATCTTCGCATCTCCGTAGGGACACGGAGGGAAAATGCTGCTTTGATTAAGGAATTGTCCGCTATTTTGAATCATGAATGTTAGGACGCTTGCCGTCTAAAGATATACAGACCCGGAAGACAGGAGTTGAACGCTGTGCTTACAGAACAGAGCCTGCATGGCATTATCGTCCCCGTTATTACACCGTTCGATGAACAGGGCAATCTGGACCGGCAGTCCTTTGCAGAGTTGATTGAGCGCCTGGCCAGCAAAGGCATCCACGGGCTTGTTATTAATGGAATAACCGGGGAAGCTCCTGCCATCAGAACGGACGAGTTGAAAACAATGCTCCTGACTGCGCGTACAGCGATAGGAAACATCCCGCTCATTGTTGGCATTCACGCCACCAGCCCTACTGCCGCAGCCAGAAGGATATCCTGGGCCAAATTACTCGGAGCCGACGCCGCTCTTGTGGCCGCCCCAGCCTCCAGCCGCTCTTCTCAACAAAGCATTGTCCGCTATTTTGAGACTTTGGCTGGGGCGGAGCTGCCCATCATTGTGTTGGACCGGCCGCATCGCGCCGGAGTCCCGCTGGAACTTGCAGCCGTACAGGCCATTCTGGAGCTGGACCATGTGATTGGCTTAAAAGAAAGCACCGGCAACATCCGGCGGGTGTTCAAGCTTTCACGCTTCTCGTCCAAGCCGATTCTCTGCGGGGAGGATGAGCTTCTGTTCGCTTCCCTGTCCTGCGGCGCTAAAGGGGGCATTCTGGCCAGCGCCAACTTGGATAGTGAGCAGTTTGTAGAGGTGTATGAGTCGTTTCGGGCCGGCAAAATCGAGCAGGCTCACCAGCGGTTCGAGCATCTGCTGCCGCTGATCCAATTCCTGATTACGGAGCCGAATCCCGCTCCCTTGAAATGGCTGCTCGCCGAACGCGGGCACATCCGTTCCGACCATCTTCGCCTGCCAGCTGCGGCGGTCAGCAACGAAACCTCACAAAAAAGAGCCTATCTGCTGCAAAGCGCGATGGGCTGACCGTCCAAGTATGACAAAGGAGCCCCTTCGGGCTCCTTTGTGTTTGTACCAAATCTCGACTGAACTGCTACTTATGTATAGGTTAGGTAAGCTGGATCTTTATAATCGGACAAGTTGGAATGTACCGAGCGACCCCCAGCTTCAAATATTCGCATCACAGCGAATGGCAGATTCAACTGCTCCAGCACTAACTTGGCCGTCCCCTTCGAATAGTGCATGACAGCCATCTCCTTCATTTTCACTTCGTTCGTCATCCGATCAGTCCGTCATCCGAGCAGTCCGTCCTCCAATTGTTCCAACACAGGCGCTCCACCACTGGTTTTCGTCATCTACACTTAGAGGGTCCCGCTCGGTAAAAAACTCCCGCAGACCATAATGAAATGTACCTTAACCCGATGTATTACCCGGCAGTTACAGGATTGAATCTTTAAAGGTTCATAAAACTACACCTCTCTGAAAACAATAGAATTTGAGTATTGCATTTACAAAACCTAGATGTAAACTAAACGTATAGTTCACTTAATAATTTAACAGGAGGCTTACTCATATGTCTATTTCACATACCAATGCAGCATTATCTGGCTCATACGCCATTGGCGGCGAGCTACACGTTAACCGGCTCGGATATGGAGCCATGCAGTTAACCGGACCGGGTGTCTGGGGAGATCCGCGCGATCCGGAAGAAGCGCTGCGCGTACTCCAAAGATCAGTAGAGCTTGGCGTTAATTTCATTGATACTGCCGATTCCTACGGCCCTTTTGTAGCCGATCATCTGATCCGCAAGGCCCTTTATCCATATCCTAAGGATCTCGTCATCGCCACCAAAGCCGGGTTGACCCGCTCAGGCCCGAACGACTGGCGCCCGGTTGGACGTCCTGAATATTTACGGCAGCAATTAGAGCTTAGTTTGCGGCATTTCGGGCTGGATCAGATCGATCTTTTCCAACTGCACCGGATCGATCCTAAGGTTCCCCTCGCTGAGCAGATCGGTGAGCTGGCTTTACTGCAACAGGAAGGGAAAATCCGCAAGATCGGACTAAGTGAAGTGACCGTGGAGCAGTTGCAAGAGGCTGGCCAGATTGCCAAAATCGATTCTGTTCAGAATCTGTACAATCTCATTGAACGCAAATCAGAAGCCGTACTGACCTATGCTGAAGCTAACAATATTGCCTTCATTCCTTGGTTCCCGCTGGCAACAGGAGAACTGGCCAAAGCAGGCGGACCGCTGGCCGCCCTGGCTGCCAAGCATGATGCACAGCCTTCGCAGCTCGCACTTGCCTGGTTGCTGAAGCGTTCCCCGGTGATGCTCCCTATTCCGGGCACCTCTTCCGTCAAGCATCTCGAAGAAAACATTGCTGCGGCTGCCATCCAATTGAGCGAGGAAGATTTCACCACACTATCCAACATCGTTTAATGACTTAATCGACACCTAGAGAGCACAGAAATTCATGGGAGAGGATTATATGAGCGTTTGGTTTATTACAGGAGCATCGCGCGGCCTCGGCGCAGAAATTCTGCGTGAAGCGATAGACCATGGCCATCAGGTTGTGGCTGCAGTACGAAATCCCGATGCTATCGCAGCGCTGTATGCCGATGCGGGCAACCGTCTATTGGCCGTACAAGTGGATGTGACGAACGAGGAACAAATTCAGGCGGCTGTGGAGACCACGGTTGAACGATTCGGCCGTATTGACGTACTGGTTAACAATGCGGGACGCGGGTTGCTCAGCGCTGTTGAGGAAGCCTCCGATGCTGCCGCCAGGCTGGTCTTTGACACCAACGTATTTGGTGTCCTGAATGTGAACCGCGCTGTCCTTCCGGTCATGCGGGCACAGCGTTCGGGGCATGTGTTCAACATTAGTTCCGTAGGCGGATTCGCCCAAGGCGCCGGTTGGGGGATCTATGGTGCTACCAAGTTCGCACTTGAAGGGTTCTCGGAAGCGATGCATGCCGAATTAGCTCCCGTAGGCATCAAGGTGACTATCGTCGAGCCAGGCTATTTCCGGACAGACTTTCTGGATTCATCCAGCCTCCATACAGAAAGCAACATCATCGAGGACTATAGTGAAACTTCCGGCAAAATGCGCAGCTATGCAGGCAAGATGAATCATAATCAGCCTGGTGATCCGGTCAAAGCAGCACAGGCAATATTGAAGGTTGCGGGGGAACAGGAACCTCCGCTCCGCCTTCAGCTCGGTTCAGACTGTATTTCCCGTGTAGAGGCCAAGCTTCACTATGTACAGAATGAACTGAATCAGTGGCGTGAGCTCGCACTCTCCACAGATTATGGAGATGCACAGGTTGGTTAAGGGTACAGATACCGTAGACAGCGCCGCCTTGAGCAAGCGCCGCAATCCCCGCAGCCAGCGTGCCCATGATGCTGCCTTGCTGGCAGCGTCTGAGCTTCTCGAAGAAGGCGGCCTTCCGGCGGCGACAGTCGATGCCATCAGCGAACGATCCGGTGTAAGCAAGGCCACGCTGTATAAGCATTGGCCCAACCGCACAGCTATTGCGGCAGAGGCATTCGGACAGCAGATGGCTGAAGCGATTCCTCTGCCCGACACCGGCACTGCCGTAGGCGACTTCACAGAGCAAGTCCGGCTGGTCAGCCTCTTTTATGCCAGCCACGCCGGTACGATCTTTGCCCAACTGCTTGCCGATGGCGTATTTAACCCTGAATCCGGCGCGTTCTTTCGCGAATTCTTTCTTAGCGGAAGACGGGCAGCTATCCGGGAGCTGTGGGAGCGCGCGTTGGCCCGCGGAGAAGTCAAAGCCAATATTGATGTGGAGACGGCAACCGATATCCTGTTCGGCCCGCTTATTTTCCGCCTGATGAGCGGACATGCTCCACTGAATGATGAAGAAGCAGCGAACATTGCTTTTGCCGCGCTTAATGGATTGATGAAATAACAGACCTGGAATACAAACAATCTCCGGACAACCCTGTTGCCGGAGATTGTTTGTGTTGTGGATGAATGGGCACGCACGGCGACTTTCGGGTCATGGGTGACCAGCAGAATATCTCGTTCATTCTATCTTATACTCAAGTTCCCCAAAGCTGCGCTCTAAGCCAACTGACATGAACAACGATTGTCCGCCCATCATAGATAGAGTACAATATTTAATGATAATGGTTCTCATTTATGATTTCGTGATTGAGGTGTAGGAAATGAATTTACCCGAAGAACGTTTTTTGATGATAAAAAGAGTTGTCCAGCCCTCACTGCCCTTCTCGCCTGATCAAATGGACGGAGTTGACCAGACAACCGAATATTCGCTTTTTGTTGTGCTTGAGGGCTTCGGTTCGATGACACAATCAGCACCAGATCACAGACTACTGCCGCTCAGTCCGGGATCTGTATGGCTTAGAGTGCCTATTGGGAACGAAAAATGGGTTATAGATTCACAACAGAACCTGCGCATCATCCAAGTTGACTTTCAGCTTCTTTTGCCCGAAGACGAGGGGACAGAAACTGAAGCGTTATATAAAGCCTTGCGGGGCAAGGAATCTGTGCTAAAGTCGCCCACTATAAATATGCAGGCTATTGAGTTCACAAACAATTTGTTAAAACAATGGAATCGACCAGCAGAATGTGATCTGTCCACGCTGAACCATCTGCTTAGAGAATATCTGGAGCTACTCCTGAAAAAGGCCAGGCAAGCTCGTGAAGGCTCCCCAAATGCCATCACCCGTACCATTCAATATATGGAGCATGCCTATACGGCCAACATCCGCCAGCAAGACCTATCCAGAATCGCAAACATGACAGCCTCACATTTCTCTTATGCTTTTCGCAAGCAGACCGGACTGCGGCCTATGGATTATTTATCTGACATCCGGATTCGTCATGCGAAGCAACATCTGCACTGTAATGGTTTAAATGTTAAAGAAACCGCTCAACAGGTCGGATTCACAGATGAGTATTACTTTAGCCGCCGGTTCAAACAGCGTGTAGGCATTTCACCTGCCGCCTATGTACATATCAAAAGAAGTTCAATGAAAATTATCGCACTCAGTTATACAGGGCAATTGCTTGCCCTTGGCGTGAAGCCGCTAGGAGCTCCGCGCCAGCACCTGGCGAATCGGACAGTTGACTCCTTAAAGGCAGGCATTGCGGATATCGGTGACTTTTACCGGATTGATCTTAACGCCATAGCTGCGTTCTCCCCCGACCTCATTGTGACCGCACAGGAGCTGCCGCATCTGGAAGATTATCGTCTTCGTCTGAAACGAATGGCGCCGCTTGCCATCATTCCCTGGGATAATCAGGATGTGTTCGGTCACCTCCGGCAAATCGCCGGAATACTCGACAAAGATCAGGAGGCGGAAGCCTGGATCAACCGGCACGGTGAGCATTCAGCGCTGGCCAAAGCGGAGCTTCAACCTTATATCGATTTTAGTGAGACTGTGTCGCTCCTAAGGATTGTGGACGGACACATCGGTCTTTGGGCCGGAAAAGAATTCGGTCATGTCTTGTATCAGACGCTCGGACTGAAGCCGCCGCCTGCTGTATCCCTCTTAATGGATGGGAACAAATACTTCACTCCACTATCGCTTACTCTAGATAAGATCAAATCTTATGCGGGAGATCATCTTTTTGTGTCAGTCGGTGATGACCCTGGCTCTCAGGCTTTTTACGGCAACATAACAAGTCAGTCCGAATGGCAAGAACTACGTGCTGTGCAAAATAACGCTGTCTATCAGGTCTCCGATACCATCTGGAAATTCTATGAGCCACGTGCGATCTCGGCACAGCTCCAGGATGCTGTTCAGCAATTCCGCTCCCGCCGGTCTTCCTGAATTTCAGCAGAATACCGCCCAAATCGACATCTAGTCCATTCTCAACCGGAAATGAGCCGTATATGATAATCTCTATTGAGAATGAATATCAATCATCAAAGGAGCGGTATACCCAATGAACCGAAATAAAATACTCGTCAGCTTGTGTGTATTCATATTGATTATGGCGTTGACGGCATGCGGACAGGGAAACAACACTAACACAGCAACACAGCAGTCTTCTTCTCCGGCCCCAGATAACGCTCAGGCGTCAGCCACTTCTGAAGCTACTCCATCGTCCAACAATTCAGAAGATACTACTGTAGCAGGCACGAGAACGGTCAAGGATGACCTTGGACATGAGCTGCAAATTCCCGCACATCCAAAGCATGTGCTTGCTCCATACTTGGAAGATCCGCTAACCGCGCTTGGCATTAAGCCAGTCGCACAATGGGCCAACGGCGATATCGTTCAGGAGTATCTGCAGAACGAGCTGGCCGGGTTGCCAAAGGTAGACTTCTCAGCAGGCGGCCTGGTTCCCGAACAAGCAGCTGCCCAGCAGCCGGATCTGATTATTCTGATCTTTAAGGAGTGGGCCGATAAAGGGATGTACGAGTCCTATTCCAAAATCGCACCGACCTATGTGTTCGAGAACGGCATGACCGATTGGCGAAAAACACTGCGCACACTCGGAGATTTGCTCGGTCAAACGGATAAAGCAGAACAGGAGATTAAGGCTTTTGACAGCAAGGTTGCTGATGCCAAGGAGAAAATCAAAGGAGCGATCGGGGATCAGGAGGTTGCTCTGCTGTGGCCGAGCGGCAAGAATCTCTTCCTGCTCAGCGCCCAGGACTACAGTGGTAAGCTGCTCTATGATGAACTGGGTATCAAGGAGCCTGCTCTTGCCCACGGACAAAGCTTCCAGAATATTTCGCTTGAGAAGCTGCCGGAGATCGGCAAAGGTCATATTTTCCTGATCACACAATATAACGATACGGAATCAGGACAATTGATGACTAGTGAGGTATGGAAGGGTCTTCCTGCCGTCAAGGAAGGACGGGTACATGAGATCAGTTGGAACCACTGGATGAATAATGGACTGATTGCCAACCAGTTGAATTTGGAGGATACGCTCAAGGCCCTGGTGAAATAAGTTCCTTTACGTAAAAAATGAGCAGTTGACTAACGCCGCTCTATTTCCCGTTTGCACTGGGGAAAGGAGCGGCGTTATACTTATCGTAATATTTCTATCTTTAAAATCCCCCGACAACGATGTTGCCGGAGCTTTTTTTACCCCTGGCTTGCTTCGACCCCGCTCACCCTATATCGATACCAACAAACAGCACACAAAAGACAGCTATGACGACTGCGCCCACAATCTTAAGGGTCTTGTTTGATTTACGCATGAATATCTCTTCTCCCGAATGAAAAATAGGTAATAGACATACAGATGGCGGTGATCACCAATGGAATGACAAGCACTTCAACAACACTCTTCGTCCCTGACAGGATAACACGCTCTGAATTGACAACGTAGACACCCGAGAATTTCATAATTTGGGTCGTCAGCGTATATCCCGATAACTCACGTACCAATGCAGAAGAAGCCTCTCGGCAGTAGCCGGTGATAAGAAAGTCACCGAAGATAACAAGAAAAGTAGCGACTACCGCCGAGGCTGTTCTTCTAATAAATATCCCAAACATGATGATCAGAACCGCATAAGCGGACAAGTATAGCACATTCAGCCCCAGCACACGGATAACCTGAATCGCGTCCGTTTTCAATCCGCCATTGCCGATGACACTTCCCGAGATCAAGGCAGCCGACATATAACACACATAGTAAACACCAAAAAACTGAATGACCCACACAAAGATGAAGTTTAGCGCAGAGATATATTTTCCCGTAATGTAAGCAAATCGACTCTGGCCTGAAGCAAGGACAAGCTTTATGGAACCATATTCATATCCTTCAGTCGCAAAGAAACAAACATACGTAGGAATGACAAAATAAAGAAAGAGCGATAATTGCGTTAACAGGATCAATGGCTGTGCGAGATTGATGATCTCGAAGTTATTTTTGCCGCCCACCCAGAACGCCAGCACAGCGCTTGCAATAAAGAACAGTAGAGAAATTCCGCGGAACATCGTATCCTTTTTTATAAAATAAGCTTGTGCCTTCAGAAAATTCAGCATCGATTCATCCTCCTATCAGATCCATGTAATAATGCTCAAGACTCGCAGCAGACAAGTGGATTCCCTCAATGGGTATCCCTTGCTCTATGAATACCGTCATGAGCTGCTCCAGATCCGCAGCAGACTTGGGAACCCGGATTTCGTTAGCAACCGACCGTATGAATGAATGGATATTTAGCTCATTTTCCAGCACATGTATTGCAGCGTCTGCCTCTGGAGTTTGAATACATATCTCTGTCTTTGCCGATTGCAAAAGCTCTTCAGCTAAGACCTCCTTAATGAGTCTGCCTTTATGTATAAACCCGAATTTGGTAGCGATCAGCTGCAGTTCGCTCAGAATATGACTGGAGATCAGGATCGTTACGCCTTGCTCCTTAACTAGTCTCGTTAATACGTGTCTCATCTCAACGATTCCGCCAGGATCAAGCCCATTCATTGGCTCGTCCAGCATCAGAAATTTCGGTGCGTGAAGCAACGCGACAGCCAGCCCCAGCCGCTGCTTCATTCCAAGAGAGTATTCTGAGGTGTTCTTCTTACGATTGTCAGTCAATCCGACCAGACCCAACACCTCTTCAACTCTATGAGCATCCGATATTCCATGAATCCTGCTATAGAAGCTCAAGTTCTCTTCACCATTCATATGTGGATAAAGAGCCGGGTGCTCAATCAGAACGCCTATTTGTTTTCGGGCCTGCGCCAGCTCCCTCCTTTTGCTTCGCCCCATCAGCGTAATAGACCCCTGAGTCGGATGGATTAATCCGCTGATCACTTTCATTAGAGTAGTTTTACCGGCCCCATTCTCACCAACAAAACCATAAATATCACCCTCTGCAATTACCATGTTGATATTCTCGAGTGCCGCTGGATTCCCATAATGCTTGGTTAATCCTTCCGCTTGAAAGATAGTAGTATTCATTCCATCGCTCCTCTGAGGTTTGGTCTGCTGCGCATGGATATGAATCTACCATGTTTAGTGTGCTATCCAACGGCAGACGTAATAAACAGGAGAGTTATTGTAACTTCTGCCGTTGCCTGATCTCCTAAATAATGTATGATTAACGTATATAGCCAAAGGGGAAGAGTTACATGATACATATCGCCATCTGTGATGATGACAAACCAACAACGGAACAGCTGGAGGACATGATCCTTAATAGCTCCATATCTCGAACCGAAAAGCTCGATGTCTCCATCTTCTATTCAGGTGAAAGCTTCACGAAAGCCATTCAACACAGCTGTCACTTTGATCTTGTATTTATGGATATCGAAATGGAAGGGATTAGCGGAGTTACTGCGGGGCATATTTTGCGGGCAGATTATGATAACGACAGGGTGCAGCTTGTTTATGTGTCCAGCCACGAAGAGTATCATGTGCAGCTGTTTGATGTACAGCCCTCAGGCTTTCTCAAGAAGCCCTTGCACCAAGCGTCCTTCGAACAGAAGCTGATCTCCTTAATTCAGAACATCAAGCGCAAACGCCAGCGAAGTAAGCCAAGATTGCTGCCTATTAACCAAAAAGGGATTGAAACGCTCGTTCCGATCCGTAATATCATGTATCTGGCAAGTGATCGCCGCAAAGTTATTCTGCGAACCACCGACGAACAATTGGAATACTACAGTACATTATCCGTAGAAGAAAGTAAGCTTCCCTCCGAGCAGTTCGTTCGCATACACCAGTCGTATCTTGTGAATTTCTTTTATGTAAAGCAAATCCTGGCTAGAAGAATGATCTTAACCAGCGGAGAAGAATTACCCATTAGCGAAAAACAAGCTGCCGCAGTGAAAAAGAGCTATTTGAAGTTCAGGGGGAGTCTGATTGAATAGTATCGTTCTGGATGAGTTTTTTTATGAAATTACGCTGATCGCTCTCCCGTTTATTATTCATTATTTTTACAGCCACTACTTCACCTGCCGCGTGGAATCCAAACTGTACCTCGCTGCGATTTACACAATCTATTATATTTTCGTAACTCTGCTGCACTTCAGTTCATTACCCGGCATCTGGATGCTTGCACTCAATGCAGGCTCTATTATACTTCTGTCCTTTCTCTACCATGGTCAGGCAAAATGGCGCATCGGCGCCGGTTTATTCATCGTCTCCCTCATTCTACTTACGGATGTTGCCATAGGTGTCATTCAGAATTCGGGTGGTTATATCCTCTCGCTGTTTCTGTCGAAAATGATGATGTTTTTATTGGTCCGGATGACGCTTCACTTTACTAGAGCTTTTGGCAAGGGCGATCTAAGTCCCTGGTATTGGGTCGGACTATTCTGTTTCCCATTCATTGGTATCCTTGGAATTACGGGATTGACGAGTAACCTGACCTACCACGGCTCCCCTGTCTTGTACTCGATTTTTTCCAGTGGCATGCTGGCCATTCAGTTCTTGATGATCCTTTTATGCGATAGGGTGCTCACCATTCAATCGGCGCAACACAAAAACTCGCTACTGGAACAACAAAATATTTATTATATCAATCAGTATCTGCTTACAAAAGAACGACAGGAAGAAGTCTTTGCCTTTCAACATGACTTCAAAAATATTTTACTGGGCCTACGGTCGCAGCTGCAATCCGGGGAGAAAAGAGCAGGACTCAGCGAGGTAGAAAAGCTTCTGGAGCGCATAGAAGATACACCCGGATGCTGCAACACCGGGACCATCCTGATCGACTCCATTGTCAATTACAAACAGCAAGTAGCCGAGAAGCTGGGCATTGCTTTTGAACCCGACATCCGCATTCCGCCCCATCTGGATTTGGAGACCAACACGCTCAGCATTATTTTGGGAAATACGCTCGACAATGCCATTGAAGCCGCCAAGCAGCAAGGTGTGACGAAGCCCTATATCAAATTCCAGCTGCACTATTTGAATGAGACATTGTTCATTAGAATTCAAAATCCATATCAACATCAAATACGCCAAAATCAATTCGGAGAACTGACAACCACTAAAAAGGATAAGCAACTCCATGGGCTGGGCTTGAAAAGTGTTAAAAAGATGGTGGATGAAAGCGGCGGGATATGGAATATCTCCTATGAGAATGAGATTTTCCAGGTGGAGATTTGTCTATTTAACGTTGGAATTTCATCTGCTTCACAGGATCATTACGAAGACAACCGTGTGACCATGAAATAGAATAATTCGAACGGTCCCGGTTGGTTACTTAACCATATTCTCCAAAAAGGAGGTTAAGCGGCATGAAGCATACTGCTAATCTCATTTCACTAAGTCGGATAGTTCTCACGCTGTGCATGTTGTTCTCCTTCAGCCACGTATGGCTCTTCACGTTGTTGTATCTGCTTTGCGGGCTGAGTGATGTGCTTGATGGATATATCGCACGCCAAACAGGCACCCAAAGTGAATTTGGAGCCCGTTTAGATACGGCAGCGGATTTGCTGTTTTATACATTGATCATCGTATTTACCGCAATCCGGCTTGGTCAGGGCACGCTGGTCTTTTTGCCATGGATTATTATCATCGCCCTGATTCGTATAGCAAACGCCATCATCGCAGCTTACAAATATCATTCATGGGTTATGTTGCATACGTGGGGAAACAAGCTGACTGGGGGGCTTCTTTTTCTAGCACCGCCACTCTACCTCATCCTGCAGAATCCAATGGTATTCTGGCCGGTATGTATAGCCGGGGTTCTATCCTCTGTGGAAGAAGGCGCGATTCATCTCACCTCTGCACAGCTCAATATTGACAGGCAGAGTATTTTCAAAGCGGAATAAAGCCCGGTCGCTACAGTCCAAAGCCCCCTCCATTCCACCTACCTTACCGCCCCTCCACGATCTTCTGCAATAATCAAATGTTCAAAAGCCCATGTTCATCAGCCAGGCAGTCAACTTCTCTTCCCGCGCCTTAAGGTCATTGTTCCTCTTCTCGTACCTGCCAAGCCGGTGTTCTGCAGCAATGCTGCCATCGAGCATGTACAGCACTCGTTCTGCCTCGGCAGCAACCTTGGTATCATGCGTGACCAGTAGAATCGTTGTTCCTGTCCGGTGGATCTCGGCGATAATCTCCATAATCTCTGCGGCTGCCTTGGAGTTCAGCGCACCTGTTGGCTCATCGCCGAAGAGGATATCCGGCTCGTTGATCAGGGCCCGGCAGATGGCTGCCCGCTGCATCTGACCTCCTGATACCTGCGTGATATCGCGTTCTGCCAGTGCGGCAATGCCGGTTCTTTTCATTAAATCAGCGGCTTTTTTATTGATACTTGCACGTCTATTTTTGTTCGCCCGGTAAGCAGGCAGGATGATATTATCACGGATATTCAGGTTTTTTAACAGATGCATCTGCTGAAAAATAAATCCCATCTCGTGCAGCCGGAGTTCCGCCAGCTCCTCCTTGGCAAGGCCGCTGATCTCCCGCCCCTTAAAAACCACCCGTCCCGCACTGATTCCATCCATACCGCTGATCGTATACAGTAACGTGGATTTGCCAGACCCGGAAGGCCCCATAACCGCCACGAATTCCCCCTGCGCTATCTGAAGCTGTATCTCTCGCAACACCAATTGCTTGGCACCTTGTCCTGAGGAATACGCTTTAGATAATCCGCTGGCTTCTAATATGTACATCTCGCCATCCCCTTTCATTCTGTAAGGCCGCTATCCTCTGATCCTGTACATCCCGCTATTCCTCTCATTCACTCATCTGTACCGCAATACTGGATTTTTTGATGGACATTGTGCTCACGAGTGTTGTCACTCCGACAACCAGAACAAAGACTAGCGGAAGCCACCCATACACTGTCATAGGTTGAATCACAAACTGAATCTTTGAAGCCCCCATCATCGATCCAATCACCCGAACCACACCTTGTCCAAGGGTCCCTGCCGCAATAGTTCCCAAAGTAATACCCAGTCCTGCTATCAGCAGCATACGCACCAGATACTGATGACGAATGTCCCCGAGTGAGAACCCAATACTTCGCAGAATGGAGATTTGCGAGGCATCTTTTGCCAACAGCATTTTTAGAAACAGTGAGGTAATCAGCACGGCAATGGCTAAGGAAACGGCAATAATCAGGATAGTTACGAGCTGAAGTTGTGCAATCATACTCCCTAGGGTCTGGGACAGATAGCTGTCCAGATGCGTGATTTTAGCAGGGTAAAAGAGTTTGGCATATTGATCCACCTTCGCGCTCACCCCAACACCCGGCTTGACATCTATAGCCACTACATACCACATAGCAGTCTTAGGATCGTAGGGCAGTCGCGCTTTTGCCGTTCGGCCACCGTTCGTGATATCCTGATAGATTCCGCTGACGGTCATTTTTACTTGGGTTCCACTCACGACCAATAGCAGTTCTTCCCCTAACCCTTTGTCCAGGTCTCTGGCGTTCAGATCCGAAAGCGCAATTTCATTACGCTTTTCGGGAGCCATACCTTCAATGTAAGACAATGGGAAGATGGAGAAATCCCCACTCTCAACATTTAAGCTCTCCCATACCCCATCACTACCCAGCACCTTAAAACGTGAGGTCACCAGTGGAGAAAACTTCTCGATGTCTTGATCCTTTTCAAGTGTTCTTAGCATAGATTCAAACTTGCGCTCGGTAGGTCCCGATTGCTGCAGGTCGATCCGAATATCGCTCTGCCCAATACCCATATAGGTAATGAACTGCGGGGACTGAAGTGTATGCAGCAGATTCACTGGCACAATGATGATGAACGTACAGATCATAAGAATAGAGAGCAATAATCCGTACATTTTGAAGCGTCCCACCACATCCTTGATCCCGAGAAAAATATTCACGTTCATCCATTTGCGCCAGCTAAGCGGAAACATAGTAGTGTTAAGCTTAGCCGCCCCGGCAGTGCCGGACCGTAATGCCTGGGCCGCTGTGATAACGTTCAGTCTTCTCAGCATTAGCTTGCAGAAGAATACAACTGCGGCAAATACAAGTCCCACTGCCAGAACAGGAACAAGATGCTGCAGCAAGCTTGATGAAGCTGTTCCCAAATACAGGCTAATGTTGGCTGTAAAAATCCTCATCACAGCTAAAGAGGCCAAGTATCCCAGCAGCGAAGACGATGCTGCCATGACGACGTATTTTGCCATATAAATAGCTCTGATCTCAGACTGTGGAATCCCGATGGCCTTCATGACTCCAAGCTCCCTGTAATCCTCCTCTAACGCGGCAATCATCGTGAACCTAAGGCATAACAGGGCAATAATCATTAGCAGAATACTGGCTAGAATAATAACAAGTGCAATTGCACCATCGGTCAAGGCATTCAGCATCTTGAATAATGCATAGTCGACCGTCGGACCTTTAGCAGGTAGTCCTGAAGCCTCATAAGCCCTCTGAAATTCACTGAGCTTGCTCTGGTCGGTGAGTTGGAACTCGATCAAATATTCAGAATCCTTGAAGAATCTCTTAAGAACTGTATAGTCTCTATCGCTCACTACAAAACGCTTGGAGCTAACAAGGGCCGGATTCATCTGTACATCACGAACGAAATCAACGATGGTGAACGTAGACTCCCTGGTCCCAGCAGTTATGGTGACGGGATCTCCAATACTCAAATGGTTCTGCTGTCTGTAGTAGATGGGAACAGCGATTTCGCCCTCTGACAGCTGAATCACCTCATTCTCCAAATTGAGCAAGAAATCAAACGATAGATTCTGTCTCACAAAGCCAATATCCATCACACTATTGAGTTCTGTCTTGGATTGATTGCCTAGCGTGATATTCGAGCCGTCTATACGCAACATCTCTACCGTCTGCTGTTTCTTCACTATGGGATTGGCCGATACGAATCTTTGGATCACTGTGTGATTGATTGGACCTTGGTGCATCTGAACAAAGTGGGGAGCGTTCGATTTAAGCAGCAAATTGTTCAAAGACCCCGATAACTCCATGATGATATGGGACGCACTGGCCACAAGTAAGGCCGATAGCATAATGAACAGGAAGAGTCCGATTGTCACAATTTTATTACGCTGAAAATCTTTTATCGCAATCTTCAACAGCATGTCTCCATATCCCCTCCTCTCTTTGAATAAAATCAGCTATGGCTTCTCCAGTGAAGTGATAGATTTAATACTGGGAATCAAGAAGGCAAGGACAACAATCAGCAAGCCGCACACGATAAATAACAGACCGATCCCCCGTCCTTCCCCAATACCTATCACTCTCCCGACCGTAGTAACCAGGAATCCCCCTTCCCATAACATCGGGTTGAAGATACGATCCGCCAGCACTCCGGCCAGCGCGTAAGCTGCCACATAACCTAGCTGTGACAAGATGCCAATAATCCCCCAGGCCCGGCCCTGAGCTTCATTCGGAATATTCGAGCGGATCATTACATCAGCACTTGTATTAATGAAGGGAATAGCTGCGAAGAAGAGAAAGGCCGCTCCAGCGATAAAATAAATGTTCGTCGTCAAACCCACCGCAGCGTAGAACCACCCGGCTACCCCCAGCCCGATCCCCAGCAGCTGGATATAGTTGCTCTTCATACTGAAGATCCCGATGATCAGACTTCCGACCAGCATTCCGATGGCACTTACAGACATTACCGTACCAAGTGTTCCTGAATCTGTGAGAGGTAAAAGCATGGGAGTAAATAAAGTCTGGAGAAAACCAATGTAGAAGGTTACCATCGACAGAATAAAGGTCAGAGAGAGCACGCCCTTGGTGGAAGTCAAGACACTCCATCCCTCCTTCAGTTCCTTGACAAAAGACGATGGTTCCTTGACATGGAGGGTTGTCCCGAGGGTTCTTTTCACAGCCAGTATCGTCAGAAACGTCACTAGAAACGTGAAGATGTCGATCAACAGCACGACCTTGATATCAAACAGAGACAGTAGAATTCCGGCGATCACCGGGGAAAGAAGATACTTGGAGGATGCCGCAAGCTGGACCAGACCACTGGCCTTGGCAAATTGCTCTTCGGTCAAAAGGTCCGTGATCGTCGCTTTGTAAGCGGGATCAAGCAGAGAAACAAAGATTGAACTAAAGGCTACACCCACACAGATCTGCCATAGCGGCGGATCACCCACCAGCATCGCCACTAGAATAAAGACAAGGCCAACAGCAGAGAACAGATCGCCCAGCAACATGAGCAGTCTGCGGTCAAATCGGTCTGCGAGCACCCCGCCGATCGGTCCAAGCAAGATAGACGGGAGAAAAGCACAAAGCGTCACCAACGCTACACTGGTGGCTGTACCAGTCATTTGATAGACATAAACACCGAGTGCAAAGGCAGTCAGACCGCTGCCAATACTGGAAATCCACTCCCCCGTCCACAGGATCAGAAAGGGTCTAAACGACTTATGGCTTGCTCTCCCCATACTTTCTCATCTCCTCATCCTTTGGGCCGTTGTGCAAACATCTGCGCTACATAAGAGAAGCTGCCTTTATCCGCCCCCAGCATCGTCTCCATGATATAGATGAACGCTCCAATCTTCTGCGCGATCTCCTCCGGCTGCCAGCGGAAGATCCCTTCATCGAACAGAAACTCCGAGGTGGTCAATAGGAACTCTACCGATTCCTTGGGATACGGTGTATGGAACAGATTTTCCCGTATTCCTTGCTCTATGACCTCTGTTAACACAGGTGTCAGGTGAAGAATGGTCTGGGCCAGGCTTTTCTGGTGAATCTGGGCATTGTCCGGCTGGTGAAACTGCTCAATCATTTGTTCCTTTCGGTCATCTTCTGGCTTCTGGGCCATAATAATGGACAACAGCTTCTCATGGACAGTCAGATCGGGATTGCCTGCAATCTGCTTGGCTGATGTCACCCCTGCCTCGATGAAACGCATAACCACCGCATCCATAACCTCTTCCTTGGATTTAAAATAATAATAAAAGGTGCCTTTGGCGATCCCGATTTCCTGCAATATATCGTTCACTGTCGTTCCGGCATATCCTTTGGTATAAAAAAGCTTCTCCGCCGTATCCAGAATTTCATTTCTACGTTCTTCAGGTTCTTTCGTAATTCTCATTGGATGATACCTCCATTCACTTGATCGACCGACCGTCGGTCTATAATAGATTACACCTTGATCCAAATAATGTCAACCGTTAGCAAAGAGGGACTACTATCATACTATTTAAAAAAACAGGGGCTTATCCCTCCGTAGAAAAATCTACTTCCGGAATAGCCCCTATGTTTAATATCATCGTTTTTTTCAAATCCCTTGGCCCGATTCTAATCAATGATGGCTTCCGCTTCTATTTCGATCAGGAGACGCGGGTCTATTAACGCCTTTACCTCCAGCATGCTTGCTACCGGCTGAATCTCTTTAAAGAATTCACCGTGCGCTTTCCCGATTTCTTCCCATCTGGAGATGTCCGTAACAAACATTCGGGTTCGTACTACATGCGTTAGGTCAGCTCCCAACTCGTTCAAAGCCTTTTCAATGGTTTCCAAAATAAACTTCGTTTGTGCATAAGGATCTCCTAGGCCGATAACTTCCCCATCTTGCATCGCTGTTGTGCCTGCGACCTCAATCATGTTACCCACACGAATGGCGCGGCAATATCCTACGACCGGTTCCCAAGGGGAACCTGTAAACACCTGTTGTCTGCTCACGTTGTTCTTCCCTTCCTGCAAAAAAAGATAATAGTTTCTTTTATTATACTGAACGTACACTTGTAGTTGAAGAATTTTTCTCATCATTCGATTTCTGAACATGTGCCTATATAAGTAGCATCGAAGCCTAATTAACGGCATTTTTGTATCTTAAATCTTTTGCAACTAAGGGTTAGTGGAGATTAAGTGCAATATTGTACCTTAAATCTTCCAAAATACCCCACTAAGTGTGTTTTTTCGAAAAATAAGATACAACAATGTCCTTATTTACCTCATTTTCTTATTTTAAAGAAAAATAAGGTACAAAAATGCCGTTAGTTGAGGAGGTGTCCCTTCTTCTTTCACTATTAAGTCGACTGGTGAAGAAATATACCGCTATTGTTGAAATCTATCAACAGTCGATGTTCCGGTGCTAGCTTTCCTATGGAAGTTAATATTATTTACATATTCCGAAAACACTCTCATAATCTAAGTTCTTTATGATTTGTTTGGTAGTACAAACATTAGGAGGGAACATATGAAATCACCGAAAAAGTACGGAATCAAGACTGCCGTTGTAGCCACCGCGGCAACTGCCCTGTTCGCTTCAAGCGTAATAACTGCACAAGTCACCAATCGTGCGGACGCCGCTCCTTCCAAGACTAAAAATGTTATTCTGTTTGTCGGTGACGGAATGGGGACAGCACAACGAAATGCCATCCGGTTAGCCACTGTTGGTGAAAAAGGCAACCTTGCTATGGATTCCATGCCCTACGCGGGTCTGATCCATACAAGCTCCACCGTTCCAGTTACGGATTCGGCGGCGTCTGCCACAGCTTATGCCAGTGGTGTGAAGACTTACAACGGTGCCATCGGCATGGATGCCAACAAGAAATCGGTACCTACTATTATGGAATATGCCAAAGAAGCTGGTAAATCCACTGGCGTGGTTACGACCAGTCAGATTACGGATGCCACCGGAGCTGCTTTTGGAGCGCACGTAGAAGACCGTTCTAAGCAAAGCGACATCGCACTGCAACTACTGACGAAGAGTAAAGTCGATGTGCTGCTTGGTGGAGGCGAGGATTTCTGGTATCCAGCGGGCAACCCGGGTAAATTCCAGGATGAGCCTGCGGAAGATCCTTCCGAGAAGAGCAAAGGCACGCAAGGAAATCTCGTAGAAAAAGCCAAGCAACTAGGCTATAACTACGTATCTTCCAAAACAGAACTGCAAAATGCAAAGAACGGCAAGCTGCTCGGACTGTTCGCTAATGAAGAAATGTTCCAGCAAAAGCCTGAAGGTGAAGGCGATATCTATAACCCTGTCGTCTCGCTTAAAGAAATGACCACGAAAGCCATCGACACCCTTTCTAAAAATAAAAATGGCTTCTTCCTGATGGTTGAAGAAGAGGGTACCGACGAATTCGCACACCAAAACAATGCCAAAATGACGATTAAATCCGGTCAAGAGCTGGATAAAGCGGTTCAAGTCGCCAAAGACTTTGCCAAGAAGAACCCGGATACGCTGGTTCTCGTACTAGCTGACCATGAAACCGGCGGCTTCTCGATTGAAGAAGTGAACGACGGCGACGAGTCCGGCGATGGCATCTCCAAGGAAGACGGACCATTCGCTATTGCCAATTCCAAAGCAAACTTTGTGGTAGACTGGACAACCTCTGGACACACAGCGGTAGATATCCCTATCACAGCTATGGGCAGAAATGCGAATCTCTTCACAGGCATCTACGAGAATACTGAAGTATTCCACAAGCTGATGGATTCTATGGGACTTAAAGCAAAGAAATAATCTTGTGAAACGTTGTTCACAGGATTAACGTAACAGGCTTCCCGTCGGGTAACAAGACCCGCGGCAAGCCTGTTTTTCATTGCTACCTCCCAAGTGACTCATACTCCACACGGGCTATGAGAATCATCGGAAACGATGCCGCAATAGTATTCGAAGAGACGTTGTCCAGCAGCATCTCATTCACTGGACCATAGGGAGAATCATTGCCGTAAACCATCACCACCGAATTGTAAGGGGCGAGGCGGGCTTCCAGGTCAGCTGGCAATTGTTCCGCGAACTCACTATCCTCTATGTACTCATGCCGCAAGTAGGTCATCAAACTCCGCCGCTCTTCCCCGTTTCTCACAAAATGCCGTTCCATAAAATCCTGATCCAAACCCTCTATTCCTGCTTCGTCTATAAAATTACCCCCGGTCACCCCATCACCAGAGGAACCCTCTGTATAGGCCATAAGTTCTTCTTCAGAATTGAAATTCCCCGCCCAGATCGCTACCGCATTTCTCATCTTCGCTCTCCTTTGCCCAGTTATATGCGAATGATAAACAAGCCTTGTACTTAAAGTTTACCCAATTGTACACGGAAAAGTAACGCTATATACGTAAAAATCCGGCTGGATCAGCGATAGGCTCCAGCCGGATTTTTCAAAGATGTTTTTCCGCATCGCATGCGGCTCCCGGCGCGCGGTGTTCAGCCTTTACAATTGCAGCCGCCCGCCCTGCTGCTGGACTACTTTACCGGCTATAACATTCCCCAGCTCACAGGCCTGCTGTAGAGAATAGCCTCTGGCAAGTCCCGTGATAAAAGCACCGGTATGCGAATCGCCTGCACCGATCGTATCCACAACCTTCACCGGCTCCGTCTCGGCGATCCCCTCTTCGTCACGTGAACAGTACAGGGTGCCTTCTCCACCCAAGGTGACTACGACCGCCTCACCAGTCCGTTGGGTCAGCTTGGCTGCTGCTTCCTTAACATCATTCTCCTGCATGATGGCCTGGATCTCGTTCTTATTAGCATGCACAATCGTACCCATGCTAAAGATTCTTTCCAGAATCGATGGCTCCAGGAATTCACCGCGCGGACCTGGATCGAAGACAATTTTCCCGGTTGACTTGCGCTGGCTCAGAGCATCCAAAATAGTAGGGCCTGATGGTCCTTCCAATTCGTAACCGCTAACGTAGATATAGTCATAGCTAGCGAGATCAATTGTCTCGAACCAGTGTGCAGCCCATCGTGTTTCGATTCCAGGAATAGTGATGAAAGTCCGCTCACCATCATGCTCTACGATGGAAAGGTTCCAACCGTTATCTCCGGACAAGTCCTCCAGGAGCACGGGTACGCCGTCCTTTTGCAGCTGGGCCTTGACGATATCGCCATAGCTTCCTTGTCCCACCGGGGCGAACAGACTGTAATTCACATGTAGCTGGTTCAGGATATTGGACACATTGTAGGCGCAGCCACCCACAATAGTTTCTTTATGCTCGGCCATGACATCCTCAGCCGTTCTTGGCAGTCTGTCAAGCTGGATGATCACATCCACTACAGCTGCACCGATCACGAGGATTCTGCGGCTTTTATCGGATTTTACACGATCCAGAATATTTTCACTCATGGGATACTCCTCCTTGCATGGACTTTCTATTCGCCTGACTCAAGATGATGGTTGTCACAGCACTTGCCGCAAAGGCCAGCAGCACCCCTAGGCTGCTATCCTTAAAAATTCCTGTGGCAAACGGGCCGCTGAAGAACGGCGAGTTAGTGAACAGAAAACCTGTAACTACACCGATAATCCAGCTGATTACGCCATTATAATTAAATGCCCTGCCTGTAGCATTGTCCATCAATCCTGCGTCATAGCCAGTCTTGCTTCTCAACAGCACATAGTCGAACATAAAGGTCGCCGCCCAGGCTGCCAGGCCAATGCCGAGAATACCGAGGAACAGCTGGAAGTTCATCAGGAAATCCTCTGAAATAAACAGGACGTAGACCGGAATAAGGATCATAATTAGCGCGTGAATCGCGATAGCGGTTTTATCGCTAACCTTGATGTTCAGCGTCTCCATGTTGACACGAGCCGATTTCAAGCTGATGATACATTGCGGAATCAGGCCGCCAAGCGCTGTAATGAAGTAGACGACTGTCATCCATTTCGGAAGCGCATTTCCAATGGCCTGGATTGGGTTGGAAGCGGATACCAGATCCGGCACAGAAGTACTGAGCAGAATCCCCACGCCCATGATGAAGAACAGTGGTATAAAGGCGCCGATAGTCACACCTGCGAATACCTTTTTGCCGGAATTGGCCGGGTTCTGATAAGCGCTGTAGTCAGCGGAAGCAATGGACCAACTGATTCCCGTTCCTGCAATGATGATGGAGAGCGCCGGCAGAAAACCATTCAGCCAGTTACCGTTGCTCATCTTGAACAACGCTGTCCAGTCTGTCTGGGGAATGAGAATAACCAGGATCAGGAAGGTTAATGCCCCGAACACATAGGTGAAGAAGGTCTGTACTTTGACCAGGACATTTTGCCCAAAGAGATTCGATGTTAGAATCAGCACCACGAACAACGCCAGACTTATCACCGTCAATACTGCTGATTGACCGATACCAAACAGCCCGAACAGTGACATTAGGGTAAGCGTTCCCGTAATCACGTTCACTGCTAACCAGCCTATTAGACTAAGCCAACCGAGCAGATTCGGAATATAGTTTCCCTTGACGCCAAAGACTGCTCTAGACAGCACGAAGGTGGTTCCGCCTGACTTGAGACCTGACAGACTTAGATAACCCACAAGAGCAAACGACAATGCACCTGCGGCTGCCGCCAGTACGGACTGGATAAAGCTCAGATGATAACTCACAATAAGTGCGCCATAAACTACACCCAGAATTCCAATATTGCCAGCAAACCAGATGAAAAAAAGTTCCTTGGGACTTCCGGTTCTTTCATCAGACGGGATAAACAGTTCAGACTTCGAATTGGACATGTTCTTCTTCCCCCTATAATGAATCAGAATGAATTAATGCTGTGTTCTGAACGCAAGAATATGATCGGCATACTGACTGAGATTCACACCATTGGCCTCGTCGATCAATGCTCTCCATGAGGGATCAATGGCATCTGCTCCCGATTTGGCACCACAGATGGCAGTTGCCATCGCACCGATGGTATCTGTGTCACCGCCCAAATTTGCACACAATAGGCTGCATCGTTGCGGTTCCTTGGCGTAATACGCAATAGCAAGCGCTGCTGGAACTGATTCGCTGGTGATTACGCCGCTGCCGATGACATCGTAAATGACCTGCAGGAATCTTTCGTCCTGACCTTCGTACTTCTCCGCGTATTCCAGTGCGAGCTTCAGCCGCGCAGGGAGCGATGCGCTGTACGTCTCTGCACCGTAATCCTTCGTTTCCAAGTAGGCCAATACCGCATGGGCCATAATATCCTCCCAGGACTTGTCGACTATGGCGGCTCCTACTGCTGCGGCAACCATTGCCGCTCCACCTACAGCTACATCCGTAGAATGCGTCACCTTGCTGATGTCGTACACGAATTTGGATAACTTCTGAACCTCTGCTGGCAAGAATAGTCCTCCGACAGGAGCAATCCGCATCGCGGCTCCATTCGTTTCGGCTTTGGAAGTGAATTCCGTCGCATCCTTACCTGCCTTTAGGGCGAGCAGCGCAGCCTTGGAGCTTGGCCCAAGAATGTTGTTCTCAAAAGCATTCAGCCTATCGGCCCATTCCAGCAAGTGCCGGCCAATCACAGCCGTCTCCGGGACGAAATCGCTTTCAATAAGAGCATCCAGGATTAGCAAAGCCTGTGAGGTGTCATCCGTAAATTGACCACGGGTAAAGTTGCATGCCACATCATTTTCCTTAGGGCCATCCAGAAAATCGGTTATGGTTCCAAAATACGCCTTCACCTTGTTTCTGCCCCACAGCTCCGATGGCATCCCCATCGCATCACCAATAGCCATCCCGTATAATGCACCTAGAATTTTGTTCTTCATAAAATCTGTCTCCTATCTTTAAATTTATACACATACGGTTGTACGTATGAGTCGATCTTAAAATAAAGCCGAGATCACTCGGCGATTAAATATGGGTAACCACTTTGAACTCGACACTCGGCCCGTAGATAACCTCTACCTTTTCCACTTCGATTCCCTTCTCATCCAATACGCTTCCCTTGGTCATGATCAACGGGAAATCCCCCTCATATTCAAACAGCTGTCTTGTTCGCTTGCTGCTGTTAATGGGATGAATGGCCAGCGCTGCATTCTGCGGGTAAATACTGTAGCGTTGATTCATAATCTGGTACAGGGACTGCTCGGAGAAATCATATTGATCGATATCCGGAAATAGAGCCAACGGAACATAGGAAGTGTCCAAGGTCAGCCACTTAATACTGCTCTCCCTGCGCGTCCCGCGGAGCCGAACCAAATGCATGTAAGAGCTGCCTTCCAGGCTGATAATCTCCTGCTTCAGCACACGCGAGACGGGAATTTCATTCTTCTTCCGCGCTGATTCGGTAAACCCGCTGAAGTTCCAGATATTATGCTTCATCTCCCGCAGGCACACCATCGTGCCCTTGCCATGCATCTTCACCAGAAGGGCTTCATCGACGAGACCGTCAATTGCCTTACGGATCGTGGTCCTTGTGACCTGATACAGCTTCATCATTTCCGTCTCAGAAGGAATCATCCCCCCTTCTTTGAACTTCCCATTGATGATATCGCTGCGGATAATGTTCTGCAGTTGGATGTACAGTGGGACACTGTCATGCTTGTTAAGCATATCTGCCTCCTTACACGCAATCACGGGATGGCCAGCCAGGCTGCACCGTCCATTCTGCTCAAGACTACTACTGCAGGTGATTTAGCGCTTTCATCTCGTGTTGTCCTGCTTGCCGTTCACTCATACGTATGAGTTGAGTTCAATATATCAGGTTCATTATCCTTTAGCAATAGCTTTCTGAAGTTTGGGACAAACTTCCATTAGTGTGACTGTGGAACACGCTCCTGAGCAGCCTGATAATTATTGCATCATCTCTGCTTTAGCTGTCCGATTAACGATCGTACTTACTTTTCCTCTACTGTTCAAGTTCTGTTAAAGTTAATATGGTACGATGAGAGTGGGTGAAGAATATATGACAATAATGAACGATATAAAAATAGTCATCGTAGACGATGAATCTTCAATTATCACTATGCTTCAAATGGTGCTGCGCAAGGAAGGGTTCCAGCACATCTATACTGCCGCTTCCTGCAGGGAAGCGCTGGAGGTCGCCCGGCGTGTCCGTCCTGAGATCGTACTGCTCGACATCATGCTCCCTGACGGCAGCGGGCTGGATATTTGCTCGCGTATTCGAGAATACGGCAATCCTCATATCCTTTTTCTAACGGCAAGAGCTTCAGATCTGGATGTACTGACCGGCTTTGCCATGGGCGGGGATGATTATATCACCAAGCCTTTCAATCCTCTGGAGATCGTGGCCCGGATTAAAGCTCGTTTGCGCCGTCAGGATGCCGAGAATTCATCGGTGATGCTTATTCCCCCCCGCTCTGAAGCTGTGAAGTACGAGTTCGGACATTTCGTCGTCAACGAAGCAGAAGGCGAGCTGCTGGTAGACGGACAATCCGTCTCCTGCCCGGCGCAGGTATTCCAGTTGCTTCTCCATTTCTGCAAGCATCCGGGGATCGTCTTTACGCGCACCCAGCTCTATGAAGCGGTATGGGGGATTGACGGATTGGGGGATGACTCCACAGTACCCGTGCATATCCGGCGGATCCGGGAGCGGATCGAGCAAGACCCTGGAAACCCCAAATATTTACTGACCATCCGCGGTCTCGGTTATAAGCTGGCAAAGGGGCCGCAGGAGTTATGAAAATCAGACGGCGTATTGCCTTCCATCTTACCTATCAGTTTATTTTATATGCCCTGCTTATACAGGCCATTGGTCTGTTCTTGCTCTTTATGTTTCTGCAAAAAACCATTGACGATGACTTACGCCGCAATTTTCCAAACGGGGCCTTGACCAGCATCACAACAGAAGTCTCAATGCGTAACGGGGAGATCAAGGTCCCCTCACACTGGATTAATCTGCTCAAAGAGCGGAGGATGTGGCTGCAGATTATCAATAAGGAAGGGAATGTGATCTATGACATTAACTCGGCCATTGTCCCATCGCTTCCCTCCTCCTACTCTGTGGCCCAATTGTTAAACATACAGGAATCAGGCAAGTACGAAGATTACTCGGTGCATTCTCAAATGGATTTTAATCTTTCACAGACCCAGCTTTTTCTCCTTGGTTATAAAAATCCTGACCTGGATCTGCTCATCAATCTGTTCAACAGCTATCAGAACAATGGGCTGGTTAGTAGCTCCAAGCTCTCCGAACTATCCACTCAGTTGATGGAAAGCGGAAGGTATTTGCAAATCACTGACGAAGCCGGGACAACCGTTCAGAGTGCCGGGAAGAGCAGCGCTTTTTATCCAAACAAGGCTACGCTGGAAATTCTGGAAATGCAGCAGGCTCCAGCCAATACGGATAGGAATATTGCACTCTACCGGGATCCGCACACAGCAAAAACCTGGATGTTATACTCACCAAATGCGGTGGAGAACATCCCTAAGCAGCCTGTCGTCCAGAGTCTTGTCCGCGCGATCTACTGGCTGGCTATATTCATCTTTGTCTTCTCATTGGCCGTCTCTGTCTGGCACGGCTACCGCTATGGTCAGCCACTGATCCTCTTCGTCAGTTGGTTCCAACGATTGAGCCAAGGGCATTATGATCAAGTGCTGACGGAGAAGGACAGGCGCAAAGTCTTCAAGCGAAACGGTAAATTGAAAATCAGCTACAAGTTATACAGCGAGGTTATTCAGACGTTCTACCATATGGCTGAACAAATGGCACACACGGAGAAAGAACGCAAACGACTGGAGAACGCGCAGGAAGAATGGATGTCCGGCATATCACACGACCTGCGCACACCACTGGCTACTATTCAGGGGTATGGCTACATGCTGGCGAACCAGCCTGGACAATGGGATCAGGAGGAGCTTCAAGTCATGGGCACGATGATCCGCGAAAAAGGCGACTATATGCTTGAGCTGATCACCGACTTCTCACTCATTAATCAGCTCAAGCATGGGGCTTCGCTCATGAAAGTCCACAAGCTGGACCTGGAAGAGCTGGTACGCCGTGCTGTCCTGAAATATGTGAATGATGCAACGATGTCAGACTGTGATTTTACATATGAAGGCACAGATCAGGCCTTATATGTTCAGGCAGATGACAATTGGCTGCAGCGGCTGATGGACAACCTGTTATCCAATGCGGTGAAGCATAATCCGCCTGGTATTACGGTTAACGTCACCGTAGGTATAATGAATAAAGACCCTTACATCAAGGTAGCGGACAATGGAACCGGAATGGATGAAATCACTCAGCAAAATCTGTTCAAACGCTATTACCGGGGTACCAATACAGAAGAATCCACTGCAGGCTCGGGGATCGGGATGAGCATTGCCAAGGCAATTGTCGATGCGCATGGTGGTGAAATCAAGGTACGCTCAACATTAGGCCAAGGGACAGAAATCCTTATCCTGCTGCCTCAGAAGCATAACTTATGAAAAAAAGAATCTTCAGCCCTGCGACTTTACGCGGGCTTGAAGATTCTTTTTTATGTCCATACTAAGCTTGCTGGAGAAGCCATTGCTCGGCCTCATCGGTATTGTCAAATATTCTGAATTGGTTTCCTTTATTCAATTCGGAAGCGAGTTCCTTGAATCTGCCTTCTGTAATCATTTCATCCAAAATCAACGCAGTTTTCACATGATAATTAATGAGCTTCTGCATCATTCCGCCGGCCAGCCCTGTTCTGAGGTTGAAGAAATCTGCAGATAACACTGCATTGTGTAGCATCAGCAGTTTGGTGTCATGCTCTGAGCATAAGCCAATGAGGTCCAATGCATCCTGTTCTCTGCTCAGCGGCGTATCGGCGGACAGGACTGATACATAGGCCACATTGTTGTTGCTGATCACTTGGTAATTCATTCTGTTCTCTCCTTTGCTTGTTCGTATTCTGAAGCCTGTTCTGTCAAACCTTGGCGTAATTGCTGCACCCACTGCAGCTCCTGCTCATAGGAGGCGATGATATTCTTATCAATCATTTTCCAGATATACGTTTCACGGGATGTGCGATTAGGGGAAAAGAGTCCTCTACGCATCTTCTCCTGCTCCAGACTGATCTGCAGAATGAGCTCCTGCTCATATCCTGACAGTAGCTCTTCCAGCTCTGCAGGACTTAACTGATCGGCCCACGCCAATTGAGTCAGGAACCCTTTCTTGATTTCCGGCAGCTCCGGTGGTGAGAGCACCCAGCTTTTCAATTCAGCCCTGCCCTTTTCAGTAATCGTATAAATCTTCTTCGAAGGTGAGCTTTCTTGATGCTGCACTTCATTCGTAACGAGTTCTTCTCCAAGAAGTTGCACCAGTGTCTTGTAAATTTGATTGTTGTTGCCTGACCAATACATCGCCGAGGAGTCCTCGATAATTTTTTTCAGGTCATATCCAGTGGATGGCTTCCAGCTCAGGATGCCCAAAATCGCCAGTTTGATTGACATTACAATTCACCCTTTACCAAATAACTTATGTTAATAGTATCATATGTTATTAGTTATACACAAGGGCAGAAAAAAACCTCCTTTGCTGAGGATGAGATTGTCCAATCATCCACTACAAAAGAGGAGTCCTCACTAGCTATGTATGAATTCCTTCTCCAAGATCGCATAAAAATACTGGTCGACCCAGCGTCCCTGCCAATTCAACTCTTCCTTAAAAACCCCTTCCCTAACCATCCCGCTTCGCTCCATCAGCGCGGCTGATCGCTCATTATGACTATTGCACATTCCTACTACCTTATGGGCTTTCAACTGTTCAAAAGCGAATTGCAGCAGTAATCGTACGGCCTCAATCCCGTATCCATTCCCACTGTATTCCGGAAGCAGAGCATAACCAAGCTCCCAACTGCTGCGGAAACCAACATAACTCCAGAGCTTTATAATCCCAATTGGTGTTCTCTCAGGATCAGTCGCTCTGCGAATCACAAAATCATAATGATCCTTATTCCCGGCATCTTGAATCCTGCTCCGATACTTCTCGCGTACTTCCGCCTTGTTCTCTTCTACACTCTCTTCGTAATACCACAAATTTTTGTTGCATAATGTACTGCTCATAAAGTCCAAATCATCAACGGCTAGACTCGACAGTAGTACCTGTTCTCCGTGAATTTCCATGAACTCAGATTCCTCTTTACTTGGGGCAAGATTGTACCAGAATATAGGGTAGCTAAAATCTAAAGACAAACCCGCACCTTCAGCGAGCCGAATCGAGCCCATGTTATCACGAGAGCAATCCCAATAGGGTTGGAAATTACACCGACAGCATTCCTTAACAAAAGCCCTGACTGCCCCAGCAGCATAATACTGTCCCCGGAACTCTTCCACAGTCTCTACATCCGCCGCATGGGTACTCCCGGCTACGAAACCAGAAAAACACACACTGGCCACCTTCTCGTTACACTCCGCAATATATCCAATGCCATGCTGCAAAAACTCCTCTATGGAGTTCCAGTAGTGAAGAATCTTGTGCTCCAGAAAAGCATAATTCTTATACCTTCCGGGTCTTAATGTCTCCTTGTCCATTCTGGTGATGATTAACGGTGATGATAATACAGCTTCCAGTGCCGGAGGTACATTATCCTCTATGAGCCCGAACACATGCTGAATATCATGGGAGAGATGGCGCGGATGAAAGATCGCCCGGATCGTCTCCCCCCACTCTCTGTTCTCCGGCACAATCTCTACCCCATGAATATTTTGTTTTACCAGTTCAGGCTCAAGATAGGTTCTCATGTAAGAATCAAGGCCCTGTAAAAAACCTTGGCTTCGCGGATTTCCGACAATCTGAAAATCTGACTGGCCCTGAATCCAGATTAAAGCCGCTTCGGGTTCATCAGGATGATCGATGTATACCCGTCCAGGGTTGATACCTTCGGCAACAGCCCTTACCTCTATGTTGTTGCAGGGGTCCGTCAGATGTTTTATTTTATAGAATTCTTGAGTTCTTAACTCTGTAATCATTATAAATTCCTCCAACAGTTATCTTTATTTAGTATAACGACAGGTGGCAATTTATGGATTGTAAAGAATGAGTTAAAAAAAATTCGCCATATTTTAGCTAAAATACATCGACCCGTTACTGCTATTCATTGAGTATTATGGCGCCTTTTTATCCAAGAATATAATTCCATGAAAATTGCGCATAATAGCATAGAACTATCAAGTCAGACCCATCTAAGGATGTAAATATGCTCAAATGGCTCTTAAGAGATCGTAAATCACACAAAAAGCTGCCAACCCCACAGTTGTCCAGGGGGAATTCCCCGATGGGCTCTACACTAAGCGGTAATTTCGAAGCCGACTTGGCGTTCTTCAGAGAGAACTTTGACCGTTCAAGCGACATCGTATTCAAAGAACTGCTGGTCTGCGATGGTTACCGCGGCATTATTATTTTCATAGACGGATTAGTGGATGTATCTCTTGTGGACATGCACATCATTACTCCCTTGCTGCACGGTCGCAGCCAATTGGAACTCAAGCTGAATGAACAAGTCAAGCATCACAATGTCCAAGCGATTTTGCAAAAAAGCATTGTATCTGCCTGCCAGAGCAAGCTAGAGAGTGAGATGCGTATCATCGCATCTGCCATAACGAACGGTGACACCATACTCATTCTGGAGGGTTCTTCCGAAGCTCTGATCTTCGATATGAAAGAGCGTGAAGCACGAGCGGTCGAAGAAGCGGCCTCTGAGCCTACTATTCGTGGACCCCGGGAGGGTTTTACCGAAAAGCTACGTACCAATACGAGTCTTCTGCGCACCAGGCTTAAGACGAATAAACTCAAAATGGAGCCACTGACCATTGGCGATGTGTCCAATACAGACATTGTCCTAGTGTATCTGGACGGAGTCGCAAAGACAGAGCTATTGGATGAAGTGCGCACACGGCTTGGCCGCATAAAAATCGATGCGATTCTGGAGAGCGGATATATTGAAGAATTGATCGAGGATAATACCTATTCGCCGTTTCCCCAAGTCCTTAGTACAGAACGCCCGGACCGGGTCGCTGCAGCTCTGCTAGAAGGTAAAGTCGGTTTACTGATTGACAATACGCCGTTCGCTTTGGTGTTGCCTATCACTTTTCTGGGACTGATGCAGTCGCCGGAGGATTACTATCAGCGGTACATGATATCGACAGCCACCCGGTGGCTACGATACTGGCTGGCGTTCATCGCCCTGACCTTTCCCTCTCTTTATATTGCTGTAACAACCTTTCATCAGGAAATGGTGCCGACCAACCTGCTGCTTAGTATTGCATCCTCACGAGAAGCGGTCCCCTTTCCGGCCATTATCGAAGCGCTTCTCATGGAGATTACCTTTGAAGGATTACGGGAAGCAGGTATCCGAATGCCCCGCCCTGTTGGACAGGCCGTAAGTATCGTAGGTGCATTAGTCATTGGACAAGCCGCTGTGCAGGCGGGCATTGTCTCGGCGATCCTCGTGATTATTGTATCGTTCACGGGAATTGCCTCCTTTATTTTCCCTTCTTATAGCCTGGGGATCGCTGCACGGTTGCTGCGCTTTCCGTTAATGTTCCTGGCCGGAACTCTGGGGCTGTACGGAATTCTCCTGGGGCTGCTGGTCATATGCATCCATCTGCTTAGGCTCCGCTCCTTTGGCGTACCTTATCTTTCGCCCGTAGCTCCCCTATCCTTGAATAATCTTAAGGATACACTCTTCCGGGTACCTTGGAGGAATCTCATTCATCGCCGCAAAGGAATTGGCGAATAAGAACAAGACCATGCACTCTGTTCTGATGCCATTCATAAGCTTCGTTCCAACAATAAGATGAGGGGTGAGAAAAATGCAGGTGAAACCAGTGATCCTGTCAATGATATTCTTCCTGATTCTCCCTCTGTTGACGGGCTGTTGGAGCAAAGTGGAAGTAAATGATGTCGCTATCGTTACTGCCGTCGGTCTCGACAAGACGGATAAAGGAAAAATCCAGCTCTCGCTGGAACTCGCCGTCCCCCGATTGTTAGGTGTGACCAACCAATCCGGAGGCGAAAAGCTGGAGGCCAAAGCAGGCTGGATCCTGTCCGCAGAAGGGGAGACCATTCTGGAGGCCTACAGGTACATTCAGCAGAAAGTACAGCGGAAGATTGTTTTTTACCACAGTAAGGTCATTGTTATCGGTGAGAAGCTGGCGCGCAGCGGCGTACTGCCAGTCCTGGATTTCTTTGAACGGTACAAGCAATCGCAAATCAAGAGCCATATTCTGTTTGCCAAGGGCAAAGCGGTAGATATCTTGGAGTATAATCCAGTATTCGAAAAGCTGTCCTCTGAAATCATGCGCGAAGAAGCGAAATCCAAAAAGAATGTAAGCGTCCGTCTCCTGCAATTTATGGACATGTTGGTGTCGCCGGGAAATACGCCCATGGCAGCCCGTGTACAGCTAATCCCCGCTCAGACAGATAAAAATAGCGGCGAGTCTGATCCAGGCATATCCAAGATTAGCAGTCTATCCGTCAGAGGTGCGGCTGTGTTCCACAAGGATCAGCTGATCGGCTGGCTGAATGAGACAGAGACCAGAGGAGCCATGTGGCTGAAGAACCGGATGAAGGATGCGGTAACAACTGCCGAAGTTCCGGTGGAAAAAGGCGGCGGCCGAATCAGCGCACAAGTGCATACAGCGAGCACGAAATACCATACACTTGCAGGCACTAAAGGAATTAGGATAACGGTAGATCCCTACGCGGAGATTTCTATCTTTGAGAACACTTCTAAGCTGGACATGAGTAGTCCCAAAGATCTGGAGTATGTCAGAACTTTGGTTACGGAAGATGTTAAGGCCAGAATTGAATTGGTCTGCCGTGAGGCACAACTAAGTTATAAAAAAGATATTCTAGGGTTCGGGCATATCATCTACCGCCAGCACCCCAAGCAATGGAACAAGAGCTATGCCAAGGAATGGGAGAAGCTTTTTTCTGAAGTACCGATAAACATTACTCCACACATTACAATAACGCAGGTAGGGTTAACCAATAAATCCATAGAGCTTGAGTAAGCGGCTGAAAGGGAGGAATCAGGATGGTCAGGGTATCGGGTTATCAGCTCTTTGCGACTACGGTGTTGTTTCAGCTTGGAACGACAGTGATCTTCGGGTTCGCCTCTCCCGCCGGGCGTGATGCCTGGATTGCGATGCTGCTCTCAGCCTTCATTGGAATGTTCATGATCCTGGGCTACACCGCTCTTATGAACATGATGCCGGGCTTATCCTTGGTTGAATGGTTCCCCAAGCAATTTGGCCCTTGGCTGGGCATCCCCATTGCCTGGTTCTATCCATTGCTGTTTATTTATGACGCAGGACGGGGAATCAGCGATCTAAAGGAGCTTGTCCCGCTCACCCTGCTGCCAGGTACGCCTACATGGGTCATCCTTGGCTCCATGATGCTCGTAATTATGTATTTTCTATCCAGTGGAGTCGAAGTTATCTTTAGGTTCGCGGGGCTGCTTTTCCCGATTATATTCTTTCTCTTCGTTGCGGAGATCCTTCTACTACTGGGTTCCAGAAATGTGCATTTCGACAATCTTCAGCCCCTCTTGGGCGAAGGCTGGGGGCGAGTCTGGAAGGCCGTCTGGCCCTTTGGCATTCTGCAGACCTTCGGCGAAACCATCGAATTCGCGATGTTGTGGTCCTTTCTGAGAAAACCGGGGCAATTGGCCGGAATAAATATCATTGCCGTGCTGGTCACCGGCGTTACTATCGCCGTGTTTGATATGTTAGCGATTATGGTGCTGGGCGAAGGCGTCTTCCAACGCAATATCTATCCTCTGCTGGTGTTGTTGAGGCAACTAAGTATCAGTGATTTTCTGGATAACCTCGATGCTCTAGGCGTGATGTACTTTATGACGACTATCTTTTTAAAAATATCCCTTCATCTGATAACTGCTGTTCTGGCTATCCAGAAGCTTACCTCCGCCAAATCACTACGTCTGCCGATTCTTATCGTCACCATGACCACACTATGGATTGGCAGCAATATGGCACGGAATGTGACTGACCACATCTTCGTGGGGACCCGGATCCTTCCTTACAACTTATGGATTCCCCTCTTTATCGTGATTCCAGCTATTCTCTTGATGGTGGCCTGGATTCGCAAGAAAGCAGGGACAGCATTATGAGTGGATACCTGTGGCCTTGGCAGTCTCATGTGTTCATCCTGCATCCTTGGGCAATCTCTATCATGTTCATCGTGTTATCGCTGCTGTTGTCGATGATTAGTTGGTTCAAGAAGAAGTAGAGGGTCCGCTGATCCTGCTGCTAGTCATAAAGCGAAGATGAGCGAAAGGGAAATTTGGAATTGTAGGCGCAAAGCGCTCACCTTAAAGCTTTCCATAGGAAGGCTAGCACCGTAAACATAAACTGTCGGCAGATTTCAACCACTAGAAGCGTTAAATCCCCCTTCACCAGTCGTCTTAACAGTGAACAAGAGGGCAACCTCCCAACTAACAGCATTTTTGTACCTTATTTTTCTTCAATATAGCCAAATGAGGGAAATAAAGTCATTATTGTATCTTATTTTTCGAAAAAGCACACTGGATGGGGTATTATGGAAGAATTAAGGTACAATATTGCACTTAATCTTGGCTAACCCTTAGCTCCAGACGATTTAAGGTACAAAAATGCCGTTAATTACAATTCAATACTTCTTATAAAAGCTCTTTTTTTCTTGGCTATGTTTTTTAAACACATGGTAAAATCAGCTCAATTTCTTAATCAGCTTCTCGACTCGTTTCCGCTTTGTGTCTTTTTCAATGTCGTCAAGTCGTGAGATCAGCGTCTTTATGAATACGGCTTTGTTGTTATCGTTAATGATGGACATTGCATTCTCCGCATACATTGGGAGTTGATTTGTCGGGCATTTCTTAAGCTGTTCAATAAGTAAGCTGAATGCATGATCAGCATATTGTCCGACAGAACAAAGCTTAATCAGAATGTTTACTGCATGATCTTTGGTGATCACCGATCCTCTGTCAGCAATTCCAACAATTTTTGCAAGTGATAAATAAATGGTTTCCGGGTTTTCTAGAGTTATCATATCTAGTGCTGTCATAGCCCCCCAGACAAGTCGATTGTTCCTATGATCAAGTAATGTTACGAACTCTTTGCTGTATTCAACAATTAAAGACGGTTTTATAACTCCGATTTCATAGAGAACTTTAATACAATCGCTTTGAATATTCTTATCTCTGTTATGCAAATTATCAACGAGTTCTTTCACAGCTTCCTTATCCTCCCGGTCGGCAATATATTTCGCCAGCTCCTGATTAGGACCTTCGTCTTTACGGTCGAGTGAGGTTGCTAATTTGTCGATTATAGTCATCTGTTTTTCTCCTTTAGAGTTTAGGGATCTCACTTTATTGAGCTGAACAATACTCTAATAAGTTTCATAGACAAGATGGTCATTTATGTCAAGATTTTCATTAAAAATTACGTAAATACAGAGCTGCTGCCGGGGTATTTATAAAGCCCGATTAAATGTGCATTATGGCTGAGCTTATCTATGTTTGACTAATGAACATGAATTTCGCTAGACATCTATACTTTTGTTGAGACGTACCAGTTCGTCCAAATCCCGATTGTTTTTTAACCTATTAAAGTTATCCAGTTTGAATTGAATTTTTCTCAGCGTCTCGTGCCTTTCTTCAATCTGCGACTCAATATTTTGTTTATGGTCCTCCAGCATGACATAACAGCTCTCTAAGTTTTGTTCGTCTACCAGATTCATATACCGTTGAATTTCCTTGAGAGGCATTTCGGTGCGTTTCAGACAGTTAATAAAAATTAACCGCTCCAGAGCGTGCCCATCGAATTCAAGTTGGCCGTTGTCCTTACGTTTTGTCCGTGAGATCAGCCCTATTTTTTCGTAATAACGTATGGTGTCATAACTGAATCCTGTCTTCTTGGAAACTTCAGAAATTGTAAACGTCGGCATCTTTTTAACCATCCTCTTTATGAATGACATTTCTAGTGCGCGAATATGACAGTATACCCTGTAAATTAAATGTATATAAAAAGAGCTGCATCTCCGCGGTTTGTCTTATCTGACAATAGAGATACAGCTCTTTTAACATCCAACCGCAGGTTGTCTACAAATTATCGGCGACGCAAGCTCTTATTGGCAAGGGCCGGATGATCAGCAGCATAGTTATCTGCCGGATTGACATCTGTACCTGGCGGGACGATCTCATCAATACGGTCAAGAATTTCTTCACTGAGTTCAATGCCTGCGCCATCCAAAAGACTGCCCAACTGCTCCATCTTTCGCGGCCCAATGATTACCGAGCTCACAGCCGAATGCGACCGGACGAACGCAAGAGCGAGATGCGGCAGTGAAATGCCCGTCTCCTCCGCGAGCGCAGTAAGTTTTCTTAGAGCCTCTACCTTAGGCTGGAGAGCCGGAATTGTCGTGTCATACATCGATGGTCTGCCCGCTGCCCGATGGCTGGCATTAGGATTGGAACGCCCTGACAGCCATCCCCCGTTCAGTGGACTATACGTGAGAACGCCTATTCCGTAACGCTGCGCGGTTGGCAGCACGGCACCTTCCAGCTTTCTAGTAAAGATGGAGTACATCGGCTGCTCCGTGAGAAAACGGTGATGTCCTCCACGCTGTGCCGCCCATTGTGACTCGACGATAGCTTCCGCAGGGAATGTTGAAGATCCAATCGCCCGTACTTTCCCCTCATGAATCAGGTCAGAGAGGGCTGACAGCGTCTCGCTAATATCCGTATTGTAGTCCGGGCGATGAATCTGGTACAAATCGATATAGTCTGTACCCAGTCGCCGAAGACTATCTTCAGCAGCCCGCTTAATCCATCTCGCTGATCCGCCTTGCTGATTAACATCCGCGCCCATTGGAAAACCAAATTTCGTCGCGAGGATGACGTTCTCCCGGCGGCCCTTGAGTGCCTTGGCAACGATTTCCTCCGACTCGCCCCTGGAATAGACATCGGCCGTATCAATAACGTTAATGCCCTCATCCAATGCCTTATGAATGATGCGTATAGAATCATCATGATCGGTATTTCCCATCGCACCGAACATCATTGTACCGAGTGTCATTTCGCTAACGGATATGCCTGTTGCTCCCAGAATCCGATATTTCATTGTTGTATCCTCCCTTATATCTTGTCCTTGCTGTTGTATCGTAATTCGTGGAGTTAACTCCATGTCAAGGGAATGATTCCAAAGAAACTACAAAGAAGACGCACAGGAGATTCCTGGCATCTTCTAATTGGTGTAGCTAGAGATTCATAAAGCACTTAACACCGTACATGCTTGCGTTTAAAACCAGTCTGCCCTTTGTCTACTGCGGTTTGAATGCGTTCAGAAGCGTTCAGAAATTTACTTTTTTTCTTATCAACGTCAACTTCAACCGGACCTACTGCTTTAGCAGTTTCAATCGCTTTATCATGGAGAGGCACATAGGACACCCCAACTGTGTAGATAAAGTTATTCATAGCGTATTTTGCGCGCTCGGGAGCATCATGGATCGTATTTTTCACAAGATCAAGCATGTTGGCAATTTTACTTTCAGAAAATTCAGCGTCTGGACGATTCCCCAAAAGCCAGCAATAGCAGCTCCAGCCCGCAGACATCCTCAGTTCATCGCCGCTTGCGATCCAAATGTCAGCTACTTCCTGAGCAATATCTGCCTCTGCCAACGTTACCGCCACCACAAAATCAGACAGCATATAAAAATAAGCGCCGTCGATCCAACGTTCAAAGTCTGCTACGGTCATCGCCTTGGGGTCGGCAATAATCCCGGCAAAATACATGGCGTCGTAGTTCCCGGTTGCATAAAGTTGCTCAGCCAATGCTTGATTTATTTTTGTTTTTCGGAAAATGGGCTTCATTTGGCCTGTAGCCACACCAAAAAGCGGTTCATGTGCGCCATTCGATTGGTAAATCTTCTTAGTTCGTTCCTTGCCAAGGTCTTCAAGCTCCTGCATTACCATTTCAAAATCCATCGTTTAACACTTCCTTTGGGTCTGTATCAAAGATAACGGCGCTCAATGGGACAATTCAGCGATTTCATGCACATTACCGAACGGATCAACAAATGCAGCATATTGCCCTTGAATAGTTTCATCATGTAAAAATTGAATCCCTTTCCCCTTCATTTCCTTAAAAGTATGCTCCACAGATTCGACCTCGAACACCAAAACCGTTCTAGCCTCGTTGGAATAATCTCCAATTTCTTTCGTCTTCTCACACTTAAAAGCTACCAGCTGACAACCATCAAGGGCAAAATATTGCCCTCTTTCTTTTACTATATTAACATGGAAGGACCGCAGAAACTTTTATTAAAAATATGCCTTCTAAGTTACTGTGCCAATCTCCCCGTTCCCTACTGGCCTATCCAAATTGCTATTAATAATAGCCCTATTGAGATTAAAGTTAAACTCCTTGTCGAGATCTTATTCAATTTTTTATTATTCTCTGATTTATACCAGCCTTTAAATTGAAAATAATTTCGGTATAACACTAAAAATAAAATCATATTCCCCAATGTCATACTCCAATGATAAAGCGGCTGGCCAAATATCCCTTGATATATGACCTTTTCCAATCCACCTAAAACCAGCAGCGTCAAAGCAAGTAAAATACATAACCGGAGTAATTCAAATATAAAGGATACTAATTTAAGCATTTGATTTTCCGTCCTTTCATGTCGATAAGGATCAAAATAAGTATCATCTACACTAACAATTTTTTCAAGCTTCCGGTAATTTCAATTTTTTGGTAGAATTAAATGGTCTCTGATAGCCCCAACAATGAAGGTTCGACACGAGTGAAGCCTCAATAATGGGAGGGTACAATGGTTTTATTAAAACAAAGTCCTGATAAAGAAAAGGTTAAAGAGCAATACAATCAACTATGGGAAAGTCTTCTTAATATAGATGAAAAACATGCTACAAAAATTATAAACAAAGCAAATGAAGGTGTACTACCAAAAAAAGAAAGATTGAAAATAATAGCGCACCCACTCAAAACACATTTAATTTGGATTGTTCCACTTAGCGCTTTAGCGGTAGCGATACTCATATATGTAATATTTATATGGGTTGCCTTGTTTGTTGAATAGTCTGTTTTCCGTTCCCAAATTGCTACTCAAGACAATCTCCGCTTCCTTGCCAACAAAAGCGCGCTTGGCCTCTGCATCATCCATCAGTTGTATAATCTAACGCAAAAAATCCACTTAAGTCTCTCCTTAAGTGGATTCTTGCTATGAATTTTATCTATTAATTGTGTAATTCAAATATATGCCGTTAGACTCTAATTTGCGAACTTCTCTTAATGTAAATCGTGCCGCTGGTTGTTTCACCAGAGAATCTGGTTTGGCAAATAATGCTTGTGTACTTGTATCCCCATCGGCTGTTGGAGTAATTAATAAGCTTAATTCATCAACGAGTCCCTCATTTAGAAAAGTACCGTTCAGATAAGCTCCGCCGTCCAACATCATTTCCTGGACACCTAATAAGGTATTAATCTTTCTTAATACTTCATACAAATCCAGTTGATCTTTACCGCCAAAAATATAAGAAATCCCTAAATCGCGTAAATATGTTAAGTATTCATCTGCTACATCCTCAGTGATTACCACTACAATATGTGATTCCACTTTTAACTGAAACGATGTCGGTATTGTGTTTTGAGTCCATCTTAATTTTCCTTTAGGATCTACTGCAATTACATATCTTTCAGCATGAGCATCAGCAATGAAATCTGTCCTTGGTACTGCTAAAGTGATACCTCCCTTAAATTCCACCTTTTCTCCAAAGGCAAAATTCCCTTCCATAGTCACCCTGCCGCACATCCAGGCCTTAGGATTATAGCTTTCCTGGATTTCTACATATTTCAAATACAAAGTTTGTGCCTCTTCTGTGTTCATATAATCCCCGTCTATTTTCCCGTCCAAGGATGTCATCATGTGGCAAATAACATGAGGTCTATTCATATTTTTCTCTCCTTATCATTACTGTTTTTATAATAGAATAAGTATCTTTCACAAAAATCAATTTCGATCCTTGTGTGTATTAATACTCTCCTGTATATTTAATTTAAAATAGAATGATGGACAAAACAATTACCACATTCACTGATTCATGTAGTAATACTCATTTATTCTAAACTGTGTATGAAACGGAGTTTGATATGGAAGAAAAAATAGATCGGAGAACCAAAAAGTCCAGAAAAGCAATTCAATCCACTTTTTTGACACTTCTACTTCATGATGGATTTGATAGTATTACTGTGAAGACTCTTACTGAAAAAGCTGATATCAGCAGAAAAACCTTCTACTTGCACTTTACTGATAAAAATGACTTATTAGATGCGATCGTTCAAGAACAAATCAGAGAACTCAAATCTACTTGCGCCGAAAGCAAAGCAACTGATTTTATAGAAAGTACAATCGTTTGGTTTCATTACTTTGAACAAAAGAAAGATTTTTTCTATGCCTTATTTAAAAGTGAAAGCACTGTCTCTTTTAGAAAACAACTTCTCAATTGTCTTATGGAACAAATCGGTGGAGAAATTCCTATTGGAGATATCACGCAAGATCGGGACCTTAAGATTCGTTTTCTGAGCACAGCCGTTATAGGTATTGTGGAATCCTTCGTTATGGATGAAATCAATTCTGACTGTGAACATATAGCCAGACAAGTCGGGAAATTACTAGAAGAGAATCTGCCTTTTCTTTCGAATCACTAGCGTTGCAATAACAAAAAACGGAGATACCTATGTCATGTCAGACTAGGTCTCTCCGTTCTTATATTCCGTAATTCTGTTTTCCATACCCAGTTGAATCATTTCTGCATATTAGCTGAAGTGACATCTTTCCAATTGCTATTCGTCACAATCTCCGCATCTTTACCTATAAAAGCGCGTTTGGCCTCTGCATCATCCATCAGTTGGTATCTCATCCAGGCTGTCAGGTATCCTCTGTGCTGTCCGCCATCCTGTTCAATCGCTGTATGTGCAGCCCCTTTAGCCATCGCCATCATTACCGGAAGGGTCGGCTTAGCTTTGCTGATCTCCAGCTTGTTGGAGGAGGCCGGTGAGATGATAAAATCGCGGGTACCGCTCAGCACCAAAAATGGCACTTTCAGCGCAGACGTATCATAGACATCCTTTGGATCGCAAAATTCAAGCTTCGGAAGCGCGATGGATACGACGGTTTTGATCACACTTCCACGCTTATAATTCGTATGAGCATTAATTACGCCGGTAGAGCCTTGGGAATGACCTGCCGCACCTATTCGATCAGGCTGAACCCTGTGATAGAACTGACTTTTGGGGTCATTGTTCGCAGCCAGCATATACTCAATCGAGGCCAGGATTTCTTTCCCTGTTCCAGTCGTTGTACTATAGCTGTCGATGACGATAAATCCCCAGCCTGCAAGGTGGCGGAACAGCGCATCATATTGTTTGGGCAGTGCTCCCGTTCCGTTGCCCCATGCAATCAGTGGATGTCTGACATCCTTGGACTCCGGGTAGTAGACTTTGTACAGCTTTTCTCCCTTACTCCCCGTGACCTCCGCCGTTTGGACTGAATACTTTCCGGGTAACGCATATTTTTCCTCGATACTCCCCGTTTTGTAAGCAGCAGATACAGAGTTCACCAGTAGAAAAGATACTGTAGAGAAAGCAATAATCACAATCAGAAAAATACCGGCTATCCATTGAAACCAACGATTTCTGAGCACACGTTTGATTTGTGGCATACAACACCCTCTCCCACTAAAATATACATGGTTGTATTATTGGGAACTAAGCATACTATGCGGTTGTTAACACAATGTTACATGCAATCCGCTCTCTACTCGAACCGTTTTCCACCCAGCTCAATTTGACGGTTGATTTCGGCCTGGATTTTAGGTTCTGGTGCGTGGTCGCGCTCCCAGTTATCTGGTTTAATGACCTTTCCGACTTCATTGTAATGCGGTTTGCCGTCCGGGAAAATTTTGCCCATATTAGCAGCGTGGACGATGTTAAAGATCGGTTCGGGCTCCACGCCCGCTTCTACGAATCCGCCATTGGCGAAGTATAAAATATCCGTGAACGCATCCATCTGCCCGATCAACTGGTCGTCAGGATAGGATTTCTGCAGTTGCTTGCGATAAGACTCAGCGGCCCGGGTCATAAGATCCTCGTAAAAGGCGGCAAAGCGCTCGTCATTACCGGCAGTAGCATGCAGCAGCTCGATTACCTCTTCCATAATAAAAGAAGCACGGTTAACCGCAAGCTTGTCCGATAGTTTTTCCGGTGCCTCAGGGGCCGGGCAGTTAAAGCCAAGGTGAAACTCTCGTACTTGCTGGAATTGTGTTTTATTCTCTGTTTTCTCTGTCATGTGTTAATCTCGCTCCTCTGTCTCTTGAATCTTCTACTATTATAACGGCATCCCGCATGCTGGTCATGGAAATCATGAATTCTTTCGCAAAAAAAGAGCTGCCGCGCACCCTAAAGTGCGAAGCAACTCCTTAATCTGTGCTTAATTTGCCTAGCCGAACTGACGGAGTACGATTACGATAGCGCCAGCATAGTGTTCATATCTGCCTCGGCCGTTGTGATCAGCTTCAGCCCAAACATTTCAACAAGCACGTCCAGCACACCCTCTGAGATGAATTCAGGCGGCTTCGGCCCGATGCGGATATCCTGTATGCCTAGACTGAACAGTCCAAGCAGAATGGCTACGGCCTTTTGCTCAAACCAGGACAGTACGATACTGACCGGAAGCTCGTTCACGGTACAGCCGAAGGCATCGGCGAGGGCCAGTGCGATTTTTACAGTGGAGCCCGAATTATTGCATTGCCCAAGATCGATATAACGCGGAATTCCCGTGTTCCCTACAGTCCCGTAATCTACATCGTTAAAGCGGAACTTGCCACAGGAAGTGGTTAGAATAACTGTATCATTCGGCAGAGAGGTAGCCAGCTCACGGTAATATTCTCCCCCTTTGCCTGGTGCATCACAACCTGCAATCACGAAGAAGCGGCGGATATGACCGTCCTTGACTGCCTGAATAATTTCAGGTGCAAGCCCCAGCACTGTCTCATGATGATACCCTGTGGTAAGCACAAGATCCGACTCTATGTCTGCCACAGGTAGCGACAGCGCACGCTCAATCAGCGGGGTGAAATCCTCCCCTATGATCTTCTCCACACCTTCCAGCCCTGCTACTTCATATGAGAAAAAGCGGTCTGCATACGTCCCTTTAATCGGCATCACACAGTTCGTAGTCGCAAGGATGGCGCCGGGAAACTTCTCGAACAATCGGCGCTGGTCATACCAGGCTTTACCGATATTTCCTTTTAGATGACTATATTTCTTCAGTGCCGGATAGCCGTGGGCAGGCAGCATTTCAGAGTGGGTATAGATGTTGATCCCCTTGCCCTCTGTTTGCCGCAGCAGCTCTTCGAGAGCATACAGGTTATGGCCTGTCACTACGATGCAATGGCCCTCAATCTTGTTCTGGCTCACTGTAATCGGCTGAGGGATGCCAAATCGATCCGTATGCGCCTGGTCCAGCACATCCATAATTCGTACCGCGGCATTACCAACCTTCATCGCCATTTCCAGATGCTCCTGCACATTAAAGTTGGAATTGGTCAGGGTCATATATAACGCTTCATGAGTGATGCGATCCACCTCAGGATCGGTATATCCCAGTTGTCTTGCATGTGTCGCGTAGGCAGCAATGCCTTTTAATGCAAAAATCATCGTGTCCTGCAGGCTCGCAATCGTCTCGTTCTTTCCACACACTCCAACTACGGTACATCCTCCGTCTGGCGTCTGTTCGCACTGATAACAAAACATATCGTTATCCTCCTTGATAGATAATCAATCGTCCGTTTCAGCGTAACAGAGCGCCAAGACTGAAGGTGTGATTACACACACAGGATAATTCAAGATTATTTGTACATTTTGGAGGCCTTATCTCGTTACTCCCCTTACCTTCTCCTAACTTCATGCTCACACTACAATTCGTTCTAGTGAATTCTAGCTTTGTGAGGTTTAGGCTTTACCAATTACCACGGAATCGTTCCAAATGTTGCGCTCGTGAACATCCCTGTCGGTCCGTCCGGGCCGAGTAGCGCAACGCGCACGATCTCAGACGCGCCATCCTCGACAGTCTGCGTACCCGCTCCATTGAGAGCCGTCTTGGTAAAGCCCGGGGAGACTGCGTTGACCTTGATTCCGGTCGACTCCAGCTCGATCGCCATAGCGAGCGTCATAGCGTTGAGAGCCGTCTTCGAAGCAGGGTAGCCAGGGCGGAAGTACGTACGGTAAGCATAGGATGGATCCGAGTTACTCGTCAGCGAGCCAACACCACTTGATACGTTGACTATGCTTGCATGCGGTGCCTCGCGCAGGAGCGGCAGCATCGCCTGGTAAACGGCAAGGACGCCGAACACGTTGGTTTCCCACACTGCCCGCACTTCATCTAGTGACACGTTACTCGCAAGCGTCAATTTAGCGTACTCCTGAACAGACATGGAGCCCTGTCTTGTGTTTGAGATCGCTGCGTTTTGGACGAGCACATCGAGACGGCCAAGCTCCTTGCGAATGCGCTCTGCTGCTGCGGTGATTGAGGCCTGATCTGTCACATCCAGTTGGAGTGCAATGGCGCCTGGCCCAATTTCCTTGGCTGCAGCCTCTCCTCGCTCGAAATTACGCGATCCGACCAGTACAGTGAGGCCGTTTGCCACAAGATCCTTTGCGACCTGAAGACCGATCCCTTGATTTGCCCCGGTAACCAAGGCGACACGTTTGTTATGCATTGTAATACCTTCCTTTCATGCATCAATGTGCAATATAGTTTAAGCTTTACCAATTACCACGGAATCGTTCCAAATGTTGCGCTCATAAATGTTCCTGTTGGAGCGTCCGGCCCAAGCAGCGCAACGCGCACGATCTCGGAAGCACCCTCCTCGACGGTCTGCGTACCCTCTGCATTCAGAGCCGTTTTGGTGAAGCCCGGGGAGACTGCGTTGACCTTGATTCCGGTCGACTCCAGCTCAATCGCCATTGCGAGCGTCATAGCGTTGAGGGCCGTCTTCGAAGCAGGGTAGGTAGGGCGGAAGTACGTACGGTAGGCATAGGACGGATCCGAGTTATTCGTCAGCGAGCCAACACCACCTGATACGTTGACTATGCTTGCTTGAGGTGCCTCGCGCAGGAGCGGCAGCATCGCCTGATAAACGGCAAGGACGCCGAACACGTTGGTCTCCCATACTGCCCGCACTTCATCCATGGACACGTTGCTCGCAAGGGTCAATTTAGCGTACTCCTGCACGGACATAGAGCCCATTCCTGTATTTGAGATCGCTGCGTTTTGGATGAGCACGTCGAGGCGGCCAAGCTCCGTGCGGATGCGCTCTGCTGCTGCGGTGATTGAGGCCTGATCTGTCACATCCAGTTGGAGCGCAATGGCGCCCGGCCCGATCTCCTTGGCTGCAGCCTCTCCTCGCTCGAAATTACGCGATCCGACCAGTACAGTGAGGCCGTTTGCCACAAGATCCTTTGCGACCTGAAGGCCAATTCCTTGATTTGCCCCGGTAACCAAGGCGACACGTTTATTATGCATTGTAATACCTTCCTTTCTTGCATCAGCAATATTAGTAATATATCTGCTCCACCATCAAGTTGACACGTCAACCTGTTGATGGGACCACTATAGCATACCTAAGGTTGACACTTCAACTCACTAGTGAGTTTACTATAATACTTTGAAGTTGATACATCAACAATCTATGGGTACAAGCCATTTACCAAATGAAAAAAATAGGGTATCCTTGTCCATGTGCTGAATCCTTTGCGGTGCGTTTGCTCGTACCTTTTAACGTCCGCTTAATCTTTTGGTCCATCAAGAAAACCTTCGTTTCAGAAGATTTAGACAATTCATGCGTTCAACTTTTATGCAACGCTAGTGATAATTTCCCTATGAATAATAACGAAACTAAAGGAAAAGGATATGTGAATATGGATAAGGACTGGCTAAATGAAGAGGAAATGCAATTATGGTATATGTGGAAATCCAACTATAAGAAAATCATGGATCGTGTAGTAAAAGACATGTCCGAGAAAACAGGACTCTCAGAAGAGGGTGATTTTGGTATATTAGTTAGGTTAGTTGATTTAGGGAATGGTGTGCTTCGCCAACAGGAATTAGTCGACTCGATGGAGTGGACGAAGAGTCGATTGTCCCATCATCTAACGCGGATGGAACAACGCGGGCTTGTCCTAAGAAAACCATTAGATACAGGTAATGGTGTTCAAGTCATCATCACTCCCTCTGGAAAATCAGCAGTGGATGCTTCTCGTCCCATATACGCAAAGGCAGTACGCAAATATTTTCTTGATCAATTATCAGATCAAGATGTTGAATTAATTACTAAGCTGGCAGAACGGACAGATAAAATGACTTCAGATTGATCAGTAATAGAATACGCTCCATCTCACTTTGACACATTATAAAAGCAGATTAGGAGCTTACCTTCGTCATGACATGACTGCGATGAATGCTATTGCCCAGGAAATTGCAGAGCAAACGGGACTTTCCGGGAGAATTTTCAACGTGTTAGGTTAAAAGGTAACGAAAAAAAGCGTCTTCGGCAGCATCTGCTTGCCGGGGACGCTTTTTTGTCATGAGTATGCCCTTGTTTTTGTCCTGAATATGCCCTGGTTAATGTTGAGAAACCCTCCTGCTCCGCCACTCCCTGTAGATAAAGAATACGCATAGAATACTAATAATCAACAACAGGCTACGGGAGGAATACATGCCGATGACAACCACCAGAAACAGTGAAAGAATCGTTCCCAAAATAGCAACCACTCTGCTCTTCAGCACCTTGATCCCTGCCAGAATTCCGATTAGCGCGTTCATACCCAGAAAGCTGTTCGCGACCAAAACCAGCATGCTAATATCATAAGCTCCAATCTGCATGAACAGTATAACCGCTGCATTCACCAACCCAATGACGCTAATGGCGACAAAAGGAGTGTTATGCTTCGTACGTTGTCCAAGAAAAGCCGGCAAAATCCTCTCCCCGGATAAGGAAGCAGTCAGCCGCGATATGCCTCCTACGTATAGCAGATAGGTAGAGGCACAGAGGAAGACACCAAGCCCTGCAATAATCTGCTGCCCCCGCTCTCCGAACAACGGATACATAATTCCTCCAAGGGAATGTCCTCCTCCATCACCTGCCGGGTCACTCCACTGCATAGCCGCCGCCACTACCAGATACACACCAGCAATAACGATAAAGCTCAGAATCATCCCTCTGCTGGTCGTCTTGCGGATATCCTTCACCTCGTCCGTGTAATTCCCGATAATATCCCACCCAAAGACCGCCCAGAAAAGAATCAGCACCGCATACCCAAAGGATTGGGGCTGGAAATTATCCATAATAGCGAAAACCTTAGGATAATTGGACAGGCTAACGGCTGAACCTGTGAACAGTACCACGGCAGAGACTGTGGACATCAGCAGCGATATTTTTCCGACAACAGTAATTCTGCAAAATAGCAGCAGCACGCATACCGCAGTCAAAGCGTATCCGATATAAAAGGGGTCTCCCCACCCAAGCTGTGACAAATACTCACTCGCTGTCAGTAAGACGGCTGCCGCTCCGACCGACACGCCCAGGATCAAATACAAAGAAGACAACACCTTGATCTGTCCCCCGAACGCACGGTTAACCGCATTGGCAATACCGGCATCGCCGGGATAACGGATACTGATCGCCCCGAAAATATATGCCGTCAGCAAACTGACTCCGATAATGATCAGCCAAGCAACAATCGCCCACTCCCCGACCAGTTCGTAGATTGTAGAGGGTAACATCAGGATACCCGAGCCCAGAATGGGGCCAATAATCAGACCGCTAAGGGTCCATACGCCAAGCTTTTTCTCCTTCACACTATGTTGCCTATTCATGCCGTACCATCCCTTCTCGTCCCGAGCCTCAGTATCCGAAAGATTTCATTCAGTCTGCTGCTCATGTACAAGAAATTATAGACGGCCTTTTCCTCTATAGGGTAAATCTCAATAACTATGGGATTCCATAGCTAAAAGCTATATCTTGAAGCAACAATAGCCATTAAACTTTTCTGCATGCGCTACACCAGATCTTTGACCATAAGCTGTAACTCTTCTAAATATCGTTCACCAAGACGACTCAGATTCATATTTTTATGCCTGATGGTCCCAATCTGTATCTCTTCATCCACTTCAAGTGGGATCGCGATAAAATCATCGCCATGAATCTCCTCACCAATAATCCCCGTCGAAACCGTGTACGCGTTTAGGCCAATAAGCAGATTGACAACCGCGGCCCGGTCGGTCACTTTTATGCTCTTTTTGCGTTCCAGGTTGCTAAGAATCTCTTCCGAGAAGTAAAAGGAATTATTGTCGCCTTGCTCAAAAGACAGGTAGGGATATTCCTCCAGATCTTCAATTGTCACGCTTGTCCGTTGGGCCAATGGGTTCTGAGTGCTGATAAATATATGCGGGCGGGCAGTGAACAACACAGAGAAGACCAGATCATTTTCTTTGAGATGTTTTAGGATGATACGGGCGTTAAAAGTGTTGATATATAACACCCCGATCTCGCTGCGAAGGGCTCTGACATCATCGATAATGTCATAGGTTTTCGTCTCTCTGATCGTGAATTCATATTCATCAGCGCCATAGTCCTTGATCAGATTCACAAATGCATTAATAGCGAAAGTATAGTGTTGCGTGGAGACAGAAAAATGCTGCTTGGCTGGCTTGGAATGCAGATATTTCTCTTCCATGAGCTGATAATGCTCCAGCATCTGCCGTGCGTAGCTCAGGAACTCTGCTCCCTCCTTCGTCACGCTGACCCCTTTATGGGTACGGATGAAGATCGGGAGATTAATCTCCTCCTCCAGTTCCTTAATGGCGTTGGAGAGGCTGGGCTGGGAGATGAACAGACTTCTGGCGGCTTCACTAAAAGAGCTTTTATCCGCAATCTCCACTGCATATTTGAATTGCTGTAATTTCACGCAGGCGTCCTCCGTTCCGGGGCTGTTCGTCCTCAAATGACTTAAACATAAACAGCAGGTATACATTCGTCAAGTCCCTGTGTAAAAAGACAAAGACAGGCGTACCCCTCATGGGTCTTTGCCTGTCTTTAATTAGTGAATTTAAGATTCATGCAGTCTTCTTAACAATGAAGAATGGTCTGCCCCTCAATTAACAGCATTTTTGTACCTTATATTCCTGAAAAAGAGGTGGATAAAGGAAATAAGAACAATATTGTACCTTATTTTCCAAAAAGAGAGCTAAAAGGGGCATCATAGAGGATTTAACATACAATATTGCACTTAATCCCCATTAATCCTTAGCTGCAGAGTATTTAGGGTACAAAAATGCACTTAATTGCACTTCGGAAATAGCTACTAGGCTTTGTTTGTTATTGTAATGCGTACTATAATCTATGCTGCACTCACTTGATAAGGATATCGACCTGATACCACGCTTGGACGCCCTTTCTCCCTTCTCCCTTCTCCCTTCTCCCTTCTACTTTCTCCTTTCTACTTTCTCCTTTCTACTTTCTCCACTAAGGGGTTGCCTACCCTCTACCCTAATGCTCCACCAGCGAACCGTCGATATGATGACGCAACTTGATCGGTATTTCTCTCGGGGGATGCTTTGCCCTAAGATCTGGGGCAAGAGACGTGCCAAGTCCTGGTGAGACGGGGACGGTCACATATCCAGCATCGAATATTGGAACAGAAGTAACCATCGAGGTGCCGCGCAGAGACGTGCTGAAGGTATGGTCAATATAGCTTGCCGTCGGATATTCAAGGATTAGAAAATTCGGGAGCGCCGCTGCCGCATGCAGATTGGCGTTTAGCATAACCGGTGAGAACGGATTGTGCGGAATAATCTGCACATCGTAAGCTTCCGCCAGCACAGCAATCTTACGCAGTCCGGTGAAGCCACCGCATAATCCGATGCAGGGCCGGATATAGCGGGCACCGCCTGCCTGAAGCAGCCGCTGAAACTCATAGAGCGAGTAGATCCGCTCTCCAGTGGCAATCGGCACGCCGATCGCGCGCTGGACCTCGGCCATGGCCTCTATGGAATCGGGCCGGATCGGATCTTCGAGGAACAGCGGTCGCACGGATTCCAATGACCGCGCGAAGCTGATCGCTTCTCCAGGCGATAAACGGCGGTGTAACTCGATACCGAGGTCAAGATCATCACCTACAACTTCACGTACAGCGCTCAGCACCTCCAGCGCCGAGGACATCCGCTTGGCATAAGTGGCGTTCAGCGGAATGTCCGAGGAGACATCCAGGAACGGATTCAGATGGCCTGCTGCGGTGAAGCCTGCCGCCTTAAGCGCTGTTACATTATGTATCACTTCTTCCTGGTTTGCTCCTCTGATCTGGCCGTACACTCTGATGCGGTCGCGCAATGCTCCACCCAGCAACTCATGCACAGGCACCCCAAGTCGTTGTCCCTTTAGATCCCATAGCGCGATATCAATCGCGGAGACGACCCCCATCAGAATGGAGCCATGATAGCTGCCAAACCTTGTTAACGCTTGCCAGTGATATTCAATCCGGTCAGCACTCTGCCCAATCAAGTAACGTCCGGCCTTCTCTGCCAGTGTAGCCGCAGCTTCCAGATGTGCCCATACCCCAATCTCGCCGACGCCGACCAAGCCGCTTGCCGTCTCAATCTCCACAAAAGCATGCATATCAGCCAGAATCGGTTCCACACGGACAATCTCTTGGTCCCTGTGCGCCGCTGTCTTGCTCATTTCCTCACCCTCCAACGCGTATTTCAATCATCCAGTGCCAGTCCCATGTATTTCTTTAATCTGTGATTCTTCAATTTTCTCTTTGTTACAACCGTGATCACCTGTGTCTTTAAGATGTCAAATGCCGACAGAACCTCACAGCTTCAACCGATAAGGAGCAAGCCGGGTCTCGTCCGGTGTACAACCGTTGCCGACAACCTCCGGCACTTGAAGACAACCATCCGCATTCAGAACCGCGCCTTCAGTATAAAAGCTTGCCAGCATGGGATCGAACACGGCCGGATAATATTCCATCCAGATCCCGCAGGGGATCGAGGCCATCAGCGGCAGATTGATCTGGTGATCGCCATGCGCCGAAATGGCCAGGCCACTGGCTTCAGCCATAGCTGCCACTTTTCTGAACTCCGTAACTCCACCCATCCAGCGGGCGTCCGGCTGGAGAATGCCAACAGCGCCGGTCTCGATCAAGTCCCGAAAGCCGTATTTGGTGTATTCCTGCTCTCCTGCGGCCAGTGTGATGCTCGTATGCGCAGAAATCTTTTCATATCCTGCATAATCGTCAGGAGCTACCGGCTCTTCAAGCCAGAAGAGATCATACTCTTCAAGACGTTTGGCTATCTGAATAGCCTCGAAATAACGGTACGAGGCGTTGGCATCCACCATAAGGGTAATATCCGGCCCTATGGCTTCGCGTACAGCACGCACACGCTGCACATCCTCGCGGATGGACAGGCGCCCGATTTTCATTTTTACAGCACGTGCACCTAGCTCGACATAAGACAACATCTCCCGCTGCAATTCTGTAATGCCCTCGCCGTCCATATAGTAACCACCTGCGATGTAGACTAGCATCTTGTCCGTGAAGCCGCCGAGGAGACGGTGCAATGGCAAACCTGCATATTTGCTTTTAATATCCCACAGCGCCATATCTATGGAGGACAGTGCAGCGGTCTCATGGCCCCGCCGTCCGTGCAGCTTGCTGTCCCACAACGTGGACCAAATTCGCTCGGTCATTAGCGGGTCCATCCCGATCAGACGTACGGCGAACGCTTCACGCAGCTGCCGTTCTCCGTCTGATGCGCTACCGATGCCGTAGCCGGTGATGCCTTCATCCGTCTCTATCTTGAGTACGCAGCGTACCACATCACTCCATGTATGCGAACCATTCGAGATTGCCCGTGTACGGGGCCAGGAATAATAGTTGGCCGTTACGCGAGTTATTTTCATATTCCACCTTTGTTCTGCTGACGCGAGCCTTTCTGCGTATGTACTCTGACCTCTTTGAATAATTCCACCGCATTCATTTTCATAACCATATCCAATCACCATGCCTTTCTATTCAAAATACATTAAATTAATTTGTATAATCGGAATTATACACAACAAAAAGATCTCACTCTCCCCACCGTAGGGAAAATGAGACCTCTGTTTGTCAGGTCAGTCTCGATATTATTATCATGTGATAATCTAATATTATAATCGCGACATAAGGATGTCAATTATTATTTTTAGTATTCCCATTGGAATTAATATATTCATAGTCCCTTCATCGAAGGAAGATTCCACTTCGCACAAGGGCAACAAAATTTCGACTTTGACAGGCTAATTGAGAAATATTATCATTCATTAGTAGCTTATCTCGAAAGGGGGCCCTCACTTGAAAAAACAGCCTGATTATTCACCCGTCTTACGTAAATTGCTTCGTGCTGCCAGAATAAAAGGCGACCCGGCTGCAACCACGGGCAACCTGCCAGCCCAAGACCCTTCTGTCGACATGCTTCTTGTCGTTACCAAATCCCAGTCCTCCCGGTGGCAAGGGAATACAGCCTATTTTACCGTACTAGATACCCAAAGTATCGACTCGCTTCAATCTGCTGGGGCGTCTCTGGAGGGTTACCTTTTTCTAATAGAGCAGGAAAACAAACCGGTGAAGTGGTCCATTTCTCTTCCAGCGGCAGCCTCATATATAAGGCTTTGTGAACATGTCGTAGATCTATCCGAAGCGAATGATCCACTGCTGCAATTCCGTGGACAGATATACTTTCAAGAGCTTTTGTATGAGCTGTACCGGATCGACCGACAAGCTGCTCACGATACCAGGACCGCAGTGGAGCATACCAGAGAGTATATGGAGAGTCACTATGCAGAAGTCATGTCTGTCAAAAGCCTTGCCGAAATGGCTGGCATCAGCCCTTCCTACTATTTGGAGTTGTTCAAAAAAATTGTCGGCAGAAGCCCGATAGAATATTTGACCTCCGTACGGATCAATGCCGCCAAGCGGCTGATGGAGCAGACTGAAGCGCCCGCCCATCAGATTGCAGAGACGGTCGGTTATAAAGATCCGTTCTATTTCAGCCGCCAATTCAAGCAAGCGACGGGAATGTCTCCCTCCCGCTATGCTGAGCGGGATCGCAACCGGATCGCAGCCTTCCACTATCCCATGACCGGGCAAATGCTGGCACTGCAGAACATCCCCTACGCGGCGCCACTTGACCGGGAATTCTGCCTCTTCTATAAACACAAATACGAGCAACAAATTCCGGTTCACCTCAAGGACCCTTCCATGGAGAATAATATGCTCTTCAACCTGGAGGCACTGCAGGCGGGCAGACCAGATCTTATCATCGCGGGTGACTGGCTGCCCAAAGCTGGACGGGGGGAACTGGAACGAATTGCTCCTACACTTTATGTGCCTTGGTGGGAGAAGGATTGGCGGCAACACTTACTCATTGTTGCCCAGTTCCTCGGGGAGACCGTTCAAGCGGAGCGCTGGCTGACTCAATACGAGATCAAGGCAGCGACGATCCGCAGCAAACTGAAGGAGCGACTTCGGGACAGCAGCATTCTGGCGATTCATATACTGAATGGGTCAATCCACCGCTTCGGCGGTCGCAATCTAGGTGCTGTGCTTTACGGGGACCTGGGCTTAAGACTTCCCGACTCGCAAAGCGCCGAACCTGCCTACGAGATATTGTCCATTGAGCAGCTGATTGCTCTTAATCCCGATCGCCTGCTTGTAGCTATTGGTACCGATCCACAAGCCAGAACGCTTTGGCAAGACCTTACCCAAATGCCCGAATGGCAATACATGACCGCCGTCCGCAATAGACATGTACAGCAGATCCAGCCGGACCCATGGTTCGACTACTCGGCGATGGGACATGAGCGGATACTCAGAGCAGTAATCAAGTTATTTTCCTTGGATCGTCCATCCTAATTCCTAACATTGACTATGGTCAGTTGGCAGGGTTAGCGGGTATGCTGTTTTGAGTGATATTGATTCTCAGTCTCAGGAGGGAAAGCATGTTTTATATTAAAAAATTTCAGCTAGCCACTGTGGTTCTGCTCTTGTCTGTGGCGTTATACGGCTGCAGCAACACAGACCCTGCTTCTACTGCAGCCAAGGAAACCGCGGCGCAGACAGAAGCTACGACCTCAGCGGTACCAGCAGCTAGCCCGGAAACAACCAATTCGTCTACGGAGAACGCTCCCCGCACGGTCAAGGACGACTTGGGCAATAACGTGGTCATACCTGCCAACCCTCAGCGTATTGTTGCCCCCTATCTGGAGGACGCGCTACTGGCCCTTGGCGTCAAGCCAGTCGCTCAGTGGTCAGCGGGTGATTTGCTCCTGAAGTATCTGCAGCCACAACTGCAGGATGTACCTAAGCTGGACTTTGTCAGCCTGGACCCCGAAGCGGTATTGAGCTTCACACCGGACTTGTTCATCGTGCCGTTCGCGGTACGGGTACAAGATGGAGCGTATGATAAATACGCGAAAGTCGCTCCGACCTATGTCTTTCAGGACGCGACCAAAGACTGGAGAAAGACGCTTCTCACCCTTGGCGATCTATTGAATCGGGCCACACAAGCCAAAGAAGCTCTTCAGGCATACGACAGCAAAATTGCAGACATTAAGTCCGCACTCCAGAACCAAACAGCCGGTAAGAGTGCAGCCATCATGCTCATCTCGGACAAGTCCTTCTCGCTGATGCAGGAGAATACCTATAGCGGTAAGGTCATCTATGATGGTCTTGGCTTAGAGGTGCCTCCGGGAGCACAGGGCAACGACTGGAAGGATATCTCCCTCGAGAGTCTGCCGGAATTGAAAGCCGACTATATTTTCCTCATGCAAGTAGACGGTGCCGATCCGCTGAAGAACCAGCAGCTGGCCTCCATCTATGATACATCCGTGTGGAAGAATCTTGAGGCCGTCAAAGCCGGTCATGTGTTCAGCGTGGATCGGGATTACTGGATTAACACGGGTCTGAACGCAAACCTGAAGGTGGCAGAGGATGTGCAGAACCTGCTAAACCGTCCATAATAAAAAATCTAAGATACAACAGCCGGAGCGAGGAAATCCCCACCTTGCCGGCTGTTTCTTTGTGATCAGGGCGCAGTTGCACTCAAAAATAATGCATAAAGGAGATTTAACGGTTTTAATTACACACATTGTGCAACCAATTATCTTAATGTATACTCATTTTGAGGAGTGATGCAGATGAGAAAATTGGCCAAAATTACAATCTTTACTGGGGTTGGGTTGCTGGGTTTGATTTTGATCGCTGTAGTGATGATCAGCGCTTTCGTGATCAAACGGCCAACAACCATACCCGAGCTTGCGGATGTGAAGCCATACAAGTGGAATAAAATGAATTTGGGCGGAAACGTGATTTCCAGTGACGGTTCCGAATATTTTCTATGGAATAAAAAAGGTGAGAATAATAACTGGATTATCTTCTTCTCCGGAGGTGGAGCAAGTTGGGATGCCAAGAGTGCCGCGCACCCTATCAAACTGATGAATTTTATAACAGGTGGAGATACAGGTAATTATTTTCCAGGCATCCCCTTCTATATGCTAAGTCTGCTGCAAGGAATGATGGATACCGATAATCCCGCCAATCCCTTTCATGGATGGAATGTCGTCTACCTCCCTTATACAACCGGTGATTTTCATATCGGCAACCACAACGCTGAATACACTAAAGAGGACGGGACTCCCTTCACGATGCATTATAATGGGAGCAACAATGTACGGAGCAGTCTGGACTGGATCTATGCCAACGTTGACAACCCGGGCAAGCTGCTGATCGCAGGCGAAAGTGCGGGCGGGTTCGGCTCCGCCTTCTGGGCAAAGGAAATCGCCTCCCATTATAAGGACTCGGAGATTTATCAGTATTCCGACAGCTCTTTCCTGCAATCGGATAAATGGCCCAATGTGGTTGATCAGGAGTGGCATGCAGACTTCACCAAAACCTTTGGGTATAAGGCTGAGCCGGATATCATCGGAGCGGCTTTTACAGCTAACGGCCATCTTTTACCTGCCAATGCAGTATTATTGCAGTCCTATTCGTTGTTTGACGAGGTCCTGATTCACTTTCAGAACAAAATCAATGATTACTCAGGACCGCAAAATCAGCAGAACATAGATGCATGGTCACAGCAAATGCGGACCTCTGTCCGTACGCTGGCGGCATCCCTGCCGAATTACTACTACTACCTGACCGACTACGGGCTGGATAAAGAAAAAGGCACCACCCCGCACACATTTGCCACCCGGGACACCTTCTATCAGGCCGAACAGGATGGGATCAAACTACTGAACTGGCTAGGTGATGCCGTCAACCACCACAAACGCTATTCCGTCGGCAGTGAGTTCCTTGAGAAATAGGAAGAAGTCCAGTACGATTAGAAGGAAGGTATTCTGGAAAGAGGCAGGAGAGAAACGCTAATGAAGCTGCGTGAAAAACAGATGCAAATGACGCGGGAGATGATCAAGGGTGCAGCGCTGGCACTGTTTAATAATCAGGGCATTGAGCGCACCGATATGGCTCAGATTGCTGAAGAAGCCGGCATCTCCCGGCGAACCTTGTATCATCATTATAAGGATAAGGAAGAATTGGCTGTCCAAATCTATGTCGAGAATCTGGAGCGGATGTTCGGGCAGTTGCTGTTTGACTTTAATTTTGAACACCCCGAGCAGTCGCTGGAGACCATCCTGGACAAATATTTGGCGCTTAGGGAGGAGAACGAATCACTGATCTACTACGATGCTATTTTCGGAGTTTACTACAGTACCCTCTCCAAGAATCCCGCTGAGTTGCCAGATTTCCAGAAAGCTATGCAGGGCTGGTCTGCAAGGCTTCTACAACCGGAGACGGAGCCGGTGACGCCGGAAGACAAAACAAAGTGGATAGACATCCTACTGAAGTCCACCCACCTGTATTTCATGTATTTGCAAAAAGCTGTGATTATTACCCGCCAGCGCGGGGGCCAGATTACGGAAGAGGATCGGACCACCGACCGGCAATTCAAGGATTTCATCATGCACGGTGTTCGTCATTCCCGCTGACACCGGGCACAGTGAGGGGCAGTCTGACGATGATCGTCGTGCCCTCTCCCACTGCACTATTCACCTCAATATTCCCCTGATGCAGCGACACAATTTTCTTAACGATCGCAAGCCCCAGTCCGTTGCCATTGTTATTTCCGTTCCGCGACTTGTCGACTTTATAGAATCTTTGGAATACAGCACTGAATTCCTCCGGAGAGATCCCGATGCCGCTATCGCTTATGGTAACGGCTATTTCTGCTGTACCAACTTCAATCCTAATACGGCTATTCCCACCCTCAGGGGTGAACTTGATGCTATTGCTTAGCAGATTCATCCAGACCTGCTTCAGTTGATCTTCATCCGCCTCGATCGTAACAGCCTCTGGCAACTCAAGATCAATAAGAATGCCCTTGGACGACCATTGCGGCTCACAAGTCACAACAATGGTGCGGATCTGCTCATCAAGATGAAAGAACACCGGATTAAAGGGATGATGCTCGGAGTCGAGTGAAGCTAGCTTCAGTAAATTATCACTCAGGCGTGACAGCCGTCCACTCTCCGCTATGATAATCTCAAGATATTCATTACGCTCTTCTTCCACGATCAGATCATGACTTTGCAGAGCCTTAGCGAACCCGGAGATCGAAGTAAGCGGAGTCTGGATCTCATGGGAGACATTGGATACAAAATCTTGCCGCATCTGCTCCAACTGCTTAAGCTCCCCGGCCATTTCCACATAGCTTCGGGTCAATTCCCCTATTTCGTCTACCCGATTGACCTTTAGCTCTACCTCAAAATCACCCTTGGCCAGCCTTCTTGTCGCCCGGGTCAACACTTTGATTGGCTCCACCAGATATCTGGCAGCGATGAGAATACAAAGGCTTCCGAGCAGTAGCACAAGCAGTAGTACAAAAAACATCATCCGGTTGATGATATTCTCATTCTCGGCGGAATACTGCAGGAACATCGCCTGCCACTCCCCTTTTAACAGAAAAGGCATCCCGATGAACGTATCATGATCTTCCGTTGTGGAGCGGTAATACCGTCCTTGCAGCACTTGTTTAACGGCTTCGGGTTTAATGATTACAGCCGGATTATCCTTAAGTCCGTAAAAGGTATGCCCGCCGGAATGATTAAACAGATGAATCGGATAGGCAGATACCTTAACCATACTCCTCAGGAACTCATCCGTATCGGCAGGCTTGGCGTCATCATAGCGGTGAATAATCTCTTTGCCCACACTGATCATTTCATTCTGACCTTCGTAACTGATCTGTTGTTGAAAAACATACAGACCTATAAAAAAGGAGCATAACAGGCTGAATACAATTATGGCCAGGAACGTGATAATCACACGCACATACAGGGTCTTAATCATGACTGCAGAATCAGCCGGTATCCGAGCCCCCGGGCGGTTTCAATTTGAAAGGGTCCATCCTTAATGGTAAACTTCTCTCTCAGTCGGCTGATATGTACATCCACTGTGCGGCCGTCTCCATCATAGTTAAGTCCCCAGATCTGCTGTATCAGTTGTTCCCTCGTGAAGATTTGGCCAGGATGGCTCGCCAGCAGAAACAGAAGTTCGAACTCCTTAAGCGGCATATTGACCAATTCGTCTCCGCGAGTAACCTCAAACGTGCGGCGGTTGAGGACGACACTCCCGACCTGCACTAACTGGGAAGTAACCACCAGCGAACGTTTAAGCAGCGCTTTTACCCGCATTACCAGCTCAAGCGGATCAAATGGCTTGCTCAGATAGTCATCTGTCCCCAGTTGGAAGCCTTTTACTTTATGCGCAGATTCGGATTTAGCTGTCACCATCAGAAGGGGGAGGTTAGCATCCCAGCGCCGAATCTCCCTGCACAGATCCCAGCCGTCCAATCCTGGCATCATAATATCGAGAATAACGAGATCCACCCGTGAGTTCTCCACAATAGACAGCGCTTTGGCACCATCATTTGCCTCTTTGATCTCAAAGCCCTCTTTACGTAAAAACAAAGACATCAGCTTGCGGATGTTGTCATCATCATCTGCGATAAGGATAATCGCCACAACCATCCCTCCTCTCTCAAGCTTCCATTATAAGTGTTCTATGCTAGGTAAAAAATGTCCTTAACCGAACTGCCAGCCCAGCAGGTTCCAATGGTAGAAAAACACAACCAACGTCACAGCTGAAAGTGTCACGAGCGTATAGTGAACACGCCGGAATGTTGTCCAATACCTGTTCTTCCAGACTAATATAACTCCTACCAATAATGCCAGCGTCAGACCCACAAATAGGATCGGCATGACCAAACTGAGATAAAGCGCGGTACTAATGCCGCTAAGCTTCGTCATGAGGTCCATTGACATCACTACCAGAAATAGCGTAACGAAGGAGAGTAGTCCCCAGCCAGAAGCCGCCGCCGACAGTCTGATCGCCCGCTTCTCCGGAACAGACATTGCCTTGATCTTGCGTCTGCCAAAGATAAATCCAAGTATTGCTGTGATGAACATAAATGCTGAAATTCCAAGTAAGGTGAACCAGAAACTGGTCTGATCCATTAGCGGCGTCCGCTCCAGCGGCATATCCGGGATAGCCCCCAAGATCATATGTGTGACCTTGCCGGAATCATCGGTGCGGAAGGCGATTTGTTCAGTACCCCCGACATGCTGGAACAAATCCTCACCAATAGGGGCGTAAAATGCTTGTTCACTGCCGCTTCCCAGGGACAATTTATTATCGGATACAGTGACATTGAACTGTACAAGAAAATTGAAAAATTTATCGATATCACTGAAGTTGCGACGTGTAAATTCATAGGAACCCGCATACTTTTGAACCGATTCAGCAGTAATTGAAGATTCTACTGGGGTCTCTTGAAGGGGTGCAGGGTAGTATTTGTTGAAAAAGGCTTGAATCAGACCTTCTGCCGACTCACTTCCCGAACCTCCGCTATAGGAGAGGAATATACCTATATTTTTGGCCGGAACCAGGTATAATTCAGTATTAAACATCGGATCAGAACCGCCATGGGTAATAAGGGTCAAACCGTTGATGCTCTTCTCAGCAAACCCAAGTGTGACTCCCGGCATACGTTTATCGAATTGGTACGCCGTTGCATGCATTAACCCAGCAGTATTGGCGCTAAGGATTTGCTTGTCCCCATATCGTCCATTCTGCAAATGAGCAATCATGAAATGTGCCATATCCACTGCCGAAACAGTACCCGACCCAGCCGGACGGAAGCCTGCTTCATATGTAGGTGTACCGGGGGTAAAGCTGCCGTTCTCACTGTTGTAACCCACAACTGCGTAAGGCTTGAACGCTTCCGGCAACGGCTCCTGTACCGTCGCATATTTCATATCCAGCGGATCGAATATATTCTTCTTAACATAATCGTCATAAGGCATTCCGCTGACATCTTGCACGATCAGGCCCGCCAATGCGGTGCCGTAATTGGAATAGGAGCTCATCTCACCTGGAGGTCTCACCCGGGCCAGCCTATGCTTTTCCAGCGTTTCCGAGATCGAACCCGGCAATTTAGCAGGGTCCGTCGTGATCTGATACCCTACGCCCCCCTCTTCAAACCCCGCTGTGTGTGTCATCAAATGGCGCATCGTGATCGGTTCGGGATAGGTATCCGGTACCTTAAAGTCTTTCAGGTAGGTATTCACATCGGTGTCCAGATCAATCTTGCCTTCCTCCACCAGTTGCATGACCGCCGTCCAAGTGAACAGTTTAGTGGTTGAGGCGATCCGGAACATGCTGGTCTTGGGATCAACCGGTGCAGCTTTCTCCAGATTGGAGCTTCCATAACCTTTTGTCAAAATAATCTGACCGTCTTTGACGATCGAAATAACTGCGCCCGGGATATGCAGCCGGTTCATATCCTCTTCCATGATTCCGTCCACGAACGTAGTTAAGCTTGTGGTATCATCCAGATTGGCAGGGGCTTCGATCTGATGCACCAATGGCTTGGCCTGCCCGGCTGCTGCCGATACTGATATCCGTGGAAATGCCAAGCTAGACAGAATTCCGCTGCCCAGGACAGCCAAAATGATCAGACAAGCAACAATTCTCTTTTTCAGGGTTGTGAACATGATTATCCTCCATATGATCCGTTATACATTGGACGGTCAACCGCTCCAACATGTTTAGAGATTATCAGAGGTTTGTGAATAGAAAGTTAACAACACTATAATATTTAAGCTATACCAAACTTCCCGCCATTTTACTATATAGGACAAGTTTTGATTATCAAGAATTGAAATGATACAATATGAGCGATCCATTTAAAACTGAGGAGTGAAGAACTTTGGCCATTGACGTGTATCTTAATTTTGAAGGAAACTGCCGTGATGCTGTAGAGTTTTATGCGAAGACTTTTGAAACGGGACAACCGCAAATTATGACCTTTGGCGATACACCACCAGATCCGAACTTCCCTCTTCCGGAGGAAGCAAAAAATCTGGTTATGCACGCAAGATTGAGCATCAATGGCAGCAACGTCATGTTCTCGGACACCTTCCCAGGAATGTCGTTCATCCAAGGCAACAATATCAGCCTGTCTTACAGCAGCAAGAATATCGAGGAGATCAAGTCCCTCTTCGGTAAGCTGGAGGATGGCGGCAAGGTGGGCATGGAATTACAAGAAACCTTCTGGAGTAAGTGTTACGGGAACCTCACCGATAAGTTCGGCATTCAATGGCAGTTTAACTATGACAACGGAGAATTTCAAGGCTAGCTCTTTTCTTTTTGAAAAAAATAAATTAAATGAAAACGGCCTGTCCGCAGACTTGCGGCAGAGCCGTTTTTTGTTGTTTATGCCGCTGGCTGGCACCCTTGTCACCACTCAAGCTCTGAACAGGATGATCAGCTCGGTAAGCAGGATCAGCCCCGCTGTGAAAATACCCACAGAATGCACCAGAGTCAGTACTTCGGTATAGCTCTCTTTGCGAAAATGTGAGGTGATCGCCACGGTCCATAGTACGCCGAAGAAGAGCGCTGCCATACCGGAGATGTCTTCCGTTCGCACTTTGCGGCTCTTGTAAAAGAATCCTGCAAGACCGATGATAGTGTAGGCAATATAGATGACAAGCTCCAGGGTGGTAATGGTGGGTGTAGGGCCAGACGGAAGCACATGTAGCAGACTGTATTGGAGGCCAAGCCCTAAAAATACGAGCAAGTTAAAGGGGATTTTCTTCAAATGCATAACCGTTCTCCTTTGATATAATTTATTTATAAAACAAAAGATAACGCTTACATTGTAATTGTAATTCCATCCTTTTACAGTGACATATGTCTGCTCATTTTACTGAACATGAACACAAACAGGCCGAAGCATAAAAATCATGCCCCGGCCTGTGAATCGCCTATGTGATTACGTTAAGTCCAGTCCCCGCAATTAATCCAGCTTGCTGTCGATAAAGCCGTTATCTATGTCTGCTTAAGAAGGTCTCGATCTGCTTCCGGTGATGCTTGTCATGCGGGAGAAAGCCCCGCAAATGCTTGCGGATGCTGAACTTCTTGCGGTCTCCGTCTTTGTATTCCTGTATGTATTCCTCTTCGGTTAATCCGGAAATTGTATCTAGAATGCGGGTTCGTTGCAAAATACAATCTTCTGCTACCTGCAGGGCAGATAGCGACTTCGCATGCTCAACAGCATTGGCATTAAATTCATTGAAGTCCAGATGTCTTGATGTTAAGGGCTGGCCCAGCTTGATCTTCTCAATGGCTTCCTCGTAAAAGTACTTGTCCCACAGCATAATATGACAAATAATATCCTTCACTGTCCATTTCCCTTCACCGATCGGTGTATTCCAGTGTGCTTCAGGGGCTTCTTTCAAAGACTCCACGAAAGGGAGAAACGACTGAAATTCGAGCACCATCTGCTCATTGGTTTTGACTGCCATACACATAACCTCCAGTTATATTGTCAGCAATTCCGGTGTTCTATTGCTTGGCTGCAGGTTCAATTGTATCAGAATTCACAGGTAAATAACTACAAATATTCCAATGCACCAAAACAAAACTTACTTACTAAAGTTGAGAAACATTAAAAAGTATAGTAATATAAAATTATAAATAAGGAGGCGATTGCAGTGGCTGAACCAGCAAACCGCATTGAAATAGGAATTAGTACATTTCTGGAAACAACCCCCGAATTGAAAACGGGTGAAATTATGAGTCATGCGCAGCGGATGCGCAACGCTGTAGAGGAGATTGTGCTGGCCGATCAGGTTGGCCTGGATGTATACGGCATCGGGGAGCATCACCGGGCGGATTATGCGGGCACCGCTCCAGAGATTGTGCTTGCGGCCGCAGCCTCTGTAACGAAACGTATCCGGCTGACCAGCGCCGTGACCGTGTTATCCTCGGCCGACCCGGTCCGTGTCTATCAGGGCTTCTCATCGCTGGACGGCCTCTCAAACGGCCGGGCAGAGATTATGGCAGGACGCGGCTCGTTCACAGAGTCCTTCCCGCTCTTCGGCTACAGCCTGGATGACTATAACGAGCTGTTTGAAGAGAACCTGGAGCTGCTGTTGGCGATTCGCGAATCCGAGAAGGTTACATGGCGCGGCGGGCATCGCCCGGCCATCCATAACCTCGGTGTCTATCCGCGCTCCGTTCAGAGCCCGCTGCCGGTCTGGATCGGCACCGGAGGTAACCCGGAGTCCGCCATTCGTGCGGGCGTGCTGGGTCTGCCTGTCGCCTTCGCGATCATCGGCGGCATGCCAGAGCAGTTCGCGCCGCTCGTCCGACTGTACAAACAGGCTGCCGCAAAGGCCGGGCATGATCCTGCGAAGCTACAAATCGCCACCCATTCACACGGCTTTGTCAGCGATACGACTGAGCAGGCTGCTGAGCTGCTCTACCCGCCGATACAAGCACAGATGAATGTCATCGGGCGCGAGCGCGGCTGGAGCCAGCCTTATAGCCGGGCGACCTTCGACGCCGCCCGCAGCCTGCGCGGCGCCCTGTATGTCGGCGACCCGGAATATGTCGCAGAGAAAATCATTCTGCTGCGCAAAAACCTGGGCATTACCCGTTTCTTCCTCCATTTGAGCGCAGGTACACTGCCACATGAGGAGCTTATGCACGCGATTGAATTGCTGGGCACCAAAGTCGCACCTATTGTACGCAAGGAATTGGCACGCATCGAGGGTTGGGAATAATCGAATTGGACTTCGAATTGAAATTGGAAACGAGCTGCCTCATTAATGAGGGCAGCTCGTTTTTTTACAGCAATATGCTATATAGATTGAACAAAAAAATAAGGGGAACGGAATGGAGGGAAAGTTGGAACTGAAGGAGCGATAGCGGCCGCCTAAAAGCTTTCCGAAGGAAAGCTCGCTTCGGAAGCATGGGCTCTCCGGATTTTATCCGCGAATAGCGGTACAGCTATGCGCTTAAATCCTTCTTTTCCTCCTTGGATTCCAGCTTCTTGTGCTCCCATTTCTCAATCCACCCGCCTACACGGATGAAGAAGAAAGCCACTACAATCGAGAACGTTACAATCCCATAGAAACCGGCCCCGGTTCCAATGCCAACTCCGCCTGCGAACAAGATCATCGCCGCAGACGTTAAGCCTTTTACTTCAAAGCCAGCCTTCATGATCAGTCCTGCACCAAGAAAACCGAGACCGGAGACAATCTGCGCCGCCAGACGCATGGGGTCCATCATCGTCCGGTTATGCAGCTGGCCGTATACTTCAACACTTTCAATAGATACGATTGTAATTAAGGCAGAGGCGACCGTGACGAATGTGTACGTCTTCACACCTGCCGGCTTGTTCTTGTGGGTCCGGTCGAACCCGATCAGCAGCCCAAGAACGGCACTGATCAGAATCCGAACGTAATATTCAAAAGGTACAGCATGGCCAATCGATGTAATCGCTGTCATTTGTTACCTCGCTAACCTGGAACTCCCGGTTACGTTTTATTGACTGGAGCGCAAGAGTCTCTTTCAATAAATTTGCTAGGGACGGTCCAGTTATTGTCATATTCCCCTTCCAGCACACCCAGTTTATGCATAAGCAGTCTTACCGACTGTACCCCGAGTTCAGAGGGTTGCAGATCCATTCCCGTCAAAGCAGGTCTTACCTGATGCATCATGGTCAAATCGCCGCAGATCACGAATAAAGAAATATCCTCCGGTACAGAGAGACCGGCTTCGTTGATGGCGTTGAGCGCGCTGAGCGCCGAACGATCATCATCGGCAATGATTGCTGTTACCCGCTCAGGATGACTCTTCAAAGTACGCATCGTCTCATCATACCCATATTTTATATACTCATCAGAGTGAATGTCCGGCTTGCTATAGATCATCTCCGGCTGTACAGTTATTCCGTGTTCCTCCAATACCCGTACAAATTCCTCCATCCGCTCAATCCCCACGGTCATTCGATCCCCAGCATTCAGGAACATAATATTATGGTGACCCAAACCGATCAGATACTCACAGATATATCGAATGATGCCCTTGTTGTCGTTGTTGACGGTAGACACATCCTGGATTCCCTCATTGATGATTCTGCCCACGGTGACGAACGGAATCTCATTCTGGTGCAGGAGATTTATCCGGTCATCCTCTTCCGTTGGGCCGAGCACAATCGCCCCATCGATAGGGTAGCTGGCTAGCGAAGGCGTCTTGACCTCACCCGTCGGAATCATATCCAGCAGCACACGGTATCCGTAATTGGAGGCTTCCAACAACACCCCGTTAATAAATTGATTATGGAACATGCTAAAAAAGAATTTACGGTGCGGAATCATCAGCCCGATCGCCATTGTTTTCTTGGTGACCAGGCTTCTTGCGATATGATTCGGCACGTAATTCAGTTTTTTCGAGACTTGAAGCACTTTCTCCGTTACCTTCTTGCTCGTGGGTCTCTTCTGACTGAATACGTTGGATACCGTTCCTTTGGATACACCCGCCAGGCGGGCCACATCGTCAATCTTCGCCATTTTAGGAATACCCTCTCTTCAACACTAGTTCACTTGCAACTCGGCAGACTCAATGGGAACGCCGCGAAGCTGAAGCTTCTCTGCATAATGACATGCAGCAAAATGATTATAACCTACTTCACGAAGCTCAGGCACTTCCTGGATACATTTCTCTGTCTTGTAAGCACAGCGGGGGTGGAAATGGCAGCCGCTTGGCGGATTAGCTGGATTCGGCACTTCTCCCTCCAGAATGATCCGCTCCTTCTTGAATTCAGGATTCGGCTGGGGTACAGCCGACATCAGAGCCTCCGTATAGGGATGCTGAGGATGTCCGAATAGCGATTCCGTTGACGCCAGCTCCACGATTCTGCCCAGATGCATTACGGCTACCCGGTCAGAAATGTTCTGTACGATAGAAAGATCATGCGAAATGAAAATATAAGTGATCTTATATTGCTCCTGCAAATCTTTGAGCAGGTTAATAATCTGTGCTTGAATCGAGACATCGAGCGCGGATACCGCCTCATCACAGACAATCAGCCTAGGCTGTGTAATCAGCGCGCGTGCGATAGCAATCCGCTGCCGTTGTCCCCCGGAGAAGGCATGGGGATATCTTTTTAAATAACCTACATTCAGTCCGGTTTTCTCGGCAATCTCGGTGACCTTAGCCTCCACCTCATCCTTGCTCAGCTTAAAATTGGCAATCAGCGGCTCGGCAATAATATCAAACACGTTCATCCGCGGACTAAGTGAGGAATACGGGTCCTGAAAAATCATCTGAATATCTTTTCGGTAAGCCTTGATTCCTTTACGGTCAAGCTTAAGATAATCAACGGCCTTCTCGTCCTCTGCATGATAGACGACACTGCCCGAAGAGGCATTAACGCCCCTGACGATACACCGCCCAAGCGTCGTTTTTCCACAGCCGGATTCTCCGACAATACTAAGCGTCTCCCCTTCAAGCAATTCGAATGAAATATCATTCAGGATATGAACAGGCTTTGGCTTTTTGAACAACGCTTTGTCGGATTTGACTTGAAAGCTCTTGTTCAGCTTGAGGACTTCAAGGATAGGTTTGGTCATTGTACTTCTCCTTCTCTCTGGTCCGCGTACAGGAAACATCTAACCATGTGCTCGTCAGAAATTGTGATTTTCGGTGCAGACTGTGCATTACATACGCCTTCGATCCGGTCTTTGCAACGGTCATAAAATCCGCACATCGGCGGCATGTTTATTGGCATTGGGACAGAACCTTCAATGGAATCCAGCCGTTTACTCTTGTTCCCGCCTAGTCTAGGCATGGATCGGAGCAAGCCTTTGGTGTAAGGATGCTTCGGATTATTGAAAATTTCTTTCACCGGTGCCTGTTCCACGATTTTCCCAAGGTACATCACCGCGACCTCATCGCACATCTCGGCGATAATTCCTAAGTCATGAGTCACCAGCAGAATCGCCATGCCGAACTCCGCCTGCAGACTTTTCATGAGTTCCAGCACCTGCGCCTGAATCGTCACATCGAGCGCTGTCGTCGGCTCGTCAGCAATCAGAATCTCCGGGTTGCAGGACAGTGCCATTGAGATCATCGCCCGCTGGCGCATCCCTCCCGAGAATTCATGCGGGTATTGATCAAACCGTTTCGCCTGGTCGGAAATGCCGACTTTGCTGAGCATCTCCAGCGCGATTCGCTTGGCTTCTTTCTTGTCCTTCGTCTGGTGAGTCCGGATCGCTTCCATAATCTGATTCCCGATCGTATACATTGGCGAGAAGGCCGTCATCGGCTCCTGGAAAATCATCGAGATTTTCCGGCCTCGGATAGAACGAATCTGCTTGCCAGTGGGCTTAAGGGATAAAAGATTTAGACCATTCAGCGCCGACTCTGATTCCGAATTGTAAGTGATGGTTCCGCTCGTTTCACATTCCTTCGGATTAATGCTGATGATAGAACGGCTGGTTAAGCTTTTACCGCAGCCGGATTCACCGACGAGGCCCAGAGTTTTACCTTTGTAAATATTGAAGTCTACCCCATCCACGGCATTCATGATGCCACTTTCCATCTGGATCTTGATCTTTAAATCCTGAACGGACAGTAAAGGTTGCTCCTTATGAGCCGCTTGAGTTGCCATGCTATCCCCTCGCTTGCCTAGTATTTGTGACATTATTTTTTGTACGGGTCAGCTGCGTCGCGCAAGCCGTCACCAATGAAGTTATAGGTCAATACGGTCAGAATGACTGCACCCAGTGGAAGCAGCTTCCATGGATACAAGGCCACGTTCTCGATCTTTTGGGCCTCCTGCAGCAGTACACCCCAACTGGTCGCCGGCGAACGGACACCTAGACCGAGGAAGCTCATGGCTGTCTCCCCCAAGATCATGCTGGGGATGGCCAAGGTCGTCGCTACGACCAGATAGCTCATAAAGCCGGGCAGTAGATGCTTTACAATAATCTTCGTATTGCCTACGCCAGCAATTCTTGCCGCTACCACATAATCTTCATTCTTGAGCGAGATGAACTTGCCTCTGACGACACGTGCGAGATCCGTCCATCCAATGAACGCAAAAATGATAACGATGTACAAATACATGGTCACCACCGGAATACGTGGCGGAATTGCAGCAGACAAAGCCATCCATAACGGCAAGGTAGGGAAGGAACGAATAATTTCGATTACACGTTGAATCAGGGAATCAAGCCAACCACCAAAGTAACCGGAGATGCCGCCAATAATTAATCCCAGAATAAAGCTGATGCCCACGCCGACTAAAGGAATGCTGAGCGAGATTTGACTGCCCAGCACAATCCGGGAGAACAAATCTCGGCCCATACCATCCGTACCGAGCAAGAAGATTCGCCCTGGCTCTTCTACCGCGAACAAATGGGTCTTCATCGGGATCAGGCCCAGAAATTTATATTCCTGTCCTTTCACGAAGAATTTGAAAGAGTGTCTTGTCTCTGTATCCGCAACAAACATTTTGCGTAAGGTTTCCGGGTCACGTTCCGTCTTCAGCCCATAAACAAACGGTTTGATGTGAAACTTGCCTTCCGCATCCACAAACCGGAGACCCATAGGCGGAGCATTGACGTATTTACTATCATAGCTTTGCAGATCGTATGGCGCGATGAATTGCGCAAACAAAGCTACGAGGTATAGTAAACCCAGAATGTACATACTGATCCGAGCCAGTGTGTGCTTCTTGAACTTCTGGTAAATCAGCCGCCATTGCGAGCTGTAAACCGTGTCTTTAGGTGCCGCGGTGACTGGGGCTGCTGGTTTTTGACCTTTAAATAACGGTAGTGTTCTCATGATTAAGATCCCCTGAACTCTGTACGGATTTTTGGATCAAGCCAAGCTAGCAAAATATCGGAAATCAGGGTTCCGAGTACTGTCAGCAAAGCCATAATCAATAGGAAGGTTCCGGCAAGGTACATGTCCTGCCCCAACAGGGCGTTATGCATAACCGGTCCTTGAATCGGCAGGTTCAATACAATTGCTGTAATGGTCGCGCCCGTAAAGATCGAGGACAAGGACCAGCCAAAGGTACTCACAATCGGATTCAGGGCTGCACGCGTCGGATACTTGAACAAGATTTGCATCTCTGACAAGCCTTTAGCGCGGGCAGTCACCACATTCGGTTTATTCAATTCGTCAAGCATCTGACCCCGCATAATGCGGACCAGATCTGCCGTACCTGAAAGCCCGATGACGATAACAGGAATGACCATATGCTGCATTAAGTCTTTAACTTTGTCCATCGACCACGGCGCATTTACGTATTCGGGGGAGAATAAGCCGAGTAACGGGTTGCCAAACCATTTATAGGACAGGAACATCAGAATAATCGCCAGCAGGAAGTTTGGGGTAGCCATCCCGATAAAGCTCAAGCCCGAGAAGAAATAATCTCCTACGGAATACTGCTTGACTGCTGTGTAAATCCCGATGGGAATCGCAACGATATAATGAAAGGCCATAGTAACTAGGGAGACAACCAGCGTCAGACCCATATATTGCTGAATGACGGCCATAACCGGCTTGTTATAGTTGAACGAAAATCCGAAATCGCCATGCAGAATGATTTTTTTCATCCACATAAAATACTGCTCATAGATCGGCCGATCCAGGCCCAGATTTGCCCGCATCTGATCCATTTCCGCCTGGCTCATAATATCGCCGGAAGCGGACATTTTGGCCGCATAGGAGGAGACATAATCTCCGGGCGGCAATTGAATGATATAGAAGACGATGAAGGAGATTAAGACCACCACAGGTATCGCCAGAAGAATTCGTCTAATAATGTATTGAAACACTTTGCAATCCTCTCCTCTACAACACTTAATGATACAAGTAGAAACGGCTTTGCCGTCCGCTAAGGGACGGTATCCGTTTCAGCGAGAAATATAAGGATAATTTATACGTAAAACATATAAATCCTTATATTTCAAAAGGAAACAATAGCGGGGATGTGATCCCCCGCTATTGCCACAAGAAAGCTTCAAAGCTTATTGCTTGATAAAGAATTGCGCTGGATGTCCTTGGCCGAGGGAACGATATTCGTCACACCAGATGGCGTCGGTAGGAATGTTGTGAATCTTATTGTTGGCAACAATCAGCACTGGCGTTGGTCCTGCATAACCAATCACCCATTGGTTCTTCTGATGCAGCTTCACGATTTCATTGCTGTAATTGTTGATATCCTCAAGCGTTTTGCTTGATTTAACTTTATCCCAATACTCCAAGATCTTCGCTACATCACCTTCCGGTTTAACGCCTTCTTTACCGCCGGATTGCGTGTAGAGTCCATAATGACCAAGCCATGGCGTCATAACACGAAGCGGAACGAGGGTATCCGGACGGAAGGCTACGTTAGCGACAGAGATATTCTCAGTATGCATTGGAATCTGGTTGGCGTACTTCATGTCGAATTGGGTAGTACCATCCACGATCTTCACATTCGTTCTGAGACCCATTTCTTCATAGTACTTCTTGAGCAGCTCCAGGAATGGCGCATTGTCAGTGCTGCTTTCTACAATGGTCAGCGTCAGTTCCGAACCGTCAGCATTGGTACGGAAATTATTCTTATCACGCTTGGTGAGACCCAGTTCATCGAGGATCTTGTTTGCGCGTTCCGGATCATATTCAGCCCACTGTTTATCCCAGCCTTCCTGATACCCCATAACCCCTTTCGGAACAGAAGCCTGTATCGGCTCGCCGAGTCCGTTGGTTACGATCTCAGAGACTTCGTTCCGGTCAACCCCAATCGAAAGTGCTTCCCGGAATTTGATATCCTGGAACAGCTTGCGCAGGTTCGGATCTTCTGTCGTCTGGTTCAATTGAATACCGGCACTGGACCAGGATGGCTGTGTCCATGGAATGATGCGGAAGTCGCCTTTTTTCTCATTTTCCTTCAGGACTGTGAAGTCCTTGGAATCAAAAATAGTCAAGTTATAATCGCCGGAAAGCGTACCTAACACCTTTTGGCTTGGATCTTGAATCTTAGTTGCTACAATCCGGTCAATGTATGGTAGCTGCTTCCCTTCTTTATCTGTTTTCCAATAGTAAGGGTTGCGTTCCATCACGAATTGGTCACCGTTAGGATCATTCGTTGGTACCCAAGCACGGAGTGTCGGGATTTGGTAGTGCAGCCAGTCCGTATACCCGGTCTCCATGAGGAAGGTTTTCGGATCTTCATAGCCCCACTCTTTGGTGATCTCCAGTGTCTTCGCATCGCCTACAAATTCAGGCAGGATCGTCTTATGGAAGTGTGCCGGAGCAAAGAACCACTTGTTGTCAATGGCCACACGCTCCAGGAAGAGCACGCTTGGATACTTGTGAGTCACTGTAAAGGTGTAATCATCCACCTTCTTGACTTCTGCCAGCGCTCTATCGCCTGTTGCCGGATCGACGGAATAATAGGCATCGTAAATCTTTTTACCGAAAGTCTCTTTGGTCAGCATGTGCTCCCAATAGAAGAGGACATCATCGGCTGTGAAAGGAACACCGTCAGACCATTTCATGCCTTCCCGCAAATGAATGGTGAACACTGTGGAATCCGCGTTAACTTCATAGCCTTTGGCTACGTTTGGTTCAACCTTATTGCCTTCCTGATTGAAGCGGAACAGTGCTTCTTCAGTCGGTTGACCAATCCCCCACTTGTCAGCTACGCCATTCCAGGGCATCTTCCAGTCGCCGCCATACTCTCCGATTTCATCAACGACATTCTCAACCATAATGTCCTTGGCAGCCGGAAGACGCTCTTCCAGCTTGGGCAGCTTTCCTTCAGATACCAACTTAGCCAGATTAGGCGACTCTTTAGTGTTATTATTCTCTTTGACGATCGTTTCTTTCACATCCGGCGATTCCTTAACCTTCTCAGCTACGTTGTTAGACGAAGAGAATGAACATCCTCCCAAGGCCGTAGTCATAAGGATAAGGCCAATTAACAATTTGCTTCCCCTTTTCAAGTTAACCCCTCCGTGTTTAGATTTACGATTTGTCCAGCGGAACTTGCTCTAGTTGTCTCCCACCTCCCAAGTGGAATTAAACCGATTTAACATAAATATAGAATGCTATGTAAAATCGATATTAAACCGGTTTAATAGGGGCTTTAAAATAATAATGGGCCTGTTACTTACCCCACATTAAACCGGTTTAAATATCGTTAATACCAAAATGAAAACGCTTTATTTGTATAATACATGGAATTAAGCGCTTAATCAATAAGCAATTAACAGAATGTTCAATATTATTTTAAGATGAATAAAAAAGGGCTTTACCTTATTTGCAACCCGCTAATCCCTCTTACTTGTCCTATTATAGGACTCAAATGTACTAGGATTATTAGCTGATCATCAAATTTCGGTAAAACCCCTGCTTATTTCCTTTTATTTAAGATTGGAATGTGTGTTCAGACGGAAGCGGAACTTCGCATCATCCCCGTACCACATCGGGAAGTTTGTTCCCCATTTGTTGTTGTGCAGATTGAAGTGCCATCCCCCTGCCAGCGAAACAAAAGTATTGTCGAACTGCAGCAGTCTTCTCTCACCAGGCGCAACAAGTGCAGAATCCAGCGCTGCAATCGAAGCCAGGCCGTCTGCGCCTTCATAGAAAACACCACGATCTATAGCATGCAGATTACGGTTGCCGTCCTTCACCACACTCAGTGGCGAGATTGGACCGCCGAGCTTATCCATCATCCACAGATTCGGGTTATCCACCTTCAGGCCACAGCTGAACCAGCTGGCTTCCGGCAAGCGATTAGCATCTTTTCCGAACCACTGCAGACTAACGTCCACTCCACCGTCTCCGGCAAAGGTGTAGATCAGCTCCAATTCCTTTGGCGCTCCGTATACTTCATGAGCTTCCTTAGGCATGGACAGACGAAGCAAGTATTGATCCCCGTTCGCACCACTCGTCTTTTGCAACTCCCGTACAATTGGCTTGTAAATGCCGTGACTTGGCAGCGGACGCACGAACTCAAAACCAGGCTTGCTGAAGTCGGCATCTGCCCACGGATGCGTTAAAGGCAAGTTCTGCATGTACGTACGGAAATATCTGTTGTAATCATCTGTGCCGAAAGTTTCGTAGACGTATTCACCAAAAGGATGCTGAGCATCCACCCAGTTCTTGCCGTTGCCGTCGATCAACTGAATCAGAGCGCCGTTCTCATTGAAGGCTACCTCATAGCCGCCGCTGTTGTAAGCCGAATGACTGACAAACGCAGACGACCCGGACAACTCATTCTTCACTGGCTTCAATTGTTCAAACGCTGCCCGTGCTTCCGCTTGCTTATCTTCGCTCAATGCTGCGACAGCTGTGTCCAGATATCCGCGCTGCTCCGCCCAAGAGCTCTCGATCATCGAGTATGTGCGGCGGCTGGTCTCGGAAGCAAACAATCCGCTGGAATGCTTGTCGAACTCGTCCATGGCGAATGCACCGATGTATTGGAATTTGGCCGGAATATCATTCACGTCAATATCGTCAACTTCTCTCGCCTTGTTGAAGTCTGGCTTCGCGTAGTTGCGGAAATCCGGTAGCCATTTCTTCACATCAAGACCCCACGTATGCTCTACAACAAGCAGCAAGGCGTCGCTGAAACCTTTGTATTCGGCGCTTGCGATATCGATCCGGCCCTCAGCCAGCCACTTATCTCTCAAGCGCTGCAGCTCACGAAGCTTAGCAACCTTCAGTGGATCAGTAGCTCCGCCGTGAATCCAGGTATCTCCAAGCTCTTCACGCACAACAGGCAGTCGATCACTAACAGTGAGCAATTTTTCAGCAAAAGCATCCAGCGAAGAAGCAATAATCTCAGCATCCGGATAACGCTCTTGAATATGCTCGAACTGCTCACGAATCTCCTCTGCACTTGGCGGTCCACAGTTGTCGCCGGTATGCGCGAACAGCAGGATATCGTCAAGATCGTCAAGCTCTACTGCTTCACCGTAAGTTCCAGCGTAGTTAACAATGATCTCGCTGCCGTCTGCCGCCTGCCATCTGAACAGCTTCGGCACGTCTGGGCGCATAGAAGCCGGGTTCACGCCAAGGTGCATATAGCGAATGCCTGCTTCGCTCATGTATGGCACCATCGACAGGGTGTGACCGGGTACGTCTGTCATCTTCGAAGCAATCGTCGTTTTGCCGAACTGAGCATCCAGTTCTTGACTGATCGACAGACCGTAGCGGAACAAGGTCGGGTCCATTAGTTCGGTATGCGTTGTGAACGGCAAACCGTGCCAGACGATGTGCCCTTTGCGGATTGCTTCATCCATAGCCTTTTTGCCTTCTTCAGACGCATGATCCAAGTAATAGCGAATCAACCAGGAGCCTGTGGTCCACACGAAACGCTCTTTGCCACCTTTGGCTTCAAGCTCCGCAGCTAGCGCGATTGCTTTTGGAATATACTCCTCCATGTACTGCTTTACTACATTTGCTGCCAGATGGGTGAAACCGATATCGAGGTGAGTCTTAAAAACAACGTGTACTTTTTTTCTGCTAGTCATGGTTGTATGCCTCCGTTTTTCAAATAAATTAGTCAAGAACTACATCGTTCGTAAGCGCGCCTTTTTCTTGCGGGCCGGTAGGTCCGCCAGCGAGGAGCGGCTGTCCAAAGAAGGAGCCTTGGGCAGGATTACCAAATTTGTACACCGAGAGACTGTTCGGGTTGCTGTAATCTCTGTCCAGCCAGGACGGCCACGCATTGCCGAGGCCATTGCCAGTTAATGAGTTCGGGTAGTACTGGAATGCCTGAATATTGTTCCATGTATCCCATGCGGTTCCTTGATTCGCTACATCAATCAGTTGTGTAACGACCAGCTCTTTATACACATGGTTGCCTGGATCTTTCCACATTCCGTGGGAGCCAAAAGCAGAATAGGCTACGGGATGGGTATTATTCACTTTATCTACTTCATTCCAGTTGTATGTTGTGCCGAAGGAATGGGCACCATAATAAACTTGAACCGGTTTAATAAAATTCGTGCCTTGATCCGTGAATTTGGCCAATCTGACGGTTACACGTTCCCAATCCCCTACATGATCGCCTACTTCTGTACCGAATACGGTCTTACCAAGATCATAGGCGCTGTACTGGAAGTATACCAGATCGACATTGTTATACTCCTTCTCTACCCAGAACGCATAGATTGGAGCAGTGGCCAAATCGCCTGAGAAATAAGGGAGCTTTAGTGTATAAGGGTTGAGCTCCGTTTTAGTTTTGAATTCATACAGTCCAGAGCCAGGATTGATATAGCGGTCCAGATGAGGCAGCGTGAACTCTACAGAAGCCGGGAAGTAAGTCTCTCCTTGGGCGAACCAGATCCTTGGCGCAAAGGTTTGTAAAATCTCACGTTTGGCCGTATCGCTGTAAGCATTGCCTGGCACCGCTCTGGTTGTAGAATCCTGTGGTGAAATGGCCTCCACCTTCAAGCTGGATACCGAATCATTAATGTCACTGCCTACATAGATCGCATCAGCGGTCAGAACCTTGGAGGCACCGGAGTAGTTATAATCTTTGAATAGTGTAACCTTATAACCCGGGGCTATACGAATTGCAGAAATAGCGTCATTCCCCACTCCAGCCTTCAGATCATCCACATTGTAATTGCCGATATCAAACTGCTGCTCGAATCCGCCATAAGGAGAATTGGAGTAAGCAATCACCGGCTTGTTCGGACCACCAATCTTCTCCACTTTAAGACTGGAAGTAGCGTCATTGAAGTCATCCAGCCAGCTTGCATCGCTGGTTAGTTGCTTAGTGTCACCAGAGAAGTCCTTGTCACGATACAGGGTCAAGCGGTAGCCCGATGCTACCTTAACTGAAGAAATTTTGTCGTTGCCGACGACATTTAGCTCGTTTACATTGTAAAGGCCAATCCCAAACTGCTGGGAACTGCCGCCAAAATCACCATCCCGATACACGGTTACCGGATTATTATCTGCCGCCAGCGCTGACTGGTTGTCTTCCGCCGTCGCTGGCTGAGCTTCTTCTGCCATTGCAGGCTTTGCTACCGGTAAAATAAGAGATACTGCCAAGAACGATGTTGCAAGCAAAGATTTGATTGTCATATTCGGGCTCCTCTTCGAATAATGATTTCATTTTCTGCTAACATGCATGTCTTCAGGCTTCTGTAGGTCTATGTTCAGGATGTATGATAACGCTTTCCAAAAGGTCCTCCTTTCATGATTAAAGATAACTATACCCTCAGGGTAATCTATGTCAGTGACATATACAATAATAAAATCAACTTTGTTTTGTAAATTATTTCGAGCATACTTTTTAGTATTTGACCATATTTTACAATATTTTCGCACTTTTTAGGGATGAAGATAACACTACTGAGATTTGTTTTCCATATCCAAGAAAAATAATTCCATATGTCACTGACATATAAAAAGCCTATACGATCACGAACATGTGATCATATAGGCTTAAGGACTGAAAACCCCTGTTACATTCAGAGATTGAGATCCCGTACAGAGCTCCGTTCGATAATGGTCGTGTTTACCTTAATCGATACCGCTCCTTCCCTGGAATTCTCCATACGTTTGCAGAGAAGATTGACTGCCGCGTGGCCCAACTGCTGGGTGGTTTGTCTGGCTGTGGTCAACGGGACCGGCAACAAACTGGCGAGCTGGATATCTGAAAACCCGATGATGGACAGCTCATCAGGTACCGGTTTGCCGATTGACAGAGCCGTATTCAAGCAAGAAGTCGCCAGATAATCATCCGCACAGAGGACCGCCGTCATGTCAGGATTATTTTGCATAAAATCAACCAGCTCCTGATTGGAGCCATTCAGGTCCAGCATGTAATCCTCTGAGCAGTTCAGGTTAATATTACGCCCATTCACAGGTAGCTCATAATCCAGCATGACCTGCATGTATCCTTTATAACGGTCTTCCCGGCTTGTCACTCCGTCGAATGGCATTGAGAGATAACCGATTTCCCGATGCCCTCTCTGAATCAGATATGCCGTCAGATTATAGGCGCCTTGATGATGGTCATGATACACACAATCAATGTTAACCTCGCGAAAAATCCGGTCGATGATCACCAGCGGATAGTTTAGCAAATTCAGCTCCAGTACCTTCTCGCTGCAATGTGTTCTGCCTCGAGGGTATAGAATAATTCCGTCAACTCCGTCATCATATAGCTCCTGAAGGCTGGTGCTCTCATCCTCTTTATCGGTAGTCATGCGAATAAGCAGGTGACAACCAGATTTGCGGGCTTCCCGCTCAACGGATGCTATAATTCTAGCCACATAATCATCCACGTTCGGAAACACAAGGGCGATCCTCCGCTTGACCAGCGTCTTGCCCCCATCTGTTTGCTCCGCTACAAACTCCCTGTCCGGTCCCGAATAGTCACCTGACATAAAGGTACCTCGCCTCGCCAATCGGTATACAATCCCCTGCTTCTCCAGAATTTGCAGCGCAAGCTTGGCTGTCATGCGGCTGACAGAATACAGCTTGGCCAGCTCTGCCTCAGACGGCACCGGATCATGGGGCTGCAACTTACGCTTGCGAATTTCCTCCAGCACCAAATCAGCAGTTTGCAAATATAACAGCGGCTTCCGGTCCGGCTTCTGATGTTGTTGTTCTTCCATGTATGGCATCTACCTCAATTCCGTATTGCTATCTTTCTTTAGTCATTTTCTCATGAAAAAGATAGTTCGATATAGCTATTGTACAATCCTGTTCAAGAACCGCCACATTTATCACTAAATTAGACGAACTTTAGATACGAAAGGAAGGCTCGCTTGTCACTACGGTGAATGTTTGGACTTCCCCACCTAGAAAAAATAAGGGAGCAACAACCGCAGTCCACACTTCACCGGAATATTCGCCTGAGTCTACGTTCGAGCTTAGGAAGGATTTGATAACAGGAAAATATACCGTTAATCTTCCCCTCTCACCTTATTTTCTGTGAATAAAGGGATTTTCTCCAGTTAAATACCTGTTTTATTCCTCAATGATCTTGGTATGAGGTAATTAACAGGACATTTTCCAGTTATTTTTAGAAAAGCAGAGAATTTAATCAAAATAACAGGAGTTATTCCCGTTATTACAATGCCCTATCAAGTGAATTGAACTTTTCGGCGCATTTGTCAGTTGAAGCCGTGCAATCCTTGTGAACTAAGCATACAGAAGGGTTCATTTCTATTTTGTACCTTAGGCTACATAAAGACTGTTAATTACACGTCCGAGTCATTTTCGAAATTGCGTTGTGTTTATAAGCCTGTTATCTATACATTCCGCGCCGCGTGCGCCTCCCGGCGCGCGGTGCGTGGCCCAAGGTGGTGGTCAAACCTCTAATATAAAAAAACAGCCCTTTGTCCGAAGGATGGTTAATAACCAATTCTTCGGACAAAGGGCATGCATAGATTGAATTTCAAATTTTCAAAGTAGGACAGATGTCCTTATCCCCGAATGATATTTTCTAGCACAATCTATACAACAGGCAATCAGCCTTATTATTGCAGTTCGGCATTCAGCCGTTCAATGAGCTCAAGCAATTGCAGCGGTTCACTGACGGTATGTGTCGGCCGTTCGGATTCATCCGCCGGCTCGTGAGGATAACGCGGCGTCCAGCTCTGAAAGATGCTGGTGATGCCAAGTGCGTTGGCTCCCTTCATATCACGGCTCAGGTTGTTGCCGATCATGACGGTCCGGGAGAAATCTTGCTCAGACAAGTCAAGCGCGCCGATTGCGGCCTTGAACATCCGAGGGCTAGGTTTGATCGCTTTAATATTCTCAGAAATAATCATTGCGCTGAAATAATCGTGAAGTCCATGCTGCTTGAATACGTTCTTGAAAGATTGTGCATCACCATCGGCCACCAAGGCCAGCGTGTAGCCTCTCTCATGCAGAGTTTGAATCGTGATATCTGCTCCAGGGATCAGATCCGCACTGATAACGATGCCTTCTTCGTCCCGAATCTCGGTCGATTCATCTACGATGGTGTCGCCGCTGTCAAAAAAGATAATTAACCTCTTGTCGTCCATATTCTTTATGACCATCCTCTTCATTCGATTGGCGGACTGCCTGTGGATTCCCGGATGACCAGTTCCGGCTGCATGACAATTCTCTGCTTGATATCATCTGCGTTATCCAGACTGCCGATCAGCAGATCGAACGCCAGCTTCACCATCTGATCCATAGGCTGAGCAATGGTTGTCAGCGTCGGGTTCGTCACCGTGGACAGTATGGTATCGTCAAAGCCGATGATCGAGAGCTGCTCCGGTACGGATATACCCGCTTCCTTAGCAGCTTGCAGAGCGCCGATAGCAAGCAAATCGTTGCAGCAGAACAAAGCCGTGGGACGTTCCGATCCGCGTATGATCGCAGCGGCTGCCCGTTTGCCGTCTTTAATATTCGACTCGCAAGAGAGAATCTCCTCCGGGTTCAGTGAAATCCCCGCTTCGAATAATCCAAACCGGAAACCTCTGACCCGCTCAAAGCTGCTGCTCACCTTGAAATTCTCCGAAAGAACCGCCACTTGCTTGTGGCCCTTACCCAGCAAATACCGGGCGGCAAGCTCACCGCCTCTGAAGTCGTCCGTCAGGACGCTGTGCACCGAAATGCCCGCGGCCTCCCGCGCAATCATAACAATCGGAAAGGATTTTTCTGCGAGCAGCGCCAGAATCTCCGCATTCTCCAAGCCGGTTCCGATCAGGATACCATCAACGTTTTTTTGCTCCAGCAGCCGGATGTATTTTTCTACGCGTTCATCCCTGTTGTCCGTACTGCAAACGATGACACTGTAGCCGCTTGAATGCGCCAGGTCCTCTACCGTTCTCGCAATCTCAGAGAAAAAGGGGTTGGAGACGTCCGGAATCAGAAGACCTATCGTGTAGGTCTTCTTCCCCATCAAAGCAGACGCAATGACACTGGGCTGATAATTCAACCGCTCCATCACCTGCAGAATTTCTTCACGCCTTTTCTTGCTTACTTTCCCTTTGCCGTTAATTGCGTTGGAGACGGTGGCAATCGATACGCCCGCTTCCTTCGCAACATCATATATCGTGGTTGCTTTCATGGCATAGCCTCATTATTATCGGATTGTTAAGGGATAGTTTCTCTTCGGTCAAACCCCTATCACGTTATTATCCGATGAATATACTCTTTTTGCAACACTCATTCACTCTCAGTTGGAGCAGTAGTGCGGGGCTGTGCGAGCCATTCGTGATCTGGATCATTGTGGAATTTCCAGATCCGGGTTGGTCCAGCCATCACGTTCAAGTAGTATACATCATAGCCTGGAGGCGCCGAAACAGGGTGATAACCTTTCGGTACGAGCACGGCTTCGCTATCTTTGACAGCCAGCGTCTCGTCGAGGGAACGGTCATCCGTATATACACGCTGAACGGCAAAGCCCTGCTCAGGCTTCACATGGAAGTAGTACGTCTCTTCCAGTAGTGATTCGTCGGGGAGTGCATCCCGGTCATGCTTATGCGGAGGATAACTCGACCAGTGCCCCTGCGGTGTGAATACCTCGACCACCAACAGACTGTCAGCCGGTTCCTGCTCCGGTAAAATATTATGGATGAACCGCTGCGTAGACCCTTCTCCTCTAACCTCAACGCCTACATCGCTAGGAGCGATCAGACGCGCGTCATGGTTTCCGTGGCCTGGGGCCTTGCATACCGCAAGCTCCAGTTCAGTAACAGCAGTTACCTTGAAACGGTTGTCATTCGGGACGTAGACAGAATAAGGTGGAATCTGCTCGAACACGCTCATTCTTTGCCCGATATTGAGCCAGGAAGCATTGGCAGTCGCGATGTCTGCTCTACCACTCAGAAGCACGAGACATACCTCGTTTCCGTCTGTAGACTGGCTTAACGTCTCGCCTGGACTCAGTCGATAGACCTCAAAGCCTACATAGGTCCAGCCAGCGGACTCCGGTGTTACCGATAGAGCGGGATGATTTCCTGAACGCTTGGAATCCGGACTAACAATCAGCTTGCTCACGCTTTTCACAACCTTTCCTTATTGTAATTCCGAGAGTTTTATCGGACGGTTCTCTTGCATAGAAAGCTTCGCTGCCCGGGCAATTCTTTCCGCCTGCCAGCCGTCATTTCCATTGACCGAAACTGCCTTGCCTAGTAGGAGGGTATCGATAAATTGCTGTGTTTCATCTACATATGCTGCATTATAACGTTCCAGGAAGAAGTGCAGCGGCTTGTCGCTTTGGATGCCGTCTTCTGTACTCAAAACAGCCGTATTCGGGAAATCATTAGCGGCCGTTACAGAGCCTTTCGATCCGAACACCTCTACACGCTGGTCATAACCGTAAGCCGCCTTGCGGCTGCAATCGATGACGCCAAGCGCACCGTTCGCGAAACGGAGGGTCACAATCGCTGTATCCACATCGCCATATTGGCCGAACACAGGATCAATCAGTACGCTACCTTGTGTGTATACTTCTTCAACTTCACTGCCCGAGAGGAAACGCGCCATATCAAAGTCATGGATCATCATATCCATGAAGATGCCCCCAGAGACCTTAATGTATGCTTCTGGTGGTGGCCCCGGATCCCGGGAGGTAATCTTGATCAGATGAGTGTCACCAATGGCACCGTTCTGTACATGCTCACGTACCCGTTTAAAGTTGTGATCGAACCGGCGGTTGAAGCCGACTTGCAGTTGTACGCCGGCCTTAGATACGGCTTCGATGGCTTCTTCAGTCTGACGGATATCCATACTGAGCGGCTTTTCACAGAAAATATGCTTGCCTTGCTCTGCCGCCTTTTTGATCAGAGGAACATGCGTATCTGTGGAAGAACAGATAAATACAGCGTCAATCTCAGGATGGTTCAGAATCTCTTCGCTATCCTTAGTGACGATAGCAATGCCTCTGGATGCTGCCCATTCTTCAAGTTCCGGACCTGCGAACAGGTCGCTCACAGCGAGAATTTCTGCTTGCGGATGTCTAATCAAGTTGTCGGCATGGATTTTCCCGATTCTGCCGGCGCCGATAATACCGAATTTCAGCTTCTTCATAGTCGTCAGCCTTTCGTAGTGGGGTGTAAATCATTCCCCGGCTCACAGCCGGGGATTTGCTATTTCGTTGTTGTAAGGCTGCTATTATCGATTACCAGCGAGCGGTAACCATCTTTTTACGGGTAAAGAATTCCACGCCATCCGTTCCGTTAGCATGCAGATCACCGTAGAACGATTTCTTCCAGCCCGAGAACGGGAAGAAGGCCATTGGAGCGGGTACACCGAGATTGACACCAAGCATACCTGCATCGATAGTTTCGCGGAATTGACGCACGCTGCTGCCGTTGCTGGTGAACAAGCAAGCCCCGTTTGCGAACTCTGAACGATTGGCAATAGCGATTGCATCCTCCAGCGTATCTGCACGCATCACGGACAGAACCGGTGCGAAAATTTCATCTTTCCAAATCTTCATTTCACTGCTCACCCGGTCAAAGATGGTCGGCCCTACGAAGTAGCCGGAGTTCTGAACAGCTTCATCCTTCCGTCCGTCTCTAACCAGTACACCGCCTTCAGCTTCCCCGGATTCGATATAGCCAAGAGTTCTTTCCTTGTGTCCGCCACGGATTACTGGACCGAGGAACGTGCCTTCTTCCAGCCCGTTACCGATAGTAATCTGATCGGCAGCCGCAGACAGACGCTCAACAAGCTCATCAGCAACATCACCGACAGCGACTACAACCGCGCAAGCCATACAGCGTTCGCCAGCAGAGCCAAATGCAGCATTGACGATTTCTTTAACCGTCAAATCGAGATCCGCGTCAGGAAGCACGATAGAGTGGTTCTTCGCGCCAGCCAAAGCTTGCACCCGTTTGCCATGGGCGGTACCTGTTGTATACACGTACTCTGCAACTGGTTGTGAGCCAACGAAAGATACTGCCTTAATCTCCGGATGCTCCAGAATACCGTTCACGACATCATGTGCCCCGTGTACGATGTTCAGCACGCCAGCTGGCAAGCCTGCTTCATGGAACAGCTCAGCCAGACGATTCGCCAGAAGCGGCGTACGTTCGGATGGTTTCAATACAAAGGTGTTACCAACGGCAATCGCCAGCGGGAACATCCAGCAAGGTACCATCATCGGGAAGTTGAACGGCGTGATACCGCCGATTACGCCGATAGGATAACGGTACATACCCGATTCTATGTTGGATGCAATATCCGGCAATTGTTTACCCATCATCAGGTTTGGTGCACCTGCAGCAAACTCGACGCATTCGATCCCACGCAGCACCTCGCCACGCGCTTCGCCCAAGCTTTTACCATTTTCCTTCGTAATCAGGGTAGCCAGCTCTTCCCAGTGATCCACCAGCAACTGCTGATATTTGAAAAGCACGCGTGCCCGGCGCGGAACCGGTGTCCGGCTCCAGCTTTCAAAAGACTTGCGGGCGGCTTGGACCGCTGAATCTACGTCACCCTTGGAAGACAATGGCACCTGCGCCAATACTTCTTCTGTAGCAGGGTTGTACACATCATCGTATTGTGCAGCGGAAGACTCCACCCATTCTCCGCCGATCCAGTTCTTTAACTTCGTTGTCATCGTAGTCCCTCGCTTATAGTAGATTTAGCGGCTTTGCTTAGCCAGCTATGATTTCGCCGCGGTTGCAGCGTTCAATATAATCTTCAACTTGTGCTACAGTCGGCATGGCTTCTGAACAGCTATGGCTGGAAATGACGATACATGCTGCCGCACTGCCGAATTCCATGCTTTTCTCAATAGTCAGACCGGACATGAGCCCGTGAATGAAGCCTGCGGCATAAGAGTCGCCAGCTCCAAAAGTCTTGATAACCTTCGCCGGATAGGATTTAGCCCGTTGCTCCAGTCCCTCTGCGGTGTAAGCAATCGAACCTTCCTTGCCGTGTTTGATAATAACGAGTTTGGCAGAGTAGTTGAACCACTTGGAAGCTGTGAAGCTGTCGCTATGCTCGTGATTATTTTCAAACCGCTCCATGCTGTCGAATTCTTCTCTTGTGCCAATAATAATGTCGCTTTTCTCTGCCGCCAGGTTGTAATATACCGCTGTTTCTTCGGCAGAATTCCAGGTATAAGGACGATAATCGATATCCAGAATGACTGTGGTGCCATGCTTACGGGCATAGTCCAGAGACAGAAGCACAGCTTCCCGGGAAGGACTGGCAGCGAGCGCTGTACCCGATACAAGCAGGGCCTTGCTGTTAGCAATCAGTTCCTCATTTACTTCAAGCGGGCCTAGCTTCAGGTCAGCTACATTGTCGCGATACATCAGAATGCTGCATTCGCTCGGGCTCTTGATTTCGGTAAAAGCAAGTCCTGTAACCGCACCCGTCTTGTCTGTAACGACATTACTGGTATCAATATCTTCTTTCTCCAGGTACCCTTGGATAAACCGTCCCATCTGGTCATCGGCAATCTTGCCGATAAATGCTGTTTTGTGGCCCAATCGGCTCATGCCAATCGCAATGTTAGCAGGCGATCCGCCAACGTATTTGGTAAACGTCATTGTCTCTTCCATAGGCCGGTTAATCTCATTCGCATTCAAATCGATGCACAAGCGGCCAATTGCAGTAAAGTCAAACTTCCTTCCGGAAGGAAAAATGTAAGACAATAGGTTCACCCTCCTTCGTTTATAGTAAAGATTCCAAGTAGCGGAGTGCCTTCTCTGCATATTCACGAGCCGGATGCTCGCCTGGGTCCTGCTCCCCTTCGAGGAGCGCCCAGCCTGTATAGTTTCGGCTCACAAGCTCGCCGATAATCGGTTTGAAATCAATGCAACCATCTCCGGGAACGGTGAACACGCCTCTGCGGATGCAGGTGACGAAGTCCACGCCGTCTGCTCTAGCCTGCTCCAGCAGCGTTGGACGCACATCCTTCAGATGCACATAAGCCACCCGATCATAATGCTTGCGCAGGACATCCAGCGGATTCGCCCCGCCGTACAATGCATGACCGGAATCGAAGAGCAGATATACAGCCTGTGGATCTGTCAGCTCCATCAGCTTGTCGATTTCTTCCGGGCTTTCTACAGCAGTGCCGCCGTGATGATGGTAAGTCAGCTTCAAGCCATACTCTTGGGCAATTCTGCCCGCAGCGTTCAGGCCTTCTACCAGGCTGGCCCAGCCCGCTTCATCAAGACGAATGACTTCACTCTCATTTGGCGTCCGTCTCGGATCGAAGTGCAAAGAGCCGCCTACCTCGCAAGTGCTTATAACTTTGCTGCCCATGCTCTGCAGGAATTTGGCATGCTCCCGGAAAGCTTCCAGCTCCTGCTCACGATAAGCAGGATCGGAGAACAATACGGATTTCCACTGGGAGACTAGCTGAATATCACGCTTCGCCAGCTCTTCTTTCAGCAATGCGAGATCCGTCGGGAACTTTCTGCCCATCTCTGTGCCCTTAAGACCCAAGGAATGTATATCGTCCAAAATCTGCTCGTAAGTGGTATCATTGCCATGCTCTTTAACATCTTCGCCGACCCAGTTGATAGGGTGAACGCCTAATTGAAATGGAAACCGTGTCATCACTTAGTCCTCCTAGTAGACTCTCGCCTGAGATAACTTCTCGTTCATTGCCTGATGCGCATCCGTAACTTTAGTGCTCGAGGAAACGGCGGGAACCCCTACATTCCACCAGGATTCATAACCGTCGGTATTTGTACCGGCAAGAACCGGAATTTCAATTAATGTAGTGCGTGTTTCTTCCTTCGCTGCCTTGAGGGCTTGCTCAAGTTCTTCTGGTGTAGTCGCTTTGTATGCGGCTGCGCCAAGGCTGCGGGCATGAGCTGCAAAATCAATCGGGAGCGGCGCCCCTGTGTAGCGGCCTGTACTCTGTTCACGATAACGGAACTCGTTGCCGAAGCCATCACTGCCATGTCCGCGCTGCAGGTTATGAATACATTGATAACCATGATTGTCGAATAGCAGCACAGTGATCTTGCGCCCTTCCTGGAGGCTTGTGACCAGTTCGGAGTGGAGCATCAGATAACTGCCGTCTCCGACAAAGGCGTACACATCACGTTCCGGCTCTGCAAGTGCAACGCCGAAAGCTCCGCTGACTTCATATCCCATACAGGAGAAGCCATATTCCATGTGGTAGCCCTTTGGCTGTCCGACCCGCCACAGGCGGTGAAGGTCGCCCGGCAAGCTGCCTGCCGCACAGACAATAACGGCTTCGTCGCCAATCGTCTCGTTGATGACGCCAAGTGCGCGCGTCTGAGCGAAGCCTTCTGGATGTTCCAGTTCGTACAGTCGGTCTACCTCATTCTTCCACTCGGTACCGAGCGCGGTGATCTGCCCGTCAGCATAAGAACTGCTATAACCTGCAGCACTCAAGCCTTCCAAGAGCTGAAGGATGACCGTCTTCGCATCTCCCGTCAAGGCTACGCCGTCAAGCTTGGCGCCATCCATACGGTTGATGTTAATATTCAGGAACTGCGCTTCCGGATGAAACGCAGATTTAGATGAGGTCGTAAAGTCGGAATATCTTGTTCCGATACCAATAATCAGGTCTGCCTCTTTGGCTACCTTGTTGGCGGCCAAAGCACCGGTCACGCCAACTCCGCCAACGTTGAGCGGGTGGTTCCAAGGCAAGGAGCCCTTGCCTGCCTGTGTTTCCGATACCGGAATACCAAATTTCTCTGCAAATTCAGCAAGCGCTTTCGTCGCCTCTGAATATTTAACGCCTCCACCGGCGACGATCATTGGCTTGCGTTTGGACTTCACAAGAGCAATCGCTCTCTCCAGAGTCTGGGGAGCCGGTTGTTGGCGTTCTACATAATGCACACGCTTCTCGAAGAAGGATGCCGGATAATCATAAGCTTCAGCCTGCACATCCTGTGGCAGTGCCAGAGTAACCGCGCCAGTCTCGGCCGGATCTGTAAGCACGCGGATCGCGTTCAGTGCCGAAGTCATCAGTTGTTCAGGGCGGACAATGCGGTCCCAGAATCTGCTCACCGGCTTAAAAGCGTCGGCTGCCGAAATAGTATAGTCATGACCGGCTTCAAGTTGCTGTAGTACCGGGTCAGGCTGTCTCGAAGCAAAGTTGTCACCCGGAAGAAGCAGCAGCGGAATGCGGTTGACCGTTGCCGTTCCGGCTGCAGTAACCATATTCAAAGCACCGGGACCAATGGAAGTGGTGCAGGCATAAATTTGTTTGCGATTGTGTTGTTTAGCGAACGCGGTGGCCGCATGTGCCATCCCCTGTTCATTCTTGCCTTGAATGAAATTCAGACTGCCTGAGCTTCGCTCCAGGGCCTCACCAAGACCGGTTACATTGCCATGACCAAAGATTCCCATTACCCCGGCAACAAATTTTGTTTCTACTCCGTCGCAGGAAATGTACTGTTGATCCAGAAATCTTAATAGGGCCTGTGCCATTGTTAAGCGGATAGTAGTCATTGTATCCTCCCTATTTGTGAGTTAAGCGCTTATCAAAACTAAATAAATGTAAATGCAATCATTTTATATTCATTGTATAGGTAAAGCGCTTAATCCAATGTTACAATGAATAGGACAAAAAAATCAATCATTATTTCTTGGAGGTTTTGCTAATGCCTGTTGTCGACCATCTTCGTCCCTTCTGGGACACTGTACTTCGCGTTGCACCGTTACTATATTTGGACCGCCGGGAGCCCTTCAAACCGCATCGTGTAGGAGTCACTGTGTTTGAGACGACCGCACCCTCAGTTTCTTTTGACCGGATCGTCCATGTCGATACCAGCAAGTATAGCCTGGTCATTGAGTACGCTATTTATTACGATTATGACATTCAACATATTTATGACTTGGAGCATGTTTGGGTATACCTGAATCATGACGGTGGCATCGAGTACGCTGAAGTCAGCTTCCATGGCCATTTTCTGGTAGGATTAATGCGCGACCGCAGCAATTTGACAGATGAGGGTGTGATCAAAATCTATGTTCAGCCTGGTAAACACGCCATGGCCGCACATGAAGAATTGTTCCGGCTGCTCCCGAACGTCGAGAGATGCTGCCAGGAAGAAGCGGGAATCGAAGGTGTGCTGGAACCGGACATGTTCAGTGGTGAATTCAAGCCAGGAGTACATATCGATCCGCCAGCCGAAGCGCATTTACGAACCTTCAGTTTTCAGCCTTCGTTCGAATATGTTCCCTATCCCTTGCCTGAGGAGACATTTGTCTCCTGGCCAGAACTGCGCGAAGAGATTCCGGTACGCATGAAGGCTCTTATTGACACGATTAGGTAAAAAATATTAATTATTTGGAAAATAAAACAAAAAGGTATCCTCCAAGCCGTGAATGGCTGGAGGATACCTCTTTGTGTGTTAAATGTCCGATTTGCCAACCTCTTTGCCCCTTAACCTTATTCAAGAATGACTGAACCGAGGGCGATAAGCTTAGCTTTTTACCATGTCTTGGATTTAGAATTAATTAAAAGTTGTCTACCGTTAAGTTCATTTAAAATTTTCAGGTTTTTCTACATACCACTCCGTCAATCCCCGTTGGATATTGATGATTCAGGACAATCAACTCTACCTACTTTGTTGGTCTTTAATTAACTACTAAAATCTTGTATTCTTCGACCGTTTTCGAATCGTTCTTTAAATTTCCCTTTAGTGTATTCGTTAATGGTTTTGTTCCAAAAAGCTTGAGCTGGTCGGTTACTTTCTAATTGATAAACCTCCCCGTCGCCCTTGTGTAAATCGAATAGTTGTTTGGCTACTGCTTTACCAATTCCTTCTTTTCTATACTTCTTCATAATAAAGAACTCTGCGATTGAAAAATAATTACGTTCTTCTGATTCAATGAACCTTACTAACACAAATCCTGCATATTTTTTATCTTGTTTAATGACATAAGGAAACCGTTGATTAACTTCTTCCCAATATTCGTCTAAATAAGGATAAGCCCCAAAAAGTCCATCTTCTTCAACATCACATTTTACAAATTCAGAAAAGTCATAAATATAAAATTGCATTAAGTTTTTTATGATTTCTTTTTCTTCTATAGTAGCTCGTAACAATTCATAATTCATTCAAGAGTCCGCCTTTTTATAGTCTTTATGTATCTCTGCCTTGAACTTTAATAACCACATTCTCCTTCCATGATTATACAACTAACACCCTAGAGGTGATAGCGATGATTAAAAGTCAACTCCAACACACTGGATATCCCTTTTGCCCAGTTAGATCAAGGTCTACTTGCCAATCTCAGGCTACGAAATCCAACTCTCCACAAATATCCAAAGAAGATATGTTTTTATGAATCATTATTCAAATAAGAAACCTGTCTTCCCTTTAGAAATGGAAAAAGACAGCCCTTAAATAGGAGCTGTCTGCATAAAAATATAATCCTTTTTATTTCCCTTGCATGCGCACATAGGGTTCATATGAAGAGATTTCAACCAGATTCTCATCAGGATCCCTGATATAAATGGAGTACATCGGCCCAAGTGCGCCTGTACGCTCTACCGGACCCAATTCAATCTTGACACCCTGCTCTGCCAAATGCTTTTTTACATCATTCAGTGAATCACTGGTAATCAGACAGAAATCGCCGGACCCCATCGTCGGCCGCTTAGCTTTCGGGTCAATCTCCTGGCCAACCTGCTGGAAATTGATCTTTTGTTGTCCAAACTTTGCTGCTTTCCTGTCCTGTCCGAATGAGATGATCTCCATCCCAAGGACTTCGCCATAAAAGCGGCAGGAAGCCTCTACATCGCGGACAGTCAGCACCAAATGATCGAATCTGGCGATTTTCACAGTTCTCACTCCCGGTAACTAGAAGTAGCCTTTGTTGTGCTGTTATTCAGCCCCGGCGCGCTCACGGACAGTGGTCAGCACCTTATGGAGCCAGTTGATATCCTTTTGATACGTTTGGTTCGCATGATCCATAATCAGACTAACGGCTTCCCGTCTCTCCACCGGAATAATAGTGAGCTCAGGATCGGTTTCTTCTATGAGGCTGACCTTTTTGTTCAGCTTCTCGATGGCCTCCTCAATGACATAAGCAAGTTTATGGGGATCGACCTTATCCAGAAATAGCAACGAGGAATACAGTGATCGGATATCGCTGAAATTTTTGAAAACATCATATATTTCCTCTTCCAGCATTATCCTTCCCTTGTCCGTGATACCGTAGGTGGTCTTCTCAGGACGATTGTCAGATTGCACCACTTTGAGCTTCTTTATAAGCCCCTTCTTCAACAACACCTCGAAGTTATAATACAGCGTCCCGTCGTTGATGGACACCGTGTTGTCCAGTGGTTTGAGGTTCTTCTTAATGTCATAAGGATGATGCTCACCCTCACTCAGCATACCCAGGATAAATATTTGAAGCGACAATAGTGTCCTCTCCTTCATGCATATTTAAAAGGGGCCCACGAGGAGATTTCTGAGCCCGCTATTGTTATTTTACATGAAAAGCGGCTGCGGTGCAGGTTCTATTGCTTCTTTAGGCTGTTTTACTGTCTTGAACAGATGGATCAGCGTATTAATTAACAGCGCTCCAAGACCGACTAGCACTAGGCCTGTGAGATATACCCCCGTTTTGCCGCCGCCGAACAGCAAGTTGTAATCCAGATGCAGTGTATAGAACATCGGGGAAATGTAGCTGACAGCCTTGAACACTCCGCTCATCATTTCCTGTGGAACCACGGAACCGTTGGCAATCGTCTGGGTCAGCAGAATTGGTAAATTCAGAAGCATCCCCGCCTGGCCCAGCAGCAGGCAGCAAATACTCGTAAACTCAATAGCCACGAACATTTCCAGTGAATGCACCATCCACACTTTCATAAATGTCTCTGCACCATAACCATGAACCGCGAAGTACAATGAAACGCCGACAAGCGGGGCTATCAAGGATATCAGCACATTGACACCTTGCAGGGACAAGAAGGCTTTCCATTTGCCAAGGCGGGATCTCAACTGATTCAAAGCGCCAATACTCATCATGGAATAAATCATCGCGCCCACATAGGAAGACATCGTCAGGAACATTGGAGCCATCTGATTGTGCATTCCGGCTGGCTGTGGATTGGTCGTCAAGACATTGGCATCCACCTTATTCATTACACCAGCAACCATCTGCTGCGCCTGGGCTTCAGGCACTTTCATACCTTGCAGAATACCATCGAAGCTCTGGGTCTGTAATTGCTTACTAATCTTGTTCGTGATCTGGGTGACAACATTCTGCATGGTACTGCTTACAGTAGCGGGATTAGACTGGTTAATGAAAAAATCCAGTTTCACCTGTTCTCCCTGCGCAGACAGCTTCTGCGTAAAATCCTGCGGAATATGCATCACCAGATGGGTGCTGCGATCCTCCAACTCTTGCTTAGCCTGTTCCAGTGACAGATTCGTTACGACATGAAAAGGCATTTGCGCCTGAATCTCCTTCACAAACGTTGCCCCAGCCTGCTGATCCTCGTTAACAATGGCCACAGTAAGCTTGTCGATATCCTTAGGCATCGAGCTATACCCGCCCATAAAAATCCCGATCATGATGATCTGATAAAAGATCATCATAAAGACGCCACCCAAAATCCCTTTGTGCTTCAGAAATGATTTCATACTCCAGCTCCACCTTATACTTTATTTTAAATACTCTAATTAAAGTAATATAATCAGAGTTGGGTGTCAATGGAGAATAGAAAGGAAAAAAACAGGTTTAAACAAAACTGCCGCAGCACTTTTATAAACCTGTTAAGTATTTTCACATAACCTATTCCTTGATTTGGATAACCAACTTGCCGTTGATATGACGGCTTTCGCTTTTCCGGTGCGCCTCGGCCACTCCCGTCTGTGACAGTGGAACAACACCGTTAATATGAACCTTCAGTTTATGCTCTCTAACCCATTCTTCAATCTGCGCAAAATCACTTGCATGGGGCTGAATGAGCGCAAATCTTGCCTCGACATCACTCCGGGAAGCATTTCTCGTAATGGCCCGGTTAATCAGCGAGATTAGCTTGCCTCCCTCTTTGAGAACTTTAAAGCTCATATTCTCAACCTCACCGCCAACACCATCAATGACGACATCCACAGCATGCACAACTTCAGTAAAATCAACAGCAGTATAATCAATAACCTCATCTGCACCGAGCTGTCTAACAAAATCATGATTCCGCGAGCTTGCCGTTCCTATGACATAGGCTCCTGTCCATTTAGCCAACTGTATCGCGATGTGCCCTACACCACCAGCTGCGGCGTGAATTAATATACGTTCTCCTTTACGGAGCTGACCGTAGTGAAAAAGCGATTGCCAGGCTGTAATAGAAACTGCGGGCAAAGCGCCGGCTTCAGCAAAAGAAATATTGGGAGAGATACGGACCACAGCAGATTTATCTACTCTTGCATACGCTGCATAGCTTCCGGAATCCACAAGCCCGAAGACCCGATCCCCTGGTTGTAGGTGATCTACATTCTTCCCTGTCGCCTGGACGATTCCGGCAATATCAACACCCAAAATGTGTGGAAAATCTACTGGAAACATCTCCTGCACCTGTCCGGAACGAATGTAACAGTCCACAGGATTAACTGACGTGGTATACATCTCTACCAACACTTCATCATCATGGATGACCGGAATCGCAACCTCCTCTTCTCTTAGCACATCCGGGGTTCCATATTCATTAAAAATTATAGCTTTCATTGTTGTTCCTCCAGTCGATATTAGATTGACAATTGTTGATTTATAAACAACCGTTCTATAAAATCAAATCTAAAGGCTGGGTTGCCCGGATTCAATCGCTAATGTCTGCGGAATTGTTTATTAATCAACAGAACTACAGCTTGTTGTTCAAAATCTATCAATCAGAAATAGAAATTGGAGGTTAATGATGGACAGGCGCATACTAAAAACCCGGTCAGCCATTAAAAAGGCATTTATTGAGCTGATGGCCGAAAAGAAGTTCGAAGAAATCACCATTAACCAAATCTCTGAACGGGCCAACCTTAACCGAGGTACCATATACTTACATTACATGGATAAATATGATCTCCTGGAGAAATGCATTGAGGAGCACTCCGAGGTGTTGCGGGGGCTGTGTGTTCCGGAAAATCATGAAGATCACCATCTACCGATCAGAGATTCGCTGCTGCTGGCCCTTGAATACATTGAGAGGCATCATTTGTTTTATTATTCCATGCTCAACAATAAAGGGATGTTTTACTTCTGGCAAAACATGCAGCAAATGATGATGCAAGGCATCAGCAACCAGATATCTATGGATCGTATCAATCAACACGCCAACAAAGAAATCCTCGTCCGCTTCCTGACATCGGCTTCTGTAGGGGTCATGGAATGGTGGATTATGAACAAAATGCCCTATTCCGCAAAAGATATCGCCGATGAAATATGGCTGCTGCTGGAGCGAAATCAGGTGCAAAAAGAGATCGTGTAAGGATATCTGCCGTCATCTATTCAGCACAAAAAGGGATTGGAAGCTCCGGCCAGGCCGAATCTGTTCCAATCCCTTTAAGTAATTACTCAAGCGTTCAGTTGCCCTCTCTTCCCTGCTCCTATTTTGCTCCTGAAGGGGAAGAAAAGAAGGGAGAAAAAAACGCATGCGGACGTCCGCCTCTTACCTGCCCCTATATTGCTCCGTGAAGGTCTCGAAAAAAGGCGTCGTATCCCGCTCCGCCATCGTGGACTCGGAATCCCGGCTCCAGCCGATTTCGGCCCGCCAGCTTCCCAGCAGCCCGGATGACACCAGTTCCTCCTCGTTCACCTCGACGGAACACTCACCCTGTGGCGCCACATATAGCGCATCCACAGGACAATAAGCTTCGCACATGAAGCAGGTCTGGCAGTCGTCCTGCCGGGCGATGACGGGCAGCTTGCCCTGCATCTCGAATACATTGGTGGGACAGACCTTCACGCACAAGCTGCACCCGATGCAGCGGTCCTTACTGACTAGCTCGATCATATCGCCCGCTCCTCCTGAAGTCTGCCCAGTTCATGAGCGTGAGGCACGCTCTCTGTGCTGGTGACGATCTTGTCAATGCCGGAGAGGATCAGCCGGTGGGTCTGACGCGGGTCCAGGGCGGGATATTCCGCCAGACTTTGCAAGCCCCGGCTCTCCTTGCGGGCCAGGGCAGCGGTATAGATCCAGCGGCCGACGATCAGCATGGCGGCCGCTTCTCTTGACTGCACGGTTCCTTGCACCGATGGTGCGATTCTCCCGTGCAGGCTGGGCATGAGGTCCGTCAGCCGCTGCAAGGCGGACTGGACGACTGGCACGCTGCGGAAGTAGTTAATCCGCAGCGGCAGGATTTCCCGCTGGACAGCCGCGATCAGCGGCTTTGCGTCCAGCGCCCTGCTGTGGGTGGCGCCAGCCGGCAAACCATAGCGGCCTGCCGCGAGCAGCCGCCGGCTGTCTGCGCCTCTTGGCTGGGCCAGCGCATACTGCGCGGCGCCCTGCCCGGCCCAGCTTCCGCTGCACATGGCCCAGGAAGCGTTGTAGGCTCCGCCGCCGGAGATCGCGCCGGTGACCTTCTCGCGCGAGGCGGCATCCCCGGCGGCATATAAGCCGGGGACAGTGGTGGCGCAGTCGCTGCCCGTAAGGCGCAAGCCGCCGGTACCGCGCATGGTCCCTTCGTAGCGAAGGGTTAGCGGGAACTTGTGCCGGAACGGGTCAATCCCGGCCCGTTCCAGCGGCATGAAGAAGATCGGGTGGGCCCGGCGGAGGAACTCCCTTTTCTCCGCCGTATCGGCCAGATCAAGGCAGGCATAGACAGGACCTTGCTGCATCAGCTCCGGCAGGCTGCCAAAGGTGCGGTCTCCCTTGTGCAGCGGCCGTCCGCCCGCATCATACAGCGTGGCCCAAGCCAGCATGCGCCCGCGGGTGACGGTCCCGTCGGCGAAGCTTGGTGCATATTGGCGGCTGAATTCCATACCAGACAGCTCCGCACCCGTCTCGGCAGACATCAGCAGCCCTTCCCCGGTCAGCACATTGCAGCCCAGACCTTTGCTGAGAAAGGCGCAGCCGCCGGTAGCCATGACGACGGCATTGGCCCGGATCTCCCAAGTCTCGCCGGTCAAGCGGTTGATACCGCGTGCACCACCGACACCATGCTCGTCATGCAGCAGTTCCAGCGCTGGAGACTGGTCCATAATTTTAACCCCAGCCTTGCGCACCGTCCGCCGCATGATTTGCATATATTCCGGCCCGTGCAGATGCGTCCGGAGCGGCTTGCCCTCCCCATCCTTAGGGAATGGATATCCCCACTGGGCCACCAGTTCCAGATTATGCTCTACCTGGTCCAGAACCCGGTGAATCCAGGCATTTTCGGATAAATATCCGCCTGCCCGGAGCCGGGCCTGAACAGCTTGCTCCCGCAAATCTGCCACCGGCGGAATGACGAGCAGCGTGGTTCCACCAGGCGCGGTTGCACCGCTGGTACCCAGATAGCCTTTGTCCGCCAGTATGACCTTTGCTCCTTGCGAGGCGGCTTTCCAAGCTGCCCAGGCTCCCGCCGGTCCACCGCCCAACACCAGCACATCCGCCGTCCACTGTTGATCCTGCTGAGACATTCGGTTTCCCCCTTATTTACAGGCCATGTCCCATAGACCTTCTGTTCTTGGTGATATTGAGTGCTATTGAGTGCTATTGAGTGATACTGAGTGATATTGAGTGCTCTTTGAGTGCTATTGAGTGCTATTGAGTGCTATTTCAGCTGCCAATCACTGATCTTGAAATCTTTTTTAGCAAGCTTTTCTTCCACCAGGAAGTTCTTCGTGCCTTCCAGCAGCTTCGTGCCTTCCTCCGTAAACGCGGTATCCTTGATATCGCTGATCGGACTCACTTTCTTCACCAGCTCTGGCGTTGTATTACCGATATCCGCAAGGAATTGATAATATTCATCCTCATGCTGCTTCAAGTCAGCTAAGGCTTTCTCGCGCGCTTCATTCCATACCTTCGGGAAATCAGGGAACTTCGCCAAGTAGTCATCAGACGCTACGGTTGCACTTGTACCTAGAAGGGTTGGGTGCTGGGTGGCATCGTCCAAAAGGGTATAGCCTTCATCAATCAGCTTAAGTGCAGGCACACCTGTATTGGTGATGGCATCCACATCTCCGCGGGCCAAGGCAGCTGTTCCATCAGGAGTCAGCATATGCACAAGCTTAACACCTGTCACTCCCTCTTCCTTCAGCAATCCAGCTATATAGCGGTGCATGAAGGAGCCTTTTTGGATGGCGATGGTCTTGCCTTGAAGCTCCTTGACAGTCTTAGCACCATTCTTCTTGCCAATCAGATAACCTACGCTATGCGCAGAGGATTGGGAGATGAGACGTGTCTTTGCTCCAGAGGCATACGCTATAATGGCAGGTGTATCACCAAGGCTTCCGGCATCCAGCCGGCCGCTGATCAAGGATTCCGTTTGGTCGGGTCCGTTCGGGAAGCCGGTAAGCTTCACTTCAGTAATGCCGTGTTTCTTCAGCTCTTCCTGGATAATTCCCTTGTGAAAGCCCCAGCCTTCTGCTCCGCCCGGAAGATTCAGCTTGTTGGAACCGATATAGCCAAAGTTAAGCGTCGCAGGCACATTTCCCGATGCCTCGCCGCTCGCAGCCTCAGCCTTCTCTCCACCTGCCGGAGCGGATGCTTCCTTGCCACCACCTGATCCCGCGTTGTTGCCGCACGCCTGAAGCACCATCATAACCATGACTGCACTTGCGATGAGCAGCAAACGCAGCCGTTTGCCCTGTCCCCCTTGATTCTCTCTGAATGCCTTTGCCATTGTTGCTTCTCCCCTCGATGTTGAATGTTGGAATGAATATGAAGACAATATTGCCGATACGATTTCCAGACATACTTTCAGCTTTGTGTATCTATACAGCTAGATAGAACGCATTAAAAATAACAAACAGAGCCTAAAAACTATTTCCAGAGTGTAATTAACGGCATTTTTGCACCCTAATTATTCTGCATCTAAGGATTAACGAAGATTAAGTGCAATATTGTACCTTAAATCTTCCAGAATATCCGTCCAGCGTGATTTTTCGAAAAATAAGGTACAAAAATGCCCTTATTCCCCTTATTTTCCTATAATGAAGAAAAATAAGGTGCAATAATGCTGTTAGTTGGGAGATTGGACCCTTTTTCACTCTTAAAAAGACAGGTACTTCACCAGAATAACGCCTGGTTTCTGGTTTCTGGTTTCTGGTTTCTGGTTTCTGGTTTCTGGTTTCTGGTTTCTGGTTTCTGGTCTTCTGCTTGAATCTTAACTTCACCCTATATTTGAACTTTAAAACCCCGCTCTTCGCGACAGTTGATACATAAAGTCATGGCCCGCGACCGGCTGCCGGCCTCGGCCCCAACCTACCTTTTCACGGTACCCGCCAAGCAGTCCCCGCTCCTGCAGTTCTGCCTCGGTCACGCCTGAAACGGCTTCGGCGTCAGGATCTACATACAGCGCATCCACCGGGCAGTATAACTCGCACATGAAGCAGGTCTGGCAATCACTCTGCCGGGCAATGACGGGGATTCCATCCTCCACCCGTTCGAATACGTTGGTCGGACAGACCGCTACACATTGGTTGCATGATATACAACTATCTGCACTGAGGACTTCAATCACAGAAGAACACTCTCCTTCGCTACCTCTTCCCGCTTGACCCATACGTCATCCAGGCCACCGCTGATGAGGCGATGATGCTGCTGTTGATCAATCTTTAGATAATCCTCCCGCTTATGCATTCCGCGCGTCTCTGTTCGAGCAAGTGCAGAGCTATACATCCAGCGTGCTGTAGCTGTCATTGCCTGAACTTCCCGTGCTTTAACCCCTTCAGGTGTACGCTGAATTTCCGTATTACGCTGTTCTTTCCACAATCCGCCCAGACGTTCCAGCGAAGAAGTCAGACCCTTCTCGGTCCGGAAAAGATTGATGTCATAAGGCTTCACTTCCGCCTGCACCGCTGAGACAAGCTCCGCTGTCCGGGCCGCTGTTCCCGGCTTCACCTGCTGCTCCACCAGTGATGAGGAAGACAGACCCGATGGCGTGCGGTCCTCCGCATGTCTACCCAGACTCAGCGCATGGTCAGCAGCACCTTCCCCGGCAAAAGAACCGGAGGACATTGCCCAGGCAGCATTATGGCTGCCGCCGCCAGTGAAGCCTCCGCAAATCAACTCACGCGTAGCCGCATCGCCGGCTGCGTAGAGGCCGGGGACGCCTGTGCCACAGCTCTCATCCGTGATGCGGATGCCGCCCGTGCCTCGCACGGTGCCTTCCAGCCGCAGTGTAACCGGGAACGCATCCTTGAAGGGATTGATCCCGAGACGGTCAAAGGGCAAGAAAAAATTCGTCTGCGCCACCCGTAGAAGCGGCTGCAGATCTTCCGGCGCTCCATCCAGCTTGGCGAACACCTGACGCCCGGCCAGCAGGTTGCGGGCAATGACCGACCGGCCTTTCTTCGAGCCCGCTCCTTCAATCACACTACCATCCTCATAATAGAAGCTGGCATAGTTGTAATAAGCCGTCTTGGTAACCGAGGAAAAGGTAGGGCAGATCGCGTAAGCATTCGAAAATTCCATTCCTGACAGGGCTGCCCCCGCCTCAGCTGCGAAGAGGTACCCGTCTCCGGTCAGGACGTTGCAGCCCAGCGCCTTACTCAGAAACGCGCATCCGCCAGTGGCAATCACCACTGCCCCTGCTTGCACAGACCAGGTCTCACCGGTCTGCGTCTGCACACCAGCCGCACCGGCAACGCCATGACCGTCAGCCAGCAGTTCCAGAACCGGACTATGATCCAGAATCTTGACCCCGGCCTTCTTGACCAGCTTCCGCATTAAGCGCATGTATTCCGGTCCTTGCAGACTCCGGCGGTGCTGGTTACCGTGCTCATCTAGCGGGAAAGGATACCCTGCCACACCGAGCCGATTCATATTCTCGTACGTGCGATCCAGCACCCGGTTCATCCAGCGGTCCTCTGCCAGTCGTCCACCCAATTCAAAGCGGCTGGCCTTGGCATCTTCACGCAGCTTCTTGTCTGGGTTCACATACCAAACGCCAGTGCCGGAAGGCGCCGTTGCACCGCTTGATCCGCAGTACCCCTTGTCGGCCAACACAACTTTAGCACCTTTAGCGGCTGCTGTAAGCGCCGCCCAGGTTCCTGCCGGACCTCCACCAATCACCAGAACGTCTGCCGTCAAATACAACGATCCTTTTTGTGCTACTACGCTCATATGCATAGACCTCCTCAAATTGTTTAACCTTGGTAGCTTTCGCGCCAGAACAGAAATTTCCGTTCAATCACCTTAAAAAGAGAGTCAATCAGCTTACCAACAACCGCGAAAATAATAATGCCTACAAAAATGATTTCCGTATGGGAGTTCTGCTTCGCTTCATTGATAAGGAAGCCAACCCCTGATTGTGAACCGATCAATTCGGCAACGACGAGACCAATCCAGGCAACAGCCAGTGACAGACGTAGGCCAAGCAAAATACTGGGAAGTGCCGCCGGTAAAATCAGCCGTAGCAGCTTTTGAGATGGACTGAACCCAAGCACACGGGCCACCTCGAACAGCTTGTTATCCACGCCACGAATACCGGCAAATGTATTAATGTAGAGCGGAAAGAAAGAGCCGCTCATAATAATAGCTACCTTGGAAACTTCTCCAAAACCAAACCAAAGGATAATTAGCGGCGCTATCGCAAGGTGCGGAACAAGGCGCAGCACCTGTACGCTCGGGTCCAGCACATATTCCGCGCTGCGGAACAATCCGGTTAATACGCCGAACAATAGCCCCAGGATTCCGCCGATCAGAAAACCAATTCCCGCCCTGCCGATACTGACGCCTAGATGATGCAGCAGTTGGCCGCTGGCGAATAATTCGACAAAAGACCTCGCAATGGATAGCGGTGTGGGCAAGAACTCACTCGAGATCCACCCGGCGCTGCCAGCCAACTGCCAGACCGCCACAGTTACGACTGGGATCAAGGCACCAATCCCTAGATCAGACAGCAATGGTCTCCAAACAACCGGGGCCGTCTTGGTCTTCTTTTTGGACCATATGGGTGCCGTTCCACTATAATCGTGGGCCTCTCTGACTGCTTTGGCCTGATTGATAATAATTTCTACACTATCGCTCATGCTGCACTCCTCCTATCCTTGAAAGTTGTCTTTCCATTTCAGCAGCCTGCGCTCGATCAAGCGGACAATTGTATCACTCAACAGCCCGGCTACCGCAAAGACCAGAATCCCCACGAATACCACCGGCGTGTCGGCAAATTGGCGGGCATCCGACATCATATAGCCGATACCTGAGCTTGAAGCGATAAGCTCCGCCACCACCAGCCCAAGCCAGGACAATCCAAGCGACAGGCGTACGCCAAGAACGACATTTGGCAGTGCTGCGGGCAGCACCAATCTGGAAATCTGTTTCAGCCGACTGTAACCTAGCACCCGAGTGACCTCGAACAGCTTGTTGTCCACACCGCGGATGCCTACAAATGTATTGATATAGAGCGGGAAAAAAGCACCCTTGGCAATCAGTAATACCTTAGATTCCTCGCCGATACCGAACCAAAGGATGAAGAGCGGCACCACCGCAAGGCTCGGGATCATCCGAATCATCTGCAGCGATGGGTCGAGCAGCTTCTCCGACCTTCGGAACAAGCCGACCAGAAGACCTAACAGCAGTCCAAGCCCCCCGCCAAGTACAAACCCGCTAAGTGCCCGGGCCGCACTGATTCTCAGATTGACCCAAAGATCACCTGAAACTGCCAGATTCCAGAAAGACTCGCCAATGGTATACGGTGTCGGAAACAGCATCTCGGAGATGATTCCATAATGACCTAATGTCTGCCACAGAATCAGTACACTTCCCGGGAGCAGCAAGGCCAGCCCTAATGTTGCGGCCTTTCCTGGTCCTCTTGCTGCGTGCACCGCTGCAGTACGGTTGCTCATGAATGCTCTCCTCCTGTTCTTTTCCAAACCTCTTGTACTATAAAAAAAGAGACTCCCGAAAGATTTCTTCAGGAAGTCTCCAAGTGGTATGGTCGACTTATAGTGCTGCTTTAGTGCTGCTTTAGTGCTGCTTTAGTGCTGATTTTTTGATTTAATGCTGCTTCAATGCTGTATTAATTCTACTTCTATACTGCTCTAATTCGCTAATTACCGCTCTACATTGCTCCATCACTGCTGTTTCATTGCCTTGGCTATTTTTCATTAGTTTTACCGAGGCAACAAATCTCTGCTTAAAATGCCTGCGTCAGATCCCTGCCCCGTCCGTGAGTTCCAGCTCATCCACCTTCTCGAACTGATTCAGCACCCGGAGCCGTAGCTCCTGAAAGGATGAGGTCGTCTTCTTGCGCGGATACGGCAGATCTATAGGGACAATCTGACGGATTTTGCCTGGCCGCGGTTCCAGAATAACTACCCGGTTACCCAGGAAAACAGCCTCATCAATATCGTGGGTTACAAAGATCATCGTCGTCTTGTTGGTGCGCCAAATATCCAGCAATACCGATTGCATATGCGCCCGGGTGAAGGCATCCAGCGCCCCAAATGGCTCATCCAGCAGCAGAATTTTCGGACTCCGCAGCAGCGCTCTAGCAATCGCCACACGCTGGGCCATCCCGCCGGACAGCTCACGCGGATAAGACTTCTCGAAGCCCTTCAGCTTCACCAGCTCAATCAGCTCATCTACCCTCTGCCGGACTTCTTTATTCTTCAGCGACAAATCGGAAGCGATATTCTTCTCCACAGTCAGCCATGGAAACAGCCGATGCTCCTGAAATATAAAGCCTTTATCGATTCCCGGGCCGCCAATCTCGCTACCTTCAAGAGTCACATTGCCCGTATAGCCGCTGTCTAGTCCGGCAACGATTCGGAGTAAGGTGCTTTTGCCGCAGCCGCTGGGACCAATGACTGTAATAAACTCCCCTTGCTGCACTTGCAAATCTACATTGTGAAGGGCCTGAACAGACCCGCTCGCCGTCTCAAACCGTTTATTCAGATTTGTTATGGATAATAACGCCTCTCCCATCCCAGCTCCTCCTTAAAAGCGAGTATATAAAACGAATCCCTCTCAAAATTAGCACTTGCTTGCTCAAACAACGGACTCCAGAGACTTTATTTCCTTTGGATTTAAACATTCCGGAAGATAAAGGACTCCAGAGACCTTATTGACAAAAATTTGGCTCAAAATCGGTTGTTTGGGACGAAATAGCGTCACCTGAGTCCGCTACATGTGCAAGAGCAGCCTCATGTGAAAAATAGCGCCTTTGAGGTCCGTTAGCTCCTACGTGTTAGGTCCAGCTTGATACGATGATGCTGTTCTATCCAGTTTGTTTCGATGACCCTGTTCTGCCCAGCTTGTTTTGCAGGCTGTTCTGGTAAGCACTTATTATGGTGTTGAAATAAAAAAACAGAGGTATCACGCTTCACTTAAGCGCAACACCTCTGTCTGAACAGTCGGTTATTTAATTAATTCAAAGTAATTATATTGGAATTTGTGTTTTTAAAATATCATCTATTTTATGGGTTGTCAACGGTCTTTTATGCGCATTGGTCTAATCCTACCTCTCGAAGACATTGCTGAACCCCACTGCTATAGGGTACCTTTGAAATCTGCTCTGAATAAATAAAAAGTCCAAGATATCCTGTAAACACAGGATTCTCGGACTTTTTACCTTTACCTTTGTGCTATGGAGCTCCAGGTAAAATTCGGATTATACCTGCGGCTGGCGCTGCATGGCCGATCTCAGGTAGAGCACTGCACAGCCGATGGATACGATGACGATGATGGACAGACCCCAGTAAATATTGCTATAGGCTAGTCCCATTGGCAGACTCTTTTGCATCGCCAGTGCGCTGGCAGAAGCAGCAACCCCCATGGCTCCGCTGCAGAACTGCAGTAGCTGGTACAGCCCCATTCCGGAGCCCATCTCGGCGGGCAGCAGAATACGGGAGATTTCGTTGGATACGCTACTCGACAGAATTGTGAAGCAGGTGCTCATCAGCATGTAAATAAAGATAATGGCTACATACGAGCTTCCCTCAAATAATGCAAACAAGACAACGGCTGCCAAGAAGAACAGCGGGATGATCCGCAAAATCGGGTTATTGCCGCGAGAATCAATAAACCGGCCGACCCGCTGGGAGACAACCATGGCCAGGAACGATCCCGGAAAAATCACCATTCCCGCCTGGATGGCGCTTAGACTATACTGTTTCACCAGAATCTGCGGCATCAGGAACAAGGTCGCAAAGCTGCAAAGATAAGCAGCGATACCAACCGCAGCGAGGATCAGATAGCGGCGGTTCTGGAACAAGGACGGTAAGACAAACGGTTCCTTAGCTGAACGAATCCGGGCAGCGAACAACACAAGCGCTACAAGACCTACAACCAGACCAATCCAGGAATGATTCGTTAAGGCGATTAGCAGGCCTGTCGTGCCCGCACTAATGAACAATGCGCCCAGGAAATCGAAAGACCCCTTCTGCACACGCTCTTTTGGAATAAAAATAACGAACAGCGGTACCAGTAGCACCGTAACTGCAGTAACTACAAACAACATATGCCAGCCTAAGTACTCAACAATAGCTCCGCCAGCAACCGGACCTAGTCCAAGACCCATCGAGACGGAGGACATGGTTATACTCATCGCCTTGCCGCGGCGCTCAACCGGAATGTAGCGGGAGTTCAGAACCATTGTCAATGCAAGGATTGAACTTGCACCAGTGGCTTGAACGAGCCGCACAATTAAAAGCATTATAAAGCTATTACTGAACAGCCCTACTATCGCTGCAAGACTCAGCGACAAGATACCTATTATGAACAGCCTGCGGATCGGTACAAAATCGGCAAGACGACTGTACGTGATAGACGAGACGGCAAAAACGATCGAATAGCCTGTGACAATCCACGAAGTTAACGCAGGTGTCAGATGAAAAGCTTCTGCAACATCAGGCAGAGCCAAATTGAACATCATGGTATTCATGATGACTAGCACGATCGCTACACCTAGCAGAATGCCTACTGCCCGTTCATTTATCACAGCCGATTCCTGTCCGCCAGATGCGGCAGGGACTGGTTGTTTATTCATTTTCTCCACCATCCAATTTTTATTGTTCGATTATAATCGAAATTTGAAAATAATATATCACGACTTGTGCTATAATGCAATCATAAGCAAAAAAAGGAGGCACTCCCGTGAAACTTCTATATCATCCCGATCAGGCAGATATTCATTTGTCCACGGTTCTGGATGCCCTAAGCGATCCTATCCGTTTATTAATTGTTTCTGAACTCCATAACGTAGGTGAACGCGCCTGCGGAGACATTAATGTACCTGTGGTGAAATCTACAGCATCTCATCATATCCGTACCCTTCGTGAATCCGGTATTGTCAATGTACGTGTTCAGGGCACACAAAGACTCGTATCCATGCGTACTGAGGATTTGAATATACGATTCCCTGGGCTGCTATCCTCCATTCTCGAGGCTTTTAAAAATTCTGAAGAAAAAAGAAAGCTAATGAATCCGGAGTAATTGCTGCGCTGCGTAAGGTAAGAAACATGCTTTGAAACACGTAGAGAGATACGTAAGATACAAGTAGAATCGAACGCAGTCATAGTCAGACATGAAATCAAACATAACATCATACATGAATCAAACATAGTGCCAAACACGAACCAAACATAGTTCTATACACGAAATCAATAGCAAACAGCGTGCCAAGAATATTACGGCACGCTGTTTGTTATTTAGGTCTCTCATATGAGTAGGATCTGAACCGAGGTCTTCAGATGCCCTTGGATACAGGGAAGCCGAATGTGATTATCGCTCCTCCCTCTTGGAGGTTGGCGGCCTGTATAAGGCCGCCACAGCGCTCTACAATCGCGCGGGCAATGGCTAGGCCGAGCCCGGACTCGCCGTCCTTGCCTTTAACGAAACGGTGAAACAAGGTCGGTAGAAGTTCCTGCGGGAAGCCGGGGCCATCATCTGTAACGGTCAGCTCCACTTTTCCTTTTTCAATACTTCCCGTGATATGAATGTATTCCTTCGCATATCTTGCCGCATTCGTTACGATATTGAGCAACGCCTGCAGCAGCTTATCACGGTCGGCCATAATGACCAGCGCTTTGTTATCCGGACAGTCAATGCGGAGCTTCAGATTTTTCTTCACCAGCAGCGGGTTGACACGTTCGGCCATTTCTGACAATAGTTCATTCAGGCTCACCTCGGATGGCTTGAAAATATCCTCTTCGCTGTCCAATTTCGCCAGCAACGTCATTTCCGTTACGATTTTCCCCAATCTCCCGCTCTCCTCCAGAATCACATCCAGGCCCGTCCGGACACTCTCGCCTTCGAACACACCATCCCGGATACCCTCCGCGTACCCTGCAATGGACATCAGAGGCGTTTTCAGCTCATGGGATGCATTCTGGAAAAACTGCTTTTGTACCTGGTTGAACCGATTCAGCTCCCCGGCCATTTCATATACGGTCTGCGCGACAGCACCTATCTCACCTCCGGCTCTGACCAGCTGTACATCGGTAAAATGCCGCTCCTTGACCTTCTTCAATTCCTGCTTCAAATTCATTAGCGGCTGGATTAGTTTTTTCGTAATAAACAAACTGAGAAGGAACAAGATTGCACCTACAATGAAGATTACCAGAACAAGTCGTCCCAAGAGCGCCTGCTCGATTGCCTTGATCTTGCTCATTGGAGTCAGGAGCGTTAGGGTGCCCTGTGGAATCGCGCTTACATTCATCACATAACGTCCATCTTTCCCATTCCATAATTCCTGAAGACTGGAGGTAACAGGCTTGGCCTCCTGCAGCAGTGCGGGCGTGACTGCTGAGAAAGAGCTATCGGTTGCTTTCAAAGACGTTGCATTCAACGGCAGTGGACCTGTCAGCACTTTCCCGTTAGGATCGGTGACGATAGCTTCCACACCAGCATAACCAGCTGGAATCGCGCTTGCGACATCAAGGACTGCACCACTAGTCGTCTTGCTTGGGTCCAGAGCTACTCCATTCACATTTTGCAGGGTCCCCATATCCTGAATCATCGCTGGGGTAACATTCTCTTCTGCTTGGGATAAAGTCGCCGACATCGCCGCGCTTAATGTCTTGAGATCACTTTTCTGTGCCCCGATGAAATGATCCAGCAGCACATAATGAATCAACACCGCCGTGATCGAAAGAATCAGCGCCAATGATAACCCGAAGGCAAGGTTAATCTGGTGAACGAGTTTCATCTCAAGTCTCACTCCTGTCTGTACGCATACGGTATCCGTGTCCCCATACGGACTCTACCGGTAATTCCTCTATTTTTTTACGCATCCGCTTAATCAGATGATCGACTGCACGATCACTGCCGAAGTAATCGTCTCCCCAGACGAACGTCAATAGCTCGTCCCTCGTAAATGCCCGGTTCGGATGTTCTGCCAATACTTTAAGCATAGCAAACTCCTTACTGGTAAGATCCACTTCTTCGCCATGCCATATTGCCCGTCTCTCTTCCAGCAGCAGCCTGAGCTCGCCAATGTCGATTCGGGAAGACGCTGACGCTGTCTCATTAAGGGCTGCCCGTTCTTCTGCATTCGTGATCCGGACCCAGCGCTCCAGCTGCCGCTTGATTCGGGCAACCAGTTCGCGTGGACTAAAGGGCTTGACAAGATAATCGTCGCTGCCTAGTTCAAGACCGAGGATTTTATCCACTTCATTATCCTTGGCCGAAATCATGATAATTGGAACCTCGCCCTCATTACGGATGCGCCTGCATAATTCATAGCCATCCATACCGGGAAGCATGATGTCCATTACCCACATACTCGGTGGACTTGTTCTATATAATGTCCAAGCATCCTCAGCGTTCGCGAGGCCAATTGTTCGGTAATTTTCCTTGTGCAGATATGCTTCTATTAAAGTCCGGATATTCTCGTCATCATCGACTACTGCGATGAGATAGTTGTTATTCATGAAGTGGTCCTCCTGTGTCTTTTCTCTTTAGTAAGTATACCAAAGGTAGATATAGCATAAGAGCGTTGCCATTGTTTTTCCACAAATCAACCAATATTGTGCCACACTCCTCCTGTAAATTGGACATTGTAAGACAAACCAAACCACAAGGAGTGTTGAAAAATGAACTACAGCTTGAAATTCAAAAATGTCGCCCTGTCCGCCCTGCTGATCTCCGCCATCTCTGTACCGGTTATTGCCAACGCCGACAGTGCTGCAAATCTCAAAGACACCAAAAACGAAACAAGTGCCGTCCAACCATTGAAAGCCACTACTGCAGCCTTTACAATGGCTAACCCTTTAGAGCTGGCTAAAAAATATGCACCTGAAACTGTAAGCGAATGGGAAGTTGTACTGGAAAAATACAAAGAAGTACTGCCTATGGCTATTCTAGTAGATGCCTCTTCCGCTCAGAATATTTCTGAAATCCCTGCACTTCCCACGCTGAAGGAAGGCGAAGCCGTGAAAGGCACGCTTAAAAACGTAGAAGGGGTAAAAATCGAGCTGCCGGCCAAGTCTGAGACTACGAAGAGCAACCAGACGGCTGCGGTAAGCCCCAAAAATTCAGAAGCGGAAAAGCTAACATGGACTGAGGTTACAATTCCAGCTCAGGCAACAGCCCTCGGTGAAGTGAAAGTTTCCGGTAATTTGGAAGGCGTTCCGGCAGGAAAAGCTGTAAAACTCGACGCTGCATTCCCAGTAGTCTCTATAGAAAACAATGCATTCTTTAACGCTCAGAATAATCTGAACGAAGCTGTGGCTACTAAGGATGCTGCCAAAATCAAGAACGCCCTTGCTGAGCTCCTGAAGCAATACAAGGCAGAGATTAAGGTTACTAATTCGGAGAAAGCTCAGCCTCAAGAATAAATTACTCTATATATCCCACGTATAAAAACATTGCTATTCCCGGGCATCCCCACTCATATAGAATGACCGAAATCGCATGGATCAACAGACCCCCTCCCAGGGGGTCTGCTTTATGCTCGTTAACTCTCTTCAAATCAAGAAGATGGCCCTACATTCCATAGGGAGAGCGGGATTATTTTCAGCCTCAACACGATATACAGAAGGAGATACCACACTATGGATTTTCACGTCGATATTAAAAAGATTTTGCTGTCCCTCTTGCTGCTGGCTGCAGCCGCGCTTTGCTTCCTGCTCTGCACCGATAGCGAAGTAACTAGCCAGCTACCTGCTAGCGCAGTTGTGACGGCCGCGAAATCAGGCTTAAAGACCGAGATTGTAAAAGGCGGATTCAGGGCACAATCTGCTTATTGAACAGCTTACAACCCACAATTCACACTCGGGAGTTGTATTTGTTTAGCAAAAATCGTATAAATGCCCGAAAAACCTCATAACAATCTCATGTATGTCAATCATCCGGCATTTCGTAAAGAGAGGAAGATGAGTTCATGAATAAGCATCCCTCCAAATCCATTCACATTCCCCAACCGATCCGCAGTGACGGTGCGGGGAATGTAGACAATGGTCCGCGCGATATTTTACGGGATTTACAGAACCCCGATATGTTCGTCCCGCCGGTTACGGATAACGGGCTAGTTCCGAACCTGCGATTTTCGTTCTCCGATACACACATGCAATTGAACCATGGCGGCTGGTCACGGGAAATCACCGTGCGGGAGCTTCCGATCGCCACCACACTGGCCGGAGTGAATATGAGTCTGACCCCGGGCGGCGTCCGCGAACTGCACTGGCATCAGCAAGCAGAGTGGGCTTATATGCTGCTTGGCCGAGCTCGGATTACAGCTGTGGACCAGAACGGCAGAAATTTCATAGCTGATGTCGGACCAGGAGATCTGTGGTATTTTCCACCCGGCATTCCTCACTCCATTCAAGGCCTAGAAGAGGGCTGTGAGTTCCTGCTTGTGTTCGATGATGGCAGCTTCTCCGACCTCAACACACTCTCAATCTCAGACTGGTTCGCGCATACACCAAAAGAAGTATTATCAGCCAATTTCGGAGTTCCGGAAAGCAACTTTCAATCCATCCCTGACAAACAGGTATATATTTATCAGGATACCGTTCCAGGCCCTATTAACAGCCAGGCTGTTGAATCTCCGTATGGCCCCATCCCTTTGTCTTTTAAGCATCAGCTACTCGCACAACCTCCACTCAAAACCTCCGGGGGAAGTGTACGGATCGTGGATTCCTCCAATTTCCCCATCTCCACAACCGTCGCCGCAGCACTGGTGGAGATTGAACCGGGCGGTATGCGGGAGCTGCACTGGCATCCTAATAATGATGAGTGGCAGTATTACCTCTCGGGGCAAGGCCGGATGACCGTATTTGCAGGCGATGGAGCCGCCCGTACGTTCGATTACAGAGCCGGGGACGTAGGTTACGTGCCTTTTGCCTTCGGACATTATGTTCAGAATACCGGTACAGAGAGTCTATGGTTTCTGGAAATGTTCAAAAGCGACAGATTCCAGGATGTTTCACTCAATCAATGGATGGCCCTGACGCCTCACCAGCTTGTGGAGAGCAATCTGAATGTAAGCCCAGACTTCATCTCCAAGCTACAAAAGGTTAAACACCCGGTTGTTAAATATCCTCAGCATTGGGAGCAGAAGCGTTAAATTTCAGCATCACCGCGAACGACCCATGGAATCCCGATTGAGGGGAGTTTTCATGGGTTTTTAAGATGAGAATCAATTAATCAATGCGCTTACATCCTAAAATATGTTTTAATAAAAGAGACACTGCCCATAAATCCACAGTAAAGGAGAGTTCATACCGATGGAAATATCCTCTTTTTTGTTGCCTAAAGATCAGGTTGCCTATATTACCTCCTCAATGTCCATGTTGGAAGCGATGGAGCAATTGGAACAGCATCATTACACAGCGATCCCTATAATTGATGCCGCGGGGAAATATGTAGGGACTCTATCGGAGGGCGACCTGTTGTGGAAGCTGAAGCGGACGCCAGGACTAACGTTTGAAACGATGCGCGAGGTGCAAATTAGCGATATCCAAAGGCATGTGCACAACGAAAGTGTATTTGTCAGAGCACAAATGGAAGATATGCTGACTCTGGCTGCTGATCAGAACTTTGTTCCTGTAATCGACGAGGAAGAAGTTTTCATCGGGATCATCCGTCGTAAAGATATCATCGAATACTATACAAGCAATATCACAGATTAATACACAAATACCCCTGGTCCTTCTTCACACTAAAGTGAGGCGGGCCGGGGGTATTGTATGGTTATGGAATTAAAGCTCTGTCAGGATAATTGTCCCTTGCGGCGTAATCGCCAGTGTATGCTCGTATTGAGCAGACAAGCCGCCGTCAATGGTGCGAGCTGTCCATCCGTCTGCATCCACCTTCGTACGGTAGCTTCCGGTATTCAGCATAGGTTCAATGGTAAATACCATACCTTCTTTGAGGCGAGGTCCCTTCCCTGCGGGGCCGTAATGCGGCACCTCTGGGGCTTCGTGCATCTCCGAACCGATGCCGTGACCAATAAAGTCGCGCACCACCGAATAACCGCTCGTTTCAGCAAAAGTCTGGATCGCATGTGCTACATCCCCGATCCGATTGCCTGCCACCGCCTGCTCAATGCCACGGAACAACGATTCCTTCGTGGTATCCAGCAACTTTTGCGCTTCATCGCTGATGGTTCCCACTGCATAAGACCAGGCCGAATCAGCTAACCAGCCGTTCAGGTTCACCACCATATCGATTGTCACAATATCGCCTTCCTTCAAAGGCTCTTTCTTCGGAAAACCGTGGCAAATCACATCGTTGACCGATGCACAGGTCGCATAAGGATAACCATGGTAGCCTTTTTGTTCAGGCGTTGCCCCTTGGGACAGGATGAACTTTTCAGCAAATTCATCAATCTCCCAGGTAGTAATACCGGGTTTAATAATTTGCGCAATCTGCCGATGGCATTCGGCAAGAATCTTGCCGGCAGCCCGCATCTTCTCGATCTCTTCCATCGTTTTGATGATTATCATATATTCGCCTCTTTTTTTGTACAGAATCCATTACTGATCATAATGGCTCTTTATATGGTTTAGTAGTACTCCCCTTATATTATGAAAGAAAAACGGAAGAAATCCAAATTTTTTATGATTTCATTTAGAACAACTCCTATTTAAGTAGAAGGAATAACTAGATCGTACGAGGGGTCGAGGAACTTTCTTTGGATTAGCACATAAGATATTAAAATCCAAAAGTAAAGGGATGTTTCTCTTGCCTCTAGAAGATATTCCTAATATTACACCTACCGTCCTCATCACTAGAGATGAAGCGCTTAACCTCTTGTTATCCTCAATAGCCATTGAAGAATTAGGATTAGGTCATCTCATTAATGCCGAAGCAGAAAAAATTCAATACGCCGTTGGAACCCTACCTGGATTAACCAATCCACCTTCTATAAGCGATCTGATTGCTATTAATGAAAGTGTTCAAAATACGATGCAGGAAATCATTAAGAAAGAGATACTCCTGGTGTTTAAAATGAAATGCATCTTGGCGGCCCCTTCATTAGTTGGCCCAACTGGTCCAACCGGTCCTACAGGACCAGCCGGCGGACCGATTGGGCCTACTGGGGTTACGGGAGCTACAGGAGATACTGGGGCTACTGGGGCCACAGGTGATACGGGGGCTATAGGGGCTACTGGCGCTACCGGAGCGACGGGTGCTACTGGCGCTACCGGGGCCACAGGTGCGACAGGTACTACGGGTACTACTGGGGCGACAGGGGCTACTGGCGCTACTGGGGCGACGGGTGCTACGGGCACTACGGGCGCTACCGGAGCGACGGGGGATACTGGGGCGACGGGTGCTACTGGAGACACGGGGGTTGCAGGGGCGACAGGTGCTACTGGGGCGACAGGTGCTACCGGGGCTACCGGGGCTACAGGGGCTACTGGGGCTACAGGGACTACAGGGGCGACAGGAGATACCGGGGCTACAGGGGCTACGGGCGCTACTGGTGCTACTGGGGCTACAGGTGCTACTGGGGCTACAGGTGCTACGGGTATTACTGGGGCTACAGGTGCGACAGGTGATACGGGCGCTACTGGAGCTACCGGGGCGACAGGTACTACTGGGGCCACTGGCGCTACTGGGGCGACAGGTGCTACTGGGGCGACTGGGGTGACGGGTGCTACTGGCTCGACGGGTGCTACAGGTGCTACTGGGGCTACAGGGGCTACGGGTAATACTGGGGCTACAGGGGCTACGGGTAATACTGGGGCTACAGGTGCGACAGGTGATACGGGTGCTACTGGAGCTACCGGGGCGACAGGTGCTACTGGCTCGACTGGCGCCACGGGCTCGACTGGCACCACAGGCACCACTGGCGCCACAGGCTCAACTGGCGCTACAGGCACTACTGGTGCCACGGGTACTACTGGCGCGACAGGCTCGGCTGGCGCCACCGGCTCGACTGGCGCCACCGGCTCGACTGGCGCCACGGGCTCGACTGGCGCCACGGGCTCGACTGGCCCCACTGGCACCACTGGTACTGTCGGCGCCACGGGCTCTACCGGCCCCACTGGCACCACTGGTACTGTCGGCGCCACGGGCTCGACTGGCGCCACGGGCTCGACCGGCCCCACTGGCACCACTGGTACTGTCGGCGCCACGGGCTCTACCGGCCCCACCGGCACCACTGGCACTGTCGGCGCCACGGGCTCGACCGGCCCCACTGGCACCACTGGAACTGTCGGCGCCACGGGCGTTACCGGCCCCACTGGCACCACGGGTACTGTCGGCGCCACGGGCTTCACCGGCCCCACTGGCACCACTGGTACTGTCGGCGCCACGGGCTTCACCGGCCCCACTGGCACCACTGGTGCTACTGGTCCCGGGGCGATCATTCCGTACGCATCAGGTGTGCCAATCACTATGACCACTATTGTTGGTGGGTTAATCGGAACAACAAGCCTTGTAGGCTTTGGTAACTCTGTAACAGGTGTCAGCGCTTCAGGTGGAACCATCGATTTGACCGGTTCTTCAGGCACCCTACTCAACTTTGCATTTCAATGCCCTCGGCCTGGCACAATTACGAGTATGGCTGCTTTCTTCAGCACAACTTCCGGTCTTTCATTAGTCGGCTCATCGATTACGATTACAGCACAATTATATAGATCAGTTACTCCTAACAATACCTTTACGCCAATCCCTGGAGCGAGTGTTACTTTAGCCCCCGCACTCACAGGAATTATCCCTATTGGTCAGATTAGTAACGGATTGTCATCTGGTTTATCGATAGCCGTTACAAGCCAAGAGAGCCTGCTCTTGGTCTTCTCCGCAACAGCTTCAGGTCTAAGCCTGCTGAACACCATTGGTGGATATGCTAGAGCAGGTGTCACAATCAGCTAATACTTTAATAATTACTCGGATATCCCAATAATCCTTAACAATAAAGCTGGTCCAAAGATCTAACTAGATCCGAGGATCAGCTCTGTTTTGTTTTAAACTTTGTAATTTACAAAAAAACAAAGCTCCGACGCAATGCCGGAGCTTTAATAATCCCACTGTCTGTTCTAACTTTCTTTTTTATACCGTGTGAAAATTAAGTCCTGAAGTTACCGCCTTCACATACCCGGCACGGATGACAAAGTCGCCAAAGTGCTCACCCGATTGACGCTCTTTGGCATAACGGTGAAGCATCGGCGTGAGCAGCGAAAGAATCTCATCCTCGCCGATATTTTCCCGATAAATCTTATTCAGCCGGTCCCCAGTGAAGCCTGCGCCCAGGTACATATTGTATTTGCCCAGTGACTTGCCGATGAACGAAATCTCACCCAGCGCCGGGCGCGCACAGCCATTCGGGCAGCCAGTCATCCGGATAACGATTTCTTTGTCACGCAGACCCGCCTCGTCGATCACCAGTTCCAGCTTATCCAGCAGCAGCGGCAAATAACGCTCGGCTTCCGCCATCGCCAGACCACATGTCGGCAGGGCCACACAAGAAAGTGAGCTTCTCCGCAGTGCCGAATGATGGGCCCCATCAGTCAGACCGTAATGCTGAGCCAACTCCATAATCTTGCGTTTCTTCGCTGTAGTGATGTTGGCGATTATCAGATTCTGGTTCGGGGTCAGGCGGAAATCACCGGTATGGATCTTGGCAATCTCCCGGAGGCCAGTCATCAGTTCATAACCTTTCTGATCATGAATCCGTCCGCTCTGAACGTAGAGCGTCAGGTTCCAGCGGCCATTGCTGCCTTTGATCCAACCATAACGGTCGCCGTTGTGCTCAAAATAAAAATCGCGTGCCGCCTCCAGCTGCCAGCCCAGCCGGTCATACAGCTCTTCAGTGAACCACTCGATACCGTGACGGTCGATGGTGTACTTGAAGCGGGCGTTCTTCCGTACAGAACGGTTGCCATAATCACGCTGGATCGTTACCGTCTTCTCGGCGACATCAATCAACTGCTCCGGCTTGCAGAAACCGATGACCCGGCCAAGCTGCGGATAAGTATTGGTATCGCCATGGGTCATTCCCATCCCGCCGCCCACAGTGACATTGAAACCGACCAGCTTGTTATCTTCAATAATAGCGATGAAGCCCAGGTCCTGGGAGAACACATCCACATCATTGGAAGGCGGCACCGCCAGACCAATCTTGAATTTACGCGGCAGGTAAACCGGACCGTAAATCGGTTCTACCTCTGGTTGGTCTGCAAGACTGTCCACTACCTTTTCCCCATCCAGCCAGATCTCATGATAAGCCGGTGTGCGCGGCGACAGATGATCGCTGATCCGTCTTGCCCATTCATAAACCTCACCGTGTACATCCGACTGATATGGATTGGGGTTGCTCATGACATTACGGTTCACGTCGCCGCATGCCGCAAGTGTTGTCATCAGCGAATCATTGATGCTTTTGATCGTCTTTTTCAGGTTCCATTTCAGCACCCCATGCATTTGAAAAGCCTGTCTCGTCGTTATACGCAGAGTGCCATTACCGTATAGCTGGGCCAGTCTGTCCATCTCCAGCCATTGGGCCGATGTCGCCACCCCGCCAGGAGCTACGACCCGCAGCATAAATTGGTAGGCCGGCTCCAACTTCTGGCGCTCCCGTTCATTCCTCAGATCCCGGTCATCCTGCATATAGCTGCCGTGGAATTTCAACAAACGGTTATCATCCTCCGGCAAGCCTCCGGTTATCGGATTCTGTAAGGTCTCCACCAAGGCGCCCCGTAAATAATTACTCTCACTCTTTATATGCTCAACATCGCTTGGCGGACCGCCAATAGGCGTTACCGATAATTTATTCGCCAATGCTGTCATCTCCTCTCGCAGATCATCCCGGTGCCCTCGCGGACCCTATATCTCAATATACATCGCGTTGGTAGCGTTGTTCCTGCTGCATTTGCTCCAGATAAGCGACAGCATCCTCGGGGCTAAGTCCGCCCTCCTGCTGAATGACAGTAATCAGTGCCGTATGAACGTCGTGCGCCATATGCTTCTCGTCACCGCATACATAGACATGTGCACCTTCTTGCAGCCATTGATATAGCTCACGGCTCTTCTCCAGCAAACGGTGCTGAACATAGACCTTCTCCTCTGTATCACGTGAAAAGGCCACGTCCAGCTTCGTCAGCACACCATCCTTCAGCATCCGCTGCCAGTCGGTCTGATACAGGAAGTCTGTCACAAAGTGACGGTCTCCATAGAACAGCCACGATTTCCCTTCGGCGCCAAGCTCTTCCCGCTCCTCCAGGAACGAACGGAACGGCGCTACGCCCGTACCCGGTCCAATCATGATGATCGGGGAATCGCCACTAGCCGGAAGCTTGAAATTGGGATTGTTTTGAATATAAATCGGCAAAGTATCGCCCGGCTGCACCCGCTCTGCGCAATGAACAGAGCATACGCCGTACCGGTCACGCCCGTGGGCCTGATAACGTACTGCACGGACTGTGAAATGAACCTCGTCCGGATTCGCATTATAGCTGCTTGCAATGGAGTATAGACGGGCTGGCAGCTTGCGCAGAACCGGTACAAAGCTGCGGGCTGATGCCTGCCAAGGTCCGAAATCTTGCACCAGATCCAGCAGGTCTCGGCCATGGATGTATTCTTTCAGCTCCTGCTGGCGATCCGGCGACAGCAGTTCCTGAAGCTGACTGCCGGTGGAGAACTGCACCGCCTGCTCCAGTAGCGGCTTGGTCAGCACCGTAATCTCATAATGATACTTGAGCGCATCCAGCAAAGAACCTTCTTCGCCCTTCTTATTGAAAGGAACCTTCTCTTCCGGCTTCCAGCCGAAAGCTGCGATAATCTCGTCAACCAGCTGCGGATGATTCTCAGGGTAGACACCAAGGGAATCTCCTGGTTCGAATTGCAGATTAGATCCGGCAAGCGACAGCTCCAGATGCCGTGTTTCACGATCTGAGCCGCGTCCGTTCAGATTAATATTCTCAAGAATTTCAGCTTGAAAAGGATTGCTTCGTGAATATTCTGATGTCTCTTGCCCCGGCGCTTTATCAGCTGCCTTTACGGCTTCCGTAGCGATCGCTGAGGGGTTAAGACGTTCTTGTAAGGATTGCAGTACACCTTCAATCCATTCCGCCACTGGTTCATCATAATCCAAATCGCAATCTACACGCGGGTACAGGCGCTGTCCGCCAAGTTCCTCCAGGCGCTGGTCGAAGTCTTTACCAGTCTGGCAGAAGAATTCGTAGGAAGTATCGCCCAAAGCCAGGACAGAGAAACGCAGATGCTCAAGTCCCGGTGCTCTCTTACTATAGAGAAATTCATGAAACGCACGCGCATTGTCCGGCGGATCTCCTTCACCATGCGTACTGACCAGTATCAGCAAATTCTCCACTTTCTTCAATCCATTTGGCTTGAAGCTGTTCATGGAAGACTGTGTGACCTGAAACCCTTGCTCCTCCAGCTTGCGGGACAGGCTACCGGCTAGTCGCTGGCAATTGCCGGTCTGGGAGCCGAACAATACCGTCACCTCTCGGGAAATGGCCGGTTGACTGACCGGGGTAGCACTCTCTTCGGCCAGAACAGGTGCGGATGATAAAACCGCAGTTGTCGGCACCGCTGCCTGAAGAGCGGACAGGTAGCCGCTGAGCCATATTTGCTGCGATGGCGTCAAGGTTGGTAACAGACGGTTAAGAAGCTCTGCCTGCTCCGGGGTAAACGGACTGTTAGTGACTTGTAATTGCAACAATATCCACCTCTCCTAAACAAGAAATCTTGCTCCGTATATAGGGCTGATGCAGCCTCATATCCTCACTTCATGGATTCAGGCTAACATAATAAATGGAAACGGGCAATGAATCGTAATTCCGCTATTTTTTGTATAATCATGCAATATTGGCTATAAATCGCTAAAAAACGATCGAAATCATAGTAAATCACCCCGTTTTCCCTCACTTCATTACAATAAGTAATAAGTTGTATTAGATAAATTGATAAAGTGATCTATCCGTTAACACTCCGAAAATATAAAAAAGGATAGGCCGAGGCCTACCCTTGTTCGTGAAAACTATATTAATGTTACCTATCTGTAGGACGAGTTAATTAATCAGCGCTGACAAAAGCACTCTTGTTCGCTGCTAGTACTGCTTTCAACCCAACCGGTGCTTGCCCTGTAAAATCTTTTACAGTCGTTGTGACTTGTCCATACTCGCCTTTAGAAGAAGCGGTCTGGAACGAAGCAAAAACCTGCGCTGCGCCATTCGGCAATCCGGCAGCTTCATAGATGCCTACCAGTTGCTCCGTTGTCAGTGGAACGAATTCAATAGCTCTGCCGGTGAACTCGCTGGCGATTGCTGCGATATCCTTGCCAGTCAATGCTTCCGGCCCTGATACATCCAGCGTCTGGTTCCCCGAGACAGTAGCTATGAGTGCCGCTGCCGCTGCATGGGCACAGTCTTCACGTGTAACATAGGCCGTTGCGCCGTCACCGGTAGCAGCGGCGTACTGTCCGGAGGCTATCGCTTGCTGCACCGCAGGAATTAGACTATGAGTATAAAGATTATTGCGGAGAATGGTGTAAGACAAGCCACTACTCTTGATCTTCTCTTCTGTAGCGTAATGATCTCCTGCCAGCAGACAAGCTGTACCCGGTTCTGGGCTAGGTAACGACGTATATACCAAATGCTCCACACCCGCTTGGACAGCTGCATCTACAGCATTGAGATGCTGCTGCACACGCTGGCCGGGAACACTAAGTGCATCAGTGCTAATCAGCAGCAGGCGTTTGGCTCCGGCAAAAGCTTCCGGCAGCGTCTCCGGCTGGTCAAAGTCCGCCTGACGGACAATCACTCCACGTTCCGTGAGACTAGATAACTTCTGCGGATCACGACTTGTGACAATGATTGGGCCCTGATGATGCTCAAGCAGCCATTCAATGGCCAATTGCCCGAGTTGTCCGCTTGCACCTGTAACTAATACCGCTTCATTTGTTTGACTCATGCTCTATTCCTCCCGAATAATGCTTAAATAATCAACCTGTAATCATTATAGTTACAGGTTGATGTATTGTCAACTTTATTAAAAAAAGAGAAGCCCCCCGCTGATCTATTCTGTGATCGGCTCAGGTGACTTCTCTGATTGATGATATTAAAATGCGTTTCGATTCAAATTATCCGCTTTAACTGACCTACAATCATATAACAAAGAACTAGTACAACCCCGGCATTGATCGCCACATCCGCAATATTAAGAATGCCGTTGCTACCGCCGAAGACCAGAAAATCCGTTACCTTGTTGAACAGCACGCGGTCTATAGCATTGCCAATCGCCCCACCGACCAGGAATCCAGCGGCTGCGTTCAGCAAATGGCCTCTAATCTCGCCTTTGCGGCGGTAATAAAAGATGGCTACAACAAATCCTATTGCTACAATGACAAAATATCGACCAAAGCCCTGAAAAGAGCTGAACGCTGCGCCACTGTTTTCATAGAATGTGAATTTCAGGAGATGGGCCGAGAAAGGGACCGTCTCCCCTACCTCCATATGGGTGCGCACCAGCCATTTTGACACTTGATCAACAAGAATGACGAGTGCAGATATCAAATAAAAAATCACCGGCTGTTAGCCTCCTCTTTAACCTCTATTGATAGCCAGGCTTTACTCTGATGTGCTATCTATAAACTAATCGCATCCCGCCTAAAAAACAAGCCTGTCCATTACTTTCTAGTCAAATTGCAATGCCTTTACTCACATTAGAGTTAGATTTTTGCAACCATTAGACTCTCTATTGCAATCATCGAGTGGTACACCCGTTTCTTCAAAAAAAAGACAAGCCCCCTCAGGGCTTGTCTTCTTCCTTCTCCGGACTATTGTCCGGGAATAATACTTCGCCGCTGGCCTGTCTAATCTTCACAATCTCTTCGAGAGTCTGGGACAGTTCGCCAGGCGGGTATGGCTTGGTAAGATATTTTTGAATAACGTTATTAAGTGCGTTTTTATCCGATTTGTCCAGGGCCGAGGAAATCACCAGCGGAATCGTCTCGGTTCGACGATCTTCCTTGAGCATGCGGATGAGATCCCAGCCGTCCAGTTCGTCTCCAAGCATCAGATCAATTACGATGGCTACGAACGGTGTCTTCAGCGCCTGGTCAAACGCTTTTTGCGGATGATAGTGATGGGTGACCCGGAAGCCCTTACCCTTCAGTTCCTCCGACAACAGTAGCGAGAGGCTGTAATCATCCTCCACGATCATGACATTAGGCTTGGATTCTTTGTCCGGGTTCCATCTGCCCCCGTCTTCTTCATACTGCTTATGCTCGGAGTAGAGGTTCGGAAGGCTGAACCAGACCGTAGTTCCTTTGCCTTCGACAGATTCGATGCCGATTTCGCCCTTCTGCTTATCGATAATCTCCTTGCAGATGGCGAGGCCAAGCCCTGTTCCGCCAATGCGTTTCGAAGCGCTATTGTCCACTCTTCTGAATTTCTGGAATAAGTGTCCGATCTGATCCTTCGGAATCCCCAGACCATGATCCTGGATTCTGACCACGATACGGTCTTCCTCATTATGAAGATGAACATTCACCTCATTGCTGTCTGGCGAGAACTTGATGGCGTTACTCAGCAGATTGGTTAGCACCTGAATGATTTTGTCTCTGTCCACTTCCACTTCGGAATTGAATGCTTCGTCTACCAGCAGCACATTATGTGAACCCAGCTTGTATTGGTCCAGTACACCCAGCACGATTTCACTCAGGTTCGCAGATTCCGTCGTATACTGCTGCTTGCCAGACTCCATCCGCTGAAGATCCAGGAAATCATTGATCAGTTCCGTTAATCGCTTCGCTTCCTTGTGAATCGTCTCCAGATATTTAAGCTGCTTCTCCGGCTTCATCGTTCTGGCCAGCAGCAGCTCCGTGAATCCCAGTACGCTTGATAGCGGTGTTCTCAGCTCATGACTGACCGTGCTAACCAGTTCGGATTTCATCAGATCCAGCTCATATTCCCTTGTAATATCACGGTGAACGAACAAGGTACCAATCCGTGCATCCCGCCGGAACACCGGTATAGCATATACATCGATATGCTTCACAGACTCGGTTCCGATCGAATACCGCATGCTGGCCGATTCCGCCGCCTCTTCACCCAGTGCCTTCTGGAAGAAACCGCGGATGTCGTTTGATTCGTTGGCAGCCTGCATGAAATGAGCCATCCACTCTTCTTTGGATTCATGACCGCCTTCTGTCCAACTGCTGTAATCGGTCATTTGACACAGTGCTTTATTAGCATGGAGCATCGTACCTTCGGTATCCACAAACTGAATACCTTCATTCACATTGTTGACGATATCCTGGTTCAGCTTCCGGGCATGCTCGATTTCCTCGTACATGAACAGCCGCTCAATTGCCAGTGACACCCGGTTCATCAGACCCTGGACCTCATTTAGCTCTTCGTCACTGAAAGATAGCCCAATCCGGCTGCCGCAGAAGACGGCTAAAATCTCATCCTCGGCATTAACCACTTTCGTATAGAAATCATAGCAGTACATCTGATCCGGCGCGATTCCCTGTTCCGCCTCAGTTGCCGGCCGTTTGATAACATAGGAGCTTTCTGTCTGCAAGCGATGCAGCATTTCGCTGCAACTTCTTTCCACATAACGCTCGATCCGATCCTGGGGAATACCTTTGGCCGCATAGATTGTATCCTTGGTAAGCAAGAAGAAGCTTGAATCAAAGGAATATAGCCGGTTCATGAAATGCAAGAACTTTTCAGTAAATTCATTTTTGTTAAGTGTATAGGAAATATCGTGATTGAGCTGATTGTTGAGCTCCAGCATAGTCTTCGTCTGTTCCGTCGCCTTAAGCGTCAGCGCCAGCTCCTGCTGAACACTCTTCAGTGAAGTGATATCGCTGGCAATCAAGATATACTGGTAGATTGTGCCCTCACTATTGAGGTAAGGAACAATGGTCAAATTCAGCCAGGTTGTGGCACCGGACTTCGTTTGCAGCCCGATTTCATGAGTCCAGACACCGCCACTCTTCAGCTTACGGTACATCTGCTGCATATCATGCTCCAACATATCCGGCATCTCGAACAGCTTGTACGTATAGCCGATAATCTCGGAGTTCCGGTAGCCCGTATAACTGCTCAGATTGTCATTGGCATAAGTAAAGACACCTTTAGCGGAGAGAATACCCACGGCAGCCGATTGATCCAATGCCTTCATCATGCTTTCAATTTCACTCAGCGAGCGCTGCAATCTATGCTGCTGATCATGAAGCTCATCCTGCTGGGCATGCAGTTCTTCATTCTGCATCATTAGTTCTTCTTCTTTATCCTGAATGCTATGAGCCATATCCAGGAATGCATTGTACAGACGCCCAATCTCATCCTTCTGATGCAAGGTGCCGAGCAGGATTTGTTCTCCGGCCGCCAGGGAGTGGGTAGCCTCTTCCAGCTTCAGGATGGGAACAATCAGATTTCTGAGAATACGCCACACCAGCAGGGTGAAGAGAAAGAGAATCGCCGTACTGAACAAGAAAGCGACTACTGTAAACTCATTGGCTTTACGTATGGAGTCCTTGGCCATCTCATTCAATGCAGTGTCTGCACGCTTTTGATACCCCTTCGTGTAATCAAGAAACTCATTGACTTTAGCCGTAGTGCCCCCTCCCGAGGTTGACCGCAGCGCCTCATAATTTCCTTCTTCCGCCAGTTTAAGTGCTCGTGGCAGGAGTGTGTATTTGTACTCGGTGTAAAAAGCCTTCAGGTCATCCCGATACTTCGATTCTTCTTTTGACAATGTAAGCTGGGAATAGTCTTTCAACACACCGTCAAAATCATGAAGAGCTTGATTCAGCAGCATCAGTTCATTTTCATTTTTCAGCGCAATAAATCCTCTGGCCCGAAGAAAGATCTCATTAAGATTATCCGAGAGTTGATTGATCGTCTGCGTCTTCTTGTGCAGCGTATCCCTGTCGTGGCTCAGCTTCTCCTGCTCTTTGTTGATATACAGGAAAAAGGCCATGCCACACAGAATGATCAGTGTGAATACGCTCGCAATAATGCGAAAATATCGGTTCTTCAAGCTGGCGCCGCCGAAGCGGTTGGCTTTGGTCACTTCAGTATCCCCTCCACGACTTGCAACAGCTCCAGCGGGCTGAACGGCTTGGGCATGAAGTAGCGTACACCTGCCTCAATTGCCCGGTTGCGGTCCACTTCCTGTGCCTTCGCGGTCAGCATAAGAAACGGGGTATTCTTTTTCTTCTCATCATCCACCTGTCCAAGCACTTCGATCCCCGTCATCTTCGGCATCATATAATCCAGAATGACCAGATCATAAGTCTCCGCTTCCAGCTTCTCCAGCGCATCCTCACCGTTATCCGCTGTAAAGATCTCCACATCCTCCAGATCCTCCAACGTGTCCGTAATCAGCATGCGCAATACTTCTTCGTCATCTACCACCAGTACTTTTTGCATTCTAACCTCCACTTGTTTACGCTTCTTGGTTGTTATCGCCTGCTACCTGCCTAGAACAGGAATCGGAAAGCCAGACGTTCAATCCGCAGCATCAGTTCGTTCATGTCAAACGGCTTTATTACATAATCATCGGCACCCATCTGCAATGCGTGAACAATATCCGCCTGATTATTTCGCCCGGTCAACATAATTACGACAATATTCTCCTCCGGGTAATTCCCGCGAATCCGTTCCAGCACCTCAATCCCGTCCAGCACTGGCATGATACCATCCAGCAGAACAATATACTTCTCTTCACTGCTGTACCAGTCTGATTGCAAAAACTCAGGGCCGCTGGAATAGCTGCTAATATTGACCTTAGCCATGTTGGAGGGCTTCCAGTCCGCGAACTCGCTGGTCACAATTCGACGCACCAACGCATCATCATCTACGATGATCACATTAAGCACAGAGTCAAATTTAGTGGCGAGCAACTGCTGAGTATATATTGTTGTTTGATTCCGGCCCCCATGCTTGCTGGCATACAGCGCTTTGTCGGCTTCTTCCACCAGCTTTACGGAATGCTGCTCTTCCCCAGCTTTAACTTCCGTAATCCCACTGGAGAAGGTCACATTAAAGGTATGCTTCTTGGTACGGAACTCTTTTGCCGAAAAACGCCTCTGAATCCTCTCCACCACCAGCTTGGCGGAAGAGGCATCCGTATTCGGCAGGAAAAGAGCAAATTCCTCACCGCCGTAGCGGCAGAAAACATCCTCTACCCGGATCGAAGCCTGTACAAATTCTGAAAATGTATGCAGGACTTCATCCCCGGCCAAATGCCCGTATGTATCATTAATTGCCTTGAAATGATCTAAATCTATAAGCACGAGCGAAAATACCCGGTTCGTGCGTCTGTAATCCGACAGTAGCTGCTTCATCGTCTGGTTGAAATGCTTGCGGTTAAAGGCGCCTGTCAGCTCATCAACAATGATCGACTCCTGCCATTCTCTCTTCAGTTCAAAGCGATTTTGGATCAGGGTTAGGAAGATATCAATATCCACCGGCTTCTTGATAAAATCCATAACGCCAAGGGAATAGGCATGCATCTGTACTTCCTTGGAGTGCTCCGCGCTAATCATAATAATCGGAATCCGTTCTTTTTTGGCCTTGCCGATAATTTGATTCAGCACTTCAATCCCGCTTTGGTCCGGCAGCATAATATCAAGAAGGATCATGTCCGGTTTGCTCTCGTAAAAGATCTTCAGGCCCCGTTCGGCAGACAATGCGATGCTGACATAGTAGGGATTCTTCTCTAGCGACTCCTTCAGGTAGGCTACAAGCTGCACATCATCATCAATGATCAGGATCTCATACTGCGGGCGGGCATCCTCTGTCTTATTCCCATCAGGCAGACCTGAGGGCTTCGTAGTGGAAACGGCGTTGTCATTAAGCAAGGTCATTAGCGGATACAAATAACGTCCCCATTCGGCGGGCGGCCACTCTCTTCGGCTATCATCCCCGAACAAAGGCAGCGTTTTCTCTGCCAACTCCTCAATCTCCTTGAGTCCTACCGTTCCGGCAGTTCCTTTCAGGTTATGCAGGAACCGATGGATATCCTTTTCCTCCACGGAAGGCTGTTTCGACCATTCCTCCAAGGTCTGTCTGGTTCTCTGCTCAACCAGGTCTTTATATTTACGTGTTGTCATAGCAACTCCTTTAAATACGGACATTTCACATCATGCTATTCCCAAATTTTGAGCCTGTCAAAACTCCAGTTCATCATATTTTTAATGTGTTGTCAATTAATATCCTTTGTAAAGAACGTGTAAGGATTAAAAAGTTGATCAACCTGACAAAAAACCTTTGGTTGAAGCTTGCAACATCATTTGCAATAATGATTGAAATGGTCATTTTCGCCCCCAGTTGGCGGAAGAACACTTACATATAAAGGGAGGCTGTTTCGATTGAAGGGGATCATAACGGTATTGGGGAAAGACAAGGTTGGGATTATTGCCAAAGTATGTACCTATCTCGCTGAACACAACTTGAATATTCTGGACATTTCGCAAACCATTGTTCAGGACTATTTCAACATGATGATGATCGTCGAACTTACCGGGGCTACCAAGAGCTTTGAGGTGATTGTAGAGGAACTGCAGCTGATCGGTACCGAAATCGGCGTTGAAATCAAGCTTCAGCATGAAGATATCTTCAATATTATGCATCGTATTTAGGAGGAGTAAGCCCAATGATCTCACTTGTTGAAGTACAGGAAACGAATAAAATGATCCGGGAAATGAATCTCGATGTGCGGACCATCACCATGGGGATTAGCCTAATGGACTGCGCACATAGTGATCTGAAGACCTTTAACCAGAACGTATATGACAAAATCACCCGCTCTGCCGAGAAGCTCGTCAAGACTGGTGAAGATTTGGAAAAACAATTCGGCGTGCCAATTGTCAACAAGCGGATTTCGGTCACTCCAATTGCCATTGCCGCTGGGTCGGTTCACACCGATACTTACGTGCCTGTGGCAGAAGCACTTGACCGGGCTGCCAAGGAAGTTGGCGTAAACTTCATCGGCGGCTTCTCCGCACTGGTGCAGAAAGGCTGTACGAAAGGCGACCGCATTCTGATCGACAGCATCCCCGAAGCGCTGGCCGTGACGGAGCGTGTATGCTCCTCGGTTAATGTGGGCTCATCCCGCAGCGGCATTAACATGGATGCTGTGAAGCTGATGGGTGATATTATCCTGCAGACTGCCGAACGTACCAAGGAAAGAGACTCTATCGGTTGTGCGAAGCTGGTTGTCTTCTGCAACGCTGTAGAGGACAACCCCTTCATGGCGGGAGCCTTTCACGGGGTAGGCGAGCGTGAATGCGTCATTAATGTAGGGGTTAGCGGACCCGGTGTAATCAAGAGAGCGCTGGAAGAAGTCAAAGGGCAGGATTTTGAAACGCTGTGCGAGACTATCAAGCGGACGGCCTTCAAAGTTACGCGTGTTGGGCAGCTCGTTGCCCAGGAAGCCTCCAAGCGGATGGGCGTTCCATTCGGTATCATCGATCTGTCCCTGGCACCTACGCCACTGATCGGGGATTCCATTGCGGAAATCTTCCAGGTAATGGGGCTAGAAGAAGCTGGTGCTCCGGGAACAACCGCAGCCCTGGCCATCTTGAATGATAATGTTAAAAAAGGTGGCGTGATGGCCTCCTCCTACGTCGGCGGACTTAGCGGTGCGTTCATCCCGGTCAGCGAAGACCATGGCATGATTCAGGCCGTTCAGCGCGGCGCACTGACGCTTGAGAAGCTGGAAGCCATGACCTGCGTCTGCTCGGTGGGCCTGGATATGATTGCAATCCCCGGCAGCACCTCCAAAGAGACTCTCTCGGGTATCATTGCCGACGAGGCAGCCATTGGCATGGTCAACAATAAGACCACTGCCGTTCGCGTCATCCCTGTCATCGGTAAGGACGTTGGCGAAATGGTCGAATTCGGCGGCCTGCTGGGCTATGCGCCCGTGATGGCAGTCAATTCGTTTAATTGTGCGGGCTTTGTGAACCGCGGCGGCCGCATTCCGGCACCGATTCACAGCTTCAAGAACTAAAGCTGTGCAATGCTGGCAGGGGCAGTACCAGTGAAGGCGGCGCTATCTGAGGCAATGTCATCAACGACAGTAAGGCAGGTTACAACAAACTAAGAGGATGCCTCATGATTCTATTTCTATTTTCACTAAAGTAACAGCATATCTTCAATTTAGTTAACATAAAAACCCAGTCAATTAGATAGTGTTAAAATAAGCCAAGCAGCGTTTCTCCCGTAATTGAGAAGCTGCTTGGCTTTTTTGTTCCATTACGATCTGCTCAACACTATTATAAGCATGAGAAAACCAGCTGACCTCAAACCTAACTGTTTCTACTTCAAAAGCAAAGCCTATTCTCTATCCCAAGCAACCCGTCCATGGTTTTTGGGACATTCGAATTACATCCTCTTTCCATGATCAATTTCCTGTCTGGAAGTTCGAGAGTATTAGAAATAGATGCAAATATGTACCTTATTTCATACCAATAACTGAAATATAGTGATTTAAGGGCATAATTGTATGCTAATTCCCCTGCTTGGCCTGAAAATAAGCTTTACTGGTAGATTTAGAGTACAATAATGCACTTATTTACCAATTATATTGATTATGCGTGCAATTAAGGTACAGAATTGCAGTTAATTCGAGCGACGGAGGTACAAGACCCGTGAGACAGTGAGGCAGAACTATGTACCGCCGATTACGAGCCATGAGTTACGAGCCATGTTCGGCGGAGCGATGAGCTACGAGCCATGAGCTACAAAGTCCCCTGCGATGAGCAATGAGGCTCATTCATCCAGTCATATGACGACGGGAGCGACAGAGTCACAGCCATGAGTTACGAACCATCTTCGACCATACCCAGTCTTAATCTATCGTTATGGTACCAAAATCTACGCCTCGTTGATCAGGAATTGCAAAGGACACGGTCGTGCCAGCACCCGGCTGGCTCTGAATAATCAACCCCTTGCCATAGAGTCGCTTCAGCCGGCGGTTCGTATTCTGCAGGCCGATCCCTCCTTTGCCCTGCTGGGACGGTTCGAGCAAAGATACAACCTGATCAGGCTCCATGCCTTTTCCATCATCTGTAACTTCAATTCGTATTTCCCTTGCATGGCGGGTGATAGAAATCTTTAGCACACCCCCACGGGCCTGACTAAGTAACCCGTGTCTAACCGCATTTTCCACTAGAGGCTGAATCGTTAGTGGAGGCAGCTGAGGCCCATTCACCTTGTCGCTCTCCATATCTTCCTCCATCTGCCATTCCACGGACAATCTGTCCTCGAACCGTTCCTGCTCAATATAGAGATACGCCCGGACAAGCTCCAACTCATGAGAGAGCGGCACAAGCTCTTCGGCATTCAGTAAATCAAAGTTAATTCTTAGGTACGACGTGAAGGCTTCCCCGAGCCGGGCCATTTTTTCAGAGTCAATGTTGCTAAGGGCCAGAATAGAGTTCAGAGCATTGAACAGGAAATGCGGCCTTATCTGTGCCTGAAGGTAGGCCGCCTCCATACGCAGCCGTTCATCAAGGGACTGCTTCAGCATCGTCAACGAGCGTACACGATATTGCAATTCCAGCCCATCCACTGGCTTAATCACATAATCGCTGGCTCCGGCCAGGAATCCGGTGTAGATATCCTCCGGCTGAGCACGGGCTGTCAGCAGCAGCACGGGAAGCTCCGATACGCTGTAACGCTCACGGATGATCCGTGTCAGTTCATAACCTGACATATGGGGCATCATGACATCGGCGATCACCATATCCCAGCGTCCCCTATCCAGCAGTTCCAGTGCTTCCTTGCCGGACAATGCCGGTACCAGATAATAGTGGGCATCGGAGAGCATCCCGCCAAGCACCCGCAGATTGACAGGATCATCGTCTACCACTAGAATGTTCAGGCTGCCATTGGCAGAGAACAAGCTTGTATCCTGCAATACCGGTACAACCGGTAGCGCGGTCAGGCTCCGGGTATACTGCAGGTCAGACGGCTCCGGATCTCCCTCAGCGGACAGAGCAGCCACACTGTAAGTATTCGACGTACCGGGTAGTTCGGAATCACCTGCAGCAGCCACTTCATCACTGAGAGCGCTGCTTAAACCCACATACAATGGCAGCGTGAACGAGAACACGGAGCCCTGTCCAGGTGCAGAATCCAGAACAAGTATTCCGCCGTGCAGCTCTACAAACTGCTTGCAGATACTAAGCCCAAGTCCGAAACCTCCACCGTCATTGATGCCAAGCGCGCCCTGCTCATATGGCTTGAAGACTCTTGCAACTGTTTCCTCATCCATCCCCGCACCGGTATCTGCCACACGAATGATAGCCTTGCCGTTCACAATTTCCGCGCTGACGGTTATCGTTCCGGCATCCGTGTATTTGATGGCATTATGCAGGAGATTGACTAAGATCTGCATCAGCCTCTTCTCATCACCATACACCGGCGGGAAATCATCAGGGATCTTCATCACCATACGTAACGGCTTACCATCTAGCAAGTAACCCAGCATGGCTAGCACACTCGGCACGACAGCCTGCATCTGGAGTCGTTCCTTCCGTAGCACGATTTTGTTATCCTGAAGCCTGGTGATATCCAGAAGATCGCCAAGGAGGCTAGACATTCTCTTAGTGATAGTAATGAGAAGCTCCATATCTTTGATACTTTTGGGATTCATCCCCTGCTGTTCGTTAACGATCACCGTTTGAGCAATGTTCATAATGCCATGTAGTGGCGTTCTTAGCTCATGCGAAGTATTGGCCAGAAATTCATCCTTCACCTTATCTGCCTGACGGAGCTGTCCAGTCAATTCTACATTCTCCTCCGCGTTGCGGAAATACCGCTTGAACCAGTATGTACAGAAGCTGATGATGGCAGCAATCATGTCGACCGGATAAAAAATACTATCCACAACTCCCCCATTTTGCAGCACGCCCCAGAACACGCTGGAAGAAACGCCTCCAGCTGCCAGCAGCAGAAAAAGTGCATCACGCTGGGATTGGATGACCATCTTGGCAATTAGATAGACCACTCCGATCATCGGCAGTAAATAGATTAGGCCAAAAACTTTGAAATGGTAGGAGTACAAGACCCAGTTCGCGGGTGATACCAGAATAAATAAGACAAAAAGGACAAAACAAGCTACGTAAGTACGGAACAGGTACCTTCTGCTGTTCTCGACATCTTTGTGGAAGGTGCGGGTCAGTAAGAGCATGAAAAAGGAGATAGAGCTATAGGACAGCAGCCGGGTCTTTAGCCCCCAGGTATAATTGATGGGCAGCCATAGCTGGAGCAGATTATCATGATCGGACGCGATCGAGAGTGCTGTCACTATAAGCAGCATACAAAAATAGATAAAGCTTCTCTCCTTCGGATTAAAGAAGAATAGAATAACAGCGTACAAGCTGTGTAGTAGCAGCACAATAAAAATAACCAGCTGAAATCCGATTGAATAAAGCCGCTCCTTGTCAATGGCGGCCTGTGAACCGAATTTTATAGATTTAAGAATTCCACCCAAAGACGGATTGTCATGGTTGGCAGCCTGGACCAGCACATCAAGCTCCTGTTGTCCATTCGCTGTGTAGGTTATCGTATAGGAACTTACACGCGATTGGGATTGGTCTTTCCGTTCCGAAAACACTCCGAATGCAGATTGCTGCTCACCGTTGATGAAGATCGCTGAACTGTTCTCGATTTTACGAATCCATAGCGAGTAAGGCTGGTTCAGCGGCTGATCGACCAAAATGCGCAGGCGATATGTACCTATACCATAGGAGTTGGCCTTAGTGTCGCTGAACCCGCTCCTCCAATCCCCAGGGACCTTGACATATCTTGTTGGCTCCGGCAGTTCTCCTTTCCCGTCTGTCAGCAGTTTATCAGGGTAGAACTCCCATTCCCCATTTAAGGTAATGGACTTGGAACCCTCAAAATTCCAGCCCCTCATGTCCAGTACACCGTTCACTGCTTGCGGAGCTTTCGATGGAGCCTGAACAGCATACCATACCAGCCGCAGCCCAGACAGCAGAGCAAGCGTGAGAAGAAGAATGAGTCCATGCTTTTTCAACGTATGAAGATTGGCTTTAGATATCATAGGATTGATTAGTTGACAGAAATACTGTACTGTCTTTCCTTTTCTTTAGTCTCATCGTATAAAAATCATGTCACGACCAGCAGCAGATGATAAAGGTGACCTTAGTCCCTGTGCTGAACAGTATTATACTGAATCTATGAGCTAAAGCATAGAAAAAAACAGTATCCCCAACAATTCCAAGGAAATCCATAAGCAGTTACCATCCTCAACCATTCCTGTTATTATTCGTGTCTTCGCCAAATATCGCTGAAAATAAAAAAATTAACTGAAGAGATTCCAGTTAATTTTTTGATATGGCCTATACGTAATGGAATAACAGAAAATTTTCCTTCTATATATGACGAACTTAAGATCTTCACTTAAGGCTCGGTCGTCACTACAGATACATTGTCCAGATTTCTTCGATTAAAAAGCCACTTAGCGGTTGAAATCCGGGCACAGCTTGTGCTTTCTCCTCCACAACGATTACGGCATCCTAAGGGTTCACATGACCTAATTTGTCAGGATCAAGCATCAGATACAGTCCTTGAATCCGGTCACCTGACCGGTTCAACTCCAGGCAGAGCACACCTACAATCTCTCCATGCTGGCGATAAATAATGTGGGATTCTCCATTGACGCTAGCAAACGAAGCTTCCAACTCCCGCAGCCTGTTAAGCACCCGGCGTGAGGACAACAAGGCTGCGACTCCTTTGCGCCCGATCATTGGCCGGAGTACAGTATGCACCTGGCCACCACCGTCAGAGATCAGCACCGGATGATCTCCCAGCAATTCCAGCATTCCGTTGATATCATAAGAATCGAAAGCATCAATAAATCTTTTCATAAGTGCCTCTCTGGAGTGCTTGATCACCGGCTCCATACGTTCACCTGCTGGGACAGATTGAAGATTCCGTTTGGCACGACTGAAGATTTTACGGCAATTGGCTTCCGACTTATCTACCATCTCGGCAATATCATCATATTCGTACTGGAACACTTCACGCAGGACAAATACTGCACGCTCAGTCGGCGTCAGCCGCTCTAGCAGAACCAGAAAAGCATAGGACAAGGTATCCTTGCGTTCAGCCGTCGCTTCCGGCCCGTCGTAAATCTCCGCCATCGGCTCAGGAAGCCATTCTCCCTCGTAGGCCTCACGCTTATTGCGCGGAGAATTCAGAAAATTCAGGCAGCGGTTAGTAATCCCTTTAGCTACATATGCCTTCATATTCCGAATCTCACTCCGGTCCTTGCGCTGCAGCTCTGCAAAACAATCCTGCACGACATCTTCGGCATCAGCAACCACACCTAACATCCGATAGGCGATGGAAAAAGCGTACCCTTTATACGTCAGATACAACTCCTCCATACTCCGCTCATTCTCAGTCGGCAGGCTGTCATCCTGTACCTTGTCCAAGCTTTTCACAATACGTCCTCCTTTAATACTTCCTGCCCTGAGATTAATTAAAACAGCCCGGATACATCCCTGTCGAGATCGCAATCCTGTTCCAGCAGTTGATCGTATTAATGGCCATAATCAGGTCTACATATTCCGCTTCATTGAAATGCTCTCTTACTTTATCATACAGAGCTTCCGGTACACCGCCCTCGGAAATGGTTGTCACCGCTTCGGAGAGTTCCAATACAACCCGCTCCTGCTCTGTAAAAAGATGCGGTACTTCATGCCACACACTCAGCAGCAGAATACGGTCGCCGTGATCGCCAAGCTTTAGCAGGTCCTTCGCGTGCATATCGAGACAAAAGGCGCAGCCGTTGATTAGCGACACCCGTAATTTGATCAGTTCATACAGAACCTTGTCTTTAATAGCGTTCCCCGCATATGTCTCCAAACCCATCATCGCTGTCGCAGCCTTAGGGTTAGCCTTACTGTAATTGAATCTCAAACTCATCTCAATCATCCTCCTTAAAGTGTCTAACATTACTGTAGACAAAGGAGTCATTCTTTTTGTGACAACTTTCCTATAGAAAAATCCACATTATTCAAAAGGCCAAATCATGCATGCTCGTGTCCAAATATAACATGTTCTCCTTTTTTTGATTCCTGCTATAATAATGATTATTATTATCAATTAGATGGAGAGAAGGGGTTATTCATAATGCATCGTCACCGTAATTTTCTGCTTTTAGCTGCTTTAATGTTGGTTTTATCGGTTCTATCCGCTTGCGGGAATTCTAACTCGGCTGCTCCAGCCAATGAACCCGCGGCAACCACTGCACCAAGTGAGTCCTCTGCTGAAACTTCGGATTCAGCTGCTACAATAAACTACACCGACAGTTTGGGACGTGAAGTCGTTATTCCAGCACATCCGCAAAGAATCATCACGACTCAATATCTGCCGGAAATGATCGCCGCAGGAACCAAGCCTATTGGCGCAGTCACCCATTTGCTGAATAACTTTGTATCCATCAAGGATCAGATCGGTGGTATTGAGGATGTTGGCCCTGCCAATGCCATCAACATGGAGAAGGTCCTGTCCCTTCAGCCAGATCTGATCATTGCCACAGAGATGGATAAAGATAAAATTGACGAACTAAACAAAATTGCTCCTACAGTGGCAGTGCAGTGGGTAGGCAATGACGCATTCAAGCACTTCACAGACGTTGCAGCTGTTATCGGCAAGAGTGCAGAAGCGGACCAATGGATTGCTGATTTCAATAAGGAGAGTGAGCAAGCGCGTCAAGAGCTGGCCTCTTCTGTACAAGAAGGAGAAACCTTCGGCGCTGTTGTTATTGGCGGTTATGAAAAAGGACAACTGAGAGTGTACGGGCCGGGGAACGTCGGTTATACTTTATACGATACCCTTCACTTTAAAATGACAGATTTCGTTAAGCACGAATGGGAGACTAAAGACCACGAACTGGGACTCAATATTTCCCTGGAAAAGCTCCCTGAATATGCTTCTGCCGATCGGATATTCCTTGTTAAATTTAAAAATGATCCTGAATTCCTGCAGGAAGTGGAAAATAGCAGACTCTGGAATAACCTTCCAGCCGTCAAGAATAACAAAGTCTACGTAGTAGATGAAGCACTATGGTTCTCGTATGACGTCATGTCCCTTAAGGGGCAGTTGGAAAACGCAGTTGAGTTGTTAAAAAAATAAATGGTTGTATGTTCATACCATATGGGGTTCTTCAGCATTAGCTGAAGAGCTCCTTTCTTTCATACAGGGAGGTGAATGCAATGTCGGTTCAACCAAGCAGACGCCCGGCGCGTCTCTCTATTATGTATACCTGGTCGCAGATTTATTTATATACACTGGAAGAAGGTGCTGAGGGACTGACGATCTGCAGCCATGCCGAAAAAATGCTTGTCGTCCCCATTGATGGGTCTGCTGAGGTATACAGTGACGAGCAACGCCACGTTCTCTACGGGAACCACTGTGGCATTCTGGACCCAAAGGAAAATGTTTCTATCCAAAATGCCGGCACAGGCCCGCTGCGCCTGTATCTTATCGAATTTGATGAATTGCGCTTGCCGGGCTCTTCCGAGGAGGTTTCTGCTGAGCGACTTCCAATTACAGCAGGTGTAATCGAATTGGCCTCATTCAGCCATTTTTCCGGGTTAGTGCACAATCTATACGAACGGCGGGATCTGTCCGGGCTGCTTGAAGAGTACGAAAGCCACTTTATTTTCCAAGAGATCCTTTTGATGATCTTGAAGAGCGCCGAATGCAACAGGGAACAGGATGCCACAAGTGCGGTTCAGAAAACCATTGCCTTCATGGAGAATGCTTACGCCTTCGATCTCACGCACGGACAGCTTGCCGAAATGGCCGGGGTCTCCACCCGGCATTATTCGCGGATTTTCAAGGGACTAACCGGCAAAAGCCCTATCGACTACCTCATCGAACTCCGAATGAACAAGGCAAAGCGCCTGCTCCAGAGCCGGGAGGTATCGGTTGGCGAGGTGGCCGGGAGCGTGGGATTTCATGATCCCTTTCACTTCAGCCGCAGCTTTAAGCAGCACACGGGGGTCTCTCCCCGTCTGTACATTAATCTGCGCAAGCATAGCAGCCGGATCGCCTCTCTTCAGTATCTTGGGGAACTACTCGCCTTGGGCATCAAACCTGTCGGCGCACCTTCCCAGCTTCTAAAGGGTCGTTATTTGCAAGGCCATGTGGAGGGCATAACCGAAATCGGCAAATCCGTAGTGACACCATACTTGGACAGGCTCGCTACCTTAAAGCCGGACGTGATTCTTACCTTTGACGGCCATCATTACGATACTTATGCCAAAATCGCTCCTACACTGGATATGTCCTGGTCCCAGCCGGTTTTTGACCGGTTCCGTTTTATCGCCGATTTGATCGGCAAACAACAAGAGGCTGAGCAATGGCTCAGCCAATACGAAGAGCAGACCTTTGAGGCCAGGAATGCTTTGAAATGGCATCTGCAAGCCGGACATACTCTCTCTTTTATCTGGACAAGAGGACTCCCGGAGACAGTGCAAGTCTATTACGACATGAAGGTTCTTTATCAGGACCTGGGGTTTCAGGCCCCCGCTCCGGTAGCTGCCGTACAGAAGACCAAGGGCCATCCGTTCAAATCCAATATTCCGGTCCAGGAACTGCCTCATTATGTGGGCGATCATCTGTTTGTTGTAGTCTCACCAGACCCTGTCTCACAACAACACTTTCGTGAGCTCCGGCAAACCGAGATCTGGAATAGCCTGCCTGCTGTTCAGAACCGCCGGGTATATCTCGGCTCGGAGGACTGGCTCCGCGAAGATCCGGTGTCCATGTCCGGACAGATTCGAGAGGCTGTTCCTCTGCTCGTGGAATTAAATTGAGACTTCAGCCTTTTTCCGCCTGCATCTTCACGCGCCGGGCATCCATTAACCGCCATCCGGTAAGCACTGCCGCCACGAAGCAGATGGATGCGGAGGTCATGAAAACTACATGCATGCCTTCCAGGAAAATATCCGGACGGCCCGGGATCAATCCGGTCACACGGTATCCTGCCTCGTTGCTCATGACATGGAACAGAATCGTTGTCGCCAGCGTAATGCCGACAACCATCCCGACATTGCGGATCAGTGAATTGACACTACCTGCAGAGCCAAGCTGTGTGCGCGGTACTTTGGACATGATCAGTGAATTGTTCGGCGACTGGAACAGGCCGCTGCCGATACCAAGCATGGCAATCCACAGTCCGACAAGCAGGACTGAACTGCCGGCGTGTAGCTTCGCCAGACCAATCTGTGCTACAACCATGACGATAAGACCAGCAAAGGTCAGCAGTTCTGAGCCAATCTTATCCGACAATGCGCCACTGATCGGCGCCACAATGACCATGGAGATCGGCAGCAGCATCAGCAGGAAGCCGGCGTCGAACGGGGACAAGTTCAGCATGTTCTGCGCATAGAACGGAGCGATGATGTTGAAGCAAAAATTCGCCGCGAAGACGAGGAAGCCACAAAGGATACTGACCGAAAACAGCGGATTTTTGAACAGGGACAGATTCAGCAGCGGTTGCGGCTTCCGTACTTCAACCCAAATAAAAGCTGCAAAAGCGCATACCGCGACAACCAATGATATAACAATTCGTGTATCACCATAGCCGATCTGCTGTCCAAGCAGTAATCCGGCGAACAAAAGAACGATAAAGAAAGCGAACAATGTACTGCCCGGAATGTCTATTTTATCCTGAACCCGGACCAGATCCTTCGGCAGCACCTTCCAGCCTAGAATGATAGCAATCAGACCAATTGGGACATTGACCCAGAAGATGTACTCCCAGCCCAGCGAGGACACGATAATCCCGCCTAGACTTGGCCCAGCGATGCTGCCGAGCGAAACGAACGTACCGATGAAGCCGAGCGCCTTCCCGCGCTCACTGGCCGGGAAGATATCGGTTACGATCCCTTGACTGTTGGCCATCGTCATCGAAGCGCCGATAGCCTGAATGACGCGTGACGCTATAAGCAAAGGCAGTGTAGTACTGAGTCCACACAGTAGAGAACCAATAATAAATACCACAGTTCCGATCTTGAAAATTCTGATCTTCCCCGCGATATCCCCTAGCTTTCCGAAGAACAGAATCGCAGCACAGATCGCCATCAGGTAACCTGTCGTCACCCACTCAATCTGCGCAATTGGCAGGCCCAGGCTCTTGGACAATACCGGGAGTGCAATGTTGACAATGCTCCCGTCCAGCGTGGCCATGAACGTGAAAAGATTCAACACAATCAGAATCATCCAGCGCCTTTTCTGAATATCGCTGTTCTCCTGGTAGGTTGCAGGAATTGAACTCATAATTACACCTCATTAAACTTAGAATGTTGGAGCTGAAAAGAGGATTGTCGAATCAAGCCGAATTTTAGTTGCGCACGCAACTAGTTGGGTCCTTCCCAGTGTACAGCATATTAGTTGCGTGCGCAACAATATTGTTGTACACTTTTATACATATTGAGCGCTGACCTCGCATTCAAGCAATCTAACCAAAGAGGTGTGCATGTTGAAAAAGGAACCTATCGGGAAGCTGATCTCCCTGATTCATCGACAGAACCAAAAAACGTTGTCCAGGCAGCTGGTTACCTATGGAATCGGCAGCGGCGGACAGCACAGCTTTCTCAAGCTGATCATGGGGCGGCCGGGCATCACCCAGGACCAGTTAACGAATGAATTAAAGTTCGATAAGGCTACCACTGCAAGGGCTGTGAAGTTATTGGAGCAATCCGGCTACATCGAGCGGAAAGTCGATCCTGATGACCGCCGCTCCTACCTGCTCTATCCAACCCCCAAAGCCATGGACTTTGCGCCGACCCTGCAGGAGATTCTGAATGGACTTAACCGCAAGCTTTCCCGTCATCTGACGGATGAAGAGGAAACACAGCTCATTTCCCTGCTCAAGCGAATTAGCCAGGAAGATGAATAACCTTTCCCCATATTTTCACTCCATATCACTAAAAATAACCGCAAGCTTGTCCGCGATGACGGATGGCTTGCGGTTATTTTTTCAAGTCCATTCAATCTACAATCAGTTCAATTTTCACCTTACTTTTGTACCCCTACTTTACGTATAAACGTCTCTGCGAACAGGGCTGCATCCTTCGGCCATCTGGCGGTCAGCAATTGACCATCCTCCACGATGAAGGGCGTATTAAATGAAGGGCCCTTCACATAGTCCTCCCGCTTCTGCAGATGCCGGGTCACCTCATCCTGAACATATTCTGGATATGTACGGTAGTAACGGCCGCGAGCCCAGGCAGTTAACCAATAGGCGGTCCGCTCCAGGGACTTGGTCAGACTCGTCATCTTTTTTCCGTATACCACCGCTTGACCGGTCAGAGGATCAATGGTCCGGGCCAGGACGATGGGGCCGTGACAGATCGCGCCAACCGGTCTGCCCAGCTTCCAAAAATGCAGCACCTTCTCCTGCAAAGTAGCACTCTCCAGGTATACTGTCATTCCCTTGGCATGCCCTCCGGGCAGAATGAGGCCGTCATAGATCTCAGGATCAATATCCCCGTAAACGAGCGGGTGCAGAAAGCCAGAGTCCAGCTCCAGCTGCTGGTGGTACCTCTGCACAACCACTTGGTCCGCTCCAAGCTGCCCGAACACAACTCCTGTCAACAAATAGGGATCAGTATAGGCGCGCTTCCCGTCAGGTGTGGCAAAGTCCACCTGGAAGCCTGCTTCCCGGCAGAGATACCACGGTACCACCACTTCTGTGGTATCAAAGTCTTGGGACGGCAGTGGCATCAGCACTCTTTTCTGCTGTGGCATGGTATTCTCTTCCCTTCATGGGTCACTAAAAGCGGCCGTCATTTATCTATGCGATCATTTTATCACAAATTTTAAAAAAACATTTTGCCCAATGACTCTGGAGCGTTTAAAATGAAACTTGCATGAAAATACAGACCATTTCAGAAAGGATACACATACATTATAGATTAGGAGCGAAGACACCACATGAATTCATCATCAAGTAAAGCGTCACCCTCGCCGAAAAAGGAGCGTTTTCCTTTATCGCTGCTGTGTCTAACCCTTGGCGCCTTCGCGATTGGAATGACAGAGTTTATTATTATGGGTCTGCTGCCCAATGTGGCTCATGACCTTGACGTAACGATTCCGCAAGCGGGGCAGCTCATTACCAGCTACGCCCTCGGGGTTGCTATTGGCGCTCCAATCTTAACCGTATTCACCCATAAGCTGCCTCAGAAAAAGCTGCTCGTCATCCTGATGCTCATCTTCATCGCGGGCAATGCCGTATCCGTCATCGCCCCAACCTACTCCCTGCTGATCGGAGCGCGCGTGATCACCGCTTTCGCGCATGGCACCTTTTTAGGGGTAGGCACAATTATCGCAGCCAGACTTGTAAGGCCGGAGAAACGGGCCGGCGCCGTCTCAATTGTGTTGGCGGGATTGACGGTTGCCAATATCATCGGCGTACCGTTTGGAACTTTTATCGGCCAACAGCTGGGCTGGAGAGCCTCGTTCGGCGCCATTACCCTGCTGGGTATTGTATCCCTGCTCGGCATTATCCGCTTCATACCTGTAATCACCCAGGATAAAATCAACAGCCTGGGCGAGCAGTTCCGCGGACTGATAAATCCGCAGGTCCTGCTGATCCTGTTGACAGGAGCACTCGGCTGTGGCAGTCTCTTCTCCCTGTTCACCTATATTACGCCGATGCTGGAGAATATCACTGGCTTCGCCGAACACAGTGTCACCTGGATTCTGGTACTGTTCGGACTTGGCGTGACCATCGGCAACATTGTAGGAGGTAAACTCGCAGACTGGAAGCTAATGCCTTCCCTGATTGTTAATTTCGCTGTTCTGGCCGTTGTGATTTCCATCCTTAATCTCACGCTCGACAGCCCGGTGCTGTCCGTCATCAATATCTTTTTCTGGGGCATCGCCGCATTCGGCATTATGCCTGGCATTCAGCTGCGCATCATGAATCTGGCGCATAAGGCTCCCTTGCTGGCTACAACATCCAGCCACTCTGCGCTTAATCTGGGTAATGCTGGTGGCGCCTACTTCGGCGGGCTTGCGATTACCCACTTTGGACTGGAGTCCATTCCTTGGCTGTCCGCATCCCTTGCGATTCTGGGCTTCCTCGGTGCATGGCTCAGCTACGCCATTTCGCGGCGCAATGCTGGCGGAGTGGGTCAAATTACAACCACGCCATAATCAAAGTACAGTCTCGTCAAGCAAAGCAGTGCATCACTTACAAAGCACTGCTTTACCAAACAAAATAACCTTCAGCGCCACTGGAAAGTGGACTGAAGGTTATTTTTCTATTCATATCTATAGTTATTATTTATCCAAATCGAACAGCAGCGGAACAACCTCGCCTTTGCCTACATCGATCAGACCAAGGTCGGTGATCTTAAGTGCCGGACTGACTGGCAGGGAATGTGTGCTGATGGACATAATCGGATTGTAGTGATTATAGCCCAGCGACTCCATGGCTGACCGTAGCTCCTTCACCTTCTGGGCAGTGATCTCCAGTGGCTCCTCAGTGAGAATGCCTCCGACTGGCAGGGCCAGATGGGCGAGCACCTGTCCGTCACAAACGACACAGAAGCCGCCTTGACCAGCGATAACTTCGTTCGCTGCCAGTGCCATATCCCCGGGGTTATGGCCGACCACCAACAGATTGTGGTTATCGTGCGAATAAGTAGTCGCGATCGCGCCACGCTTGATCGTATCGCCGCCAATCAGGCCGTAGGCCCGGTTGCCGTTCTTACCGTATCGCTCAAAGGTAGCGATAAGGCCATAGCCGCTCTCCTGCCATTGCAGCAGACCGTTACGTACTTCCGCTTCGCTATGTTTCTCCTCCGTGAATGTGGATACGTTGTTGACCATCATTACGCGGCAGCCATAACGTCCATCCGTCTTCTCCGAGACAACCGTAAAGTCGGCTGCGGTTACGGGGCTAAGCTTCACACTCTGGTAAAAATGCGCCGGGAACCGGGGCTGTGACTCTGGCTGGGACTGCGGCTGATGGCGATCATAAGCCTGCTTACCGCCTTTGTAGACCGCATCCAGTTCAAACGAATGCAGATCGGACAAGAGCAGATAGTCAGCGATCTTGTTCGGTGCAATCACACCACGGTCCTGCATTCTCATCCGCCGGGCCGGGGTGAAGGTTGCTGCATAGACTGCATCCTCAGGCGTCATCCCCATCTTGATCGCTTTGCGCACCAGATGGTCCAGATGTCCGGTTGCCACTAGCGAGTCCGTCATCACATCATCGGTCACGAAGCAAAAATGCTCACCGACAGGATGCTGAATCAGGTAGTCCACTACATCAGGGGTCATGGACTTCTCCTGAATTTCAATGAACATCCCGGCAGCAATGCGGGCAGTCAGCCCTTCAATGCTCTGGTGGGTATGATCCGAGTCAATGCCCGCGTAAATCAGCTGATGCAGATCGAGATCCAGCAGCTTCGGGGTGTGCCCCTCAATCACCAGCTCCGGATAGCGGCTGCGGATATGCTGGAGTATACGGTTGCTTTTGCCATCCGGGTCACGAATGACATCGACATAGTTCATAACTTCCCCAAGACAGATCATCTGCTCGGTCGCCATCAGCTGATCGATATCCTCAATCTCTATAGAACCACCGGTAGTTTCCAGCAGTGTCGCTGGTACAGAGCTTGGAATCGCGTAGAACATGTCCACCGTGCAGTCTTCACTAGCCCGAATCATCTCATGTACACCCTCGACGCCGAACACGTTGGCCATCTCATGCGGTTCAGGAACGATCGTCGTCACCCCATGACGCAGAATGCCATACGAGAACGTCTCCGGTGTAATCATGGTGCTCTCAATATGCAGATGGATGTCAATCAGACCGGGAACCATATATCTCCCTTGACCCTCAATGACCTCATTCGCAATGAATGTATCCGCGCCAAGACCACCGATATACAGGAACCGCCCATCCTTGACAGCCACATTGGCCAGCTCAAATCTTTTATAGTAACTGTTATACACATTCACATTCAGAATTAGTTGATCCGTAACCATCGTATATGCTCCTTACTGCGGCTTACTGCACCAGCACTAGCTTGTCTTTTGGAAAATAAATCGTAACCTGTTCCCCTTGTGCAAAGGGTACATCCATCTCCTGATTGACCGTAAATACGCCTAGCTCCGTCTCTACTTCATACTGGTAACTCCGTCCCAGATAAGTGCTTACCTGCACTCTGCCTGAAAGGGTATTGCCTGAGAGAGGCGCTTCCTGTGTGCTAGGCCACAGTTGAAGGTCATCCGGCCTGATCGCGCCCAGCATCCCAAGGTTACCTGCCCCATTCGGGCGTTTGGCTGCCAGGAACTTCAAAGATCCCCGGCTCAGCTCGATATCTTCACCTGCATCGCTGCGGCTCTCGAAGGCAATAAAGTTACCAAATCCGATAAACCGGGCCACATATTCACTAGCCGGATATTTAAAAATAGTCGTAGGATGAGCCAACTGTTCAATCTTTCCGCTGTTCATCACGGCTACCTGATCGGAGATGGAGAAGCATTCCTCCTGATCATGGGAGACGTAGACCGTCGTAATTCCAAGTTCCTGTTGAATCCGGCGGATCTCGACGCGCATATTCACCCGCAGGTTCGCATCAAGGTTACTCAGCGGCTCGTCGAAGAGCAGCAGATCCGGCTCGATGACCAGTGCCCGCGCAATCGCAACACGCTGCCGTTGTCCACCGGAGAGCGCCTTCGGCAATCTTTTCTCAAATCCGCCCAGGCTAACGATCTCCAGCATACGGGTTACCCGCTGCTTCACTTCCGCTTCCTTCATCTTGCGCAGGCGCAGGCCGAAGGCCACGTTATCGTACACCGACATATGCGGGAACAAGGCATAGCTCTGGAATACAAAGCCAAAGTTCCGCTTGTTCACCGGCACATTGGTGTAATCCTTGCCTCCGAACATGAACTTGCCCTGCTCGGCATTCAGGAAGCCGGCGATTAAGCGCAGGGTAGTTGTTTTGCCACAGCCGCTGGGGCCGAGCAGGGACAGGAGCTTCCCTTTTTCAATCTGCAAATTGAAATCTTCCAATATAAAACGGTTGTCGTAAGCAACCGATACTTGTTCTAGACTTATTAGTGCCATTACCGTATGCCTCCGTTATCGTTTGGTAAAATAGGCGAATCCCATCAGCCGCTCGATGATAAACATCAGCGCTGCCGTCAGCACCATCAGGATGACCGAAATCGCTGCAATTGTAGGGTCAAAATAATTCTGCACATAGGTCAGCATTTGAATCGGCAGGGTGCTTACCCCTGGACCGGTCATAAACACGGAGATGTCCACGTTATTGAAGGATTCCAGGAATGCGATCAGTACCGCAGCCAGAATGCCGGAGCGAATGTTGGGCAGCACCACTTTGAAAAAGGTCTCTAGACGGCCCGCGCCCAGACTCTGTGCAGCTTCTTCTACGGCAAAATCGAAATTGGCCAAGCTTGAGGCAATGACTCTGATAATGAACGGGAGCATAATCACCGTGTGGCCGATCAGAAGACCGGCATAAATCGGCAGTCCGTATACCACAATCAAATAGCGCAGCAGCGTGAACCCGAGCACAATGCCGGGAATGAGCACTGGCGACAGGAATAACGCGTTAAGCGTATCACGGCCCCGGAACTCGAACCGGCTCAGGGCATAAGCCGCCGGCACACCCAGCAGCAGCGCCAGCAGATTGCCTAGCATCGACACTATAATGGAGGTCTTGAATGTCTCCATGAACATACTTACTTCAAAAATATTACGGTACCATCGCAGCGAAAAGCCCTCCGGGGGGAATTTCAGGACAGTGCCCGGCTCAAATGAAGTAATAGAAATAATCACGAGCGGGCCTAGCAGAAACACAAACACCAGCAACGTGTACAGCGAGAGCCCACGGTTTCCTTCCTTCATCTTCTCACCCCTTCGGATTTAGTCGGTTCGCCCAGGCATTCATTAGACCAACCACCACAAATGTAATCACAATCATTATCACGGCAATGACGGACGCCGCCTGCCAATCATTTAAGGTCATAGCATTTTGGTACAGGAACGTTGCAACGACGCGTTCTTTACCGCCCAGCAGCGCAGGAGTCGTATAGGCTGTCAAGCTGCCGACGAACACGAGAATACTGCCGATAATCAGTCCCGGTACGGTGAGCGGGAAGATGATTTTACGGAAAGCTGTGAACGATGAAGCGCCCAGACTGCGGGCAGCCCGCACCAGCTCATAATCCAGATTCTCCATTACGCCAAGCAAGGTGATAATGATCAGCGGCAGGAAGAGATGCACGAGACCGACCATCATAGCCACCGGTGTATAGAGAATCTCGAGCGGCTTTTGAATCAAACCGATGTTCATCAGGAACGTATTGAGCAGCCCCTTCTTCCCCAAAATGATCATCCAGCTGAAAGAACGGACAACTGGGCTGGTCAGCAGCGGGAAAATGGACAGTGCGAGCAGAATGCTTTTCTTGCGGATGCCCGCACGAGAAATATAATAGGCGGCTGGATAGCCCAGCACCACGCATACCAAAGTTGTCACTACACTCACCCGCAGGGTGGTGAGCAGGATTTTATTGAAATACCCGTCGCGGAAAAAGGTCATATACCCTTCCAGCGTCAGTCTGCCATCCGGCATAAAGGTCGAAACAATTGTAAGAATGATAGGGATCAGCATGAATGCTGCCAGGAACAGAAATCCCGGCAACAGCAGCAGATATAAATATCTTTTATTCATTGAGTTAACTCCCGTCTGTCTTCAGCTCTTGGTTCAGACTCCCGATGAATAGCGTAAGAAAAGCGGGGCCATCCACCTCCAGGCAGACACTGACATTATGCGGCTTGTTCAGCCGGTTCTGAAAATCACAAACCGTCTGCCCGTCGCACAGCTCGCTCCGGGTCTCTACATCCACGTAATAATCCAGTTTTGTCACCAGGTCCGGATTAATCGCCACACCTACTGCCAATGGATCATGCAGGGCACAGGCTGCAACGCCGTTGCGCTCGTAATACCGCTGGCGGTAATCAGCCGTACTCTGCTCCACATACGCTGCGATCTCGGGATTCGTCAGCTTGGCAATATCCTCTTGCGACAGCAGCGCCTTGCGAGTGACATCCAGACCCACCAGAGTGAGGTGCGGGAAGCCCGCACCCATCACCAGCTTGGCGGCTTCGGGATCAACATAAATGTTGTACTCTGCCGTAGGGGTGATATTCCCTGAACCGCGCACCACGCCGCCCATGATGATGACCTCGGCGGTATGCTGCACCAGCTCCGGACATTTCTGCAGCACTTCGGCCAGATTGGTCAGGGGAGCGGTCATAATCAGCGTGACCTCTCCCGGCTGACTCATCACCTGACGGATGATGAAGTCTGCTGCGGATTCTTCCTCCGCGCGCTTATTGACTACCATATCCGATAATGCGCCACCGATGCCGTCGCGTCCATGCACCCGATGCTCAAAATGTACCTCGCGGGCCAGCGGCTTGTCCGCCCCCCGGTACACCGGAATCTCGTTCTGAACGCCGAGAAACTGCAGAATTTTGCAAGTGTTCTCCGTCGCCTGATCCAGCGATACATTGCCATTGACCGTAGTAATCCCAAGGATGTCGAGCGCTCCGCTCTTCACCGCCAGCATGATGGCCAAGGCGTCGTCCACGCCGGTATCCACATCGAGAATTACTTTTTTACGAATAGTCATCCTTAGCCACCGATCTCTTTGTTCCAGCGATCCGTCCATGCTTTGATGTTATCGTTGACGAATTTCATATCCAGCTTACGCAGCTTGCCCACAACATCTGCACCATAAGTTACACCCTTAGCTTCCTCTTCGTTCAGAACAACTTCAGTGTTTACCGGGGAATCAACCTTGGCCTTAGCGGATTTTTCTTGAACTTCCTTGCTCAGCTGCCAGTTGATGAACTCTTCGGCCAATTCCTTGTTATCCGTACCTTTGACTACGTTGATTGTGTTCATAACAGCAAATGCGCCTTCAGACGGAGCCACAAACTTCGCATCCGGAACTGCGGCTTGCAGATCCTTGAAGTACATCTCCATGATCGGTCCTCCGGCAATTTCCTCCTGGCTGAACATGTTCACATATTCGGAAGTCTGGCTGTAGTATTTAATCACGCTCGGGTTAATTTCTTTCAGCTTCGCAAAGGCTTGATCTTCATTGAAGTCAGTGCTGCCAGCAACTACAGACGCAGCATCTACCATCATCGGTCCTGCAGTCGCCGTAATCGCCGGAAGCGTCAGATTGCGATCAAACGCAGTCCAAAGATCTTTCCAGGATGTGATCTCACCCTTGACCAAAGCCGGATTGTAGGCGATACCGAGACGTCCAATCGTATAAGCCGGGCCGTAGCCCTCACCCAGTGGAGCTTTGGCAATATCATAAACATGTTCGAGATTCGGCACCTTTGCGGTATCGATGGTATCGATCAGTCCTTCATTAATACCTTGCTGAGCGTAGTAATCGGATAGGTAAATGACATCTACGTTCGAGCTACCCTGACGAATCTTGTTCAGGCGCTCAGCGTTGTTACCAATCTCCACGACAATCTTGACGTTGTGTTCTTTCTCAAAAGGTGCGTACACTGCTTCCTTGAAGAAGTCTTCCGAGAAGCCCCAGGTGGAGATTACCAGTTCCTTGGGTGCTCCTGATTTCCCATTGTCCCCAGCGGTTCCGCTGTTCGTTCCGTTAGCTGTAGTAGCGGAATTACTTCCCGATGATCCGCAAGCAGTCAGTGCCGCAGTAAGTGTAAGTGCAAGTGCTGTTCCCCAAATCTTTTTCATAATCCAATAGACCTCCCTGATGTGTGTGTATGAAGCTAATATGGCTTAAATCTCATCATTCTCGTTGACAATTGGTCATTTTAGCCCGCATTTTGGGCACCCGGCGATGTTGACAGCACCTCCTAACCTTAATTAAATTCTATGGTTCCCATTTTTCCTCATAAAAAAAGAAAAGTATTCTTGTAGGAACAAGAACACTTTTCTCCGTATAAACAAAGGAAAGAGCTACCCGTTATAGAAAGACGGTCTTCGCTTAAGATAGATCAAAAGCAAAAATCCGTGTAGGTATTTTAATCTTCGGCCAAAATCATGTTCGTAAAAGCCCATTGGGTTCGCGCATCATAATCTCTCAGCAGAACCTCAATCTTTAGGTCCATCTCTTCCTCTAACCTTTCCTGGAACTTCTTCTTGAACAGGAGCGACATCCGAAAGTCCACTTCCTGTTTAAGCTCCGGCGCCTCGCCTTCCAATGCGGAAGAACGGGGAGAACGGCGGTGTTTGGCGTGAAAGGTAATGACCCGCTGATCGACAGTTACGCGGAGCAGGGTCGTCCCGAAACCAAACAATTCCTTGGAAAGCTCATTGTAGATCTGGCACATCTTCTTCTTGTTATCATTACTGTCCAGTTCTGCCATGAAACCACCTTCAACAACAGAATATCGTACAATCACATCAATATTTAATGCCATTATACATAATTATTGCGTTTCAGGCAAGAAAAAAGGCAAACATAACATGTAAGTCACTCCAAACACGAACGATAGATCTTTTTAATACATAAATTTGAGCCTTTCTGCCCTTTCTGTCCCCTGTCAGACCTATACTTCCCTTCTTAAGGTTTGACGATGATAATAATTATCAATTAAAATACTTCATATATAAAAGTAAGTTCGATTAGGAAGGTGCCCTGATATGTTTACCAAACAAGATCATACAGCCGGGGACCCTGACGAGTTATTAAGCCGTACATGGTTCAAGCTGGTCAATATAGATTTGGTCGGCTATAGCAGAGACTATTGGTCGTATCGGAGAGAGCTGACTGATCGGCATCTGCTGATCGTAGCTGGCAGTGAACGGAATAGGATCGTGATAGACGGACAGGCCCTCGCTACGTATTCAGGCATGGTTGTGGCCTGCCGGCCCGGGCAAAGTGTGGAGATTGGCGTCACCTCGGAAGAGGGTCACCCGCTATACTTATTGTATTTTGAAATGGGCAGCATTGACCCTGCAGTGATAGATCACCCTACAACTGAAAACCAACAAAGTGGGGACTTGGAAGAGGAATCCCGGATTCCGGCAGCTCCAGCTTTATGTGGCCAAATACACCGCAGTTGGCTCAGTGAAGGTCTGGCGGATAAGATGCGCGCCCAGGCTACATTTCATGAATTACTGGCGTTGATCATAGAGTACCAAGGTCAAGAAACGGTGAAGCTGCTCGCTAAAGTGAAGACAGAGATCGACCGCTATTATTCCGAAGAAATTACTATTGAGCGTTTGGCTGTAGCTTCCGGGATCAGCCGCTACCATTTAATGCGAATTTTCAGGGAACGTTATGGAAAAAGTATTGGCGAGTACATCACCGGAATCCGACTGCATCATGCAAAACAGCTCATGCAAAAACGTGAACATTCCATCCATGAGATTGCCGGAATGGTTGGCTTTCAGAGCGAGTCTTATTTCCGTACCGTCTTCAAGAAGCAAGTTGGCATGGCTCCAGCCGCCTATCTACGCAACCGGGCATTTAAAGTGGCAGCCTACAGCTGGCCAATCCTGGGTCATCTGCTTCCGTTACAAACCATTCCCTATGCCGCTCCGATGGACCATTACTGGACAGATGATTATCGGCGTCGGTACGGCAGCGACGTTGTCATTCAGCTTGGGCATGAATATGAATTCAATCGCAGCGTGCTTAGACAGGCTCAGCCTGATCTTATCATTGGCCTGGACAGCACCATTTCACCAGAGGAAGAACAACGATTGCAGGAGATCGCGCCTGTTCTGTTACTTCCTTGGATGAGCGCCGATTGGCGGAGTCACCTGCTGCTGGTGGCCGAGGCTCTAGGACGAACTCATGAAGGGGAGCAATGGCTTGAACAATATGACCGTCAAGCACGCTCTGTACGCGAGCAGGTGCAACCCATCGTTAAAGACGATAAAGTGCTGGTACTGAAGGTTTCCACGGACGGGTTATTTGTGTGGGGACGCAAAGCCATGACCGTGTTCTATGATGATCTGCAAATCACCCCTGCTCCCCCCGTTAACGAGATTGAATGGTTCAAACCGGTCGAAGCCTGGCAGCTGGCTACATATAATGCTGACAGATTGGTGATTAGCGTGGACAATGACACTTCGTCCCGCCTGCTGTGGGACAATCTCCAACAGTCGGAGCACTGGACCACACTGGCTGCCGTACAGCATCAAGCAGTACACAGTTTACCAGGTCATTCTTCCTGGGTATTTCCCTGGATTGAGTATACGGCCTGGGATCATAAGCTTCTTCTGGATAACGTACCTAGGATTCTATTGGATAATAACAACTTTGATTCTGTTAGATAACGCTCTCATGATTCTGCTGGGTAACAACACCTATGATTCTGTTGGATATCACACTCATTTGTTTTTGTGCGCCCATTCCTGAGAATACAGCACGATAGTGAATATACAGAGGCAAAAGATTACGATATACTCCTCATTAATGATAATGATTATCAAATGAGAATGTGGAGGAATACAAATGCAACACAGCTTATTTACAAAATCTACATCCGGTAAAGTTACCCCTAAACGGCGGAAGCCCCCGGTATCCCTATTATGGGTTGCTTTGGTATTAGTATTTACACTGACCCTGACCGCCTGTGGGGCCAATACGAATAACAGCGCTGACAGTAAGGGAAATAACGAACCTGCAGCTACGGCTCAAGCCACTGCGGAACCAGATAGCACTAATGAACAAACGGCCGGATCGAATACTGACAAAGATCAAACGAAGACCATCAAACATGATTTTGGTGAATCTGTCATCCCTGCTCACCCTAAACGGATCGTCTCCATAGGAATGGAAGACATGCTGCTGTCCCTTGATGTCCCTATGGTTCAGGCATTTAGCACAGATGGCTATTATCTGGACAAGCAGCTCAAGGACAAAGGAATCGCCATCAACAGTTCCTTCGATATTAATCTGGAAGCCGTCACGGCTGCCGATCCTGACCTTATCATTATGAATAAATACATGACCGACGAGCAGGGCTACGAGCAATTGAGCAAAATCGCTCCGACGATTGCCTATATCCGTGATGACTGGCAGACTGCCATTCTCGAAATTGGCAAAGCAGTTGATAAGGAAGATAAAGCCAATAGCGTGCTGAAAGCCTACCAGGACAAGGTTCAACAGGCCCAGGCCACAATCAAGCAGGCTGTCGGCGAGGACAAAACTGTAGCTTTTATCCGTCCGACCACCAAAGATGTTGAATTGGATTTCCCGGAATACGTATGGACCTCGGTGCTGTATAACGAGCTTGGATTGAAGCCAGATCCAGAAGTGCTGAAAATCGCCTCCACCACTACGGATACGTGGGGCGGCACCATGTTGTCGCTAGAAATGCTTCCTAAACTGTCAGCCGACTACCTCTTTATGGACTACGGTGCTTCTATGTCTAGTGAAGATGAATTTCAACAATCGGTCCGCCAAGCCGCAGAAGTGGAAAAGCTCAGCATCTGGAAAAGCATCCCTGCTGTCCAAAAAGGTAACGTCCATCAAGTATCCGCACGACACTGGGCACTTAACGGCCCTATTGCAGACAGCCTGAAAGTCGACGATGTTGTTAATGCCCTTACTGGGAGTAAATAAGGTAACACTTCGTAGTGCCACCTTGGAACAAAGAAACAACATAAGCTGAACAAAAAAAGTAACGAGAAGTAAGAAGAAGCACGGGGAAAGTTTAGACTGTGTGAGCGAGATGCTCAGATGCAAGCTCTCCGTAGGGAAGCCGGTATCGCAATTCTAAGCTTTCTCCAGGTTTTAAACGCATTAAGCGAAATTAAGATTCTCACGGAAGAATGGCAGAATGGAAGACTGCGTGCCGAAGGGGATTACGATTTCAGGCGTTATTCTAGTGAAGCTGGGGCTTTAGGAAGGGCTTTAGGAAGGGATCTAGGATAGGGCTTTAGGGCGCTAGTCTCCGATCCCCCTTCCCTGTCTTCTTAACCCCGAAAATGGTCCACCTCCTAACTAAGTGCATTTTTGTACCTTATTTTCCTTGATTATAGCTAAAAAAAAGCAAATAAGGGCATTATTGTATCTTAATTTCTGAAAAAGTACGCTGAAGAGGATATTCAGGAAGATTTAAGGTACAATATTGCACTTAATTCCCAATAAACCTGAGTTGCAGAGTATTTAAGGTACAAAAATGCCGTTATTTGCACTTCGGGAGTAACTTCTAGGCTTTAAGTTGTTATTTTTATGCGTTCTATATAGATCGCGACCGGAAGTCCAATCATTGCACTGTAGGAACGACTGAGCTTTACGTTTGAATCTTGAGTTCACTTTATATAATTTAAAAGTAGAAAAAAAAGCTCCCGCCGGAATCTAAGGCGGGAGCTTTTTTTCATTTGAATACACCGTTCCAAACATGACACTGTGCTGTCCAGTTGCCTGTGCTATTCTACCTTAAAAGGAGGCGCTAATCAGATGAAATACGAATGGAAGAAACAGGACAAATCCTTCTACCTGCCACAAGCGAAACCAGAGCTGATCACGGTTCCCGGCTTTAATTATTTTATGCTGGAGGGGAGCGGCAATCCCAACAGTGACTTATTCACTGAGGCTGTAGCCGTACTATATTCCCTCTCCTATGCCGCCAAAATGCTTCCCAAAAAAGGAAGACTGCTCACCGAGGGCTATTACGATTACTCCGTCTTTCCGCTGGAAGGCGTCTGGGATCTCACCGAAGAAGGAAGACAGAAAGATGTTCTGGATAAAGACGAGTTGCTATATACGCTGATGATTAGACAGCCTGAGTTCGTCACCGCCGACTTAGCAGCTGAAATTATAAAGATGGTGAAGCTCACCAAGCCGCATGTGTTGATGGAAAAGGCCATCTTCGGCAAGGTCGAAGATGGCCTAAGTGTACAAATGCTCCATTACGGATCATATGACGATGAGCCGGAAAGCTTTGCAGCTATGGAGGACTACTGCATACGGAATGGGTTGATACGAGCCTCCAAGACCCATAAGGAAATATACTTGACGGACGCCCGAAGAACCCGCCCCGACAAGCTGAAGACTGTTCTCCGATTCAAAGTTAACCGGAACTAATAGGATCAAACCGATTAGGGCAGAACGGTAAAGGAAAACGATAAACCATGCTGGATGAACATACGGGATAAGACTAACCAGACGAGGCGAACCAGATACGCCACACCAGCTAAACCATACCGGATAATCATTCCAGATACGCCACACCAGCTAAACCATACCGGATAACCATTCCAGATACGCCACATCAGCTAAACCATACCGGATAACCATTCCGATACGCCACACCTGTTATGTCAAACTGGATAGGCCAAACAAGGCAACCCGCCCCTCCACCCTCCGTACCCAGAACTACCTAGTGCCCGGACGCAGCCGAGTCCCCGGCTGCCGAGGCGTCCATCTTCTGCCGGCCCATGAAGAAGGATGCCAGCAGCGCCAAGGCCGCCGGAACGAGCGCCCACGCAAAGGTATGCGTGATGGAAGAGGATAATCCTTCTGTAATCTTGGACAAGATTTCAGGTGGAATCATCGCTCTAGCTTCCGGTGACAGCAATGAATGCGGGTCTTTGAAATCCAGCGCTCCGGCTGGAGCTCCTCCGCCCCCGCCTCCGGCGAACATACTGGACAGGCTGCCGGTGAAGTAATGGCTTTGGATAATACCAAAACTGGTAATCCCGACAGTCATCCCCAGCGAACGCAGGAAATTAAGCGTTGCGCTGGCTGAGCCACGCTGCTGAGCGGTCAGCCCGTGAATAGCAGCTGTGCTTAGCACCGAGAACGAAGCGCCTATACCAAGACCGATCAGGATCATATACACAGTTACAAGTAGACGTGAAGCATCTGGCGTAAGTGTCGCCACAAGCCCTGTCCCTACCACCAGCAGCGCTAGTGTAGGAATCAGCAGGCTGCGGTAGCTTGTTTTAGACATCAAAAAGCCGCCTGTTGATGCTGTAACTACTGAACCAACCATCATAGGCAACAGTACCATCCCCGAATTCGTCGCCGAACCGCCCATAACTCCCTGAATAAAGATCGGGATATATACAGAAGCCACAATAAATGCCGCTCCGCTAAACAATGCGCACAGGATGCTGAAGGCGTAAAGCCGCTTTTTGAACAGTGCAAACGAAATGATTGGCTCAGCAGCCTTCGTCTCCACATACAGGAATACTGCTGCCAACACGGCGAACGCTGCGAATAATCCCAGAATCATCGCCGAATCCCAAGCATACTCCTTGCCGCCAAGCTCCAGCGCGAACATTAAGGAGATGACCGCTCCAAGCAATGTGCCTGCACCCAGCCAGTCGATCGGCAGCTTGGAGTGCTCATGCGATTCTCTGTAAAAGAACACTACCATCACAAAAGCGATCAGTCCGAGCGGCAGATTAATGTAGAACACCCATTGCCAGGCAATATGGTCCGTAATGTACGCCCCCAGCAGCGGGCCAAACACACTCGACAAACCGAATACCGCGCCAAAAGCACCGCCCAGCTTGCCGCGTGACTCCAATGGAACGGCATCGAACATAATCGCAAAAGCAATAGGAACAAGCGCGCCACCGCCAATACCCTGAACCGCCCGATAGGCCGCAAGCTCAGTAATCGTGCTGGCAGTTCCGCACAAGGCTGAACCTGCCATAAACACAATAATTCCAAAGATAAAGAACTTCTTCCGTCCATACATATCCGACAGCTTGCCAAAGATCGGCATACCTGCCATTTCTGCAACGAGATAGGCGGAGGTTACCCAGACAAATTTGTCCATGCCCCCTAGTTCTCCTACAATATTGCCCATAGCCGTTGCAACAATCGTACTGTCCATAGAAGCCATCAATATCCCCAGCAGCAATCCTGCAATGACTATGCCCAAATTGGGCGATTTGGCTGCACTCATCTTTTCCACTCCTTAATTTCTGTATATCACACTATATTGCTCTGAGCAGCCTGTCAGATCTTCACCTGTTGCTTCACCATGGCATTCTTGTGAATCTCCAGCTTCTCCCGGTATTCCACCGTTTGAATTACACAATCCGGACCGATGATCACTGATCCGCCACGAACAGTATCGGCTACTGTACATTGCAGTTCTATAGTATCCCCTTCAATCAGATCTGCTCTGAAAATAACATCCTGCTTCGCTTTTATTAAGTTAAGCAGTTTGCCCGTCTTGTTTTGTTTAATGACAATGGTACCGCCGCCAACCTCCCGGGCCTGACCAGCCCCATACAAGTTGATCTGCAATCGCTCTGCACTGAGCAGACCTTCCACCACGGCTGCGCCGGAAATCTCCAGCTGCTCTGCTTCACAATCACCATGTATCACAAGACTTCCACTAAAGTCTATTTGCTCCATTCGAGCTGAGGCGGCTTTAACCTCTCCGGTTCCACGCAAGGACTGCCCTGTAAGCACTCCAGCTACAGCAAGTTCACCTGTCACTTTCAGCTTCTCCAACCGCAGGTCACCATCCACCCTTACATTACCGGTCAGACTCAACCTCCGACAGTCTACAGTATCATTGAATTGGCACTCACCTGTCACTTTAACATTCAGAAAGGAACCTCCCCCTGAAGTGCTAGTCCCCACCATACTGAGGTTATTAAGCGTAGTATTGTCAGACACCGATCTTCTCCTCCCTTCCTACTCTGGCTCCCGGATGTACGGTTAGCTGTGAACGATATTCCACGGCTCCAACCGTGCAGCCCTCTCCAATGATCACAATATTGCCTCTGATAACATCGGCATTCGTATATTCCAAATCAATGAAATCACCCTCAATAGTCCCGGCGTTCAGCTCCGGCTTGAGTTTAGGGAACATGCCTCCTAGCAGCCTGTTCCACGTCCCTTGATTGTTCTGACGAATCACGAGACTCTCGACACCAATCTCATTGGCCTTGCCTGGTCCATGCAGGACAAAATCCACATGCCCCGCGCTCAGCAGACCATTCACCGTAAAAGCCCCCTCGCCGGTTAATTCCTCTAGCTCGCAATCCGCTTTTGTACTGATCACACCATTGAGCACACAGGATTCTCCCCGTAAGGAACCTCCGATTCGGACCATACCTTCCGCCTTGAGCGTTCCAATTTTCAGACTTCCCTTAACATTCATATTACCGTTGCATTCCAGTTCTTCTGCCCGAAGATCACCCTTCATATGAACATGACCATTTCCTTTAAAAATCCGCGCCTCCACCGAACCGTTAACGGTAGCTACGCCATCCAGCCTAACCGTATCATAAGTGCCTCCTGAAGCTCCCCCTACGCCAGCAATGACCAAATCACCGTGTTGCTTCACCATGCTCATTCCCTCCATTAATTAAGCTTTCCTCTTAACTGCTCCATTAGACTACCTACGGTGATCCTGTTGACAAGCCGCACCCCTGCATCAAAGATCAGCTCAGTTGGTGCATATGCAATAAGGAACGACGTCACACCCATTTTGCGGATAAAAAACAGTTCCCATGCCTTCCCTTCCAATCTCGCCGAATTCTCCTGTAAGGTACGGAAGAGCAGATCACCTTCTTCAAGGTTCATCTCTCCACTGCTCAGTAGGCTGTCAATAACGAACAGATACATCACTTCATCAATCGTGTATTTCCCCTCTGCTTCCAGTGGCTTGCCAAAGCGCTCTAATACCAATGTCGAAACAATGTTACGTTCCAACAGCTCTTTACCTGATATTACTGTCTTGCTGAGCGGCGGGGCTGAAGATAATTTGTCCGCCAGTTCATCCAGCGAGAGATCGTCTTTCATACTTACAATGTTATCGATACGGGCCAGAATCATCTTTCTCGGAAAAAAGGTTTCTTGCCCAGTAAAGGTTGATTTGCGGATAAACCATTCCTCAGGAATCAGCTGCTTCCGCTTCCAGCGGTAGAGTTGGCCGTATGATATGCCGGTTAAATCCAGCAAATCCTTTTTGGATATCAGATTTTCTTCCATATTGATCACTCCTCGCGATCATCGTAACATAACACTGTTACGTTGTAAATCTAAAACTAAACCTAAATCTATTTAAGTCTATTGAAGACGAACTTAATGCCCTACATAAAATTCGGTCGTCATTACGGTGAATGTTTAAACAGCTCACGTCTCCTCCTCTTTTTCCATTCTGATTCTATACCAGAACACTGTGAAGGAGCCTCCGCCCTGAGAATGATTTTATGGTTCCCTAAGGAGTACATCCCCTAAGGTGTCTAGGTTGGGAGATGGGCAAAAATTGCTATATCGGTTTTTTCCCTATAATCCTGTTTTCAGGCCAGCCATAATGAAAGAAGAAATGAAGGGGGTAACACAATGTCGATTACACTGCGGCCCTTGCAATTGCCGGAAGATTACGCCGGACTGGCCGAATTGCTTAATACGGAGTGGGCGGAGCCGACCACTGCTGAGCAGCTTGCGGAGGATGATGCCAAACTCTACGAGGTTGGTGATACCTATAAAGATGGACATGGTCTGCTTGCAGGCTATGACCGAACCCGCCATGTTGCGGTGAATGACAGGAATGAAATTCTGGGGTATGTCTATTGCTGGCGTGCACCCTGGACGGAGCCGGGCCAACTGGTGAATCTGATGGTCGTAGCGGAGCAGCACCGTCGGCAGGGAATCGGGCAAAAGCTGTTGGATCTTGCCCTTGAGTGGGGCCGCCAGCTTGGAGCCTCCACCCTTGTGGCCCAGGTTTGGGACGATAAGCCGGATTCTCTTAACTTTACTGCACATCGGGGCTTTGAACAGGAGCGGCATATTTTTCAATCCGTACTGGACATAGAGAAGGTAGACTGGGAGAATTTTGACGAGGAACGCGTCATTTTGTCGCTGGAGCAATCTGGCCTGCGTTTCACGACACTCGCGGAGGAGCCCGGCGAAGTCTCTGAGCAGAAGCTTTATGAGCTTTATAAGGAAACTGCGTTTGATATTCCAGGATATACAGGCGATTTTCCCGTGATTGAAGAATGGCGTAAATGGCACTTGATGGTAGACGGTTATGCGCCAGAACAGGTAATTATTGCTGCGGATGGCGACAAGTATGTCGGAGTATCCAATGTGCTGCACAATCAGCAAACCAACGGCATGTATCATGAATATACCGGGGTAAGCCGTGCCTATCGCGGCCGTAAAGTCGGGCTGGGACTTAAACTCAAAGCCATCCAGCTCGCCAGACGTGTTCGTGCAGATTATATCCGAACAGACAACGATTCCACTAACGCTCCGATCCTAAAGATCAACCGGCGCCTAGGCTATGCACCACTGCGAGGATCTTACCGGATGTTGGGACGTCCTTTCTAGACAAGCCAGATTGGTCACAGACTTCTAATTAGGAGAAATGAGCATGCTTCAGTTACTACCTGTATCAGGATACAGATCCTGATCCCACCCATGTTATTTACGATTTTATGATTCTCCGGAAGTTCAGGAGTGATCTGAACAAGTATATTCAAGCTTTTAGCACCAAGTGATCCATAAATCGTCCTATTCATAGTGACAAAAAAGAGCAGACAATTCCCCATAGGGATTTGCCTGCTCCTGTGATTTAAACCTGTTCGAGCGCCACAACGCAGCCTGTCTTATTCCTCAGTCTTGGCCTCGGCAGCAGCGTCTGCAGCCGTTTCACCAGCTTCTTCAGCTTCTGGCGCCTCTGCAGCTACCGGCGGTGCGATCCGGATGATTAGCGTATCTTCCGGTGTCAATATCTCCCAGCCCTCATGCTTCGGCAGGTCGGAGACGAGCAGCTGATCACCAATCTCCAGGCTGCTGATGTCCACATCGAACGTTGCCGTCAATTTATCCGGCAGTGTGCGAATATCCAGTTCATACAACTCTACCTGCTGTACGCCCCCATTCTTCACACCCGCCGGGTCTCCTGTAAAATGAAAGGCAACCTTAGTATCCAGTTCTGCCTTCATATCAATTTGTTGAAAATCCACATGCAGCAAATTGCGCGATAACGGCTGGCGTTGCGCTTCTTGAATTACAGCATTTTTGGCGCCTGCGCCCGGTAGTTCAAGCTTCAGGATCGCCCGCGGATTCTTGCTCAAAATTTCGTTGATCGTTTTTGCATCCGCAGAAAAGGAGTGAGTATCTGAACCTGCACCGTAGACAACGACCGGTACAAAGCCTTTACGCCGCTGGGAAGCAGCCTTGCCGGATCTTTCGGTCAAACGTACTGTTGTATTCATAACAATTCCTCCTAAGTAGGGATTTAAAAAACAAGACCGATTAGATATGTATGTCTAATCAGTCTCTTATTAACCATATTTAGCTGCATTGGAATCAGTATAGCACTGCGGGTGGGACAAGTCAAAAAAGTCATAAATGATAAAAATATCCAAAATTCAAATTATTCGGGACTTTGATCCTACCGCGAGCAAAACCCCAAATGACGCATTGATCAATAAGTATTTATCCTATCCGCCGATAAAAGACAAGCGTTGCTTTATCATTTAACACCTTATGCTCCCCCGTCTTTGCAAAACCCATTTTTTCATACAGCCAGCAGTTTCGTTCTTCCTGTGCAATCGTCGCTAGCTCCCAAGTAGCCGCCTGCGGGAACATTTCCATGATCAGATTAAGCGCTCTTTGGGCTATCCCCTTTCCCTGGTATTCAGGAAGGATAAAGAGTGGCCCCACCCACATCCGGGTCTCATCCTCTTTCCAAGTCGCGCGTATGCCCCCGACGAGCACGTCATCCAGCACAATTTTATAAAATCCGCCCTGAGGATTCGTAATTCTGCCCATCACCTTTTCAATGTCTTCATTGGCCGGACTGGTATCCTCATCCTTGTATTTTTCCAACGAAGGCAAAAAAGCTTGGACTTGAATGTTGTGAAGAGCTTCCGCGTCTGACTCCACAGCCTTTGCAAGTGTCACCCTCATGTCTCTCCATCCCCTGTTCTTAGGTAATAAAACCCATTTTATCATTTTTTCACAGGGCTGAGGCAACTAACGTAGTATGAACTTAATAATCTAACCTCTTTTCTCCGTAATGCTCTAGTCATGAGGTAATTAACAGGAGTTTTTCCAGTTATCTTTAGAAAAGAAGAGAATTGAAGCAAAATAACAGGAGCCATTCCGTTATTCCAGTACCCTATCGAGTAAAGTTAAGCTTTTCGGCGCACCTAAACCAGATGACACGCTACAAAATGTCCGCCTCCGGCATCCCGGAAGACGGGAACCTGTGAGCGGCAGACCTCTTCGGCGAAGGGGCAGCGCGTATGGAATTTACAGCCCGATGGCGGATTCGCCGGGCTCGGAATATCACCCTTCAGCACAATCCTCTCCCGCTTCAGCTTCGGGATCGGAATCGGCACCGCTGACAGCAACGCCTTGGTATAGGGATGCAGCGGATGCCGGAACAGTTCGTCCCGGGATGCCGTCTCGACCATAGAGCCAAGGTACATGACTCCGATGGTTGAGCATAAATGCTCCACCACACTGAGATCATGGGAGATGAACAAATACGTTAGTCCCCGGCTTTGCTGCAGCTTGCTGAACAGGTTGATAATCTGGGCCTGGATGGATACATCCAGTGCAGAGACCGGCTCGTCTGCGATGATCAGCTCGGGATTCAGAATCAACGCCCGCGCAATGCCAATCCGCTGACGCTGCCCGCCCGAGAATTCATGCGGGAAACGGTCGATATGGTACGACGATAATCCGCAGGATTCCAGCGTTTCCAGCACTAGATCGCGCACATCGCTACGGGGACATAACCCGTGATCCAGCAGCGCTTCGCCGATGGCATCCCCTACCCGTACCCGCGGATTCAGCGAGCTGTACGGGTCCTGGAAGATCAGCTGCATCTTGGGCCGCAGCCCGCGCAGCTCTTCGGGCGGCAGGGTGTGGATATCCACACCCTTGAACTTCACTTCGCCGGCCGTTTTCTCCGTCAAACGGAGAATGGTGCGGCCAACCGTACTTTTGCCGCTGCCGGATTCTCCGACCAGCCCGAAGGTCTCCCCGGGCTGCAGCCGGATGCTAATGTCATCCACGGCCTTGACCTGACCCACTGTGCGGTTAAGCAAGCCTTTCGTAATTGGAAAATACTTCTTCAAGTGATTCACTTCCAGCAACGTCTCAGGCATGGACTAACGCCTCCTCATAAAGCCAGCAAGACACCTTTTGTCCGTTGTCAACGTCTTGCAGAACAGGCTCCTTGCTGCGGCACACTGGCATGCAATGTTCGCAGCGATCATGAAAGTAACAGGAGGGTGCAAGCTCCAGGGGATTCGGCACCTGTCCCGGAATCGAGTACAGCTCTTCCTGCCGCTGATTGATCACCGGCTTCGATTTGAGCAATCCCCGGGTGTACGGATGCTTGGGATTGCTGAATAATTCTACAACCTCGCCCTCCTCCACGATCTTGCCGGAGTACATCACGATCACATAGTCAGCCATCTCCGCTACCACGCCAAGATCATGTGTGATCAGCAGAATGGACATACCCGAGTCGGCTTTGAACTGTCGCAGCATGTCCAGAATCTGCGCTTGAATCGTCACATCCAGCGCTGTAGTCGGTTCGTCGGCGATGAGCAGCTTCGGACCGCAGGAAATCGCGATGGCGATCATAATCCGCTGCAGCATCCCGCCGCTCAGTTCATGCGGATAGCTATCTGCAATCTGCTCAGGCCGGGAAATACCGACTTGGCTAATCAGTTCAATAGCTTTGGCGCGTGCCTCCTTCTTGTTCAGCTTCAGATGAACCCGCAGCGGTTCCATGATTTGTTCCCCGATCTTGATCACCGGATTCAATGAGGACATCGGCTCCTGGAAAATCATTGCGAGCTCATGACCACGCGTACTGCGCAGTGTATGCTTATCCAGTTGCAGCAGGTCTTCTCCCTGAAACTCAATGCTCCCGCTGGTGACTTTGCCGCCCGGTGACTCGACAAGCCCCATAATGGACATTGCAGTCACGCTTTTCCCGCAGCCGGACTCGCCGACAATACAGACGGTCTCCCCTTCCCGCACCCGGAAGCTGACATCGTCCACGGCTTTGACTTCACCGTCTTCCGTGAAGAAGTGCGTGCTGAGACCGTCTATGCGCATTAAGTTGTTCATGATGCTGGTCACCTACCTCTTCTGTTTCGGGTCCAGCACATCTCTGAGACCATCCCCGAATATGTTAATGGCAATTACTGTAGCAAAAATAGAAAGTCCCGGCGGAATCCACAACCATGGCCGCTGCTGAAAATCAATCATATTATTTGCCGCATCAATCATGTTGCCCCAGGTTGGCGTAGGCGGCATAACCCCCAGGCCAAAGAAGCTGAGTACCGATTCACTGAGTATCGCCCCGCCGATATTAAGCGTGGCCATTACAATCAGCAGCGGGATGATATTTGGCAGCAGATGATTGAACAGCTTACGCCGGTCACGAAGGCCCAGCACAACGGCTGCCTGCATAAATTCACGCTCGCGTAAGCTGAGCATCTGACCTCTGACCATCCGGGCCATCCCCGGCCAGTTCACAATACTGAGCATCAGCATAACGATATACATACGATAATCTGTCGGAATTTTCCACTCCGACAACAACGCACCGAAGATGAACAGTAACGGCAGACCGGGAACAGTAAGCAATAGATCGGCGACCCGCATGATAATCTGGTCAGCGACGCCACGATAATACCCAGCCACTGCTCCCAGTAGAGCACCAATAAAGACGGACAAGACCATAGAAGCCAGCCCGACTGTAAGGGATATACGCCCGGCCTGCATGACACGGGTCAGAATATCTCTTCCCAAGGCATCCGTCCCGAGCCAATGCTTCAGTCCTGGCGCCTTGTTCATCATCGCCATATTGATCTTGTTGTCTGTATAGGGGGAGAATAGCGGGCCCACAAAACACAGCGCAAACATAAACAGGACAACCACAAATCCGGACATCGCCAGCTTGTTATGAAGAAGCCTCCGCACAGACTGCCTGAATAACGAGGACCTCCCGCTTGCTGCCCCTGCCCGGCGTACCGGAGCTAAACTGCTGTTAACAGCCAATGTACTCCCTCCTCATTGCAACCGGACCCGCGGATCGGCAATGCGATAGAGCAAGTCCGATAGCAGCGTTCCGATTACGGTCAGTATTGCAATAAACATTGTAAAGCCCATCAGCAGAGGATAATCCCTCAGTCCGAAGGACTGCATGTATAGCTGGCCAATGCCTGGCCAATTAAAAATCTTCTCAATAATCAGCGACCCGCCGAACAACGCCGGAAGCTCGAATCCAACCAGCGTAATCGCTGGAAGCAGGGCATTGCGAAGTGCATGCGTGAACAGCACCTTGCGTTCCCTTAAGCCTTTGGCCCGGGCTGTGCGGATATAATCTTGTCTCAGCACATCAATCATATTGCTGCGGAAATAGCGGGTCAGTGAGCCGAGTCCCAGCAGCGTCATAACGATAACCGGCAGTGCCATATGCCTCACGACTTCTTTGATGTATTCCCACCCGGTGGCGTTGCTGCCTGTCGTTATGATTCCGCCCGGCGGCAGCCATTTCAGGTCCACGGCCAGAATCTTAATCAGGAAGAGACCAATAAAGAAGGACGGGAGCGACATCGCCGCAAAAATCGCCACCATCACCAATGTATCGAACCAGGAATACTGCTTATAGGCCGAGACTACTCCGATAATGACCGCAATCACCCAGGTTAGAAACGTGGATACAGCGGCCAGCAGAAATGAATTCCAAATGTAATCATTGAACAGTTGCAGCACCGGCTTCTGCTGAGCCAGCGAGTAACCAAAGTCACCGTGCAGCGCGTTCTTCATCCAGAGCCCATAACGTTCCAGCACTGGCTTATTAAGACCGTAGATCTCCCGCAGTTCGGCTTTACGTTCCGCCGTCAATTTGATATTGCCAGTGATGAAATCCCCGGGTGTCGAGGCATACAGACAGAAGATCAGCAGCGAGGCCCCGAACAGGATAATAATCATGTACAGTAATCGTTTAGTTAAATAAGTGCTCATGACAGGCTCCTTATCAAACATCCCCTGCCCAGAGTCGTGCAAGCAGGGGACGTTTGCTGTTTTATTTCAGCGTCCATTCCGGCAGGCTGCCAGCAAGTCCGATGTACGGACTGACGGTGAGATTGCCGATGCGGCCGTTATAGGCATACACTGTCTTCTTATAGTTGGTAAAAATAATCGGCAGTTCGTCGTTAAACAGCTGATACAGCTCTTTGTAAACCACCTTGCGCTGTTCAATATCCGTGGTCGCCAGCGCCTTGTTGTACAGCTCTATGAATTTTGGATTATCGTAATCCTTGATTTCACCATTAAAGAATTGCATGAAGCCCTCAGATGGATCGGTCAGCATGCTGGTAGAGAAGGAAACGAGATCATAATCCCCGCCTTCCACTTTGGAAACGAGCGAGTTGAAGTCAGCGAACACTTCCGGCTGGAAATCAATGCCGATCGCTGCAAAGTTCTCCTTGGCTACAGCGATAAAAATATCCGTGTTCTTGCTCTTAGAGCCCAGGTAATGAATCGACAGCGGCTTGCCGTCCTTTTCACGGATGCCATTAGACCCTACCTTCCAGCCTGCTTCATCCAGAAGTTGTTTAGCTTTTTCCGGATCATATTTGTATGGATTGATGCCTTCTTCCGTATAGGCCCATGAGATTGGCGATGCCGGAATATTGGCTACAGACCCTGCACCTTGGGCAGCATCTACATAGATACTTTGCCGGTCCAGACCGTATACAATCGCCTGACGCACCAGCTTATCTTTTACCTGCTCATGCTTCAGATTGACTTGCATATAACCATAGGTGCTTGGCGTATAAGGAATGATGTTCACAAAACCCAGGCCCTTCAGCTTCTCGATATTCTCTTCTGTTGCACTGAACGCAGCATAATCCACTTCTCCGGTCTCCAGGAACTGCCATACATCGCCTTCAGTTGTTTTGTAGATGAAGTGTTCCGTCTTAGGCTTGCCTTTAAAATAATTCTCGTTGGCGACGAAGCGGACTTCCTGCCCCGGAATAAACTTCTCCAGCTTGTAAGGACCATCGCCGAGCGGATGTTCATGAAGCTTCTTGATATATTCCAGATGACCGAACTTATAGTCCTTGCCATAGTAGGCTTTCGACAATACGTTCGAGCCCAGGGTCACCAGCGCTGTCGCGTTAGGTACTTCAAGTGTGGCTGAGATCGTCTGTGGATCAATGACCTTGATACCTTCGATGCTTTGAGCTGTGCCTTCCTTGTATGCTTTGCCACCCTTCACATTCAGCGTCGGAAGCTGGGAACCGCCGTCATAAGCCTTGTCATATTGAATGGTCCAGGTAAAAGCCACATCATCTGCAGTCAATGGTGAGCCGTCGCTGAACTTCAGATCTTTGCGAAGGTGAAAAGTGTATGTAAGTCCATCCTCTGATATATCCCAGCTCTCCGCCAGCTCCGGTGTGGGCACACCTTTTTCATCCACAGTTACGAGTGAGGCATAGAGCAAGGAAGAAACGTTGCCGTCATATCCGCTTTGTTGAAAATAAGGGGTGAACGCCCCGCTGGGATCGGTCAAACCTACAATAATCGTATCATTACGCTTCTGCGCGGTAGCCGGAAGCTTGGACAAATCGGTGGCTGTGAACGGTTCGCTTAGCGCACCAGCCGGTACAACTTCCGCTCCCGGAGCATTCGTGGCGGGACTTTGAGCCGTACTTGTGTTCGTTGTTCCCGTATTCCCTTTAGTCGCATCGTTTCCGGCCGTATTGGCATTGTTGCCTCCGCAAGCGGACAGCAGCAGTGAACCGGTAAGCAGCAATGTAGTGATCAGCATTAATCGTTGTTTCATGGACTCATCTCCCTGTTTTTCTGTGGTATTCAGCAATAACTATTATTCCTACCCACTAAGTATGTTTAAAAACCGATAGTTCACATTATAGAAAGAAATTAGTGTTCTGTAAATAGAGAACTTAATTATTTTTCTGTTTATAAAGAATTTAAATATTTCAATATCTTCCTGATAAAACAAAAAGAGCGCCTAGGGCGCCCTATTGTTCATGGAATATGAAGTTATTTTAAATACTCCAGCAATTGCTCGTTCATCTTGTGCAGCCCGTCCAAACGCAGGCTATAAGTCGTTACATTCTCTCCGTCAATATAGGCGTACAGCAAACCCGCGCAGCGCAGGTTGAAAATATGATCATGGACAATTCCCTTGGAGATACCGGCATCCTTGACGATTTCGGTAAAAGTTTTACGCTCTCCACTGAGGGATTGCAGAATTCGTAGACGACTCTTCTCTCCCAAACTGCGGATCGTCCGGTACATGAACGGGGACATCTCTTCCTCCTCTGCCAGTGAAATCCGTGCGGAGTAATGACAGATTGTTATTTTGCCATAGTGGTAGATGATGTTAGCTGGCTGGAAATGAAATTGCGGAATTAGTATCAGCTTCTGAAGTCCGTCTATGGGGTTAAAATAAAAGCCGTTCGTAGTCTGATTGATAAAATCTTCCGGGGACAACACCTTTAGTTCTTCCTTTTTCTGATCCGCATGACCTTGCAGCCGCCGGGTAACCTCTGGCTTCTGCTGGCTGAAATACTGTGCGTTCCACTCTCTCAGTAAAAAGAGCATTTTACCGCGAAACGCCTCCATCTGAACAGGAAACACTGTGACAAATTCCGAAAGGGTCTCGTAAATTTCCCCGACCGTCAACCCTTCGATCCAGTCCAGAACACTTTCCACACTCTCCTTACAGGGACACTGGTAAATGAGCAGGTTCAGTGTCTTCCAATCATTATTCAGCTCCGTCTCATCCAGAAGGTTCAGCAGTTCCTTGCTCAGCATATTTCGCGTTTCCACCGCCCAAGCCTGGCCCAGATCAATCTTCTTATAGGACTTCCTGCATATAAACGTATGTACGCTGTTCAGTAATTCATAGACAGGTTCAAATTGAACCTCAACCTCGTAATTCATGGGCATTCCTCCTTTTGCAGCTTCTGTTCAGTGCCAGATTAGTGCTTTTATCTTATTGTATATCCCGGCGAACGCGCAAGCATTCGGTTTGTAAGTACTCTTCTATCGCTTTTTGAAAACAGAAGTAGTAAGATATAGGCATTAACTTTTCGGGGGATGATTTATAAGATGAAAATTCAACATGGAGAAGGTCGTTTTTTTGTTGCCGGTGACGACAAAGACCTTGCCGAGATTACATATGCAGCTGATGAAAAGACTGGAGACCTGGTCATTGACCATACATTCGTCTCTGAAGAGCTGCGCGGCCAAGGTGCCGGGGAAGATCTCGTTAAGGCTGTCGTGGACAAAGCACGTGCAGAGCATTTGAAAATAGTACCGGAATGCTCCTACGCAGCGCATCAATTCAAGAAGCATCCTGAGTACCAGGATGTACTGAGCGGAGACGGAAGCCGGTCTTCCTGAAGGTCGGCCCCCGTTTCCCCAGAACTACTATAATCGGGCGGGATACCGTCACATTTGGAGGGAACGGGTTTGACTACAACTAACACATTGAAAGATATAGAAGAATTGCAACAAAAATGCGAGCAGTATGATGGCATCTCGCTCAAGCTGAACTGGGAATCATTGCGCTTAGGCTCTGCTCCCGGTGGAGCGGAATGGCTTGTAAGCTACGAGGACGGATTGCTCGTTGGATTTATTGGGCTTTATGCTTTTGGCAGCGAGGTGGAAATCTGCGGAATGGTTCGTCCGGGCTACCGGCGACGGGGGATTTTCACAAAGCTATGGAACCAGGCACTGGATATCATCAAGGCTAAAGAGTTCAAGAAGATTCTACTGAATGCGCCTGGGGCCTCTACCTCAGGGGCAGGATTTCTTGCTACACTGCCGCTGACCTTTAGTCATGCCGAGTATCAGATGAAATGGGACAGCGCAGCTGCCAAGCGCTATAGCGGTGGTGACAGTTCAGCGAGAGCCTCTGTGAATATGCGCCCGGCACGTACGGAAGAGACTGCCTTCTTAAACCAACTGGATGCCGATGCTTTTGGCCTGTCGCTGGAGGAAGCCACCGAATTGAACAAGCATGATGCAGCGGAAGAACACATCATCCTTGAATTTGACGGACGGCCTGTAGGTAAGATGCGCCTGAACACAGAAAATAATGAGACCTGGATTTATGGCTTTACTGTGGATAAAACCATGCGGGGTCTCGGCATCGGTCGCAGTGCCTTACTGCAGACGATTGAGCGCGAGCAGCGTAATTACAATGGCATCAATCTGGAAGTTGCGCTGGATAATCCCAACGCGCTAAAGCTGTATGAAAGCTGCGGTTTTGTGATTTTGAATAAGCAGGACTATTATCAGTTTATCGGTTAAGTCAGTGCTGATACGGCCTGTTAACGAATAAAATGTAAACAGAACACCCTTTCTAGTCTGGTCTGTATGACCGGAGGAAAGGGTGTTCTTTGTTTTTTTCGATTAGAAACATCGCTTATGCTCTGTTACATCAATCCGTAACGTCCGCAGACATCCTCATTCTTGTCGCTCCTGCGGTTACTGGAGCAAACGACTCGGTCTGCCAGTTCTGCTTGGTCCAGAAACACCGACAACAAGCGCACATAATCCAGAGATTCCGCATATGAAACTGCCCCGCCATCGAAGGAATGCTTGCGTCCATCCAGCAGCGAATAGATTTCCACCGTTTCTGGCGGTTGTCCGTAAGCTTGGTTACAAAACACGTTGCTCATATGTAGAAATCCAGTGATCACGTCCTCGTTCCCGTTGACCATGAATTTCTGTATGCTGAGGCTACGCCCCGGTGTCCCGGAATTCCAGGCCAGCTGAAAGATCATCGACAAGTCCACTTCCAATTCGGGGACAGGGACGAACCACTGCTCATAGAGCATCACAGGAATTTCCTGCAAATGATTGACAGAGACAATCCGCATCAGTTCATCGGCGATGGTAGTCTTGATGTCCCAATAATGCAGCAGTGATGGAAACGCCTCACCCTTGGGCGGCCACCGGCGTTCCAGTAGAAACTGTACAGGGGTCTCTCTGCGTACCTCGGGCTGAAGACTGTAGAAATCGTTCAGTGTATGCCCTACCGCATACTGCACCTGCTGCCGCCAGCGGGGAAGCCCTGTCGCTAAAGCGCCTTTGCCCTGTTTTACCGATCCGCCTTGCATAATATGCTCCATCCGGTAGTCATGCAGACGGCTGTACTGTGCGACTGGTTCGCCTCCTGTGCTTGCTGCCATACTGCCTGCCAGCCGGCCCATCCCTATGAAACCGCCGCGCAGGCTTCGATGAATTGGCGCCCGAACTGCCGGCAGGCATCTTTCTCAGTAGCGCTCGGCCCGTATTCGATCTTCAGACTCTCCTGCACGATCTCTGCGCCCAGTTCCTTCAGCTTCTGCTCAATGGTGTCTACGGCACCGCAATAGATCTCATACCCTGTATCACCGCTACCGAAGGCCGCCGCCTTGAAGCCAGACAGATTCAGTTCATCCATTTCTTCATAGAAATCAAGGAATTCATCCGGCAACTCACCGTCGCCCCATGTGTAGGCACCCAGCAATACACCCTCATATTCTTTTATCTCATCAGCATTACAGTCGGTGACTGATTTCAATACAGCCTCTCCGCCTGCCTGTTTTATTCCTTCTACGATCAATTCAGCAATCTCTTCTGTATTTCCAGTAAGACTGGCATACGCTACTAATACTTTAGCCATAAATCTGTTCCTCCCCAATCCAACTTTATCGCTGTAAACATCCTATAGTCTGACTCACCTATGGTTGTGAACATTTCTCGATTTCTATTCCTGCAATCATAAGGTTAACATTTTCATAACCATTCTATTTGATAATGATTATCAGTGTCAACTATAAATAATACTTCCCCTTCAGATTTAGTTGTCTGAATCCCAAAAAAGCCGGCCATTCCACCCCAGACATCTCTGGTTAGAATAGCCGACATTCTTATTTTTCTGAAAAATAACCCTGTTATCAAGACTCAGTGGTGGTGTTATTCCGACCTAAAAAGAAAGTTAGTACGCACCCTCTAGCAAGGTGATGCTATTGCCATCCGGATCGCGGAAATTCATTTCCTTGCCACCGTATTCCATGACAACTGGAGGCTTACAGTCCAGCCCTCTGGACTTCAGCTCGGCATAAGTTTCGTCAAGATTGCTACAGGAAAATACGAGATTGACCTGCCCTGTAGTTAGCTTGTCCCATTTGTTCTCATCCCAGACGATAATGCCTGGCTGGCTGCTGTCAAAAGCGATTTTGGCTCCGTCAAAATTGCCATACCCCTCGAAGGGTACTGGAATACCCAGTACATCGCGGTAAAATGCCGTCAATGCGGCAGTGTCTTTCGTGTAGATATTAATACTTTCGAATGCTGAAATCATTAGAGATTCCCCTTTCATATGTGTTGATGCTATGGACTTCTTTTGTACTCTCATCACTAATGTAACCAATTCTCCCAGCGAAGTATTGCAAAAAAACGACATTACCGCCCGGCAGCAGCCAGTGCCTCAAGGGGCGTTCTTCCGGCATATTTTTTAAAACTGTTATTGAAATGAGATTGATCGCTGAAGCGGTACGCATACACAAGATCCTGCATATTGAGCTTTTCACGAGTCAGATGATACAGTTCCTGCCATGTATTCTGAAAGCGGACCAGATCCGCGGTTTTCTTGGGAGTAATCCCTATATATTCACGGAATAACCTCTCCAGTTGGCGCTGGCTGAGTCCTGAACCTCTCTGTAGCTCCTCAACAGTAACGACACCTCTTGATTGAAGAATTGTGTTCACGGCATTCATCACGTTGTCATTCGTCCTACATCGATTCTCTAACCTACGTAACAAATAAGCTTCGGCAGCTGCTATCCTGCTTGGCATCGTGCTTGTATGGGTCAACAACTCTCCCAGCTCGCGTCTAAAGGTGCCAAAGTAAGCTTCGACATCAACATGGGCATTTAGAACATCTCGTAAATGATCGTCGGCGAAATAATGCACACCCCAAAAGTAAAACCGGATCGCAAACCTGGAACACCCCGCTGTCACCCGATCTGCCGGTACTGCGAAAGGCGCATCATTGATGCCATGAAAAAGCGTGCTGCTTCGGCCCGTATCTTCATCCAAATCCCATATGATATCCATACATGTATCAGGAATGATGATTTCAGAGTCGGCAGACGGTGCTGGAGTCCATGACATTGACATATCGTCCGAGCCCCAGAAGCAACGTATGTATGGTGCCAGCAGCTTGGAAGGTGGAATTTCATTGCTCATTGCCGGCGTTGCCGTGATCGGATGATAGTGCTGTGCGAGGTTGTACATAGGCGTTCCTTTCCGGTCTGATAGCCGAGTAATAGTCTGTGCAGGGGATGCAACAGGATAATCTAACCTGATCATACACAACCCGCTTGTCCGGCGCCAGCGTACAACCGCAAATACATGAGGAATTCAGGCCAATTTGTTTGTAGCTATGCGGCGAAATGTTGTACAATAAAGGCTAAATGAATTTTTGAAGGATGGATAAAGAAATGTATATAGCAAGTGATTGGAAAGACTACGAAGTCATTGATACTGGTGGGGGAGAAAAGCTGGAACGCTGGGGCGATGTGATACTGCGCCGTCCGGACCCGCAGATCATCTGGCCGCTTAACAACGAAACGCAACGATGGCGGGATGTGCACGGTCACTATCACCGTAGCTCTGCAGGCGGCGGACAATGGGAAATGAAGAAGACCATTCCTGACAACTGGCGGATCAGCTACGGGAATCTGAAGTTTAACCTGCGCCCTACCAACTTCAAACATACGGGATTGTTCCCCGAGCAGGCTGCCAACTGGAACTGGATGATGGACAAGATCTCATCGGCTAATCGACCTATCCAGGTGCTGAACCTGTTTGCCTACACCGGTGGAGCTACTGTAGCTTCTGCCAGCGCCGGCGCTTCCGTTGTGCATGTCGATGCAGCCAAAGGCATGGTCCAATGGGCCAAGGAAAATGTACAGCTGTCGGGCCTGGGCGAGCGTCCGGTTCGCTTCATTACCGATGACGTCTTCAAATTCGTACAGCGTGAACAACGCCGTGGAAGCAAATACGATGCCATTATCATGGACCCGCCATCCTATGGAAGAGGACCCGGCGGTGAAATGTGGAAGCTGGAATCGAGTCTGTATCCGTTCCTGGAGAGCTGCATGCAGATTCTGAGCGACAATCCGCTGTTCATGCTCATTAATTCCTACACTACAGGTATCTCGCCGACCGTGCTAAGCAACATGCTGTCCATGACGATGGGACAACGCTATGGCGGGAAAATCACCTCCGGTGAAATCGGCTTGCCGATTACCTCCTCCGGCTTGAACCTGCCTTGCGGCATCTTGGGCCGCTGGGAGTCCTAAGCCATGGCCCCGCATTTACAAGGCGGGCAGGACGACGCTAACAGCGTCTCCTCTGCTTTTGAGATCCTGTATGAAGATAACCATCTGCTAGGGATCGTCAAACCAGTAAACGTCCCCGTTCAGGAAGACGCTACTGGGGATAACGATGTGCTTACCTTGCTTAAAGAAGATGTCAAGAAGCGGTTCAACAAGCCAGGCAACGTCTATATGGGGCTAGTTCACCGTCTGGACCGTCCTGTTGGCGGCGCGATGATCTTCGCCAAGACCTCCAAGGCCGCGTCCAGATTGTCGGACAGCGTTCGTACCCACAGCTTCCGCAAGGTGTACCTTACGGTGGTGCATGGGAAGCCTCCGGCTCTTAGCGGACGGCTCGTGGACACGCTGCTTAAGGATTCTGCCACCAACACCGTCTCGGTGGTCCGTAAAGGCACACCGGGGGGCAAAGAAGCCATCCTCGACTATACTGTGCTCGGCACCGCAGAGGGCTATAGCCTGCTAAAGATCGACCTGCTCACTGGACGCTCGCATCAGATCCGCGTCCAGCTCAGCTCGATCGGCTGTCCGCTGTACGGCGACCAGAAGTACGGCGCTGCCGTGAACAAGCCAGGGCAGCAGATTGCTCTCTGGTCGTCAGTGGTTGCCTTCCCGCATCCTGTGACAAAGGATGAAATCGAACTAATCTCCTTACCGCCACAGAGCTTCCCTTGGAACCTCTGGGCACAGGAATTGCAAAAACAGGCCGTCCGTTAAGGAGGGCCTGTTTTTTTGTAAGCTAATGCTCGGCGACGATCTGAGTGTTTAGTACCCTGCTAATTCTATGCCGCTGGTAATACTGGTGCCGATGCTACTGCTATGTACCACTACGTACCACTGCTGCTTCTGCTCATACCAATGCTACTGCTGGCACCCATTGCTGCTTCTGCTATGTACCACTGCTACTGATGGTACTGCTAGCACCACTATTAACGATGCTACTGCTTCTTGGAAATCCAGTTATCGAGGTTACCGTGAGATTATATCGATCCTACAGTGAGGACAGAGTAAGGTTAAAGTGATCTGATAGTAATTTTATTGAGCGCTTACATTAATTGCGCAGCCTGTCAAGGCTGCAACTCTCACTAAACTTAGTACCGTAAACCAAAGGAGAAACATTAACAGGATTTTCTCCTGTTAATTCATCCAAATCGATGCCCACAGCAAAAATAACAGGATTTTCTCCTGTTATTAGCCTCACTTGACACAATAAGTCAGTCTATCAGCCATATTAACGGGAGTTTTTCCTGTTATTTTCTAAAATAACTATATTATCGCTTCATTAACAGGAGTTTTTCCCGTTAATGATCTTTGATTTACTTCATTGGTCTTGGTTCACTTCATTGATCTCCATCCACAAACAACCGCCAGCAGAAAAGACTGATAATTATTGGAATTCATCATTCCAAGTACAGTACGTTCTTGCGAAATGTTGAAGTGCTCGTTATTTTAATACCCTTCGAAAGTTACATGGATTTCTCAGCCATGAATTCCTTAAGTTCATGAGACTCTCAGTTCATGCCATCCTCACTTCACTTCATGAAACTCTCAATTCATGCAACCCTCAGCTCATGAAACCCTCAGCTACTGTGCTTTACTATTTCGAAGATGCTCCTTTGATCATTGTCAAATAACATATTCACTTTGAGCGATACAATGAACTCGCCAAACTATGAATTCGGGATGTTACGGAGTGGAGCCCTCCGGTGTCGGGGCGGGGGTTGGAGCGACAACCATTTTGCCCATCAGATACAGGAGTAGCTGCTGGTTATGCGATGAGATCGGGTCCAGGGCCTCGGCAAAAAAATCGCTGCGGATCTTCAGCCCTCGTGCAGACTCGCGCTTACCTGTCTCTGTAATGCTGACCCAGACAATGCGGCGATCCCCTCCATCACGTTCTCTTGCGATAAGGTCATGCTTCTCCATCCGGTCCAGCAGCATGGTCACCGCCGCCGGGCTGGTTGCCAGATGCGGAGCTAGATCGGAAGGCTTCATCGCATCACGTTCCTGAAGCAGTTCCAGTACGGTCAATTGGGCATCGGTAAGCGTCGGAGCGAGCTTGCTGTCCATATGAAGCTTATAGTCTTTCAGAATCTTATGCCATATCTTACTGAATTCAGTGGCGTGCACACGTATTCCTTCCTTTCCTTGCGTTACTGTCGTTCTGGTGTTTTCCCTACCGGTTTATATTACATTTTCGAGAAAGAGATTCCATTTCCTGCTAACTTGGAAAATAAATAATCCCAGCAACCGCAACTTCCACCCTCTTTCTAAGAAAAATGGTGCCCAACCGCTTTCTTAAGGAAAGCAGTCGGACACCAAAAAACAAAGCATATTTAAGTCATGGCATCTTCAAAGCATCTTCAGAGCATCTTCAAAGCATCTTCAAAGCATCTTCAAAGCATCTTCAAAGCATCTTCAAAGCATCTTCAAATCAACGCGTTCAAATCTATACACCATCAAATCAGCGTATCTTCCTTTATGTTCACCCGGGAGAGACTTATTTCCACACCTGCAATCCCTAAGCTAAATGAATCTATTATTGTATGGCCGGGAACAAGGTGAAGATCTCATCCTTTTTCTCTACAGGCACAATCTGCTTGCCGGTCGATTTCCGTTCACCCAGCGGTGCTGATTCCGAGGAGAAGACATGTGACAATCCGTCACGCGTAATAGCAAGTAGTCCCACTGGTTCTTTACAGTAAAAAGCACCGACCAAGCGACTGCCATTCGGACGGACACGCTTGCCTTCCTTGAATTCAAACGTCGGCATGCCTTTGCCGCCACGGCTTTGCGACGGATAATCCAGCAGCAGGGAACGCTTGGCATACCCCAGGTCGGAGATCGTCAGAATCTCGCCTTCATCCTCACTAACCCAGAAGCAGGACACCACTTCATCGCCTTCGCGCAGTTGAATTCCCCGTACACCAGAAGCGACTCGGCCCATTGGATTCACTTCATTCTCACGGAACCTAATGCTCATGCCCTCGCGGGTGACCAGCACCAGTTCCTTGTCACCCCGGCTAGGAGCCACTGTAAGGATTTCATCACCTGCACCTACCTTGCATGCGGCAACCGCGCCGGAACGGCTTGTAGAGTACTCCTTGAGCTCCGTACGCTTCACCTGGCCCTTACGGGTAACGAAGACGAGACTGGTCAGCGGATCATCCAGGTTATTCACAGGCAACACACTGACGATACCATCGCCCTTGGCGAGCCCGATAACATTGACAATAGCCGTCCCCGGCTCTTTCCACTTAAAGTCTGGAATCTGGTGCACCGGCAAGAGGAAGTATTGCCCTTTACGGGTGAAGATGAGCAGGTTATCCCTTGTGTTCAAATCCAGCAGCTTGACGATATGATCGCCTTCCTTGACGCCGGAGGTCTGACGTTCCCCGCCTGAGCGGGTAAAGGACAACAGGCTGGTCCGCTTGATGTAACCGTCCGCCGAAAGGGCTACCAGTACATCCTCCGCGTTAACCAGGACCTCAAGACTGACCTTGATCTCCTCTACTTCTTCCTGAATAATGGAACGGCGGTCGATGCCGTATTTATCCCGGATCTCCAGCAGCTCCTTGCGGATCACGGCGATCAGCTTCTTGTCGCTCTCCAGAATGCCGCGCAGCTTCTCAATCCGTGCCTGCAACTCATCAAGCTCCTTCTGGAGCGATGTGATCTCCAGATTGGTCAGACGATATAATTGGAGCGTAAGAATGGCATCTGCCTGACGTTCAGTGAAGCCGAACATCCAGACCAGGTTGTTCTGGGCGTCTTGGCGGTTCTTCGATGCTTTGATCGCGGCGATAACCTCATCCAGAATATTAAGCGCCTTAACCAGTCCCTCTAATACATGGGCACGGTCCTCGGCGCGTTCCAGATCAAACTGGGTCCGGTGCGTAACTACCTCGCGTTGATGACCGATATAAGCTTCTAAAATGGCTTTAAGTCCGAGCTGCTGTGGCGCTTTATCTACGATGGCCACCATATTAAAATTGTAGGTAACCTGCAAATCAGTTTTCTTAAGCAAATAAGCCAGAATCCCCTGAGCATCCGCATCCTTCTTCAGCTCGACCACGATCCGCAGACCTTCGCGACCACTTTCGTCGCGGACTTCAGCGATGCCCTCGACCTTTTTCTCCAGACGGATATTTTCCATGGCTGTAACAAGCCGGGACTTCACCACTTGGAATGGAACCTCGGTGATAACAATCTGCTGCTTGCCCCCGCGCAGGTTCTCAATCTCTGTCTTGGAGCGAAGATAGATACGGCCTTTGCCTGTCCGGTAGGCATCCATGATGCCTTCACCGCCCATAATGGTGCCGCCTGTAGGGAAATCCGGTCCTTTGATGAAGGTCATAACATCCTCAAGCGCGATATCCGGCTTTTGCATCACCGCAATGCAGGCATCAATGACTTCCCGCAGGTTATGCGGCGGAATTTCGGTTGCAAAACCAGCAGAAATTCCGCTAGTACCGTTCACTAACAGGTTCGGATAACGGGATGGAACAACTACTGGCTCTTTAGCCGTATTGTCAAAGTTGTCCTTGAAGAGTACCGTACGCTTCTCAATGTCACGCATCATCTCCATGGCAATCGGTGACAGCCGGGCTTCGGTATAGCGCATTGCCGCTGCCGGATCATCGTCCATCGAACCCCAGTTGCCGTGCCCGTCCACCAGTACATGCCCCATTTTCCAAGGCTGCGCCATGCGCACCATGCCTTCGTAGATGGATGAATCACCGTGTGGGTGATAGTTACCCATTACATCCCCTACAGTCTTCGCAGACTTACGATAGGGTTTGTCTGGTGTATTGCCTGAATCGTACATCGCGTACAGGATACGGCGCTGCACCGGCTTCAGACCGTCCCGAACATCGGGAATGGCACGGTCTTGAATGATATATTTGGAATACCGGCCAAAGCGGTCACCGACGACCTCTTCCAGAATAGCCGGCAAAAATTGTTCTGATAAACTACTCATTGGCACTCACCTTCTATTCCTCAATCTACTACTCCACAATCTCGGTGAAATCGACGTTCTCAACAATCCAGCGCTTGCGCGGATCGACCTTATCACCCATCAGCGTCGATACCCGGCGTTCAGCCTTGGCAGTATCGTCGACTTGTACCTGCAGCAATGTGCGGGATTCGGGATTCATCGTCGTTTCCCACAGCTGGTCAGGGTTCATTTCCCCCAGACCTTTGTAACGCTGTAACTCGAAATTTTTGCCGAATTCCTTCAAGTAGTTCTGCAGCTGCTCGTCAGTCCAGGCATAACGTACAGTCTCCAGCTTGCCGGATTTGCGGGTCAGCTTGTAGAGCGGAGGCTGGGCGATAAAGACTTTGCCTGCGTCAATCAAAGGCTTCATATAACGGTAGAAAAAGGTTAGCAGCAGTACCTGGATATGCGCGCCATCCGTATCCGCGTCGGTCATGATGATGATTTTGGAATAATTGCTGTCTTCTACCGCAAACTCTGTACCAATCCCCGCTCCAATTGCGGCGATGATCGCTTTGTACTCGTCGTTCTTTAGAATATCCAACAGCTTGGATTTCTCGGGATTCATCGGCTTGCCTTTCAGCGGAAGGATAGCCTGAATCTTGGAATCCCGGCCCTGCTTGGCCGAACCGCCCGCAGAATCACCCTCTACAATAAACAATTCGGTCCGCGAAAAGTCCTTGGATTGCGCCGGAGTCAGCTTGCCACCCAGATTGGAGCTCTCGCTACGTTTCTTGCCGCTGCGGATCTCGTCACGGGCTTTGCGCGCCGCTTCACGTGCCTTGGAGGCCTGAATCGACTTTTTCAGCAAGCTCTGTCCGACCTGCGGGTTCTCTTCCAGAAAACGCGCCATGTTCTCGGCAACGATATAATCCACTGCACTACGGGCCGAGGAACTGCCGAGCTGGTCCTTCGTCTGGCCCACAAACTCTACCTCAGCCATTTTGATGCTAATAACAACCATCATACCTTCACGCAAATCATTACCCTCAAGATTCTTGTCCTTCTCCTTGAGCAATTGCGTGCGGCGGGCATAGTCGTTCATGACCCGGGTGTAAGCTGTCTTAAAGCCAGTCTCATGCGTTCCCCCGCTCCGAGTCGGAATCGAGTTAACAAAGGAGGCAATAGTTTCTGTATAGCCTGCATTATATTGAATCGCAATTTCGACCTCAATATCATCCTTCTCGGCACTAAAATGGATGACATCATGCAGTACATCCTTGCCTTCGTTCAGGTATTGCACAAATTGACTAGCGCCGCCTTCGTAGAAAAATTCATCCTGGCGACCGCTGCGTTCGTCCGTCAATATAATTCTTAGCCCGGAGTTCAGGAAAGCAATTTCCTGTACCCGCTCGGAGAGCGTATCATAATTCAGGGCAATGCCGTGCTGGAAGACACGAATATCCGGCTTGAATGTAATCTTCGAACCGGTTCTGTTCGTATTGCCCAGAATGTCGAGGCCGGTCACCGGCTCACCGACATGCTCCTTGCCGCTGTCGTCCACCCAATATTCAAAGCGCTGACGATGGATTTTACCATCCCGGTAGATCTCCACTTCCAGCCATTCTGACAATGCATTCGTTACTGAGGCGCCAACGCCGTGCAGTCCGCCCGATTTCTTATACCCGGATCCACCGAACTTGCCCCCCGCATGCAGCATTGTAAATACGACCTGAGGTGTGGGCACACCTGTTTTATGCATTCCTGTCGGTATGCCCCGTCCATTATCCGTTACGGTTACCGAGCCGTCCTTGCGCAGGGTAATCTCAATCTTGGAACAAAATTTGGCTAAATGCTCATCTACGGCATTATCCACTATTTCCCATACCAGATGGTGCAGTCCCGACGAACTCGTACTGCCGATATACATGCCGGGCCGTTTGCGGACCGCAACCAGACCTTCGAGCACCTGAATGTCGTCAGCATCATATCCAGTCGGGCCTGTTCCGCCTTCACTGGAGACTTTTGCAAACATATCGATCTGTTCGAGCATTCATGCTCCTCCTTCTCTTCACTTCACTTTAACCTGTAAATGCAAACAAACGTTTTCGTTCACTTTGTACATTCTAATTCAAAATATCCCGTTTCGTAAAGACGGCGAATGAAATGATCACAGAAACAGCGGCCCAAATAGCAAGCACAATCAAGGAAAAGGACAGGCTCATCCCCTCAATCGGCGCCGGTGTTCCGGACAAATATCCTGTTAGTCCTAGATTGACCATAAACAAGTATTTGGCTGTCGTCCAGGCAGAAGCCATGTTCGTCAGGATGGTCCCTGCGATCAGCGCTGCCATCATCACGACAATACTAGCCGCCGTACTTCTCACAAGCACGGAGACCATGAAGGCCAGCAGCGCAACAACTACACTGACGTACCAAATCAATCCACCCTGCATCAGCAAATATTTCCACTGCGGTACTGCATGGACGCCTGACATGTCTACCGTATCGCCGCTAATCTGGAAGCCCGTAAAGACAGGCACGTTAAAACCCTTGAACCCGAACACCAGACCTGAAATCAGGTAACTGATGATAAAGGTCGACAGTACGATCAGCGAGACGAACATTAAAAGCGCCGTCATTTTACTGAAAAGGACCTTCCAGCGTCTGACCGGACGGGTCAGCAGCATTTTAATCGTTCCTGTAGTCCTTTCACCCGATACAAGATCTGACGCTATCGCCATAATCAGCAAAGGAATGAACAACGACACCGAATTGTCAAGAAATTGACGGGTAAACGTCACACCACTCGGCTCGTTCGGATTCACATTATGGTCCAGATAATACTGCAATTGCTGCACAAAGATTCGCCGGTACGATTTCCACTCCTCCGGAATCCGGTCACTTCCAAGGGAGTTTTCATTGTCTGTAATCTGCTGCTGGATTTCCAGCCGCCAGTCCGAATTGAACTTATCACGGCTGCGTTCAGCAATCCGCATTTGAGCATAAGTAAACATCGGCACGAGCACGATCAGAATCAACAAAATGACATAAAAACGCTTCTTTTTAATAATCTTCAGACACTCATTACGGATGAGCGGCAACAGGTTAATCAATGGTCTCACCCTCCGTCAGTTTCAGGAATAGCTGTTCCAGTGTCGGGTTGATTTTATGCACGCCCCGGACTTCCACTTCAGCCATGACAAGCACAGCCACAATCTCCGGGATCAGACTGTCATCCATAATCGTAATCAATGAGTTTGGCCCCATGCCTGCAATCACACTGTCATCCAGCGTAATTTCTGCAGGATCAGCCAATATGACATCTGGCCGTTCGGCCAGCAGCTTTCTTCCTTTGTCAAAAGGCTCCAGCTCCCACAAGACGTATGGGGAGTTGCGGGCAACCAGTTCATCCACTCCGCCCACTGCAAGCACACGGCCCTTGCTGATAATGGCAACCCGGTCGCACAGCAATTGAATCTCGCTGAGAAGGTGGCTGGATACGAATACTGCGAGGCCCCCGTCGGCAAGGTTGCGGATGAATTCCCGTAGTTCCTTGATTCCCTTGGGGTCCAGTCCGTTGGTCGGTTCGTCCAGAATCAACAGCCTTGGACGTCCCAGCAGCGCCTGTGCAATTCCGAGACGTTGTCTCATCCCAAGCGAATATGTACTGACCTTATCATGAATACGCTGATCCAGCCGAACGGTGTCTACTACCTCGGCAATACGGGCCTCATCTACTCCAGGCTGCATCCGGGCAAAATGCTGCAAGTTCTCCCAACCTGTCAGATAAGTATATACTTCCGGATTCTCGACGATGGAGCCCACATATTGCAGCGCCTTCTCCGGGTCTTTATTCACGTTGTAGCCGCAAACCGTGATCTTGCCCTCGCTGGGACGGATCAAATCTACAAGCATGCGGATGGTTGTCGTTTTCCCGGCTCCGTTAGGTCCGAGAAAACCGAAAATTTCACCTTCGCGCACATCAAAAGTCACATTATCGATAATCCATTTGCGGCCGATTTTCTTGCGGACCCCGTCAACCGAGAGAACCACTGTTCCGGAGCCATCCTTCATCTCTTTTGCCATATGCCACACTGCTCCTTATTACATCATTTCGGTCTTGCTTCATGTGCTATACCCAAGGTTTAACTACTTTATTGAATAGCTTGTACAATCCGCTCCCCGATCCGCTTGTATCCGTCACTGTTGGGGTGAAAATGGTCCGAGGACAGATATTTGTCCAAATGGTTGTTAAACAGGTCAAAGGTAGGAACAAGCGTGATCTTGCTATTCCGGTTAATGATATCCATAGCAGCATTGTTCCAGGCCGTTACCGCCTGATTACCCGGAACCAGCATTTCTTGAACATCGCCGAACGGATTGTACAGACCCACATAATAGATTCGTGCTGCCGGGTTAATCTCTGATATAGTGTTCAAAATCTTACCGAGTCTCTCGGCAGCTTCCGGCAGCGCAGCGAGCAGCGACTCAGGAGTCAAGTCGTTCGTTTCTTTTTCCCCGGAAGCACCGGGTGTTGTTCCTGTGCCTGAGTGATTTCCTTCAGCAGTGCCCGGCTTCGTCCCTGTTCCCGTTTCCCCCGTAGTCCCTACGGAAGATCCGGCCGGAGTATTCCCGGCGCCGCCATTTTGCAGCAGATCGGCTCCCCGAAACAGATCATTGCCTCCGATGGAGAGCAGGATCACATTAGCCTGGCGCAGTGAATACTGTATGCCAGCGTCCTTAAGTTTATTTTGCAGCCCGGCTGTTGTCAGCCCGTTAATCCCCATATTGCCAAGTAACTCAGCCGACACTCCACTTGCAGCCAACCCTGCTACGGTATTCTTCACATAACCGTTCCCTGTGTTGTCCCCGGTTCCCTTGGCCAGAGAATCCCCCAGAGCTACCACTTTAAAGGACTTCACTGCCCCATTCTCGGGTGCAGGCGTCGCCTGTGGCAAGGAAGTCAACGGTATATCACCCTTTGGAAAGAGGACGTCACTTACTGCATATCCAAATCCAGTGATCAAAACAAGAGTTGTTGCTATGGAGATCAGGCTTACACTGCGCCAGGTCCATTTGGAATCATTCAAAGCTATCCCTCCGTATGCCGTACTATTCTGTATTGTTCCACATTTTACAAAGTTCTTAACTATGTAGATAAACATAATTCTTCTATGCATAATTTGCAAATATACAGCATACAAAAAACCGCCAATTTAGACCAAAACCATAAAAAAAATCGTCCCCCCGGCTCTGCCGGGAGAACGATGCATATAGTGCTAGACCTAACATTCTATTTTCCGATAAACTCCTGCACCCAGTAGTTGTTGTCAAAACCAACACCGATGTAGTTAAAATCCTTGTTCAGGATGTTAGCACGGTGACCCGGGCTGTTCATCCAGGCTGTCATTACTTCTTCCGGAGAGCGTTGACCCATGGCGATGTTCTCGCCTGCCGCTCTGTACGTAATTCCGAAGGATTTCATCATATCAAATGGTGATCCATAAGTTGGAGAAGTATGATCGAAATAGTTATTTGACCGCATATCCGTTGCTTTTGCCGCTGCTACTTTATTCAAGCTATCCAGAGCACTTACTGGAGACAGACCTGCCGCCGCACGCTCCTTGTTCACGAGTGTCACAATTTGCTGGGTATACGTACCTGCTTGTCCCGCAGCTGGTGCCTGAGTTGGCACTGGCTTAGCTGGAACCGGGGTAGCTTTCGGTGGTGCTGTAGGCGCTGGTGTTGCTACTGGTTTAACCGGTTTTGGAGTTACCACAGGTTTAGCTGGTGCTGGCGTCGCTACAGGCGCTGGTGTCGTTTGAGGCTTGGACACCCCGGTAACATTGTCAAAATTAAAAGGAAAGCCTTTTATATTTAAATTGCTAAGGTATTTCAATAGTTCATCATAGCTGATGGTTGAGGTGGTGGTAGTCACCTGTACACTGCTGGCCGCATTGGCCGTTAATGGAAGAGTAATGCTAAGCGCCATAACAGCTGCTACACTTCCGCCTATCATTGCTCTTAAAGTTCTGCTCTTCATTCTGCCATCTCCCTATTCTTGTGTTGTGATTTGCGGTATGCCAGGACAACGTGGCTGCAATAATTACAAAACTGTAATAAGTTCCTCAGTCATTGTAGCACACATCACTTTGCTGTGCGTTTCTAATTTCTGACAATATTCGAGCGATAGGAAGTATGTCTGGGCATAAAAAAAGAATGCACGCCTGATTAGCGAGCATTCGAGGGTTGCAAGATCTCAATGAAAGGACTGCCAGAATTCGCCTTCTGTCGAAATCAGCCCCATGATCTCTGCATAGGGAATACGGAAGGTTGGAAATCCTGCAGAATAAGGAGCAATCTCATAAGGTGCAAAATAAAGGGACAGCGCATCCTCATCTACAAAGAACGGCTGGTCGGCAGTAATCCCCTTGTACGTTCCAGGGAACACATACGAGTACTGCGGGTCATTTTGTATCTGTTTTCCGACAATATCACTCAGTTTCTCTACATATTTGCTCCCCGGCTTAAACAAGTCACGCAATGTATAAAATCTGCCGTTGCGCAGATTGATATGGGTATGGATCTTGGTCGGCATGCCGTGGGCTGCTCCGAAAGGGAAACGGTAGCCGTTCAGCTCAAGCACCAGCAGATTTTTGCGGAAAAAGGTTACCGCAAAGTCACCGGTATAACTAAAATCCTGCGAGGGACCGCCACTGCCGATATCTTCCGCCTTCGAAAGCTTCCGCAGCTTATCGTTAACCTCCCTGGCCACATCCTTATTGGAGATCCCCTCCACAACCGGATAATACACCAGATAATCAAAATTCGGCTTATATTTCTTCTCAAGTACAGAGTATGGGGCACGCAGGGGAATAACGCCGTTCTGCCGCCAAACTTGTTTGCCGCTGCGGTCATAATAGGATGTACGCTGATCAATATTCGCCCGAATCAGGCGCCCGCTGAAGCTGAGGGTTCCCGTGCCTGGAATGACCGGAGGCTGAGCTGCCCTCCTGCCACTTTTATCAATAAAATAGGTTTCTTTGGCGTCATAGACGGAGGCCAGACCCTCATGGTAATTATTCACGCCGAGCAGGGTATGAGTACTAAGTATCCGGCCATTCTCTGCGTCCGCAATCACGTAGCGGGAACCACGATATGGCTGTGAGGGATATATCGGCGTTCCTAATGCAACCCGGCCCTCTCCAAGCTGCTGGAGCTCATAATACTTGGCCGGGATTATCATTCGTCCCTGCTTGTCAATGAGACCGTACGCATTACCGAAGTTCTCTGCCGTATTCACTACCGCCCGGCCCTCGTAAAAGGGCAGTGCAGCCGTAAATTGCGGCTGAATAGCCACGCTTCCGTCCTTGTTCAGATACCCGTATCTGCCGTTCTCCGTCTCCTGATAGGACAGCAGTCCCTCCCCTAGGCTGCCTACAAAAGGATGTTTATACGTGTAAAGACGATGTCCATCGGGATCAATGAGCGCGTATTCACCATCTGCGATCTTTACCAGCGCGGTCCCGTTCATAAAATCGCTCGCATCCTCATAGACCGCAGGGAGCACCTCTTTGCCCTGACGATCCCAATAGCCGTAACGTGATGCCTGGCCTGACCCCTGTTTAGAAAAAAGAGCACGGCCTTCATGCAGCGAATTCAGATAATCCACCCGCGCCGAAGTCACTTCATGACCTTGCTCATCAATAAAGGTATACCCTTTCGCATCGGAGACGACGGCCCGGCCCTCTAAAAAAGGCCCGATAAAAGAATAAACCGGCTTCACCCGCTCTTGTCCTGTATTGTCAATCAGCCCGCTGTTACCTTTCAACTGCACCACAGCCAGCCCATTCGGCTGAAAATCCTCCGCATACTCATACCGGGGCTCAATCACTGTAGTTCCTTCGTCGTTGATATACCCCCAAAGTGTCCCCTCTTTCAGCTTGAAAGGAGCCGGATGCAAGGATGTCGTCCGATGATCCTTGATCTCCGCCTGAGTCTGCTCAAACGGAGCCTCTAAGGACTTGCTGGAATAGTCCACACGGTACAATCCCGGTTCAGCCGGAAGACTAACGAACAGGTCATCATCCGCCCGAATAAACTCTTCTTCCTGCTGAACGATATACTCGCTCCACTCAATCCCGTCCCATTTCCACACATCGGCCTTTATGAAGCTGCCTTCGTTCCCGCCGCCCCTCAGCTCATTCAGCTTGATCCTCAGCATTCAGTCGCTCCCCTTTAACACAGGCATTTGCCTATAGGATATGGGAGTGCGGGCGTTTGTGTGTCATTTAATCGTATGGAAGTAGGCTGGGCGGCTGGGCGGCTGGGTGGACGCTCCGTGAACGGGAGGTTACTTCGATCGCTGTTGTTTTCACATTTCTGGATTGAACCGCCATCTATGTAGAATGCATTAAAGAAACAAGCATAACCAAGAAAAAAAGGGCTTATATAAAAAGGATCGAAGTGTAATTAACGGCATTTTTGTACCTTAAATCCTCTGCAAGTAGGGGTTAATGGAGATTAAGTGCAATATTGTACCTTAAATCTTCCAGAATACCCTGTTCAGCGTGATTTTTCGAAAAATAAGATACAAAAACGCCCTTATTTCCCTCATTTGCCTATAATGAAGAAAAATAAGGTACAAAAATGCCGTTAGTTGAGGATGTACCCCTTTTTTTCACTGTAAAGACGATGGTGAAGGGGAATTTCAGCTTCTAGAGGTTGAAATCTGTCGACAATCTATGTTCCGGTACTAGTTTTCCTATGGAATGCTTTCAGGCGAGTGCTTTGCGCCTACAGTTCCAAACTTCCTCCAAACTTCCCCTTCGCTCATCTACGCTTTTTGTTTTCTTTTGTTCGTCTTATATATTTCATTTTGATTTTATTAAAAACAAGATCAAATCATCATCCACACGCACTTGACGGCCAGGCTCTACTGGTACGTTGTCGTACATAATTCCTCTACCATCAGGGATATATCCACGCTTCACATATAACCTTTGTGCGGTTCCATAGTCCGCGTATAGACCAAAACCAATCCCCACCTTATCCGACTTGGCAAAAGCTTGCTCTTCGAGCGCATCTATCAACAAGCCTCCTATGCCTCGCTTGCGGAGCGGTGGAATAACATCAAGGTTTTGAATTTCAGGGATACCCTCTTCAACAAAATATGTATAATGCGGATTAAATACGAGATGTCCCCATCCGGCAAGTTCATTTTCATAAAAGGCCAAAAGGGTAACCCTCTCCCCCTTCTCATTCTCTTCCCAGCATTGTTGAATATATTCCAGTGGCTTTTGAATGTCATGGCCAGACAAGCCTTGATAGACCAGATTGATATCGTCCTCCGACATGTGGCGAATTTGGACAGGTAGTTTCATAGCATACGTTCCTCCAGATTAAGCAAAATTATGCCTGATTGAAAGTTCAGGTGTATATCATTTCCACCTTAGCGTTCTAACTCCTCTTTCACTCAGAACGAACCCGATGCTTTCAAACCTGTTATACTGTTAAAAAAGAATACAAGCGAAAATCAGTTATACCGATTTTCGCTTCTTTATCTTTACGGAGGTTAATTATGATATTACATAAAGGTGAAACATTATTCAGGCAAGGCGACTCCGGACCACTGTATCACTTGAAAAGTGGCATGTTAAAAATCGTGCGGCTCCATCAAGATGGATCACAGATTTTGGTCAATCTCATCGTGCCGGGAGAAATCATCCCGCATCACTCGCTGATCAGTTCGAACCCATATTACGGTACAGCCATTGCGCTTGTCACTTGTGAAATTGAAGTTTTGCCCGAAATAGAGTGGTATCAGCACTTGGAACAAAACCCTGACCGCTATCGGGAAATTGCTATTCAATTGCAGGATAGGCTGCGGATCATGCAGCAGCGAATAGATCAGCTTACCACCGTCTCTCCCGCGGAAAAACTTCAGAAATTGCAATCATGGTTCCAAGTCTATATATCTCCAGCCACGCTAACCGATGTACTAACACAAGATGAGATCGGCCAATTCATCGGGCTTCGCCGTGAGACGATTAACCGCCTGCTGCGCAGCCAGATGAAATCAGAGTCTCATTCCACCAATTAACGCTGTAGGGAAACGTCCTCTTTGGAGCTGTCTGCATCCCCTTCCAAGCTGCCGGCAGGTCCAAAAAACTCATAATGAACATCTGCAGCAGGGACACCCCAGGCCTTCAACAGGCCATTTACAGTTCGCATAAACGGAACGGGCCCGCAAAAATAAAAGCTCGCGTCTTGGGTAGGAACTACCTGCTTCAACCAAGGCAAGTCGATATATCCCTCTTTATCATAAGCCTTCTGCTCTCTATCCTGGGCAGTCGGCTTTTCATAGCAAAAATAGGTATGGATGTTCTGAGAGCGCTCGGAGAGCTCCTCTACCTGTCGTCTGAGCGCATGCACATCACTATTCAAAGCGGCGTGGATAACAGTGACTTGACGCTCCGTCTTCGCAGTAGCCAAAGTATTTAGCATGCTGACGAGTGGTGTTAATCCCACGCCCCCGCTTATGAGCACGACCGGACGGGAATCCTTTTGATCCAGTGTAAATTCGCCTGCAGGCGCCGACAACCATAACACATCTCCCGTCTTGACCTGATCATGTAAGAACACCGAGACTTTCCCCGCTGGCCAACCAGCCCCCGCATCCTCACGCTTAACGGAAATTCTGTAGTACGGTTTACCCGGGGCGTCGGAAAGACTGTACTGACGAATATGTGTATTTATCTCACCTGGGATTTCCACTTTTACACTAACGTACTGTCCCGGCTCAAAGGAGGCTAGTTCTCCTCCATCCTGCGGTACTAGATAAAAGGAGGTGATAACGCCACTCTCTTTCACTTTTTGTTCCACCCGGAAGGCTCTGAAGTCTGTCCATCCTCCATGCTGTTGTTGTGCCTGCCCGTACATTTCGGCTTCTACCTCAATAAAGACACCCGCAATGACTCCATATGCCTCTCCCCAGGCCTGAAGAATTTCCTCCGTCGCGCCATCACCTAGAACATATTTAATTGCTGTAAGCAAGTTTTGTCCAACAATAGGGTAATGCTCTGCTTGCACGCCAAGACTGCGATGCTTGTGGGCAATCTGTTTCACTACCGGGAGTATCGATTCCAGTTTGTCGATATGTTTAGCCGCGGCGATTATTGCGTTGGCAAGGGCTGTTTGCTGTCTACCCTGGCTTTGATTCGCGTGATTGAAAATATTCAATAGTTCAGGATGGCTACTGAACAACAATTGATAGAACCGCTTGGTAATTTCCGTCCCGTGTATTTCTAGAACCGGAACCGTAGATTGTATGATTTTTATTGTTTTTTCGCTAAGCATAAAGCAGTCCTCGCTTTCATCTACTTGGAATATGTCAAGTATATGAAAAGAAAAGCCCCTATCAGTGTGATTAAAGTCACATCATTTCGTAACGATTTGTGAAGTGAATTTGATGGCTATCATAATTGTTCATTTCGGAGCGAAGCAATCGATATACCAAAAAGCGTTTGCGAGAAATAGCAAACGCTTTTTGCTGAACTGCCCCTCAGCGAGAGGATCGAGGCGTGACGAAGGGGAAGCTTGGAACTGTAGGAGCGACAGCGTCCGCTAAAAGCTTTCCGCAGGAAAGCTAGCATCGGAAGCATAAGCTGTCTCCGGATTTCAACCGCGCTCAGCGGTTGAAATCCGGAGAAATCTGGAGACAACAACGGCCGAAAGTCCAAGCATTCCCCGCAGTCACAACGTTATCCTCAAGCCCGACTATCTTTTAGATGAATACTTCCGCATATCAAACGCCACTGCCGCGATAATAATCAAACCTTTGATAATCAGCTGGTAGTACGGGCTGATGCCGATAAAGGTCAAACCGTAGTTGATCAGGGTGAAGATGATAACCCCAACCAGAACGCCCGGCACGGTACCGATACCGCCCGTTGTAGATACACCGCCGACTACGCAGGCTGCGATGGCGTCAAGTTCATACATGTTGCCATAGTTGTTGGTAGCGCCGCCTGTTCTTGCAGCTTCAAGGACACCTGCCAGACCGTAGAGGGCACCTGCAATTGCGTAGATGTAGATCAAGTTCTTGGATACGTCAATACCGGATACTTTTGCCGCTTGAATGTTACCCCCGATAGCGTACATGTTCTTGCCAAGTTTGGTTTTGTTAAAGACTACCCAGACTATGGCTGCGACGACGAGGGCTATGATGACAATAAACGGTATCGAATATTGACCGCTTCCAAAGAAGCCGGAACCAATTTTGGTGAAGTCGGGACGCAGACCGCCGATTGGCTGGGACTGGTTGGGCTCCATATCAAAGTACAGGGAGTTAAGACCGTACACGATAACCATTGTACCTAGTGTTGCGATAAACGGTGGTACACTGAGCTTGGAGACAACCAGACCATTTATGAGTCCACAGATAAGACCTGCGATGATAGCGATCACAATAGGAAGCAGTACATTCAGTTGCGGTAGATCGGGGAAGAAGCGACGTGAATAATCGGGAATCTGCAGCATCGAAGCAGAAATCACCGCCGTGAAACCAACAACCCGTCCGGCGGACAAGTCCGTACCCGCTGTAATCAGAATGAAAGCAACGCCAAGCGCGATGATAATCCGTGTGGATGATTGAATCATAATGTCACGCAGAGTATTCACAGAAATGAAACTTGGTTCATACAGTGCTATTCCCAAAATAAGCAACACCAATACGATGTAGATGGCATTTTGGGTGACAAAGGACTGAGCTTTTTTAACGTTCATTAGTATGTTCCTCCTTAAAGTTACGCGTAGCGTAACTCCCATCGTAAGCATAATCTGTTACGCGCAGCGTAACTCTCATCGTAAGCATAATCTGTTACGCACAGCACAACCAAAACCGTAATAATTACCTTGTTATGCGAATAATTGTTTTTATGATAAGCATAAATCAGTTACTAGAAGTTGAATTCCAACCTCAACAAATACCTTGTTATAGGAAGTTTATTTCTTTTCACAAGCTAAACTTGTTCCTATTCTAGTGCTGTGCGGCGAGGCGCATAACTTCCGTTTCCGTAGCTTGCTCGCCTTCTAATATCCCTGTCAGTTTCCCTTCAGACATGACCATAACCCGGTCGGACATGCCCAGCAGCTCTGGCATTTCTGAGGAAATCATAATGATGCTCTTGCCCTGCTTCGCCAAATCCGCGATGATCGTATAAATTTCGAACTTTGCACCTACGTCGATCCCCCGTGTCGGCTCATCCAGAAGCAGAACTTCCGGTTCGGTGAGCAGCCATCTGGCCAGCAATACCTTTTGCTGATTGCCGCCGGACAGGTTCATAATTTGGGTCTTGGTCGTCGGTGTTTTGGTACGGAGTTTTTCGATCATTTTGTCGACTTCTGCTTTTTTCTTCTTCCCGTTCAGCAGCATATAAGGCTTCTGATAACGGTCAAGGTTGGCAATGGCTCCGTTCTCATGCACAGATAATACCGGGAAAATCCCCGTAACACGCCGTTCCTCCGTCAACAGTGCAAGGCCATGTTTCTTCGCATCTTTAGGCGAGTTGATCTTGACTTGCTTTCCCTTGATCGAAATGGAACCTGATCTGATATTACGAAGACCGAACAGTGCTTCAATAACTTCCGTACGCTGCGCCCCGACGAGACCGCCGATTCCCAGAATTTCACCGCGCCGCAATTCAAAAGAGATGTCCTTGAACGAGCGTTGTTCCGTTGAGGTCAAGCTCTCCACTTTCAAATAGACTTCACCCGGCACATTGAAGCGCTCAGGGAAGCGGTTGGTCAAATCACGGCCTACCATTTTGGAGATAATCAAATCGGTGGTCATCTCCGCGGCCGGCCAGGTACCAATCTTTTTACCGTCGCGCATGATGGTGACATCATCGGAGATCTCGAGAATTTCCTCCATTTTGTGCGATATATAGATAATAGCTACGCCTCTTTTTTTCAAATCCCGGATGATCCGGAACAAGTGCTCCACTTCCACACTGGTCAGGGACGAAGTAGGTTCATCCATCACAATGACGCGGGAATGGAAAGAGACGGCCTTCGCGATTTCAATGGATTGGATTTTGGATACGGACAATTTACCCACCAAAGTCTCGGGCTTCAGGTCAATGTCCAGATCTTTAAAAAGATTCTCTGTATCCGTAAACATCTTTTTGTGGTCAATGAATTGAATCGGTCCGATGCCTTTGGTCGGAAAACGTCCCAGCCAGATGTTCTCCATCACACTGCGGAACGGCACAGGATGCAATTCCTGGTGAATCATTGAGATTCCATTTTTAAGCGCATCGTTGGAGCTTGTGATGGAGACCTTGTCGCCATCCAGATAGATTTCACCGGCATCCGGCGCGTAGATTCCGAAGAGACATTTCATTAATGTAGATTTACCAGCACCGTTCTCACCCATCAGAGCATGAACCGATCCTGGTCTAACCTTCAAGCTGACATCATCCAGCGCCTTGACGCCGGGGAACTCTTTCGAGATATTGTTCATTTCCAGCAAAAACTCGGCTTGAGCCATGTTGTTACGCCCCCTACGCTTTTTTTCTTTTCCATGAGAGGCACAGCGGTTCCATCCTGTTCCCTACCCGTAAGGAATATCAGGGAGCGGATAGCCGCTCCCCGTGTCTATCTTTTTAAGAATGTTACTAATAGAATGATTACTTCGCATCCGCAACGTTGTCTTTGGTGATCTTCTTGTAGGAGATCCAGACATACTGGTTGTCAGTGATGTCAAAGCCAACATTGTCTTTCGTTGGTGTTTCGCCTTTGGCAAGCAGTGAAGCTACAGTGATCGCAGCTTTACCTTGGTTGTTGGCATCGTTCAGAACGGTACCGAGCATCGTGCCATCTTGCAGAGCTTGAACCGCAGGAGCTGTAGCATCCACGCCGACTACCGGCATGTATTTATCCCCAGAGAAGTAACCGGCAGCTTTCAACGCTTCGATAGCCCCGAGAGCCATGTCATCGTTGTTCGCGAACACAGCTTCAATCTTGTCGCCATGGGAACCGAGGAATGCAGCCATTTTCTCCTGGCCTTTTACGCGATCCCACATCGCAGTATCTTCAGCCAGCTTTTCAACCTTAATGCCAGCATCTTCTACAGCTTGAATGGAGTAAGTAGTACGGAGCTCAGCATCTTGGTGTCCAGGCTCACCTTTAAGCATTACGTATTGGAGCACGCCATCGCCGTTCTTGTCAGCCTCAGGGTGTGCTTTCCAGTAGTCAACGATCAGTTGGCCGGACATCGTACCGGATTCTTCGGCTTTAGCGCCTACATAGTAGACTTTGTCCCATTTCTTCATATCTTCCGGAAGCGGTTCACGGTTCAGGAACACAACTGGAATATTTGCTGTTTTAGCTTTATCGATAATGACGCCGGCAGCAGTGCGGTCAACCGGGTTGATCAGCATGCCGTTATATTTTTTGGTGATGAAGAGGTCAACCTTATCATTCTGGGTAGGCTGGGAGTTTTGGCTGTCTACAATATCCACAGTGGCGATGCCTTCAGCCGATTTTTGAATCGCGTTACGGACGCCCGTCATGAATGTGTCATCGAATTTGTAAATGGCTACGCCGACCTTAGGCGTTTCCGTGCTTTTTCCTCCGCTGTTACCGGAATTTGTTGTGTTAGTGGTACCGGCCCCGGAGTTAGTTGTACTAGCAGAATTATTATTGCCGCCGCAGCCTGCAAGAGCAGCACCCAGCAATGCGCTGGCCAGTAATACGGAAGTGATTTTTTTCATTATTCATTGACCTCCTGATTAATTTCTTTTTCATTTTCCCCGCTCACTCTGGGAATATCTACATTATGCTTCATTTGAAAACGGTTGCGAATATAAAATACTACTCTGTTTTATAAAAATTCTCATGTACAAAAGGGTTCCTTATTCTTATATTACGTCCACTAAGTTTATCCCTTGGCGCTAGGAGAACTTCACCTTCCTGTTTTGGTGATATAAGATTTCCCGCCATCTGTCTGCACATAAAAAAGCCGGTGACCACATTTCGGGGAATCCTGCCCTCCTCATTCATGCGCACCGGCTACCAGCCTGATTATCTTACAAAAGGGAACAACAGCTTCTGGTTCTCCGGCCATAGCATGTTGTCCAAATCTATGATTTTGGTTCCTGTATCCACCCGTTCCGGGACTTTGATACCTTCAAGAATTTCCACAGCGTGCTTAATGGCCAAATACCCGTTGCTGAATGGATTCTGCACTACCGTAGCCTGGACCGTTCCGTCCTGAAGCAGCTCCATCATCGAAGGAGAGCTGTCAAAGGCCACCATTCTGATCTCCTTCAGTCCCAACTGCTGTATCGCCTTGGCCGCTCCCTGTGAACCTGTTTCATTCAAGGTAGCTATCCCTCTCAATCTGGGGTGCTGGTTCAGCATTTGTCTGGTCAATTCCTCTGCATTGGCAATATTGGAGGGCGTATAAGCAATCTCGACAACATGGATATCGGGATAGCGGGCAGCGTAGTTCAGAAAACCCTTTTCCCGTTCATCTGCATCCCTGGCCCCATAATCTATCGCGGTCGACGACACCGATTGGGCATTCTCGGTTGAACTCGTAAAGTTGATGATGCCAATCTCTCCATGTGCGTCCAGCAGCTTGATCAGGCGCTCAGCCGATTTTTGTCCAGCCTCATATCCGTTAGAGCCAATATAAGTGGAGACTCTGGCTGATCCCACCTCAGCATCCACCGAAATCACGGGGATTTTGTTAAAAACCGCTGCCTTATCCACTACCTGCGCAAGCCCCATGTAACTGCTGGCCGCCAGTACGATCACGTCTGCTTTTTCGTCAATTGCGTCTTCCACCATCGCGATCTGTTCGTCGACGTCACTCTCCGAATCCGGGGCTTTAAACGTCAGCTTGACGTTGAACTCCTGGGCCGCTGCCTCTGCTCCCAGCTTCACGGTATTCCAGTAATCGCCCCTGCTCATTTTGACAATCATATGGACACTCCGGGTCTTGGCTGTGCTGATGTAATCAGGAGGCGAACTTATGCAGGAATTGAGCGCGAACCCTGCCGCAGCACAGCAGAATAGGATCAGCCAAAAGCGTTTGTTCATCATTCCTGAGCTCCCCCCTCCTTTTCTTCATCGAGTTCTTGAGACACCAGCGCAGGGAAAGTAAGCGTAACTGTAGTGCCTTCCTCTATGGCGCTTTCAAAGGAAATGCCGAATTCACGCCCGTAATAGAGCTTGATCCGCTCATTCACATTTCGCACCCCAACACCCGATCCAGTCCCGGACTTACATACACCCGTCAAAATCGTACTTAGCGTCTCTTTAGACATGCCGAGGCCGTTGTCCATGATAGTAATGACAATCAGCTTGTTCTGCAGCTCTGCCCGAATAGAGATCAATCCCTCGTCTGGCATCATTTCTATTCCATGGTACAGGGCATTTTCTACAATGGGCTGCAATATGAGCTTGATGGTCTGGCATTGCAATACCTCATCCTGGGCGTGAATCTCGTACTTGAATTTGTTCTTGAAGCGAAAGCTTTGGATCACCAAATAATGACGGATGTGGTCCAGTTCCTCTTGAACGGTAATGATATTCTTACCTTTGCTAAGACTGATGCGAAAAAACTTCGAGAGGGAATGAATCATCGTGACGACCTCGTCGGTCTTTCCCCGTTCCGCAAGCCGAATGACTGAATTCAATGTATTGTACAAAAAGTGCGGGTTGATCTGGGATTGCAGCACTTCAAGCTCGCCCTTACGCTTCGTTTCCTGCTCGTAAATGATCTGTTCCATCAACTGGCGGATACGCTGAAGCATAAGATTAAAGCGCTTGGATAACTGCTCCACCTCATAGGCCCCGCTGACATTGATAGGGGTATTGAGATCACCTTCCCCCACCTGCTTGACCGTACGCTCCAGCTTGCGGATCGGGCTGGAAATCCGGGCAGACAGCAGGACCGAGACGATGATCACACATAGGATTACAACAGCCAGGAACCAGGACAGGAACTGATTCAGGTCCCGCTTCGTGGTCACAATCTCGTCATAATAAGCCACCCCGACTATTTTCCATCCCGTCTCGGCCAGTGTACGCACAGTAATAAAACGTTTCTCACCAGTAGATTCATCCAGATAGCTTCGGTAAGCATACTCCAGAACAGGTTCCACATTCTCATATTTCAGTCCCGCATAGATTAGCTGCTGCTGCGGGTGATACACAATATTGCCGAGGGAATCCAGAATGTAGGCATAGCCTCTTTTACCAAGCTTGACCTGCTTGCTGAGTTCATCAATCGTGCCGAAGTTAAAATCAATCAGAAGGTTCCCCGTCTTGAGCACTCCGGCTTCACGGTATTGTATAAGCTTGCTCATGGACACGACCCATGTGTATTTGCTCTTGAAGAGATTCTGGATGTGAGGGGCCGAGAAAGAGATTTCTGAGGTCCGGCGGGGCGATGTATACCAGCTCTGGTTCTCAAGCTGCGTATTGTGGCGCATTTCAAGCCCCGGTACATTCAGGACCAGTTCACCCTGAGGTGTAAACAAAGCGACAGAGACCAGATCTTCCCGGGATTCCAGTAGCGTGGACATTCGCTCCTTGAGCATGGGGGCGCCAATATCCGGCGTCAGCGTGATCTGCGCCTCTGCCTTCTCATAAATATTGCGCATCCCCTTGGCGTACAACTCCAGGTTGTAATTCACCTGCTCGATGATCTGCTGCATGTTCAGATTGGCATTCTCTTCTGCGGTCTTGGCGAACTTGTTGTACAGCATAAAGCTGACGAGGATGGCAACAAGCACCGCAACGAAAGTAAATGTAACCGTAATGATCAACTGGATACTGCGCAGCTTGGAGGATAATTTAATCGTGCCTCCTAAGGGCCGCTGCGGACGCAGCGGGAAGAAATATGGTTTCTCCCTGCACATGCCTTATCCTCCTCTGGCGCTGTTCTTGTACTCTTTGGGAGAAAGGCCGTATTTCTTACGGAAACAAAAGCTGAAATAGTTTGGGTCGGCAAAGCCGATTTTCTCAGCGATCTCGAACGCCTTGAGCTCCGTGGAGCGAAGCAGCTCCTTGGCGGCCTCCAGGCGGATTTGCAAAAGATAGCTCACAAAGGTCATCTTCATTTCTTTTTTAAAAATACTGCTGAAATACCCTGTGCTGATATGCAGATGCTGGCAGACCTTCCCGATGGAGATTTCGGATTCCTCGTAATGATCACGGATATAATCCTTGGCCTGATCAATGAGCTGTTTATAGCTCGACTGCCGCTCCAGTGCGATGGAGTCCATAATCCGGGTACATAAGTTGATGATCCACTGCTTGGCCTCTTCGACATTGTTGAACTTGTTCATATCCGTCAAAGATGAGAGCCCAGAACCAAAAAGCTCCGCGGTCTCATTACCAGCTTCTTTGGCAAGCCGGAGAATGGACGTCATAATCTCCAGCAAAAAAATCTGGTAATCCTGCATGGAGACCTGAGCGATATCCAGCCCGGCGAACAAACCGTCCACTACCGTCTTCAGCTCCTGAACCGTTCCCAACTTGATCGTGCGAATCAGGGACTGCTGAGTCAGATCGTCATAATCCAGCATTTGTGTTGATCTCGACTCTACATCCTCAATCCAGATCACCCGGTTGTTCCCCAGAATCACGCGATAGTCCAGTGCCTGCAGGGCATCTCCGAAGGAGTTAAACAATAACTCCGGTGACCGGCATACAGTACCCGCGCCCGAAGTAACCGTCAACTTCAGGAAGCGCTGCACATTCTGTCCGATCTCCTCTAAAATCGTGAAGGTCTTGCCTGTAATTTCGGCCTCTTCCTGCTCCGGGCTGACAGATAGCAGAACCACATTATCCCGGTGGATAAAGACTTTGCCGAAATTATGCTTCTCACATATTTCCTCGGCAATATTCAGGACGGCGAAGAGCTGCAAATTGCGATCGCCTGTGTCGCGCAGCGATACTGGTCGACCTTCCTCCGCGTTCTCCCTGCCTGTGTGCCGGATGTAATCCACACTAATAACTGACGCTTGGAACAGTCGGCCTTCCAGCGGAATGTCATATTCCGCACGCTTCTCCTCAATTTCGGCACGGGTCAGACGGCGCGAAACTAGTGAGGACAAGAACTGCTCGCGGAGGACGGGCAGACTCTTCCGGTAATGTTCGCTTAGCACGAATATATTCTCTTTCTCCGCAATCTCCGACTCTATTGTCCCCTTCACCTTCAGCAGCACATCTATTAACTCTTGTGATGAAAACGGTTTCAAAATATACTCATCGATTTGCAATTTAATCGCCCGCTGTGCATATTCAAACTCATCGAACCCGGTTAAAATAATGATCTTCGTATTCGGATGGCGTTTGCGTATCCATTCGGCTAACTGCAGTCCATTCATGAACGGCATTTGAATATCGGTCACCACGACGTCTGGCAGCAATCGATCAATGGCATCGGCCGCTTCCCGGCCGTTCTCTGCCTGATCCACAACCTCAAATCCGTACTTGGCCCAGTCGATCTGTCCGATTATTCCTTCTCTTACATCTTCCTCATCTTCGGCAAGAATCAATTTGTACATGCATCATCCCTCTTTGGGTTGGTTTTGTTATAAAAAAACTTGAAGTTTGCCCACACAGGTGTTGGTCGTCACTCCGGGGAATGTTTGGACTTACCGTCGCTGATGTCTCCAGATTTTTTCTTTATAAACCTCTTCTATTAAAACGAACTTAAGATTTCCACTTAAAGCTTGGTCGGCACTACGGTGAAATTTTGGACTTACGGTCGCTGTTGTCTCCAGATTTCTTCTTTTTAAACCGCTTCTAGCGGTTGAAATCTGGGGACAAAGGCGAACGCTTCGCTCCTTCAGTTCCAAACCTTCCCCTCTGTTACTTTCACACTGGTGTGATTTGTTTCAAGTTTATTTTATAACGCTGGTGTGCAGTAAGTACATTCTATCTGATTCATTCCGTCTAATCTATGGTTAAGTTATGTTGTGGCCTTTTATGAGCGGAGAAATTTCGTAGATTATAAAAAAAAACCATCCCGCAAGCCGGGATGGGTATGATCGGTAACGCAGAAATATTATAGCAGCGCTTTGTTAAAGCGGTATCCTGCTGTTTTTTCGAACCCGATGTGCTGGTAAAAAGCATGTGCTGGTGCACGCTCCACACGGTTGCCGCTTCTCAAAAACAGCTTGCAGCAGCCTTTATGACGTGCCCATTCTTCTCCAGCAGCTACTAGTCTTTTGCCGAGTCCGTTGCCGCGGATTTCCTCCGAAACGATGAGCGCAGTAATCTCTGTGATGGATTCCTGCTGTTTGGAAAAGGAGCTTACCTGCCTGAGGCCGATCATTCCCACTACTTCGTTATCTAGTTCAGCAACAAGTGTACATTGGAGAGGGTTGTTCTCCATGCCTTCAATTCTCTCTTTCATTACATTAACCGTTGTCGGATAACCGAGTTCCCGCAGTAGGGCTGTTATTCTCTCCAGATCTTCCATGCCACATTTGCGAATTTGCAGTACTGGTGCTAGGGTACTACTGTCCATTCTCATATACCTCCACTTTAAGCTTAGACGCTGCCTGCCTGGCGACCGTCCGTGCAATTTCCACATCTTCAGCCGCACTTAAAGCTACTGCCATTCTCCGTCCGGGCCGGGCTTCCGGCTTACCGAACACCCGGACCTGCGTGCGGGGAAGCGCGAGCGCCTCATCCAGTCCGGTTACTGCAAAAGCTTGTCCCGCGGTCTCGGCTTTTAGTGTTGCCGATGCTCCGGGTGTGAGTAATTGAACACATTCCAGCGGAAATCCCAGAATGGCTCTGACATGTACTGCAAATTGAGATAAATCCTGTGTGGCCATGGTTACCATGCCGGTATCATGCGGCCTTGGTGATACTTCACTGAACAACACGCCTTTAGACGTCAGGAACAGCTCCACTCCAAAAATACCGCGGCCTCCTAGCTGATCGGTTACCGCTTTGGCAATGGCTTGCGCTTCCGCTAGCTGACCTTCGTCCATCTGATGAGGTTGCCATGATTCCACGTAGTCGCCGTCCTTCTGAATATGTCCGATGGGCGGGCAAAATACAGTTCCCGACACCGAACGAACCGTCAGCAAGGTAATCTCACTCTCAAAAGTCACAAAAGCTTCTACGATGACTCTGGTTCCCTTGGCTCTTGCACCTTCCAAAGCGATATTCCAGCAATGCTCCGCATCCTCCGGATTCCGGCAGACACTCTGCCCTTTGCCAGAAGAGCTCATAATCGGCTTGATCACACAAGGTGTACCAAGTTCAGCAATTGCCTGCCGTAGCTCGTCCAAACTATCCGCAAAGCGGTAATCTGCAGTTGGCAGACCAAGTTCTTCAGCGGCAAGGCGGCGAATGCCTTCACGGTCCATCGTCAACCGGGCAGCCCGTGCCGTCGGCACGACTGCAAAGCCTTCATCCTCCAGCTCCTGAAGGGCATGGGTCGCAATGGCTTCAATCTCCGGCACAATGACATCCGGCTTCTCCATACGGATCAGTGCCTTAAGAGCATCCGCATCCAGCATGTCGATCACATGGGAACGATGAGCCACTCCCATGGCCGGAGCACCCTCATAACGATCTACTGCTATGGTCTCTACGCCAAGGCGTTGAGCTTCAATAATAACTTCCTTACCCAGTTCACCACTGCCCAGCAGCAGCAGCTTGCGGCTTTGAGCTGAAAAAGGAGCTCCCCACATTGTCGACTTCAACCTCTTTCGGCAATTGACTGGCACTTTCTGTATTTTCAGTAAAAGTGACAGTATCCATGTATTTTTCAGACTTCTTTATTTTCATCCATCATCCGTCAGATTGCAAGTGTTCTTCGACAATTTACTACAATCTTCACTTTTAATTGTCGAAAGTTTCTCCAATACGTCGCAATTGGAGGGCCAATTCGCCCCAACGCTCCGCCGAATCACCCCCTTTCTGGAGATTCGTCATGGCTTCCTCCTGTTCGGATAATCTTTCGCGCAGCCGATCCGCGGTGATATTCAGGGCTGCCTGGGCGCCCACCGCGTAATGTTCCAGCAGTTTGGGCTCCTGAGCAGCTACCGCAACGGTAATGGCTTCCTTCAGCAGCGGTTCCACTGCGGATTTGACCTTATCCCGCCCACCGCCTTCGAAGAATTGACGCGGGGACTTAAACATCCCCCATAAGGAAGTCCAATGTATTGGCTGAAGTCGCAAGTCCATCTCGGCAGGCGGGCTCCAGCGGATTTCTTCATCATCCACCAGTTGAGCTTCACCCTCCATCAAAGGTAACTCAGCCGTTGCAGCTGCTACGGCTTCATGTACCAACCTGTTCCCGGCGGCTTCAAGCCGAAGGGTCGTCGCCCATAGCTCCTGCTCAAGTTCACGCTGCACTGTCCGCCACAGCTCCGCTCCACAAGCTGAGAAGATCTCTTTCAGATTCCCGGCTTCTTCACGCAGCAATGAAGGATGGAAGGATTCCTGGAAGAAACGGCCGAAGGTGAACCCGATCCGTTGCCGCACATGGTACAGCAGCTCTTCTCCTTCACGGCGAAGACTGTTAATTGGACGGGTTTCAGTCTGTAGAAGAACCAGCCGTTCTTCCGCCTGCCCCATTCGTTCCTTCAGCAGGATAGCTTCCGCCTCCCGCTGGCTCTCCTCGCGGGAAGCCAGGGCTTGCCATTCCTCCGCACGGTGGACGACTGATGCCAGGCTCTCCTGTGCAGCAGCAAGCGATAACTGTGGCAGCTCTTCACCAGCAAATTGAGAAAGGGCCTGCTCAAAATGCTGAAAACGGGAGCTCTCGTAAATGTCACGCTGGCCTGAAGTTTTCCCCTCCAGCGCCAGCAAGCTCGACAGCGCATAAATGCGCGGTGCATGCAGTCCACCCTCCCGCAAATTTCGGACCACATGACCCCGAACCTCTTCCAGTTCTTCTTCTCCAGAGGCCAGATCAGAGGCATTGATGATGAAGAACATTTTATCCAGGGCGAAGCTGTCCTTGATTCGTCCCAGCTGTGCCAGCAGTCCCCGGTCGGCCTTGGAAAAGGCATGATTATAATATGTGACAAATACGATGGCATCGGCTTCCTTCATATATCCGAAGGTAACGCCGGTGTGCCGTGCATGCAGGGAGTCCGCCCCGGGGGTATCTACCAGCACAATGCCACTCTCGGTCAGCGGGCAGGCATAATACAGATCGATGCCTTGTACAAAGCAGGCCCGCGTCTCCTCTGCAACCAGCTGCCGGTACTCTTCCAGTCCTACGGTCCGTACAGTTCCAAGCAACGGCTCGGCTTCCTTCCAGCCGGCGGCTGCAGCCCGCAGGAAGCCGGCATGGGGCAGTGCGGAGGGATGAATGCCCCCCAGGGGCAGACTGGACAACGCCGCACTCCAGGATTCGGGCTGTGGTACGCCTAGCCCCAGCACGCTGAAGGAATGGGTGATGTCATCCCAGACATCAGCCTGCGACTTCATGGTCACTACCGCGCTGGCATGCCGGAAGTCCCCTTCCGGCGCCAAAATGCGGTTGACCGCCGCCGTGGCGGGATGGGGAGACACGGGCAGCACCTCTTCGCCCAGCAAGGCGTTGGCGAAGGAGGATTTGCCGGCGCTGAACGCTCCGAACAGCGCCAGTGTAAAGCGGCCGCCGGCGAGGTCCTTCGCCCGCGCCGCCAGGCTGCGCGCGGCTGAGGCCATGGCCGGCTCGCCGCGCAGCAGTTCGCTTGCCGCCGCCAGTGCGCCGGCGGCTGCGGACAACCGTCGCCGTCCACCGGCCGGCGATACAGCTCCCGCCGCCCAGTCTGGGGCGGCGCTTTGAGCGGCCGCTATGCGCAGCGGCGGCCGGGTGTCATGCGCCGCCTCTGCGGCAGGCGCGTGCTGGGCAGTCCTCACCTCCGGCAGGATGCCGGGGGTGAGGCTGCGGCGCGGCGGCAGCAGCGCCGCGAGCTCTGCCGCGCGCTGCTCCGCTGCGCGGTCCAGAGCGGCGAGCGCAGCGGCGGCTGACGCCTGCTGCGCGAGGTCTGCTTCGCGGCGCGCAAGCTCTGCGCGCCGCTCCTCCATGAGCGGCGGCAGCTTCGCCAGCAGCTCATCGCCGAAATCCAGCGCCGCGCGGCGGTAGCGGCTCTTAATCTCTGCCGCCAGACTGCGGCAGAGATTGAGCAGCGCCTCACCCGTATGACCGCTTCCCGGCTTTACCAAGGCCGCTAGCCACTCCGGGCTCACCGCCGGGAAAATCTCCTTCAGCTTCGTATCATCATCCTCGCTCCACAGCTCCAGAGCTTCCGCCCACTCACGAAGAAGTGGCCCAGTATGCCACTCGATCTGGGCGGACACCTCGCGGGTTAGCAGTGCATGCCAGGCAGCAAGCCGCCCGCTCTGCTCCTTCTCCCGCTTGGCAGCGGTAAAGAACAGCCCCCGCCGGAATCCCGGGCTCATGCTCTCAACATATGCCCCCGCCGCCTCCCGTACATCGGCGGGCATGAGATTCGCATTGCCTAGCAAATTCTCCAGCGCAGAACGGAGCTGCTGCCTAGAATGCTCAGGAAGGTCTTCCAAGTCCTTCTTCTCCTGCTCAAGAGAGGTCAGTTCCCGATCTACAGTCTCACGGTTTGTACCATCCAGTTGCTGTATCCACTGCTCCCGCTCTTCACGCTGCTCCTCCCGGTACGATGCCAGCAATGCCTCGCCTGTATGATGAATGGAACGCGACAAGCTAAATTGCAGCAATTCCTGCCTGGAGGACAGTAGCTTTGTAATCAGCTTCAGCAGTTCTTCCCATTGATTCAGCGGATGCTCCTTAACCTTCAACGAAGTAAACAGCATCCCGTTGTGCTTAATCCCCCAGTGATGGAAAGCGCTTTCTAGTTGCTTCTGATATTCTGTAATCGAAATCTCTCGTTCGCGGTGCTTGTCAATCTGGTTAATGATCAGATATAACGGTTTACCCCAATCACTAAGATTTTTGGCAAAGGCTAGATTATTCTCCGACTGTACATGGTTATAATCCATCACGTAGAACACAACATCCGCCAAATGAAGTGCCGAACGTGTCGCTGTCTGGTGACCGTCATCCGTGGAATCCACGCCCGGTGTATCCATCAAGACTCCATGGGAACCGAGTAATGGTGCATCCTCCCAAACCTCAATCGCTGAATATTCCCCGCCATCACGGCAGTATTCCTGCAATCGCTCCTGGGTCGTTTCCCAAGGTACCACAGTCCCGCCTGCTCCGGTTCGAGGATAGATCAGTACACGCGGGGTGCCGCTGCGGATAGATACAATATTGGCACTTGTAGGAACAGGACCTGAGGGAAGCACCGTACTTCCGCACAGTTTGTTGATCATACTGGATTTCCCGGCGGAGAAATGTCCGCAAAAAGCAATCGTCAGTTCATTCGCCTTTTCTTTTTCCAGCAAATCACCAAAAATCTGCCCGGTCTCATCTTCACCCCAACGTTCGGACAATTCTTTCAAATCCAAAAGCTCTACTGTGGTTTCACTATCGCTTGTTGTCTCTGCTGTTGTCCCTGCTGTTGTTTCATTACTGGCTTTTCTCTCTGCCTTGGCTTGTTCCGCACCCATCCGCTCTCCACCTCTACTCTAGCCTTATAGTCCAATTATAGTCCAATCGTACTGAGTGAATTAACGGGAAAAAATCCCGCTAATTCGCAGAAAACTCCCTTTTACATCCAAATAACAGGAATTTATGCAGTTAAAACAATCCAACAGGTTCACATAGTAGCAAATATGTCGGAACAACAGGAGAAATTCCCGTTATATATCAAGTCTGCACCTAAAGTGCCGAAATAACATGATTTATTCCCGTTATACTTGGCAAGACCCGTTATAATCTGCAAGAATAGAATAATTCCATTTTATCACCGGTCTGCCACAAATCAAATACACACTAATTACAAAATAACCTATAATCCCTTACGAACAGACAGAACTGCCCTGGCGTTTAGCGATCTGATGAATCTTCCTCGACATCCCTATTTCAGTATCCCTGTTCACCCTCTCTTTAGAACGCCACTACGGTCGAATGTTTGGACTTCCGGCCACTGTTGTCTCCAGATTTCTTTCCATAGTTCCGCTGTTTACGGTTGAAATCCAGAGAGATTATGCTTCCGATGCCAGCTTTCCTGTGGAATGCTTTTTAGCTCGCGCTTTCGCTCCTATAGTTCCAAACTTCTCCCTTCGTTCCTCCTCGCTTTTTGTTACTTTCTTTTGTTCGGCTTATATAGATAATACGAAAAAGAGCCTGCCCAATGGGGCAGACTCCTTTATTACGGATGCATCACAGATCATCCCGAATGTGTTATGCACTTTCCAATTCAGGCAGCAGAATTTCGAATACTTTGCCGTGCTGAAGAATAGTCAAGCCACGGGATTTGTCTCTCATAACAACTACCTCAGGCTTTTGCGACATACGCTCCAGGTAGTGTTCAGGCACTTCGCCGGAATGGCTGATTGTAATGCCTTCAACTTCCTGCTCTTCGTTCTCTTCCAGTGGGCTATCCACTACGCGGTCAAAAATATCCGAAAACACTTCAAAATTGTCAGTGTACACAGAAATGCACTTCATCTCTATCCCATCCTCTTCTTCATCTCTAACTCTTTGCTCTTTCGCGTATGATCTTTATCTTTCCTGATCACAGACGATTTCATACGTTTCTTTCCCTCACGGCATACATCAAGAAGCGGACAAACCTGACATCCCGGGTTCTGGGCCTTGCAGTGATATCTGCCGAAAAATATGAGCCGGTGATGCGTCAGTGTCCATTCATCCTTCGGCACCGCCTTCATCAGCTTCTTCTCCACTTCCAGTACAGAATCTTTCCAGCCTGCCAGGGCAAGCCGCTTCGCGACCCGCTCCACATGCGTATCTACAGCAATCGCAGGCACACCAAAAGCATTAGACACCACCACGTTAGCAGTCTTGCGGCCAACACCTGGCAGCTTAACTAATTCATCATGAGCCTGGGGAATTTCGCCCCCGTATTGCTCAATCAGGATGGAGCATAAGCTCTGTATATGCTTCGCCTTGTTGCGGTAAAGGCCGATGCGCCGGATATCCCCTTCCAGCTCCTCTATAGGTACGGAGACGTAGTCTAGGGGGGTCTTATACTTTTGGAACAGATCCACGGTCACTTTGTTCACCGTAGCATCCGTACATTGGGCTGAGAGCAGCACGGCTATCGTTAGTTCAAAAGCGTTGCTATGAATCAGCTCACAATGCGCATCAGGAAACAAGTCACCCATCGTATCCAGAATGTGGCGGACTTCTGCAACCTTCATAGCGTCCCTCCGCTTCACAATTTACGCTGAACATGCCAGCGCTTCCCATTTTGATGTAAGGAAATATAAACAAAGTATGTATTATAGCGCAGTTCTCCATACATTTCAACTCATGAAAGGACGGATCATGCATAACTATAGATAAGGAACACCATACCTTGCTATATTTCAAAAAAAACGTCCTGACGCAGGCAAACCCTTGCGTCAAGACGGTGTTTCTCACAGAAATCCACCACTCGCAATTATTGTTTCACAACTTCTATTGCAACATCGTTATTAAAATACATTATAATCTTATCATTTTCTTTGAGAGATTGCACGGATAATGTCGTGTCACCTTGATGAATATATGCATTAGGTGCTAACCGGAAACGATTGGAATTATCGTTCATGTTATCCCGCTTCACCACAATTTCGTTCGACGCACTCTCATAACGTGAGAAGATGCGGCTTGCCTGAGTTAGCACCCGTACGATGATGGAACCATTAGCATCTTTCCGGGCTTCAATCCGGTCAGCAGTAGTCAAGCTTCCAAGCGTCGTCGTTGTTGTGCCATCTCTAGTAATTTTAATTCCGCTGCTTGTGTTAAAGGTCTGTACAGCCCCTGAATAATCCTTCACGGTCAGCGTTCCCGCAGTGGCATCTACCCCGTTAACCGGGCCTGTAGTTAGCTTGACAGTCTGAATGGCAAGTGGAGTCGAACCTTCAAAGGTCACATTCACAAAATCTCCGGCCTTCATCTCAGTCAACTTCGCAGTCTGCCCAGCTTCATTGGTCAAAGGCAACTGAGTAGTGTTGATCTCGCTACTGCCTCCATTGACTTTAATCGCAATACGATTAGTTCCCGAATTGACCATCGAAGTCTCGAGTTGCAGAACGGATTTCACTTTTAGCACGGAGATGATATCCTGGTTCGTACCCAGCGCTGCTATTACGCTACTGCCAATTGGCACATCGGTAATCGTAGCGTTACTGTTGCCGAACTGCTCCACCGAATTTGGATAAGGGAGAGTAAGACTTTCCCCGGCATTGACCTTGATGACCATCGTTCTGGCTGAGGTATTGACGGCTGTCAATGTACCTTCATATTTGGTTAGCAGCTCCAGCGAAAGAGCTCGCATGCCGAGCGCCTTCAAGTTTATTTTACGGCCCTCAGTCAATCTTGCCCCAACTGTCGTCAGGTTCGGAGCAATACCGTCATACGCCAGCTTGGTTTTATCATCTAGCTGAATGACATGCGGTTTGCCGCTCACATCCTTGATCGTCAGCAGCTGTGTTTTGGAATTATAATCTACAATGGCCGCTCCGCTGAACTGGTCGATCTGCCGGCTCAAGACCTCAATCTTGGTGACCTGATCATCACTTCCGAGTGTAAGCTGTATATTGTCTCCTCCAGTAGCATCTGCCACCAGATCATCACTGGAAGGATTCGCAATGCCAGGAATAACAATCGCCGGCTTAGCCGCCAGAAGCTTCACCTCGCGTCCGCCATCCTTTTTCTTATATACAACGGTTGTACCCGTAATCTCGTTGAGCATACCTTGGACGGTGCGCTCAACACCCTCGGTAACCTCTACAGTACGGATTACATTCTCTTGAATCGTGTATTTGACTGCAGCACCCACCTTCAAATCAGCAGGCTGCAGAACGCTGTTCTGGGAGCTGAACAACGAGTTGCCATCTTCCCATTTAAAAGTCTCAGGAACACCGGCAGCATTTTTGAAAGTTATGGACTTGTCCGTAAGGTTTACACTTTGAATTGTGCCTGTTGTTGTCTTATTGATCACACCAGAGGTGACTTGCACTTTTACTACCTTGTGAGAACCGCTATATTTTTCCTGTGTCAACGTTACGACACTATCCGCCACAAGTGCAGACGGTTCAATTTTATTGCCGCTGGCATCCACGAAAGTTGTCGTATCATCGTAGTAGTACTCAGTAAAACCTGTTGCCGATTTCAACCACAGCTTGTTCCCTGGAGCCACCATGGCAAAATTACCACTCAGGCTTTCAATTAGCTGTGTCGGATCAGTTATCTCCACATAGGAAGCATTATAAGTAGCTCCAATAACAGTTACCTTCGTGTACGGCTGAAGATCGCTCAGATTAATTCGATTCTCAGAAGTGCTGGTAAAATATGCAGTGCTGGCATTCAGTCCATGCACAGACGTATTTCCGTTATCGTAGACAGATAGTCTGTCACTTTTCAGATCGCTGATATAGCCTTCCACAGTATTGTCATATACAAGCCCTGACTGTGCTTCTGCCCTACTGAAGAAAGTCGCCAATTGTGCACGGGTTACAGCACCCTGCGGATCAAAACGGTTGCCATCCAGCCCGTTCGCCAGACCGAGGCTGACCGCCAAATTTATGTAGCCACGTTTGTTCGCGGACACCTTAGCATCGTCGGCAAATCCTGTCGAAGCATTCCCTGAAGCTACTGCATCAGCACTCTTGCCGAGTGAACGGATCAGCAGCTCTGCAATCCACTCCCGGGAAGCTTTGCGCTCACCCCAGGAAGTTTTCTGATTATCTGCTGTCATTTCAGCAGTCTTATCAAGTAAGCCTTGTTGAAGTGCATAAATCACGTAGGACTTGTAGTAATTCGATACCTCAAATCCCGTTGGAAGAACGGTTTGTGTATTAGGGTCCGCATTACCCGCCTGTTTCATGAAACGCAGCGCCATCAATACAGCTTCTTGCTGGGTTACGGGGTCGCCGGGACGGAACAAGCCGTTGTTGCCGACAATAATCCCCTGCCCCGCTAATTTATAAATATGCTTTTCGGCCCAAAAGCCTGTTTTTACATCGCTAAATGTGCTAGGGGCAGAGACATTGCTCTGATTCGCTGGAGGGTTCGCTGTAGTGCTCGCAGAACTATCTGCAAAAGCCGCGCCTGTTCCACCCAAAACCATAACCCCCGCCAGAACGGCCGAAACCGCTTTGGCAGAATAAGGCTTCACCCTACGTTTCAATCTCTTTTGTCTGGACAATAGGTTGTTCTCCTCTCAATAACCCATGATTGTTGTGTACCTAGTACTTCGCCAAGCAGCTGCAGAATTCCTGCGTATTACAAGCTGTTCTCTCTGGTCATGGGATGCTCCAGATCAACATGGCCCATCAAACTTTCAACTTTCTGGCCGTCCACCAGCATTTCGATGCTCTTCACTTCGTCGAATTGGAAGTAAGTTTTGGCAAGGGCGGACATCGCCATGGATTCCCCACCAGCGCCCAATTGTGCATCTTGTGGTTTATGGATATCCATAAGGATCTGTCCATCCTCAAATTTGAGCGATTTCAGCTCAATTTTGCCCCACAGCGGAATTTGCTCTTGATTATCGCTGCTTTGCAGCGCTTTGAAGGCATCACTGTACTTCTCCACTGGATCGGCAAAATGGATAGTAGCCTTCGCAGCTACAAGATCCAATAGCTGTGGATCGGTATAATAGACATCGATACTTTGGCTTTGCTTCTCTGCAGCAGCCGGCTTTTCTGTAGCAGTCGGTGCAGGCGTACTGTTGACCGTATTATTTCCGGGCTCCTCTGTTGCTTCAGGCGATGGGCTCGGAACTACCTGATCGCCGCCTTCCACTGTATTATTGTTGCTTCCGTTCTCTCCAGCACCGTTCACAACGGTAGGCTCCAGATTGTTACCATTAGCCGGAGCAGCCGTCGGTTTATCGCCGCAACCAGCAATTACGAGTAAAAGCAGAGCAGCAATTCCTGCGTAACCTAATTTCTTGTTCATCATTCCTAATACCCCCTTAGATGAATACGAGCAGACCTGTCCGCATAGTTTTCGGGCCGAAAAACAGGCGGGAAATAACTGTGCGGCGCTGGTCTGCCGTTAAGCTGTTATTTTATTCCGAGATATTCATTGATTCCGCTGACGATCCCAGCGGCAACTCTACTTTGGAAAGCGTCATTGAATAAAAGGGCTTCATCGTTCTTGTTACTCAGGTAGCCAACCTCCAGAAGCACCGCAGGCATCTTTGTTTCCCGTATGACATGGAAATTGCCATAGCGTACACCTCGGTCGCTTATGCCGGTGGCTTGTACAAGGTATTTATGCATCACGTTTGCCAACGCTTTGCTGGCATCACGCTGATAATAGGTTTCACTCCCGCTGGCTGAGGAGGACGCACCACTGTTGGCATGAACGGAGATAAAAAGATCCGCTTTCAGATTGTTCGCCAGGGCTGCACGATCTTTCAGCTCGATAAACGTATCGTCGCTTCGTGTGAGCACTACGTCAACCTTGTTCTCCTTCTTCAGCAGGTCAGCAGCCTTCAATACGACAGCCAGATTAAAGTTCTTCTCATACTTTCCAGTTACACCCACAGCACCGGAATCTTTGGCACCATGCCCTGCATCCAGCACAACCAGCTTTCTGCCGTTATTCACTGGTGGGGTAACAGGATCAGTTGTCGATGGTGCATTAAGATCAATGACCACTAACTTTGAAGAATCTCCGGTAACATTCACGCTGTAATTCTTCGAATGAGTCAAATCAATGACAAAGCGGACTACATAAGGATTCGTATTATACAGCGAATAGCGAACCCCCGACACATCGGGATAATCAGTAATTGCAAGACTGCCGTTCAGGTTGGAATCGAGAGCTTGTCCGGTACCAAAAACATTCGAGAAGGTAGCATTCGGCAGATCTACAACAATACGATCCGGGCCGGTTACCACAGATACCTTCGGCTCGACTTTGCCATCGACAGCAATGGTCAAGCGATTCTCATTGAAGCTCAAACCATTTACCTGGGCCAGATTTGCAGTAGGATCCACAGGAGGCTGCCCATCTCCTGGATTACTTGGGTTCTCCGGCTGGGAACCGTTATCTCCCGGAGCGTTTGGTGTAGTCAATGTTACAATCTTCTGTGAATTGTCCCAATCAACCAGCAGACCAAACTGTTCGCTGATGAAACGGATCGGTACTAGCGTCGTATTACTGCGCAGTAACGGAGCAGTGACCAAGGTAACGGTCTTGTCATCGACAGAAGCCGTTTTTTGATTGACCACCAGCTTGATCGTCTTGAATGAATCAGAGATGGTTACCGTCTGACTCTTCTGCTCCCAGTCCACCTTGTAGCCAAGATTCTCTGCAATCATTCTTAGCGGGACCATAACCGTGCTGTTCACATTTTCAACAGGAGCTCCTTGTTCGGCCGTAATCTCCTTGCCATCCAGAATAATCTTGCTGCCCGAGGCAGCGGCATGTCCATTTTCCGGCAAGATTAGTACAAAAAGTAACAGCAACAGCATAAAACCAAATTTCTTCATTCTCCACCTCTAAGAATCTAGTATTCCGCCTGAGAAAGACGTTCTTGTTGACCTGACGACCAGCAACCTTCGACATCTATTAGACGCCGCCACTCTACAAAAGTTGCGAATATATTCCATAGGGGAACTGAGATTTGCATAATTTGTGCGGCCTCAGTCCAATTTACAATCCAAGATATTCCTTGATCCCCGCTGCAATCTCTCCTGCAAGGTTGTTCTGAAGATAGTCTGTATACAGCGCAGTTTCATTGTCTACATTGGTGAGATAGCCAGCTTCCAGCAGCACAGCGGGCATGCGTGTCTCCCTGGTTACATGAAGGCTCTTATAACGGACTCCATTGTCCTTAAATCCCGTTCCGGCAAGAAGATGCTTATGCATAATTTGCGCAAAAGGCAGGCTCTCACTTCGACTGTAATAGGTTTCACTTCCGTTGATTTTATTCCAGTTCGGAAAAGATGTCTCAAGAGAATTGGCATGTACCGAGAGAAAAAGAGTTGCGCCTGCCGCCTCGGCAATCACCACCCGATCCTGCAGCTCCAGGTGGGTATCTTCAGTCCGGGTATACACCACTGTCATCCGTCCATCCTGTTCCAATAGCGCTCCCGCTTTACGGACCACGGCCAAATTAAAGTCCTTTTCCAATCGGCCCGTGATACTGACCGCCCCCGGCTTAGAACCACCATGCCCCGCATCCAGGACAACTACCGGCTTGCCTGTATTCCCGGCTGTCCCCCCACCGTTCCAAGGAACACTTTGCGTGTTGAGATCGATGGTAACCAGACCGGTGACTTCATCCGTACTTAGCTGATAAGGCTGATTGACCGCTGTCTGAATGACAAATCTTACTATAGAAGGATTGACGCTGAACAAAGCGTACCTGATCTCGGATACGAGCGGGTAGCCGGTCACATCCAGCTTGCCTTGCGGGCTACCGTTACCCGCCAGTCCCTGCTGCAGGCTTCCTGCAAATTCTGGTGCAAAAGCCGTTCCGGGTAAATCTACAATAATGCGGGCCGGATTATTCATTACCGTTATGCTTGGCTTGACGCTCCCATCAACGGCAACTACCAGTTTGTTCTCACTGAATACAGCACCCTTCACCTTTGGCGCACCTGCAATAGCGCCGTCGCTGCCCGGAATAGACGCAGCTGGAGAAGGTGTTGAAACAACTGTGCCCGGAATACTCCCGCCCAGATTTCCCGGCGTGGCTGATAGAACCTGAGCAGTGGGTGACGGTACTGGTGACGGTATTGGTGTGGGTGCTGCAACTAGGGGAGCTGGCGCTCCTCCGGTTAAATAGACGATTTTATCACGGTTGTCCCAGCCTACCTTTAGTCCAAACTGCTCGCTGACAAATCGGATGGGCACCAGCACCGTGCCTCCGGTTTGTTTAGGTGCAGCATTCAAATCCAGGCGTATCCCGTCGGCATTAGCCGATTTGCTGCCTACGATAAGTTCTACACTCTTAAAATCTTGCTTTATGGTCACTTTACGAGAGGTTTGCTCCCACAGCACTTCAAACCCCAAGTTCTCTACTACAATCCGTATGGGGATCATCACACTTCCGTTCACATTCTCAATTGCAATCCCTTTGGGCAGAGCAAGTTCTTTATTGTCCAGAACGATTTTACCTTGTGTCTTTCCTGCCGCGGCAGCGTCATGGACGGAAAATGACAGAAACATCAGCGGCAGCAAAAGTAGCGAAAATATTAAGCGGGTGATTCTCCCCATCCTTTTCTCTCCTTTGATATTTGGATTCGTGAACTTCCATGACCTATCAGACGACAGAAACCTTCCAAAAGTTGCCTCTACAGGCAATGAATATATCGATTATAACAAAAAAACTTCTATTTCCGACATCGGAAATAGAAGTTTCTGTTAAAATGGTGAAGTTTTAATATAAACTAACATAACTCATAGAGTCGTCAGGAAAAGCATTAACCGAACAACTTAGCAGCATGACGCTCTTCGTAGGCAGAGATTTCATCCGCATGCTGAAGAGTAAGACCGATATCGTCCAGACCTTGCAGCAGGAACTGGCGACGGTGCTCATCCAGGTCAAAAGCAATGTTCAAGCCATGATCATCACTCAGAACCTTATTCTCCAAATCTACGTGCAATTCATAACCATCATACTGAGCCGTCCGCTGGAACAGATCTTCTACTTGCTCTTCTGACAGCTTGATTGGCAGAATACCGTTCTTGAAGCAGTTATTATAGAAAATATCTGCATAAGACGGAGCAATTACCGTCTTGAAGCCATAGTCCATAATCGCCCACGGCGCATGCTCCCGGGAGGAGCCGCAACCAAAGTTGGCGCGAGAGACCAGGACAGACGCACCTTTATAGCGCGGCTTATTCATCTCGAATGTCGGGTTGTCATTTCCTTCTTCGTCAAAACGCCATTCGTAGAATAGAAATTGTCCGAATCCGGTCCGTTCAATCCGTTTCAAAAACTGCTTTGGAATGATAGCATCTGTATCAACATTGACCCGGTCAACCGGTGCAACGATTCCTGTTAATTTTTTAAAAGCTTCCATGTTAGTTCCCTCCCGCTTAGATCTGATTCTTATGAATTGACGGCTTCCGTCTTATAGTTCCAGTCACGAATGTCGGTAAAACGACCCTTGATTGCCGCAGCGGCAGCCATTGCAGGAGATACAAGATGCGTACGTCCTCCACGGCCCTGACGGCCTTCAAAGTTACGGTTGGAGGTCGATGCGCAGCGTTGTCCTGGTTGCAGAACATCCGGGTTCATCGCAAGGCACATACTGCAGCCTGCTTCACGCCATTCAAAGCCTGCTTCTGTAAATACTTTATCCAGACCTTCTTTTTCCGCCTGCATTTTAACACGTCCAGAACCAGGAACGACAATAGCCGTTACTTGATCAGATACTTTGTGGCCTTTGGCAACCTGTGCAGCAGCGCGCAGGTCTTCAATCCGGCCATTGGTGCAGGAACCAATAAAGACATAGTCGATGCCAATTTCGGAGATTGGAGTACCTGGAATCAGATCCATATATTCAAGTGCTTTTTCAGCAGCTTTGCGTTCATTTTCAGTTGTGAAATCAGCCGGATTCGGCACAGTTGCTGTAATGTCAGTACCCATACCCGGGCTTGTGCCCCAGGTTACTTGCGGAATCAGGGTCTCTACATCAAAATCAACAATAGTGTCATACTCTGCACCTTCGTCGCTTACGAGCCCTTTCCAGGTCTCAACTGCAGCGTCATAAGCAGCACCTTGCGGTACATACTGGCGATCACGCAGGTAATCGAATGTAGTCTGGTCAGGAGCGATCAGACCGGCTCTCGCGCCACCTTCAATCGACATGTTGCAGACAGTCATGCGCTCTTCCATCGACAGCTCACGGATCGCTTCGCCTGTGTACTCGATAACATAACCAGTAGCAAAGTCAGTACCATATTTAGCGATAACGCCGAGGATCATGTCTTTCGCGGTTACGCCAGGATTGCGCTTGCCTGTGAAGCGAACTTCCATCGTCTTGGCTTTAGCTTGCTGCAAGCACTGGGTTGCCATTACGTGCTCTACTTCACTGGTGCCGATACCGAACGCCAGTGCGCCGAATGCGCCGTGTGTAGAAGTATGGCTGTCGCCGCAGACAATCGTTTTACCAGGATGAGTCAGGCCGATCTCTGGCCCCATAACGTGTACTACACCTTGGTCGATATCATTAAGGTCGAACAGTCTCACGCCGAAATCACGACAGTTCTGGGAAAGCGTGTCGATCTGCTGTTTGGAGATCGGGTCTTTGATGTTAAAACGATCCTTGGTAGGTACGTTGTGGTCCATTGTCGCGAATGTAAGCTCAGGACGACGAACCTTACGGCCAGCCAGGCGCAGGCCTTCGAAGGCTTGTGGAGAAGTCACTTCGTGAACCAAATGAAGGTCAATATACAGAATGCTAGGTTTGCCTTCTTCCTGATGAATAACGTGATTGTCCCAAATTTTCTCAAACATTGTCTTCTTGCTCATGAATTTCACCTCATCATTTAATCGTTCATTGGAAGAGAGTGTGGAGTCTCTCTTGAATGAACTAAATATAACATCGCGCCGTTTATTATTCCAAGATATAAAAACTATAGGGTTCATAGGCATGAACTATAAGCGAGTGAAACCTCTATTTGGATCGTCACTTACAACGCACAAAAGGCCCAGCCTGCTTTATATATGGCTGAACCTTGTCTCATTATTGCTGCATACTTTTCTTCAGCTGTACCAGATCTTCCACAGCCCGTGTGGTTAGGGAATCCACACCAAGAGACGCATAATGCTCCATTAGCGAGACGTCATTGACGGTCCAGACATAGACCCTAAGGCCGTTCGCTTTGGCTTGCTCGATTAATTCCGGTTTAACGAACTCATGGTAGATATTGATCCCGAAACAGACTGCAGCCAATGCATCGCTTAATGTCTGTTCCAGGGCTTCCTCATAGGATCGGTTCAGAAAATGCTCGCTATCAGCGTTCAGCAGCTTCTTCAGCTCTGGATAACGCAGCTGTGCCAGTAAGGCCCGCTCCGCCCCACAGCCAGACAAGAATATTTGCCCCAGCATATCATGCTTATGCACCAAAGCTGCCGCTGCATCAATGGCTTCATCAACTTTTAGATCCAGATTCGCCGTTCGGCCTGAACCTTTAATCAGCAGCAGCAGATCTTCCAGCGTCGAGAAGGTCATCTTTCCCGTCTTGCCGGCATAGTCCACTATCACTTCTATACTCTGAAGCTCTTTGAAGCTTAATGCTGAGATCTGAATGGTACGGCCATCAACGCTCTGCCAGATATCATCATGAGCCAGAATCGCGATTCCGTCCCGGGTGACCCGGATATCATCCTCTATGATATCTGCTCCCATCCTGATTCCCTCTTCCACAGAGACTAAAGTGTTGTCTAGAGTATCCATACATCCCGTGTGAGCTGTAATCCATGGAAAATGTCCAGTCATTTTCTCGGCTCCTTTGCTTTAATCGAAATAAACTGCATTGGTAAAGGCAATGATCGTACGCACACCCTTCACCATCCCCCAAAGCTCCGCACGAATCCACAGCAAATCTTCATCCGGGATCTCGGCTTCAAGCCACGGAGCATCTGGCGTAATGATTTCCTCAGCCAGTATTCCCTTGTTGCTGTCCAGCTTCAGTGTATAACGCTGGTCTTCCAACTTCCAGTGACCCTTGCGCACCTGGAAATCTGCCGACACAGCGGCAACAGATGTGCTTCCAGACACTCTGCCTCCCGGCACAGCACTACCGATACCGTAAGTAGTCCCGCGCGAAGTCACTTCAAGCTTAAGCAACGGCCCCAGCGTAACAGAGGCACGGCCGGCTGATAAAGCCCTTACTGCCTTATCGGTGACAGGCGCATCCTCTTCTTCAAGCTGAAGGTAGGTTACAGACAACGGATCGTCCGTTGGATCTTGGTGATGCCAATCGCGTCCGGACGTCGCGGCAATCCGGTAGCCTTCATTCAGCTTCTCCGTCCATAGCCGGAAGGCGCGGATGTTATTATTTTTCACAGGTGCAAACGTTGTTGACCATACCTCAATATAATCAATATCGTTCCAGTCACTGATTTCAAACTCCCAATAACAGCCTGTACACATCGGACTGCCGGCGCGGAACGGATGCGCCATTCCGGCAAGGCCGCCCCGTTCATGAACACGTGCGAGTCCGGCATGGATATCACCCGGGCCGACCGGGCGCCAGTCGAGGAATTCATCCAGTCCAATCGTCACCATATGACCGAAGAATGTAGTCCATTCCATCCCCGATATGATCGAAAGCCCTGTCTCACGTTCAATGTCTTCTTTACCCGCAAGCCCTGTCATCGTGTTATGATCCGTCAATGCGATGCAGTCGAAGCCAAGATTCTTGGCCCCTGCTGCAAGCTCAGCCAGCGATTGCCGGCCGTCGCTGTGGAATGTATGTGTGTGCAGCTCGCAGGCTAACCATTTCATTGCGCATCCTCCTCTTCCACCCAGACCTTTAGTGTATAGTCGCAGACATCGGTCACAATCGCATGCAGGCTTAAAGTGACCTCCCACATGCCCGGTATAATCTCACCCTGTATTAGTCCCGGTGTGGCTTCATGCCGCGATAGAACATGCAATTGCTCACGGTCATGCCGGTGAGCGGCCCCGCGATGTCCGTCAGGGGCATCGACAGAGACGGTGATTAGATTTTGCAGCGGCAGATAGGACTGCCAGCGTGCTTTTGCCTGCTCCAAATATTCAGCCTCAAAATAGGCTTCGATTCCCTGCTCGATCAGCAGCTTAGCCTTCTCCTGATCTTCTAAATACTTGGGCCCGTAATTGAAATGAACGCCGAGCCGGTCTGCACCATTTGGAACAAAGAAACGGTACGCAATATGCGATTTGGAGCCTGCGGGAGTTACTTTCCCTTGCGCGTCTACGAGAACAGTCTTCATGATGAACGCATTCCTTCTTCTTTAATCATTGAGCGAATATAGAAATAACCGACAAACGAACACATCAGGAAGGTGAAGAATGCTGTTGCTGCGGCAAGCTGACGATCCTGGAATACCCCAAAGATCTGCTCCATCGAGACCCCGAGCATCTGCGGCGCATTCGGTCCGATCAGGAACGGTGCCGTAAACGAGCCGATCACACCCATGAATACGAAGGTGGAGGCAACCAGCAGTGTTTTGAACGTCAATGGAAGGATCAGTTTGAAAAAAATACGGAGCTTCCCTGCACCCACATCCTTGGCACTTTCAATTACGGAATTCGGTACGGCGGATAAGGCTGAACCTAGAAGCATTGTGGTGAACGGGATGTTGAACCATAGATTGGCGATAATAACCCCTTTCATATCAAAAATAATCCGCGGAAAGCTTTCAGACCCAAAGTGATAAAGGATCCGCGCTGCCCAGCCACGATTGCCAAGCAATTGGATCAGACCATAGGTAGCAATGACCGAAGGAATAAAGATCGGTATCATATACATCCGCCGAATCCAGTTGACCGCCATGCCCTGATTAAAGCGCATGTACACAGCCAGAACATAGCTAATGACCATGACCAGAAGTGTGGAAGCAATCGTCACCTCTAGCGTAAAAATAATATTCGAGCGCATCAGTTTATCAGTGAACAGATACTTATAATTGGACAAGTCGTAACCGCCACTGTGATTCGTGAGACTTTCCTTCAAAGATCCCAGAATCGGCAGCACAACAATCAGCACCAGAATGAGAAAGGAAGGGAGGACCAGGGAAATCCCCAGCAGCCCCCTTCTTGCTTGTTTACTCATTGAGCAGCAACTTCACTTTGCCATTTTTTGTTGATTTCTTTGCCCAGGTCGCCAAGGTTAAAGGTACGGTAGCCTTCCGAAGCACCTTTGAAGGAATCCTGAATCTCCTGCGGCATGTTGCTCAGCTTGATGCCCGGGAAGCCGTGCATTTTGTTGACAATTTCAGTCTGTGCTTCAGGCGAAACGACGAAGTCGAGGAATTTGTATACTGCGTCTTTCTTCTCCGACAGCTTCGGTACCATCAGGTAAGTCGGTCCGCCGTTGAAGCCCGGTGTAATCTGTTGCATTTTCGTTGTTGCCGGAAGCTGACCCTTGGAGATTTGGTCAAGCACCATATCGGACCAGGCCGGAATCATATCCACTTCTCCGCTAGCCAAGAGATCAAGTGTACCTTGGTTTTTCTTCGGGTAGATGCCTTTACCGTATACGTATTTGCCCAGATCCTTCAAGAGGTCGATCCCTTGACCCCACTGGCTCATGATGCTTGGATCAGAGTTATGGATAGCCTCTTCAGGCAAGAATTTATAGAGGGCTGTAGTTACGAAGGAGCTGCCTGCACCGCCGGTGGATGGATCATTGTAAGCGAATTTTTCCGGATTTTTACGAATCCAGTCATACAGCTCGTCCAGTGTCTTCGGCGCGTCTTTCACTTTGTCGCTGTTATACGCCAGCAGTACCGCGGAAGCACGATAAGGAATAGCCAGGTTAGAGACGTCTTTCAGGGTATTCTCATCCACATTTTTCAGGTTAGGAATGCTGCTCTCGCTGAGCGTATCCCAGATGTCATCGTTCTTGCCTTTGTTGACGGAATCAATGCCGTCCTCATAAAGGTCAATGTCGCCTGAGCCTTTATTCGCCTGCTTGGCAGCCAGAATGCGGTCATAGGTAGGCTGAGCGCCTGTGCCTGAAGCAACATAAACCGGCTTGACCTTAACATCCGGGTTCTTCGCTTCGAACATCGGAATCAGTGTTTTCCAGAGATCGTCAACGTTCTGGGAGCCTGTGTAATAAAAAGAGAATTCCGTCGTCTTGGCAGCAGGCTCAGCCGTAGCGCCATTACCGGCAGCAGCCGAATCATTGCTATTCTTTTCTCCACATCCTGCGAGTAAAGATCCGACCAGAACCAAACTTGTCAAAAGGGTGAATGCTGTTTTCTTGTTAGACATGAACTATTTTCCTCCTTGAGTGTTTGCTCATTTTACTGTTCCGGATATGCTAGAATCTTGGCAAAGCCTACCGACACCTGTTGACCATGATGAAGCGTTCTGACCTCGTCGCGAGCCAGGAATGCACGTACCGTGCCATGATCCTGAACATCGACCGACACCTCGGCATAATGACCAAGCACCATAATCTGCTTAATCGTCCCCTGTAGTCTACTCTCTGCGCCGCCACCGAACTGAATATCTTCCGGCCGGACAGCCACCGTAACTTTACCTGAAAGCTTGTTAGGGTTCGGGAAACTCAGTTCCCCTACCTTAATTCCGCCTTCAGCAACCACCCCCTTCAAGAAGTTCATTTTCCCGATAAACTGGGCCACATATAGTGATTTGGGCTCATCGTATATTTCCTGCGGAGTGGCAATCTGCTCGATATGTCCATGGTTCATCACCACAATCCGGTCAGAAATCGATAAGGCCTCCTCCTGGTCATGCGTGACAAAGACCATGGTCAGACCGAGGTCAGCTTGAATCTCGCGCAGTTCCTCCCGCATTTCGTGCCGCAGCTTGGCATCCAGTGCCGAGAACGGCTCATCCAGCAGCAGCACCGCAGGCTTCAGCAGCAGTGAGCGGGCCACGGCGATCCGCTGCTGCTGACCACCGGACAGCTGCCCAGGATATTTCTTCCCTGCCCCCGGCAGACGAACCAGCTCCAGCACCTGTTCAATCGCCTGATCACGCTCTGCCTTTTTCACCTTGCGGATTTTCAGACCGAACGCCAGATTATCGTACACCGTCATATGCGGCCACAGATTGTAGCCCTGAAAGACCATGGAGGTCGGACGTTTTTCCGGCGGTGCTTTTAATACACTTTTACCTTCAATCAGGATGTCTCCGGCATCTGGATCAAGGAAGCCACCGATACTGCGCAGCAATGTTGTCTTGCCGCAGCCGGACGGTCCCAAGAGGGTGACCATCTCTCCTTTGCCGACATCCAGTGAAATATCGCTTACTCCATCGCCTGTTTTATAACGTTTTGTCAGTTTCTGAATGGATAATTGAATCCCCATAGTGTCCTCCTGTTCCGCACGTCAGTTTATTTGATCTGGAAGCCGCTCGACAGAACATCCGCGCTGACAAAACGCTGGGCCGCCAGCAGTAAAATAATCGTCGGAGCTGTCAGAATAATTGAGAAGACCGCACCGGCATAAGCCGGGTAATCGCTAATAATGCCATACATCACAACAGGCATCGTTCTGAAATTGGGTACGCCGACGAGGAAAGTCCCCTGCGCTTCATCTAGAGAGTTCAGAAAAGTAAAGATTGAAGCGACAATAATACCTGGCATCGCCATCGGCAGCGTAATGCTGCGGAATACCCGGAACGGGCTTGCCCCTACGTCGCGGGCCGATTCTTCCTGCGCCGTGTGAACATTACGGAACGCTGAGGTCGGAATCCAGGTCATGTACATCAGCACATTGATGATATGAATCAGAATGACGCCGAGCAGGGTGTTCATCAGGCCAAGCTTATAGAACAGCACTGCGATGGAGACGTAAAGCCCCATTTTAGGAAAGGCGTGCGTCAGCAGGAACGAGAACAAGAAGAACTTGCTGAGCGGAAATCGAATTCGGGCAAAGGCATACGCTGCCGGAACACAAAGCACGATCGATACAGCAGTAACGATGGTTGCGATCAGGAAGGAAAGGGCGATAGACTGCGAGACTCCCTCCTGCTGGAAGACAAACTTCCACCATTTCAGCGACCATTCCCTAGGAAGCATGTCCGGGTAATTCCAGTTCCCTGTAAATGCGAGAATAGCCAGGTTCAACAGAGGTCCCATGAAAAAGATCACGAAGATGATTAGAGCGACAAATTCGATAATTTTCTTTGGACCCAGTGATTTTAAATACCACTTCATTACATGTCCTGCTCCTTCCAATCATTAAGTGTCCTGGTGTGATGTAGAATGCCTGATCACCAGTTCAGGCTTAAGCTCCAGTATTGTCTCTTTGACAGAATTCTCGCGAATCAGCTTGTCCAGCATGACACAGGCAACATGGCCCATTTGCTGGGTATCGACTCGAATGGTCGTTAAGGGCGGATTCGTGATAGAAGAAATATCTATATCATCGAAGCCCATTACCGCCACTTGCTCCGGGACGCTAAGGCCTTGCTCGTGCAAAAATTTCATTGCCCCCAGCCCGATCATGTCATTGGTACCGAATACTGCAGTATAAGCCCCTTGTCTAAAATGCTCCCAATGTTCGCTCATCGCTCTGTAGCCTGCTTCGAACGTTGAGGCTACGGGATAGGCGATAGCGTCTTCCGAGATATCCAGGTGATGCTCCTGCATATAGTCCCGAAATCCCTCCAGCCGCAAATGATGGCTTCGATGGTCCTGCGGACCGGCCAGCATGAAGATCTTGCGGTGTCCAAGGCCGGTTAAATGCCGGGCAGCCTCACGTCCCCCTTCCTGATCCCGGTTCACGATATGAACCACACCATCCACATTCGTGGAGCCGTTAACCATTACATAAGGAACGCCGAATTTACTAATATGATCGATCACATTCTGCTCCAGGCGGCTGATCAAGATCAGCCCGTCTACCCGCTTCTCCATCATGAAATCGGCGGATCTTAGCGACATTTCATGGTCCGTCGTTACAAATACGGAGTAATTCATCCTTGCAGCTGTAGCCAGAATGGCGTCGATGATTTTACCGTAAAAGGGATGGGACACGATGGGGTAATCCCTGCGGTAGATCAGAATCCCGATATTATGCGTACGCTGCAAGACCATCGCTCTAGCGATCGCATTCGGCTTGTACTGCAGCTCCTGAATCACCTTCAGAACCTTGTCTTTGGCCTCCTGGCTTGTATAACCATGTCCCGAGATCACTCTGGATACAGTAGACTTGGATACACCCGATAGAAGAGCGATCTCTTTGATATTGCTCATAACTTACCTCCGCTTATAGGTGTGAGATCGTTCCCACATCTATAAGATACCGTCCGAATATAAGTTTGGTATTAACCGAATCGAACGGATACGTAAAGAAAAAACGCCGGGTAATCACATTTCTCGCCGAAAATTTTCATTAATTTCTATATCATTCAATTAAAAGCGTTCTAATATAAACGGAACGTTAAAATGATTTTCAGGACGTAAAAACAAAAAGAACACAGCGAAATAGCCGAAGCAGTGAGGTGATCGGCAAGATCCACCGTGGCTGACAGCAGGATTCCTATATTAAAGGTTATGGTCATAGGTTATACTTATAAGAGAAGTGATTTAACACCGGGGAGTTTTGGAATATGGAATTCAGACAATTACAATATGCACTACAAATCGCTGCCGAAAGAAATTTCTCGCGGGCAGCAGAGAAGCTGCATATCGCTCAGCCTTCGCTCAGCCAGCAGCTCTCCAAGCTGGAAAAGGAGCTGGGTGTCCTGCTCTTCCAGCGGAATACCAGCTCCGTTGAGCTGACCCATGCCGGGGCAAAATTTGTAGAGCAGGCCCAAATCATTATCGATGCTGTCGAACTGCTCCGTCAGGAAATGTCCGATATCTCGGAGCTGCGTTCCGGCCGTGTCGTGGTCGGCAGCATGCCGATTACAGGCGCACATTTGCTTCCGCATGTGCTGCCGATCTTCAAGCAAAGCTATCCGGAGATTGAGATTGCACTGCTCGAAGACTCCTCCATGAACCTGGAGAAGCTAACCGCTGGGGGACAAACCGACCTTAGTCTGCTGTCTCTTCCTTTAGAGGTTCCTGCACTGGCCTATGAAGTGCTGGGAGAGGAACGGATTGATCTGGCGGTTCCCGCCGATCACCCTCTTGCAGCCCGCAGCAAGGATGGAATCCGCACTTCGCTGGAGGAGTTGAAGAATGAGCCTTTTATTGTACTGAAGGAAGGCCAGGGCTTCCGCAAGCTGACCATTGAGCTATGCCGGGAGGCGGGGTTCGAGCCGAAGATTGTTTTTGAGAGCAACAATATGGAGACCGTGCAGTCACTGGTGGCTACAGGCATGGGGGTTACGCTTGTGCCTCATTTCATCGCCCGGGCACCACGCAGTGAATTTGTGCCTGTCTACCTGCCGCTGGCTGAGCCTGTACCAAGCCGGACGCTGGTCTTCGCATACCGCCGCGGCCGTTATCTCTCCAAGGCAGCGGAAGCTTTTATGAAGACGTTTCGCACAACTGTGGCCGCTCTGACAGATGAGGAAGTCTAGTAGCGACAGCCTTGCCGAAAGGCGGCTGACGCCCTCTGTGAAGATGGACCCCTCATTTACTATGGACATCTTTCCACATACGAAAAGCCGCCGGGCACCCTAAAAGGATGTCCGACGGCTTCTTTGGTCTCCATATTTTTCGCCATAAAAGGTATTTCTGTGGTTTGCATTCCCTGATCTTCTGTCAGAAGAACATATGCAGCCTATTTACGCATATTACGCTGAGTAATCAAGCGGTTCTGATCATCCGATAGACGGGTTGTACCTTCGTGAACTGACTCTTCTGGTTTAGGACTTCCTGTCTTTTCTTCAATGAACTCACGAAGTGCGTTGTTCTGAAACTCCGCGGATTCATTTAAATGTTGGATCTGTTCCTGTTGGACCTTGTTGTCTTTACTCAAGTTACAGCCACCTCCTGGTAACAGATTATAAGTATTTTACCCGTTCTCTCCGAGGATAAACATCTTTTTCAGGACACTTTAGTCTCCTAAAATAAAAAGGTCGTCCACCCTTTGCAAACCGCCCTTTGCCATGTTATTCTATAGGACAAATACTGAAACGTGCTGACGGGACCAGTAAGAACGAGTCCACCCGCGCCCAGAGAGTAAATTCCGGAAGGCTGAGAGAATTTACCGCGGTTTTGTTCTGAAGCCTACCCCTGAGCGGCCTGCGTGCAGCAGGACGGACCCTCCCGTTATGAGAATGAAGTCGGATGAACCCTCATCAATGAAGGTGGTACCGCGGAAGTGAATTCAAGCTTTCGTCCTTTGCTAAGTCTAAGGATGGGGGCTTTTTTGCATTTACCCAGAATTCAGAAGATTCTTATCAATCTTGAGGATGTGAAGCAAAAAGTGACGACAAGAATAGTGGTCAAAATCGGCAGCAGCTCGCTGACCGGACCGGAGGGCGGCCTGAACCATGCCGCCATCGCCTTCTTCGCAGCCGAGATTGCCGGGCTGCGCGAGAGGGGTGCGGAGGTGCTGCTGGTCACCTCCGGAGCGGTGGCCGCCGGGTTCCGCAGCATCGGCTACCCGGTGCGACCGCGGCTGCTGCATGAGAAGCAAGCCGCTGCCGCAGTAGGCCAGGCGCTGCTGATGCAGGCCTACCAAGAGGCTTTCACCAAGCATGGGATCATCGCAGCGCAAATCCTGCTCACCCGGACTGACTTTTGCAGCCGCCGGGCCATGAACAATGCCGTAATGACCGTGGAAGAGCTGCTCCGGCAAGGGGCTGTACCCGTATTCAATGAGAACGACACGGTCTCTGTCGATGAATTGAAATTCGGCGACAATGACACGCTGTCGGCACTGGTCGCCAATCTGCTCAAGGCTTCCCACCTGCTGGTACTTACGGATATGGACGGCCTGTACAGTGGTGATCCGCGTAAAACACCGGATGCTGTGAAATATCATCATGTAGATGAGATCACGCCCGAGATTTACGCGATCGCAGGTGGAGCTGGCTCCAGTGTCGGTACCGGGGGCATGCGTTCCAAGATCGATGCCGCCAAGATTGCGACGCGTGGCGGTGTCCCAGTCTTCATCGGCAGGGCAGCCGAGCCCGGAGATCTCCGGCTTGCGGCTGACGGAACCGGCAAAGGCACTTACTTCGCCACTACCCTCTCTTCTCTGCCGGTTAAGAAGCAATGGCTGGGCTTCATGTCCACCCCACTCGGCACCTTGCATATTGATGCAGGAGCGGTTGAAGCTCTACTTAACGGCGGGCACAGCCTGCTCCCGATCGGGGTCAAGCAAACTGACGGCAGCTTTCATGCTGGTGATGTTGTAGAGGTGCTGGGGCCAGACGCTCAGCTGCTGGGGCGCGGCATTGTCAACTATGACGACAGCCAGCTCCGCAGCATCCAAGGATTGCCCAGCCGCGAAATCGTGCCGAAGCTCGGAGAGGTTCACCGGTTGGAGGTTATCCACCGCGACGAATGGATTACACTGAGATAAGAAGGTCTTTTTCATACTATTTATAATCAGGGGGGAAATGTTATGAGTGAAGTTGTAAACAAAGCAACCTTGGCCAAGGAGACCGTAGGAACCTTAGTTAAATTGACCACAGACCAGAAAAATGAAGCCTTGCTGGTGATGGCTGCAGCGCTTCAGCATGAAGCGGCTGCGATTATAGATGCCAACGCTGAAGATCTGGAGCGCGGACGTCAGAATGGCACGCCAGAATCGATGCTGGATCGGCTGGCACTGGATGAGCATCGGATTGCGGGGATCGCTGAAGGACTGCGGCAAATTGCCGTATTACCTGACCCAGTGGGTGACACCTTGGAAACCTTTGAACGCCCGAACGGCCTGTCTGTTGAGAAAATCCGGGTGCCACTGGGCGTTATCGGCATCATCTATGAAGCCCGTCCCAACGTCACAGTGGATGCGGCAGGACTCTGTCTGAAGACTGGCAACGCAGTTGTGCTGCGCGGCGGCTCTTCCGCCCTTTCCTCCAACCGAAAGATCGTAGAGGTGTTACACAAGGCCCTGGCCACAACAGCCCTCCCGCCAAATGCCCTGCAACTGATCGAAGACCCTAGCCGTGCTTCTGTCGATGAAATGCTGAAGCTGAACGGTCTGCTGGATGTTATCATCCCGCGCGGCGGCAGCTCTTTGATCCAGAACGTTGTGATGAATGCTACCGTTCCTGTCATCGAGACCGGTGCCGGGATTTGCCATACGTATCTGGATGCGGATGCTGATCCGGAAATGGCGCTTAACATCAGCCTTAATGCCAAGGCCCAGCGCCCTTCTGTCTGCAACTCCATGGAAACCTTGATTGTAAATCGGGACTATGCACAGGCCCATCTGCCAGCACTGGCTGAAGCCTTCCGCGAGGCCAATGTAGAGCTACGCGGCTGTCCAGAGACCGTGGCTCTGGTGCCTTGGGCGCTTCCGGCGACGGAGCAGGACTATGCGACAGAATATAACGATTATATTCTGAACATCAAAATCGTCGGGGATTTGGATGAAGCAATGGGGCATATTGAACGATACGGAACTAAACATTCGGAGTGTATCGTGTCCGAAACTGCCGACCATGTAGCCCGCTTCCTGCAAGAAGTCGACGCGGCGGCCGTATACCATAATGCTTCCACCCGTTTCACTGACGGCTTCGAATTCGGATTCGGAGCTGAGATCGGCATCAGCACTCAGAAGCTGCACGCCCGTGGTCCTATGGGACTCCCAGCACTTACTTCAACAAAATATAAAGTATACGGCAACGGTCAGATCCGGGGCTAAATCATTTTTAAAAGGGGCGTTAACCTTATGTGTCAACAGCAATCCATTCCATTGCTTAATCATGAGATCGTGTTCTACGGTGCGGGCTCCATGGCTGAAGCCATTGTCCGCGGATTGATTAACCGCAATGTGGTATCTTCGCAAAATATCATTATGCTGAACCGCAGCAGTAACGAACGTCTGGCTGAGCTTCGGGCCCGCTATGGCGTTCAAGGATCGAATGACCCTGAGCAAAAAAACGGGTATCTCCGTAGCGCTCCCGTGATTGTGCTAGCCATGAAACCGAAGGACACCGCAGAAGCCTTGCGCCATTTGGGACCGCTGCTCTCTCCAGGCCAGCTTGTCATCTCGGTGATTGCCGGAATGTCCATCCGCACGATGCAAGGGCTGCTAGGCACTCCGCAGCCTGTTGTACGCTCGATGCCCAACACTTCCAGCTCCATCGGGCTTGGCGCAACCGGCCTGGCCTTCTCCAAAGAAGTGGATGAAGACAGCCGACGTCTGGCACTTAACATCTTCGATGCCGTGGGCATCACAACCGTCATCGATGAGGAGCGCATGGAGACGCTGACCGGCATTTCCGGCAGCGGTCCTGCCTACATCTACTACATGATGGAGGCCATGATCGCCGCCGGTATCCGTGGCGGGCTATCCTCTGAGCAAAGTGCGGAGCTGACGGTCCAGACCGTACTTGGCGCAGCCCGGATGGTGCAGCAGACCGGTGAGGAACCGGCGGCCCTGCGCAAGAAGGTTACCTCGCCGAACGGTTCCACCCAGGCGGCGCTTGAAGAACTAGAGCGCGGTGATTTCTTCGAGACCGTCATCGCTGCGGTGAACCGCTGTGCTGAACGCTCTCGCGAAATGGGAACGGCGCTGGAGAAAGAACTGCAGCAATAGAATTCCCCTGAGACCCACATCTACAAAAATAAGCAGCTATAATCCAGAAATATAAAGCGGACGTTTCTCCCATAATAGGAGAAGCGCCCGCTTTACTGTTTTTATAACGTAAAAAAGGTATCCTTTGCGAAGACAACGAAGCGGGATTAACGAGGCTCCACTCAAAAGATAGCGGGGAGCATCACATGTTTGAAATCATCCAGACTGTAGTTGGTGACGGCATAGGCCGACTCCAGATCCTTGACTTTACAGTGATCCGCGGCTTCGTATACCAAAGTTTCAGGTCATCAGCAAATCAGCATGGCGGCTATTCCTTCATATCATCAGTCTTGTCAGTGAATTCGCCGTCCAGAATCGGATGCCTGATCGTAATTCGGGTTCCTTTATCTTCCCTGCTCTCAATCTGTAGCCGATAGTGACTTCCAAAGGTGATTTTGAGACGCTCGTTCACATTACGCAGTCCGACGCCGGAGCTCTTCCCCGCTCGCTGCTCAGAATGATCCTGCTCCAAGTCATCCAGAACAGACTGAGGAATGCCTTTGCCGTTATCCGCAATACTGATCAATAAGTCCTGCCCTTCAATGCGCCCTGACAGTACAACCTTCCCATGCTCGAAGTTGTCGCGTATGCTGTGCTGGATGGCATTCTCCACCAGAGGCTGTAGGAGCAAGCGTATAAATTGCAGATCCAGCAGCTCCTCTTCAAAAAAATACAATACCCGCAGCGGCATGCCGATTCTGGCCTGTTCAATCAGGACGTAAGCCTTGACCTGCTCGATCTCTCGTCCAACGGTCGTAATGTCCTTGCCCTGATTCAGGCTGAGCCGCAGCAAATTGCCGAGCGCAGATACCATTTCACCGATATCGCTCTGGCCATGCTTCTCCGCCTTCCAGCGGATGGAGTCCAGCGTATTATAGAGAAAATGAGGGTTGATCTGGTGGCTAAGCACCTGGAACTCCAGCTCCTTCTTCACGCGTTCCGACCGGGCGGAGTGCTGGATCAGTTCTTCAATCGTGCGCACAATGCTGTGGAACCCGCGAAACAGCCAGCCGATTTCATCTTTACGCTCCTGATGAGGAATATCCATATTGAATTCCCCTTCCTCCAGACGCCGCATTAACCGTACAAGCCGCAGGACCGGCTGACTGAAGTTCCGGGTAATATACACCAGCACCCAGACGGAGCAGATCAAATACGCAACCAGGAAAAAGAGCAGCAGCCGGTTCAGCTTCGTTACGGGCTCTGTCAACTCCCGCATTGGTGTCAGACTGATAATGGTCCAAGGCAAGGTATCCATCCCCACATAGGCTGCTAATTGCTCACGATCATAGATGGTATAGGTATCAACACCCTCACTGTACAGTTTGCGCTGCTCCAGCAGCCTTGGAGAAGGAAACTGCTCGCCAGTCCACTCATTGCTGGCAGAATCATAAATCACTTGTCCGTCTTCATTGATAATCAGAAATTTCTGTCCGTTCAATCGCTTCGTTGGAATAAAGAAACGATTAAAGTAATGATCTGCAAGGTCGACTGCCACAATGCCGCGCGGTGTTCGATTGTGCAAACTAGTAAATGTTTTTATGTATAGAAGCAGCGGGCTGCGCCCTGGACCTTTGTTCATCGATAACTGCCAAAAGGGCACCGTACTGCTTGAAGCGCGATGAAACCAGTTCTCCGTGCGGATCGTGGAGTCCTCCCCCAGCGCTTTCATATATGTGGGATACAGTTCAGGATGAAGCGGAAGAACACGCAGCCGCAGCGCATCAAGATGTTGTCCTTTCTGATGAACGATGCTCAGCAGTTCTATGGAAATCGCCTGTTCCTCTTCTATACTTTGCGGCTGCCGCTCCAGTAGCCTTTGCAAATCCCGATCCCCGATTAAATTATTGATCTGATCGTTCAAGTGATTCAAATAGGTCCTCACATTCATCTCGGCCTGTTCAAGATAACTCATTGAGAATGCCGCATTAGCTTGTTTGATCCCCTCGACAGATTTCGTATGCGCATATCCGGAGAAGAGAATGAACGGAACAATCGTTATCCCGAAAAAGATCAGGATGAGCCGATTCCGAAGGGACGGGGTTAAGCTCCGCATATTCTTAATCATCCACAATGCCTCTCATCCGCCGGTATTCCTTAGGCGTAATCCCGACATGCTTTTTGAACAGCTTCGAGAAATGAACAGGGTCCTTATAGCCTACAAGATAAGAGATTTGATAGATCTTGTACATGCTCTCGCCCAGCATTTCTTTGGCCTTGCAAATACGAACCTGAGTCAGCTCCTCCAGAAAGGTTCGCCCTTTTTCTTTTTTGTACAGATTGCTCAGCCATACTGGAGTAACGTGCACTGCAGACGCGACAATCTGAAGGGATAAATTCTCCGCGTAACGGCTACGAATCATGCGCTCCGCCTCCTGAACGATCTGACTCGAAGCATTGGACATTTTCCGGAAATCGCCGGCCAATGCCAACAGGCACTGCTGAACCTGTTCCTGCAAAGATTGCAGCGTATCATACTGCTCCAGCCTATCCCAAAGCGCTATAGGGTCCCTTTCCCATGATCGGTCAGACCAACCTACTGCTGCGGCAGCGCGGTACACTTCCATCAGCCAGGTGAAGATGTGCTGCTGAACATCCCTGAGATCAAGTGAGCCCCAGAATTGAACCATCTCCTCGAAATCGGAGAGCGTCTCTCGGATCTCTTCGTCGCTACCGTACTTCACCAGGTCAATCACAGCTTTAGGCTCCCGGATTGAAGGCTTCTCATAAATCCTTCCCTCCTCTTCCTCACCCTCCTCCATAAACAGCCTGTTGCCTCCTTGCTGGGCCTTCCGCTTCAAATATTCCTCACACCGCGAATACATTTGATGCAGCTGGTGCAGTTCCTGTACCGGAGGGCTGAGGGCAATACTGGCGTGAACCTTGACGAACTGATTGATTCGCTCCAGACACTTTTCTGCCAGTGATAAGCACCTCTCGGACGCTTCATAGCCGCTATAGCCGATAATCGCTATCCAGCGCTCATGGCTATCCTTAAACAGTACAGATGTAGCCCCAATCTCCTCACCGAGCGTCTGGTTGACCACATTGCCAATCCCGAACAGGATCAGCTTCTTCTCATCAGCGAAGCCATGACGATTCGTAAAAGTCCGTAGATTATCCGCCTCTACAATCATGAGCTGCAGCTCCATCTCTTTCATCCAACCCAGCTTCAGCGTCTTCAGGCGGTGGGATATTCGTGTCTCCCGGTATGGATCATAGTCATTCTCCACAATCTCGTGGAGCAGCTCCTCACGAAGCTTGGGCAGAGCAAACTGCATCTGGTCGTTGATGTGAGCCCGCTTCTTCTGTTCCATTCGTTCCATCGTAAGGATCTCAATGGACTTACGGACGATTTGATCCAGCTCGGTCATACTGATCGGCTTCAATATGTAGTCCATCGCGCCTAAATGAAGAGCCTGTTTGGCAAAACTGAAGTTGTTGTACCCGCTGATCAGGATCGCCTTCCAATGATAATCTTCTATCGCCTGTAGTTGCCGCAGCAAATCCAACCCCGATACGCCTCTCATCTTGATATCGGTAATAATCAGGTCCGGACGGTATTCCTCAGCAAGGCGCAGCGCTTCATCTCCATCCGCAGCCTGGGTAACAGAGCTTATTCCATATTCATGCCATGGCACCTGCTGGCACAGCCCTTCACGTATTTCAAATTCATCATCCACAATCAGCACACTGAACATTACGCGGCCTCCCCCAATGATTAGTGCTTAACGATTGAACAATAAATATTGATCCACTTGACGCTGTACCTCTGCGATGATGGTTTCCAGTCCATTGTCCATTTGTCGCTGCCTGTACTTTGCTATCGCGTCGCTTATATTTCCCTCCATGCCATATTCAATGGCCTTTCCGAGATCTTCATAGAGCTCATCTCTTCTTTCAAGTGCTTTGCCAATCTTGTAGTCAGACAACATTAAACCGCCAAGTGGTGAATCCACATTTTGCGGAAGCTCGGCGAATGTAGCTTCTTTGTTCCAAAAATCGCCGGGATAGGTCTCCGTTGGCCTTAAAAATTGCGGCTTCCAGAACCCCCATTGTCCACCCCAATCCATATAATTACTGGTCGAAAAATTCAAATTATCGGGATAACGTACTGTATCTCCTTCTAGCTTATACGTCTTCCCTTCCATTCCATAGATCACAAGATCGAAGAGGGTTCTGTCCGTCTCGAGCAGATCAAGAAAGCGCAATGCCAAATCCGGGTGCTCTGAATTGCGGTTAATCGCAATGACATTAGAGGTCGGGCGACGGTTGACCTGACGTTTCTCAGGATACAGAAGTGATACTTGCTGCCGATAAGCAGAATCGATGAAACCAGGATCTGCAGCATACGCCCATTCATGGGATGTAATCGTAAACAGCAGCTTCCCGCTCCGCCATTGATTCGCACTATCCTCAAGTCCCAGTATGGAATCGGGGTTAAGAATACCCGCTTGATTCCAACGCTTACTCATCAGCGCGGCCTCCAAATAGAACGGCTGCTGTTCGATAGCCCGCACCTTCATCTCAGGATCTCCTATATAACATCCGAGCCCATGAAATTCGAGGTCAAGCCATTCTTCTCTAATAAAATAAAAAGGCAGAGCTGTCACAAGGGACAGCTTACTGTCCGGATAAGCTTCCTTAAGTTGATGTAGAAGGGTGTCAACATCTTCTACCGTTTGGATAGAATTCATAGGCGGGGCAATGCCTGCAAGTTCTGCCAGATCAGCACGCCACACGGCATACGGGCGTTGATTCATCTTGATCGCCCAGGGCAAACCGAGTATTTCACCGTCAAGTGTTGTAGACAGAAGCGTTCCATCGCTTTTATACCGTTCATTCAAATGAGGAGCATATTCCGGAAGCAAGGTATTCAGCGGCAAGTATGAGCCACGGGCAGCCATCTGCCGGAAAGAAGTATCCGAATCAAAATTCAAGTCCCAGCGATCGCCTGCCGCAGCCATAACCAGCAGCTTACTGGAATAGTCGGTCCAAGGAATGAAGTTCACCGAGAATTTCACATTCAGCCCCTTTGACTTGACGTATTGACTGACCTCCCTCCACACTTCATCAGTAGCCGCCTTCTTCTCCCCACCGAAATACATCTTCAGTGTCACTTCAGGTTTCGCATCCTGCATCCATTCTTCAGAATCTACCCGCTCCGAGCTCGAAGTCTTACTGAAGAAGTAAACTGCCGGTATTACGATCATCGTCACACATACCAAAGCAAGTATTCTCACTTTCCAAGGATGAATGGACGGCATCCTGCTTCCCTTCCTTTCTTGTTGAGCTTCTGAATCATCCCTATAGTGGTAACGCTTTCAAAATTTTCTTTAAACTACAAGTACATTTATTAACATATCTTATGTTCATCCTTTCAGATATAAGAGGATTCAAAATTATCTAGTGCGTTTATAAACTGTTGGCAATAAGAAACGTCCCTTGCCGACTTACGCCGGACTAGGGACGTCACTTTTTCCATCACCTTTTTTACGCTCTTCATGGTTTCATACCTGTACTGCTCCAAATTACTTCAGGCTATCACGCAGCTCCAGGGTCTTCTTGTTCCATGTTTCCGTCTCTGGAATAATATCGTTAATATCACGGTCACCAAAAATAATATCATTCAAAATATTGTTCCAGTTGTAATCACTCCAGCCTGGAACCGTCAGGCCTGGCTGAATTTTCGCGTTTTCACGCGCTAGCTTAACAGCCTCGATATTCTTGCCTTTCCAAATTTCAGCCTGGTCATAATAAGCCGTCAGTTCATCATCAACAACCGATGCGTTTGCCCCTTGATCGATCTTCCACTTCTGGGCTTCCTTAGAGAATTGGAACTCCAGCCACAGGAAGGCTTCTTCCTTATGCTTCGATCCCGCCAAGAGCGACAATGGTCCGTAAATCGTATACCCTGGCTGACTTACCTTGCCTTTCGGGAACGGAAGAACATCCCATTCGAAGGTTGCCTTCTCCTTCAGGTTCGGGAGTACCCAGTCCCCGCCAATGGCAAAACCCGTTTTTCCGTTGATAAATTCTTTGGTTACACTACCGTCGGCCTCGGAAACCGCATTAGACTGCATGGAACCATCTTTCGTAACCAGTTCCTGGAACCATTTTACTTCATTCATAATGTCAGGGGTACTCAGCAAGCTTTGTGTCAAATCTTCATTCAAATACTGCAGATTGGCTGCATATCCATCGGCGATTGCCTTGGTCGATAACATCCGCATTTGAATCTCTGCTTGCGTAGTGATTCCGTATTCTCCAGCATTACTGTCCGTCACTTTCTTGGCAATACTGCGGAAATCATCATAGGTCCAGTCATTGGCCGGCATATTAACCCCGTGTTTAGCAAGCAGATCCTTGTTCACTAGCACCCACATCGGAACGTCAACCATTGGAATCGCCAGCTTCTTGCCGTTAAAGATCATCGTGTCAAAGAATCCATCAGGGAATTTCGTTGTTTTGAACGCTTCACTCTTCTCAATGTAAGGGGTAAGATCTTCAATGAGACCATTCTGCTCGAAGGAAATCAGGTCGGAGTCGATCTCCGTAATGTCAGCCGGTGTGCCCGCCGCTTCCATCGATGCGATAATCTCCATGATCGGCTGAGAGTTGACCGGAATTTGTTCAATTGTAATCCACGGATATTTTTCCTCGAACATTTTGTAGAGATCATTGTAGCTATCTTTCCAGGAAATGATCTGCAACGTAACCGGATCATGCTTTTCTTCCACCTTAGGTGTGTTGTTGACAGCGCTTTCCGTCGGGCTCGTGTCAGGTGTATTAGTCGCAGTTTTAGTATTGCTACTGCCGCTGCACCCGGATAATACGAGTGACAGCGTAAACACAGCGGCCAATAATGATGAGGTTACAGTTCTCTTTTTCAAAGTCTATTCCTCCCCTAAATTGAATGATTATGCTTGCCAACCTGGACGGGTGTACCAGTCATTCTACGTTTGCCCAGCATTCCCCCTTTCCAGCATCTTCACTTCACCTGACTTACCAGTTCGATTTATTCCACAATACCGGTTCTCTCGATACCTGTAATAAACCAGCGCTGCAAGAACATGAAGATCAGCATGGGCGGAAAAATAATCAGGAATGCGGCTGCCATCTTTGTTCCCTCTGTTACCGGATTGGTAATATTGTTCTTATTTCCGAGCAGCGAAGGATTCAGGACATTCTCCAGATTATCAAGACGAATCGACAACGGCGTAAAGCCCTTTGCCAGAAACATGGACGGCTCGTAATACATGTTCCAATACCAGATGAAGGAGAACAGAAACACTACCAGACATGCGGAACGGGCCAGCGGAAGCATAATGCGGACATATAACCGGATGACGGAGGCTCCGTCCAGCTTCGCCGCTTCCTCCAGACTGGGCGGCTGTGCCCGGAAGAACTGCCGGAAGATTAAGATGAACAACGCTCCCTTGAGCCCTTGGCCAAAGATCGCCGGAACAAGAAAGACAAACATCGTATTGAGCAAGCCTAATTTACTGAAGATAACGTATAGCGGAATGATCACCACTTGTGGTGGAATCAGGAAGGTCAGTAGCACCATGGCTGTGATAAAACCTTTGAACGGTACAGACAGCCTTGCCAGTGCGTAGCCGGTCATTGAGCACACCAGTACCTGAGCAATCGAGCAGGTTAGGGCAATTGTCGCTGTGTTAAACAACGCTTGCGGGTATTGCAGACCTTCGATCGCCTTCGTCATGTTCTCCCATGTGATTTCTCTGGGAATCCACTTTACGGCGGGATCAAGCAGATCGCTGACGGTCATGAACATGGTGCTTATCATATGCAATAGCGGCTGCAGGTACAGATACGCCACAATGGACAACAACATATAGATGATTAGTTTGGCAATCAATCCGTCTGACAGGTTCCTGCCAAGCATGACCATCTTGAACCGCTGACTGTTCCGGCTCCACATGACGCTCTTGATTCGCTGCTGAAGCCCCCGTATTCTAACAGGATCACTCATGACCTTCTCCCCCTCTGTCGCAAACTCCGGTTGAACAATGCCAGCACAATACCGATTAATACAAAGATAAAGGCGAAATAAATCCAGGCCAGCGCACTGGCATAGCCGTAACCGGTATTGACCTTGAACATATTCTCCCTGATATGCGCCAACACCGGGTTCAGCGGGAATGTGAACAGATCGATAATCGTGTACAGCATATTTAGGCTGATGAATGGCAGGCTAGACGGCAGGGTAATCTTCCAAAAGCTGTCCCATGGTGATGCTCCGTCTATTCTCACAGCTTCATAGATAGAGGGTGAGATGGTTTGAAATCCGGCGATAAAAATTAAGATTTGCACTCCGGAATACCATAGAATCAGGACGATGCGGCCCAGAACCTCCATCACGGTAAGGGCCAGTTCCCCTCCCACATACTGGCGAACAAGCGGCTCCAGATTGTACTGTTCCAGAAACGGAATGTCGCCTGCTCCCTGTGTAAATAATTCCGACAACACCTGACCTGTAGCAAAAATTACGGGCAGGAAGAACAATGCACGAAAGAGAAATCTCCCCGGAAACTGCTGATTCAGCAGCAATGCGATAAGCAAAGCGAAGATCACAATGATCGGTACCATGAGCAGCATTTCCTGGAAATAGGTAATCATCTCGATCGGGAAAACGCTGTCCTTCAGAAAGGCGTCCTTGTAGTTCTGAAACCCTAGCCATGTATATTGGAAGCCCCCCGGTACGACAGCTACCTTGTGCAGCGACATGAAGATCGACCAGCCAACCGGAATCGCCACGAATATAAGAAACCCGATGATCCAGGGCAGCATGAACATCAGCCCGGTTCCGTATTGCTTCATATGATAACGGAGCGCTTCTTTTCTGTGCGCGGTCAGCTTACTCATTGGTGCCCGCCCCCTTCTCTACCTTGAAGCTTTTCGCGGAGTAATCAACGATAACCCTCGTTCCATCCTCATACAAGGTTGCGTACCGCTGATCTGCCAGACGCTCATGCATGGTAATCTTTTGCGAATACAAGCTGCTTAAAGCATCGAAGTTCTCGTATTCCTTCAGCATTCGTTCTTCCCATTTGTCAAAGCTGCTGCTGTACAAGAAGCTCGCCCCCGTATTTTTGAGTTTACGGGAATCGTCGTGGGTCACAAAGAACGAAGGTAAAGCCCCATATTCAATCGCCTTCAGGAACTCCACCTCTTCATCATCGCGGAGATTTCCTTCTTCAAAGGTATAGGGAACGAAGCCATGGAGAACGATCGGATAGAAGGGTACTGTCTCATCAACCATAAAGTCATAGCTGGACGCTGAGGGCAGACCGTCAATATAATCGCTTGCTCCAAGCACATAAGCATTGCCCCGGAACACGCTGGCTGTTCCAAGCTCCTTACGCGTATAATCCAATAACTCGGTATAGATTTGCTTCGTATAATCTCTGGTGCGGATACCGGAAGATTCATAGTCGTTGAGGAGTAACTCCCCGACGGCACTGTAGTGAATGCCTTCCACACCTATTTCCTTCAGTTTGCTGATTGTATTCGCCGCACTTACCGCCGTGTACATGGGCTTCGCGACATACCAGTCGCCATCCACAAACGCCGTTCCGTCGATCCCCCGTATGGCGTCCTGCTTGGGCGAGAAGGAAGATTTGCTGTCAATCCATAAGAAATCTTCGTAGAAGCTGACGCCGACTCCCCTTTCCTTCATTTGCGAGGCAAAGGATTGGGCACCTGCCTCCCCGCCGAGTGCCTCCTCGATGGGGAACCGCTTCTCCATGTTATAATCACCCTGATTGGTCCAGCCGAAGTAAATGGTCTGGAGTGACGTAACCCCCCGCTCCTGCAACCGGCGTACAATGTCCTCTGCTTGCGCGAAGGTAGTCGCGGCCACATAACGAATCTGTCCGAAAGCCTGCTCATAGTTGCCGCCCATAATCTTCAAATAAAGCGGAACATGCGCGACAGGATCCAGCTTTTTGCCCAGGGAGCCCTTCTCCTGCAAATATTCGCGGTAAGTGGCGGCCATGCCGGAATAGTTGGCGTTCTGATCATTCAGGAAACGATATTCGATCTCACGGTCACGATCCAATTTTTCTAGCTGCACAGCCTTACTCGGCGCAGCCAGCCGGCTCATGCGGTAGAGATATTCTTCTCTGTAGATCTGGCTTGAGAAGACATTAAAGAAGGATGATTTCATTCCTGGCGACAATGCTGTTACATTCGCCGAGTCCTCGCCTTCCGTCATAATCGCTACAAAAGCATGATCATTCTTCTTGAGCCCGAATACGGGATATGCAATAGTCTCCCGCCGCTGGCCAGAGCGGGTCCAGTTCCCGGAATTCGTCATTTCGCTGCCGTATACCTGGTGTATATAACCTCTCGATAGCTTCGCGTGTGCGGCATCGTAACGAATGAGTCCACCGGGACCATCGGGTACAAACAGGTAGCCGTCATCTTGAGATGAAGCAGCGCCGAAGTACGGCAGAATATCCAGGGTGAACAAGGCATATTCTCCCTCCTCCTTAATTCCCTTGGATGGTACCCGTACTTTCAGACCTGTCTTCGTTAACTCATATTGCATCGTGAAGCCCAGGCCCTTGGAAGGGAAGAAATAGGAGATCTGCAGCCCATCGCCTTGACGGATCAGCGAAGTTGTCATGTCTTTAACCGCATTGCTTAGTGACTCGCGAACGGTCTGATCCTTTCCCTTGGTACGGACATGAGTCATAACAAATGGCGATTTCAGTTGATCCAGCAATTGACCCTTGACATTCTCGTGTTTCAGCTCTGCATCACCAGGATTACTGGTCCAGCGATAACCGCTTGTTTTATCAAGGACAGCAATCTCCGTGGTATCGGGACGAACATACAAGCTATAGCTGTCGTTCTCGCTGACCAGAGCATAGCCATCCGCTCCCGCCGAAGGTTTCCAAGCCTCGCCCTCGTACAATTCATTAACAGAAACCTTCGGCATCGTCATACCGGTTTTTGCGAAGCTGGCCTCTGTCGTCAATTCCCAGGGCCGTAAGAAGAACAGAACCAGCAACCCTAGAACGAATATGGCAACAGCAATCCACCTGATCTTGAGGAATAGTGATTTCGCTAGATTAATGATAGAAGTTCACCTCTTTGTACAGCTCATAGAAAAAGTCGTAGAGATTATACGACAATCCGAAAATGATAAAGCCAAACACCCAGATGGTAACGATGGCAAAGACAGATATCGCCGAGTTTTTGAACGTCTCCAAAAAGTCGAAATTATGAATGACCTGGGTCATAACAAAGAACATGGCCAGCATCCATAGTGTCGCTAAGGTATTGAGCGCATGAACCAATACCGCCTCATCAAGAGAGGCCAAATTGGACAGAATCAGGACTGGAATGGAAATGAACAAATACGGTGACAAGGCATACACACTGCCTTGAACAACCTCCCTGAATTTGCCCTCACCATCCTTGATGCTGCAAACCAGATAATTCGCGATAATCCAAGTCACCCATGGAACGATGAAGAAGGCCAAATCTCTAAGCGCATTCACATTCCTAAGTTCAACGGGATTGAACAGGAAACCGGTCCAGTATATCCTAGCAATCTTCACGGCAATGACAGACAAGAGCAATGCTATCGTAATCCATGGCGCAATTCTGGCTTCCTTGATCCGATAGAACCCCTCATAAGGATGGATCATCACATATCCAAAGTTCCTTATGTCCTGCAGCGGCTGTTTCCAGGAGATAGGTGTAGGGTACTTGCGGCGAAGGACTCTCAATCCCCGAATGCCAAAGTGCAGTACCAAGAATCCGCTGATGATTCCAAGGACCAGCATCACAAAATGTTCTTGCAGCCACTCCAGGCGGATTTGCCAGAATGCTTTGGAATAACCGTCCGTGTCAAAGGCTACCTTCATGAATTTCAACGCATCAGCATGATCATTTTCATGCAGGTACACCTTTCCAAGCCCTTGAAAGCTGCCATTATACATATCATTGCGAGCGTAAACCGACTCCCAGTAAGGCTTGCTGTCTTCGTATTTGCCACCTGCGTACAAGGCCAGCGCCTGCAGCACATCCTTGCCAAATTCGGTGCGGACATACTTATGAACCATATTCGTGCCACTGTCCGAGATCCAGACGGCGTTCTTGGAATCTACAGCAATCCCGGTAGGATATCCGATGACGCCGTATTGCTGCGTCTCCTTATCGATAAACCCGAACGCAAAGAGCACGTCTCCGGTATGGTCGTACAGATTAATGCGCATCGAATCCAAATCGACGTTATACAGAAATCCCTCCTGCCCAATCGCAACATCAACGATTCCATGGCCATTGTACATCGCTTTGTTCTTGAAACCGTCCACGCCGCCTGCGTTCAGCTTGCGGATGGCTCCTTTGCCTTCTCCGCCGGCTGTAGCCGTATAAATGAAGCCATCAGCATCCATCGCTACGTTCGTTATCGGCTTAGGAAGTGCAGGCTTCTCTTGGGCAAGCTGCTCTTTGTTCAGAACAAGCTGCTTCAGCCGGTTAATCATGGATTGATCGGCCTTGTTGGCACCGAAGTGCCCCATGAACTCTCCATCCGGACTTAATCTGACCAGCCCCTGATAGGAGGAATTGAGCTGGATATACATCACTCCACGCCGGTCGACCACCAGCTTGACAGGCACGAAATGATCCGATCCAAGTAGTGGCGTGTCCGGCTTCTTATATTCCCGCTGGTAAGTGCCATCGGAAGTAAACACAGCGATCCGCTGATTGCCGGAGTCGGCGACATATACGTCTCCATCGGCTGTCACGAAGACGCCTTCAGGCGCTGCCAGCTTCCCGGTTCCTTCGCTAGCGCCAATCGTTCTTTGTACCTTTCCGTCATTATTCAGCACGATGACCTGTTCCAGTTCCTTATCCACCACGTATACCTCATCATTGGGAGCAACCATAATATCTACCGGGTCTCCCAGTTCAACCGTAAGCGTTTCCGCAGGACTATAGATCGGCTGAATCCGGAACCAGGTCGACTGGTTGCTATCATAGTAGGCTGTAATATACGGGAGCCGTGCCGAAGCAGTGGACGGAAGCAATGAAATGAATACCAAAACTAACAGGGGGATGGATAGCCATTTTTTCATGATTCCGACTTCCTTTGCTGATGACATCATTTAATACCGGAGTGGACCATCGTCTCCAGCACTTTGCGCTGAAAGAGCAGGAAGATGATCAGATTCGGTATAAAAATAAGCAGTCCGGCCGCGGCCGCCATATTCTGTCCCGCTACGTTATTCTGCAGGCCGCTTAACAAGCTGTTAACATAAAAGGGCAGCGTACGCATCGCTTCCTTCTGCATGAACAAGGTCGATGTCTCCACATCTCCCCACACCGTCTGAAAGGTCAGGATCGAAATGGTGGCAACCGCCGGGACAGATAGCGGCAGCACGATTCGCGTAAAGATTCCCAAGTGACTTGCCCCGTCGATCCTGGCGGCTTCCATCAAATCGTTCGGGATCTGAGAAATAAACCCGACTAGCATAAACACGGCAACAGGTGAGGCTAACGAAGGCAGAATATGCCCAAAATACGTATTGTTCAGCCCTAATCCATTGATGATGAGGTAGCGCGGGATCGATACCGTCTCCGGAGCAAACATCAGGGACAGTGTGATCAAAGATAGAATCAGTGCCTTGAAGTGGAATTTGTACTTCGCCAGTACATAAGCCGCCATCGTGCTGACCACAATGACGCTGAACAGCGTCAGCGACACTACGAGCAAGCTGTTGAACAAATAGCGTGTGAATGGCACCGTTGCATTAGATGCGTGAAGCAGCAGCACTTCAAAATTGTGAATCGTCGGATGCTGTACTAAAAATCGCGGCGGGAACAAGAACAGCTCATTTTTTGGTTTGAAGGCATGACTAAATATGAAGATGATGGGCAGTGACATAAAGGCTGCCAATGCCGTGAAAACCGTAACCAGCACTATCTGAAAAGGTGAGACTTGGCGGAGCTTGCGCAGTCTTGCGATCATAGTCTACTGCTCCCCTTTCGAGTTAAACAGACGATAAGCAAACCGCATGACAAAATAACTGATAAGCAGCAGCATGACCGATACAGCAGACGCATAGCCAAGCTCGAATCGGATAAAGGCGTAGTCATCCACATGGTTAATAATCAAATGACCTGAATATTGCGGAGTAATCGCAAGTCCGGTCAATTGAGTGGAGATCGCTCCAGCCTTTAATGTGGATACGATGGTCATGACGGCACTGAACAGCATCTGCGGCTTCATGGACGGGATGGTAATGTAGAATACTTCCTGAAGACGGCTGGAAATCCCGTCAATCCGTCCGGCTTCATACAGCTCGCGATTCACCGTCTGCAGGCCAGCCAGCATCGCTAGAAAACCTACGCTGAAGCTCATCCACAGCGATACGAGGATCATGACTTTCAGCAAATATTTCGGGTCCTGAAGCCAGGTAACAGGCGCATCTGCCCAGCCCATCTGCAGCAGGAAATTATTGAGGTAACCGACCCGGTCTCCACTGAAAGCAGCAATCCACACAACGGATAACGCCACTCCACCAGCCATTGATGGTGCATAGAATACCAGCGTATAGTAATCCCGCACACGCAGTGGAAGCTGATGAATCAGCCAAGCGAACAGGAAGGACAAAATATAGCCCCCCGGCCCCACAATCAAAGCGAACAAGAAGGTATTAGGCAGCGCCTTGGTCAAAAACACAATATCCTGTGTAAACAAGGAAATGTAATTATCAAATCCGATGAAATGCGGCTTGCCGAATCCGTCATACGAAGTGAATCCGAGCGTGGCCGCCATGATAACCGGGATCACGATGAATATCAGGAAACAGATCAGAAACGGCGCCAGGAATAGATAGCAGAACGCATCCTTCCGAATTTGCTTCACGAATCTTCTCCACCGGAGTTGTACCGGAGAGGGCGGCTTTGCCGCCCCCGGTGACGGTATGACTGGAACAACCTCTGTCTTCACGGTTTACTATCCTCCCATTCAAAAGGCTTCGTGATCTGCGGAATATGCAAGTCTGTGCCAGAGATCCCGAAGTTCCGTTGTCTCCGCTCCATCTCGCGCTGTAGCGATAAGCTCGCCTCCTCCAATGACTCGTCGGCCGGAATTCCGTCAAACACCGTCTTGTTCCAAGCGAAATCCATCTCACGGCCCAGGAAGTAATATCCAGGAACATTGGGCATGTTCTTGGCCCAGCGCGTTTGCTCCCGAATCGCCTTCAAATCATCAGAAGGCCAAGAATGCGATTTCATAGCATTCACATTGGCGGTGTTCCAGCGATATTCAATGCCATAATACGATTCCATATCAGCGGCGTATCTACTCTGTACCTCATCCGAAGTCCACCATTTCAGAAATGCCCAAGCGGCATCCTTCTTATCGCTCTTCTCCATAATCATTCCTGCGGTTAGCGCTTGAGGAGACCAACGGGCCACCTCGCCGTCCGGCTGAGCAATGCCTGGAAGCGGAGCTACCTTCCAATGCCCTGTTATTTCCGGAGCAGCCACCTGCAGTTGAACATACGTATTGAAGTCCGAGATGCCAATCGGAATGTCGCCGTCCCGGAAATGCTGGAAGAAAGCCGGGATATCTATCGGCATATTGTATTTAGTGAACATTTCTGTCCACAGCTTGAACGCCTTTTGTCCTTCTTCGCTGAACAGAGTGGATTTTTGTCCACTACTGGAATAAGGATCAGCACCATTTTGCAGGAACAGGGTCGAGAAATCCGCTTTAGGGAAGTTCATCATCATCCCGTTTTCCTGAAGCGTGGGCAGGATATCAAATACATCCTCCCATGTATCCGGCACTTTCAGCTTCAGACTTTCTAAGATATCGGAACGATAGAACAATAACTGGAAGTTCTGTACCTCTGGAAGCCCGTAGGTTCCTCCGTTATAATTCAACGCCCGTGAGACGCCGGGAATAAACCGCTTCTGCACGTCCGCAAAGCCCGGATATTTCGACAGATCCTCTACTGCATTCCGCATCGCATAATCGGCTGGTAATGCCTCAGCGACGCCTAACGCCACATCAGGAACCTCGCCTGCCGCATTTCCTAGAATGAGCATATTAGGGTTAGGCATGAGGTTGATATTCACTTCAATACCGGTATTAGGTGTGAAGTCCTGACTAACCAGTTCCCGAAGCTGGTCGACATAGTCCCGACCGCGTCCCACCCAGATCGTCAGCGACTCGTCATCCTGATTGCCGTCCTGATCATAGTTCAAGTAGAAGGACCGGGCAAAATCCATGACTGTATAAGGCACACGGGACAGCAGTGTAGGTTCCTTGAGTCCTGTCTTCGTGTCCGGCGTCCGCAACACAATATAATCTAGCAGTAATGGCTGCTGGGTCAGTGTCGTTAGCCAGGTGCCGATATTGGCTTGAATCGATGAAAAATCGTTAATCCGACTAGGGATTTCATTCACATCCAGCAGCATATTGTCCAGAATTGAGATGGAAGATTTCAAGGATTGTGACAAGTCTGAATCGCTCTCATTTACAAAGTTGGTATACTCTCGAATTTGAGACAGCCGATTAGTAATAGATTGCAGCTTCTTTTCTACATCAGGATCATATTTCTTCATCTCCCAGGTTCGGGTAGAATCCACGTTGGCATCGGCTGCATTTTTACTGTAGTTGCCCGTAATCAGCCGGATATGACGATCGAATTCAGCAATCTGTCCCAGTGCATCCCTCAGGGCCATCAGAATCGGCTGCATCTTGGAGGAGTCCACCACCATGCGCATTGTGTGCTTGCCCTGGGTTAGATAGAACTTGTAAGGCTCCCCTTGCTTGTCGGCAAGCGAATTAATTTCAAACTCCTTATGATGGTCGAAAGCATAATGCAGCATTTCCTGGAAGGGAACCTCTCCATCAATCTGAATGGTCCGATAGGCTTTGAAACCGGATCGATAGTTCTGGTAATCCTTGATGTCAATGACATACCAGCCGTCAGCAGGAGCTTCAAGCTCCCATTCCACCCACTCACCAGTATTTTTCCAGCGGTTTCCTCCAAGCACGTTATACGTGGTCCGGCCTTTAGGCTCAGGAGAAACGTATGGCTCAGACCAGTGGTCGGTTTGGATCGATAAACTGGACTTGCGCTGGAACTGTTCGCTCTCTTGAATGCTGTACCAATCTTCCTGCTTAGCGCCCTCAGGCTGTGCGGTAACATATTGTTCGTACGCCGGCAGCGGCTTTCTGGACTGGAACGACATGCCGCTAATAGCGACCCCTCCCCGCTCTCCTATCAGTCGCAGGTTGTGTTCTCCAGCGTCCAGATAGTATAGCAGCGGCCTCGAAGAGGCCGTATAATCGCTTACCGCCTTATTGTTCCACCCTGTGAGCTCAACCTGCTGCGGTCTGATCTGCATCCCATTGTTATTGCGGTCGTATGGATATTTGGCATCCTTCCACAGCCGTTCCAGCTCAATCCGTTCCGATTCGGCAAAGGGATAGCTGCCATCAATCATCACACCACGAACAACGGAGCTATTGTCGCCGGGGAGCGGCTTATAATCGATATGAAGCTCATACCAACCCGGTGCCTTTACCTGGAAACTCCAATCCACTGCCCCGCGATCATTTTGCCAAGCCAGCGCGCGTACCCCGTCTTCAGTGATTTCGCTAACGTCAGCATCTGAAGAGGCTTCCTCGAAAGTCAGCGCGTTCAGCGTAATCTGCCGCTCCTCCTTATTGCCCAGTTCCTCCTCGCTCTTATCATGTATCAGCTGAATATAGGGGACAGGCCCGCTCCCATGATCGAAATCCACCATTTGCGCCTCAGTCACCCGATCGGAGAGGACGATCTCCTCCTTGGATGTTGCCCAGAGGATCAGGATAACGACAATGGCCGCAATCACAGTCATTCGTCCAGCGATTCGGATGGACCGTGGAACATTCTTTAGCCTCATGCCTCATCTCTCCCGATGGCCATTTCCGTCGCTTCATCAAAAAAGTGAAGTTTGTTCATCTGCAGGTTCACCGATACTAACTCTCCCTGCTCGTATAGCACTTCGGGTGCTGTTCTTACGATCAGCCGAATCTTCCCCAGCTCCACGTACACATAAGAATCCGCTCCCGTCTGTTCTGTCATTTGCACTACGCCAGGTATATAATCATCATCCTTTTCATAACTCCCCCGCTTAATCAATACATGTTCTGGTCTGATGCCGAGAATAATGTTGTGCGTCAGTCCAGACAAGCGCTGGAAGCGCTGCCCTTGCTCCCCGGAGAGCGGTACACGCATTCTTTTATTGGAGAAATAGTAGTTCCCGTCACTCACTTCAACCGTTCCGTTCATAAAATTCATCTGCGGGGAACCGATAAATCCGGCAACGAAGACATTCGCCGGTTCATCATACAATTGTCTGGGCGGAGCAACCTGCTGAATGATGCCGTCCTTCATCACCACGATTCGTGACCCCATGGTCATCGCCTCAACTTGATCGTGCGTAACGTAAACGGTCGTACGCTTCAAATCCTGCTGCAGCTTGATTAATTCCGCCCGTGTCTGTGACCTTAGCTTCGCATCCAGATTGGAAAGCGGCTCATCCATCAAAAATACTTGCGGTTCCCGCGCGATCGCCCGCCCAAGCGCGACCCGCTGCTTCTGTCCGCCCGATAGCTGGCTGGGCTTACGCTCCAGCAGATGCGAGATCTCCAATATTCCCGCTACCCGCTTGACCCGCGAGTCGATCTCATGCTTGGCCGTCTTACGCAGCTTAAGTCCCAATGCGATATTCTCTTGCACAGACAGATTCGGATACAGCGCATAGTTCTGAAACACCATCGCGATATCCCGGTCTTTGGGAGATACATAGTTGATGAATTTTCCGTCCAGATAGAGCTCCCCGCTGCTAATCTCCTCAAGTCCAGCCAACATGCGCAGCGTCGTCGACTTCCCGCAGCCAGAGGGCCCGACCAATACAAGGAATTCCCCTTCATCAATCGTTAAATGAAAGTCATTTACAGCAGGGCGGGATTCGCCTTTGTAGCGTTTGAAGACATGATTAAAAGAAATGCTTCCCACCTGTTCTCACCTCACGCTTTACTCATCTGCGGTTCACACTTTTATGATAGCGCATTCATAAAGAAGCAAAAATGAGGGGGAATTAATTTTTGTTGTGGTTTATTAATTTCCAGACAAAATTCAAACAGCGCGTACCCATTGAATATCGGTACGCGCTGCATAGTTTTTTCATCTGTCTACTTAACAGGGGTATGACCACCTGGAGGACTTACTGGCTTTTTATGATCACCGTATCATTAAAGCTCGTTGCCATAGTTATCTCGTACGACTATCTGCACACCGGCCGGATGCGCCACAGTTACATTCAGCCCATTCTTATGCCGGTTAAAGAACGATCCGCCCTTAGTCGTCCCAGCCATAATATACACAGTGTCTCCCACATGCTTGGTTAACAGTAGACTGCTCTCCTGATCCTTCTGAAGTCGCCCCTGGTCCGACAAATAGGTACCAAACACGTTTAATGCTGATCCACCGGTCTGGTCAACCTTCACATTGTGGATCCATTCGGTTTGGACGATGATCTTCGTGATACCCGCGGGAAGCGGAGCGCTGTATGCCGGCAGTTCGTATCGTTCTTCTGACAACGACATCATCTGTTTGATCTCTTGAGTCAAGCCCAAGGAACTGATCCCAGCAAAAAGGAGGCAGCAGATCGCCAGAAAGCCTACGAACAGGACACTCATCACATCGTAATACACCTTCCCTTTTCCCCGAAACCATAGTGTATAAATCACAATTTCCAAACCCAGCAAGATAAATATTACCGGCCACCAGGCCAGGGTCATCGCAAAGACCTCTGCACCATTCCATTGGGAAGCCATGATAAGAACGCCCAGGAACAGCAGGCTTAGTCCCATCGACAAAGTGCCGACACGCCAGCTGCGACCTTTTACTACCTTGGTTTGAACGGCTGGGGCTGCCTCGGGGAGGTTCGGTGTAGGGCTTAAATTCATATCCATGCTCATAGTGGTTCCCCCGTTCCCTTGTTTTGTGCTCTCTTTTTATTTCCAAGCAGCAGCTTGATGCCCCCGCCGATCAGCACCAGCGACACAAGCACTGTTTTAAAATAAGCATTGAGCCGGTGTTCCAGTCGCCACTGCGGAAAGAGTCCATCAACGGCGGGAATCGCCACATCCGCAATGATATAATACAACCCCATACAGAGCAGTACGGCTCCGAGCCAGCCCTGATGGTTCATGAAACCTGCAATGACCGGACGGTCTTCCAGATCCTCTCTGCCATAACGGCTGATATGCTGCAGAGCATCGAACAGGCTGTAGAACCAGATGACCGGGATCAGAAAGAATAACAGCGTTAGCCGGAGCAGGTCCATAACATAGATGCTGCCAAGGAACAGAAGCATCAGCTGAAGCCCTCTTTTCTGCAGACCCAAATACATTTGTCCCGCCCCGGGAAACGCAGCCAGCAGTGTCGCCAGCACCTTACTCCGGCGCCCATCCTCACGCCCTGCCTCCAAATCCTCGAACAGCGTCCGGTCGTACAGGAGTTCTCCTGCCTGCTTTCGGTGGATATGCTGAACAGCATCGAACATGCAGTACAACCAAATAACCGGCAATACACCGAACAGCAGCAGAAACGCATCACTGGATGTTATTCCGGCCAAGAATAGCAGAATCGTCATGAAGCCGAAAAAGGAAATTAAGAACGACAGCCCCCGCTGCATCAGACCCATATGAAAATGTCCCAACCCCGGAATAAAGGACAGCAGTATGACATGAAAACGTTCATTGTCTCTACTCTTTACCGGCGTGTAAGGTAGCCCGTCTATCTCTTCTGGCGGCAGCGCAATTTGCGGAGTCGGCGCTTTTAACATTTGAGTCAGCAGATGGACCATGCTTAGGAACCACATCACGATAAAGCCAACAAGCCCGAGCAAGGCTAGTTCATCTTTTCCGCTCGCCATTGCCAGCAATATGGACAGAAATAATCCACCAAAGCTGACCAGGAAATAGACGATGCCCGAGGTGCGTTTTCCCATATAATAATGACCTGCCCCGGGAAAAATATTAATAAATAAAGCTTTTAGTTTACTTTGCTGCTGCAACGTTATCTCTCCTCTCACTTGCGGTTACTGTTCATCAACTGATCCAGCCAGCCGCTGGTCGCTTCCATCATTTGTTCGCTGTATGACGGATGCTTGCCCTCCGGCACGAACATCCCTATCTCCCCCGAAAACAGCCGGTCGAACACGCCGGAGGACAGAAAGATCAGCGTTAGTGAAGCGGCGATTACATAATGGACAATCGCTTGCTCATACCAGCGACTTCGCCGCTGACCCTCTTTGGCTGGCCGGATTTCCTTACTGGGATGGATTGCGTGCTTCTGCACCGTAGATAAGCTTCCCATCACATTTTCTGTAAAATGCTCCTGATTTTCTAGCGGCGGAAATTGCCCTTGAAGCTCATCCAACGACTCCAGGTAGGAGAGAAGCGCATCGTCATCCTCCAGCAGCCGTTGCTCCCAGGCATCCCGCTCTTCCGGGCTTCCTTCGCCTGCTAGATACTGTCGTGCACGGGCATCATCCTGTTTTAATTCTCCGTCTTGCCTCATAACCAATCGTCCTCCTTCCAATGTTTTCGAATCCACTGCCGGGCCCGGTAGAGCCTGGATTCCACCGTCTTCAATGTAATGCCCTTCTGGGTTGCTATCTGTTCATAATTTTGCTGTTCGATATAATAGGCGACGATCACCTCACGATGCATCTCCGGCAGCATCTGCACTTCATTCCACAGACGTTCTCTGCGTTCGCGCCGGACAACACCAACCAGGATATCCTCATCACCCGAGCAGATCTGGCGGAGTGTCAATTCGCAGTCAACAGGTTGCTCCCGCTGGCGATCCCGTTTACGCTTGGAGTCAATCGCCTTATGTAAGGCAATACGCGAAATCCATGTTACTAATCCTTGAAAACGATAGTCGGGGAGAGATTTGTAAATTTGCAGAAAGGCTTCCTGGGCCGCGTCCTCTGCGCCTCTGGCTTCGCGCAACACCGAGTAGGTGATCTTGTACACTTGCCCGGCATACCTGTCCACGAACTTTCGAAAAGCATCCTCGTCACCCTGGCAAATTCTCTTGATTAATAGTTCATCCTCAATGGCTCTCCCCTCCTTCCCTCAGTAATAGACGCAGCATCTATCAGTTACCCCTGCGTTAAACGTAAACTTTTTCCGGAGAGGAAAATAGAGGGGATATAGCAATTATTAGTATCCAATATGTAAAAAAACCGTATCGGCTGGCGGTAACCAGCGCAATACGGTTCAATTTCTCTCAATCCAGAAGAATCAATCTCCCATGGAAGAATCTTTCTATATGAAAAAATCTATCTGCCGCCATTACGGAATTTCTTCAAATAAGTTTTGACATCCTGAGCATTCTTGAGGCGGTTGCGGGACCACTCCAGCAGAATACGATCGATGTACCGGAAATGCAGCTTCCCGGCAAAGACCGCTTCCTTCAAAGCGAGCAGAATTAGTTCCTCCAGGTATTGGTCTTGATCGACCCAGCCCGAAATCGTCTCACACTCCATCGGGGAGAGCGGACGCCCAAATTCTTTTTCAAATACACTGAACAAGCTTCGGTTTTCTTCCTCTCCTTTGCTCTGGAGAGATGCAGGATTCCAGCCTGATCCACCGTTCGACAAGACATCCGCAGAGGAACGCTGCGATGTCAGTAGCTCCTGTGCCTGTCCAGCCTGCTGGGCGACTTCAGCTAGATAAGCTCCTAACTTGCTGTATAGTCCAGAGAAGTTGTAGCGTTCGTAATGGATACCCCGCAGCTCGTCATTATCCTCATCGATGCCGATAAATCCATCCTTCATCAGCTTTTGGAGCTCGCCTGCGATTACGGGCACGCTTCGTCCGGTTACCCCCTGCAGGTCCTCCAGGGTCGGGAACTCCATCCCCTCCACCTGTCTGAACGCTAGCAGATGAATCAGCAGCATTGCCTCACTACCCGCCAAGCCGAGCTTGCGGTAATGCTTCAGCAACACGTAAGGAATGATAGCCATTCCGCTCTCCAGGCCGAAGGCGACGCCTTCTCCCCAGGCATTCCATCCTTTGCCGTCCATGTACGCCCCCCTTTGTTAAAAAACAACCTATCATAAAATTCAACTTACTTGTAATTCTATAAGAAACTGCGCCTCCTTGTGAAAGGACGGCGCAGTTGTTATTGCCGAATATTATGGATATAGACGGTAAAGTGTACGTGGGAACGGAATCGTTTCGCGTACGTGGTCAAGCCCGCAAATCCAGGCTACCGTGCGCTCCAGGCCAAGACCGAAGCCGGAGTGTGGTACAGTGCCGTAGGTACGCAGGTCCATGTACCATTTGTAAGTGTCCAGCGACAGATTGTGTTCCTTGAAGCGTGCTTCCAGAAGCGCCGGATCGTCAATCCGTTGAGAGCCGCCGATAATCTCGCCATAGCCTTCAGGCGCGATCATATCCGCACACAGCACCACTTCTGGACGGTTCGGATCTGGCTTCATATAAAAAGCCTTGAAGGATGCCGGATAATGGGTGATGAACACCGGTTTGTCATACGCTTCAGCGATCGCTGTTTCGTGCGGTGCACCGAAGTCTTCGCCCCACGCGATCTCGTGTCCATTCTCGTTCAGGAACTTGATGGCATCATCGTAAGTAATCCGCGGGAACGGTGCCTGAATGGCTTCCAGCTTGGAAATATCGCGGCCTACCGCTTCCAGCTCGGTACGGCAGTTCTTAACGACAGATTGCACCACGTGAGAAACGAACTGCTCTTGTACCTTCAGGCTCTCTTCATGATCGGTGAAGGCCATTTCCGGCTCGATCATCCAGAACTCTATCAAGTGGCGGCGTGTCTTGGACTTCTCCGCACGGAAGGTTGGACCGAAGGAGTATACACGGCCTAGCGCCATCGCAGCTGCTTCCATGTAAAGCTGACCACTCTGTGTCAGATAAGCATCTTCGTCAAAATATTTAGTGTGGAACAGGTTGGTCGTTCCTTCTGCCGAGGTCGGCGTCAGAATCGGCGGATCGACCAAAGTAAAGCCGCTCGTGTCAAAGAACTCTTGAATCGCACGGATGATCTCGGCACGGATGACCAGAACCGCACGCTGCTTGGACGAACGCAGCCAGAGGTGACGGTGATCCATCAGGAAGTCCACGCCGTGCTCCTTCGGAGTAATTGGGTAATTCTCAGTGATGTGCAGCACTTCAATGCCGGTAACTGTCATCTCGAAGCCGGATTGGCTGCGCGGTTCTTCACGAATAATACCGGTCACGTACAGGGAGCTTTCTTGTGTCAGGCTCTTGGCGGCATCCCATACCTCTTCAGGTACTTCCGATTTCACGACCACACCCTGGATATAACCTGTACCATCCCGCAGCTGCAGGAACTGGATTTTACCACTGGAGCGCTTGTTGTTGACCCAACAGCCGATTACAACACTCTCTCCAACATGTTCGTTCACTTTCTTGATTACACTTTTGTTAGCCATGCCTACACTCTCTCCTCTAATTTAGCCGTTAATTCCTTGCACAATACGGTGTGTATCGCGTGCGATGACAAGCTCTTCGTTTGTCGGCACTACGAGCACCTGTACCTTGGAATCAGCCGTCGAGATGCGGCGCGGATCGCCGGAGCGGACTTTATTGGCTTCAGCATCCAGTTCAATTCCAAGGAACGTCAGATTATTCAGCACTCTTTCGCGAAGCAGCGAAGCATTCTCGCCGACACCAGCTGTGAACACGATCGCATCCACGCCGTTCATTGCAGCCGCGTAAGAACCGATATATTTGCGCAGACGGTATTCGTACATTTCAAAAGCAAGCGTAGAGTTAGCCTCGCCTTTCTCCGCACCATCAATAATATCACGCATATCGCTGCTGACGCCCGAAATCGCAAGCAATCCACTGTGCTTGTTAAGCATCGAATTTACTTCGCCTACAGACAGCTCTTCCTTGTTCATTACATATGGAACAATAGCAGGGTCAAGATCACCGCTGCGTGTACCCATCATCAGGCCTTCCAGCGGAGTCATCCCCATGGAAGTATCAACAGACACACCGCCTTGAACAGCCGTTACGCTCGCACCGTTACCGATGTGGCAAGTGATAATTTTGAGGTCCTCAAGCGGACGATCCAAATACTCGGCAGCAGCTTTGCTCACGAAATCATGGGATGTACCGTGGGCACCGTAACGGCGAACCTTGTATTTGTTATACAACACTCTTGGAATAGCATACATATAGGCCTTCTCAGGCATAGTTTGATGGAACGCAGTATCGAAGACAACAACCTGTGGCACGCCCGGCATATTGGTCTCGGAAGCGGAAATCCCCATCATTGCAGCAGGGTTATGCAGTGGCGCCAGGTCGAACAACTGACGAATTTTCGTTTTAGCATCGGCATCTACCAGCGCGGAAGCTTTGAAGTATTCGCCCCCGTGTACCACGCGGTGTCCAACAGCATTGATTTCTTTAATGGACTCGATTACGCCGTGTTCCTTGTCAGTAAGGATGGCAAGGACTTTACGAATCGCTGTATTATGTTCCAGGATTTCGCTGACTTCTGTCACTTCCTGCTTGCCAGTCGGCTTGTGATTCAGAATGGAGGAATCCATCCCGATCCGTTCTACCAGACCTTTTGCCAAAACAGATTCATCAGTCATGTTGTACAGTTGGTATTTCAGAGAAGAACTACCGGAGTTAATTACTAGAATATTCATATACGGTCACCATCCTTGTCGTACTTGAAGAAGCCTTCGCCCGATTTCATGCCCAGTTGTCCCGCACGCACCATCTTTTTCAAAATGGTCGATGGACGGTATTTCAGTTCGCCGTATTCGCGGAACATCCGCTCGAGCGCAGCCTGCACCGAATCCAGGCCAAACCGGTCAGCCATTTCCAGTGGTCCATATTGGAACTGGTAGCCAATCCGCATAGCATCATCAATATCCTGAGGAGAAGCGACACCTTCTTGCAATACGTGCATAGCTTCGTTGATAAGCAAACAAATGAGGCGTGAAGTTACAAATCCCGGGGATTCATAAATCATTACGCCCTTCTTCTCTACAACCTCGTCTACAAAAGCTTTTGTATCTTCGAATGTTTTGTCCGATGTTTTCAGACCGCGTACAATTTCGACCAGATCCACTTTCGCTACAGGGTATATAAAATGCATGCCAATGACGCGTTCCGGGTACATTGTTGAGCTGGCAAGTTCAGTCAAGCTGAGTGTGGAAGTATTACTCGCCAGGATAATGTGGCTCGGACACACTTGGTCAAGCTGATGAAATACTTTTTGTTTGGCTTCCAGATCTTCAATGATTGTCTCAATAACCATATCACAGGAACTGAGCTCTGCAAAATGTGTCACTTTTTGGATGCGGCCGAGAATCAGTTTCTTCTCTGCCTGGGTGATGGCCCATTTCTCCAATTGTTTATCCAGACTGGTTTCGATCATATCATAAGAATAATCCAGTCTTTCCTCTGTTTTCTCCACCAGCATTACATCCAAGCCCTTGGCTGCGAGCATTTCTGCGATGCCTTGTCCCATCGTACCGCCGCCGATGACACCGATTTTCTTAAAATTCATAAAAAAGTCTCCATCCTTTCAGGTATCTATACCTTAGTATTGTACCTTGTCTGTCGTAAAAATTTAATAAGCCCGACATATAATGATATCTTAGCATGCCTGAAAAGTAAAAAAAAATAACCGGCATAAAGAATTATGCCGGTAAAAGGACGCTGTCACGAAATTGACAACGAAATTGCTCTCCAGAAAGGACTTCTTCTTTCATTAAAATGTCAAGAGAGTAATCAAATACATTCCGTTGATTCTCCAGCATTTCGCGAGTCCGAAGCATAAGCTCGTCCAGAATTTTACTATTTTCCTTCATTAGCTCTTCTGTGGTAACCATATCCAGATTGGCAATCCCCAGAGAGGTAAGTCCGGACTTCATCATCGTTTCGACAATACTCAACGCCTGGTCGAAGTCTCCCCTCGAACCGGTACTGCGTCCGCCATAGAAAATCTCCTCGGAAGCGGCTCCGCCTAGTGCGATCATGATCTGATCCTCCAGATAGTCCTTGGTATACAGATACTGTTCCTCTTGCGGATTATGCCGTACATAACCGAGTGCCTGCCCCCGTGGGGTAAGGGTAACCTGGCTGACACTGCCCGGGCGCAGCAGTTCGGCCATGATCGCATGTCCCAGCTCATGAATAGCCACGCGTTTCTTCTCTTCCAGATTAGTCTCGCGGTCTGTCTTCTCACCCATCATCACCTTGTCGATGGCCATGGACAAATGACGATGCTCCACCTCTGTCAGATTTTCACGCATCATGTAGATGGCCGCTTCGTTCATCACACTTTCGAGTTGGGCACCAGAGAACCCATAAGCTTCCTCGGCGATTTTATCAAGACTCACTTCAGCGCTCAGCGGCTTGTTCTTGGCATGTAGAGCCAGAATCGATCTGCGGCCCTTGATATCAGGCATATCCACCTGGATATGCCGGTCGAACCGGCCTGGGCGCAGCAGCGCCGAATCTAGCATTTCCTTGCGGTTCGTAGCAGCCACCAGGAGAATGCGCGGAGTCTCATTGTTATAGATACCGTCCATTTCCGTGAGCAACTGATTCAGTGTCTGGTCATATTCACGCTGCTGCCCGCCTTCACGCTTACCGCCAATAACGTCAATTTCGTCGATAAAAATAATCGCGCTCTGCTTGTTCTCCTTCACAGCCCGAGCACGGGCGTCGCGGAACAAATCACGGATACGCCCTGCACCTACCCCGACATACATTTCAACAAACTCACTGCCGGAGGCGGCAACGAATACTGAATTCGTATAGTGTGCAGCTGCTTTAGCCATCAGTGTCTTCCCGGTTCCCGGAGGACCGGTCAGCAGGATGCCCTTGAGTGGGCGAATCCCGAACTTGCTGATCTCTTCGTGACGAATCAGAAAATCCAGTGCTTCACGCAGCTCCTGCTTGGCATTATCCTGGCCGCCGATTTCTTCAAAAGTCAGCTTGGACGGCCCGTCCTTCTTGCGCTTCTTCTCCGCTCCGGCACCAACAGCGATCCCGCCACGCATATGTGCTATCAGCAGCAGCGCACCGATCATGCCAGCCGCAATAATGACCGGAAAAATATTAATTCCAACAAACACCATAAAAATTAACACCACAGGAATAAATCCTACCAGTACTTCTTTAGTCCATTTAGGCATTGTTCCAAACCCCCATCTTGGCCGGCTTGCGCGGCAGAATAATGAATTTGCTATCTTTGCCGCTGCTCAGGCTTACATAGACATTGCTATCGTCAATCTCTGTCGTTGCAACAACACCCTTGTATTCCGTATGACTCTCCTTCAATCCGTCAAGCGTCGACGGAATCAATGTATATTTACCGCTCTCCATGGCTTCTGCCACTGAGAACATTGCTTTATTCCAATAATCATCCAGCATTGCGCTGGAGTGCTGATCGACATCAAGCTTCAATGTGCGGCCGTTGATAGCCGATTTGCCTTCGGTCGAAACATATTGAACCAGTTCACGCATTTTCGTGCCCGGCTTAAGATCGAGTTTCAAAGTCACCTGATCGCGGTTAATAGTAATCTGAGACTTGTTGACACCTTCATAGCCAGCCACTATCTTTTGGAGCGGTTCCTGAATCACAAATTCACGATAGAGAAACCATCCACCAAATAACAAGGCAGCTGTCAACAGTGACGTTAGCAGTACAGGTACAAGACGCAGTTTCAAGAAACGTCCTCCTCTCGATGATTACAACAAGTATATGAATACGTCCCGGTATGCGATGATCCCTATGATCAGGGATTCAATTCGGCATGCCCTCTTGAATACAAATAGTAGTATATCACAGGTGTATATACGAAAACGAAAAAAAGTGTGAATATATTTAAAATTTTTGATTCTAATTTTTACAGATTTATCTAACCTTTTTTATTATTTATCGACAAAGCTCGCCCCAGAACTTAGTTCTGGGGCTTATTTTGATAAAAATATCTACCCGTAAATCTGACATCTGCATCTATACGAATTATCGATGATATACTAATAGATATAATTACATCGACTAATTTGATATACGATAGTCAATACGAAATTATATACTTTACGAACAAAAGAAAGTAACAAAAGAAAATAAAAAAATCAGCAAAAGAAATTAACAAAAACTAAGAGGAGCAAAGGGGAAGTTTGGAACTGTAGGAGTATCTGTAGGAGTATCTGTAGGAGTATCTGTAGGAGTATCTGTAGGAGTATCTGTAGGAGCGGAACGTTCGCCTGAAAGCTTACATAAGAATGGTTCGGCGGGAATGATTTTTACGTGGGAATGATTTCGCGGGAACGGTTCCATGAATATATTTACAAATGTAAACATCCACCCAGAATTTCACTTTCCACAATATGTAATGCATTATAATTATCTTTCATCGGCTCTCATTGGCTGTGGCCTATTTCAACCGATATTCCCCCACACCAATCGTTTTAACAGCGAGAAAAATAGTCCATCTCCCTAATTAGCAGCATTTTTGTACCTTATTTTTCTTGAATATAAAGAAATGAGGAAAATAAGGGCATTATTGTATCTTATTTTTCGAAAAAGCATCGCTGGACGAGTATTCTGGAAGATTTAAGGTACAATATTGCACTTAATTCCTATTAACTCTTAGCTGCAGAGAATTTAAGGTACAAAAATGCCGTTAATTCACTACGGGGATTCTTAATTATAGACTCTCTTTTGTCCTGGCCTAGTTTGTTATTTTAATACGTTCCAAATAGATCCATGAATTCTCGTGAAAATCGTCGTTAAGCAATCTCGTTATTGATACTCATCAGACAACATATCAAACCCTAATCAAAACGCAAACAAGCGAAACCGCCATCCGGTTCGCTTGTTTGTTTTTTCTTAAATCACACTTAACTTCCCCTTACTTTTATCCGCAAAGAGAGCCCAATGAGGTTCAGTCTCAGCGCTTCGGCAAACTGAAACGCCCTCCGATAGGCGTTCCGTCAGAAAAGCGGTAGAACTGATAATAATAACGATCTCCTTGTTCATAAAAAAGCTGCCAGGCATATTCCCCGTTATACACACCCGGGAGCAGCCTTTGAATCTTAATATCCGGAAGCTGTGCGCTGATGATGGACCTGATTTTAGCCTCCGATGTGCCCTTGCTCAGTTCTTCGCTGAATACCACATTGTCGCCCTCAGCAACTTTACCGTCCGTTGTAAAGCGAACCCACACCATGAGCTCGGTACCCGCCTCATTTTTCCCTGTCAGCACCCAATACACCGAGTTTTCATCCCAGACCGATTTCTGGGCCTTCTCCATTAGAGTCAAGCCCGCACGGCTCTTGGCGACTTCCTTTGCTGCATCCCGTTCTTTCCATTGGTCTTTCATGATAAAGGCGTAGAACTGAATTAGGCCGAGCAGCAAGAGCAGAAACACTGCCACTCCTATCAGGATCCATTTTTTCCTCTTTTTCAAGTTACAGCTTCCTTTCTACTTGTTCCGCGGCGGTGATGCCTATTCCTCGCCTGTCTACCGCTTCAACAGACCTTCAAAAGTTTCCTGTGCCTTGCGTCTGATAGCCTCTTCATCCAACGTTAGGCACTCCCCGTTCTTCACAATCTGCTTTCCGTTCACCCAGACATGGAGCACGTCTTTAGCACTGGCAGAATATACCGCATGTGAGAGCAGATCCGTATGTGGCAGGAGGTGCGGCTGGTCGATATCAATGGCAATAAAATCAGCCTTCATGCCGGGAGCAAGTCGGCCCACACCATCCAGGAAAAGTGACTTCGCACCGTACTCCGTAGCCATCAGCATGGCTTCTGAAGCCGGAACAGCTGTGGGATCACCGCTGAATCCTTTATGGATAAGAGCTGCCAGACGCATCTCTTCAAACAAGTCCAGATTGTTGTTGCTGGCTGCACTATCCGTGCCAAGCGATACGGTGACACCTGCATTCAGCAGGTCGATAACCCGGGCAATGCCGCTAGCCAGCTTCAGGTTGCTCCCAGGGTTATGGGAGACCCCGACATGGTGACGGGCCAGAATCCCGATCTCCTCGTCATTCAAATGCACACCATGCGCGACTAGCGATGGTCGTGTAAACATGCCTAGCTTCTCCAAGTGTTCGACAGGGCGCAGTCCGTATTCCTCTACGTTCTGCTCCACTTCCCGCTTCGTCTCCGACATATGCGTATGCAGCGGCAGATCCAGGTCATTGGACGCCTGTACGAACTTGACGAAAAACTCCGGCGGGCAAGTATAAGGAGAATGCGGGGACAGCATCGTTGTAATTCTGCCGTCTGCCTTGCCATGCCAGTCGCGAGCGAACCGGACAGCATCAGCCAGCTTCACATCCTGTACCTCCGGCGGACATAGACCGATAACGCCGCGTGTCAGAACTCCTCGCATGCCGGACTGCTCCGTAATCTCAGCTACCCGGTCCATTTTGTCATACATGTCCAAAAAGGTCGTCGTGCCGCCCTTCATCATTTCAAGTATGGATAACGAGCTTCCCCAGTAGATATCATCCGGGGTAAACTTGCCCTCCATTGGCCACATTTTCTCCTGCATCCAGACCTGAAGAGTCCGGTCATCACCATAGCCGCGCAGCAGCGACATCGCCGCATGACCATGGGTATTCACCAGACCAGGCATGAACAGCAGACGGCTGCCATCGATCACTTGCAGCTCTTCTTCAAGGCACGGCTCTTCTTCGCCTATGTATGTGATGAGATCATTCTCAATGATCATACAGCCGTTCAACACAGACAGAGGAGACCCAGGCACAAGAAACTTCCCGTTACGGATAAGAATCTTACTGCTGCTCATGCCCAATCTCCTCCTTTCCATCTTGCAAATAATAAGCCAGGCTCTGCAAATCGGTTGTGAAGTCGGCCGCATGAACACGGATATGCGCTGGCGTTTTTAGAATTACAGGTGCAAAGTTCAAAATCGCTTCAATACCGGATTCCACCAGGATATCAGCTACATTCTGCGCTTCGGTATCCGGTACAGTAATAATGCCGATACGGATGCCCTGCTCACGGATAGTGCTGCCCAGATCCTTCATGGGTTGTACAATGAGTGAGTTGATTTTCTGACCTACCTTGGGATCATAAGAATCAAAAATAGCGGTTATTTTCATCGTGTCCTTCAAGTAAGCATTGTAGTTGGACAAGGCATGTCCAAGATTACCGGCGCCTACCAGAGCCACGTTAATTTGCTGATCCAGTTTCAGTATATGGCGGATCTTCTCAATGAGATAAGATACATCATAACCGATACCTTTACGGCCGAAGTCGCCAAAATAAGCCAGATCCTTACGGATCTGGGCGGGGTTAAGATCCAGCTTCTGACCAAGTTCTTGAGAAGAAACTGTCGAGATTTCACGTTTTTGGAGATCGTTGAGGAATCGCAGGTATACAGGAAGTCTGCGTACCACCGCCTCCGAGATTTTATCCGATTTCATGTTTTCTCCTCCTAGATTAAGTGAAATAAAGATTCAAACAGAAGACAAAGCGTTACTCTGGTGAAGTTAAGGCTATAAGTCGCAAATCCATCTTCCCCAATATCCGCTTTCTTAAACCAGTGAAAAATGGCTCTGTTTCCCCAACTAACAGTATTTTTGTACCTTATTTTTCTTGAAAAATGCTAAAAAAGGATGATAAGGGCATTATTGTATCTTATATTTCAAAAAAGCACTCCGAAAGCGTATTACGGAAGATTTAAGGTACATTATTGCTCTTAATTTAAATTCACCCTTAACTTCAGACTTATTAGGGTACAAAAATGCCGTTAATTACACTTCGGAGATCATTAATGTGTTCTATATAGATTAATCCGATTGTTGAAAATAACGCATTACACAAGGAATGAAAGGGGCATTATTTGCCCCCTTCCTCCAGCCATTCTGCAATTCGGGGAACCATTTGCTCGGTCTTCATATGCTCCATCTTGGGACCGGGCAGCGAATACAGAAAATATTTACCGTAATAGGATTCAATCACCCTGGTATCATAAACAATAACGATCCCCCGGTCTTGTGCCGTCCGAACGAGACGGCCGAAGCCCTGCTTGAAGCGGATAACCGCCTGCGGCACGGAGAGCTTCATGAACGGGTTCTTCTTCTGCGCCTGTAGCAGCTCAGCCTTAGCCTCCGCAAGCGGATGATTCGGCGGCTGAAACGGCAGTCTGACGATGGCCAGGCAGGTTAGAGCCTCGCCCGGAATATCTACGCCTTCCCAGAAGCTGCTTGTGCCAAGCAACACAGAAGCGTTGCTGTCCTGGAAACGGCGGATCAGCTTGCTACGGCTTCCACCTTCGACTCCCTGGCCCAGTACACTGATATCCTGTGAAGCCAGAGCTTCCTTCAGGGGATCATAGACCTGGCGCAGCATACGGTAAGAAGTGAACAGCACCAGCATCCGTCCGCGTGTGATTACCGCAGCCTCCGCCAGTGATTGCACCAGCGTGTCCACAAAGCGGGCATCGCCTATGCTGCCCTTAACGCTCGGGAAGTCGCGCGGAATGACCAGCAGGGCCTGTTCACGGTACTTGAACGGAGAAGGCAGCAGCGAGGTCATCAGACGCCCCTGCTCCGCTGCCTCTCCGAGCCCCAGATTGTCAATCATGAATTGGAATGATTTATCGACCGACAATGTGGCCGAGGTCAGCACGATGCTGTTCTTCTTGTCGAAGAACAGCTCCTTAAGCTGGGCACTGACATCGACAGGCACCGCATAGAGTTGCAGGGACTTGCTGCGATAATTAGTGCTGGCTTCCAGCCAATAGACAACATTCACGTCGTTCAGATTCATAAAGAAGCGCACCTGTTCGCGAATGGCGCCCAAATCCTTAAAGAGACCCCCAAGATCGGTCACCAGACTGTCCGAGCTGGACTGACCCTCCTGTTCACGCATCTCGCTCAGCATCTTCTCACCCTTACGGATGACTTCGCTGAGGCTCAGGTGCATTGTATTCTCTAATGCCGCCAGCTCTTCCCAGTCCTTCGGCTTGCTTCCCGGCTGGAGACGAAGCACAAGCTGTCCCGCTTCCCCTGCGGCCGCATCGCTGCGCTCCGGCAGGAGAGTGTACAGCCTCTCGCTTAATACATCCCATGTCTCCTTCACCGTAAGCAAGTCCGGATAAAGCCTGTCAATGATGACACTCCATTCGGAAGCCTGCTCGCTACCGGAAGTTTGCAGAATCTGACGCAAGGCCGGAAGCTGTCCGTTACGGCTGTCCTTGTAGAGTCTACCGAGAGTATGTGACACTGTGAAATGCTTCATGTGCATGCCGAGATGCTTCCCGGCTACATCCTCCAGATGATGGGCCTCATCAATAACCAGATGCTCATAGGCTGGCAACAATTGATGTCCAGCCTTCACATCTGCAAACAGCTTGGAATGGTTCGTAATTACCACGTCCGCAATACCGGCCTCATGCTTGGCCCGGTGGTAATAGCACTTGCGGAACCAAGGGCAAGCACGGCCCAGGCACGAATCGGTGTCGCTTGCTACCGTCTCCCAGAAATCCCCGCCGCGTCCGCCGAGGTTCAGCTCCTCGTCATCCCCGGATTCACTCTGAGTCAGCCACACGATCATCTGCGCGGCAATGATGGCATCTTCCCTCGGACTCGTAAAGTCCCTTTTATTTATTTTATGTTCAAACTTGCGCAGACACAAATAGTGCCCTCTTCCCTTGAAGATAGCAGCCTTGAACGGAAATGGTACAACTTCGGTCAGCAGCGGAATATCGCGCTCCCGGAGCTGGTCTTGCAGATTAATGGTATGAGTGCTGACCATGACCTTTTGCTCGCTGCGAACGCTCTGATAAATTGCCGGAAGCAGATAACCCAGCGACTTGCCGGTTCCCGTCCCTGCCTCAATCAGCAGGTGCTTGTCCTCGGAAAGTGCGGTTATAACCTCGTTAAACATAATATCCTGCGCTTCCCGGCTTTCATAATGAGGTAACTTGTCCTTGAGCCGTTGTCTAATCTCATCCATATAATCAGAGAAAGATAATGAATGCAGTGGATTAGCACCATGCTGATCCCTTGGAGGCTCCAGCTCTGTCCAATCGCCTACCTTGAGGGCAAGCTGCCGGTAAAATGTTAAATCGCTCTCCGGCTGGAAAGTCTCCATCTCCCGTTCCCGCAGCAGCCCGTCGAAATACCAGCCAAGATCGCTGTCTTCTGCGGCGAATAACTCGCTAAGCCGCTGTATCGTTAGAAGCGGCAGGCTGTATAGCTCCTCCAGACATTGGAGCAGCACGAGCGCGGTAGCCAAAGCATCGCTGTCGGCCTGATGCGGCCGTTCATGCGTAATGCCGAAATGGCTGCTGACGGCACCCAGCTGATAAGTCGTCAGCGAAGGAAAGCAAATTTTCAGAAAATCGATCGTATCCAGAATACGGCCTTGAAACGGCAAATATCCGCATCGATCCAATGCATTTTGTAAAAAATGGAAGTCAAAGGCCACATTATGCCCTACCAGAACGACATCGTCCAGTAAAGGCACTAGCTCCATCATCATCTCATCCAGCTCTGGCGCATCCGCCACGTCGCTGTCGGTTATGCCTGTCAAGCCCGTAATAAAAGGAGGAATCGGCGCTCCGGGCTTGACAAAGGAACCATATACCCGGGAAATGGACCGGTCTTCTTCTATAATGGCAAGACCCACCTGGATGATTTCACCCACCGATTGGGTTCCCGTTGTTTCAAAATCAAGCACGGCAAATTTCATTGTAAGTTCTATTCCCTTTCACTTGAGACTCTTAATCAGCATAACAGAAGTTGCGAAAAAAGGCGATGCACCCCGCTGTCAACAGTGGAGGCATCGCTTCTGTGGCAAGACTGATGGTTATAAAAGCGAGACAAGCTGGCTGCCATACTGGAGTTGTCCCCCACGCTTACGGCACACTTCCAGATTCACAGTTGGTTCCGGCAGGGCCGGATCATGCTGAAGAGACAAATCGAACAACTCCTGCGCTTCAGGGAAGCGCTCCTGAGAAGCTCGGATACAGCCCATAGCATTATAGATCATCGCCTTGAGCTTGCGTTCCCGAACGAGATTCAGCATATGGTTCAGATGAACCCATGCGGCTTCGCCTTCCCCTTCCTGCAGATAAGCCATGGCAAGATACAGTCGGGCGGCGAGGCTGTCCGGGTACTCCTGAACGACGCCCTTAAACTGTTCGATACACTGCGGGTACATCAGCAGCTTATAATAGCCCTGACCTCTGACGAAGGACTCCATGGACAGCTCTGGCGCCTCCTGCTGAGCAGCAGGCTCCAGAGGCTCATCCGGCACTTCCAGGTTGTCACGGAAATGGCTGAGCTTCTCCGCGAAGACCAGCCATTCATCCATGACATGATCGCTGATTCGGTGTAACAAATTGTACTTGCATAAAAGCTCTTCCCGGCGGGCACCCTGCGCTTTAGGATAGTCAGTGACGACCTCCTGTAGCATCTGGTTCATTTCAGCAAATAAATGTTGAAACATGACTTCATCCCACCCTTACTGAAAATGGTATCAGTTCAGTTCAGCTTGCCTGACTTCATTTTTCGCAAGGTGAGGGTCTTTCATGCCTGCCATTGATTACATGCCCGTCAGAAACGGTCAGACGATGGTCGCGTGGATCTCATGATCGGCGAGTTTGACCGGCTTGTTCAGCTCATCTACAAAAACTACAGTCGGCTTGTGGCCCTGAAGCTCCTCTTGAGAAAGCATCGCATAAGAAATAATAATCACTGTATCGCCAGGCTGCACCAGCCGGGCTGCCGCACCATTGAGACAAATCACACCGCTGCCGCGCGGACCGGGAATGACATAAGTCTCCAGACGAGACCCGTTGTTGTTGTCCACGATCTGAACCTTTTCATTCTCCAGCAAGTCTGCGGCTTCCATCAAATCTTCATCAATGGTAATACTGCCCACATAATTCAAATTAGCTTCCGTCACTGTTGCCCGGTGGATTTTGGATTTCATCATATGTCTAAACAATTGCAGCTACCTCCTTAGGAGTAAACACAATATTGTCGATCAGGCGGGTTTTACCGAATTTGACGGCCAGTGCCATAATGATCTCACCATCTGCTTGTGCCAAAATAGAATCGTCAGCCAGTGGCTCAAGGTCTGGAAAAGTCAAAATTTCCGCATAATCTATCACCGCAAGTGGTGAAGAAGAAATGATCGAGGCCAGTAATTGTCTGATTTCCTCGGCCGTCTTGGCTGATCCTTCTTCAACAGCTTCGCGAGCCGCCCGCAGGGAACGTGACAGTACAAGTGCTTGAAGTCGTTCTTCCTCCGACAGATACACATTGCGGGAACTGAGCGCCAAACCATCAGCTTCACGAACGATAGGACAGGCTACAATCTGCACATTCATATTCAGGTCAGACACCATTTGGCGGAGAACGGCTACTTGCTGAGCATCCTTCAGACCGAAAAAGGCATAATCAGGCTGCACCATATTAAACAGCTTGGAGACCACGGTAGTGACACCGTCAAAGTGTCCCGGGCGCGAAGCCCCACACAGCACGTTGGTCAGTGAAGAGACGGACACTCCTGTACGAATAGGACGCGGATACATCTCTTCCACAGACGGGATAAATACGATATCTGCACCTTCACGCTCCGCAAGCTCCAGATCCCGGGCTTCGTCACGGGGATATGAAGCGAAATCCTCATTTGGCCCAAATTGCAGCGGGTTGACAAATATACTCATAACCACCGTACCGGACATCTCCGTAGCCCGGCGCAGCAAGCTGGCATGTCCGTCATGCAAGTAACCCATGGTCGGCACAAAACCAATCGGTGTATGACCGCCGCCACGCATATATTCCAGCGCTTCGCGCAAGTGTTCTACTGTTCTGACCACTCTCATCTTATTTCGCTCCTTTTGACGCGGTGCCATACAAGGACTCTAGAACCGTCTCATCCGCTTTGAAAATATGGCTCTCATCAGGGAAGGCGCGCTGCTTGACTTCCTGCACATATTGAGTGATCCCTTCGCGGATTTGTGTACCGATATCGGCATAGGTTTTAACAAAACGCTTTTCACGGTAAGGGGAGGCATAACGCAGTACATCATGATATACCAAAACCTGCCCGTCAGTATAACGTCCGGCTCCGATACCGATAGTTGGAATGCTAATAGCCCGTGAAATGGCCTCCGCCACTTCCTCTGTCACCAGCTCCAGCACTACGGCAAAAGCACCTGCAGCCTCCAGTGCCTTGGCCTCATCCATCAACCGCTGCGCGTCAGCCGGGTCCTTACCCTGAATCCGGTAACCGCCAATGGTATTCACGGACTGCGGAGTCAAGCCGATATGTCCAAGTACGGGTACACCAGCAGACACAATTTGCTTAACGGTCTCACAGATCTCGACGCCGCCCTCCACTTTAACCGCATGGGCACGTCCCTCCTGCATCAGTCTGCGCACCCCGCGGAGACTTTCGTCAATACTGCCGTGGTAGGTCATAAAAGGCATATCCGCCACAATAAACGTATTATGTGCTCCGCGGACTACGGAACGTGTGTGGTATACCATATCATCCAATGTGACCGGAAGGGTCGTATCATAGCCCAACACCACATTGCCCAGCGAATCGCCAACAAGGATGATGTCGATGCCGGCCTCTTCGGCCAGACGAGCTGAAGGGTAATCATATGCAGTAATCATAGTTAGCGGAATACCGTCCGCCTTCATTTTTTTCATTTTCACAATGTTCAATGCCTGTTTGTCTGCCATTGCTCCTCATTCCCCTTTTCCTGAGTAGATAGCGCATAAACGCGCAAATAAAAAACCCTTTAGCATAAGTCCGCTAAAAAGGTCCGAAGGGCAAAAAAGAGTCACTCGCGATCGTCCCTTCTGTCTCGGTCCTTACGGCTCAGAGCAGAATCCAACGTAACCGTTCATTACAGTTATGAAGGTGAATCCAAGAAACACATGATCTATTCCGGAGTGCAGTTCGCTTAAGTTCCGATACCGCCTCTGTCCATAGTATAACAAATGATTGCCGCAAATACACGAAAAAAATGTGACAAGTCATGGTACAAAGTCTCAAATAAGCTCGATTTCACCAGAGGATACGCTGTGAATTTGTCCCGATCGGTCCATCAGCAGTAAGCCACCATTATCATCCAGACCTGTCGCAAGACCCTCCATTCGCCCTTGTGGAGTATTTCGGGCCACTTGACGGCCCAGAGTCACCGACATGGCTTCCCATAGTCGAGCAACCGGGGAAAAACCGTGCTCCAAATAAAAGGCATACAGACTGTCCAGCTCGGTCAGTACGGCTCCGGCCAGAACCGAACGGTCAACAGAAGCCCCTCCCCGTTCAATCAGCAGCGAGGTACCCACTCCGTTCAGAAAATCCGGGTAATCCTCTTCCGCAAGATTAACGGAAATGCCAATACCGGCAATGCAATAGGCCAGCTCATTCTCATAACAGGATGACTCCAGCAGAATCCCGCATATTTTACGGTCTCCGGCAAGTAGATCATTTGGCCATTTGATTCCGACATCCACTCCAGACACGCGCCGAATAGCCCGGCAGACCGCTACGCCCGCCATCAGCGTGAGCTGCGGGGTAGACAACAGCGGAAGACTCGGCCGAAGCACCACACTCATCCAGATGCCCTTGCCGAACGGGGAATGCCATTTCTTACCTTGCCGGCCTCTGCCACCCGTCTGTTCCTCTGCAATGACGGTAGTGCCTTCGGGAGCACCGTTCTCGGCGAGCCGCTTGGCTTCCTCCTGGGTTGACCCTACAGTCGTCAGCATATGTACATGTCCGCCCCAACGGGAAGCCGAAGCTTCCTGTTGTAATCCGGACAACGATAACAATTCAATGTTGCTCATGTCCTACCATCCTTTTTGCTTCCAGTAACAATTCTTCTGGTTGATTACGCAGGTCACCGGTTGCTGCCCCCTGAAGAAGGTCTTGCAGCAGCCTCCCTACCCATGGCCCCGGCCGTTGTTCCAAGGCCGCGGCCAGATCGTTGCCGGTCACCGCGAGACCGGCAAGTGCCTGCACCGGCATCTGCGCCATCCACTGGCGCGCGATGGCCGGGAAGTCCTGGCCTTCCCCAGTACGGGGAAGGCCAGCGGCTGTGGCAGCATCCGCAGGCGCTGCCACAAGGAAGGCGGCGTGGTCTGCGCCGCCGCCCGGTGCGCTCCCCGCTGCTGCAGGGAGCGCCTCCTGCAGCGCCAGCCAGCCTTCGGCGGCGGCGCTGCCATGGGCCAGCACGGCGGCGATCCATTGCCGCCGCAGGGCCTCCACAGCGCCCGGGTCCCCCGCGGGCGCTGCTTCAAGGGCTGCGGTCCAGGCTTCGCGGACCCGCAGCACCCGGACGACGGCGGTGCGCGTCGTCCCAGGGAACGTCCATGCCCGCAGCAGACTGTCGGCCTCTGTGGCCGACACGCCTAGGGCATGCAGGAGCAGCGCCCAGCGCAGATGGGCGCCCTCAAGTTCCCCGATCCCGGCCGTCAGGGCGGCGGCTGCCGCCAGATCGGCATCGGTCCAGGGGAACGGGGCCTTGCCGCGCGGCAATAGCCCGCTACGGGCCAGCATGCCAAGGCCGCGCAGCGGGTGCGGCCCCTCTACGATGCGCTCCACCTCTGCGCGGAGCCGCTCCACAGCAATATGCGCCAGCTTATCCCGCTGGCGCAGCAGCCCGCGCCACGTGTTCTTGGCGACGGAGAAATCCAGCACGGACGCGAAACGCACGCAGCGCAGCATCCGCAGCGCATCTTCTGCGAAGCGCTCCTCCGCGTCCCCTACACATCTTACGGTCCGGCGGCTCACATCCTCCGCACCGCCAAAAGGATCCGTCAGCACACCATCTGCTCCACAGCAGATGGCATTCATCGTAAAGTCGCGGCGTCTTAAGTCTTCCTTTACATCCCGGACAAAAACCACCTGTTCCGGACGGCGATGATCGGCATAGCCGCTTTCTGTCCGGTAGGTCGTCACCTCATAGGCATGACCGCCCTCAAGAACAGTTACGGTTCCATGCTGAAGTCCAGTAGGGACTGTCCGCGGAAAAAGCGCCACCACTTCCTGCGGGAGCGCCGAAGTGGTGATATCCATATCATGGACCGGACGGCCCATCAGCTCATCGCGGACACAGCCCCCGACCCAAAATGCCTCATGGCCGTTCTCCATCAGCTTGTCTATCACATTCTCTGCAGCTTCCGCCATGCCGGCAGGCGCCATCTTCCATTCCATTAGAAGCTCCTAACTCCCGAACCATAACCCAGTTCCGGCACCTTGCGGTCAAGTACCCGGTAATAAATGGATTCATATTGATCCGTGATCGTATTATTGCAGAAATCCTCGCAGGCCCGATGCAGACAGGCTGCTCTGAATTCCTCAATCATGACCTCATTAGACAACAGCTTAACGGCATATTCTGCCATCGTCTTCGTGTCGCCGATCGGGGCCAAAAAGCCTGTCTTGCCATGCTGAATCAATTCCGGTATGCCCCCAGCCTGAGAACCAATGGTCGGAACACCACAGGCCATCGCCTCCAGCGCGACAAGACCAAAGCTCTCCTTCTCAGAAGGAAGAAGCAACAGATCAGCCAAAGAGATCACTTGAGCGATTTCATCTTGCTTTCCGAGGAAACGAACCTTGTCGTCAAGACCCATCTCACTGATTTTAGCCTGAATCTTCGGCAGATCCGGCCCTTCGCCGACCAGCAGGAGCTTGGAAGGAATCTTCTGGCTGACCCGGGCGAATACATCCACTACATCTCCGACACGTTTGACTGGACGGAAGTTAGAGATGTGCATGAGGATTTTCTCATCAGGTTTGGCAAAATCGCCGCGCAAATCCGTTACATCCCGCGGATAGTAAACACGCTTGTCTACAAAATTGTAGGTAAGATCAATATCGCGTGTGATATCAAGGACCTTACGCGTTTCTTTTATCAAGTCCTGCGATACGGCGGTGACCGCATCACTTTCGTTAATACCGAGCCGGATTAAATCCTTCAGCGACTCATCCTGACCCAGCACCGTAATATCCGTACCATGCAGAGTCGTTACAACTTTCATATCATTGTTCAGCATTTGTTTGGCGAGAAATGCACAAACCGCATGCGGAACTGCATAATGGACATGCAGAATGTCCAGATTTTGCATTTTAGCAACCTGAGCCATCTTATTAGCTAGTGCCAGATCATAAGGCGGGTAACGGAACACATAATAATCATTGACCTCAACCTCATGGTAAAATATATTTTTCTGAAACGTTCCGAGCCGGAACGGGATACTGTGGGTAATAAAGTGGACCTCATGGCCTTTTTCAGCCAGCAGCTTGCCCAGTTCAGTTGCCACTACGCCCGAGCCGCCCAGAGACGGATAACAAGTAATGCCTATCTTTAACAACCGGTCCATCTTTCCGTCCCCTTCTTGTCTAATGTTTGGTAACTTCTTATATAAAGTTGAGTTGTTTACTCATTTTCTAATGCTTGCAAGAAAGTAAGCACCGCATCTTTCATTTGCTCCATGCCTGGAGATTCGAGCGGGAAATGCCCGGCTCCCTCCAAAATCACACATTTTTTACTAACCCTAAGTTTATTATAAAAGGGTTCGCTAAGTGAAATCGGCGTCATTCGATCCTCCTGTGGATGAACCAATAGGACCGGACAGACCTCAAAATGCTCAGGTCTAACGGACAGCTTCATATCCAGAAAGGTTCGTAACAGGCGTAATGGAACCTTGGTGCCTGCCGCCCCTGAATCATTCATAATCAGTTGGTTTAACTCGCTATTATTAGAAATGAAATGCATACGTGAAACATGGTTCACAGATATTTTCAAGGAATCCAATACCATTGGAAATGAGTCCATCATCAATTTGCCGAATCGGCTGATCAACTTGTTAGGAGCCAGCTGATCACGAACCTCACTCCGGCTGGTGTCAACAAATGTCGTTGCTATCAGGCCTTTTACTTTTTTATTGTGCGCAGCCGCATGATATGACAGCATACCGCCAATGCTGCTGCCGAGCAGAACAATAGGTCGTTCATCCCGCTCCAGCTCCCGGTCAATCAAATCCGAGATCAGCTGGATCCAGATCTGGTAGCCCATAGAATGAAAAGAATGCGCACGGCTTAGTCCGTAAGGAGGCAGGTCGGGTGACACCACTTCGTATCCGCTGTTCTGCAGCATTTTGGCATAGGGCGCAAGCATCCTGCCATTACCGCCTGCTCCATGAACTGAAATGATCTTCAGTTTGGAGCTTGTCACAGGCATACGATCTATATGAATAGTTCCCTTGTCCCATTCCCACCATTCTTCGGACGGAAGATCCACTGCTTTTAGCTGAATTTCTTCAGGAAAGAACTTCTGGTATTGCCGCCAATATAAATCACTTTCATTATAAGATGGCGGCAATTCCCTTAGAAGTGCCCTGTCGCGCCTCGTCACGATGACTGCTGCGAACCATTCCCGGCAGTGAACATTTCCACAGCATAAGGTACTTTTGTCGCGAACCCTTCCGCATAAGGAATAAGTCTGCGCTGTCCAAGCAGCATGTCTCTCGACCGGACACGTTCGATATAACCCTCAGTCAGGGGAGTGGGTACAGCGTCCTCTCCTTCTGGCTTGGTGAACTGGGAGCGGTAGCAGGATAGCGCCTGCTCCTTCACTCCGTATTGTTCTGTTACATCGACGATCAAATCGGTCCGGCCCAGATCATTGATGAAGTAAAAATACAGCTGCGGCGCGGCGACCGCAGGCTTGTCCGGCATATATTTACGCAGCTTGGCGTTAAAAACCGCTTCCTCTACAAGCTTGGAGCAGGCAATATGATCGGGATGGCGGTCTTCCCAGTACGGCGCGAATACAATATCAGGCGCGCACTTGCGAATCTCAGCGGTAACCGCAGCCACGTGTTCTTCAGTAATATGAAGACCTCTGTCAGGCAGCCCCAGATTACTCCGGACGGTAACGCCAAGCACGTCAGCCGCACGCTGCGCTTCGGTCTTGCGAAGCTCAACTGTACCGTTGGAGGACATCTCAGCGGCCGTCAGATCACACAAACCTACCTTCAGGCCAGCAGCTGTATGCTTGGCAATCGTTCCCCCCATACCGATTTCAGCATCGTCTGCATGAGCGCCGAATATGAGAATATCCAGCTTCATTCGTCTACCCCCGGTTTATATTTATGTACCAGCTCACGCCAGGCAAAATCCCCCCGGTCAATCGCCTTGACCAGAATTTCCGCGGTAGCGATATTCGTAGCCACCGGTATGCCATATACGTCACAAAGACGGAGTAGCGCCGTAATATCCGGCTCATGCGGCTGCGCCATCAGCGGGTCGCGCAAGAAAATAATAAGATCCAGCTCATCCTGAGCCACCATAGACCCGATTTGCTGATCTCCTCCGAGAGGGCCACTCATGTAGCGGTGAATGACTAGCTCTGTAACATCCATAATCCGTTGTCCGGTAGTTCCCGTTGAAAATAATTCATGCCCTTTAAAAACATGCTCATACGCCGTCACAAAGTTAACCATCTCATCCTTTTTGCGGTCATGCGCAATAAATGCGATTCTCATCATGGTGTACTCTCTCCCGTCTAATCTATAAAATGCTCAAATCCGTAGATCATTCCTGTATATTCCATTACCTTCTGGATCCCGATCTTGACTCCTGGCATATAACCCGCACGTTCATAGGAATCATGACGGATCTTCAGGGATTGCCCGAAATCGCCGAATATCACTTCTTCCTGGGCGAAAATGCCCGGCAGACGAACACTGTGAATACGGAAGCCGTTGTAATAACCGCCACGCGAGCCTTCAATTATCTCTTCTTCCAGCGGATTGCCCTGGCGAAGCTCTTGCCTCACTTCAGAGATCATTTCGGCCGTCTTAATGGCAGTACCGGATGGTGCATCCAGCTTCTGGTCTCCATGGTACTCGATAATCTCCAGATTAGGGAAGTACTTGGAGGCCTGTGCAGCAAATTTCATGAGCAGAATGGCTCCAATAGAGAAGTTCGGCGCGATCAAACCGCCAATCCCCTGATCCTTACACTGCTTGTCCAGCTCGGCGATTTGTTCCGGAGTAAATCCGGTTGTACCAATTACAGGACGAACGCCATATTTAACAGCCAGCGCGGTATGCGGATAAGCCGCTTTCGGGTTCGTAAAGTCTACAAGCACATCCGCGTTGCTGCTGGCAAGCGCAGTCTCCAAGTCACTCACCACTACGATGCCAGCTTCCTCCAACCCAGCTAGACGGCCTGCATCGCTTTCAGCTGATGACCGGTCTACCGCAGCAGCCAGTTCCAGTTCTTCATCCTGAAGAACCAGCTTCAATACTTCCTTACCCATTCTTCCGCCTGCACCTGCTACAATTACTCTGATTTTCTTACTGCTCATATCAAATTCATCCTCGCTTTCGCTGGTTCTGTAGTTATTGCATATAAGTCTGCAATGATTTCTGTAGGTCCTTCATCAATTGCCGTAGTCCGGCATCATCCGGATGCAAGGAAATAACTTCTTTCAAGGCGGAGATCGCCTGTACATGCTCATTCATCCGGCTATGCGCAATGGCCAGCCATACATAAGCGTCACCATATAAAGGATCCAGCGTGACCGCTTCTTTTAATAATGTAATGGGGTGATACGGGTTGAGAGTACCTGCCTCTTCATCTTCCAGCAATCGTTTGGCTTCGTTGACAAGCCTCATTGCCTGCAAATGCTGCAGGTGGAGATTATATTCCGGCTTGCTGCCGTCCAGCTTCACTGCGACAAGGGCGTGCTCGACCGCTTTATCCAATTTGCCACTACGCGCATAAGTAATGGAACAACGGTATCGAACCTCCGCATCGCAAGGGCTGGCGTTAATCGCCTTCTCGAAGCAGGATACGGCCTCCGCAAAATCACTGCGCAAAATGGCACGGTAAGCATCTTTGATATAATCAGTATTACTCATATATGCACCATCCTCACGGCTTCAAGTGCCGGTCGTTTGGTACAGCATATGATACATTTGCCTAATCGGTGTTTTTCTTGGTCCAACGGTCGGCATCACGCGTATTGAACTTGTGCATGACCTTGTCATGAGCCTCTGTGAGATCAATGCCAAGTGAATTGGCAAAACAAATGGTGATAAACAAGATGTCCCCGAGCTCTAGCTCGATAGAATTGTCCGCTTCATCCGCCTTCTTCGGCTTTTCGCCGAATTGATGGTTCACCTCGCGGGCCAGTTCGCCGACTTCCTCGGACATTCGGGCCAACATCGCCAGCGGGCTGAAGTAACCTTCCTTAAACTGCGAGATATATGCATCTACTTCACGCTGAATTTCATTCAGACTTTTTTCCATAAAATGTTCCTTCGCCCCCTGTTGCATCTTGCCTATTGTTTGCCCCTATGTTATCGTAAAGACGTTTTGAAGACAAATCTTTTTTAAGGAATTTTAAGTATCAGATAAAAAAGGCATACTTATTGTAGACAAGTAAAAGTCCAGAAAAATGCCCTATAGAGGCCTAACGAGGGATTATATGAATTCATCCAAATTGTTTGCGATTACAAAAACAGTAGCGCCAATCATGCTGGGAAGCGCCATCTATGCCTTCGGACTGCTGTATTTTATCATTCCGAACCAACTGATGGAGGGCGGTGTTACAGGGATTACCATCCTGCTAAACTACGCGTTCCACATTCCGATCTTTCTGACTACACTACTAATTAATCTGCCGCTCTTTTTAATGGGCTGGAAGGTACTCGGCGGGCGCCAGATCGTCTATACCGGAGTCGGTATTGGTTCTCTGACTATATTCCTATGGTTGTTCGAAAAAATGATCGATCTGGGCTGGATCAACCCGTTTAGCACAGAGCATGATTTTATTCTCGCTTCATTATATGCAGGGGTGACCCTCGGCCTTGGCCTGGGTATCGTATTCCGCTTCGGAGGGACCACCGGCGGCGTCGATATTGTTGCACGGATCATCGGACGCAAATTCGGCTGGAGCATGGGACAGGTTATCCTTACCAGTGATGTCGTCATTATTGGTGCTTCTCTGTTATACATTTCGCGGGAAAAGATTCTGTATACCCTCGTGGCTGTATTCATTTCCTCCCGGGTCATTGATTTCATACAGGAAGGCGCCTATGCCGCCAAAGCCTTTACCATCATCAGCGACGAGGCCCCAAAGATCGCCGATCTCATTAGCGAGGAGCTGGAGCGCGGGGTAACCTTGATACCCGCCATCGGCGCTTATTCCAAACAGGCCAAATACATGGTGTACTGCGTGGTATCCCGCCAAGAGATCCGCCGGCTCAGTCAATTGGTCAAATCCGTTGATCCGCGCGCCTTCGTCATTATCAACGATGTCCATGATGTGCAGGGTGAAGGGTTCCGGGAGACTTAACTAATTGCAGCCGCCCGATAAAACAAGCAAAAAGTCGCGGTTCGGTTGCGAAAAGCAACCAGACCAGCGGCTTTTTAGTAATTCAGGCATTCCGCGGTGCCGAAAGCATTAGCTATCGAAAATAAGTGCAATATTGCACCTTAATTTTCTCTCCAACTTATCATTCCAGTGATTAAGTGCATTTCTGTACCTTAATTACCTCGAGATTGGCTGTTACAGGCTTTATTGCAATATTTAACATACATTTTTGCCACTAAATGCCTCTAAAACTATATTTCCAACAAATTAAGGTACAAAATTGCACTTAGTTCTCAAATTGCCCCCACAGCTCAGTCCACACAGGATTGCACTCAGTTTTTCCGCTGCCACCACTGCTCAATCCAAACAGGATTGCGCCTAGTTCTTCCACTCCCCACAGCTCAGTCTAGTCAAGATTGCACTTAGTTTCTTCAGCAGCTCCACTGCCCGCGTACAAGCAGGGCCGTACTTAGTTTCCTATCCGCTCCAAGCCCGTCCAGAAACGACTCACCTTAGAAAAGAAACCCGTCCAACCCCTTCCTCACTCTAGTAATCAACACAAAAAGAGACCGGCGTGCCTCGCCGATCCCCTTCATTCCCCTGGTTCAATTCCACCACTGAACCTTGTCGAAGGACTACCCACCCCCTTAGGGGCACAGTGTATCAATTTCCAATCTTCAGGTTGTCCCTCTCTAAATCGACTTACAGCTCTCAGGGAATGCCCTTTTACCGACTTCCATCCCTTACATTGTCGCTCTATATAGGCTCCTATCCCTTACATTGTCGCTCTATATAGGCTCCTATCCCTTAACGTTGTCGCTCTATACAGACTCCCATCTCTTACGTTGTCGCTCTACATGAGCCCCAATACTCACATTGTCACCCTGTATCGACTCCCGATCCTCAGGACCTCTCTACATCGGCTTCCAGTCCTCAAGCCGCCGCTCTAAACCGGCTTCCATTCCTCGTTCTGGCCGCGGTATTTGCGGTAAGCGACGTAGACAAGGGCGGCAATAATAAATCCGGCTGCCAGCAGTCCCCAGGCCCCGTATTCCTTCGGCGCCAGCGGAAGCGATAGGGCAGGCTCATCCTTTTCCTTGCCAAACATCACCCGGACCGCCTCCTGGCCGTATGAGATGATCTCCATAAGCCGGGCACGTTCCGGCTTTTGGCTCTGGGACGGCACACCAGCTGCGTAAGACAGCCAGGAATCTAAGGCATTCACGACCTCAGGCTGACGCGAGATCAGCACCGCCGGACGGATATTGTCATACCTGCCCTGCAGCCGCTCCAGCGCCGTTTTCCACGCTGTCAAATCACTAGCAGAGGCACTCTGCTCCATCGCGTTCAGGTCCTCACGCAGCAGCTTGTAGTAATGGAGCCACATCGGCTGGCGTGGATGATTCAGGCTGTTAGCCGCCAGCCTCAGTCTCGCGGCAGCAGACTCCCAGCGTTCAGGGGAGATTTTCACCCCGGCAATGGCAGACTTCAGGTCTATAATTACAGCCGACAGTGCATTGATGCCTTCCACCGAGGTCAGCCCTTCAAAGGAAGAGGACACAAAAATCCGCGAGATTTCCTCGGTCAGCTGCCGGACCTTGGCAACATTACCATCCACCACATAGCCATACAGCGCTTCCGCTGCCTGTTCCAGCTGCTGTGCATCGCTCCTTGCTCCAAGCACAGCCGAACCGTCATCAGTCGTCTCTGGAACTTTCTGCACTGTACCGCTACCCGCATGATCCGCTCCGGTACCAAAGGCTGCGGCTCCCGTCGCTCCATACAGCCCGGCCACCAGCCAGCAGAGTATCAGGCCAATCAACAAACTATACCTTCTGCGCGGCATGAGACATCCCTCCTACCCTAAATGTATGGCAGCAGGACAAGGGATAGAACAGATGCAATGAAGGAAATGACGCCTCGTTAGAGCTCCCTCAGAGTCGGTTTTTCCTACCATGAAACACCCAGGCGGCAGCTGTACTAAAGATCGTGAGCGCGAAGGTAAAATACATCACCTGCTGCACATGATCTGTAAGCACCGACGGCAACCAAGGGAATACGCCATAGGAATAATCTACCGTATCGTTGAACAATGTGTAGATTAAGGCCAAGGGTAGCATTTTTCGATACGAGAAGAATCTCGCATATAGCAAAGCCTCCACAGCCATCCCTGTATGAGAAATGACTAACATCCAATCCTGCCAGGTCAGGGCATCCCCAAGATAGCCCCCGGCAAAAATAACGCTGACCGCCCATATCCCATATTTCACGGAAGTGACTACCGCAAGCGCTTCAATAATTCCGCGAACAATATTCCCGTTTAGGCTTTTCGGCGGAAACAACAGCAACAGGAGTGCTATGGTAAAGAAGAGGCTAGCCGTTGGGCTGTCAGGCACCATTGGGAGCAGCCAAAGCGGATAGTGGTCCGCTGTGTATGCGAGCTGGTTGCCGTACCACATATACCCGTAAATCGTACCGAGTAGGTTCACAATGAATAAGAGCCAAAGAATTCCCCGGTGTTTAAACAGTTTCTCAACCCAATGTTGCGACATTCTGACTATTAACCTCCCGATGACACTTTATGCAAGACCAAGCAGAAACGGCTTTGCCATCCTCTAATGGACGGTACCCGTTCAGCAAGAAATATAAGGCTGATTTATAACTTAAAACATATAAATCCTTATATTCATGCAAAAACCTGACCGCATGCACGATCAGGTTTGCGTTAACTCTATTTTACTGTTGACTTTTTTGTTTCGCAAGCCATCCGGCCAGATCGTCAATATCCTTATCTGACAGGCCTGCACCCGTTGCAGCCTCCAGCATAGATGGCATCTGTCCCTGGCCGTCCTTAATGATTTTAAGAATCGCTTCCTTGTCGTGAGTGTCTCCCACCCCGCGGAGAGAAGGGCCTGCTGCCCCCTTCAAGTCGGTAGCATGACAGGAGATACAGGTCGCCTGCTTGAAAAGCGCCATGGCCGGGTCATCCTTGTCCACAATTGCAATCTCCTTAGCCTTGACTGCACTGGAAGTAGGCAAGCCCTTGGCCCGGTTCTCCGCCGCTTTTTCCTCACGCTGAACATCTTCCGGGATTTGACCCGTCTCCGCCATCTCATGCTTGTATTCCGTCCAGGCGGTGTTAGTCAGGTAGACTATGGCCGCAAGGGACAGGAACATCAACGAAGAGGCGATCGGACGACGATAGAAGCGGCGCTCTCGGCCTGTATCCAGGAATGGAGCCAGAAGCAGCGAGCCGAACGCTACGCCCGTAACACCCAGGGTACCGAGAACGATGTAATCCCCCGATGCATAAGGCAATTTCAAGTACTGATAAAGAAAAAGGAAGTACCAGTCAGGGATGGGAATGACTGTTGCGCTTGCATTTGCAGGAAAACCCAGCGGCGCTGGCTCGGAAATGGTTAGCACTAGAATACCGACCAGAACTACCACGCCGACCATCCACTCTTTTAATAGAAAGTTAGGGATAAAAGCTTCCGATTTACCGGGATAAGCTGTATAGTCAGGCGGCGTAATGAATCCGCTTCCCCTGCGTACACGGGAATCACCGACATATACGACCTTTTCTTTGGAGTTATCTCCGTGTGCCATCTGTACTCCTCCTTATAAGTGTTGCCCCGCATCACCAGCACCGTTAAGCCACGATCCAGTACTTGTCTTATAGCGGACCGGAGATACCCTGTCTGCGGATCATGATAAAGTGTCCTACAAGCAGAATAAGCAATACCGCCGGAAGGAAGAATACATGCAGTGCAAAGAAGCGGGTCAGCGTTTCCGCGCCGACGATCGTACCTCCCTGCATCAATTCCTTAAGCACAGGTCCCATCACTGGAACCGAGTTGGCAATCTCCAGCGTAACCTTGGTGGCGAAATACGCTTTGTTGTCCCAAGGCAGCAAATAACCAGTCAAACCCAGACCTAACATGACGAAGAAGATCAGCATGCCCACGATCCAGTTCATTTCCCGCGGTGCTTTGTAAGAGCCGGTAAAGAATACACGCATCGTATGAAGGAACATCATAACGATAACGAGACTTGCGCCCCAGTGGTGCATCCCGCGTACAATTTGTCCGAATGCAACCTTTGTCTGTAAGTATTCCACACTGGCATAAGCATTAATGATATCGGGTACGTAGTACATGGTGAGGAACATCCCAGAGAGAATTTGAATCACCGTGATGAAGAACGTAAGTCCGCCAAAACAGTATACGAATGCCGAGAAATGATGCGCCGGATTGACGTGTTCGGGAACTTCATGGTCAGCCACATCTCTCCAGATCGGCGTAATATCCAAACGTTCATCAATCCAGTTATAGACATTTTTAAACATCGGAATCTACGCCTCCTTGTTAGCTACGGTATTCGGTATAATGTCTCCGAGATACACCCAGCCGTTATCAATTTTCGTCTTGTATTGATCCAGAGGTTTCGGTGCCACCGCCAGATTCTTGCCCAGCTTGGTATAACGAGCACCGTGACAAGGGCAATGATATTCATCCGGGTGCGTCTTGTTATTGTTCCAGCCAATCGTACATCCCAGATGTTTACAAATTGGTGAAAGCGCATAAATTTCTCCGTTCTCATCTTTACGGATCCAGGCCGTCAGCGTAGCTGTACTGGCATACCATCCGTCTTGCTGCTGAAGCTCAAATGTAAATTCCTGTGGTTCATCGGTAATTTTTCCGGTTTCCACAACTTTGATGAACTCCCCTGCGCCTTTCTTATGTAGTATCGGGTCCGCAGCAAAGCGGATCATGGGGAGAATCGCACCCACTCCCATAAAAGCAGTGGCACCGCCGAGCGTGTACGTTAAAAATTGCCTGCGTGACATCTCTTTACGGCTGGGTGGTTGGTCGGGCCAGGTCTCCTGTTGCTCATTATAGCTGCTCATATTGCAATATAACCCCCTCTTTCAATATATAAGAAAATGTATATCGCCGTAAGATTAAGAGGCTGGACCGAATATGGGTGCCCATTTGGAAATAAAAGCGCTTCAGTTATTTTGTTTCTTTATTGCTAAATCCGATTTCAATGAATAAGATCACATGTCACATAAGTTCAACCTAATCATAGCCCAGGCTCCAAAACCCGTCAAGAATATTGTCTATTTTGTGACAAGCCGAAAAGGGCATAAATTCATAAATTGTTGATTTTTCGTCACATTTAACCCTCTTTTATTTCTGCCACATTTCCTGAATTCTGTCCCCCACGATGGTATTTAGACGTCCTCCTTGAGGCACTTCAATATTAGGCAGGGCCAGCACTAAATCGCTTTCAATAATCTCATGCCCAGACAGGTTCACATCCACAGTCAGCACCACTGCATACTGGAAGCCACTGGATTTGACTTTATGACAAAGCTCATTAATTAATCCCTTATATCCGGCCCCCATGTACTGCAAAGCGGGATAGGTCACAATTCGGCCACGAAATGGAATCTCAACAATGTCCATAAAATCACGCAGTCTTTCAAGCGCGGCAGCTGTCTCAACAGGGCTCTCTGTACCCTGCAAACCCGTGAAAGGAATCAGACAAGTATCATAGAATTTTCCATTCTCTTTCCAGGCTGCGGGATCAAAATCACTAAATTTCATCTCGTTCCTCTCCTTTGTTGATAATATAGAGCCAAGTCAGAAATATACAGGTCCTATTATAGTGAACGCCCGAGATGATCGTCTACCTTTGAATCCGTAAAAGTCACTTCAACATAAATATCAGGACATCCGGCCTATTTAAGCACCTTATGTCCTGATATCCCAAAACAGCCCCACTACGTGAGGCTGATGCCTTGATTTTTTCTCAGGTACTTTGCGGGTCCTGAAAATGTATAAGATCCTTAAGCCAGGTTTTTCAGCTCTGCGGTCAGATTCCGGAAAGCAGTCTCGTCCCCCGCAGCCAGCGCCGTGTCGATCTCCCGGTACAAGATGTCGGTACGCCGCTTTCGCAGCGCTTCGTCCCACACCATTTCTGCTGCAAGTCCAAGCATCACTTCATAGGTAGCCTTCATTTTGTCCATTCGATACACCTCCGCTGTTTAAGAGATTCCGTGTTTTCGGGCCTTCTTTTGTTTTCGGTTACATTGAAGCCGGCTCCTACTAAATCATATTCACCAATTCCAGCTCCGTTCAACATTATGGCTTCCACATCGATGAATGTGTCTGTGCCTACCCCCGGCTATGCTTCTTCTGCAAAGAGAAGAATTCAGGAAGCGCGGTATATAGGTTCGTCTACCATTCAGATCTTTTTAATGACCTTCTGTTCTTCTACTGAAAAAGCTTCTTTGGCGCCGCAGCCTGGGTTCCCCATGATGTCATCATGACGGCAGGCCCTTCCGAGCGCTCACCTAGCCTCAGCATTCCCAGATGTACCATCATCCGCAAAACCCGCCCTTCCATAATAGAAGTAGCATCATCATAATAAAACGGCTTGACTAGCCAGCCCACTCCCCTGACCAGTGATGGAACACTGACCCACCGGTCTGCACTTGTACTGATCCAATACACCAGTGAGGGTAGATTGGGTATGGCACCTTTATACAGTCTTAACCAAAAGGAGAATAACTGCATCAGGTCTTCACATTTTCCAGCTTCCAGCACTGCCACTCCTGCCGCAGTCAACCTTAGTCGGAAGCCTGCCTCAGAGACCCAGTGACGATGACGGGCGTAATCATATAGCAGGGCCAACCTGGGCGGATAATGTTCGCCGGCCCTTCCGTATCCGAACCTCCACCCCCCCTTGCTAAGCAGCGGCTCCGGGATATGAAGAGCATTCATCAGCCCCTGCTGGTAACGCTTGTAAAGCGCTCCTTCCTGATTTAGCTCCGGCTCGTTCTCCCCAATATACCGCAGGATTAGCAACAAGTCACTCTCCAGCATATCACCTTCGCTCCGGTACCCTTCAGGCTCTGGACTTCCGTCAACCTTCTCCAGAATGTGCCGGCCCAGGGCTTCCCGAAAACGTGCCTTCAAGTCGCCCGGCATCTGGTATAAATACCGTGTCTGTTGTGAAGCGCCGTTAAAGAGCCAGCCTCCGTTTTTGAAGCGTGATACCAGTTCCCGATAGTTCCCTTGCTTATCTGGAGCAGCATCAAAGGTTGCCTGCCTCGCTGCCGCCAACAGATCCTCAAGACTGAAGTGGCTGCGTCCATCGAACAGCAGTGTGTTCAAGAAACGTAATTCTTCCGGACTGCTCCCCTGGATATACGACTCCAGAAAATTCCGGCTTCCCAGCGTAACCAAGATGCTTTGGATCAAATCATGCTTGGAATTCTGCTTGCATTGGCACTGGTAGCGTCCCGCAATGGCGGTTAGCTGACCAATATCTGCGTAAGTGAGCATATCCGCCAGATTCATGTTTTATCGCCTCACCGTTTTACTACCATTATGGGATTTAATGCCCTTTTTATTCCTTTTCACGCAAAAAAAATAACCCGAATGGTCGGGTTAACGCTGGTTCTGCAGGATATGACGTGAACAATTGTATAACAGCGGGTTCCATTCCTGTCCTTTTTTCTCGAGAATAGTCAGTGAAAGGTTACCGATCCGCTCCACATATTTATCCTTATATAAAGCAACATACAGTTGGGCCAAGAACCCACCGTGCGAGATGACCAGGATATTCTTGTCCGGATATCGGGCGGAGATGTCCTCCATGAAGTCAAGTGCTCGTGCCTGCAGCTGCGCATCCTTCTCCTGTCCGAGCTCAAGCGTGTTCCATTCCTTGCCCCATCTCTCTTCACGCTCTGCCGAGGTCAGTCCTTCCACTTGGCCGTAGGCCCGTTCCCGGATTCGTCCATCTGCTTCGAGCAGTGGAATGCCCAGCTTCTCGGCAACAATACTTCCGGTCTCTGCCGCTCGGGACAGACTGCTAGTAATGCAATAATCCCAGCGGTAAGGCTCCTGCAATAGTCTTTCTCCTAACATGACTGCCTGCATTTTCCCCTCGTCGTTCAGTGGAATATCACTCTGCCCCTGTATCCTACCAGCCGCATTCCAATCTGTCAGCCCGTGCCGCACTAAGCCCAGCAGCATCCGAATCACCCTTCCTTATAGTATTGCTTCTTAATGTAACACGGATACAAGCAAAAGTCTTCTTTTTAAGAGAGCAGGTGCAATTATGAAATACGTTGTAAATAACAAAAAGATCCTCTTTACAGGTGTAAAGGGATCTCTCATTGTCTACGATAACGGTTCAAGCGGGTCAACGAGAATACCGACAGCCCTACACCAAGCATGGACAGCATCATCCAATATTGCGGGTGTGTAGGTCCCATACTCACTACAAAAGGCTCAATGATTCCGCCTTCCGAGGTCATTCCAGGATAAGTTGACTGCCAATCCAGGGAAACGCCAGCAATGCCGGTCTCCACTATGCCACTCTGCGCCGACATAGTATTACTAGGTGTCTTGAACAACGTAAAGTAAAGGAAGCTACAAATGAACACCGCCAAAAAACAGGCAATCCAAAGGCTGATCCGATGGCGGAAAATCATGGAATTCCCTGCTGATCTGCCGTCACCCGGCATAAGCCAAGGACTTTCCAGGTAAATCCGCTCCATAACCTTTGCATTTACTGCTTCTGCGCGTTCGTCGCTAATTTCCTCTTGCAACTCAAAAACCAACTGACTACTCTCCTGCCACAACGCCCATTCGGCCGCGCAGTAAGGACAACTCTCGATATGCTTCTCAAGCAATTTGCGCTGGGGGTCGTTGCGGGGAGCGTCCCATAAAGCGGGGATACTTTCTTGCGCTTCCCTGCAGTCCATTGACCTTACATCCTCTCAACCTGCTCCTCATCATAGGCAGGCTCATAGAAATAGGATTCGAGTTGGAGCTTCACACTGCTCCTGGCACGGAACAATAATGATTTCACGGAGCTGACACTCTGATCGAGAATCACGGCAATTTCCTGATAATCCATCTGGTCGTATTCACGCAGAATCAGCGCCGACCGCTGCTTCTCAGGAAGATTGTTAATGGCTTCACGAACTAGGTTCATCCGTTCTTTGCGAAGTGCAGCCTGCTCCGGGGCTACCTCCAGTGGTGCTACAGGTGTATATCCACTCTCTTCGAGGGATACGTTACCGGCACGGTTCTTACGAAGTTCACTAAGCACCGTATTACGAGCGATCGTATATAGCCAGGTCGAAAAAGATGCATCTACTTCCCGGAAGGAATGTAGACTACGGAACGCCTTGTAAAAGGTCTCCGAGCAGAGATCCTCTGCGATGAGCTCCATATGGGAATTCTTCAGCATATGGTACACAAACGCCAAAATCTTGCGCTGATAACGCCGCATCAATTCCGAATATAATTCTGTATTTCCTTGCTTGATTTGCTGGATCAACTGGGAATCCGTCATGGTGAGTTTCGGCCTCCTCGCCTTCCACGTCTTTCCCGTCCCGAGCATTACATATTATTACCGGGCAGGGCTTGAAAAGTTGCGGTAGTACTGAAAAAAATGAATTGCCTGACGAACAACACTTCTATGTATATTCACATACCCAAATATTAAGGCATGTATCTATTGCAGCACAGTAAAAAAATCCCGGCTACCGGACATTGACGACATTACGAAACTAGCAATCTCTAAAAATACTTTCCTATTGTACCACACATCTACACAGGATTACATTAATAGACTTGGCCTCGGGAGAAACGTGTCATCCTCTCCTCCCAAAATGCAAATAACAAAGATAAAAGATTAGTTTATTCAGAAAAAGATAAAACACTGGCCCGAAACTTATGGCGATGGACAACAATAATATCCAGCAGTGAGCAAATTATTCAAATAAAGTATTGACAGAATGTAAACGGATACAATATACTGTATCTACAGTATGGTTTCTCTCCACTCCTATCCAAAACTGCACGGTTCCAAATTTTTTTGTGAACTGTAACCGCTTATAATGTAAGCGGTCTTTTTTTTGTCTATTTTTAGTAAGGATTGGAATTAGTGCGGTTTGGGTTTGGGTTTGGGTTTGGGTTTGGGTTTGGGTTTGGGTTTGGGTTTGGGTTTGGGTTTGGGTTTGGGTTTGGGTTTGGGTTTGGGTTT